>CAWFDC010000011.1:0-398805 GCA_963814545.1 uncultured Thermoleophilia bacterium | reverse complement strand
GCTCGGAGAAGACGTGCGTAAGCGAGGGTGAAAGTCCCTCAAGTCTGGAAGCCAGGCTTCCGGAGTTCGGAACGAAAGTGATGAATGGAAAAGTCTAACCAACTGCCCAAGACCGAGGGTTGCTTGGCGGAAGGAGAACCGGTGGACCTTTGGTATTACCGGGACGAACGACCGTCGAGAAGCGTACCCCGGGATAAGCGCGAGCCGCAAGCGGGACCCGCATCCTGCTCTAAGCAACTCAGCCTCGAAAGCAGCCGACGCAAGCGGGGACGGTGTCAGTGACCCGGAACCCAAAACGGAGACGCCCGCACCAGGTGAGGGCGCCGCCGGCTTGCCGGGGTCTAAGAGCGTGGCGCGCGCGGAAGCAGACGCACGGAACCGAGGAGGTCCGGAGAGTCCCTGCCGCACTAACTACGAGAGCCAAGCAGGAAGGGCGGCGCAACGACAAGAAGCGTCATCTGACGCTCCGGGAGTCGGATCGGCTCATAGAAACCAGCCGCCAGGCGCAAGCCCCGAAGCTGGCAAAGGGGCCGACAGGTCAACGCAGTCCGCACAGGGAACCAGCACCGTAAGAACGACGGAAGCCGACTGGCAAACCTTCCTGCGGGCCATAGCCGAGAAGGCATATACCCACAAACACCACCGCTTCGGCGACTTGTATCGGCGGCTTAACCGAGACGTTCTGCGCCTGAGTTTCTTTCGCCTACGAAAGGACGCAGCCAGTGGCGTGGACGGGGTGACGTTCCAGGAGTACGAAAGGAACCTGGAAAGCAACCTCGCAGACTTGGAAGGGCGGTTGAAGCGCAAGGCGTATCGAGCGCGGCTGGTGCGACGCAAGTACATACCCAAGGGCGAGGGAAAACTCCGCCCGTTAGGAATTCCGGTGCTAGAGGACAAACTGCTGCAGATGGCAGTGACGCAAATCCTGCTGGCGATATTCGAGGTGGACTTTCTGCCGTGCAGCTATGGCTACCGGCCGGGCGTGGGCGCGCATGACGCGATCAAGGCCCTGAGCGACGAGCTGCAATTTGGTGGACACCACTTTGTGGTCGAAGCGGACATCAAGGGATTCTTTAATAATCTCCGGTGGGAATGGTTGGAACGGATGCTGGAGCAAAGAATCGCGGATGGAGCCTTTTTGAACCTGATCCGCAAGTGGCTGCGGGCAGGCATCCTGGAGGAGGATGGGCGAGTGATCCATCCTCAGACCGGAACACCGCAGGGCGGAGTGGTTTCGCCCGTGCTGGCTAACCTCTACCTGCATTACGTGCTGGACCTGTGGTTTGAGCGCGTGGTGCGACCGCAACAACAAGGGCGCTGCCGGATGATTCGCTATGCGGATGATTTCGTGGCGTGCTTCGAGTATCGGCATGAAGCCGTGGCCTTCGAGAAGGCATTGAACGACCGGCTGGCCAAATTCGGGTTGGAAGTCGCAGCGGACAAGACCAAAACGCTGCGCTTTGGGCATAATGGCGGGCCGCACAATGGACGGTTTGATTTCCTGGGGTTCGAGTTTTACTGGGAACCGGATCGGCAGGGTCAACCGAGGGTAAAGCGACGCACGGCGACCAAGAAATGGTTGGCCGGAATGCAACGGATGAGAGATTGGATTAAAACACACCGTCACCAGAAGCTGAGCCGGACGCTCAAGACGCTCAAGGCCAAGCTGCGAGGGACGTGGAACTATTATGGGCTGATCGGCAATTATCGCCGGATGCAGCTCTTCTACGGCGCGACCTGCCGGACGCTGCACAAGTGGCTCAACCGGCGCAGTCAGCGCCCGAGTCTGACCTGGTCAGCCTTCAACCGGATGCTGGCACGTTTCCAAGTGCCGCCCCCGCGCATTGTGGAGAAGAATAATCTGAGAATGCCTTGCCAACAGGAACTGAGTTTCTGTCAACGGTTGCTGGACTTCCGGCGGCCTGGGCAAGCCTGCGGGCATATGCGAGAGCGAGTTGAACTTGAAGAGCCCGGTGCGGGAATACCGCTCGCCGGGATCTGTGAGGGGGGCGTCGGGCAACCGACGTCCCTACCTCGACAATGATCGGAGGGCGGGATTGGCGGCGGGTGCGGGTGCGGTGGGCTACTTCTTTACGCCTGGCTGTTCCTGAGAACTGAGATGGCGGCATAGGTTGGCCAGCAGCCGAAGGTGGCGTGTGGAAGACAGCGAGCCGATTCTCCCGAGCAGGGCGGAGTCCGGCAGCACCGCGAGAAAGCCCAACCGGATGAGCGATGCCGCCTTGAGTCCGCTGGCGGCAAACTCCGGGTCGCCCACCGCGATTTCTTCGTCAAAGCCCGCCACGCGTTGGTGGACCTGGGTGCTGATGCCGCAGACGAGGAAATCGTCAAACGGCGGCAAACGCCGGAGCAGAACCACGGGGCGGTTCTTGATCTGGCCGTCGGTCTGGGGCAACGGGGCCAGAGCGATATCGCCCTCGGTCATGGGCGGAGATCGGCTGCGGTGTATTCCGGTTCGGTGTCGCTGTAGGCCTTCGCCAACTGGCCGGCTGAAAGCCGGGACCAATCACGGCGTTCGTCGTCCGGCGGAAGCACCACAACCATTAGACGCGCGTTGGCGTCGAGCCGACAGGGTTCATCGAACTGAACCTTCTCGCCGTCAAAATGAGCAGTTAGCGCCACGGTTGTCATTACGACGCACTGTAGCGGAGATTTCCACCGCTGGCAACCGGGGACTCGCATGAGTTACGACATCCTCTTCGAGACTCACGGGGACGGTTCCTTTGGTTGATCGGTTTGCGGGGCGGTGGTGGGCTGCGCTTCCTTGTGCCCACCGGCACCCCGCGCGCCCCCGGCTGGGAGGGGTTGATCGGGTGATCCGGGCGGCGGATAGATGAGCGAGCCGCGCAACTCAGCCGCTTGTTTCGCCGGGAAGTTCGGGAAAGGCAGGCGGCCCTCCTCCCGCCATTGGCGCACCTGGGCTTCGGCCGCCTCGGTCCGGTCGGCGTCCAGTCCGTCATCGCGGGCGAAATAGAGCGTCTGCGACGGAAAGGCGAAGCCGGTGCCGCTCTGCTCGACGATGTCCATGACCCGCAGCAGCACGTCTTCCCGGATGCCGAGAAATTCCGCCCGGTCACTGGTCGTCACATACGCGAACACCTCAATGTCCAGCGAGGAGGCCCCGAAACCGATGAACCGCGCGCGCACCGGGTCGGGGTGAATGCGCGGATGGCCCACGAGCATCTCCCGGATCCTGACGAGCAAATAGCGCAATTGCTCCGGGCTGGTCTCGCAGCGAACGCCGATGACGGACTGGATCAACATCCGGTCGCGCTGGGCGAAGTTCACGACCGGCATCTTCGAGAGCATCGCGTTGGGAATGGTCGTCAGCGTGCGGTCTATGCCCCGAATCCGCGTCGAGCGGATGCCGATGGCTTCGACCGTCCCCTCATCACTCCCGTACCGGCAGAGATCGCCGACCCGAATGGGCTTGTCCGCAAACAGGCTCAGACCGCCGATCAGATTCTCGATGGTCGGCTGCGCGGCCAAGGCGATGGCCAACCCGCCGACGCCCAGCCCCGCGATGATTCCATACACCGGTATTCCCAGCCGGTCGGCGCCCACGGCCAGCAATCCCGCCCCGGCGACCATCCCCAGCAGTCGCGTGCAGATGCGGATGAGATGAGCGTCAATGCTCTCGGGCGCGATTGGGGTGAAGCGATGATCGCCTCGGCGACCACCGGTGCCAGGCGCCACGATATCCATGCGCCGGCAAGGAACATGACCGCCGTTGCCGCGAGCTCGACGGCGCTGCCGACGCTACCGAACAGGTTGAGCTGAACGAGCGCCAGGTAGGCCACCGCCGGGCGTTGCCAGGAGAAAGAACGCCGGCAAGGTCACTTGCGCCAGCGCCCGCAGGAACGGGTGCTCGGCTGCTGCCCCGGCGCGACAGGCGGTACGCCACCGCAGAAGCAGCGCGAAGAAACACGAGAATCAGCGCCAGGGCGATCCACTTCCAGCCTGCCTGGCCGGCCAGCGGGGTCCGGAGCCACGCCGGCATCGCTTGAATCCAGGCGATAGGGAACCAGCCAGCCCCCGCCGATGACCACGATTTCGTTCAGATTCTCGAGTGGGACCGGACGGGTGTAAGGCAATCCGCGGACTCGCTCGTAGAAGTCGGCCGCTTTGGCAACGGTTTCAGCGCTGAACAGAAACTCGCCGCTGCGCGGTCCACTCGGCACGCGGACGAGGGCGATTTCGGTGTCTCGGGATCACCCAACGCGTGGAATTGGTGCCGGTGGGCGGGTTCAACTGATCGGCATCGGGGATTCTGTCAAACGGCGGAAGTTGGATCCTGCTCAGACGGTCTCGTACGAGGGCCAGCGCCGCCGCGATTCCACCTTTCCTGCGAGACGCCGGCGGCAGCTCGCTCAGGTCCAGACCTTGCACGATGTTGTCCCCCAGCGAACGCAGGTGGAGATTCCGCGCGCGAGGGCGACGGCAGGTAATCGTGGGCCAGAAATGTGCCGACCGCGTCACCCGAAGTCGAGGAACGTCTTCAACGCGGCGCGCGGACTCGACCGGTCGGGCGGCTTGAGAGGATGCGCCGGCTCCTGGCCGGTGGCGGTCGCGACTACGAGCAACGATGCGAACAGCACTGAAAGTCCGCGGGCCGCACTGCCGCTTCCGAGGTCGATACTCTGATAAGACATCGTTTTCATTGGTCTATTCTGGCCGCACTGCCTGGCCTTAGTCCATCCTGCTTCTGTTCCTCACCCAGCCTTCTGCGCGGAACCCGCGGCGCGGTGCAACACGGCCTTTGGTTCGGCGATCATCGCCTGCCAGGGATCAGGGATATCGGTAATCCGCATCAGGGAATCCTTTTCTCCCGGCGTCATGACCACCAATTCATCTTTGGTGGGTGCATGATAATCCCCCAGCTCGCGCCGATACACCAGATCCGTATTCTTCAGGTACCCGCCCACACTCTCGATGACAAAGCCGGCGTTGAAGGCCGCTTCAATGAGGGTGCGCCGGTCTTTACTCACCCTGATAACACACACGCGGGCTTTCCCCGCGGAGGAGGAGTGTTCGAGGAACACCCCAGCCTCCGGGTCAACGTGGAACTCCGGCCAGCGCTGCATGAGCCGGCGGATCAACTCCGCCTCCCGCGGATCAGGCAGGTTCGACGACTGCAACCGCCACGCGGCTGACTCCCTCCACGTGCGGCCAAGGCAATTCACCCTCATGCACGTGCTCAGGAACGCCTTAAGCATCGGCTCGCCCCAGGCCGGCCCGCTCGCCGGGGCGAAAAGCCGCGCCTGAGGTGAATGATCAGCTTCGACCGCAGTCTCGGCTGCGTCAACCGGCGGCGTCTTCTCAATGGCCGCGCACGCTCCGGCGACCTCGCTCGCATCTATGCGCGCCCCCGCATCCTCTTGGGCATCCGCATCCCACTGGGCATCGGAAGCAGTTTTATACAGGCTCGTGGTCACCCGATAGCGCAGGGCAGTCAAGGCTGCGGCAATAACGAGAAGCGCTGCGCCCAGCGACCATAAACCCAACCGCAGAAACCCGGCCATCGGGCTCAGGTCATGGACACTTTCAGCCTGCGGGATACCGGCGTTGAGATTGGTCTGGCCGAGGGCGGACGGGACAAGGCCTGCGAGGCCCACGCAGAAACCGCCGACCAGTATCATCCGCCAAATAACAGTATGCAGCACGAGATGCATGGCATGCTCAGAGCATCGCGCCAAGGATGCCCGGGATCGTGCGTTCTGTAAATGCCCGGATGCAGTTAAACGGCTCGGATCTTGCCTTCGCCTTTCCCACTTGCCCCTGCCATCTCCTATTTATGAACAAACTGTAATCTGGCGGCATGGGTTCTGTTTAGGTTCCTGGTGTCTATTCTGTTGAAACAAGGCGCAAGGCATGCGCCGCTAAAAGACAAGAACAACACAAAGACAATCAATGAATCGTAAACTGATGGTAATGTTAGTCGCTGCGGGACTGTTCGCAGCCGGGTCGGCCTTCGCCCAAAGCCAGGGGCAATGTGCCGGGCGTGGTGGCAATGGACGCGGCTATGGCGGCCCGCCTCAATCCGAACAGGAGCGCGCTGCCCGCCAGGCTGAATGCCTCGAGAAAAACGGCGGCGTTTGCCCCAATGGCGGCCCGAGACAGGATTGCCAGGGACCGCGCGTTGGCAAGGGTCGCGGACAAGGCCAGGGCCAGGGTAACTGCTGGCGCAACGGCCAGTGTGACGGCACCGGGGCTCGCGCCGGCAAACAGCAGGGTGCTGGCCAGGGAGCAAAGTAAGTCCAGGAGGCAACCTCCGGCTCTGCCGGAGGTTGCTGACACCTGCTCAACCCCTAATGTAATATATCAAATAGTACGACTTGCCGCTCGCTCGCCACATTAGCCCGTTCAGCGAAGCGGTTCCAATAGGGAAAAAGCTGAAAGGGCAGACGGGACTACGGACCACGGATGATCGGCCCATGCTCACGGCCACGGAGGTGGTGCGCGGATGGGGTTGGTTCAGTGCCGGTTCTCGTGGGGCGCCAGTTGGCTGGCCTGCTCCACCAGCTTGAGGAACTCCTGCCGGTAGCCCGAGCGGTCGCCGGCCACGCCCTCCTCGGCGAGTTCCAGGACGCTGCCGAAACTGGCGCTGCCTTTGTGCGGGGAGTCCCGCAGGATCATCCCGAACGCAGCGACCGACGCGGCGAACTTGAAGTCCTCGCTGGCCCGCTGGTAGGTGCGGCCGGTGTCCGCCACCGGCACCTCGATCAGTTCGCTGGTGTCGCCGTCCGGCTCCTTGTAGCGGAGCTTGATGGTCATCACCTCGTCGCTGGCGACTCGCCGCCGGACGGGACGGACGGCCGGTCGCTGGTACTTCAGCGGGTCCACGTCCGGCGCCGGCACCTCGACCCCGGCGGGCACGATTTCATACAGCGCGGTGACGGTGTGCCCGGCGCCGATTTCGCCGGCGTCCTTGCGGTCGTCGTTGAAATCCTCGGCGCGCAACATGCGGTTTTCGTAGCCGATGAGGCGATAGCCCGCGACGTGGGCCGGGTTGAACTCGACCTGGATCTTCACGTCCTTGGCGATCGTCACCAGCGTGCCCAGGAGCTGTTCGCCGAACACCTTCTGCGCCTCGGCAAAGGTGTCGATGTACGCGTAGTTGCCGTTGCCCTTGTCGGCGAGCTTCTCCAGCGTGGAGTCCTTCAGATTGCCCATGCCGAAGCCGAGCACGCTCAGGAAGACGCCACTCTTGGCCTTCTGCTCAATGAGGTCCACCAGCTCCGACTGGCTCGTCACGCCGACGTTGAAATCGCCGTCGGTGCAAAGGATGACGCGGTTCACGCCGCCGTTCGATGAAGCTGCGCTGCGCCTCCTCGTAGGCCTGGCGAATCCCCGCGCTGCCGTGCGTGGAACCGCCGGCGCGGAGCTGCTCAATCGCGCGGATGATCGTGCTCCGGTCCGCGCCGGAGGTGGGCGGAAGCACGAGGCCCGGAGCCGCCCGCATAGACCACCATGGCGACGGTATCCTGCTCGCGCAACTGCCGGGCCAGCAGTTCGAGCGACTGCTGCACCAGCGGCAGCTTGTTGGGCATGTTCATCGAGCCGGACACGTCCACCAGGAACACCAGGTTGCACGCCGGGACACCCTCGCGGGTGATCTCCCGGCCCTTCAGCCCGATGCGCGCGAGGCGATGCTCTGCCTTCCACGGACAGCCGGCGATCTCGACGTTCACCGAGAACGGCTGCCTGCCGCGCGGCGGCGGATAGTCATAGGTGAAGTAGTTGATCAACTCCTCGATCCGCACGGCCCCCTTGGGCGGCAGCGTCCGCTGTTGCTCGATAAAGCGGCGCACCAGCGCGTAGCTGGCGGTGTCCACGTCAATCGAGAACGTGGAGAGCGGGTGGTTCCGCACCGTCAGGAAGGGGTTGTCCTCGATGTGGTCGTAGGATTCGGTGTCGTGCGGCGAATAGGTCCAGTGGCCGGGCGGTGCGGCGGGCACGGCGGAGGGCGGAATGCCGCGGAACGCATCCTCTCGCACCATCCGCCGGAGTTCGACTTGGCGGGAAACACGCTTGAGACTCGCTTCCGCCAGCTCCATCTGCCGGAGTTCGTTTAGGCGGGTAATACGCTGTGCCTTGTACTTCGCTTTGCTCAACGCGGGCAGGAAGAGCGCGGCGGCAAGAATCAGAATCATCGCCGTGGCCCCGCCATAAACGAAGAACCTCAGCAGCCAATTCCACCCCGCATTACCGGGCGACGGGTCTCGGCGCGGTTGCTCCAGTTGCTGGGGCAATTCGGGGGCCACACCGGCCGTCCGAGAGTCGGCGCTCTGCGCCGCGCTCTCGTCCAGTTTGAATTCCGGGCAGGGCTCGCTGGCCAGTTCGCGGTTTAGCTGTTCGCCGGTGCGGCGAATGGCTTCGACTTCGGCCTGCAATTCCGGGGATTGCGCCAGTACGCGCTCGATGTCGGCGCGTTCGGCGGCGTCCAGTTCCCCGAGTGCGTAGGCGGTAAGTTTGGGATCATCAATGGTCAGTTTCATCACAGCCTCCTTTCGGGATTCGGCGCGAGGGCCGAGGCTTGAAGTTCGTGGCGGAGCGTCTTGATCGCGGTATGGATCAGGAACCCGACGTTCGTCACCGTCAGGTGAGTAATGCGGCTGATTTCCTGGTAGCTCAAACCGTTCTGGAATTTCAGGCGCACCACTTCCCGCTGGTTGAACGGCAGGCCGTCGAGCAGGCGCAGCACTTCGCTGGTCGTCTCCCGCCGCTCCGCCTCTGCCGCCGGGGAAGGCCCGTCGGCCGGACGGGTGGCCAGGTCCGCTTCGGTCAATGGTTTCATGCGGTTATCCTTTCGCAGCACATCGAGCGCGCGGTGGCGGCAGACGGTGAACAGCCATTCGGCCAGGTGGCCCTGCACACGGTCCGGGTCCGCCTGCCAGAGACGCAGGAACGTGTCCTGCACGACGTCCCGCGCCGTGTCCAGGTTGCCGGTAAGCTGCGCGGCGTAGCGGGTGAGCGGACCACCGTGGCGTTCCACCGCCGCCCGCACCCAATCTGACTTGCCTGGGGTCTCTGCGTTCATGTCGTTGCCAGCCATGCTTCGATGTTGCTTCCACCTATGACAACGTGCGACCGGGAAAAATCTTAGGGAAAAAAGCTGAAAAGCTGGAAAGGTGAAATGTTGTGGGTGAACAATGTCGTCATGCACCCTCGGCCCGTCAACCGCTCAACCGCGCCACGGACGGCGGCGAGAACGGGATTTCCCAGCGGCTTCCCGGGCTAAGGTCACGTCTTCCGCGACCTGGAAGTCGAACATGCCGACGCAAATGAAATCCGCGCCGTTTTGGAAGGCGTACCGGAAGCCTTGAACGGGGTGAATCGCGCCCGCGCCAAGAACTTTGTAGGCCACCCACGGCCGGTCCACTTGCTCCATAAACGCCTGGGTCTCCTCCGGGGTCTCCTCAAAGACGCTGTCGTGGCGTGGCACCGGGCCGGCCGACCAGTACCCGCTTGCTGTTGAAGGTCTTCATGTAGAAGTCTGGCGCCAGCTTCGCCTGCTCGCAGGCCTTTACGACCTCAAGCGCATGGCCCGCAACCCCCGCCACCGCGCCTTTCTTCCTGATCAGGTCAATCGCCTTGCCGAGGACTTCGACTTTATTCTGCTCAACCAGCGAATCGCCCACGCCACCGTGCGTGAACACCCCCACCGCTCCGTGGTCTATCGCCTGCCCGATTTCAGAGAAGTCGTCGTCCTTGATTACCACCTGCGCGATCCACTGGAGCTTCCCGCCCTGCTGGCGATGCTGGTCGAGGATGCGCAAGGTGTTGCTGTCCACCCGTAAAATGGCCGTGTTGAGACCGTGCGCCTCGCACAGGGCCAAGGTCTCCAGGACCTTTTCGTCCGTGAAGTAGTGCCTGAGCAACGGCGAAACGTAGAGGAGGTCGCGGCTGTGGGCGAACCCGCTGATCAGATTGCCGCCACAGATTAAACGGCTGACCGACAGCTTGCCCAGCTTGCCGCGCGGGAAAGCGAGGGCGGGCGCAGGCGCGGCGGGCGTCGCTGCGATCTGGCTCTGCTGAGCGATCAGGGCCTGCTCCTCGAAGCGAAAGCTGACGGCGGCGGCAGAGGAAGCAAGGGCCGACTTCCACAGGAACTTGCGGCGCGTTTGAGTGGTTGCCATAGGCGCAGGTTACCAGAGTGGGAAATGATCGCGCAATGGAAGGTCAGGGGAAAAGCTGAAACGCGGAAACGCTGAAAAGCTGAAAGGGGGGACTGGGGCAAAGCAGAAAGGAGAAAGCAGAAGGGGGAAAGTGGAACATCCAACATCCAACGTGAATTCTGCGTGGATTGAGGCGTGGCTGTGCTTGAAAAGCCGACAGGCATTGGATTCGACCCTTTGGCTTACTTACAAACGGGCAAAGATCGCTTCACGGGGCGGGTCGCTTTTTCAATTTGGCCACGCGTTGGACCGCCTTCAGGAATGGGCCTTGATAGGGGTAATCTTTGGGAAGCAGCAGTACGTTTTTCCCCGCCGTGTAGTTCAATTTTCCAGGCAACTCCAGGAACTGATGTCGCAGCGTGTCCGTGGTCATGCCCAGCAGCGGCTCTGGAAAGCAGAGGCGCTTGAACCAATGGAGTAAATTGTAAGCGAAGAGCAGCAACTGGAAGAAGGCCACATTGGCGGTCCAGGTATGAGTGGGAATCTTGCTCAGCGCCAGATCGTTGAGCAGTTCGCGGATCGAGCGCTCAATATTCGATCGCTGGAGGTAGTCGTTCCAGACCTTCCAGGGATTGATGTCCAGGTTGGTGACGAGGATGGAATAACTATAGCGGGTATCCTTGAAGAGGGTGAGTTGAGTGGACTCCTCTGGATCGACCGGAAGCGGTCGTCGTATGGCGATGAAACGATGCTCCCGTTTCCAGCGCTGAGGCTTGTGACGAAACTCGGCGACGCCCCACCCGAGCTTGAGGTCCCGGAACCCGGCTTGCTCGGCCAAGTGGTGGTAGACTTCGTAACTGCGACAGACGAGGGAATACGTGCAGCCGGCTTGCTCGAGAACGTCGATGAGCGCTCCCGAAAAGAAACCCGCGTCGGCCAGGAGGCGAATGCGAGAGCGAGCGATGTGCGAGGGAACCTTTTCCAGGCAACGCTGGACAAAGAAACGAGCTCCGGTATTGGATCCGGCATCCCCGGGTCGGAGGGAGCCGTGCCAGAATTCTTGGCCGTGTTCTTCAAAGCACAGAAGGGGATGATAGGAGCGTCGGCCTCTGGCTTTGGGGTTGTAGCCCAAGCGCGCCCCTTGGTGTTTGCCCCAGACCGTGAGCACCACCGAATCCAAATGAAACGTAAGCGAACTCCTGGGCCGGGGAAGGGCGAAGAGTTCCTGGCGCAAGGCATCGTGCAGCCGCACCAATTGCCGAATGGCCTCCGGACAGAGCCGCTTGAGAAAGCGACGGATCGATCCCTCCTCGGGCAAGCTAGGCATGCCTAACAGAGAACGAAAGAAGCCGTCGTACTGAAGTTTGTCCGATTTATGGATGCGCTGGACGCCGGCCATGAGCAGGAACAACAGCATGAGCACGACATCAACGGGATCAAACTCCTGCCAATTGGGCGCCGCTGAGAAACACCTGGAAAGCCGGCGGCGCAAATCCAGTTTGTTACAAAAGCGCTGAATCAGAAACAGTCCACCATAGTGGGTGAGTGTGTCGCCTTCGAACGAAAACGCCAATGTTTGCAGGCCTTTCTTCATAGTTGAGCCCCATGCAAACACCTTTTTGAGGCAATGCCAATAACCTCACTGCGGATGAACTTATTGGCAGCACTCCCAAACCCACAAAACCCTCAATGTTCTCAGGCGTTGGATCCACCTTCCGGAGGTTCCGCCATGCAGAATTCACGTCCAACATCCAACTGCGAACAGGGAAAGAGCTAGAAAGCTGAAATGCTGGAAGGTTGTGGGTGGAGAATGTCGTCATGTGGGTGCTGCCGGCCGATGTGCAAGGCCAACAATTTTCAACTGTGCAGACTCTGAAGGGGCGTGTTCGGACACTGTCCACGAGCCCCGGAGCGCAGCGTTCACGCTGCACTTGGGGCAGGCTCCGGACACCCCCTTGCCTGCTCGGTCTGACAGGCACGCCGCTTGCAAGTGACGGGGAGACAACAGTACAATTGGACCCACCTTGCACCATTCAACAATCATCGCGGCATTTCTGCACCTGGCGGCGAGTCCGCTCCTGATGTGGGCCATTTTGCGGCGCACCGGGCTCCATGACCTTTCCGCCATGAAGTAATACGGACCATTCATCTTTCCATCGCCTTATGAATCCCTCCAATATTCGACCCGCCCTGCCCGTGCTTGCGGGCACGCTCCTGGCCTCCTTGATGCTTGTCTGCGATTCGACCGCACAAACGGCCGAACTGGAGAAACTGCGGCCTGCGGCGCTGGACGACCTGTTTGTTCTGCGGAGCTATCGCGCGGGCAAGAACAGCTTTGTGGAAAGCCCGGACCGCCATATCGGGGCCTGGACCAACCAGGGGTTTCGCTACACCCTGGCGAAGCTGCAAGGGCAAGGGTCCCTTCGCCATATTTGGACGACTCGCGGAGAGGGACCATCCTATTTCCAATGGGAGTTTTACGTGGACGGCGAGAGCACGCCGAGCCTTCGGGCACGGATGAGGAATTGGTCGCGGGCGCCGAGAACTTCCACCTGCCGTCGCTCCGGCCAACTTCATCCCCGTCCACAACCGCGCGTTCAACTTCTACCTGCCCGTCCCCTTTGAGCGGAGCCTGCGCGTCGATGTGGTGCAGCAGCAGCCGTCGTTCTGTCTTTGGTTCTGCCAGATGGATTACCGGCTTGACGATGCCTCGTTGTCGGGCGCGCGCCTGGCGGCGCATCGAGAGGGCAACGACCTGGCCTTTTCCTATCTCGGCCTGGGAACTCAATTGCCCGAGACCCCGACCTCCACTCTGCCGCGAACCGAACGGAGTTTCCCGGAAACCGAAATCAAGCCCGGCGAGCAGGTGACGGTCGGGCGTCTGGACGGACCGGCCATCGTCCGCGAACTGCGCCTGCGGTGGTCCGACGGGGCCAATCTGCGATTACGGGTGCGTTACGATGATGCCCAGACCTTCGCCGTCAATGCTCCCGTCGAGCGTTTCTTCGGTCCGTTCCAAGGCGTCTCGTTTTACCGGCATGCAACGAATGATTCGAGTTGCTTCCTCCCGATGCCCTTTCGCCGGCAATGCGAGGTAGCGGTGCGCAACGAAGGGGCGGCCACCGCCCGGATTTCGGGCAGCGCAATGGTCGAGGCGATCCCCGTCTTCTCCGCCGACTGGGGCTACTTCCACGCCCTGCACCAGCGAACCGAAAAGACCGACGGACACCGTCTGCACCAGGTGCTCTATGTGCGCGGGCGTGGACATTGGGTGGGCATGACCCTTTACCGAACTGGTCACGACCACGGCGGCGGCGACTTTGCGGTGATTGACGGCGAGGGCGATCGTCCGGCCTTTCTGCACGGCGTCAATGGCGAGGATTACTTCACCTTTGCCTGGTTCGGGAAAGGAGCGCATCACCCGTACGCCGTAGCCCACTCCAACGACGAAGGCCGCTACCGGCATCACCTGGAAAACCTCTACCCGTTTCAGAAATCACTGGCCATCGAATGGGGCGCGTTTGCCGGTCTAAGCCCCGAGAGTGTGGCGGTATGGTACCAGGACAACCCCGAGGACTCTACGGTGGCCGACGGAGCGCGGGCGGAGTCGGTGCAGTGGGATGTGTTCGGGCCGGTGCCGATGGCGCACGATGAGGCCGGCAAGACCATGGTGCCCCTTTTCTCCGTCTTGCCCTCGACCGCCGATCTGGACGCGGGCAAGCAATTCGAGTGCAGGTCAGTTAAAGAGCGCTTCACCAGCGGGTGGCAGCGGGACTGGTCGGTCGGGCCGATGCTGAACCTGACCTACATTGCCCGGCATGGGACCAAGGTTGACCCCGAGTCCGAACTGGGCGGCATGGGACACGCCTTCCTGGCCCGGCGGTTCATTGAATCGGATCGCAACCAGGCCGTGCGGTGCCTGTTCGCCCACGATGATCCCATTGAAGTGCTGGTCAACGGCATTCGGATCTATGAGGGCGGGCAACACTTCAACGGCTTTGACACCGCCTGGATTTCTCTGCCCCTGCGGCAAGGGAAGAATGAAGTCGTAGTGCGCCTGGCCAACTACTTTAACCGCAACTTCAACTGGACCGGCTTCTTATTCCGTCCGGAACCTCTTGCCGCGGGGCAGCGTTGAGCGGGCCTGGCCAGAGGCTGAAACGCGGTTCAGGCCCGGAGCTACAGAACCATCTTTTCCCTGAACCGGCCCGGCGAGGTCCGCATCGTCTGCCGGAAGGAAATGCAGAAGGTGTTGGCGCTTTGGAAGCCGCACATCTGGGCGACCGAATAGATCTTATGCGTCGTCTCGCAGAGCAGGCGCTTGGCCTTCTGGATGCGCAGTTCGTGGAGTTCCGCGCCGGGAGTCCGGCCCAGGACTTGCACAAACGCCTTGTGCAGCCCGCGCCGCGACATGGAAGCGACGCCGACCACGTCCTTGATGGTGATCGGCTCGTGGAAATGCTCGTGCATGAAGCGCAAACTCCGCGCCACGCCTTTATGCTCCACGGCGAGCAGATCGCTGCTCTTGCGCACAATCAGGCCGGCGGGAGGGATGCGGATGGGGTCGGCCGGGGGCACCTTGCCGGACATGCACTCGTCGAGCAGCTCCGCGCCCCGATAGCCAAGCGTCTCGAGGTTCGTGTCCACGCTCGAAATGGGCGTCTCCATCGCATCCGGCGCCAGGAGACAATTCTCGGCGCCGACGATGGACACCTGGTCCGGCACAAGCAGGCCGGCGGACTTGCTGCTTTCCAGGACCTCCAAGGCAAGCTGGTCGTTGGCGGCGAACACCGCCAGCGGTTTGGGCGCCTGTTTCAATTGAGCGGCGAGCCAGGCATGTTTGCGTTTCCATTGATCGCGATTACTCCGCGATCCGGAGGACTGCTGCCACTTGATCCAGGTGCAGGGGTATCCCTCCCGTCTGAGGGCCGCGACAAATCCCGCCCCCCGCTCTTCATACGCCCAGTCGGGCGCATCACTGTAGAACATAAAGTTGGCAAACCCACGGGAGAGGAAATGTTCGGTGACCAGCTCCGCCGCCCGGGCATGATCTTCCAGCACGCGCGGAAGGCGCAGTTCGGGGCAGCGGAAGCTGAAATCCACCGTGGGGCGCTCCTGGCACTCCACGAACTCCGTCAGCTCATCCGCGGAGCTCAACCAGGCCAGAATGCCGTCGCCCTGCCAGCCCCAGGGGATCACCTTCTCGCGCGCCGGACTGGCGGAGAGAAACCAGCCGTGTTCCTGGGCGTATCTTCTCAATGCCGCGATGGAGCCGGTAGTCGTACCGGCTGAGTGCAATCAATACGTGTTTATGCTGTTTCATGCGCACCGTAAAGGCTGTCAAAGAGGTATCCGGAGCCGGTGTCCGTGGAGCGCTTCGTTGCTCGCCTCGTTCGCCGGGTATTCATATTCAGTTTGCAGCCTACGACAGAAGAGCCGGGCCGGATAATCGCATCTTTGTGCGATGGGCAGCCCTGTCAGACTGGCCGATGCAGGTACTTGATCATGGCCGCGGTGCGGGAATGCACCTGGAGCTTGTCGTAGATCTTGCGGATGTAAGTGCGGACCGTGTCCATGCTGATGCCGAGATTGTCACCAATCTCCTTGTAGAGGAAGCCCTGGGCCAACTGCGCCAGGATCTCCTTCTCGCGAGCGGTGAGTTTTTCGACTCCCGGAAGAGGGCTCCGGGATTTGCCGGAAGTGCTGGACGACGCGCCGGGCGATTTGCGGAGTCATCGGCGAACCGCCGGCGTGGACTTCCCGGATGGCGACCAGGAGACCGGCCGAAGGCGCGCGTTTGAGCAGGTAGCCACTGGCCCCCGCCATGAGTGACCGGAACAACCGGTCGCTATCGCCATAGACGGTCAGCATCATGAACTGCGTCGAGGGCATCTGCTCCTTCAGGCGGCGCACGCACTCAATCCCGTCAATCCGGGGCAGGTTGATATCCATCAACACGACATCCGGCTTGTGCGCGGGCAGCTCCGCCAGGGCGCTCTCCGCATCCGCATAGCTGCAGACCGGGCGGCAATCCGAGCTGCGGCTGAGCATGTTGACGAGGCTGGCACGGATGCCTTCATCGTCGTCCACAATCGCAACGCGGATGAGCATGAGATCAACGACGGCAGAATTCACCCGGACAGGCTAGCGGCCGGCGGCCCGGGTGGGCATCGCATGAAGATGCGAGAGCGGCGTTGTGGCGGGAGGGGCTCACGGCACGTCGCTGTCAGGCATGAACGGGCGCCTTCGTGTTCGCATCCAGGCTGACGCCTATCGTCAGCTTGGTTCCCTTGCCCGGGGCGCTTTCGATTCGGAGCCGCCCCCGCAGGCTTTCGGCCCGCTCGCGCATGTTGCGCAGCCCGCTGCTGCCGGACCCCGCGCCGGCTTTATCCGGCTCAAAGCCGCGGCCGTCATCGCTGATGGCAATCTCCACCAGCGAATCGTTCTGGGATACCCGGATGCGCACCTCGGAGGCGCGGGCGTGCTTGAGGCTGTTGGTGAGTGCTTCCTTGAAGACCAGGAACAGGCCGTGGCGGACTTCGGAAGGCAATGGATACGAGGGTAAATCCAGGGGCATCTCCAATCGGCAGCGGATCGGGGTGCCGGCGAAGAACTCATTGGCGTACTCGCTCAGGTATTCGACCAGGCTGTTCCAGGTGTCGTGCTCGGGGCTTACCGCCCAAACGATTTCATCCAGGGAGCGGACCGTTTCCCGGGCCGAGGCGGCGATCTTGCGCACGTGCGTTTCGACCTCCTTGGGGTTGGCCTGGTCCGCTTCCGCCAGCTCGCTCAACATCGAGATATGCGTCAGGCGCGACCCCAGGTCGTCATGGATGTCCCGGGCAATGCGCGTGCGCTCCTGTTCCAGCGCGTGCTGCTGCTCCAGCCGCGCCAGCCGCCGGCGCGCCGCCCGCCGCGTCCAATAAGCCGCCGTCCCGCCCACCGCCCCAATGCCGGCGGCCAGCGCCAGGCACAGGAACCACCACGTCTGCCATACCTGTGGCACCAGGACGAGCGCCACCGACGCGCCCGCCTGGTTCCACACGCCGTCGTTATTGCTGGCCATCACCCGGAACCGGTAGTGGCCCGGATCCACCCGGTTGTAATAGGCCACGCGCCGCGCGCCCGCCTCCACCCACTCCGCATCCACCCCTTCGAGCTTGTACCTGAAGCGGTTCTTCTCCGGCGCTTGGAAGCTAAGCGCGGTGTAATGAATCTCCAGCTCCCCGCGCCCGGGAGGAATGCGCACCGCTGGGGAGCCCCTCCTCAGCGCGGGCGGGGTTGCCCGTGGCGTTGTTCCGGCGTCAGCGGACCGGGGCCTTTCGGCCGCCACCGTCCGCTTGTCGGCGACGATCTCTTCGATCACTACCGGCGGCGGCCGGTGGTTGCTGCGGATGTTCGGCTCGGTCACGGCCAGGCCTTTGATGGTCGTAAACCACAGCCGCCCGTCCCGGCCTTTCCATCCCGCCGGTTTGGCCGCGCCGGTGCATTGCACGCCCACCATGCCCTCGTCTTTGCCGAACGTGGCGCAGGAGATGGACGCCACCCGGCCGGCGTCGAAGTCGTCGAGGCTCTGCTTCTCGACGCGAAACACCCCGTTCGGGCAGCTTATCCACAGGCAGCCGGCGTCATCTTCCAGGATCTCCAGCACCTCGTCGCTGAAAAGGCCTTGCCCGGTGGTGTAAGCGCGGAACCGGCCGTCGCGCAGCCGGCTCAAGCCGCCGCCCGCCGTGCCAATCCAGAGGTTGGCCTCCCCGTCTTCGTAGAGGGACGTGATGGAGTTGTGCGGCAGGCCGTCCCGGGTGCTGAAGTTTGCGAATCTCCCCTCCTTCCGGCAGGACAGCCCGGTGCTGGTTCCAATCCAAAGATTGCCGGCACGATCCTCAAGGATGGCTTTCACCACCTCGCCCGCCAGCCCGTCCCGGGGGGTGAAATCAGTGAACTTGCCCCCCGTGAACAGGGTCAGCGTCTTGGGGGTGCCGATCCAGAGATTGGTCCGGCTGTCTTCGTAAATAACCTGGATGGCGACGTTGGTCAGACCATGCCGGGCGTCGAAATGGGAGAAGACCTCGTCCTTGAACCGGTAGAGGCCGCCCGCGTGATCGGCGCCGATCCAGACGCTGCCGTCGTGCCCGGGGCAGAGCGACAACAGCAGGTCGGTCGCCAGGCCATTGGTGACGGAGTAAGTGAAGAGCTTGCCGTCCGTGAGGCGGTCGAGCCCTCCGCGCCAGGTCGTTACCCACAGCGCCCCGCCCATGTCCTCGCAAACCGACGTGACACTGTTTTGGCTGAGCCCCTGCGACTTGCCCAGTCCGGTGAAGGGCCTGACTCGCAAGCGGCTCAGCCCATCCCGGCTGCCAACCCACAGGCTGCCTTCCTCATCTTGCAGGATGGACATGACCCGGTCAAAAGCCGCGCCCTCGGCATTCAACTGCGGCACACAGGGCCCGTGGCCGAGCGGTCCGGCTGCGTCGGACGGCTCGGCGGCGGCGCGGTACAACCCGCCATAAGTGCCAATCCACAGGTTGCCCTGGCGGTCTTCGTAAACGGTGCGGATGAAGCGCTCCGTCAAACCGTTCGCTTCGTTGTAAGGGGTTTCGACCCGCCCCGCACTGAGAACCGCCAGCCCTTCACTGGTGCCAATCCACAGGTTCCCCTTGCGATCGGCGCAAAGCGCGGTGACCGAGTTGCCCGGCAAGCCGTCCTTGGCCGTCAGCGTGGCGGTCACCGCCCCGTCCTTGATGCAGTTCAAACCTCCGGAAGTGCCCACCCAGAGATTGCCCTCGCCATCCTCACAGACCGTTTCCACCGCCGGCCCCGCCAGCCCGTTCGTCCGCGTGTAGTTGTGGAATTCCCCCTCCCGGTACCGCGTGAGGCCGGCCCGGGTGGCAATCCAGACCGAGCCGTCTCGGCCCTCGCAGAGGGCGCGCACGAAGTTGCTGTTCAAGCCGTTGGTGGGGCTGTAGCGCGACAGGCCCTGCTCGTTCCACCGGAGCAGGCCGTGACCTTCCAAGGCAATCCACAAACTCCGTCTCGACTCTCGCACAGGCTGCCGATGACCGACCCCTTCAGCAGCTCCCAGTCAACGGGCGTAAACCGCACCCCGTCGAACCGCGCCAATCCGTGGCGGGTTCCCGCCCAAAGATACCCGTCCCGCGCTTGCAGCACCGCGAGGATGTAATTGTGGGGCAGGCCATCGTCCGCAGACCACGACCGGACGATGTATTGCTGAGCCCTGCCGGCTGCGAAGGAGGCGCAGCAGGCGGCCTGGAGCAGCAGAACCACGATTGAAGCGAAGGTCTGGCGCCGCCAAAGATGCAGGATGCAAGCCAGGAACCGCATGACTCGCTCAGTCTGTATCTGAATACCGATCATAAAGCAATTCCGCCGTTTGCCCCAGCAGCAGTCTCAGTATGGCGCTGCCATGAGGAGCGCGCGTCACTCCTGTGTGCCGGGCCCGCCCACCACCCGGCGCGCACGGAGTGACGCGCCCTAAAGTGAGAATTACTCTTGCCCCAGCGCCGCTGGCGCGTCTCCCGGAACGGGGAGCATTGCTCGGCCAACCGGCAGGCGGGGAGGCCTGCCCAACGAGCGGGTGCAGATATTTCAAATGGCAGTGCAGAAACCGATAGTGGCAATCCGTCTGGAGGTCGCTTAGGTTCCGCGTCTATGAAAGACAATCGCCCCATCAGGGCCAGCCGCACGCATTGGTGTCTGGCCGGCCTCTGTGGCCTGGTAATCGTCCTCTTGGGGACGGGCTGCCGGGCGCTGGCGCCGCAATCTGCGGCCCCCTTCACCGTCGTCATGCTGCCCGACACCCAGATCTACAGCAAAAGCCACCCAGAGCTGTTCTATGCGCAGACCGATTGGGTGAAGCAGGCGCGGGACAGGGAGAACATCGTGTTTGTCACCCAGGTGGGCGACATCATCAACGACCGCAGCAAGATCATGTCGCAGTGGACGGTGGCGTCGAACGCGATGGCGCGGCTGGACGGCGTTGTTCCCTGGGGCGTCACCATCGGCAATCACGATTACGAATCGGACCTGCTCAAACAGGGCGTGGCCACGACCTGGTTGCGCTACTTTGGCCCCGAGCGGTTCAAGGGCTGCCCCTGGTATGGAGGAGCGTCACCCGACGGTTTGAATTCGTACCAGGTGTTCTCCGGCGGGGGCATTGATCTCCTGATCCTGCAACTGGAAGTCGAGGTGCCCGACGCGGCCATTGCGTGGGCGCAAGGGGTGTTGAAGGAGCATCCCAACCGCGCGGCTATTGTTGCGACCCATGCCTATCTGAAGGGGCGGGATGGAATCGCGCGCAACCCCAAGCATGACATGCGGACCGGCGGCAACTCGGGCGAGGCGATCTGGCAGAAGCTCATCCGGGACAATCCGCAGATCTTCCTGGTGCTGTGCGGGCACGAGGGGCGGACGGACGAGTACCACCAGATTTCGACGAACTCGGTGGGCAATCAGGTGGTGGAGATTCTCGCGGATTATCAGAAGCGCACCAACGGGGGCGACGGCTTTCTGCGGCTGATTCGCTTTGTGCCGGCGAGCCGCCAGATTGAGGTCCGCACTTACTCGCCCGCGCTCGACAAGTTCGAGACGGACGAGAACAGCCAGTTTGTTGTCCCCTGGGAAATGCCCGCCGCTTGCTGGGGAAGACAATCAACTGCCGCCGACTGACTCCGGAGGAGGGGCAGAGGAAGAGGAAGTCGCGCAGGAACTTACCGAAGGACCGGCCCGCCAGCCCCCCTTTAGCCCCACTGCCTGTGCCGGGGCCGCAGGCTGACCAAGTGGCAGAATCCGCTTTACAGGGGACCTGGCGCAGGGCAACAGTGGGCACGATGAAGGAAAGGATTCATCAGGGGAGTCGTTTGGATATCACCCCGAAATGGGTGGATAGACAGACCTGTCTAATCACTTGTTGGAGTGGCGAAGGTCCTGTGATGCACACCTGGCACAGTGTAGTCCTCGTGGCGACAATCGCGCTCTGTGGTTGCGCCCACAGGCCGGTGGGTACCTGCCAGGTTCACAGAGCAATAATTATTGAGTCGTGGCGTTTCAGATTAGCGCATAGCTACTTACGCCCTGGTGAAATTGAGATCAAGTTGATGCCTACATCGATCCGAGTGTGCATCGGGCAACGAAGCTAGCATGAGTATTTGAGTTGAGTTGCTGGGGGCGAGCACGATGAGGGGCATCCGGGCGCAGGTCCGGATTGCTTTGGGTCTATTCATCATCACGCCGCATTCCTCGCGGGTCGGTCACCTTTACGTTGGCTTGACCTCGTGATGCACTTTGACTGAGTCCCCGCATCGAGCCGATGCAGATCGACTACACCGGTAGCTGAATTCCTGCCACAAGTCGAACTGCAACGTCGAGGCGCAATGCACTAGCAGCGTACTGCGTGCTGGCCATCTGTTGTTGTCGAGCTTGTTTCCGACTTGCAGCCATTGTGATCGCCTTTCTTCCGTTGGAGACGTACGCGAAGTGCGCATGGGCAGGCTTCTGCCTCTTCACGCGGCAAGACTTGCGCGCCGTGCCATTCTGACTGCGCTACTCGTTTTGGTCAAACGCTAACCATTGACCAGAAGCACTCATACTGTCTGCATCAGGGATGCTGTTAGAGCGACTACGATTCCCGGTCTGATGTTGTAGCGCTGCAAGTGTGCACACCAGGTGGAACGACCTGCGCTGGTTATCAGCTCGACCTGATATGGAGACTGCCCGACGGCGGCCTACGAACGGCATTGCCTTACATCGCATGTCGTTAGACGCTTCAGTGCTCCGGCTGCCAGGGCTACTAGTCCGCTTTTGAGCTTGAGGATCGTTGATGAGACCAACCACAGCCGATCGTGACTGTGGTTTTCACTTTGCTGTTTGCCGCGAGACGATACATTCGTTGGCGTCGGGCATTTCTTGCCAACCGCGACGATAGAATGCATGACACACGCCTAACAAATCCGAGGCACGCCAACGCCAGTGCTGTCGCAGCCGTGACATTGCGATTTGCGCGCTCGGCCTCTTCTGGCTGTTCGTGGTGCCCGAGTCAGTTGCCGCTGGCCTTCGAGGCGCACCGGACGGTCACTTTTGGGGTCCTTTTCCCCCTGGTAGCGGTCGTCGTGCTTGCGTCCTGCGGGAGGAAGGCCGCAGGCTTCTGCCGTACTACGTCGCTGAAGCACCATCAAAGGGTTGCGAGACCACATGAGTGCTCTGGGGACCTACGACGGTTGATTGCCTCCGAGTTTCAAGAACGCGGTGCAGACCGTCGTTGACATTGCTCGGCTAGGCGTTGGCGCGAGACGCTCGGATTCGGCTGAGTGCTGTCCGAGCTGCGATGGAGTCCCGCAAATGCGAACGAGCCGGCATTCCACTGGGCGGTTCGTAACGTACCGGTTCGAGCTTGGATTCGCGCCCAGTCATCCGCCGCCGTTCATGCCGAGTGGCCCAGGCGGTTAGCAACGCCTCCGTTCAATGTCCAAAGCGTCCTTTTTACGGATACGCTGCTCGTATTGTCGAACCGATCTGCCCGGAATGGCTGGGACGAGTCGGCCAACAAGCGGCAGAGCCAATGACACGGAGCGCGATTCCGTCCTGCCGCTCTGATGGCTGGGCACACCTTCGTCACAGTTCTACTCCTCACGTCGGGATCGCTACCCAATATGCGCTTGGCTTGGGCGGACTTGGTCATGAGGTCGCTGCTCCGTACCGACATCGCTGCAGGAGCGAGTGAAACGCGTCGGTCGGACTAGCTCCAGCAGCGAGCGGCTCAAAACTCTGTGCGAGAGCCGTGCGTTGGCTGCCTGATGCGCATAAACCTTCGAAGCACGCCTATCGCGTCCGCAATGCGTTCGACTGATGGCGCGGTCGATCCTGACGACGTCATCTCGCGTGACGCACCTGCTCATCGAGCGATGCGGCGCCGGAGCCATTACTCGACCAATTCCAACAGTGCTACGCCTCGCACAGCTCCTGCCGGCGTCGTGAGGTGCAGGTGCGCGATTATGGACGCCATGGATTGCTCCAGCAGCCAGACCCGGGTGCTTCACTTACGGCGTGCGCCGATGACGCCGGAGTGCGCTCACGTCTTGCTTCCGGTCTGGGATTCGAAGCCGCCGCTTTACGCGACTCTTCTCATGCTCATCCTGAGTCGTTGGGCTGCGTAGCAGAACGGATCGGAACAGCCCACTCGAGCGAATTCCCGCCGGACCTCCTTGTCGGACACTGGCGTGCAGTTTATGGGCCATTGACGGAGTTTCAGATTGGGAATTTCAGGGTAACGGTGAGTTTTTCAGCCGGCATCGTAGTACAGGAAGGGCGAGCGCATTTCGGACTTCACCGGCGAGTCGGTACCTGCGAGGAGCGCGATCGCTCCAGTTCGAGTCCACGTCAGCGACGCTTCCGGAGTGGTTGATGTCGGTTACATTGACCGAGACTATATTCGTGGAATTTCACTGCTAGCAACTATTTCGTCGTCCAAACAGCGCCGCGGGATCGGAGGTACCAGCTCCGTGTCAAATGAAGCACAGATCGCCCCACAACGGTCCGGTGCAGCCAATGCCGTATGGCCGTCGCACTTCCGCTTTCGCGGTTTACGTCATCGGCCCGGCATGGCTGACCTAGTTCCGCATTAGGGCCGCTCAACCACTGTATGTGCCCGAGGCCTATCGAAACAAAGAATCTGAGGCTGGTTCCTCAAACGCGTGAGGATGTCCGCGCCTCCGTCGAGCAGATGCCGCCCCACGAAAGAGCGGAGGTGTCGCCGGCCTGGCTGGCGCTGCTGGACGGATCGAGTCTTTGCGATCCCTGGATTCATGGCTTTGCGTTGGTGCATCCGAGCAGCGGCACTGTCGTCGGCCGATGCGGGTTCAAGGGACCGCCCGCGGCGGACGGCGTGGTGGAGATTGCTTACGGCGTGTCGCCCGAGCATCAGGGCAAAGGTTACGCGACCGAGGCCGCAGCAGCACTGGTGAGCTACGCTTTGAGCCACGAGCAGGTTCGCACCGTCCGCGCACACACGCTGCCGGAGTCGAACGCCTCCACGCGGGTTCTGGCCAAGTGTGGTTTCCATCGAGTCGGGGAGGTCATTGACCCCGAGGACGGATTGGTATGGAGATGGGAGAAACACAGGGGCGCATCCGATACAGTTACGCAATAATGACGGGCCTATCCTGTGCTCATTCCGAATCGTCCTCGTCGTTGTCCTCGTAATCGTAATCGAAAACACGGGGCAACAGACCGATTACGAGTGCGAGGACGACGACGAGGACGACATGAAAATCGCCCCGTCAACCAAGCCCGGGGACTATGTTCTTGTCCCCTTTCCCGTCACGGCGGATGAGTGTTTCTCACCTTTCTGCCGCCCCCGGGCTTCCTTGCTTCTGGCGAAACAGACTTTTTGGTGACATGAAATCCCCTATCCAGCCCAACAGCCCGGCTGCAGCCTCCTCCTCAGCGCTTCGCGCCCTGGAGTTTGGACATTCTGTTGCCTGGAAGAGAGGCAATCCCGAAGGGATTGAATCCTCCCGCCCAGCGGATCGCCGCTCCCACCAATCCCGAAGGGATTGAATCACTCAGCCCAGGGTTGCGCGCTGCGCGCTACCCTGGGTGTGTGCGCCAAAACAAACCCCCAACCCTGTGAGGGGTTGCATCACCGCCCCGACCGGTCCATTCTCGCCGCCATGCCGCAATCATTGGCCAGGATTCTCGTGCATACCGTCTTCTCCACCAAAGACCGCCGTCCCTTGCTGCGCGACGCCGCGCTCCGGCAAGAATTGCACCACTATCTGGGAGGCATTCTCAAGCACCTGGATTGCCAGCCCATCATCGTCGGCGCCTCGCAAATTGAGGACGTGCGACGCTACATCGTTGAGCAGGAGCAGCACCACCGCCAGCTTTCATTTCAGGATGAGTTCCGACTATTGCTCAAGCGTTACGAACTCGCATACGACGAACGGTATGTGTGGGATTGACTGCCGTGAAGGGGACAAACGATGCAACCCTTTCAGGGTAGAATGTATGCCCTCAACAGCTTCCCAGGGTAGCGCGCGGCGCGCAACCCTGGGCTGCTAGTGATGCAATCCCTTCGGGATTGGCTCCGGTTCAGTCTGCAGAATGTCCAGACTCCAGAGCGCTTCGCGCCGTGCGGGTGCACCGAGAGTGCACCGAGGTACACCGGAGGTACTACGGATCTTCCGGTGCACATCCGGGTGTGCATCCGGTGTACCTCCGGTGTACACGCTCTGGGAGCCTCTCCGGCCCGGCGGGTTTGCCGAAGGTTTACTGACCGCCCTGGCCAGGCTCGGAACGGTGGAGCAGCCACCTTGGTTCAACCGGGCGTTGACTGGTCAATCCAGTTGCTCTCTGAGGTCGAGTGATGGATGTTCAGGGGCTTAGGCCGAAACACAGACTATGAGCAACAACCCAGCCGCAGCGAAGCGAAGACACCTGACTGCCGAGCAGACTTGGAGGTGCCTGGCAAGCGCCTGCATCCTGGCCGGCATCTTATTGGGGGTCGCCGCTCCTCCGCCGACGGCGAAGGCGGGTGAGCCCTTCTCGATGGTGATGCTCCCCGACACGCAGCAATACAGCCGAAGCTTCCCCGAGCTATTCTACGCGCAGACGCAGTGGATCAAGGAGAACCGGGCCAAGGAGAACATCGTGTTCGTCACCCACGTCGGCGATGTGGTGAACGACCGCAAGAAAGACACCAACCAGTGGGTGGTGGCGCACAAGGCGATGTCGGTGCTGGACGGCGTGGTGCCGTGGGGCGTGGCGATCGGCAACCACGACTATGACAGCACCGCCTGCCGGCCGGACCAGGCGACCGCCTTCCTCGAATACTTCAGCCCGCGAGCGTTTCCGCGGCCAGCCTTGGTTCGGCGGCGCCTCGACCAATGGCCTGAACACGTACCAACTGATCTCCGCCGGGGGCATTGACCTGCTCCTGCTGCACCTGGAGCTGGACGTGCCGGACAACGCGATTGACTGGGCGTCCGGGGTGCTCCGTGCGCACCCGCAGCGCGCGGCCATTGTCACCACGCACAGCTATCTCAACGGCGTGACGGGAACCAACGGATACAACACCGCGGTGGCCAAGCACGGTAATCCGGCCCAGGAGGTGTGGAACAAGCTGATTCGCTGTCAGCCGCAGATCTTCCTGGTGCTGTGCGGGCATCATTCGCGGACGGTCGCCTATCACCAGGTGTCCACCAACGACGCCGGCGCCCGCGTCGTCGAGATCCTGGCTGACTACCAGAGGGAGCATAATGGCGGCGACGCCTGGCTGCGGCTGTTGCGCTTCGTGCCGGCCGAGGGGGAGATTCAGGTGCGGACCTACTCTCCCGCCCTGAAAACGTTCAGGACCGATCCAAAGAATCAGTTCACCGCGCCCCTGGACCTGCCGGCCTGCTGCCGCCTGACAAGGGGGACGCCTTCGACTCCGTAAAGGGTCACCGGCAGGGAGATCCGGAGCCGCCCGAGTGCACAAATTTCAAACCGATGTGCAGAAACCAAGGATGACAGCCGGCCCGGCATTCGCGCATGATTGCAGCAGAGCCTGACGGCTCGGTTAGAGTGATAAGTGTCTGCGGATTGGTGTAGCCAAATACACGGCGATTTGAAACCGGCCTATAAACAGCCCGCCCCTGATCCATCCAGGCGGCGTTCGCCTCGACGCCGTCCCCGGGGGTTCACCCTCATCGAGTTGCTGGTGGTGATCGCGATCATCGCGATCCTGGCGGCGCTGCTCCTGCCCGCCCTTTCGCGGGCAAAACAAAAGGCGCATCGGATCGGCTGCCTCAACAACCTCAAGCAGATGGGCCTCGCCAGCCAGATGTACGCCGATGATCACAATGGAGATCTGTTGGCCGACTCGCGCGGCAAATCACCGGGCGTGAGGGCCACTGGCGATGACGACTTGTCCTGGATGTATCCCACTCCCATTTCCCAGTTGAAGAGCTTCACTTGTCCCAGCACCCAGAACTTCATCAATTCGAGCAATACCGTCATCGTCCAGGGCAGCGGCTCCAAGGCTTATACTACGGCCATTCGCGGGTTGCTGGACAATGCGCCGAATGGCCGTGGCGTCGGCGAAGGCACAGTTACGAGGTGTTCGGCCTCCTCGGGGATGACAAGAAAGCGACCGTCAGCCGCGTGGCATCCTATACCATTCAAAAGCTGCCGGGTTATATCGGCACCAAACCCGGGCCCACCGCCATTATGTTGATCTCCGACGCGGACGACGCCGAGCCGACGGGAGCTAACAATTACCCGGATTCAGTGGACAACCATGGCGCCGACGGCTCGAATTGGCTCTTCAACGACGGGCATGCCGAATGGGTCACGAGGAAGAGCTACCTGCTGCGATGGAGCATATCGAGAGATACGGATCGAACCTCACCCTAGCTTTCATGAAGCGCCCAGCTCCCAAGCGTATGAGTCTAAGTCCCGGGTTTCATAAATGCACTTACCTGTAGGCTGCGGCCCCGTAGCGCAGATTTTCAATCTGCTGTATCGCCGATTTGTAATCGGCAGGGCGTTGGATACTTGCGGCCGCATCCAGCCTGCCCGCACTCTGCAGAATGCAATTCTGCGATACAGCAGATTGAAAATCTGCGCTACAACTTCGGATCGGCCGCACGCTGGCCCTATGAACCGGCCCAGCCAGGTGTTTCGGTTTCGCGAGGTGCCCAGGAAGACCTCCTGGTTACTAGACGCACGAGGGCCTTTGCGAGTCACCGCCGTGGCTCTGATAGTGTGTGCTCTGTTCCTGTGGCTTCCCGCCTTCGGCAGTGAGCTGGCGCCCGTACCCAGGACCATCATTGTGCGAAGCTGCGGTAACACATCGCCCACGCTGGCCTACGCAGTGCAACGAATCGTCGCCGAACTCCGCGCCGTCCATGGACTGCAGGCCGGCGGCGAGGAGGCCGCAGCCGATCCTTTCCAGTCCACAGCCGAACACGCTGGCGTTGTCATCCTGGGCCGGCCCAGCGAGTCCGCGCCACTGGCAAAATGGTGCCGTGACCGCGGCCTGGACCTCTCCGGGCTTGCCTCCCCGCCGGATGGCTACCGCATCGTCGCCCAGTCGAAGCCGTGGCGCATCGTCATCGTCGCTGACTCAGACGCAGGCGCGTGGTACGGCGCGTGCGCCTGGATGGATTCACTGCGCGACACGGCGGATGGGGCCGTGTCCACGCCGCTTGGTGAGGCCCAGGACGCTCCCGCCCTGGCCATTCGCTTCTACGCGGGGGCTGGGCTCGGGCGAACGTCTGTCTCGGCTCGAGGATGTGATTCCCTCGCTCGATTGGTGGGCGCGCTGGCGCATGAATGTGACGCACGTGGGCCAGCATTCCGAGCCTGTCCTCCGGGGGTTCCTCGGCGAGGCGCACAACCGCGGCATACGTGTCGTCCGCGGTCTGGGCGTGCGAAACCTCTGCGCCGCCGATGATCTGCGCTGTGGCCAGGTGCGCTGAGGAGTTCAAGAGCTTCCTGCAGCTCGGGGGTGATGGCGCCTCAGCGCTGTGGGACGACCTGCCCCACGACCGTTGCCGCGGGCACTGCGACCGCTGCCGCGAGCGGTTCGGCACCAACAGCCTGCCGCACGAAATTGTCCGCATCCTGGAGGCCCTCTGCGATGTGGCGGCCCAATCCCCAGGTCACCCGCTCATTCTCTGGTGCCCGTCCCATTATTCTGAAGACCGCTACCCGGAGCTTTCCGATGAAGCGTTCTTTCGCGGTGATCGGCGCCTCGCCAAAGATCCGCCAGCAGACGCAAATGTATTACTGCGAGTTCGCCGCCGAGAAGCTCGCCCTTCTCGACCAGGCCGGCATCACCAACCGGGTCTGGTGGTACAACGGCCTGCGCACCGTCTATCACGTCTCCCACAACTGGCCGAGCGCGCCCGGCATGAAACTCACCATTCCTGGCCTCAAATCCTTCGAGGCGCCCGATTTCGCCCGCTTCGAGGTGGGCTGGAAGACGGGCATCGGCGTGCGCAGCGACGGCACGGTGCTGCCCGTCCCCGATAAGGCCTGGCAAGACCTGCGCAGCCTGCCGGCGCGTTACCAGGGCTACTACCCGTGCACCGCCGGCCACCCCTACCACGCCGCCGTCAGCGGGCTGTTCGCCTTCAGCCCCGGCAAGTTCGACCAGGCCGCGGCCGACCGCGTCGTCTTCCGCGCCATCTTCGGCCCTGGCTGCGACCGGCCGGCCCGCGAGTGGAGCGATGCGTATGTCCAATTTCAGGTTTGGCTGGCGCAGACGGCCGACAGCCCGATCACCGACGCCCAGATGGCCGACGCGCAACGCCGCCTGGCGCAATGGCGCGCCTTGTCACGCGAGGTGCGGGGCTGCGCTGGCGCAAGGCCACTCGCTGCTTTCGCCGGCGATTCTGGAAACCACCCTTGCACGGATGCGGGAGGCCGAGGACTCGGTGGAGAAGATGCTGCTGCAGCCCAGCCGCTCGGCTCAACAGCAAGACCTCGAACCAAGCGAAACGAAGGCGAAGGGCGGGGCTTAGAGCGTGTTTGGAAAATGTAGCAGCCGACGTGAGGGCGTGTTGCCCAAGCCGTCCACCGCGTTGGAGGTAGGGCGCGTCTCTCCGAGCGCGCCGTCCGCGGTCGCCCGGACCCGCACGGTTAGCGCGAGTTCCCGCGCCCACGCGGCGCGCTCGGAGAGACGCGCCCTACCTCAGGGCCGCTTGGGCAACACGCCCTCTCTACAGGTTCCACCCCTTGCGCGGCTCGCGCCGGATGAACCGGGCGGCTTCGGGAGCGTTGGAGGCGACCATTTTTGGGCCGTCCCATTCGAGTTTCCTGCCGACGCGCAGGGCGACGCACCCGAGCAGGATGATCTCCGTCAGGTAAGCGGCGATGTCGAAATTCGAGTAGCCGGGCTTGCCGCCTTTGCAGGCCGCAATCCATTCCGGTGATGCCGCATGTCGGCGGAGTCACCCGGAAACGTATTGCGGGGAATCACCTCCGGAATGCATTTAACCCCTTCGTGGACCTTGCTGTCAGTGAACTCCGGCTCGTCCTTGAGTTTGACGAAGCATTGCGCGCCGTAGTCGCTGGGCGAGAAGAGCGTTCCTTTGTCGCCGAGCAGCAGGCACCCGCTGCCGGGGATCTTGTCCATCAAGGCTCCGACGTCGGCGGTAACCTCCTTCGGGGGTTTGTTGCTGCCATCATGCCGATAGGGACTGTCCGCCTTGGCCTTGCCGCCATCGAACCACCAGAAAGTCACCGGCGGCTGGCCCTCGCGGGCCGGGAACTCGAAGCGGATCCTGGACTTGAGCGGATAGGTTTCCTTGTTGATCGCCGGGCATTCGGCTTCCACCTCCACCGGGTAGCCGAGCTTGAGCGCGCGAAACGGCATGTTCACCGTATGGCAGGCCATGTCACCCAGCGCGCCCGTGCCGAAATCCTGCCAGCCGCGCCAGTTGAAAGGAAGATACACGCCCCGCCGAGCCTTGCTCTTGCTCTTGCCGTCGCCTGGGCCTCGGCTGCCGGGCTTTCCTCGCGTTCCAGTTTGAAAGGACGCCACGGCGCCGGGCCGAGCCAAAGGTCCCAATCCAGGTGCGCCGGGACGGGGTCCTCGCCGGCCGGCCGGTCCATGCCTTGGGGCCAGATTGGACGGTTGCTCCACACATAGACCTGCCGCACTGGGCCGATGAAGCCGGCCTGAACGACCTCCACGGCGCGGCGCAGGCCGTTCTCGGCGCTGCCTTGATTGCCCATCTGCGTGGCCACTTTGTATTCGCCGGCGAGCTGGCGCAGCAACCGGGCCTCGTAAACCGTCTGCGTCAGCGGCTTCTGGCAATAAACGTGTTTGCCCATGCGCATCGCCATGCTGGCGATCGTCGCGTGGAGATGGTCGGGCGTGGAGATAACCACCGCGTCCAGCGATCTTCTCCTGCTCGAGCATCTGGCGGAAGTCCTTGTAGAACTTGGCCTTCGGGTACTTCTGGCGCGGGCTGGCGGCGGCTTTCTCGTCCACGTCGCACAGGGCGATGATGTTTTCGCTGGCGCAACAACTCGTGTCGCTGCCGCCTTTGCCGGCCACGCCGACCACGCCGATGTTCAGCTTGCCATTGGCCGACACGCGGCTCGACTGGGCTTGGCTGTAACCGGGCAGTGCCGTGACGCCGGCGGCGAGGGCCGAGTAGTAGAGAAATTGACGGCGGGAAATACCGGACCGCGGAGAAGAGGTGTGCTTCGACATAAGTCACTGGCCGGGGAGCCTGCCGTCTTCGCGGTCAAAAGCAATCACGGTATTCTGCACCCGTGCGTGAATTTTCTGCACCGGCGAACCGATTTGCTTTCGGGACCGAGGTTCCAGGTGAGCACCTGGCCCTGCATGCCGGCGCCGACGATGAGTACCTTCATGGACGGATCCCTCCTCTGGCTCGCCCGAGCAGCCCCGATGCGCGGGGCGCGGTGCGGCGCCCGCCCAGCCGCGGACGGGCAGTGTGGTCGACAGCCGAGTTCTACCAGAAAGCGGAGGCGGCGACAAGCGTGAGACACGACAATCGTATTTCAGAATGCGGGAAGACGCGGGAGTCGTGTGCGGCATCATGTCGAGGTACGGTATTCGTAGCTCCAAAGCTAAGTCCGCGCCGTACGGCCCGTCATGTTCGCTTTCCGGAGGTCCGCCCCGCGCCGCCGCGGTGCGCCCGACCGGGCGGCGCGACCGCCGGCTGTGACCGGGCCGCACGGCGGGGGCTCCGCGGCCGGTCCACCCGGCTCCGCGCTGGCCCTCGGCGGCCCGCTTGGAGTACAACTGACCTCGGGCCGCCGTGGCACAGACGCTGGGGCGCCCGAGACGATCACGAGCGAAGGGGCGACGGTGCACGAGCTGGGCATCACACAGGGGATCATCGACAGGGCGCGCGAAGCCGCCGCCGGGGCCGGCGCGGAGAAGGTCACCGACCTCTTCCTGCTCATGACACCGGCCGCCGACTTCACCGAGGACTCGATCGAGATGTACTTCGAGATGCTCACCCAGGACGATCCGGTCTTCGCCGGCGCGACCCTCCACTTCGACCACCAGCCCGTGGCGGCGACGTGCCTCACGTGCAGCGACGAGTTCACGACCGACGCCGCGCACCCGGTCTGCCCCCAGTGCGGGTCGCTCGAGGTGCGCTTCGACCCCGAGGCGCCGATGGTCCAGCTCACCGACATCGGCGTCGACGAGGAGTAGCGCCCCGCCTCAGCCGGCGCGCGCCGCGAGGAAGTACGAGCGGTGGTCGCCGCATCCGGCGGCGGCGGCGAGGCGCGCGGGCGCGCGGGCCGCGGTCACGGCGGCGAGCCACGTCGCCTTACGTACCGCCTGGGCGGCCGCCGGCCGCCGCCCCTCGTCGAGGTAGAAGCGGTGCTTCTGCAGCGAGGGTGCCACTGACGACACGAGGGTGGCGGCGCTGTGCCGGCGCGAGTACTCCTCGGTCGACTCGATCGCGAGCCCGGCGGCGGCGGCGAGGCGCGGCACCGTGGCGCGCTCGAAGTGCGTGAGGTGCCGCGGGAGGTCCAGGGCGAGCCAGCGGGAGCCGAAGGCGCGCGCCTCCGGCGAGTCGAAGAGCGGCACGTGCAGGACGGCGACGAGGCCCCCCGGAGCGAGCAGGCCGCGTGCCCGGCGCAGGGCGGCGAGCGGGTCGTGCAGGTGTTCGAGGACGCCCGAGAAGACGATGGCGTCGTAGCGCGCGAGACGGTCCTCGGCGCCGCCGCCCGGGGCGGTGACGTCGAAGCGGCCGGGTGCGACGGCCAGCCCCCGCCGGCAGGCCTCGGCGACGCCCGCCGGCCCCGGCTCGATGCCCCGCACCTCCCAGCCGTCGTCGCGCAGGGTGCAGAGCAGGTCGCCGCCGCCGCAGCCGACGTCGAGGAGCAGCCCCCGGCGCGGCCGGCGCCGGCGCAGCCAGCGCACCGCCTCGCGATGCTGTCGCCGTCGATACCACGCCTCGAGTGCGGCGCCCGCGGACTCGGCTCCGACGCCGTGGTAGGCGTCCGGGTAGTAGGCGTCCATGGTCGCCGCTGTGGGCCGCGGGTCGGTGAAGGCGAGACCGCAGTGCGCGCAGCGCACGATCGTGTAGAGATGGTCCTGCTGCGCTCGGCGTGCGGTGGCGTGCGGTGGCGGTGCGAGGCGATCGGCCGCCTGGATCACGACGCTGCGTGGCAGCGAGTGGCAGAGCGGGCAGGGGACGGACTCGAAGCCCTCGGGGATGGTGGTGGAGCATAGCGGGCTCGAACCGCTGACCTCCTGGGTGCGATCCAGGCGCTCTCCCAACTGAGCTAATGCCCCACGAGTGGTGTCCTCTCTCGCGCAACGGCGGCGCCACCGCGCGTGAGGGAGTCAGTTATACGGGATTCCCCGTGGAGCGGCAAGCGGAACGGCGTCGGCCTGGCGGCGGCAGAGTGTGGTGGCGGAGTGTAACGGCGGGCCCGTGCGCGACACGACGCGGCAGGGGGCTCGCGGCCCGAGAGGGCTCTCGTCGAGGGGGCGCCCGCGTGGCGGACAGACGACCCGCGACCACTCGTTCGCGCCGCGCCCATGCCGTAGACTGGCGCCACCCGGCGGCCGCGCGGCCGCGCGGGTGCGAGGAGGTGGGCGATGGACGGCGAGCGCGTACGACAGGTCTGGGGGCGGGCAGACGCCGCGACGCCGCGGGTCTGGCTGCGGCCCGATGTGCCCACCTTCGCCGGCGTCCCCGCGGCGCGACGTCCCGAGGAGCTGAACGGCGCCTCGGCCGCCGTGCTCGGCATCCCGTGGCAGCCCGCGTCGGCCGCCGGCGCGCGCGGTCCCGCTGGTGGTCCGGCGGCGATCAGGCGCGCTGCGGCGGCGTACGCGCCGGCTCTCCACGGCGGCACGCTCCCCGAGATCGACCGCGAGCTCGTCCCCAGCGCGCGGCTCCGCGTCGTGGACTACGGCGACGTGGACGTCGGCGGGGGTGACCCCGGGGCGATGACTGCGGCCGCCCACCAGAGGCTCATCGAGGTGGTCGCCGCCGGCGCCGTGCCGCTCGTCCTGGGCGGTGACGCCGGCGTGACGACCCCCTTGCTCGAGGTGCTCTGCGGCCGTCTCACCGGCAAGCTCGGCATCATCGCGTTCACGGCTGGCCTGGGCCTCTGCGGGCCCGAGGGTGACGCGGGAGCCGGCCGCTGGCGGCGGGCGTTCGAGCTCGGCGTCGTCGAGCCCGAGGCGTTCGTGCAGATCGGCGTGAGGGCGGCGGCGACGGCGGCCGAGACCGCCGCCGCCGCCTGCCTCGGTCACCGTTGGTACACGGTGGCCGACGTCGACGAGGTGGGTGTCGAGGTCGTCGCTCAGGAGGCGCTCGAGGCGGCGACGCGGGGGACCGAGGCGGTCTACCTCTCGATCGACGTGAACGTGCTCGACCTGCCGGGCGCGGGCCCCTCCGATCCGGGTGGGCTCTCGCTGCGCGAGCTGCTGCGCGCTCTCCGTGTCGCCGCGCGGGCGCCGCTCGGCGCCGCCGACGTAAGCGGCGTTCCGAGCGACGGGGCGCCGGCGACGGCGAGCGGCGCCGCGCGGGCCGTGCTCGAGGTCATCGCGGGGCTCGCCCAGCAATTCCCGGAGGGTCAAGGCGCCGGCGCCGGCGCGGCCTGACGAGAGAAGAGGATCCGTCGCGGCGCCGCCGAGCGCCGCGGCCGCACGCGACCCGTGGAGGACCTGTGGAGCAGCGAGACACTCCCGTCGTCAACACCTTCAACGAGTGGGATCCCCTGGAAGAGATCGTCGTCGGCATCGTGGACGATGCCAGGGTCCCGGCGTGGGACACCATCATGCCCGCGGTGGTCCACGACCGCCGGCTGTGGGACTTCTACAAGACCTGGGGCGGCACGCGCTGGCCGGTTGAGGTGTTGCTCAAGGCCGAGAAGGACGTGGAGACGTTCGTCGACGTTCTCGAGCAGGCCGGCGTGACCGTGCGGCGCCCGGAGCGCTTCCGCTGGGAGCAGCCGATCTCGACCCCCGACTGGTCGCTTCCCAGTTCGTGCTACGCGCTCATGCCCCGCGACGTGCTGCTCGTCGTCGGCGATCTCATCATCGAGGCGCCGATGGGCTGGCGCAGCCGGTACTTCGAGCACCTCGCCTACAAGGCGCTCTGCAAGGAGTACTTCAGGGGCGGAGCGCGCTGGATCTCGGCGCCCCGCCCGCAGCTCTCCGACGACAGCTTCGACCAGCGCTTCGTGCCCATGACCGAGGGCGAGGCGCAACGCTTCTTGCCGACGGAGTTCGAGCCGCTGTTCGACGCCGCCGACGCGATCAAGTGCGGGAGCGACGTCTTCATCGGGCGCTCGGGCTGCTGCAACAGCTTCGGCATCGAGTGGTTGCGGCGCCACCTCGGGCCCGCGTACACCGTGCACGAGGTCGATGTGTACGACACCCACCCCATGCACCTCGACGCGACGCTGTATCCCCTGGCGCCGGGTAAGCTCCTCATCCACCCCGAGCGCGTCGCCAGCGTGCCCGAGGTCTTCATCAGGGCAGGGTGGGATGTGCTCGTCTGCCCCGAGCCCGAGATGCCCGAGACGCACCCGATGTACAACTGCAGCCGCTGGATCATGATGAACGTCGTCATGCTCGACGAGCGCCGCGTGATCGTCTCCGCCGGCGAGAAGCGCTTCGCCAGGACCCTGAGGTCGTGGGGCTTCGAGCCGATCGAGTGCCCGTTCTGGGACTTCGAGACGATCGGCGGCGGGTTCCACTGCGCGAGCGTCGACATCCGGCGTCGCGGGACGCTGCGCTCCTACCTCTGACGCCACGCGGGTGTGCCGGTCGCCGCGCCGCCGTCCGCTCCGGAGCCTCGTCGTCGCCGGCCCGGGCGACACGCCCCTCGGCCCGCTAGACGTCCGTCCCATGCAGCAACCCCCCGCGGTCGACCGACACCATGAGTGCAGGGAACGAAGCCGAGAACGAGGAGTCGTACGATGACGCGCCAGGAGAGGGACATGGTGGTGGACCAGATGCTCACCCGGTATCCGGGTCTCGGGACCACGCTCGTGGCGGACGACCAGTCCCTCTGCCGCCTGTTGTCGACGCTCGAGCTGGCGCGCACCGACCGCGCCCTCGGCGAGTACCTCTGCTCCTATCTCACCAACTGAGGAGCCGGGCCGCGCGCCCTGACCGCCCCGGCGGTCAGGGCGCGCGGCGGCGTCCGACCACCTCCACGAAGGCCTCCGCCAGCTGGCGGTCGGCGTACAGCGCGGGGCAGCGCAGCAGCCGCTCGAGCGCCTCGGCTTCGGAAGCGCCGGGCCGGTAGGGCGTCGCGGCGACCATGGCCGCGAACCCGGCCGTGACTGCGACCAGTGTCCGCGCCGTCGTCCCCGGACCCCCTCCGCTGGGGTCGCTCGCCCCGCTGCTGCTGCCGTCGTCCGCCGCCGAAGACATGCAGGCGCGCACGTCGGCCGGGTCGAGACCGAGTTCGCGCGCCACCGCGAGCGCGATCTGGGCGACGGCCGCGCGCCGGCGCCGCCGGTGGGCGTCGCCGGCGGCGACGAGATCGGAGAGCGCGGCGACGTACATCGGGTCGACGCCCGCCGCCGGGCCGGCCTGCCCCGGGCCGTGCTCGGCGCTGAAGGCGACCGCGGCGTCGCGGCCCTGGCGCTTGGCCAGGTGCATGGCCCAGTCGGCTTTGTCGAGAAGCTCGTCCTTGAACGAGGCGTCGCCGGGGTAGGTGGCGACGCCGATGCTGACCGACAGGTTCTCCCCGGCGCCGGCGAACGAGACCGCGGCGATGCCGTCGCGGATGCGCTCCGCCACCTCGACCGCCCCAGACTCGTCGGTGTCGATGAGCAGGGCGGCGAACTCCTCTCCGCCGTAGCGCGCGGCCACGTCGATCCGCCTGACGGAGCTCTCGACGACGTGGGCCACGGCGCGCAGGGCGCCATCGCCGGCGCTGTGCCCGTGACGCTCGTTGAAGACCCTGAAGTCGTCGAGGTCGAGGAGGAGGACGGCGAGCGAGGTGCGCTGGGTCCGGCAGCGCTCGAGCTCCTCGCTCAGGCGCTCGTGAAAGTACCGGTGAGTGTAGAGGCCGGTGAGGGAGTCGACGACGGCCTCGAGCTCGGAGCGCATCGACTGCCCGGTGCCGAGCTCGAGCATCGCGGCGAAGGCCTCGCTCACCTCGCTGCGCAGGGTCTCCATCTCGCCGTCGCCCTCGATCGGCAGATCGGCGGCGGCGACGGCGATCGTCGCCCCGCCGCGGTCGCGGATCGCCTCGACGGCGCTGACCCAGACGCCGAACTGGTCGACGTAGAGGGTGTTCGAGTCGAGCGCGCGGCCGCTGAAGACCGCGTCGAGGTCGTCGTCGAACGGTACCTCGTCGCCGATGTGGGAGCGCTGGGGACTGTCTGTGTCCTCCGCGTCGACGACGACCACCGCCCGGCGTCCGCGCCGCGCGAGAGTGGTCACGAAGCGCGTCGGCGGGTGGGCGTCTCGCACTTCTCGCAGGGCGCTGACGATCGCTGCGTAGGACGGCGTCGACTCGTCCTCGAGCGTGCCCAGCCGCGCGTGCGCGGCCGGGTCGACCCGTGCTGCGGCGAGACGCGCCACCTCGGCGGCGGAGCGCTTCGTCGTGCGCAGCCGCTCGAGCACGCGCAGGAAGGCGCCCACGAGCTCGGGGTCGAAGTGGGTGCCGGCGCACTGACGCAACTCGCTCAGGCACTCCTCGTAGGCGCGCGCCTGGCGGTACGGTCGCCGCAGGCTCATCGCGTCGTAGGAGTCGACCACGCACATCGCCCGCGCAAGAAGTGGGATCGCGTCGCCGGCGAGACCGTCAGGGTAGCCTTGGCCGTCCCAGCGCTCATGGTGGTGCCTCACGCCGGCGACCAGCTCGTGGTCGAACAGCGGCTGGATGATCTGGGCGGAGAAGATCGGGTGCTGGCGCATGAGGTCCCACTCGCGGTGGTTGAGCCCGCCGGCCTTGAGCAGCACCCGGTCCGACACGGCGATCTTGCCGATGTCGTGGAGATACGCCGCCTCCTCGACGTAGCGCAGGGCCTCGCGACCCCACCCGAGCTCGCGGCCGAGCAGCACCATGTAGGCCGCGACGCGTGCCGCGTGCCCCAGTGTGTAGTAGTCCTTGGCGTTGAGCGCGCCCGAGAGCGCCCTGAGGTTCGAGTGATGCACCTGCCGGACGCGGGCGTAGAGCTCGGCGCTGGTGATCGCCAGCGCCAGCTGGGCGGCGACGCGGGACAGCAGCTGCCGGTCGGCGGTCGTGAAGGCCGACGCCGCAGCGCGCTCCACGCGGAGGGCGCCGATGAGCTCGCCGTCGGCGAGCAGCGCGGCGACGGCGGTGTGGGCGGCGACGGCGTGCCGGCGACCCGGGACCGGGGCGCGGTCGGAGCGTGGATCGAGCACGACCACACGCTCGCGGCGCAGGCGATCGGGCGGGACGTCGAGAAGGCACGGGCCCTCGACGGGCCCGCCGGAGGCACCGTCCTCGCCGACCGAGTGCACCCAGGCGAAGCCGCCGTCTCCCTGGCGGACCGCGACCGCGGCGCGCTCGAAGGCGAGGAGCGTCCTGAGTCTCGCCAGGCCGGCGGCGGCGATCTCGCGCAGCTCGCGACCGGCCCCCGCCGCCGCGGCGATCTCGTCCAGCAACGCCATCTCGCGGTCGTGGGCATCCGGGGTGTCGTCGCGCGGCTCGGTATCGGGAGCGTCGCCGGCGGTCAGGGTCGCGTCGCCGGCGGTCAGGGTCGCGTCGCCGGCGGTCAGGGTCGCGTCGCCGGCGGTCAGGGTCGCGTCGCCGGCGGTCAGGGTCGCGTCCCCGGTCGTCAGGGTCGCGTCACCGGTGCGCTCGAGGCGGATCAGCGTGTCGTGCAAGCCGGCGACGAAGCGCGCGACGGGGCCGGCGAGCTCGACCATCGGGCCGAGATCGCGGGAGCGGCGGTCGAACAGGTCGATGAGGCCGAGCACCCGGCCGTCGAGCGTCAGGGGCAGGCAGAGCTCGCTGCGGAAGCCGCCCTCAGCGTAGTGCGCCCGTTCTTCGGGAGTGAGCCTGGGGTCCGCATCGAGTCGCTCGATGGCGAGGGGTTCGCCGGTGCGCACGGACATCGCCGTCGCCGGGAAGTCGTCGATGGCGAACTCAAAGTCGGGGTCGTCGTCGAGCCCGCGCTCGTCGACGCTCGCGAGACAGCGCAGCAGCCCACCGTCCAGGCTGTAGACGTCGCAGCGCGCGATGGCAGCGGCCTCGCGGAGCCGGGTCGCGACGGTGACGGCGAGCTCGCGGGGGGTGCCGGCCTGCGCCGCCGCAGCGGTGAGCTCCACGAGTGCCGCCAGCATCCGACCGCGGTGCTCCAGCCCCGCGAGGATGGCCTGGGTCTCCATCTTGCCCGCGAGCCCGCCGGCGATCGTCTGCAGGAAGCCGAGGTACTCGCCGTAGTCGCGCTCACGCGTGTCGTACACGTCGAGGAACCCGAAGAGCCGGCCGTTGGCGACCAGAGGGACGGCGATCTCGCTGACGAACCCGTGCTCGCGGTAGAGGCGACGCTCGTCGGCGCCGAGGCGAGGATCGTCGGGCGAGCTCAGGACGAACGTTCTTTGAGCCGCGATCTCGGCGGCGACCGTGGGGTAGCTCTCGACATCGAGGAGGGTGCCGCGCGGCGCCTCGTCGGGGCCGCTGCGGTCGTGGCTGACCAGGCAGCGGAAGCCGCCTTCGTCGAGCCCGTAGAGGTCGCAGCTGGCGGCGCTCAGTGTGGCCAGGACCCGCTCGGCGACGTGGCCGAGGGCCCGCGAAGGGTCGTGTTCCGCGCTGGCGCTCGAGCCGATTCCCACCAGCTCCCGGAGGATCCGGTTGCGGCGTTCCACCTGCTCGAGCAGGGTGACGTTCTGCAGGGCCTGGGTGGCGGCCGCGCCGAGGCCGCGGACCACCTCGAGCTCGGGGGTGAAGTCGCGCGCCGCGTAGTCGGACAGCTCCAAGAGGCCGATGACGCGGCTTTCGGCGACGAGCGGCAACGAGAGCTGGGCCTGATAGCCCCATTTCTCGAGCGAGTAGCGGTCTTCGTCGCTGAGTCCGGCATCCTCGAGTCCCGCCACGACCGTGGCCTGCTGCGTGTCCACCGCGCGCTGGCTGCAGGGGTAGCGTGCGAGCGGGAGCACCACGCCCTCCCAGTCCGCGTCAAAGCGTCCGCCGTCGAAGCTCGCCAGCGCCCTGATGACCGGCCCTTCGACGGCGTAGACGTCGACGACCGGGGTGTGGGTGAGTTCCGAGACGCGACGCAGGAGCGAGCGGAGCACTTCGTCGGGCCGGAGGCCGGCGACCTCGTGGAGGCCGGCCGCGACGATGCGAGCGAGCTTCTGATTGCGCCGCTGAAGGTCGGTGACCAGGTCCCCGGGCGCGTTCTCGAGGGGCTCCGTTCCGTCGAGTCGCCCCGCCCCGGAGCTGCCGGGCGGGGACAGCCCCGCGGGCGCCGGGTGGCTCGCGGGCGAGCCGGCAGGCAGGCTCAGCGGGACGTCGGCGGGAGGGCCGGCGCCGCTCGATGCGCTCGGCGTGACGCGGAGCGCCGGCCCCGGCGGGGCGGTGCCGCACTCCTCGGCCACAAGGAGGGACGCCTGGCGGACGACGAACTCGGCGAAGGCGACGTCGACACTGGTGAACGCGCGCGGCCCGCCGGTGTCGACGAGTTCGAGGGCGCCGACCGTTCGTCCCTGCACGACGAGCGGGGCGGCGAGGAGGGCGGTGTGACCCAGGCCCAGGTAGAGGCCGGTCTGGCGTGCCGAGAAGACCGTCGTCCCGGCGAGGTCCGCGATGACGACCCGGCGGCGCTCGCGGATGGCGAGCGCAGAGGCCGGGGCGTCGTCGAGGGCGCAGCTCTGGCCGCGGTGCAGGCGGCAAGACGCCCCCAGACGAGCGTGCTCGGCCACGACTTCGAGGTCATCGCCGTCCACGAGAGCGACCGTGGCGGCCCCGCAGCCGATGCCGTCGACCGCGACGCGTGTCAGAGTCGCGAGGGGCTCGGACAGGGCACGGGCGGCGCGCAGGCAGCGGCCCGGCTCGGTCTCGTCCCCGCCCGCCGGGATGGCGGGGTCCGGCGCCGTCCGCGCAGCGGGGAGCGCGTGACCCTGGGTGGCCAGGACGGCTTCGACATCGGCGCGACGATAGCGGCGGTGTCCGCCCGCGCTTCTGTAGCATGCCAGCTGCCCGGTGTCGCTCCAGCGTCTCAGGGTGGTCTGGCTGATACCCAGGAGGTGTGCCGCCTCCGTCAGGCGTAACCAGTCGCCACCATTGGCCTTGCCGATCCTCACGCACCCACCCCTGAAGTCGCCGAAGCTCGCCGATCCTACTCGTATTCGCGGCGAGACACGCTCATACCTTGCGAAGAGATGAGCAGGTTCACGATCGCAGAAGGCTCATGAGCCTGCGTGACAGATGAAGGACCGGGCCGCCGGCGTGGCTCATCGTCGAGCGCGCGCTTGCGATGACGACGCCGGTCGTGCTGGCGAGCTGGGTCGGGCGTCAGCTCTGGTCGGCGCGCTGCGGTGCGGCGACGAGCGCTTCGGCGATCTCGTGAAAGGCGGCGCCGACGGGCGCGGCAGCGTCGAGGGCCGCGGGACGACCGGTGTCGCCGCCTTGGCGCGTGGCCTCGTCCAGCGGGATACGGCCCAAGAGTCGTGTGCCCATCTTTCGCGCCAGCTCGTGAGCTCCGCCGCGGCCGAAGACGTAGTGCCGGGCGCCGCACTCGTTGCAGACGAAGTAGGCCATGTTCTCGACGACCCCGGCGATCGTGTGCTGCGTCATCTGAGCCATCCGCGCGGCCTTGATGGCGATGCGTGCGGCCGCCTCCTGGGGCGTGGTGACGATCAGCATCTCGGCGTCAGGGATGAGCTGGGCCACCGTCAGCGCGACGTCCCCGGTGCCCGGGGGCAGATCGATGAGCAGGATGTCGGGGCTGCCCCAGAGCACGTCGCCGAGGAACTGCTCGATCGCCTTGCCGAGCATCGGCCCGCGCCAGATGACGGGATCGTCGCCCTCCAGGAAGAAGCCCATGGACATGATCTTCACGCCGTACTGCTCAGGCGGGATGATCTTGCCCTCATGCCCTTGGGGCCGGAGCATGGGGAGGCCGAACATGAGGGGGATCGTCGGGCCGTAGACGTCGGCGTCGATCAGGGCGACGGCGTGCCCGTGCTGTGCCAGGGCCACGGCGAGGTTGGCGGTGACCGTCGACTTGCCGACGCCGCCCTTGCCGCTGGCCACGGCGATCGTCCGGGTCGAGGAACCCGGGCCGAACAGGGTCGCCGTCGGTCGTCCCTCGCGAGCGAGCCGGTCCTTCAGCGCGTCACGCTCGTCGCACGACATCGCGTCCAGCTTCACCTCGACGCGCCGCGCTCCGGCGATCGTCGCCAGGGCGGCCTCCGCCTCCGCGCGCAGCCGATTGCGCAGCGGGCAGCCGGCGGTGGTGAGGACGATGGTGGCGCCGACCCGCTCGTCGTCGGCGACGATGTCGCGCACCATGTCGAGGTCGACGATGTCGCGGCCGAGCTCGGGGTCGATGACGGTCGCCAGCGCGCGCCGCACGTCGTCTTCGCTCAAGGGTCCTCCTTCTTGGTCGCCGGCCGGCCCTTGGCCTCCGCGGCGAACAGCCGGGTCGGCCGGCCCCGGTGGACGCGCCGGACGCGGTTCACGGCATCAGCAGAGTGGCTTCAAAGGTCCTTCAAAGTCGGAGAGTACCATGCCGGTGCTGAACATCACGCCGCAGCACCCGAGCGTCGCTGCGGGAACGAGCTTACGGGAGGTCGACGATGAGACGATGGTTTCTACTTGCGCTTACGGCAGCGCTCCTCACGGTCGCAGTCGTGACCGCCGTCGCGGCGGCGGGCGGTGTGGGGGGCCCGACCGGGCTGGTCGATCGCGGCGTTCAGGCACTGCGAGCCGCCACGGGAGACGACTCGGCCCCCGGACGGGGCGAGGATGCCTGGCGGTACGGCGGTGAGGACGCGTTCAGGGCGAGCCCCGGACTCGGCGCCATCGAGGATCCTGAGGCACGTGCCGAGGCGGAGGCGCTGCGGGAGCGGCACCGTGCCGAGATGCGTGAATGGTGGGAGAAGTACGGCGACGCTCCGCGGGGCGAGGCGGCTCAGGAGGAGCTGCGCGGGCTCCGGGAGCAGCACCGCGAGGAGTTCCGCGCCATGCTCGAAGGCTATGGCGTGGAGCTGCCGGAGGGCGCTCGCTTCGGCGCGGGCGGTCGGGCTCGCGGCATGTTCGGAGCCGGCGAGGAGGGAGTCTGGGGGCGGGGGCGCTGCATGCAGGATGGAAGGCGCCTACGGGAGCCTGTGACGGCGGCCGGCGTTCGCAGGTGATTTCACGGCCTCGATGCTGCGGGGTCAGCTCCGCGGGAGCGATGTTTCACGTGAAACCGTGAGCGGCCTCCGTGTGGGCGGAGAGGCCAGAAGGGCCCCCGGATCGGGGGCCCTTCTGGCTGCGAGTCGAGCGCGGGGCGGTTCCTCGTCCGCCGGCCGCTCAGACCTCGGAGGCTTTGAGCCCGACCGGCTCGGAGTTGCCGGCACCGGTCGCGTAGGTCTCCTTGAAGAGCTGCATGAGCATCGGGCTCTCGCGCACCGTGTTGAGGGCGATCGCGGCGTGGTCCTTGGTGTAGCCGTTGCCGATGATCATGGTGGTGTCGGCGCCGATGCCCTCTGCTCCAAGAGCGGCGGACGTGAAGCTCGTGGCCATGGAGAAGAAGTAGACAAGGCCGTCGTCCTTGGTGGCGAGGATCGACGACATCTCGGTGTTGGGGATGTCGACGCAGTTGATCGTGAGGTCGGCCATCTCGCCGTCCGTGATGCGTGCGATCTCGTTGTAGACGAAGAGCTGGTCGGTGGCCGAACCCTGGAAGATCACGTCGGCGAGGCCGGTCGTCTCGAGACGCTTCTTGCCCGCGTTGCCGTGCACGAGGCCGATGATCTGCCCCGTGATGCCGACGCGCTTGCGCGCCTCGTAGGCGCACAGCAGGCCGCTCTTGCCGCCGGCGCCGACGATGAAGACCGTCTGGCCGGGCTTGCTGAGCTTGGCGGCCTGCGCGGGCGCACCGGCGACGTCGAGGACGGCCAGCGCGAGGGCTTCGTCCATGTCGGCCGGGATCTTCGCGTAGATGCCGCTCTCGAAGAGGACGGCCTGGGCCTTGACCTTGACCTGACAGGTGTCCTTGTTGGTCGAGATGATCTCGTCGACCTGCAGCGGCGTGAGCGAGAGCGACACGAGGGTCGCGATGCGGTCGCCGACCGCGAGGTCGCCGCTCCTTCAGCTTGGGGCCGATCTCGGCGACCGTGCCCAAGAGCATGCCGCCCGAGCCCGTGTCGGGGTTGTGGTGCTTGCCGCGCTCCTTGATGATGCCGAGGCTGTGGCGGGCCATCTTCACGACGTCGCCGCCCTCGGCCTCCTCGATCTGGGTGAAGCTCGCCGCGTCGATGTTGAGCGTGTCGACGTCGATGAGGATCTCGTTGTCGTAGATCTCCATCGTGTTGTCGATCTTCCACGCCGGCTGCGGCAGCACGCCCTTGGGCTCTATGACCCGGTGAGCGCCGTACCTGTTGCCCTCTTTCATGTGCGCTGTCCCTCCCCTGAGGCGGTCGTCCGGCGCCGCGAGGCCCCGCCCGGCGGCGGGGCCGGCCGGCGCCGGTCGACCATTCGTTGCGTCCGACTCAGCCCTCGACCTTGATCACGGCGCCGGCGCCCTGGCCGCCGCCGACGCAGGCGGCGGTGAGGCCGATCTCCTGCCCGCGTTTCTTGAGCTCGTGGATCAGCGTGACGATCAAGCGCGTGCCCGTGTTGCCGAGCGGGTGGCCGAGCGCCACCGCGCCGCCGTTCACGTTGACGATGTCGCGGTCGAGCCCGAGTTCGCGGGCGGCCAGCGCCATGACGCAGGCGAAGGCCTCGTTGAGCTCGGCGAGCTGGACGTCCTTGCGGTCAGCCCGGCCTTCTCGAGCGCCAGCTGCCCGGCCGACGGTCTCGCCGTGGCCCATGATCGCGGGGTCGACGGCCGCGGTCGCGTAGCTGACCAGCTGGGCGATCGGCTTCAGGCCGAGCTCTCCGGCCTTCTTGCGCGAGGTCACGACCATCGCGCTGGCGCCGTCGGCGATCGCCGACGCGTTGCCGGCCGTCACCACACCGTCGCTCTTGAACACGGGCTTGAGCTTGGCGAGCGCCTCGGGCGTCGTCTCGCGCGGGCACTCGTCGGTGTCGACGACCTTGGGGTCGCCCTTGCGCTGCGGGATCACGACGGGCACGATCTCGTCCTTGAACCTGCCCGCCTTGATGGCCGCGGTCGCGCGCAGCTGGCTCTGGTAGGCGACGTCGTTCTGCAGCTCCTTGCTGATGCCGAAGCGCTCACTGAGGGTCTCGGCGGTGAGGCCCATGTGGGTGCCGCCGATCGCGCACCAGAGCCCGTCGAGCACCATCGCGTCGAAGATCTCGGCGGACGGCATGCCCATGCGGTAGCCCTTGCGCCCGTTCTGCAGCAGCCACGGCGCGCGGGTCATGTTCTCGGTGCCCGCCGACCAGGTACAGCTCGCCGTCTCCCGCCTTGATGGCCGCGGCGGCCATCGCCATGGCGGCGGCGCTCGACACGCAGACGCGGTTGACGGTGGCGGCCGGCACGTCGTCGGGGATGCCGGCCTTGAGCTCGGCCTGGCGGGCGACGTTCTGCCCCAGCCCAGCCTGGATCACGTTGCCGAAGAGGACCTCGTCGAGCTGCTCGCCCTTCACGCCGGCCCTGTCGAGAGCCTCCTTCATGACGAGCGCGCCGAGCTCCTGCGCCGGGGTGTCGCTGAGGCCGCCCTGGAACCTGCCCTGGGCGGTCCGCACCGCTGAGAGAATGACGATGTCGGTGTCTGGCACTTCTCCTCCTCGTGTCACGTCTGCCGGCCGCCGGCTAGAGTGGTGCGCGCAGCCGGGTCGATCGTCTCGGCGGTCTCTGCTCCCGGCCTCCGCCGCGTCAGGCCTCGTCCGCGCGGCGGGCGATCTCCTGGGCCAGGAACGAGGCCACCTCGAGCGGTGTGCTGCGCGGGCCGAACCCGGCGTCGTAGCCGAGCTCCTTGGCGAAGGCGTTGTTGATGCGCGGGCCGCCGACGACGAGCACGAAGCGCTCGCGCACGCCCTCGGCCTCGAGCAGCTCGATGAGCTTGGTCAGGTTCTGCACGTGGATGTTCTTCTGGGTCACGATCTGCGAGACCAGGATCGCGTCGGCGTTCCTCTCGAGCGCCGTGCGCAGCAGCTGCTCGCAGGGGATCTGGGAGCCCATGTTGAGGGCGTCCATCTGCGGGTAGCGCTCGAGCCCGTAGTTCCCGGCGAACCCCTTCATGTTCATGATCGCGTCGATGCCCACCGTGTGGGCGTCGCTCTCGATGGCGGCGCCGACGACCACGAGCTTGCGGCCCAGCCGCTTCTCGATGAGGGCGTTGATCGCGTAGTAGTCCATGACCTCGACCTCGAGGTAGTCGCCCTTGACCTCGTCGGGGTCGATGCCGACATCGGTGCGCGCGTAGGCGACGTAGAAGGTGAACGACGGGTCGATGCCCTTGCACTCGCCGATCGCGACGCTGTGGAAGCCGAGCTTCTCGAGGAACTGCTTGCCGATGTCGGGCGCCTTCACCGAGTACCCGACGGGGAGCGTGAAGGAGAACTGGATGACGCCGTCGTCGCGGGTGTCACCGTACGGCCGGACGATCATGACGCCCCCTTTCGGCCCGCGACGGACTCTCCCGGAGGTGGGCCGGTCGGCGGCCCGCTCATCCTGCCGTCGCGCAGCGCCGCGAAGAACGGGTTGAAGTAGTCGGCGTCGCGCCTGAAGACGCCCTCGGCCCCGCGGCCGCCGTCGGGGTCGCGCACGACGTCGGCGAACTCGCCGCGGCTCAGGGCCTCGAAGAGGCCCATGTCCTCGACCTCCTCGAGCTGCTCCACGGCCTTGGCCAGCACCTCGTTGGCGCGCGTCTCCATGATGCCGCCGGGCTTGAACGTGACCTCGTCGCGCAGGTGGCGGCAGGCCTCGAAGACGTACTTCGCGTTCCTGATGGAGGCGTAGCGGTCCTGCAGCAGCGGCGTGTGGAGCGCCTCGGTCAGCATGCCCAGGAGCATGACGTCCTGGCCGGTGAAGATGCCGGTGAAGTTGAACATGGCATCGATCACGTGGCCCTGGAAGATGTCGCCGGGCATGTACTTGGTCGGCGGCATGTACTTCGGCGAGGCCTCGGGGAAGAGCTGGCGCACGAGCTGGGCGTCGGCGATCTGGTAGACGACCTGGTCGGGGGTGGCCGGGTCGATCTCGAAGGCGTGACCGATGCCCATCTGCCACTTCTCGAGGTTGGCGCGCAGGGCGAAGGCCTCGTTGATGAAGTCGGAGGCGATGACCGTGTAGCCCTTCGAGAAGGCGTCCGCCGTGGTCAGGTAGTTGTCCTCGCCGGTGTTGATGATGATGCCGGCGCGGGCGTTGAGCAGGCGCGCGAGGTACTGGTCGACGAACGTGCGCCGCATGTTGATGTTGCGGAAGATGATGCCGTACATGGAGTCGTTGAGCATCATGTCGAGGCGCTCGATCGAGCCCATGTAGGCGATCTCGGGCATACAGAGACCGCTCGCGTAGTTGCAGAGGCGGATGTAGCGCCCGACCTCGGCGCCGACCTCGTCGAGGCCCTCGCGCATGAGGCGGAAGTTCTCCTGTGTCGCGTAGGTGCCGCCGAACCCCTCGGTCGTGAGCCCGTACGGCACGTAGTCGAGCAGGCTCTGCGCCGTCGTGCGGATGACGGCGACCACGTCGGCGCCGGCGCGCGCCGCGGCCGTCGCCTGCAGCACGTCCTCGTGGATGTCGCCGGTGGCGACGATGACGTACACGTAGGGCCGCAGCGGCTCGCCGATCGTACCTACGAGTTCCTCACGCCGGCGACGCACCGCGTCGATCGCGGCGACGCCCTCGCGGGCGAGCCCCGCGGCCCGCTCCTCGACGGCGACGCGTCGCTCCGCCGGGACCGGCCCCAGGGCGAGCGCCCCGCCGGCGACGCCCTCGGCGACCTCCTGAGCGCCCCGCCCGGTCTGCAGCATGAGGTCGACGAACGGCGCGGTGACGCCGCCGGCGAGCAGCGGGTGCGCGTGCTCGACGACGACGTTGACGAGGGGCACGTCGATCTCGTTGACGCCGACGACGCCGAGCAGGCGCAGCGTGGCGCGCTCGGTCGAGTCGGTCGTGTGGGCGTCTATGTGCTGCTGGATGTCGTCGGCGATGGACTCGGCGGCGGTCCGTGCCCGCGCGACGAGCGCCTCGTCGAGGTGGAACGCCTCGGTCATTGGACCACCTTCTCTTCTGCCGTCATCGCCGCGCCGGGCTGCGCCGGCGAGCTCAGGCCGTTGACAACGTCGAACGCGGGGACGCGGCCGCCGAGGGCGTCGGCGATCGCGGTGAAGAAGAGGCTGGACCGATACGGCTGCGGCACGCGGAAGGGGTTCACCGTGACGGCGAGGACGCGAAGGGGACGGAGCACGTGGAGGGTGATGCCCCGCCTCTCGAAGCGCGCGACGGCGGTCGGCGGCATCACGAGGACGGTCGCGTCGCGCACGACGACGCGCAGCGGATGCCGAGGCGGCAGCACGCGCGTGAAGTCGTCGACGAACTCCTCGGTGAGCGCCCCTCCGATGTAGAGCGTGGCCGCCTTGCGGCGCGCGACCTCGCGCGCGACGGCGACGCCTTCGCCGATGACGGTCTGGAGCTCGAGCGGCAGGACCTCACCGTCGGCCCCGACCGTGACGGCGCGGACGGCGCCGGCGTGCGGCTCGAGCTGCGCCCGCACCTCGCCGGGCGCCTGCGGCAGGCTCAGCATGTCGAGCGCGGCGCGCGTGGTCTCCACGACCTCCTCGAGAGTGTCGCCGACCATGCCACCGGTCGCCATCACGAGGCCGTCGCTGACTCTCGGGGAGGCGCTGCCCAGCCGGTTGATGGCGCCGTCGACGAGCACCTGGCGGGCGCCGTGGGCGGCGACCCGCTCGATGGTGGTGCGCAGCTCGGCGAGGGTCGTCGGCCCGCTGACCTCGACGCAGCCGTCGCCCGAGGCCAGCCCCACGACGACGTGACCGAGCGGCGTGTGGAAGGGGAGTGTCTCGAGCACCTCGAGCTGGTAGCGGGACCGCGCGAGCGAGCCCTCGGTCGTGGCGACGACGGTGCCGGCGGGTGGCGAGATGCTGGGCTTGGCGAGCCCGGTGAGGTGGTCGGTGCGTTCGCCGTCGAGGCCGAGCGAGGTGAGGCCGAAGGCGCGCTCCGCCTGGGCCAGCAACGCGTTCACAACCGTCGTCTTGCCCGCGTTCTTGGCGAGTCCGATGACGGCCACGGCCGTGGTGCCCGAGGCGGCGACGAGCCGGTAGAGGGCGGCCGCGGTGGCGGCGTCGGCACGGGTCTCGGCCCTTCCGCTCGCGCCGGGCCGCGTCCTCGGGCTCGCGCCGGTGCCGGCGCAGCCGCTCACGTCTCGCCTCCGCGGGCCGCAGCTCCGGGTGTGTCCGGCCGCCGGATCTCCTTGAGGTAGCTGAAGATCGTGTAGCGCGAGAGGTCGAGCGCCTCGGCGACCTGCTCGGCCGAGCGCTTGACGAGGAAGGCGCCGCGCTCCTCGAGGCGCTTGACGACCTCCATCTTCTCCTCGCGACTCATGACGCCCGGGGTCTTGCCGATCTCGTTGAGGATCTTCGTGATCATGCCGGCGACGACGTCGCGGATGTCGCCGGCGAAGATCTCCTCACGCTCGGGCACCGCCTCGCTCCCGAGGCGCCCGACAGCGGCGAAGTTCGACAGCGTGCGCTGCGTCTGCACGACGTCGGAGAGGTCGTAGTTCAGGCCGAGGATCGCGAACGCGCGGCCCGCTTCGTCGCGCAGCGTCACGGCCAGTGACTTGAGGATCTTGCCGTCGCTCGAGGTCACGTAGAGGCGCACATCGTCAGCCTCGTCTACGGCGCGAAGGGTGCGAAGCATGAGGTCGGTGGGCACGTCACCCATCGTGCGGCCGGTCACGTGCCCGTTCTCGATGGCGACGATCGAGTGCGGCAGCCGGGACAGGTCGTGAAGGACGACCTCGCAGTCGGGCCCGAACATCTCGGCCAGGCCCTGGACGATCGGCAGCAGCGCGGTCATGCGCGGATCGAGCGGTTGTGTGACCACGGGCTCCTTCTCGTGAGGCGAAGCGCGAACGGCGGGCGCGGCGGTCGGCCGGGGCCGCGGGCGGCCCGCCCCCTACTTATAGCGGGTGCGCGACGGCATGTCAAAAAAAGTAGGCGTCCTGTCGCTTTTGGTGGTGGTTGGAGCGTGCACAGCTTCCGAGGCGGCGCGCGCGGCCACGATCGACATCACGCGGGCAGGCTGAAGAGCCTGCCCGCCGTGAGCTCGGTCTGATCGCGGCTGCGCGCCCGGCCTGTCTGCCGCGCGCCCGCCTGTCTGCCGCGCGCCCGGCCTGTCTGCTGCGCGCCCGGCCTGCCCGTGGCCGCGGGCCGCAGCGCCGTCACATCGCCGACGGGCGCTCGCCGAGCGTGACCTCGACCTGCTGCGTCTGGCCGTCGCGCACGTACGTGACGCCGACCGTGTCGCCGGGCCGCTTCTCGGACAGGTAGGCGATGAGGTCGTCGTAGCCCGCGATCTCGGTCCCGTCGATCTCGGTGATGATGTCGCCGCCGATGACGAAGTCCTGCCCCTGGATCTCGACGGCGCGCCCGCCGCCGCGCAGGCCGGCCTGCTCGGCCGGGCCTCCGGGGACGACCTCCTCGATCAGGGCGCCGGCGTCGACGCCGAGGCCGAACATCTCGGCGACCTCGGCGGTCACGGTCTGGCCGCCGATGCCCAGCCAGGCGTACGTCACCTCGCCGCTCTCCTTGAGCTGGTCCATCACGCGGACCGCGGTGTTGATGGGGACGGCGAAGCCGAGGCCTTCGTTGCCGCCGCTCTGCGTCGCGATCTGCTCGTTGATGCCGATGACCTCGCCGCCGGCGTTGATCAGGGGGCCGCCGGAGTTGCCCTGGTTGATGGCGGCGTCGGTCTGGATGCCGTCAGGGATGACGGCGCCGCTCGGCGAACGAAGGCTTCGGCCGGTGGCCGAGACGATGCCCGAGGTGACCGAGAAGTCGTAGCCCAGGGGGTTGCCGATGGCGACCACAGGCTCGCCGACGGTGACGGCGTCAGAGTCGCCCAGCGGCAGCGGTGTCAGGTCGAGCCCTTCGGGATCGACCTGGATCAGGGCCACGTCGCTGTCGTTGTCGACACCGACCAGCGTACCCTCCACGCGGTTCTCGCCGTCCTCGCTCCTGAACACGACCGTGACCTTCTCGGCCACCGAGCCGTCCTGACTCACCACGTGGGCGTTGGTCAGGATGTAGCCGTCGTCCGAGGTCACGAAGCCGGTCCCCAGCCCCTGCGAGGGGCCGGAGTTCCACCAAGAATCGGGCGCCTCGAAGGTCGCGAGGATCATCACCACGCCGCCGGCGAGCTCGTCGTAGATCTGCGCCGGGCTCAGGCCCTCGCCTTGCCCCTGGCTGAGCGGGATCGTCTGTGTCTTCACGACCGTCTCGCGTTCGACGCCGCCGGCGTCGAACGCGAGGATCAGGATGAGGGCGACGGCGACCGCGCCGACCACACCGCCCGCCAGTCCGACAACGAAGCTGCTCATCGACCGCATCTGATCCACCCTTCCGCTCGCGTGGCTGAGAGCGCCGCCCGGCCGCCGCGGCGACGCCGGGGGTGGTGCCCCTCGTCATGTATGTGAGCACTCGGCCCGGGGCGCAAACCGCGCCCGGGCGGCGAAGCCGCCGTGTCGCTCCCCGGCCGGGCCGTCACGGCTCAGGCCGCCCCCACGCGTTTGCCCCGCGCGGAGTGCGCGCTGCGCGGCAGACGCACGGTGAAGGTCGTGCCGGCTCCCGCCGCCGACGAGGCGCTGAGCGCGCCGCCCATCAGCTCGACGAGTTCACGGGCGATCGACAGGCCGAGCCCGGCCCCCGTCGTCGTGGCGCGCTCGTCGCGCCCGCGATGGAAGCGCTCGAAGATGAGCGGCAACTCGTCGTCGGCGATGCCCGGGCCGTCGTCGCTGACGAGAAGCGAGGCGAAGCGGTCGTCGCCGTCCGTGGAGACGCGGATGGTGCTGCCGTCGGGCGAGAACTTGACCGCGTTGTCGACGAGGGCGCGCACGACCTGGGCGAGGCGCTCCTCGTCGCACCACGCCGTCTCGGGACCGCCCCCGGGTTCCACCGTGAGGACGAGCCGCTTCGCCTGCGCCTGGGGCTGGAACTCGTCGAGGACCGAGCGGGCCACGCCGGCGAGGTCGACGTCCGCGGGCTCGAGCTGCAGCGAGCCGGTCTCGACCCGCGACAGGTCGAGCATGCTGACGGCCAGGTCGCGGAGGCGGTCGACCTGCTGACGCATGACGGCGAGGAACTCACGCTGCTCGTCGGGGCTGAGCTCGCCCTCGTCGAGCAGCTCGAGCGCCCCTGCGAGGGAGAAGAGCGGGGTCTTGAACTCGTGGGAGGCGTTGGCGATGAAGTCGCGACGGGCGCGCTCGAGGCGCGCCTGGGCGGTCACGTCGCGCACGACGATGATGGAGGTGAAGTCGGCTCCGCTGCCCACCGGGTAGGTGACCGCTTCGAGGGTGCGGTCGCCGTGCACGAAGACGACGTCCTGCACGCCGCCCGCGTCGCGCGACTCGTACCAGATGTTGGCGACGTCGTAAGGGAAGGCGCTGCCCAGCTCCGCTCCCGGCGGCAGGCGGTTGCCGAGCAGGATGGCGGCGGCGGGGTTCGAGATCGTGACGTGCCCGTCGGCCGAGATACCGATGACGCCCTCGCTGAGGTCGTTGAGGAGCAGCTCGATGCGATCGCGCTCGCGGGCGACCTGGGTGAAGGCGTCGCGCAGGCGCTCGGCCATCGTGTTGAAGGACGCGGCGAGCTGGCCGATCTCGTCCTGCATCCCGACCGGGACGGCGGCTGAGAGGTCGCCGCCGGCGATGGTCTCGGCGCTGCGCTCGATGCGCTTGAGCCGTCTGGCGATCAGCGACGAGGCGAGGTAGCCGGCGACGACACTGGCCACGAGGGCGAGGGCCGTGGCCTGCAGCAGCTGGCGCTGCACGGCGGCCACGGCGCGGTCGACGTCGACCAGCGAGGTCGCGACCACGACGGCCCCCACGGGCCCCCGTGAAGCCTCTGAGAAGAGCGGCACGGCGGTGACGGCGAAGCGACCCTGGTCGGTGTACACCACGCCCTGTTCGACGCGGCCACTGGCCAGCGCCAGGGCCAGGAACGGGTAGTCGGCGCCCGAGGCCGGCGTGCTCCCGCCCGAGTCGGCGCGCGCCGTCTGCCGCTCGTCGAAGACGATCACGCGCCCGTTCAGCCGCATGCCGATGCGCGAGATGAGCTGCATGAGCAACTCCTCGTCGGTGACGACGAGCTGGCCGGTGGTGCTGTCGTAGCGGGTGAACTCGCTGACCGTGCCGCTGCTGATCGCGGCGTTCGCGCGCATGTCGGCGAGCTTGCCGTCCTCGAGGCGGTCGCGCAGCGGGGGGACGACGTACGCCCACGTGATCGCGGAGGCGATGGCGACGAGGGCCACGACCAGGAGGGTGAGCCAATTCTTGACGGAGCGCGACATGCTCAGCGGCGCGGGACGCGGCGGGAGCCCGCGGGGTCAGAACTCCCTGAACTTGTACCCGATGTTGCGCACCGTGAAGATGAACTCCGGGTCCTTCGGATCCTTTTCGAGCTTCTCGCGCAGGTGGCGGATGTGCACGTCCACGGTGCGCGCGTCGCGGTAGTCGGAGTCGCCCCAGACGAGCTGGAGCAGCAGCTGGCGGCTGTACACCCTGCCCGGGTGCGAGACCAGGGTCTTCAGGATCTCGAACTCGATGTAGGTCAGGTCGACCTTGTCGCCGCGCACCAGCACGTTGCGCTTGAGCAGGTCGATCTCGAGCTCGTCGACCTTGAGCAGGTCGTGCTTGGCGGCGACGGCGCTGCGCGCCATCTCGCTCCGCCGCAGCTGGGCGCGCACCCGGCTGCGGAACTCGCGCAGGCTGAAGCGATCCTTGGTGATGTAGTCGTCGGCGCCGATCTCGAGGCCGAGGACGCGGTCGATCTCCTCTGAGCGCGCGGTGAGCATGATGATCGGGACGATGCTCTGCGCGCGGATGCGCCGGCACACCTCGAGGCCGTCGAGGCCGGGGAGCATGATGTCGAGGATCACGAGGTCGAAGCGCTCGCGATCGAAACTCTCCATCGCCGCCTCGCCGTCGCGCGCCGTGACGACGGTGTAGCCCTCCTTCTCGAGCGGGAAGCGCAGCAGCTTGAGGATGGCCTCCTCGTCGTCCACCAGCAGGATGCGCACTCCCTTGTCGTTCATGCCTCTCCCCCCTCGCTCGTCCGCGCTCCCGGCGGCGGGGCCAGCCGCCGCAGCCTGAACCCCGCGCCGATGGCGCTCGCGATCGCGGCGCAGCCCTCCGGGTCGGCGCCCGGGTGGTCGACCGCCGTGAGCGTCGTCTCGATACCGTGTCCGACACACAGTTCGGCGAAGCGGATGACGGCCCTGTGCGCCTTGCTGAACATCGGCCGGCAGATCAGGTCGTAGGTCTCGGGGTCGGCGGCGTTGAGGCTCACCGTGGCGGCGGCGAGGCCGGCCGCCGCCAGGACCGCCGGCACGTCGAGGTCGGGGTTCAGCAGCTGGCCGTGGCCGTTGGTGTCGAGGCGGCTGCGGATGCGGCGCAGGCGCAGCCACTCGGTGACGCCGAGCACGACGTCGAGGCGCATAGTGGGCTCGCCGAACCCGCAGAAGACGACCTCGGCGGCGGGCCCGTCCATGAAGGCGCGCTCGACCTCAGCCGTGACGTCCTCGACCTCGGGCTCCTGGGCGAGGACCAGCACCTCACCGTAGACGCCGTCGCTGAACTCACGGATGCAGAACTCGCAGGCGCACGAGCAGCGGTTGGTGATGTTGAGGTAGATGGCGTCGCCCCGGCCGCGGTAGGCGATGGCGCCGCGACCGGCCGACGGCTCGTGATCGTCCATACACGTCAGCTCCGCGGGAGCGGCTGGAGAGGCACGGGTGCCGTGACCCGCGCCGCGAGTGAGAGTATAGCAGGGTAGAATCCAGGCCCCAGGCCCAGGCCCAGGCCCCAGCCCCAGGCCAGCCAGCGCCAGGCGCCGCGCAACGCGAGCGGGTACGAACGGCGAGACGAGGAGGTGGCGAGTGACGAAGGCGGCACAGCACGAGGCGATGCTCTGGGACTCGCTGGACGACGGGCGCGTGCAGTGCCGCGTCTGCCCGCGGCTCTGCCGCATCTGGCCCGGCGCCTCCGGCGTCTGCCGGGCGCGCGTCAACCGCGACGGCCGTCTCTACACGCTGATCTACGACCGCGTCTGCAGCGTCGCCGCCGACCCCATCGAGAAGAAGCCGCTGTATCACTTCTTCCCCGGCAGCACCGTCCTCTCGCTGGGCAGCGTCGGCTGCACCTTCACCTGCCGGCACTGCCAGAACTGGCAGATCGCGCACGCCGACGCGGCCACGGTCGCCCGCGATCTGCGGGAGCTGCCCGTCCGCAACCTGCCGGTGCTCGCCGAGCACAACGGCTGCGCCGGTGTCGCCTGGACCTACAACGAGCCCACCATCTGGCTCGAGTACATCCTCGACGGCGCCCAGGTCGCGCACGAGCACGGCCTCTACACGGTAATGGTGACGAACGGCTACATCACCGAGGAAGCCCTCGACGTGCTGGGCCCGCACATCGACGCCTACAGGGTCGACGTCAAGGGGTTCACCGCCGAGGCCTACCACGAGCTCTGCCGCATCAAGGACTTCAGCCCGGTGCTGGCCGCGGCCGTGCGCGCCCAGTCCGAGCACGGCTGCCACGTCGAGATCGTCACCAACGTCGTACCGACGCTGAACGACGACCCGGCCGCCCTGCGCGCCCTCGCCGGCTGGATCGCCGCCGAGCTGGGCCCGAAGACCCCGTGGCACGTCACACGCTTCATGCCGTATCTCGAGCTGTCGCACCTGCCGTCGACGCCGGTGAGGACGCTCGAGCGAGCCGTCGCCATCGGCCACGAGGCGGGGCTCGAGTTCGTGTACGTCGGCAACGTGCCCGGCCACGAAGGAGAGAACACGGTCTGTCCGAACTGTAAACGGCTTCTCGTGCGCCGCACGGGGTACGAGGTCGAGGACCTCGCGCTCCGAGGTACCTTTTGCACCTTCTGCGGGCACAACATCAACGTACGTGCGGACCTCGGGCGCCGAGAGCGCGCTGGCGGGGGATCGTGAGCGTCAGGTAGGATGCGGCAGCCATGGATGAGTTCGTCAGACTGGATATCCCCGCGCGGGCCGAGTACGTCGTGCTCGGACGGCTCGCGCTGAGCGGCTTCCTGCGCCGCCGCGAGGGCTTCTCCGACGACGCCGTGGCCGACCTCAAGCTCGCCCTCACCGAGGCGTGCTCCAACTCCGTGCGGCACGCCTACGACCACGACGACGGCAAGGTCCACCTCGAGTTCCGCATGGGCGACGGCTGCGTGGTGCTCTCCATCCGCGACGAGGGCGCCGGCTTCCACGACGACGCGACTGAATGCCCCGACTGTCAGGCGGTCGCCGGGCTGCCCGACGCCGAGGGCGGTCTCGGCATCTCGATCATCCGCGCCGTGGTCGACGAATTCGACCTTCAGCGCCCGCGCGACGGCGGGACCATGCTGGTCCTGACCAAGCGCATCGACGCCTGAACCCGGCGCCGGGCGTCGCCTTCGCCCCTGTGACCGCGCTCGCCGCCCTCGCCTCCCGCTTCGCCCTGACGCCGAACCAGGTCGCGGCGCTCGACCGCTACGTCACGATGGTGCTCGGTTGGCGCCGCGGGCGCGTGACCGGCTTGCGCAGCCGCGCTGACGCGGTCGACACCCTGGTGGGCGACGCGCTGGCGCTGCTCGACGTGCTCGAGGTGAGCGGCGAGGCCCGGGGCGGCGGCGAAGGCCGTGGCGCGCCTGCCCGCCTCCGGCTGCTCGACCTCGGGAGCGGCGGCGGTGCGCCGGGGCTGCCGCTGGCCATCGCGGCGCCGTGGCTCTCCGTCGCCCTGCTCGACTCCGTGCGCAAGAAGTGCGACTTCCTGAGCGCGGCGGTCCATGAGCTGGGGATGGCCGGCCGCGTGGCCGTCGTCTGCGCGCGCAGCGAGAGCTTCACGGCCCCCGGGGGTGAGGGCCGCGAGGCCTTCGACCTTGTGACGGCGCGCGCCGTCGGCGCGCTGGCCGAGGTCGTCGAGCTCGCGGCCCCCGCCCTGGCCCCCGGCGGCCGTCTCCTGGCCCTCAAGACCGGCGTCGCGCTGCAGAGCGAGAGGGCCGGCGGCGATGTGGCCGCCGGAGTCTGTGGTCTCGCGCCCGGCGCCGTGGTGCCGCTGACGGCGTCGCCGCTCGCGGACTCGGTCTGCGTGACCTTCGCCAAGGTGTCGCCGGCCCCGGACTGGCTGCCGCGTCGCGCCGGTGTGGCCGGCCGCCGGCCGCTGCCGGGGGCTTGAGCGGCCGGGGCTCGTCGTTGAGGGCGGCGCGCCGCAGCCGGCGCCGCCGCCCGCGCGGCGATGGGCGCCGCATCGCCGGTGCGGCGCCGCTCCCGCCATCTGCTAGTATCGACTCCCCCGCGGAGGGGCCGCCCGAAGCGGCCCCGGTGTGCCGCGGGACTCCCGGGCTGCAGCCGTGACGCGCATCATCGCCGTGACCAACCAGAAGGGCGGGGTCGGCAAGACGACCACCGCCGTCAACCTCGCCGCCTGTCTCGCCGAGGCCGACCTGCCGACCCTGCTCGTCGACGCCGACCCGCAGGCGAACGCCTCAGCCGGCCTCGGGGTGCGGGTCGACGACCCGGCTCGGTCGACGTACGGTCTGCTGCAAGGGTCCGTCCCGGTGGCCGAGGTGGTCGTGCCGACCTGCGTCCCGCGACTGTCGCTCGTCCCGTCGTGCCCCGACCTCGCCGGCGCGGTGATCGAGCTGGCGGCGGCCGACGACCACGAGCGCGCGCTCGCCGAAGCGCTGCACGGCGGGCTCGACTCGTACCGCTTCGTCTTCATCGACTGCCCGCCGTCGCTCGACCTGCTCACCGTCAACGCGCTCACCGCCGCCGGCGAGGTGCTGGTGCCGGTGCAGGCCGAGTACTACGCGCTCGAAGGTCTGGCCCACCTGCTCGAGACCATCACGCTCGTTCGCGAGCGTCTCAACCCGGGGCTCGAGATCCTCGGGGTGCTGGTCACCATGCTCGACAGTCGCACCCGCCTCGGGCGCGAGGTCGCGGCCGAGGTGCGCGAGCACCTCGGTACGCACGTCTTCGAGGCCGTCGTCCCGCGGAACGTCCGTCTCAGCGAGGCTCCCAGCCACGGGCTGCCGATCTCGCGCTATGATGCGACCTGTGTCGGGTGCGACGCCTACTTCGACCTGGCCAAGGAGGTCGTTTCACGTGGACAGGAAGCGGGCCCTCGGTAAGGGTCTGAGTGCGCTGATCGGCGAGAGCCGGGCCAACCTCGCCGCGGCGACCGCGTCCGGCGAGGGTCGCCTGCGTGAGCTCCCCGTCGACGCCGTGGTCGTGTCGCGGCGGCAGCCGCGGCGCACGTTCGCCGAGGAGGAGCTCGCCGAGCTCGCCGCCTCGATCGCCGCACTCGGCGTCGTTCAGCCCATCGTCGTGCGGCCGCTCGCGACGTCGGCCGACGCGTCGACCGGCGTCGCTCCCGGGGTGGCGTCCGATGCGGCGTCCGACGCGCCGCCCGCCGCCGAGCTCGACGCCCGCTGGGAGCTCATCGCCGGCGAGCGCCGCCTGCGCGCCGCCCGGCTCGCCGGCCTCGACTCGGTCCCGGCGCTCGTACGCCCGGTCGACGAGGCGAGGGCGCTCGAGATCGCCCTCGCCGAGAACGTCGCCCGCGAAGACCTCAACGCGGTCGAGGAGGCGCTCGCCTACGCCGCTCTCGTCGACGAGTTCGGTCTCACCCACGAGCGTATCGCCGAGATGGTCGGCCGCAGCCGCGTGGCGGTGACCAACCTGCTGCGCCTGCTCGAGCTCCCCGACGAGGTGCGTCAGCTCATCGAGACCGGTGAGCTGAGCGAAGGCCACGGGAGGGCGCTGCTCGCTCTCCCCGACCACGAGCAGCGCCGTCTACTGGCGCGCGAGGTCGCGCGCTCGGGACTCTCGGTGCGCGAGACCGAGGCGCTGGTGCGCAGCCTGGGCGCCGCCGCCGAGGAGACGCGCCCGCCGCGTGCGGCGCGGGTCGAGCTGGACGACGTCGCCGACGAACTGTTCGGCCTTCTCGAGGCGCCGGTCCGCGTGCAGGCCGGTCGCCGCGGCGGGCGCATCCAGATCACCTTCCGTACCCAGGAGGAGCTCGATCGCCTCCTCGCGCTGCTGCGCCGTCTGGGCGACTGAGCTCGCCGCGGTCGCGCCACCGGCGGGCCCCGCTCGGTGGCAGCTTGCGGGCTTCAGAGGAACGGGATCACGGGGTCAGAAAGACGGCTCGCTCGCGCTCTCTCAGCGATCGCGAGGCCCCGGGGCGCCTCGCTCGCCGTCTCTCAGTGTCTCCCGGTCGCCGATCCGTGCCGGCCGGCGCTCACGGTGAGACGTCGGTGGCGCTCTTCTTGGCCGGCGGCTGGGGCGGGGGCTGGCCCTCCGAGACCGCGTCCTCCTCGGGCGCCGGCATGACGGGCGCCTCGGGCGCCGGCACGACCGCCGGCGAGGCGGTCGCCTCGGGGACCGGGGTGACCGTGCCGTCGGTCGTCGCTCCCGGGACGGTCGTACCGGCCGGCACGTAGACAGTGGTGCCGTCGGCGAGCCTGTAGAACTGCCCGATCAGCGTGCCGACGCCGCTGACCTCGGCTCCGCTCTCGAGGTCGAGGCGGGTGATCTCGTCGCCTTGCTTCACGATCACCTGCATCTGATCGGTGCCGGGGTCGGTGACGATGGTCATGTCGTCGCTCGTGAGGATGCCGGAGATACCCAGTCCAGCGAGCGCCGCGACGAGAAACCCGACGGCCAGCACGATGGCCACGTCGAAGAGGTTCACGACGCCGTCGAGGGGGTCGCCGTTGCGGTCGAGCCGGTCGAGGCGCCGGCGCTTCATGTAGCGGTAGCCGCCCCGGCTGCGGCCGAGGACCGTGGGGAGGAACTGGACCTCGCTGTCCGTGGACTCGGCGCTCATTTGTCGTCGTGCGGCCGCACGTCGTCGTCCGGGGCCTCCGCGGGGCCGAGGCTCGCGAACGGGTCGTCCTCGCGGTACCAGGCCATGTCCGGATCGTCGAGGGTGAGGGGGAGGTCGTCGCCGTCGTCGGGCGCGTCGTCGGCTGCGGAAGCGACGGTCTCGTCCGGAGCGGGACCAGGGACGAGCCGCTCGAGCGGCAACTCGGCGGTCTCGGCGCCGGCCGGCTCAGGCGGCGCCGGCCGGGGCTCCGCCCCGAGTCCGGCCGCCTGCCGCCCGCCTGTCTGCAGGCGCTCGCCGCCGCCTTCGAGCAGCTCGAGCAGGTACTCGAGGTCGGAGATGTCCTGGGAGTAGATGCGGTCGCGGACGATGCTCACGGCGAAGGCGATGCCGCCGATGAGGAGGCCGAGCACGGTGACCGAGAACGCTAGCACGAGGTTGTCCGCCAGCTGCTGGGTGTCGCCCTGTGCGAGTCCGACGAGCGCGGGAGCCAGGGGGATCAGGGTGCCCATGAGGCCCAGCATGGGGCCGACGCGGACGAGGATGCGGGTGCGCTCCAGGCGCTTGACCGTGTAGAACTCGTACTCCTGCAGCAGCTTCAGCGGCTTCACCGCGAGACGCTGCGTCTGGTAGTTGCGGATGAGGTCGAAGAGGAAGCGCGCCACGACCATCGAGTACCGCGTCTCCTGCAGGTAGCGGTAGGCCTTGCGCGGCTTGCCCTCGATGAACGCCTGCCGGGCGCGGAGGGTGCGGATCTCGAGTGCCTCGAGGTCGCGGAAGCGGATGCGCAGGTAGATCTCGTAGAAGAGCCAGCCGAGCTCGACGAACACCCACACGAGGCACACCAGCGCGGCGATCAGCACGGGGTACAGGAGGATCTCGGCGGCGTTGTAGATCCACTCCTGGATGTCGCGGGCCAGGGTCCCGACGATCAGCGCGCTCATACTGTCGATCCTTCGCGGAGGGTGGGCTCGCTCACGCGCCGCCGGCGCGCGAGAAGCGGGACGTGAAGCGGTGCCAGGCGGTGCCGGCGGCGGAGCCCGCCGCGCCGAGCCGCCTGCTGAACCGTTGCCACGGCGTCCCGCCGCCGGTGAGCGTCTTGCCCGTGCCGGCCAGGGCCATCTGTGCGGCGTGCCGCCGCATGCCGAGGTAGGAGAGCGCGGCGCCGATCGGGAGGGCGACGAGGAGCAGACCGCCGATGACGCCGGCCCCGCCGCCGCCCTCGCCGCCGAGGGGCGAGGCCGAGACCGTGCTCGGCCCGGGGCTCGGCGACGTGGGCGTCACCGGGGTGCCGGTGACCGCGTCGCCGTAGGGGACGCCGGTGAGGTCGGCTCCGGGGGAGGCCGTGGCCGAGGGCGTCGGGGATGGGTAGAGCGTCGTCGTCGGCGTGGGCCGCGTGGTCGGGTAGGTGCCCGACGAGCTCGGCGGCGTGTAGGCCGGCGGCGTGTAGGTCGGTGTCACCGAAGGCACGTACACCGAGACCGTGAAGCTGCGGATGCGCTGGGTGACGTTGCCCGAGCGGTCGGCGACGCGGAGCTCCCAGCGGTGGGTGCCGTTGGGTACGCCGGTCAGCTTGAGCACGATCGACGAGCTGGTCACGGTCGCCGCCTTGGTGCGCTCGACGCCGTCGACGAAGATGCGCACCCCGCCGGCGGCCACGCCGGTGCCGCCGGCGCCGTCGACGTACGAGGCCGAGAACGTCACCGTGCTGCTCGTGAGCTTGGCGTCGGCGGCCGGCTTGAGGTCGCTCACCTGGGGCTTGAACACCATCGGCGTGACGAGCGTGGGGAGCTTGCGGGGGAAAACGTCGAAGGAGGTGTTGACCCCGTCGCCGACCGTGGCGCCGGAAAGGGCGATGATCGCCTGCGGAGTGGTCAGCAGCGGGGTCGCCACCTTGCCGCTGCGGTGCTCGAAGTACCCCGGGCCCGGCACCGGCTGCAGCGCCTTGAGGGCCTTGACGGGGTTGTTGTCCCCCACGGCCCAGGAGGCTGGGTCCTGCCCGACCGCCGAGATCGCCTGGATCGCCCAGGCGGTCGACTCGGCGTAGCTGTAGCCGTCGGTCAGGAAGTTGGGGAAGCCGCCGTCGGCGCGCTGCGCGCCGCGCAGGAAGCCGAGGGCCTTCTGGATCACATCGGCGTCGGCGGAGACGCCGCCGGCGAGCAGCGCCTGGATCGCGGCGGCGGTGTCGTCGACGTCGGCCGGCCGGCCGGCTTCGCTGGGGAAGCCGCCGTTGTCGAGCGCCCGGTCGCGCAGCCAGGCCACGGCCGTGTCGAGCTTGTCGCCGGTCACGCCGGCCGCGTTCATGGCGAGGATCGCCCAGATCGTCGTGTTGACGGCGGCCGCGTCGGGGTTGGAGACGGCGAGCGAGAAGTGGCCGTCCGGGTGACGGTACTCGTAGAGCTTCGCCAGCAGGTCGACCGGCGGGGAGCCGGCGCTGTAGATGCGGTCGCGTTTGCCGGCGGCGACGTAGGCGAGGATCGTCTTCGAGTAGTACGACGGGATGTTGCTGACCGTGCCCGAGGCCGCGACGGCGGGGTGGTTGAGGCTGTTCATGTACGTGAACGGGTTCTTGCCGTCGATCGTCCAAGCGTCGGCGGTCACGTTCTCCTGGGCGGCGCGGATGGCGAGGATGCACCAGGGCGTGTAGAAGGGGTCCTCGAACCCCCCGCTCGCACTCTGCCTGGCGTGGAGGTAGTCGAGGCCGCGTGTCACGTGCGCGAGGCGCGCCGCCGACGCGGCCGCCGGCACGAGCAGCATCACCACGACGGCGAGCGTGAGGAGTAGCCCCGTCTTTCTCAACATCACTGGTCCTCCAGTCCCACGAAGGTGACGCGGGTCCGGGCGCGGAACCGAGCCACAATGGTAACAGCCTTGACGCCGAAAATGCCAGCAAAGAGGCAGGTCGCGGCGACGTGTGCAAGGTCGAACGGCAGGCCCTGCGCGTAGAGTGCCAGCAGGGCCGGCCACGTCCTCGCGGTGAAGGCGAGGAACGTCCACAGCGTGACCAGCCAGTCGAAGGCGAGGGCCAGCAGCCCTCCGACGACGACCAGCTCCCAACGGCCGGGGCGGCGGCCACCCCCTCCGAGGAGGCCGCCGATCGCGCCGACCAGGCCCCAGCCGAGCATCTGCCAGGGCGTCCACGGTCCCTGGCCGAAGAAGAGGTTGGAGACCAGGGCCGAGGTGGCGCCGACCATGAAGCCGGCGCCCGGGCCGAGGGCGACGCCCGAGACGAGGACGATGAAGGTCACCGGCTTCACGTTGGGCAGCGAGGCGAAGAGCACGCGGCTCGCCGTCGCCAGCGCGGCGAGGGCGGCGACCAGCGAGAGCTCCTGGGCGGCGACGCCGCGGGCGCCGTAGCCGAGGAGCATGGCCCCCACGAGGGCGAGGACGATGAGGAGGCTTGTCAGGCTCCAGTCGACGGCGTCGGGGGCGACCGCCGACCAGGCGGCGAGGGCGACGGCGACGGCGAGCAGCCCGGCCACAGCGAGGGTGGAGAGACGGGGCCCGGGCAGGGCCGCCGCCGCACGGCCGGCGATCGACAGGCGGCTCACGGGAGCGTCCCTCCCCATCCGATCTCGTCCTCGTGGAGGACGCCCGGCAGTGCGTGACGCAGCAGGCGGTTGACCTGGGTGGAGAAGAACAGCGAGCCGTTCAGGACCTCGTCGGCGGGGCCGTCGGCAAGCACGCCCCCGTCGCCGAGCACGAGGACTCTCGTCGCGGCGCGGGCGGCGAACTCGACGTCGTGCGTGACGAGCAGGACGCAGCGGCCGGACGCGGTCCACCCGCGCAGCAAGCGCGCGAGCTCGACCTTGTGACTCGGGTCCATGCCCCGCGTGGGCTCGTCGAGGACGAGCAGGGCAGGCTCGCCGCAGGCGACGGCGGCGAGCGCGACGCGCGTGCGCTCGCCGCCCGAGAGCTCGCGCGGGTCGCGCGCGAGCAGGGCGGCGAGCTCGAGCTCGGCGACGATGCGGGTCGCCTTGCCGCTGTGTTGCTGCCCCTCGAAGCCGAGGGCGTCCAGGGTGTGGTCGATCTCCTCGGCCACCGTGTCCTTGACGAAGTAGTCGCCCGGGTTCTGGCCCAGCAGGGCACAGCCGCGCGCCGCCTCGGCGACCGACAGCGTCGCCACGTCCCGGCCGAGAAGCGTCACACTGCCGGCGAGGGGCCGGAGCAGGCCGTTGAAGTGCCGCACGAGGGTCGACTTGCCGGCGCCGTTCTCGCCCATGAGCGCGACGAGCTCGCCGCGACGCAGGGTGAGCCCGACCTCGTCGAGGAGCGGGACGTCGGGGTCGTAGCCGACGCGCAGGCGGCGCGTCTCGAGCACGACCTCGCCGTCGGTGCGCGGCGTCTCGTGCGGCAGGCGATGGGGCGTGCGGTCCTCGATCACGTCCAGCATGTGACGCGCGTCCTTGACGGTCATCGGCAGGCGGCCGTCGGCGGCGTGCGCGGCCGCCTGCCCGTTCAGTCTCTGGGCGAAGAGACGCGCCACCGGCGGGAGCAGTTCGCGGTGGCCGTGGATCGCCCAGCGCGCGAACTCCTGGGGATCGGCGTCGACCGCGATGCGGCCGGCCTCGAGGTAGAGGACGCGGGTCGCGAGGTGCAGGCAGCGCTCGACCCGGTGCTCGGCGAGGACGATGGTGGCGCCGGTGTCCTCGGAGAGCCGACGCACGGCCGCGAGCAGTTCCTCGGAGCCGACCGGGTCGAGCTGCGAGGTCGGCTCGTCGAGCAGGAGGAGGTGCGGCTGCGTGGCGATGACGGCGGCGAGCGCGACCTTCTGGAGCTCGCCGCCCGACAGTGTCGCCAGCGTGGCATGGCGCAGGTGCGAGAGGCCGAGCGAGATGAGCGCCTCCTCGACGAGGCGCGTGATGGCACGGCTCTCGACGCCGAGGTTCTCGAGGCCGAAGGCGATCTCGCGCTCGACCGTCGTCATCACCGACTGGCTCTCCGGGTCCTGGAAGACGAGGCCGACGCGGCGCGCGAGGTCGTGCGGCCGGGCCTCGCGGGTGTCGTACTCGTCGACCGTCACCCGGCCGGCGAAGACGCCGCCGTGGAAGTGGGGGACCAGACCGTTGAGGCAGCGGAGCAGGGTCGACTTGCCGCTGCCCGAGCCGCCGATCACGAGGATGACCTCGGCCGGGTCGACGCGCAGCGAGACGTCCTCGAGCGCCGGTCGCGGCGCACCGGGGTACGTGTACGTGACGCGATCGAAGCGGGCTATCTCCGCCACGGTCGCGTCACCACCAGGGGGGCGGCAAGGGCCAGCGCGAGGGCGAGCCACCAGCCGCTCGCGAGCATCGCGAACGGGTCGTCGAGGAGGGGGAAGAAGTCGTAGGCGAAGGCGCCGCTCGCGAGGCCGCCGAGCAAGGCCACGCCGGCCACTGCGGCTGCCGCTGCGGTCACGACGTCGGCGGCCGTCCAGCGCCGCCGCCGCACCCAGCGGCTGCGGCCGCCGCTGCCGTAGGCGCGGGCTTCCATCGAGGCGGCGACGTCGACGGCGCGCTCGAGGCTGCGGGTGAGCAGGGCGGCGAGGAGGGGCACGCGGGCGGCCGCGCGTTCGCGCCGACTCCCGCGGTCGAGCTCCACGCCGCGGGAGCGCTGGGCGTCGGCGAGGCGCGCCGCGTCGCGCGAGAAGACCGGGAAGAGGCGCGCCGCCAGCGAGAGCACGAGGCCGGACCTGAAGGAGAGACGGCTGAGCAGGCCGAGCTGCTCGTCGGGGTCGATAACCAGCGTGAAGAGGGCGAACGCGAGGGTCACGGTGGCGAGACGCAGGGCGCTGGTGATGCCGAAGGCGATGCCCTGGACGGTGATCTTCACGGCGAGAGGCCCGAGCGTCGTCTCCCAGAGCACGTCGAGGCCGCCACGACTGAAGATGGGGTTGAGGAGGGCGAGAAAGGCGCCCACGTAAAGGGCCACGCGGAGATACGGGACGGCCGCGCGCAGCGCCCCGCTCGCCCACAGCGCGAGGAGGGTGACGGTGAGCAGGACGGCGACCTGGATGGGGTTGGCCAGCGCCAGGCCCGCGACGCCCAGCGCCGCGATGAAGCCGAGGCAAACGCCCGGGCGCAGCCGGGCGAGTCCCCGCAGGGCCGCCTCGGGGGCGCGGCGGCGGGCCGTGCGCGGCCTCCCGACGACGGGCCCCGTCGCCTCGCGGGGACCCGTCGCTCCACCTGGGGCCGAGCCGGTCGCCGGGAGCCCGCCGCCGGCGGGCACCGCGGCGGGCTCGGCGCTGAGCGGTCGGCTGATCACGGCGCCGCCTCGAGCGGGAGCGGCACGACGGCGCCGCCGACGACGGCCGCGGCCAGCCGGGCGCTGAGGCTCGCCGGCGTGAGCAGGGCGGAAGGCATCGCCGGCCGCCGCGGCGTCGGCGAACACCAGCAGCAGCAGCGGGCGTCGCGGGGTCGTCGGCGTTGGGGAGCGCGAGGACGGCGGCCGTGGCGGCCGCCGGGGCGCCGTCCGCGCCGAGGGCGGAGAGCGTGCCGCCGTCGACCGCGACGAGCGGGGCGCCGGCCTCGCCCGACGAGCAGCTCGGCGAGCCAGGGCGTCGCCGCGGCCTCGGCCGCCGTGCAGACGACGAGGCCGTCCGGGCGGCCTGCCGGCGGCGAGGTCCCGGCGCTGCCCGAGCTCGAGGCCGACGGTCGGCGCCCACTCGTCCAGGCCGGCGATCTCCCCGCCGCTCGTGACGGGGAGCGGCCGGCCGGCCCAGGGCACGGGGAAGGCGTGGACGGCCGTCGGGGCGAACATCGCCCCGGCCCAGCGGTGGTAGTCCCACCACACGGTCTCGCCGCCGTCGAGCGCGAAGTCGCCGGCGCCGATGTCGGCGAGCGCGCCGTCGACCCAGTAGAACCAGTCGGCGGCGTCGGCCGACGACGCGCCGCCGTACGTCGACTCGAGCCCGTCGATGCCGGCGACGAAGCCGCCGCCGTACCCGCTCGAGACCTCGGCGTTCTCGGCCAGCACGCGCATGACGTCGGTGCCGCCCGCCGGCGTCGACGAGCACGTCCTTGAGGAGAGAGGCGCCGTAGTCGCGGGTGATCACGAGACGGACTTCGGTCGCCGTGGGCGGGCGGCCCGCGGTCGTCGCCACGTCCCGTTCAGAGGACGTGCCGGAGCACCCGGCCGGGAGGACGGCCAGGGCCAGCAGCGCGACGACCGCGAGCACCCTTCTCATCACGTGCGAGCGACGACCGCCCGGCGCTGACTCAGCTGGCGACCGAGACGGTCACCGACTTGAGCGTCACGCGGCCCCAGGTGTCGACGGCGCGGAGCTTGATCGTGAGCTTGGTGGTCAGAGGGGGCGCTGCGCACCCCGTCCCACTGCAGCGTCCGGGTGCCGGCGTACAGGGTCTTCGCCTTGACCGTGGCGACGCGCTGGCCGACGGCGTTGTAGATCTTCATGCCCACGTCGGCCTTCTTGCTGAGCAGGAACGTCACGTACATCACGCGCTTCGCCACGTAGGGGTTCGGCCTGACGGTGACCTTCGTCATCGTCGCCCCCGGGCCGACGTCGATCAGGGTCTCGGCGGCGCGGACGTAGTTGAACTCCGTGTCCCAGGGCTTCTCGGCCCAGACGCTGTAGGTCCCGATCGGCAGGTCGGTGAGGGTGATGGTCCCGTCCTCGAAGTCGGGCGCGCCGAGCTCGTAGACGCGGTTGCCGACGTGCAGCGTCGCTCCCGCGGAGAGACGGGAGTCGGCGAGCGTCTCGATGTAGGCGGCGATCTCCTCCTCGGTCATGCCGTCGGGGTTCGGGCCCCAGCGGTCGAAGGAGGCGCGGTCGTTGAACTTGGCGAGATCGTCCTCGCGCACGGTGAGGGTGATCGGCTCACCCGGGCGCACGCCGCGCGGGGAGGCGGTGACGACGAGCTGCTTGTTGGTCCACGGCGCCGCGGACGACGCCTCGAAGAAGACGACCTTGTCGCCGGTCGCGGTGAGGAGCTCGTGGGCGCCGAAGTCGGGGCTGCCAGCCGTTCACCTGGTAGAGCCACCAGGTCGTCCACGACGGCGACCCGCCGAGGCCGGCGATCGAGTTGACGAACGCGAGCCCGTCGAAGGTGAAGGCGCGCCGGTCGGCGGCCTTGGCGAGGGCGACCATCGCCATGGGCTCGGCGAACGAGGCGCTGGCGCCGAGGCTGTCGATGACGGTGCTGGTGACGGGGACCGCGACCGTGGTCGCGGGCGCGACCGTGTGCGACAGCGCCTCGACGCGGACCGAGGGCTTGACCACGGTGGTCGTGCCCGGGAGGACGTCGGCGGCCGCGGCGGGCGCCACGAGCAGGGCGATGAGCAGGGTGAGCATGGTGAGCGGCAGGATAGAGCGTCGTTTCACGTCGGGCTCCTCTCCGGCGGCGGGCGTTCCCCCTCCGGCGAAGCGGCTCCGACGTGCAATGACCCCGACTTCCTCCTGCCGGGGTCGGTGTCTGCCGTCGTGCTGGCACCCATCCACGTGGGGGAAGCAGCTTCGCTGGCGGCTGAGCAGGTTTTCTGACTCCCGGTCGACGTACGCGCCTCTGCTGCCTTCCCAGACCCGCAGGTCCAGTGACTCTCCTACAGGAGAACGCAGAGGCGCCGACCGGCTACAGCGGCGGGACCGCGCCGGAATCTCACCGGCTTCCCTTGGGCACGAGCCGCGCGCCATCCGTTGAACTGGCGGGCGTCATGCTAGCGCACGGGACTGCCGATAGACAAGCTGCTGGGCGTTCGCGTGCGGTACGGGGACGTTGAGGGAAGGGCCGGCGCGCGAGCGCGAGGGGCAGGCGTGCGGGCGGGGGCCGGAGGTGTCTGAGAGGCCGACAGACAGCGTCGAGTTCTTCGGGGTCAGACTCAAGGTCAAGGACCCGCGTCTCGCGGCGCTGCTCAACAGTGACGTGACGGACGACGTGGTCGTGATCGGCCGCAGGGCGATCGACCTGGTCACGGTCGATGACGACGACGAGCTCGGGGCGGTCGAAGGACCGGCCTCGCGGCCCGGGAGCTCGCGGCGCCCCGCGGACTGACGCCGGGCGGCGGCACGAGGCGGAGCGGCCCGGGCATGACGTGCCCGGGCCGCTCCGCCTCGTGCCCGCTTCCGTCGAGCCCGGCTCCCGCAGGGCCGGTCAGGCGGCGCGGCGATAGTCGTCGCGGTCCCGTTCAGCCACATCGGGGTGCCGGGCGTAGCGAGCCTCCTCTACCGCCACGGCGCGCCCGGAGAGGCTGCCGATCGACAGCAGGCTCAGGAGTCCGGCGGCTCCGATGAGCACGTAGATCGTGTCGGTGGCGGTACCGGTGCCGAAGATCTCCGCCACGAGGTTGTACTCGAACAGCCCGACGAGGCCCCAGTTGAGGGCCCCGACGATGGCCGGGACGAGAGCGACGGCGCCCACGAGGGCGACCGTGCTGCCGGTGCTGTGGCTCGACGCCTTGCTCACCGCGAGGCCGAAGGCGCCGAGGGCCAGGAGCCCGCCGACACCGACGAGCACGTAGACCACGTCGGCGGCGGTGCCGGCGCCGAAGATCTCCGCCACGAGGTTGTAGTCGAACAGTCCTACCAGGCCCCAGTTGAGGGCCCCGGCGAGGACGAGGACGAGACCGATGATCCCGATGTACGAAAGTGGTCTCATGCTGTGACCTCCATGATCCGCGGCGCGCCGTCCGGCGTCGCCGCCGGCGCGCCCTCCCGCCGCGAGTCACCTTCGTGCGTGCGCGCCTCACGAGTGCTGTTCCCGGCGCCATCGCCGGCAAACGCGGGACGCCGCTGGCCGCTCACCCGCGGGGCAGTTCAGGCACTCGGTCACGCGGCCGCCCCGCCGCGCGGCCCGCCGCCCCGTTGCGACGCCCGGTCGCGCCGGGATCGCCGCGCCTCGGGAAAGAGGTCGGGTGAGCAGGCAGGTTGTATCCTTAGGGGCACTATGGAGGGAACCGTCTCGATCGTCGTGCCCGTCTTCAACGAGGCGGGCAGCGTGGAGCCGCTCCTCGCCGAGATCGACGCGGCGATGAGCGAGCTCGGCCGCCCGTACGAGGTCGTCTTCGTCGACGACGGCTCCGACGACGGCACGTTCGCCGTGCTCGAGGGGCTGGCCGAGGGCCGTGCCGAGGTCCGCGTCGTCAAGCTGCGACGCAACTTCGGCAAGTCGGCGGCGCTGACCCACGGCTTCGCCGTGGCGCGCGGCGAGGTGGTGGTGACGATGGACGGCGACCGCCAGGACGACCCGGCCGAGGCGCTCAAGCTGATCGCCCAGCTCGACGAGGGGTACGACCTCGTCTCGGGGTGGAAGCAGAGCCGTCAGGACCCGCTCTCCAAGACCGTGCCGTCGCGTCTCTTCAACTGGACGGTCCGCCGCGCGACCGGCCTCAGCCTTCACGATTTCAACTGCGGCCTCAAGGTCTACCGGCGCGAGGTGCTCGACGCGATCGCCATCTACGGCGAGCTGCACCGCTACATCCCTGTGGTCGCCGCGCAACAGGGCTTCCGGGTGACGGAGGAGCGCGTGGCGCACCGCCGCCGCGCCGCGGGACGCTCGAAGTACGGCTGGCAGCGCTACGTGCGCGGCTACCTCGACCTGCTCACCGTCCTCTTCCTCGGGCGCTACCGCAGCCGCCCGCAGCACCTCTTCGGAGGACTGGGCACGCTGATGATCCTCGCCGGCGCGGCGATCCTCGTGTACATGACCGTCCTCAAGATCCTCGGCGAGGCGATCGGCGACCGGCCGCTGCTGCTGCTCGGGGTACTGCTCGTCATCGTCGGCGTCCAGCTGCTCTCGGTCGGGCTCCTGGGCGAGCTCATCGTGAACTCGCGAGCCCGCCAGGGGCCGGAGCGCGCCTGGGTCGAGCGTGTGGTCGAGCCCGCCGCGGCTCGACCGCCGGCGGGTGCGGGCGCCGCGGGCGTCGCGCGTCCGTTGTCCGGCGCCGGTCCGGGCGCGGCCGCAGGGGAGCCGCCCGGCACAGGGCCGCCGGTGGCCGGCGCCCCGGTCGCCGGTGAAGGCACCGTGGCGCCGCGCGCGGCCGCGCCGGCCGACGCTCGCCGGCCGTGACCCGGACGGTCGCCTACTTCGGCACCTACGACCCGTCGTACCCGCGCAACGCCGTGCTCCTCGCCGGGCCTGCGGGCGCGCGGGGTCGAGGTCCTCGAGGTGCAGGCGTCGCTGCCGCCGCTCGACGCGGCGGGCATCGCCGACGTCGGGCGGGCGCGGTCCGCGCGGGGGCGGGCGTGCGTCGCCGCGCATCTGCGCCCTGGCGCAGCACCGCCGCCGCCTCACCCCGAGGCGGTCGTCGTCGGGTACCCGGGTCACCTCGTGATGCCGTTCGCGCGGCTGGTCGCGGCGTTTCGCCGGGCGCGCGGCTCGTCTTCGACCCGCTCGTCTCGCTGGCGGACACGTTCGTCGGCGACCGCGGGCTCGTGAGCGCGCGGGCTCGGCGCTGCGGTCGTCGTCGAGCGGCGTCGACCGCGTCGCGTTCTCGCGCGCCGGCCTGGTGCTCGCCGACACGTGGGAGCAGGCGTCGTACTACGGCGCTCGCTTCGGGGTGCCGCGCCACGGCTCGCCGTGGTGCCGGTCGGGGCGGCTGCCGGAGCCGAGGCGACCGGCACCGCCCGGGCCCTTGCACCCGGCGAGCCGCTGATCGTCTTTCAGTACGGCAAGTGGAGCCCACTCCACGGGGCAGAGACCGTGCTCGAGGCCGCCGAGCCGCCTGCGCGGCCGGCCGGTGCGCTTCGTCCTGGCCGGCGAGGGACAGCTCTCGACGGAGCTGCGCGCGACGATCCGCCGACGCCGGCTGCGCAACGTCGACTGGCTCGGCATGCTCGTCCGCGCGACGATCTGCGCCGGCTGCTGCTCGAGGCCGACGTGTGTCTCGGGTATCGTTCGGCGCGTTCGGAGAAGGCACGGCCGCGTCGTGCCCAACCAAGGTCTTCGACGGGCTCGCCTGCGGGCGCCCCGTGGTGACCGCGGCCTCGCCCGGCGCTCGCGAGCTCCTGCACGACGGGGAGGACGCGCTGCTGGTGCCGCCCGGCGACGGCGCCGCGCTCGCCGCCGCGCTGCGGACGCCTGCTGGACGAGGACGAGCGCGGCAGGCTCGGCGACAGCGGCGCTCGCCCTCTACCGCCGCGCCTGCACCCCCGAGGTCGTGGCCGGCCGGCTGCTGGACGCCCTCGGGGGGCGCCGTGAACGGACGCGAAGGACCGGCGCCTGCCGGCGGTCGGAGAGCGCCACCGCGCCGGCCGGCCGGCGCGGCCTGCTGCGCCTCGCGCAGTGCTGCTCGCCGCCGCTGACGGTCGCCTTTGTCACCCTCGCCCTGGCGCGCTCCTGGGACGAGGTCACCGCGTACGAGTGGACCTTCAGGCCGGAGTGGCTCGTCGTGTCGTTCGCCGTCTTCCTCGCCTTCTACTGCCTGCAGGCCGCCGGCTGGTGGCTCCTGCTGGCGGGGTTCGGGCTGCGCCCCGGCGTGCTGGCGACGTGGGCGATCTGGGGGCAGCTCGATCCTCGCCCGCTACGTGCCGGGCACCGTGTTCATGTTCGTGGGTCGGCGCTGGCTGCACCACGGGCAGGGGCTCGACCTCGCCGAGGGTGGGCGCAGCGATGGTCTACGAACAGGCGCTCCAGCTCTGCTCGGCCCTGCTCACGGTGGCCATCCTCTTGGCCTCTGGCCCGCGTCGAGGCGGGGTGGGCGGCCTGGTCGCTGCTGGCGATCCCGGTGCTCCTCGTCCTCGTGCACCCGCGCGTCTTCGTGCCGCTGGCCGGGCGCGTGCTCGGCGCTCCTCCACCGCGAGCCGCTGACCGCCGTCGCTGGGCTTCGGCCGAGTCGTGGGGATGCTCTGGTACTATGTGGCGACCTGGCTGCTGGTCGGTACCGCCGCGCTGGTGCGCTGGCGCGCGGGACGGTCGGCGCCGGCGCCGACACCCTCGCCCTGGTGATCGCCGCCTACGCCCTCGCCTACGTCGCCGGCATGGCGGCCTTCGTCGTGCCCAGCGGCGTCGGTGTGCGCGAGGCGGTCCTCGCCGGGGCGCTGCGCGCCGAGGTGGGCGGGCCCGTGGCGCTCGCGTGGGCCGTCCTTCTGCGCCTCTGGCAGACGGCGATCGAGGTCGTGTTCGTGGGCCTCGTGCTGCTGGCCGAGCGGCTGTCCCGGCGTGGCGCGGCGCAGGCCGGGGCGAGGTCGACGGGGAGGCTCGCGGATGACGAGGCAGGCGCGGAGGCGCGGCGAGCGTGCCGCGACGGCGGCGCGCTCGCCGCGCCTCCGCGAGCCCGTCGTCGAGCTCACGCCCGACGAGTACGCCGCGCCTCTTCCGCCGCAACGCTCTCTGGGTGGCGCTCGGGCGCCGTCGCCTTCGCCGCCGTCTACGCCCTGCTCGCCTACCTCAAGTACCGCAACTACGACGTCGGCCGCTACGACCTCGGCAACATGGTGCAGGCGGTCTACAACACGGCCCACGGCCGCTTCCTCGAGATCACGACCAACGACATGGCGCCGCGCCAGATGTCGCGCCTCGGCAGCCACGTCGATCCGATCCTCGCGCTCTTCGCCCTCCCCTGGCTGGTGTGGCCGAGCCCGGTCATGCTGCTCACCCTGCAGAGCGTGATCGTCGCCGCCGGCGGCCTGGCCGGCCTACCGCCTCGGCACGCGCGTCACCCGCGACCCGCGCGCCGGGGCCCTGCTCGCCGGCGCCTTCCTGCTCTACCCGGCGCTCGGCTACGGGGCGCTCAACGAGTTCCACCCGGTGACGCTGGCCACGACGTTCCTGCTCTTCGCCTTCCTCTACCTCGAGGAGGACCGCTGGCTCTGGGCGATCCCGTTCATCGTGCTCGCCGTGCTCTGCAAGGAGGAGATCCCGCTCGTCGTGGCCACTCCTCGGCGGCTACTTCGCCCTGCGCAAGCGCTCGTGGCGGCCGCTGCTCGTCACCGCCGCCGCCGTGGTCTACTTCGTCGCCGTCGTGTGGTGGGTGATCCCGCACTTCAACCAGGGTCAGAGCGCCTTCGTCGAGCCGCTACGCCGCCTACGGCGACAGCGCCGTCGACGTCGCCCTGGGCGTGGTGACGAAGCCGGACCAGACCCTCACCGACCTCTTCGCCGCGGGCAACCTGCGCTACTGGTGGGAGCTGCTCTGGCCGTTCGCCCTGGCGCCGCTCCTGAGCCCGCTGACGCTGCTCGTCGCGGCGCCCGAGTTCGTGCTCAACGGGCTGTCGAGCGTGCGCTTCCAGCGCTCGATCGCCTTCCACTACACGGCGGCCGAGATCCCCTTCCTCTTCGCCGCCGCGGTGCTCGGCCTCATGCGCCTGTGGCGCTGGGCGGGCGGCGGCTTCCGCCGGCCGGAGTCGGCGATGACCCACGAGGCCGTGCGGCGACCGACACTGGCCCTGGTCGTGCTCGTGTCCGCCCTCGCCGGCAACTTCGTCCTCGGCCCGCTGCCGTTCAACCTCCCCGGGTCGCAGTTCGACGGGCGGGACTACGCGCGCCGCGGCCACGCCGTCGTGCTGGACGAGGCGCTGGCGATGATCCCCGACGGCGTCCCCATCTCGGTGACCAACGGCGCCGGCGGGCACGTCTCCGACCGTCGCGTCATCTACACGTTCCCGTACTACGAAGGCGCCGAGTGGGTGATCACCGACCAGACGCGGCCCTTCATCTTCGACCGCGAGAACCGGCTGGCCTACGACGAGGCTCTGGCGCGGGTGCTCTTCGACACGCGCTACCAGTCGGTGTACGCGCGCGACGGGGTCTACGTCTTCCGCCTCATCGGCGCCGGCGAGCGCGCACGGACGAGGCGAGCGACGGCGACGCCGCCTCGGGGGAGGGCTCTCCCAGCCCTCCGCCGGAACGCCGGCCCCCGACTGACACGCGGCTGCGCCGCCGGCTCCGACTGACCGCCTGCCCCGGACGGCTCCGACTGACACGCCGGCTCGCCGCACGCCGGCGCTCCGCCGCCGGCGAGGGCCGTCCTCAGGCGACCCAGCTGAAGTGAGCGAACTTCGCCGTCAGGACGGATCAGCCCGATCGCGAACACGGCGAGCGTCAAGCGGCGCGTGCCGGGGTCGGTCGCGCAGCACGAGGGCGAGCACCGTGAAGGCCGGGAAGATCGTCAGCAGGAACCGCGGGTAGGAGAGCAGCGGCATCGGCGCGGCGGGGAAGAAGAGCGGGTAGGCGGCGGCGGCGAGGAAGTAGGACCAGTCGCTCGGCGGCAGGCGCCGGTAGCCGTAGTAGAGCAGCGCCCGCCGCGAGGAGGAAGAACGCGAGGCTGACGAGGTTGTGCTCCGCCATGCCGTAGGCCGAGGACGGCTTGGGCACCGGCCAGTACAGGGTCAGGTTCTGGCGCGAGAGCAGCTGGCGGCGCCCAGCACGGCGGCGGCGAGGGCGCGGCCCACCGCGACGGTGGGGGCCGCGAACGAGCGCCGCCACTCCTCCTGGGCGGCGGCGAAGAGCAGCGGCCGGCCGAAGGAGAGGCTCAGGTAGGTCATCCACATCAGCAGGCCCGACCGGCACGAGCAGGAGGTTCACGACGTGCTGGTCGGTGCGTCGCCAGCTCCAGTCGCGCTGCTCGTAGTAGCAGACCGCCATCGGGCACGATCGAGGAGGACGCCCGTGCTGCGGGTGAGGGTGGCGAGCAGGGCCGGCCAGGCCGGCGAGCTTCCAGCTGCCCTTGCGCGCCCAGATGAAGCAGGCCAGGGAGAGGAGCAGGAAGAGCGACTCGGTGTACACGGCCTGGAAGAAGAGCGAGGTCGGCACCAGCGAGATCAGCACGACGGTGAGCGCGGCGGTCCGCGCGTCGTACTGCTCGCGCACCAGCCGGTAGAGCAGCACCATCGCGCCGCCGTAGCAGGCCACCGAGATGGCCATCCCGGTCAGCAGCAGGTTGCCGCCGAAGAGCACGCCGACGTAGCGCAGCAGCAGCGGGTAGAGCGGGAAGAAGGCCGTGCTGCCGTCGCTCTCGGCGTACCCGGCGACGGCGATCTTGATGAGCCAGACGCCGTCCCAGTGCCCCCACGGGTCGAAGAGCCAGCCGAGGACGCCGTCGAAGGGGGCGGCGTGGCGGGGGAAGATCAGCGTCCAGGGCGGGTCGCCGAGCCCGATCGCCGCCGCCGTGACGAAGCCGACGAGCGAGGATGAAGAGGCGGCTGCCGGCGGCGACGGCGAAGGCGCGCCGCGCGGCGCCCCCGCAGCTCCGGCTCACGGCGCGCCCGAGGGCGCCGTCTCGCCGGGCGCGCCGTCGCCGGGCGCGAGCTCCTCCGGGGTGAGGTCGTCGCGCACGTCGTAGAGCACGCCGGCCGCTGCGGTAGTCGAGCAGCGCGACGATGGTGTCGGTGCGGTCCGACACCGCGGGCACGCTGCCCTGCACCTGCCAGATGAAGCGGTAGCTCGGGGTCGACGGTGGTGGTCACCGTACGCCCGTCGATCGCGTGGACGAGCGTGTAGGGCTCGTCCTCGGGCACGAAGAGCAGCTGCACCTCGCGCGGGTCGACGAGCCCGTCCTTGAAGACCCAGTCGGCCTTGCGCAGGGCGGCGCCCGGAGGTCTTGAGCTGGGAGTCGCCGGGGACGCGGAAGGCGGCGACGACGAAGGCCCAGCCGCGCCAGGGCCGCGTGACGAACTCGTCGCGCTGCTGCGGCGCCGTGTAGCGATAGGCGACGAGCGAGGGCAGGAGCAGCACGAGCAGCGCCGCCACGACGGCGACGACGATCATCAGTCTCTTCGGGCTCAGCAGCATCCCCGGCGGCCTCCGGCGGCGATGATGGCCGAGCCGGCGGCGCCGGTCAAACGGGACCCGCAGGCCGCGCCGGTCAAACGGAGCCGCCAGATCGATGACGGTCTCGTCGGGCACGAGGAGTGCCCGGCGAAGCTCTCGCGCGCTCGCTCCCGCAGGCGGTCGTAGTACTGCTCGTCGAACAGGGGATTGAGGTGCATGAGCAGCAGGCGCGTGACGGCGGCGCGCGCGGCCAGGGCCGCGACCTCAGCGACCTCGCTGTGGGCCCTGAAGCTCGGCAGCAACGACCCGTGGACGCGGCGCGTCGCCGGGTCGTCGTCGTTGTACCAGCACTCGTGGGCGAGCACGGCGACGCCGTGCGCGAAGGTCTCGGTCTCCGGGTCGGGGCCGGTGTCGGTCGCGAGGGCGAAGAGGTCGTCGAGGCGGTACCCGGCGCTGGTGCCGGGGTGCTTCTGGGCGCGCAGGCGCAGGCGGTGGCCGGCGACCTCGTTGTCGCCGACCTCGAGGGCGTGGACGGTGATGCCCGGCCAGTCGCTCCACGGCCCCGGGTTGTACGGCGGGCGGATGAGCTCGGCGAGGGCGCGCTCGGGATCGGTGCCGTTCACGGTCGCCGCCGGCGCGTGCACGGTGAGGCGGCGGCCGGCGAGGACGGCCGGCAGGTAGGCGAGCCCGCAGACGTGGTCGAGGTGGTAGTGCGTGAGCACGAGGTCGACCGCCTCGACGCCGGCGAGAAGGTCCTGCCCGACGGGCGCCAGCAGCCGGCGCAGGCCCGTGCCGGCGTCGAAGAGGATGAGCGTCGCCCCGTCCTTGAGCGCCAGACACGTGGTCTCGCGCCGCGCGGTCGGCACCCAGCCCGCCGTGCCCAGTGTCGTCAGCCGCATGCCGGCACCTCCCCGCGACGATCGTCGCTCTGGGTGCGGCGGCCGCGCGGGGCTCGGGCGCGCCGCCGGCGCGCCCGAGCCCCGCTCAGGTCGAAGCCCGCGAGGACTCGACCGCGGCCGCCGCCTTGCGCACGATCTCGCGCTCGTTGGGATAGGACATGAGGTCGAGCGCGTCCGAGACGCTGAGCCAGCGCGCCTCGCTGACCTCGTGGTCGTGCCCCGAGACGTCGCCGCCGCTGGCCCGCATGAGGAAGTAGTGGACCGTCTTGTGGATGCGCACCCGGCTCTCGCGGGAGTAGAACCAGTAGTCGATGCTGCCCAACTCGCCCTCGAGCGAGGCCTCGATGCCGGTCTCCTCGCGGACCTCGCGCAGGGCCGTCTCGCCGAGCGTCTCCCCGGGCTCGACGCCGCCTTTGGGCAGACCCCAGACGCGGCGCCCGGCCGGGTTGATCAGGCAGATCTGCAGGCCGTCGCCGTGGCGCACCACGACGCCGCCTGCGGATGTCTGCTCGCGGGTCTCGCTCACGACCTCGTCTCCCCGGCCTGGTCGCCCGTAGTATATCGCCGTCGTCACGCGCGCCGGGCCTCCCGTCCGGCGCCCGCCCGGCGGGTCGTGCGGCCGGCCGGGCGTTATGATGGCGCCGGCCGCGGCCGCGGAGCCGCGGCCGTCGAGGACGACCCTGCCGCACGGAGGTCACCGGGTGTTCGCCGCCATCGGCCGCTTCTCGTATCGCTACAGGTGGCCGCTCGTCGCCGTCTGGACGGTGGCCTTCGCGCTGGGGCTCGCCGGTCTCAGCGAGCTGCCCGGTCGTCTCAAGGGCGGCGGCTTCAGCGACCCCGACTCCAACGCGCAGCGGGCGCTCGACGAGATGGACGCGCGGCTCGGCATCGGCACCGCGTCGCTCACCATCGTCTTCGTCGACGACGAGCTGCGCGCCGACGACCCGCGCTTCGCTCGCGAGATGGACGCCGCGCTGGCCCGGCTCACCCCGGGGAGCGTGCCGGGCCTGGTGCGCGTCGTCACGCCGGCGACCGGCGGCGACAGCCTCGTCGCCGAGGACGGCAGCGCCGCGGTGGCCGTCCTCATCTTCGACACGTCGCTCGAGGCGGTGCAGGGGCAGCTGGGCCGGGTTCGCGGGCTGCTGCAGCCGGGCGAGCTCGAGATGCTCATCACCGGCGAGCCTGCCGTCTACGAGGCGATCCAGGACGTCTCTGCCGAGGATCTGAGGCGGGCCGAGTCGTACGCCCTGCCGGTCGCGCTCGTGGTCCTGGTCCTCGTCTTCGGCAGTCTGGTGGCGGCATCGCTCCCGGTGATCGGCGGCGGCGTCGCGGTGACCGTCACGTTGGGCGCGATGTACCTGCTGGCCGGCGCGTACGACCTCTCCATCTTCGTCCTCAACGTCGCTTCGATGCTGGGGCTCGCCGTCGGCATCGACTACTCCTTGTTCATCGTCGGCCGCTTCCGCGAGGAGCTCGGCCGGGGCAGGACCGTCGCCGACGCCGTCGAGGCGACGGTCGCGAGCGCCGGCCGTGCCGTCTTCTTCAGCGGCCTCGCCGTGTTCATCGGTCTCCTCGGCCTGATCTCCTACCAGTACATGTCGCTGCGCTCGATGGGCATCGGCGGCGCGGTCGTCGTGCTCTTCTCGGTGCTCGTGGCGCTCACCCTGCTGCCCGCGCTGCTGGGGATCCTCGGGCCGCGGGTCGACGCCCTCCGCGTGCTCGGCCGGCGCGAGCGCGAGGGCCACTTCTGGCGGCGCTGGTCGGACTGGGTGATGGCGCATCCGGTCCCGGTGCTCGTGGTCACGACAGCCGTCATCCTCGTCATCGCGAGCCCGATCGCCGGCATCGTCGTCAACGTCCCCACCGCCGAGGAGCTGCCGCGCAGCGTGGAGGCGCGCCGCGGCTACGACCTCATCGCCGAGCGTTTCGACCGCGGGCGCCTGCTGCCCAACGAGGTCATGCTGACCTGGGATGACGGCACGCCCGACCCCTTCGACCCGGCGCGCCTGGCGGAGCTCTACGAGTACGGGCAGCGGCTCGAGGCTCTCGAGGGCGTCGCCTCGGTCGAGAGCATCGTCACGCTGCCCGGGGTAGAGTCGCCGGCCGCGACGGTGGCCTTCTGGCAGGCCCTGGCGGAGGGGGGCGAGGCGGCCCTCGATGCCTTGCCGCTGCCGCTGCCTGCCGCGGTCAAGGCGGCGGCCCTGGCCGCCGCCGGGCGTCTCGCCGCCGCCAGCACGGCGCCGGGCACGGTCCTCTTCCGCGTCGTGCCCGAGGGCGAGCCGGACATGCCCGAGGGCCGTGCCCTGCCGGCGCTCATCGAGGCGGTGCCGACGCCGCCCGGCGCCACGGTCCACGTCGCCGGCCTGTCGGCCGGCGTCGAGCACTTCGTCGACTCGATCTACGCCCGCTTCCCGTACGTCGTGCTCTTCGTCCTCGTCGTCACGTACCTGGTACTGCTGGTGCTCTTCCGCAGCGTGCTGCTGCCGCTGAAGGCGGTGATCGTCAACTCGCTCTCGATCCTCGCCAGCTTCGGCGCCCTCGTCTTCATCTTCCAGTGGGGCAACCTCGAGCGCCTCTTCGACTTCCAGAGCCCGGGGTACGTCGACGCCACCCTGCCGATCATCATGTTCTGCACCGTGTTCGGCGTGTCCATGGACTACGAGGTGTTCCTGCTCTCGCGTGTCAGGGAGGCCTGGCTCGAGACCGGCGACAACCGCGCCAGCGTCGGCCTCGGCCTGGCGCGGACCGGGCGCATCATCACCAGCGCGGCGCTCATCATCGTCATCGTGGCCGGTGCCTTCGCCTTCACATCCGTGATCGTCACGAAGGCGATCGGCGTGGGGCTCGCGGTCGCGATCGCCGTCGACGCCAGCATCATCCGCGTGCTCATGGTGCCGGCGACGATGCGCCTGCTTGGGCGCGCCAACTGGTGGATCCCGGCCTGGCTGGAGCGCCGCCTGCCGCGCGTCGAGTAGTCGCCGTGGCGGGTCGCCCGCCGCGCATCGAGCAGGGGCCGGGCGGGTCGTCTGCCGTGGCGGGTCGCCGGATGCGGCGATAGCATCGAGGCATGGTCACGCTCTCCGACAACCTGGGCGCCCTGCGCGAGCCCGAGTTCCGCAAGCTGTTCATCGGCCAGGCGGCCTCGATCGCCGGCACGATGCTCACCCTCGTCGCCCTGCCGTTCGCCGTCCTCGCCATCGGCGGCTCGGCCACCGACATCGGCCTCGTCGAGGCGGCCTACATCCTGCCCATGGCGTTGATGATCGTCGTCGGTGGCGTCTGGTCGGACCGGCTCCCCCGGCGCATGGTCATGCTCAGCGCCGACCTTGTGCGGGCCGCGCTCCAGTTCCTGGCGGCCGGGCTGCTGCTCGGTGACGTCGCCACCGTCTGGATGCTGGTCCTCCTGCAGGTCGGCATGGGGCTCTGCGACGCGTTCTTCCGGCCCGCCTACACCGGGCTCGTGCCCCAGGTCGTGAGCTCCGCCCGCCTACAGCAGGCGAACGCCCTCCAGGGCCTCGTGCAGAGCGGGTCGATCACGCTCGGGGCGGCGACCGGCGGCCTGCTCGTCGCCGCCCTCGGCGCCGGCTGGGCGATCGGCGTCGACGGGCTCACGTTCGTGGTCAGCGCCTGGTTCCTGTGGCGACTGCGGCCGGTGGCGCGGGCGTCGGTCTCGACGGCCGCGGCCGACATGGTCGCGACGCCCGGGCCCGACGCGGTCGCTCCATCCGGCGTGGCGGCGAGCGAGGGTCAGGCGCCCGTACCGGCGGCCGGCTTCCTCGACGACCTGCGGCTGGGCTGGCGCGAGTTCACGAGTCACACCTGGCTCTGGGTGATGGTGAGCGGCGCCTCGGTCTTCCTCTTCGCCGTCGAGGCGCCGCTCACGGTCCTGGGGCCGATCGTCGCGCGCGACGCCTACGACGGTGCGCGGACCTGGGGCTTCCTCGCCGCCGCCATGGGCCTGGGTCAGATCGCCGGCGGCGTGATCGCCCTGCGCTGGCGACCACGACGGCCGTTCCTCGTGCTGGCGCTGGGGATGAACGTGACCGCTCTCCCCATGGCGATGCTGGCGACGACCGCGCCACCCTGGGCGCTCTTCGCCTCGGCGGCGGGCCTCGGCGTCGTGTGGGGGATGTTCGACCCGTTCTGGCTCACGGCCATGCAGCGCGAGGTACCGCCGGAGATGATCTCGCGCGTCTCGTCATACGACTACCTCGGATCGCTCGCCTTCTACCCCGCCGGGTTGGCGCTGGCGGGACCCGTCTCCGCCCTCATCGGCGTCTCGGCGACGCTCTGGGTCGCCGCCGGCTGTGGCGTCGCCGTCAGCCTCTTCTGGGTCTCGTGGCGAGACGTGCGCGCGGTCCACGATCTCGGGCCGCCGGGGCTCGCGGTCGCGGACTGAGGGGTGCAGCGGCGGGCACCCGGGGTGTCGCTCGGCGATCCCGCCGGTGGGTCGTCAGCCGGCGAACGACGCCTCGGCCGGGCCGCCTTCCGCGGCCCGGTCGAGTTCGGCGATGGGGTACGGCAGGGGTGCGCCCGGCGGGATCGTGTCGATGTAACGGGCGCGGAAGGCCGGGTCCTGCATGCGGCACGGTATGCGGTGGCGGCAGTACTCGTGGTGCACGGTCATCCGCTTCCAGATCGATCTCCAGCGGCTCGTCAAGCAGGTTGCCGAAGGAGAGCGGCGTGAAGTCGCAGGGCGTGACGTCGCCGTGCGCGGTGACGTGGACCTGGAAGCCCGCCCCGAGACAGCCGATGTACTTGGCGAAGCTGCGCGGGCTGTTCGTCCAGGACTGGCTGACGACGCGCGGCCGCCGGTGATGCCGGCGGGTGGCGCGGCGGGCCTCGCGGATGACGGCGAGGTGGTCCGCCGCTGTCAGACGGCAGGTCCCGGTCGTGCAGGAGGCGCCCCGTGGGGATGGCGTCGAAGACCGTGACCTCGTGGACGCCCCAGCGATGGGCCAGGGCGGCCAGACGGGTGAGGTCGCCGGCGGCGACCGAGGCGTGCGTCGCGTAGGTCGAGAGCCCGACCTTGAGGCCCGCGTCGAGCGCGGCGCGCACGCCGCGCTCGACGCGGGCGAAGGCGCCCTCGCAGCCGCGCAGGCGGTCGTGCGTCGCCGGGTCGGGCGAATCGAGGCTCACGTGCACGCCGAAGAGCCCCGCCGCGCGCAGCGCCCGCGCCCGCTTCTCGTCGAGCCCGTGAGCGTTCGTGAACACGAGCGTCGTCGCCATGTCGTGCGGCACCGAGGCGACGAGCTCCTCGAGGTCGTCGCGCAGCAGCGGCTCGCCGCCGGTCAGGGTGAGGACCTGGACGCCGAGGTCGAGGCAGCCGGCGACGGCGCGGCGCAGCTCGGCGGCGTCGAGCTCGCGGCGCCCCTCGAGGCCGGCGGCGCTGCAGTGCGCGCAGCTGTACTGGCAGCGTGTCGTGACGGCGATGGTCGCCGCCATCGGGGCGGGGTCGGCGACCAGCCACTTGCGCAGGAAGCTCTCGATCATGCGCTCCTGGGGGCCGCTCGGCACCGGAGGTATGTAGAGCGAGTAGAGGTTGCCCTGCGGGCTCACGTCGATCGGCCGGATCACGTTCAGCCAGAAGAAGTAGACGACGCTGAGGAAGAGGGCCCGCAACGAGCGGTAGCCGTGCGGCCAGACGGTGACGAGCGGCCCGCGGCTCGTCACCGTGAGCGTCGCGCCGGCGAGCTCCGGCGTACGCGTGAAGCGATAGACGTGACGCACCGTTCTCCTCGGTCGCCGGGCGGTCCGCCGCTCAGGACGGGCCGAGTATACGCGCGGCGAACGGCTGGCGGGCGGCCGTCGCAGCCGCCACGGGGCGGCCGCTTCGCCGCGGCGGGCGAGCGGCGCGATCGCCCGGACCCGCGGAGGCCTCGGCGTGGCGCCCGAGACCGCCGGCCCCAGAGCCGGCCCTCAGACCGGCCGCCCGGTCTCCTCCCACTCGCGGTACAGCGCTGCGTAGCGGCCGCCGCGCGGCGATGAGCTCGTCGTGGCGGCCGCGCTCGACGACACGGCCGTCCTCGACGACGAAGATCTCGTCGGCGTAGCGCACGGTGCTCAGGCGGTGGGCGACGACGATCGCCGTGCGCCCGCTGAAGAGCACCTCCATGGCGCGCTCGATGCGGCGCTCGCTCTCGGCGTCGACGCTCGAGGTCGCCTCGTCGAGGATCAGCACCCTGGGGTCGGCGAGCAGGGCGCGGGCGAACGAGATGAGCTGGCGCTGGCCGGTCGAGAGCCCGCCGCCGCCCTCCTGCACCTCGGTGTCGTAGCCGTCCGTGAGGCTCTCGACGAAGTCGTGCACGCCGACGATGCGGGCGACGCGCTTGACCTCTTCGGGGTCGGCCGAGGGCCGCGCGAAGCGGATGTTGTCGAGGATCGAGCCCGAGAAGAGGAAGGCCTCCTGGGGGACCACGGCGAGTTGCTCGCGCAGCGAGCGCTGGGTGACGGTGCGCAGGTCGTGGCCGTCGATCAGCACCGCCCCGTCGTCGGGGTCGTAGAAGCGGGCCAGCAGCTTGACGATGGTCGACTTGCCGGCGCCGGTCGCGCCGACGAAGGCCACGGTGCGACCGGCGCCGATCGTGAAGCCGACGTCGTGCACGACGGGGACGGCCGGGTCGTACCCGAACGTGACGTCGCGCAGCTCGACCTCGCCGCGCACGTCGGGCAGCGGCTCGGCGTCGGGCGCGTCCTGCAGGTCGGGCTCGGTGTCGAGCACGGTGTAGATCTTGCGAACCGCCGCCATCGAGGCCTGGAAGGTGTTGTAGAGCTGCGAGAGCTGCTGCAGCGGGTCGAAGAAGCTCGCCAGGTAGCCGATGAAGGCGACCAGCACGCCGATCTGCAGGGCACGGTCGCTGACGAGCGTGCCCCCGTACCAGAGGACGATGACGACGCCGACCGCCGACATGAACTCGACGAAGGGGAAGTAGACGCCGCTCTGGACCACGGTGCGCATGTTGGCGTCGCGGTACTCAGCGTTGGCGTGGTCGAGGGCGGCGTAGTCGGCAGCCTCGCGGCGGAAGGCCTTGACCACACGCATGCCCGAGATCGACTCCTGCAGGTGGGCGCTGACGTTGGCGATGCGATCGCGGACGAGGGCGTAGGCGACCGCCGAACGGCTGCGGAAGACGAGGGTCGCGGCGATCACCAGCGGCATGATCGAGAGCGTGGCGAGGGCGAGCCGCCAGTCGAGCACGAAGAGGAAGACGATGGCGCCGACGAAGGTCAGCGAGTTGGTCACCAGCGAGACGACGCCGTCGGTGACGAGCTGGTCGAGGGCGTCGATGTCGTTGGTCAGGCGCGAGACGATCCATCCCGTCTTCTGGCGGCTGAAGAAGTCGAGCGAGAGCTTCTGGATGTGGGCGAAGAGCTCGCGGCGCAGGTCGAGGATGATGTGCGAGCCGACCCAGCTCACGAGGTAGGTCTGCAGGTAGCTGGCGCCGAGGTTGAGGGCGGCGAGGGCGACGAAGGCGACGATCACGAGGTCGAGGACGTGGAGGTCGCCTTGGGTTATGCCGCGGTCGATGGCGACCGCCAGCAGGTAGGGGACGGCGAGGCCGGTGAGGGTGACGACGAGCATCGCCGCGACGCCGGCCAGGGCGCGGCGGCGGTACGGGCCGGCGAAGCGCGCGAGGCGCGCGAGCTGCAGCTCGCGCGCCAGATGGAGGAAGGCGCGCCAGCCGCGCAGCTCCTCGACGCTGGCGCCGGTCCCGTGCGGTCCCGTGTGGCGGGAGACGGTGGCCATCAGGCGCCCTCCGCCGGGCGCGGCTCCGCAGGCGGGAGGGCCGGGCCGCCGCCGCGCTTCGCCGCCCTGCTCCCGGCGTCGCTCGCCGCCCCGCCTTCGGGAGTCGCTTCTGCGGCCTCGACCTCGTCGAGCGTGCAGCGCTCGTGCTCGGCGCGCCCGAACATGCGCCGGTAGAGCGTGTCGCCGGCCATCAGCTCGTCGTGCGCGCCGCGCTCGACGATGCGGCCGGCGTCGAGCACGACGATCTCCTCGGCGAGGGCGATCGTCGAGGGCCGGTGGGCGATGATGAACGTCGTCCGCCCCTGCATGACCTCGGCCAGCGCGCGGCGGATGCGCAGCTCGGTCTCGACGTCGACGCTCGAGGTCGCGTCGTCGAGGATCAGGATGCGCGGGTCCATCACGAGGGCCCGCGCGATCGCCAGCCGCTGCCGCTGCCCGCCTGAGAGCGTGAACCCGCGCTCGCCGACGACCGTGTCGTAGCCCTCGGGCAGGGCGAGCACGAAGTCCTCCGCCTGCGCCGCGCGCGCGGCGGCGCGCACGTCGTCGTCGCTCGCCTCCGGGCGCCCCACGCGGATGTTGTCGGCGATCGAGATCGAGAAGAGGAAGGGGTCCTGGGTGACCACGCCGATGTGGCGGCGCAGATCGTCGAGGCGCAGCTCGCGCACGTCGTGCCCGTCGACCAGCACGCGGCCGGCGGTCGACGTCGTAGAAGCGCGGGATCAGCGTGGTCAGCGTCGTCTTGCCGCACCCCGTGTGCCCGACGAGGGCGACGGTGCGCCCGGCCGGACACGCGAGGTCGACGTCGGTCAGCACCTCGCGGTCGGCGTAGGAGAAGCTCACGCCCTCGAAGGCGACGTCGCCGCGCAGCGCCGGCAGCGGTCGCGCGTCGGGGTGCTCCTCCATCTCGATGGGCGCGTCGAGGAGCTCGTAGACGCGCTCCCCGCTGGCGATGGCGCGCTGCGCGAGGCCGGTGAGCCAGCCGATGACCTGGGCCGGGTACACGAGCATCATCAGGTAGGTGTAGAAGGCGACGAGGGAGCCGAGCGTCAGGTCGCCCTCGACGACCTGACGCCCCCCGTACCAGAGCAGGAAGGCGACGGCCAGGTTGGGGATGAAGGCGATGAGGGGGATGTAGACGGCCCGCGTGCGCGCCGCGTTGACGCTCGCCTCGAAGACGCGCGTGCTGCGCGCGCTGAACTTGGCGAGCTCGTCGTCCTCGCGGGCGAAGATGCGCACGATGCGCGACCCGACCACGTTCTCCTCGGCCGCCGCGGTCACGTCGGCGAGGCGCTGCTGGACGTCCTTGAGGATCGGCTGCAGGCGTTGGCTGAAACGCCAGGTCACGACCAGCAGGGCGGGCAGGAAGGAGAGCGAGAGCAGGGCCAGCCGCCAGTCCATCACCAGCAGGATCACGGCCACGGCGACCATCATGACGAGGTTGACGGCGAAGAAGACGAGCCCGTAGCCGAGGAACATGCGCACGTTCTGCACGTCGCTCATCGCCCGCGACATGAGCTGCCCGGTCGGCCAGCGGTCGTAGTAGGCGAAGGGCTGCCGCAGGAGGTGGGCCCAGAGGCGGTCGCGCAGGTCGTACTCGATGCCGAGGCTCGCCTTGCCGCTGACGTAGCGTCGCGTGACGCCGACGACGAAGCGCACGACGCCGACGCCGAGCAGGCCGAGCCCGTACCAGACGAGCAGGCCGCTCTCGCCGCCGAGCAGGGCGCGGTCGATGGTGAGCTGGGTGATGCGCGGCACGACGAGACCCAGCCCCATCTGGGCGAAGGCGAGCACGAAGCCGGCGACAGTCAGCAGCTTGTAGTCGCCGAGGAGCCTGGTGATGCGCCAGAAGGTCCGCACCGCTCCAGCTTACCCGGCGTCGCGGCCCTCGCGCCGCCGCGGCAACAAGGGGCGGCGCGCCGCCAGCGCGCGGCTCGTGGGCGGCGCCTACGTGTCGAAGAGGCGGCGCGGCCGCGCGGTGAGCGCCGGAAGGTCGTCGTGCCCTGTTGCACGTGCACCGCTCGGATCAACACCTACAGGGAGCCTCGACTCACCAAGAAGGTTGACACGGTACACGGGTCAAGCCCAGCGGACCGACGAATGGGGCCCGATCAATCACAGCCTAGCGATCCGGGTCTTCCTCCAGCAAGCGTATGATCCTCCGCGTTGTCATTCGCTCTTCCTCAGCAAAAGGCCCAGTTAATGAGGCGAGGCTAGAGGTGAGGGCTGGCACGGCAGACTCGATCCTGAACGTTTCAATGAGAGAGAGCGCATCGTAGCGCCGCTGCGCCGGCGGGTGTAACCTTTTCGCCCGTGGCTTCGTCTAACCCCAAAGAGTGGCGCACGCCGCCCGACCCGTCGCCGGCCGACCTGGCCCGCGCCGCGGCCGGCGAGCACGACGCCTTCAGGCTGATCGTGGAGCGGTACCAGTCGATGGTCTACTCGGTGGCCTACAACCTGCTCGGCGCGCACGTCGACGCCGAGGACGCGGCGCAGGAGGTCTTCCTGCGCTGCTACCGCTCGTTGCCGCAGTACCGCCGCGAGTCCTCGTTCTCGACCTGGCTCTTCAGGCTGGCGCTCACGACCTCGCTCGACTACCAGCGGCGTGAACGGCGTCGGCCAGAGCCGGCGGAGCTGCCCGACGTGGCCGACGGGGCGCCGGGGCTCGGCGAGGGCGTCGACGCACGCACGCTCGTCGACGCCCTCGCCGAGCTCCCCGACGACTACCGCACGCCGACCGTGCTGCGCGACGTCTACGGGCTGCCCTACCAGGAGATCGCCGACCTCACCGCCCGGCCGCTGGGCACGGTCAAGGTCATGGTGCACCGCGGTCGCGCCGCGCTGCGCCTGCGTCTGCGTGCCGGCGGCGTGCGGGGTGACGCCTGATGGAGTGCACGCACTGCCACGGCCAGCTCAACCGCTACATCGACGGCGAGCTCGGCTACGTCGAGGTCGCCGAGCTGCAGCAGCACCTCGGCTTCTGCCCCGACTGCGCCGCCGAGCTGCGCGAGCTCTCGGCCCTGCGCGGCACGCTGGCCGCGTGGGGAGGCACCGCGCTCGCGCCCTCGCCGGGGTTCGCCGAGCGCGTCATGGCGGGTCTCGCCGCCGAGCCGGCGCCGGGCAGCCCGCGGCCGCTCGGCCAGGTCGTCGACGAGACCCTCGACACGCTCGACCGGGCGCTCGGGCACCTGCCCCTGCCCGGCGGGCGCAAGGTCCCGGTCAAGAACGTCATCGGCTGGGCGCTCGCGGTGATCGCCCTCGTCGAGGCCGGCCGCCGGCGCGGCCGCCGCGAGCGTGAGGCGCGGAGCTGGTGAGCCTCGACCGCGCCCAGATCGAGGCCCTGCTGCCGCACCGCCCGCCCTTCCTGCTCGTCGACGAGGTCGTCGAGCTCGAGCCCGGCGTGCGCTGCGTCGCCACGCGCACGCTGCGCGACGACGACTTCTGGTTCGCCGGGCACTTCCCCGGCAACCCGGTCATGCCCGGCGTGCTCATCGTCGAGGCGCTGGCGCAGGCGGCGACCATCGCCGCCAGCAGCGCGGGCGGGGCCGAGGGCAAGGTCGGGCTCTTCGCCGGCATCGACAAGGTGCGCTTCAAGCGCGTCGTGAAGCCCGGCGACACGCTGCGTCTCGAGGCCGAGATCACGAGCGTGCACGGGCCGGTCGGCAAGGCGAAGTGTGTCGCCACGGTCGACGGGCAGCTCGCCTGCCGCGCCGAGCTCATGTTCGCCGTGGTCGACGCGGCGGCGATCGCCGCCGGCGAGGCGCGGCTCAAGGGGGACGCGCCGTGATCGGCCTCAAGCGCGGCCTCGTCAAGGGCGCCCGCATCAGCGCGCTCGGCGTGCACGTGCCCGAGCGCGTGCTCACCAACGACGACATCGCGCAGTTCCTCGACACCTCCGACGAGTGGATCACCACGCGCACCGGCATCCGCGAGCGCCGCATCGCCCGCGTCGACGAGGCGGCCAGCGACCTCGCCGTGGCCGCCGCCGAGCGCTGCCTCGCGGCCAGCGACATCGAGGCCTGCGACCTCGACCTCGTGATCGTCACGACGATCTCGCCCGACCACCTCATGCCGGCCACGGCGTCGATCGTCGCCGAGCGCCTCGGTGCGCGGCGCGCCGGCGCCTTCGACGTGCAGGCCGGCTGCACCGGCTTCGTCTACGGGCTCGCCATCGCGACCGCCTTCGTCGCCGCCTCGATCTACGAGCACGTCCTCGTGCTCGGCGCCGAGGTGCTCTCGAAGATGGTCGACTGGGAGGACCGCGGCACCTGCGTGCTCTTCGGCGACGGCGCCGGCGCCGTGCTCGTGCAGCCGACCGACAACGGCAGCATCTTCTCCTTCGACCTCGGCAACGACGGCAGCGGCGCCCAGTACCTCTCCGTGCCCGCCGGTGGCTCGCGGCTGCCGGCCACGTACGCGACGGTCCGCGACCACGACCACGCCATGCACATGGTCGGCAGCGAGGTCTTCAAGTTCGCGACGCGCACCGTGGTCGAGTCGTGCGAGAAGGTCCTCGCCGATGCGGGCCTGACGGTCGAGGATGTCGACCTCTTCGTGCCGCACCAGGCCAACATCCGCATCATCGAGTCGGCCGCCCGCCGCCTCGGCTTCACGAACGGTCAGGTGTTCTCCAACCTCGACCGCTACGGCAACACCTCCTGCGCGTCGATCCCGCTCTGCCTCCACGAGGCGAGCGAGAACGGTCGCCTCAAGAAGGGCGACATGCTGCTCATGGCCGGCTTCGGCGCCGGGCTCACCTGGGGGTCCTGCCTGACGAAGTGGGAACTGTAGGCGGGTGGGCTTGCGGGCGCTGATGTTCCCCGGCCAGGGGTCCCAGACCCTCGGCATGGGGATGGACCTCTACGAGCACGACCGCCTCGCGCGCGACACCTTCGACGAGGCGTCCGCCGTGCTCGAGCACGACCTCGTCGCGCTGTGCTCGGACGGGCCGGCCGAGCTGCTCGACCGCACCGACCTCGCCCAGCCCGCCCTGCTCACGCACTCGATCGCCGTCCTGCGCCTGCTGCGCCGCGACGGGCTCGCGCTTCGACGCCGCCTTCGGCCACAGCCTGGGCGAGTACACGGCGCTGGTCGCGACCGGCGCCGTGCCCTTCCGCCAGGCGGTGCGGCTGGTGCACGCGCGCGGGCTGGCGATGCTCGAGGCCGCCCGGCGCAGCCCCGGCGGCATGGTCGCGGTGCTCGGGCTCGAGGACGACGCCGTCGAGGCGCTCTGCGCCGAGCTCGACGGCGTCTGGCCGGCCAACTTCAACTCGCCGGGGCAGGTCGTGGTCAGCGGCCGCGAGGAGGCGCTCGGCGAGCTCGCCGAGCGCGCCCGCGCGGCCGGCGCGCGCCGCGTCGTGCCACTCAAGGTGAGCGGCGCGTTCCACAGCCCGCTCATCGAGGCCGCTCTCGAGCCGCTGCGCGAGGCCCTCGAGGCGGCGGACTGGCAGGCGCCGGCGCCGCCGTTCTACTCCGTCTGCAGCCTCGAGTTCGAGCGCGAGCGGCTCCCCGAGCTCCTGCTTCGGCAGCTCGTCTCGCCGGTGCGCTTCACCCAGGCCGTCCGGGCGATGCGGGCGGCAGGGTATGATTCGTTCCTCGAGGTGGGGCCGGGGTCGGTCCTCAGCGGGCTGGTGGCGCGCATCGCGCCCGAGGCGGCGACGGCGCGCGCCGGCGACCTGGAGTCGGTCGCGGCCCTGAGCCGGGCCGTGGCGCGCGAGCGCGACCGGACGTGCCGGACGAGCGGCAGGCGGGACGAGCAGGAGGACGCGTGAGCATCGAGCTGGACCTCGAAGGGACCGTCGCCCTGGTGACCGGCGCCGGCCGCGGCATCGGGCGCGAGATCGCCCGCGCCCTGGCAGCCGCCGGGGCCGACGTCGCTGTCAACGACGTGGCCGGCAACGAGGGCGCCTGCGCCGAGACGGTCGCTTCTGTCGAGGCGCTGGGCCGCCGCGGCCTCGTCGTCACCGCCGACGTCGGCGACGAGGCGCAGGTCGACGCCATGGTCGAGCGCGTCGAGCAGGAGCTCGGCCCGCTCGGCATCGCGGTCAACAACGCCGGCATCACGCGCGACAACGTCGTCATGCGCATGAGCGCCGATGAGTTCGACGCCGTCGTGCGCACTCATCTCCGCGGCAGCTTCCTGGTGAGCAAGGCGGCCGCGAAGCGCATGTTCAGGCGGCGCACAGGCTGTATCATCAATCTCGCCAGTGTCGTCGGGCGCCGAGGCAACGCGGGACAGGCCAACTACGCCGCCGCCAAGGCCGGCATCATCGGCCTCACGAAGTCGCTGGCCAAGGAGCTCGGCGGTCGCGGCGTGCGCGTCAACGCGGTCGCGCCCGGCTACATCGACACGCCGATGACGCAGGCGCTGCCGGAGGAGACCCGGCGGCTCATCGTCGAGGCGACGCCGATGAGGACCATCGGGTCGGCCGAGGACGTGGCCGATGCCATCGTCTTCCTGGCCTCGCCGAAGGCGCGCTTCGTCACCGGCGTGACGCTGCCGGTCGACGGCGGGCTCGGCATTTGAGCGGACTGGGCGGGGGCGCGACGGAGATGGCGGACAGGGCGAACGGAGCGCGACGGGTCGTCGTCACCGGGCTGGGCGTCGTCTCGCCGCTGGGCTGCGACGCCGAGCGCATGTACGAGCGCCTCGTCGCCGGCGAGTCAGGCGTCGCCGAGATCACGCGCTTCGACCACTCAGACCAGCGCGTCCACATCGCGGCCGAGGTCGAGGGCTTCGACCCCGAGGACTACATCGAGAAGCGCAAGATCCGCCGGCTGGACCTCTTCAGCCGCTACGCCGTCGGCGCCGCGAAGGGCGCGGCCGCCGACGCCGGGTTCGACCCCCGCCCCGAGGCGGAGCGGGTCGGGGCGGTGATCGGCAGTGGCGTCGGCGGTCTCCAGACCCTGCACATCGAGATCGAGAAGCTGCTCACCAATGGCCCGGAGCGCACGAACCCCCTGCTCGTGCCCATGATGATCCCCAATATGGGGGCCGCACACGTGTCGCTGGAGCTGGGCACCAAGGGCCCCTTGAGCTCGACCTGCACCGCCTGCGCGGCCGGCTCCGACGCCATCGGCCAGGCCTTCGAGATCCTGCGCCGCGGCGACGCCGACGCGATGTTCGCCGGCGGCAGCGAGGCGCCGATCAGCCCTGTCGGGCTGGCCGGCTTCGCCGCCGCGCGCACGCTCTCGCGCCGCAACGACGACCCCACCGCGGCCTCCCGGCCCTTCGACGCCGGGCGCGACGGCTTCGTCATGGGCGAGGGCGCCGGCTGCCTGCTGCTCGAGGAGCTCGAGCACGCTCAGGCGCGCGGGGCGCACGTCTACGTCGAGCTCGTCGGTGCCGGCATGAGCTCGGACTCCTTCCACATGACGGCGCCCGACGAGACCGGCGAGTCGCAGGCGCGGGCGATGAAGGCGGCGCTGGCCGAGGCCGGGCTCGCGCCCGCCGACGTCGACTACGTGAACGCGCACGGCACGGCGACGCCGCCCGGCGACATCGCCGAGACCAAGGCGATCAAGGCCGCGCTCGGCGAGCACGCCACCACGGTCGCCATCTCGTCGAGCAAGTCGATGATCGGCCACTGTCTCGGCGCCTCGGGCGCCATCGAGGCGGTCGCTGTGGTCCTAACCATGGTCAACGGTGTCATCCACCCGACGATCAACCTGACCGACCCCGACCCCGAGTGCGACCTCGACTACGTGCCGCTGAAGGCTCGAGAGGCCCGGGTCGAGGTGGCCGCCTCGAACTCGTTCGGCTTCGGCGGCCACAACGTCACGCTCGTCTTCCGCCGCTTCGAGGAGTAACTCGCCCCGCCGCCCGTCGCGGGCCGCGGGGCACCCATCAGCCGATGAACGTCACCGTCGAGATCGAGCACCGTGCGACCGACCCCCAGCGCCGCGACTGGGTGTGTCGCTCGTGCCACACGCACAGCGACCTGGCCGCCGTGCGCGAGCGGCTCTACGTCTGCCCGCAGTGCGGCTACCACGCCCGCATCGGGGCGCGCGAGCGCATCCGCCAGCTCACCGACCCCGGCAGCTTCACCGAGCTCTGGAGCGGGGTGAAGACCCTCGACCCGCTCGGGTTCGTCGATCTCCAGACCTACCCGGAGCGCGTTCTCGAGGCCCAGGGCAAGACTGGTCTGGCCGAGGCCATCGTGACGGGGACGGCGACCATCGCCGACACGGTCTGCGTCCTCGCCGTCATGGATTTCGGCTTCATGGGCGGGAGCATGGGCAGCGTCGTCGGCGAGAAGCTCTGGCGCAGCGCCGAGCTCGCCGCCGGCGAGCACCTGCCGCTGGTCGCCGTGTGCAGCTCGGGCGGCGCGCGTATGCAGGAGGGCATCCTCTCGCTCATGCAGATGGCGAAGACGAGTTGCGCCGTCGACCTCATCACCGACGCGGGGGTGCAGTTCATCGCCCTGCTCGTCGACCCCTGCACGGGCGGCGTCGTGGCGAGCTTCGCGACGCTCGCCGACATCTGCATCGCCGAGCCCGGCGCGCAGCTGTACTTCTCGGGCCCGCGCGTGATCCAGCAGACCACGCGCGAGGCTCTGCCCGCCGGCTTCGGCAGCGCCGAGCGCAACCTCGAGCTCGGGCACCTCGACGCCGTCGTGCCCCGCGCCGAGCTGCGCGACAGGCTGGGCGCCTACCTTCGCCTGCTGAAGGGAGGTGAGGGACCTGAACGAGGAGAGACCCGAGGACCGCCAGGTCGAGGCACGGGCCGGCTGGCTGAAGCAGCGCTTGACCGAGCTCAAGCGGTTGCCGCTTATGCCCGGCGTGCACTTGTCCGAGGAGATCGAGAGACTCCAGACGAAGCTGAAGACGCTCCGGCATGAGGCCCGCCGCCACGACACCTGGGTGACGGTCGAGATAGCGCGGCACAAGGAGCGGCCGCGCACGCGTGACTACATCGCCCAGCTCATCGACGGCTTCGAGGAGCTGAAGGGCGACCGCCTGCGCGCCGACGACCCCGCTATCGTCGGCGGCCTCGGCTGGTTCCACGGCCGCGCGGTGCTCGTCGTGGGCCATCAGAAGGGCCGCACCCTCGACGAGCAGACGCTGCACAACTTCGGGATGGCCAGACCCGAGGGCTACCGCAAGGCGCAGCGTCTCTTCGCCCTCGCCGAGCGCCACCGTCTGCCGGTGCTCACCTTCGTCGACACGCCCGGCGCCTACCCGGGGGTGGCTGCCGAGGAGGGCGGGCAGGCGCGCGCCATCGCCGACACCATGCTGAGGATGGCGCGCCTGAGCGTGCCGGTCGTGGCGACGATCATCGGCGAGGGCGGCTCGGGCGGCGCCCTCGCCCTCGCCGTCGCCGACCGCGTGCTGATGCAGGAGAACGCGACCTACTCGGTCATCTCGCCGGAGGGCTGCGCGGCGATCCTCTGGCGCGACGCCGACTACGCGGCGCAGGCGGCCGAGGCGCTGCGCCCGACGGCCTCACAGCTCTACGACCTCGGCGTCATCGAGACGGTGGTCAGGGAGCCGCGTGGCGGCGCCCAGAAGGATCCCGAGGCGGCCGCGCAGGCGGTCGGCGCGGCGATCACCGACGCGCTCGACGAGCTGCAGCAGCTCGACCCCGAGGTGCGGCGCCGGCAGCGGCGCGAGCGCTTCCGTCGCCTGGGCGCCTGGGCCGACCCCGAGGAGGGACTGCCCGGGGCGCCGTTCTCGCCGTCGCGCCTGTGACGGACCGCGCGGCGGGCTGACGCCGTCGCGCCTGTCGACGGATCGCACGGCGGACCCAGGCCACGGCGCCGCCAGCGCGCCGAGGCCGCCGCGGGGAACGGTCGTCACCGCGTCCGCGCCGTGGCATCATTACTGGCCCGCGCACGACCCCTGAGGACCCCGTGACCCCTTCCGAGACCGTCATCCGCGTCGAGCACCTGCGCAAGGTGTACAAGCACACCGTCGCGGTCGAAGACATCTCCTTCGACGTCGGCCGCGGCGAGATCTTCGGGCTGCTCGGTTCGAACGGCGCCGGCAAGACGACCACGGTCGAGTGCCTCGAGGGCATCCGCCGGGCCGACGGCGGCAGCATCCGCGTGCTCGGCCTCGACCCGCAGCGCCAGGTGAGCGCCCTGCGCGGTCGCGTCGGCTCCCAGCTGCAGGAGTCGCGCCTCCCCGACCACCTGAAGGTCTGGGAGGCGCTCGAGCTGTTCGCCGGCCTCGCGCCGCGGGCCCTCGACTGGCGCGAGTTGCTGGCCGCGTGGGGGCTCGCGGAGAAGCGCTCCGCTTCATTCGCGAGCCTCTCCGGCGGTCAGCGCCAGCGCCTCTTCGTCGCCCTCGCCCTGGTCAGCGACCCCGAGATCGTCGTCCTCGACGAGATGACGACCGGCCTCGACCCGGCGGCCCGGCACGTCGCCTGGGAGCTGATCGAGGAGATCCGCGACCGCGGCACCACGGTGGTGCTCGTGACCCACTTCATGGACGAGGCCGAGCGGCTCTGCGACCGCGTCGCCGTCGTCGAGCGCGGTCGCATCGTCGCGCTCGGCCCTCCGGTCGCGCTCATCGACGAGCACGCGCCGGAGCTGCGCGTCGTCTTCACGGCCGGCGACCTCGACGTCGGCTGGCTCGCCGGGCTCGATCACGTGCGGGCGGTGACGCAGGGCGGCTCGCGGGTCACGGTGCACGGCGACGGGCCCGTGCTGGCCCTGGTCGCCGCGGCTCTTGTCGAGCGCGGCATCGTGCCCCGCGACCTGCGCGTCGAGCGGCCGTCGCTCGAGGACGTCTTCCTCGGGCTGACCGGCCACCGCGTCGAGGACTGAGCCGTGCAACGACGCCTGCACCCGCTGCGCGCCCTGAAGGCCGTCCTGCGGCTCACGTGGGTCGAGCTCAAGCTGTTCGTGCGCGAGCCGACGACGGCCGTCTTCGTCTTCGCCTTCCCCGTGGCCCTGCTCTTCGTGATGGGCGAGATCTTCGGCACGCGCGGCGACAGCGATCTCTTCTTCAGGGGCTTCGAGGCCATGGACTACTACGTCCCCGCCTACTTCGCCCTCGTCGCCGCCTCGATCGGCGTGATCATGCTGCCGGCGCACCTGACCGGCTATCGTCAGGGTGGCGTGCTGCGCCGCTTCCGCGCCGCCCTCGTGCCGATGTGGATCGTGCTCGGCGCCCAGGTCGCGGCGGCGCTCGTGCTCGCCGCCCTGGGCGCGGTGCTCGTCTGGTTCTTCGGCTGGCTGGTCTACGGCGTCAGCCGGCCCGCGGACGCGCTCGCCGTGGCCGTCGCCTTCGTCGTCACCACGGTGTGCTTCGCCGCCATCGGCGCCCTGCTCGGCGCCCTGCTGCCGGCGCCGCGGGCGGCGCAGGGCGCCGGCCTGATGCTCTTCTTCGTCATGCTCTTCGTCTCCGGCACCGGCCCGCCGACCGAGGTCATGAGCGGCCTCATGGTGACGATCGGCGAGTGGCTGCCGCTGAGCCACGCGGTACTCGCTATCCAGGACGCGTGGCTCGGCTTCGGCTGGAACTGGGCCGCGCTGCTGATCCTCGCCGCGGTGGCGCTGGCCGCCTCCTTGGGCGCCCTGCGCGCCTACCGCTGGAAGTAGGGTCAGAAGCCGGCGAAGACCTTGGCGATGCGCTCGCGGAGAGCCGCCAGCGGCTTGAGCAACCGCGGCTCGCCGTACACCCACACCGGGCCGACCGGGTCGGGCGCGGCGACGAGGCTGCCGTCCTCCTCTGGAGTGATGGCGAAGGGGATCGTCACCGCCGTCGGCGCGCCGGGGTCGGCCTCGACGGCCATCGCCGCCGCCGCCGGGGCCGCCGCGTAGAGCAGCAGGTAGTCGCCCGGCAGGCGGGCCGAGATCGCCTCGCCGGGGATCTCGGCCAGCACCGCGAAGTCCTGCTCCTCGAGCAACTCGCGCAGGCGCGCCGCCGCAGCGCGCGGCGCCAGCGACGTGCGCACCGCGTTGCGGTAGGCGCCTCTCGCCCGATGGTCGCCGGCGTCCTCGGGCTCCGGGTACGTCGCCCGCAGGTATTCGATGATCTCGCTCGAGGGTGCGACGACGCGGTCGCCGTCCTGCAGCACTGGGACCGCCGGCGCGCCGGTGAGGGCGACGACGTCCGCGCGCTCCTCCTGTCGCGCCGCCACGTTCACGGCGATGTAGGTGAGACCGAGCTCGGTCAGGACCTTCCGCACGCGGTGGCAGTGCGGGCACCATTCGACCTGGTACAGGGTGAGCATGCGGCCTCCCGGCGTGGACGCTCCCAATTGCACAGGGAGGGGCGCCGGCGCGCAAGGTCGGCCTCGGCGCGCAGCTCCGGCGACAGCGCGGTCGCGGCGATCCGCACGCCCGGGTTTGACACGGCCCCCGGGCCGATGCGCATATGAGCCTCGGCAGGGTCGTATGGGCTGGCCCTGCCAGCGGCCGGCGGCATGGGGCGTCGTGGGCCGCCGCCCGTTCGTGACCCCTTCTGCCCTCGAGGAGCGGTGCCGCGTCGCGAGCGTCGGCCGAGGGCAGGACGAGTCGTGCCCGCCGGGCGGCGCAGCGCCATCTTCCCCGTGCCCTGCCCAGAGCCCTGTGGACCGGCGCCTGCGCCGATTCGGGAATCGGAGTCGCCCGACGAGCCGGGCGACGCGGGGAAGGAGCGGGTACATGCAGCACCGTAATCGGATCGGGAGGGGTGCGCTGAGGATCTGCTTCGCCGTGCTCCTCCTCTTGGCCATGCTCGTCGTGGCCGCCCCCGCAGCGGCTGCGCCAGCGGACGAGACGCTCGATCTCACCGAGCTCCGCGCGCGCCTTGAGAGCGGACCGCTCGACGGCTACATGAAGACGGCGATGAGCGGCTACGCCGTGGAGGCGATACCCGTCACGGTGCACGCCCTGGTCGAGGACGCCTGGGGCAGCCTGATCCTCTTCGAGGCCACGGGGCCCCAGATCGAGCGCATCGGCGGCATCGCGCTGGGGATGAGCGGCAGCCCCGTGTACGTGGACGACGGCGCCGGACCGAAGCTCGTCGGCGCCGTCTCCTACGGCGACCAGTTCACGCTCGGCGGCATGGGTCTGGCGACGCCGATCGAGTACATGGCCGACCTGCAGGCGACCTACGCGCAGGAGCCGGCCGCCGTCGCCGGCGCGTACGACCTCGCGGAGCCGGTCGTGACCGACCAGGGGCGAGTGTCGAGCGTGGTGATCGCACGGTCCGCTGCGGCCGCCGAGAGCCTCGAGGCAGTCACGGGGCAGAGCATCATGGCCCCGCTCGCCCTTGTCGAGATCGGCGGCCTGCGCCCCCAGAGCCGCGCCTACCAGGCACTCGCCGCCCGGCTGGAGCGCAACGGTCTGACGGTGCGGCCCGCCGCCGGCGGCGGCGTCTGGGACGGCCCGCCGGCGCCGCCGCTCGAGGCCGGCTCGCCCTGCGTCGCGATGTTCTCGAGGGGCACCGTCTGGTTCGGCGCCGCCGGCACCGTCACGTACGTCGACGGCGACACCGCGCTGCTCTTCGGCCACCCCCTCTGGTGGGTCGGGCCCACCGAGGCCGCTCTGCACGCCGGCTACGTCTCCGGCGTCTGGCCCAGCCTCCTCGCCCCGTACAAGCTCGTCGCGCCCAGGGACGAGAAGGGGGCGGTCGTGCAGGACCGCTACTGGGGCGTCGTCGCTCGTCTCGACCGGACCGCGGACATGGTGCCGGTGACGACCCACGCGGTCTACCCGGCGGAGGGCATCGAGGTGACCGACCAGTCGAGTGTCTCGCAATGGCTCTTCACCCAGCCGTACTACTTCGAGGCCGTGCCCTACGTCGCGCTGTACGCCCTGACGGCGGCCAACGACATCGAGTACTACGCCGGCAGCGCCGAGACGACGACGCGCGTCGTCGTCACCGACGAGACGGGGACCTACGTGCTCGAGCGGGACAACCTGTGGGACACCGGCGACGACGTGGCCATGGAGGCGACGACGGACGTCTACTCCATGCTCGCCCCGCTCGCGGACAACGCGGACGGGGTGCTGCGGCCGCACGTCGAGTCGATCGAGCTCGACGCGACGGTCTCCCCTCAGCGCCGCTCCGCGCGCATCGCCGGCCTCGTGCTCCCGAAAGGCCTGGCGGTGGGCGACAACCCCGTCGTCGTCCAGTACTACGCCTACGGGTCGGCGGAGCTGCGGACGGTGGAGGGGACGCTGACCCTGCCGAAGGGCGTGGCGAGATCGGGGACCCTGGTGGTGACCCCGTCCTCGTGGGCCATGTGGGACGACTACGACGACTACTACGAGCCTGACACCTCGCCGCCGCAGACCTTGGCCGAGCTGGTCGACGAGGTCAACGCGAGCCCCGCGAACAGCGACCTCACCGTCGTCTTCGAGCCGGACTACTTCATGGAGGAGCCCGTCGCCGTCGAGGCGCGACTGGCGACGCCCTGCGTGTTCGGCAACGAGTTCTGGGGGGAGACCGCCCGGGTCCGCGTCGAAGCCGACCGGACGACGGTGCCGTTCGGCGGCGGCGTCCTGGTCTCCGGTGCCGTCTCCGCGGTCGACGGCGAGATCAAGCTCGACGTGCTGCGTCTCGACGCCGGCCGCACCGAGGAGACGTACGTGAAGACCATCACGGCGTGGGGTGACGGCGGGGCCGCGCGGTTCGCGACGAAGGTCGGTGACCTGCGCCGGAACACGCGGATCATCGTGCGCACCCGGCCCACGAGCCAGTACCTGACGGCCAACGGCGTCGTGTCGGTGAAGGTCAGGGCGGCGGTGAGCCTGCGCGCCGAGCGCCTGTCGACGGGAGCGCGCCTGACGGTCAAGGTCCGACCGGTCGCCGCGACCGGCACCGTGCTGCTGGAGAAGCTCAGGGACGGCCGGTGGGTCGTCATCCGCAGCGCGCCGCGCACGCCCGACCAGACGATCACCTTCCGGGTGGGCAGCGGCACGCACGTGCTGCGCGCTCGCTTCGTGAACGGCGACATCTGCGCGAACGGCGTGTCGCCCGTGCTCACCGTGCGCGCGGACTGAGGCTCCGGCGGCTCGGCGTCTCCGCGGCGCGATGAGCCGCGGCGTCGCGCGATGAGCCACGGCGCGGCGCGGGGTGTGGCCGTCGAGAGGAGCCTCGGGGAGGCGCGGGTGGGCCGCGGCGCCGAGTCAGCCGGTCGCGAGGCGCTCGCGCAGCTCGTCGGGCGAGAACGCCGGCGCGAGGCAGGAGGTGCCGCGGCAGACGTAGACGGCGGCCGCGGCACCGGCTGGCGCGTCGGGCTGGCCGCGCCGCGGGCAGGCCGCGGCCGGCGAGACGCGCGGCGTCGCGATCGGGGTCGAGTCGCTGCACGGTGCGCAGCGGCCGCGGCGCGGTGAGGGCGGCGGCGTGGAGCGCGTCGGCCGCGCTGTCGTCGTCACGCCCGACACGACGAGGTGGTCGGGGCGCTAGAGGGCGCGCAGCAGGGCCGCGGCGTAACGGCGCGGCGCCGACGCCGAACCCGGCGACGTGCGGCGCCCAGGCGGCGAGCGCGGCGAGCGCGCGCCGGCGGTAGCCGGGCTCGCCCGTGTAGGCCTCGAGCCGCAGCAGCACGTCGGCCATCACGGCGTTCGTCCTCGAGTGTCGGGAGGGGCCGAGCGAGCAGCCCGCCGCCGCGATCGCGGGCTCGCGGTCGACGAGCCGGCCGTCGGCCGCGCCGAGGCGCTCGCCGACCCAGTCGGCGAGCGCCTCGGCGCGCCCCAGCAGTTCGATCGCGCCCCGTGACCTCGTAGGCGTCGAGCAGCGCAGCCGCCACGGCGGCCTGGTCGCCGAGCAGCCCGGCCGGTCGCCCCCTGCGCGCCGTTCGGGGTCAGGTAGTGCACGAGGGCGCCGTCGCGACGGGCGTGCGCCCAGAGGTGGTCCAGGAGATCGATCGCGGATGCCGTCGACTCGGGCGCTCGAGCACCGTCGCGGCGCGCAGCAGGGCCCGCGCGGCGAGGGCGTTCCAGTCGACGTAGACCGTCGTGTCGATGAACGGCGCCGCCAACGCGCTCCGTCCGGCGGCGTCGAGGGTGTAGTAGTGCTCGTCGGCGTCCTGGCTGCCGCTGAACGCGGGAGGCTCTCCGCGCCAGAGCGTCCCCATGAGGTAGTCGATCACGCCGGCGGCGGTGCGACGGTACGCTGCCGCATCGCCTCGTGTGAAGGCCGCGCCGCCCCGTTCGACGGGAGCGTCGGTATCCTCGTCGGCGGCCGCGCCGCCCCGTTCGACGGGAGTTCCGGCACCTCCGTTGGCGGCCGCTTCGGCGATCAGCGCGGCGTCGAGGTACAGCGCGGCCAAGCCCGCGTTGTCCTCGAGCATCTTCTCGTAGTGGGGCACGGTCCAGTCCCTGCGCGTCGCGTAGCGGAAGAACCCATCCGCGACGCGGTCGTAGACGTCGCCCGAGGCCATTCGCGCAAGGGTGGCGTGCAGCACCTCGCGCAGCCGCGAGGGCGCGAGGAGCGACGCCTCTCCCCGGCCGCGTATGCCGATGTAGGCGAGGAGGAAGGCGAACACGCCCGCCTGTGGGAACTTCTGCTCGCTGCCGAGGCCGCCGTGCAGGGGGTCGAATGCCCTCACGACCTGGAGGACCACCTGGTCGACCAGATCTCCGGGTGTGCCTGGGTCGCCGGCGAAGACCCCGGGCCCGGCGGCCTGACCGTCCCCCGTCACAAGCGCTGGCGCTCCGGTCGCCGCGGCGCCGCTCGCGGGGAGCGCTACGGGCGCGCCGGCCGTCGTCGCGCGCCGCTCGCGCGCCGCGGCGCGCTCGGCCGCCCGTCGCCCGTCGAGGGCGGCGAGCTCGTCGCGGTGCTCATCGAAGTAGGCGCGGACGTTGTCGAGGGCGGCGGCCATGTCGTCCGGGGGCAGGTACGTGGCGCCGGTGATGACCTCGCCGCCGGCGGTGAGGAACGCGGTCGTCGGCCAGCCGCCCATGTTGTAGCGCCGGTTCACGTCGGGGTCGCGGTCGTTGTCGACGCGCACCGGGACGTAGTCGCGGTTGGCGCTCTCGATGACGCGGGGGTCGGAGTAGCTCGTCTCGTCCATGACGTGGCACCAGTGGCACCAGACGGCGGACAGGGAGAGCAGTACGGGGCGCCCGCGCCGGCGCGCCTCGGCGAACGCCGCTTCGCCCCACGGGCGCCACTCGATCTCGGCGGCCCGGTTGGGGCGCGGCGAGAAGCGGAACTCAGCGCCGGAAGCGTACTCGTCCTGCCGTGCTGGTCGCCGTGGAGCGGACATCGTCACCCTCTCGTCGTGGGAGTCGGCGCGCGCGCGGAACTTCGTGCGGAACGCGATGCGGCGTGCTGTTTGCCGCGAGTCTTCCCCGCCGCACGCCGATGCCTCACCTGCCCGCTGCACCATGTCGGGGCCCGTCGTGGCCCAGGCGATCTCCGTGCCGGCATCGGTTGACCATTCGCTCGCGTGGGTCTAACGTGAACAGCGTTCTCGTTGCGAACGCAAGTCACGAAGGAGAACGCTGTTCATGACGGAGTTGTCCGGGGCGACCGAAGAGGCCCGTGCGAGGTCGGCGCAGTCTGGGCGACGCGAGCGCCGTCATCAGGAGACCCACGACGACATCCTGCGCGTCGCCCGCCAGATCGTCATGGAGAGCGGCGCCGAGCAGGTGACGGTGCGCGAGATCGCGCGCCGCGCCGACTTCGCGCCCTCGGCGCTGTACCGCTACTTCGAAGGCGGGCGCCCCGAGATCCTCCTCGCTCTGGCGCGAGCGAGCGTCGGAGTGCTCGAGGGCCACCTGGCGAGGCTGCCGAAGGGCCTGCCGCCGGCCGAGCGTATCGTGGCCATGGGCGAGGCCTACCTGCGCTTCGCCCGCGAGCACCGCGAGGAGGTGGCGCTCCTGTTCGACAGCCTGCAGGCGATGGAGCCTCTCGACCTCGAACACCCGGACGAGGCGTTCCTCGCCCCGACCGGCGTGTATCGCCTCCTCGAGTCCGCCCTCCGCGAAGGGATCGCCGAGGGCGCGTTCCGCATCGCCGAGGACGACCTGATGTTCGTGATGCACGGCACGTGGGCGCTGGTTCACGGCCTCGCCCTCGTCGAGCGCCTTCACGAACAGCACGGCGGCGTCTTCGACGACCGCGGGCGCGAGCTGATCCGCGTCTTCGTGAACGGCCTCGGCAGCGACTGGGACGGGGACGTGCGGCGGGGGCCGACGTGAAGCCGGTACCCGAGGTGAAGCCGGCGCCTGACGTGAAGCCGGAACGCGAGGTGAAGCCGCCCCGTGCCTACTTCACGGAGCGCCTCGGGCGCCGGGCCGCGCGGCACCCGAAGCGGACCCTCGCGATCTGGGTCGCGGTGGCCGTCGTGGCGGCGATCGTGTCGTCGCTCTGGGTCGGCGTGCTCGTCGCGACCGACGATTTCGTGACGACCCCGGAGTCGAAGCAGGTCGAGCGTCTCGTGGCCGAGCGCCTCCCCGGCGCGGCGGCCGACACGGAGGTCGTCGTCGTCAGCTCAGCGGAGCACCGGCTCGGCGACGCGGACGGCGCCTTCGAGCGCCGCGTCGCCGAGCTCGCCGGGCGCATCGAGGCGATCGGTCCCGACCACGTCACGAGTGTGGTCTCGATCGCCGGGGGTGCCGACGCGCTCGCGAGTGCGCCGAGCGGCGGGACCGCCGGCAGCGATGCCGATACGACCACCGACGGCGCCGGGTCAGACGGGCCGAGTGACGCGGCATCGGAGGAGCCGACCACGGATGCCGCGGCGCTCGCGGAGGCGCTGGTCTCCGACGACGCCGACGCCACGATCCTCCTTGTCACCCTCGCTGGGAGCGCGAGCGAGGCGGACGTGCACACCGAGCCGCTCTACGACCTCGTGCGCGCCGAGGACGGCCGCGAGGGCTTCGCCGTGGCCATGACCGGCGACGGGACGTGGGCCATCGAGGCGCGCGATCTCGCCGCCTCGGACCTGCGCCGTGGCGAGCTCATCGGCGTGCCGATGGCGATGATCATCCTGGTCCTCGTCTTCGGCGCCGTGGTCGCGGCGCTCGTCCCGCTGGCACTCGCCGCGGTCGCCATCGCCGTGGCGACCGCCCTGACCATCCTCATGGGCGTGTGGTTCGACGTCTCGATCTTCGCCACCAACATCATCACGATGATGGGCCTCGCAGTCGGCATCGACTACTCGCTGCTCATCGTGTCGCGCTTCCGCGAGGAGCGTCGCGCCGGCCGCGGCCTCGACGACGCTGTCGGCAGGTCGGCGGCCACGGCGAGCCGCGCGGTGTTCTTCAGCGGCGGCATCGTCGTGCTCGCCTTGACCGGCATGCTGATCGTGCCGTACTCGATCTTCACCAGCCTCGGCGCCGGGTCGATCTTCGTCGTCATCGCCGCGGTCGTCGCCGCGCTCACGCTGCTGCCCGCCGTGCTGCGCCTCCTTGGCGACCGTGTCGACCGTCTGCGCGTGCCCGTGCCCGGGCGCCGGAAGGACGCCGGCACGAGCCAGCCCGACGGCGTCTGGACGCGCGCCGCGCGGGCGATGATGCGCCGGCCGCTCATCGCCCTCGTCGCCGGCTGCGGCACCCTCCTGATCCTTGCGATCCCGTTGCTCGACATGAAGACCGGCATCCCCGGGGTGCGCGAGTTCCCGGACTCGGCCAGCGCCAAGCGTGCCTTCGTCGTCCTCGAGCGCGAGTTCTCGGCCGGTCTCAGCGCCCCGATACTGGTGACCATCGAGGGCGACCTCACCGACCCGGCGATCGCCGAGCGGCTCGAGCAACTCCAGGCCCTGGCGGGGACCGACGAGCGCTTCGAACTCGTCGGCTTCGAGACCGCCGAGGCGGACGACCTCGCCGTGATCAAGCTGGCGGTCGACGCCGACTCGACGAGCGAGGAGGCCATGGAGGCGGTGCACTATCTCCGCGAGGAGGCGGTCCCGCTGCTAGAGGCCATGGCTCCGGTCGACGTGCTCGTCGGCGGCGTCCCGGGCCTGTACACCGACGCGATCGACCTGATCGATGTCTTCACGCCGTGGGTCATCGGCGTCGTGCTCGCCCTCAGCTTCGTGCTCCTCCTCGTGGCCTTCCGCTCGCTGGTCATCGCCGTTCAGTCGATCCTCATGAACCTGCTCTCGGTGGGTGCGGCGTACGGTCTCGTCACCCTCGTCTTCCAGCAGGGGTACGGCGTCGACCTGCTCGGCTTCACGCAGGTCGAGCGGATCCTCGCCTGGCTGCCGCTGCTGATGTTCTGCGTCCTCTTCGGCCTCTCGATGGACTACCACATCTTCCTGCTCAGCCGCATCAGGGAGCGCTACGACGAGACCGGCGACACGCGGGAGGCTGTCATCTTCGGCGTCGGCTCGACGGCCGGCATCATCACCGGCGCCGCGGCGATCATGGTGGCCGTCTTCGCCGGTGTGGCGATGGGGGACATGGCGATGTTCCAGCAGCTCGGCTTCGGCCTGGCCGTGGCGATCGCCATCGACGCGACCGTCGTGCGGACGGTCATCGTGCCGACCGCGATGACGCTGCTGGGGCGTTGGAGCTGGTACCTGCCGAAGTGGCTCGAGTGGCTGCCGCGGGTGCGCGTGGACGCAGCGGAGCCTTCGCCAGCGGGGGCGCCGGACGAGGCGCTCCCGGGCGGCGTCGCGTCGGGCGCCGGCGCGGGCGTCGCCGCAACGCCGCCCGCCTGAGGGCGCCCCGCCGCTCGGGGCCGAGCAGCGGCGCGCCGGCCCGCTGCTCGCCGAGCCGCGCCCCGGCCGAACCTCCGTCGGAGGGTGCGGCCGAGCGAGCGGCAGCGCAGTGGACGCGCCCCGAGCTCTCCAGCGCACGGCGTTTTGAGCACCAGGACCCTCAGAGATTGTGAATGTTGACACAAAGTCCCGGGGGCGTCATCATGGGTGTGCATCCGGATGAGCGGATATTCGGATGTCGTCGGACCAGCCGACGCCACTCCCTCGTGAGGAGTCGCCGTGGACGAGCGCCTCGAACGTGAAGTCAACCTGCTGCACGCCAACATCTGCCAGGCGCTCGCCGACCCGAAGCGGATCCTGATCCTCTACGCCCTGGCCGACGGGGCGCGGAATGTCGGAGAGCTTACGGAGGCGCTGAACGTGCCCCAGTCGACCGTGTCGCGCCACCTCAAGGTGCTGCGCGAGCGGCAGCTGGTGAGCGCTGCGCGCGAGGGCGTCACCGTCTACTACTCTCTGACCGACAGGCGCGTCGTCGAGGCGCTCGACACGCTGCGCGCGGTGCTCTTCGGCACCCTCGCGCAGCGCGCCGAGCTGGCTCGCGGGCTCTCGTGACGACGCCGCACCCGACCCGACCTCAGCGACCCACTACGCGAAAGGAAGCGTGACCCCAGTGTCCGGTCTGAACACCGCCAGCAGGAGCACCTCCGCGGGATCTTCGACGAGCGCGTCACCTTCGACCGCACGGAGCGCACCCTCTACGGCCACGACATCGCTGCGATCCCCAGTCTCGTCAAGCCGCTCGTCGGCGACACGACGCCCGACGCCGTCGTGCAGCCGCGCGGCGAGGCGCAGCTCGTCGAGTTCGTCCGCTGGGCGAACGACGAGCGCATCCCACTGACGCCGCGGGGCAAGGCGTCGTCCGGCTACGGCGGCGTGATACCCGTGAAGAACGGCGTCGTGGTGGACTTCTACTTCATGAAGGACGTCTTGAGCGTCGATCCCGATGCCCTCACCGTGACCGTGCAGCCGGGCATCACCTGGGAGCAGCTCGACCGCGAGCTCAAGAAGCAGGGTCTGACGGTGCGGCTGTACCCGACGTCGTACCCGTCGTCGTCGGTCGGCGGCTGGCTCGCCCAAGGTGGAGCCGGCATCGGCAGCTACGAGTACGGCTGGTTCCGCGAGAACGTCGTCTCGGCACGTGTGGTCGACGGCGCCGGCGAGGTGCGTGAGTACAGCGGCGTCGACCTCGGTCTCATCGCCGACGCCGAGGGCACGACCGGCATCATCAGCGAGGTCACGGTCAAGATCTGCCCCCTCGAGGAGGAGGCCGTCCTCGCCATCGCCTGCGCCGACGCCCACGATCTCCAGGAGCTCATCGAGAGCATCGCCGCCGCAGACCTGCCGATCTGGTCGATGGTCTACATCAACCCGCGCATGGCGGAGATGAAGAACCGCGCCCCGCTCACCGAGCACATGGGTCACCCGGTCGAGGAGCGCGTTCTGCTGCCCGCCGCCTACATCCTGACGCTGGCGTTCGCGCAGAAGGACCGGCCGGCCGTCGAGGCCGGGCTGGCCGAGCTGATCCGGCCCTGCCAGGCCGAGAGCCTGCCGAGCGCATCGCCGACCACGAGTGGGAGCACCGCTTCAAGCTCATGGTCGTGAAGCGCCTCGGCCCGTCGCTCGTCCCCTCCGAGGTCGTCGTCCCGCTCGACGAGCTCGGCGACGTCATGGACGAGATCGAGCGCAAGGTCGACCAGCCGGTCGTCAAGGAAGGCGTCATCATCAAGAAGGGCGCTCGACGGCAAGCCCGAGGTCGTGATCCTCGGCTTCATCCCCAGCGACCAGCGCAAGTTCAGCTACAACTTCGTCTTCGGCCTCGTGCTCACGATCATGAAGATCGCCGAGAAGCACGGCGGCCGCGCCTACGCGACCGGCATCTACTTCGCCAGCAAGGCCGACGAGATCCTGGGCACCGAGCGCGTCCAAGCGCATGAAGCGAGTTCAAGAAGCAGGTCGACCCGAAGGGCATCCTCAACCCACAGCAAGGTCCTCGGCAACGGCGTCACTCGGCGCGCATGCTGGCGCTGGCCGGCGCCTTCGAGCCGCTGGTGCGCCCCTTCGGCAACCGCGTCGTCACCAAGGTAGGCGAGCGTCCCGGGACACCGGTCAGGCGACATCCCCGGCGACGTCGCCTGGTACGCGTACGCCTGCTCCCAGTGCGGCTACTGCGTCGACCAGTGCGACCAGTTCTACGGCCGCGGCTGGGAGAGCCAGAGCCCGCGCGGCAAGTGGTTCTGGCTGCGCGAGTACATGGAGGGCCGGGCCGAGTGGGACACACGCCATGGTCGAGACCATCATCGCCTGCACCACCTGCGAGCTCTGCAACGCGCGCTGCTCCGCCTCCCTGCCGATCGAGCCCTCCTGGATGAAGCTCCGCGGCGAGCTCGATCGAGGAGCAGGAGCGCATGACCATCCCGCCCTTCGAGATGATGGCCGCGGCGCTCATGGATCAGGGCAACATCTGGGCCGGCTACCGCAAGGACCGCGCACGACTGGTTCCCGGAGGAGCTCTGGGAGAAGCACGGCCCGCGACCATAAGGCCGACACGGTCTACTTCGCCGGCTGCACGGCGAGCTACGTGGAGACCGACATCGGCATCGCCAGCGTGCAGCCTGCTCGACGACGCCGGCGTCGACTTCACCTACCTCGGCGACAAGGAGCTCTGCTGCGCCACGCCGATGCTCGTCGCCGGCAAGTGGGACGTGTTCGAGCGCGTGATGCGCGCAATATCGCCAACGTGAAGAAGGCCGGCGGCGACACGGTCACCACGAGCTGCCCCGCCTGCGACATGATGTGGCGCCACGTCTACCCGCAGTGGGCCGAGAAGCTCGGCATCGAGTACGACATCAAGGCGCATCACTACAGCGAGGTGATGGCCGAGAAGATAAGGGCACGGCGAGTTCACGTTCCCCGAGCCCCCGGACGACGGCGGCGGCAACGGCGACAAGACCACGGTCGCCTGGCACGACTCCTGCCACATGGGCCGCGTCAGCGGCATCTACGAAGAGCCGCGCGAGCTCATCAGGGCCGTGCCCGGCGCCGAGTTCGTCGAGATGGAGCTACAACCGCGAGAAGGCGCACTGCTGCGGCAGCGTCCTGACGTCTGCTCGAGCGACCCGCCGGCGGCGCACGACATCGGCAAGGGCGCGCCTCGAGGAGGCGTCGAAGCCGGCGCCGAGAAGATGCTCGCCCTCTGCCCGTGCTGCCAGTTCCAGCTGCGGGTGAGCGCCGAGAAGAGCGACGTGCCCGTCGAGGTCGACGACCTCGCCCACTACTCGCGCCGCGCCCTGGGCTACGAGTTGCCCGACCCGAACCCCGAGGTGCAGCGCCAGTGGGCCGTCTTCGAGGGCATGATCGCGCTGATGACGCCGAAGGGCTTCGCCGAGCTGATGGGCACGATGTGGCCCGAGCTGATCGACGCCATGCCCGACAGGCATGGGCGCCGATGATGCGGGCGATGGGCAAGGTGCCGGGCGCGCTGACGCTGATGAAGCCGATGTTCCCGGTGCTCTTCCCACGGCTCCTGCCGCAGATGATGCCGAAGGTCATGCCGACCATGCTCGAGCGCGTCGGCGAACGCATCCCGATGCCCGACTACATGGACGAGCAGATGCCCGAGATGATGCCCGGGGTCATGGACAACCTGATGCCGCACATGATCGGCGATGTCGTGCCGCTCGTCACCGACCCGATGATCGCGTACCTGCGCGGCAAGGCCGGGACGACACGCAGGGCGGCCGCGGCGCACTGAAGGCCGCGACGCGGCGAGAGGGGCGGCACGGCCGTCAGGCCGGGCCGCCCCTCGGCGCGTTCGTCGCCCCGGTGGCCCCGTGGCGACCCGAGCGGCCTGGGCTCAGTCCTTCAGGTAACGGTCGAACCACTCGAGCACGAGCTCGAAACGCTGCACGCGGTGCACCGGGCTGCCGGAGCGCGTGAGCTCGTGCGACTCGGCGGGGAAGCGGACCATCTCGACGGGACGTCTCAGCAGGCGGAGCGTCACGAAGAGCTGCTCCGCCTGCTCGACAGGGCAGCGCAGGTCGTCCTCGGAGTGCAGGATCATCAGGGGCGTGTGGATGTTCTCGGCGTACGTGGTCGGCGACACCTTGAGGTAGCTCTCCACGTCCTCGTAGAGGAAGGCGCCGAGGTAGCCCTTGAAATCGAAGCCGAAGTCGCTCGACCCCCACTCGGAGACGAACTGGTTGACGGCGCGCTCGCTGATCGCCGCCTTGAAGCGGTCGGTGTGGGCAACGATCCACGAGGTCATGTAGCCGCCGTAGGAGCCACCGATGACGCCCAGGCGGTCGGGGTCGATGAAGTCGAAGCGGCGAAGCGCCTCGTCGACGACCGCCATGCAGTCCTCGTAGTCGACGGAGCCCCAGCCGGGGCCGAGCTCGCCGGGGCCGCGGATGGCTCGGCCCCACTCCTCGGAGTACCCCGACGAGCCGCGCGGGTTGGAGAAGAGGACGACGTAGCCGCCGCCGGTGTAGACCTGGAACTCGTCGAAGAACTCGTTGCCGTACTGCCCGTAGGGCCCGCCGTGGATGTTGAGCAGGGCCGGGTACGTGCGGCCCGGCTCGAAGCCGGCGGGCAGCATGACCCAGGCGTCGACCTCGCTACCGTCGGCCGAGATCGCGGTGAAGCGCTCGGCGGCGGCGAGCTCGCGGGTGGCGGCGAAGGCCTCGCCGCCGCGCGTGAGGCGGTGTGCCCCGTCTCCGGGCGCCGCCCCCGGCCGACCGGGCTCCGCGGCAGCAAACGGCGCGACGAAGAGCTCGGGCAGCAGGGTCGGCTCGGTCGCCGTGTAGACGAGACGGCCGGCGGCGACGTCGAAGCCCGTGACGGCGCGCTCGCCGCCGACGAGCAGCTCCGGCGGTCTCGAGCCGTCGACGGCCACTCGGTAGACATGGGTGTTGCCGCCGTCCTCGACGAGGAAGACGAGGTGCCCGCCGACCCATGCCGGCTCGCGGGGCGTCGGGTACGGGTTGCAGTTACGGTCGAGCGCCTCCGTGAGCAGCGCCATGTCGCCGGTGGCGGCGTCGACGACGGCGACCTGCGTGTGCTTGGGGTCGTCGAGCATCCCCGGGTAGCGCAGGACGGCGAGCCGGCTCCCGTCGGGCGACCACACGGGGCCGTCGGTCTGACCGCCGCCGCGCGTCAGCCGGCGCGGCTCCGGGGTCGTCGGCTCGCCGCCGGCCGGGGACGCGCCCGAGGGGCTCCCTTCGCGCCCGCTGGGCCACCGGGTAGCTCCTGGGCTGCCGACGCGCCCGGAGCGGTCTCCGCCGTGCCGCTCCCGCCGCGTCGAGGTCAGGGGCGTCGATCAGGTAGACGTCGCTCGCCAGCTCGATGTCCCAGTCGTCGTGGCGGGCGGAGACGAAGGCGATCGTCGAGCCGTCGGGCGACCAGGCCGGCGCGGTGTCCTCGAAGTCGCCGGCCGTGATCTGCACGGGCGCGCTCGACCCGTCGGCCCTGACGGCGAACAGGTGCTGCGGGCGGTCGACGGTCCAGCCGACGTGCTCGAGCTTGTACTGCAGGCGGGTGATGCGGCGGGGGCCGCGGCGCTCGTCGTCCTCCTCGTCGTAGGCGGCGTCGCGCACGCGGGCGACGAAGGCGATCGGCCGAGCCGTCGGGCGACCACACGGGGTGCTCCACGTCCTCCTTGAGGCTCGTCAACTTGCGTGCCTCGCCGCCGTCGACCGGCATGACGTAGAGCTGCGAGATCTTGCCGCCCCGGTTCGAGGTGAAGGCGAGCCGCGTGCCGTCGGGCGACCAGCGGGGCTCGGCATCGCGCTTCTCGCCCGAGGTGAGTCGCCGCGGCGCGGACGAGCCGTCGAGCGCCGCGAGCCAGATCGCGCTGCGGTACCCGTTCGCCTCGCGGTCGACGGCTCTGGACGACGTAGGCGACGGTCGTGCCGTCGGGGGAGATGCGGGGGTCGGCGACGCCGGTCAGCGCGAAGACGTCGTCGGGAAGCATGCCGGTCATGCGCGGCCTCCGTTCGGTGTGTCGGTGGGGAAGCCCGGCGCGCGAACGTGCGAGGCGGCCCCGTCTCGTGATGCCCCTGGGGCGATGGTATACCACCGCCGGGTCGCCCCTGATGGCACGCGAGCGGCCCGGGGACGCCGGGGCACCAACCGCCCGGCACCGCCGGGTTCGCCAACGGCCGGGGACGGCCGACCCTGTGCCGACGGGGAACAGAAGGCTCATCCGGGCGCCGGGCCGGATGTCGGTGAGATGTGAATCGAGTCCGGCCCAGACCCGAGCGACACCGCACGCGAGCGCGTGAGGCTCGCGACGAGCACGTGAAGGAGACATCGCCATGCGATTCATGATCCTGGTCAAATCAGACGCCGCGACCGAGGCGGGCGCCATGCCCACGGAGAGCGACCTGGCCGCGATGAACGAATTCAACGAGCGACTGGTCGAGGCCGGCGTGATGCTCGCCGGCGAGGGGCTGCAGCCGAGCGCCAAGGGCGCGCGCGTCCGCTTCGAGGGTGGGCGGCCGACCGTGGTCGAGGGGCCATTCTCCGGCCCGAACGACCTCATCGCCGGGTTCTGGGTCTGGCAGCTCGGCTCGCTGGACGAGGCGATCGAGTGGCTGAAGCGCGCGCCCTTCGACGGTGGCGCCGAGGTCGAGATCCGCCAGATCTTCGAGACCGAGGACTTCGGCGACGCGATGACCCCCGAGCTCAGGGAGCGCGAGGATCGGCTGCGCGCACGGACCGAGGAGCTGAGCAGGGCCTCGTAGCCATCGGCTGGCCGAGGCGAACGCCGCTCGGGACTGCGTGCGCACGGCGAGGCAGGTACGTGTGACGGAGTGCGCCGCCCCCATATCGGGAACGGCAGGAGAGTCACTCAGCCAAGGAGACGACAATGGACAACACCATCGTCTGGGCAGACATCCCAGTCACGGATCTCGATCGCGCCATGAAGTTCTACGGCGCCGTCCTGCAGACGAAGTTCGCGCCGGTCGAGGGCATGGACGGCATCGCTCTCGAGGTGCCGCCCGAGGACTTCGACCCTTCGAGCATGCAGCCGCCGTTCTCGGTGAGCTTCGACCTGGCGCTGATGCCGGACCATAAGCCGAGCATGGATGGCTCCACCATCTACCTGAACAGCCACGGCGACGCCGAGGGGATGCTCGAGCGTGCGGCGGCGGCCGGCGGCGAGATCCTCGCGCCGGTCGAGTACATGGGCGAGATGGTCGGCAGTCTCGGGTTCTTCAAGGACTCGGAGGGCAACCGCATCGGCGTGCACATGCCGCCGGAGATGCCCCCGCCGGAGATGCCCCCGCCGCAGAAGTAGCCTGACGCAAGGGCCGTAGGTCGGTCCGGCGGCGCCGGCATCGCAGAAGCGACGAGGGGCGGGGCGTGCGCTGCACGCCCCGCCCCTCGTTTCCGTGCGCTGCGAGCAGACCCCGGAGTACCGGCGGCCCTCAGCCGCCGGCGGGCTCCTGCCGCGCGGCCAGCGGCACGAAGCGCACGCTCAGGCCCGCGGGGAGCTTCTCGACCACGGCGACCGTGGGTCCGTCGTCCTCCTCCTCGGGCGAACTGGCGGTGCCTGGGTTCAGGTGGAGCACGCCGTCGATCCAGACCGCCGACGGCACGTGCTCGTGCCCTGCGACCACGAGGTCGAGGTCGTCGAGGGAGAGCTTGCCGCGAGCGATGCGCTTCTGCAGACGCTTGGGCTTGTGACCGACCACGAAGCGGATGCCCTCGACCTCGCCCGCGACCTGGCGCGGCAGGTCGCCGACGACCTCCGGCCGGTCGAGATTGCCCGCCACCGCGGTGACGGGCGCGACCGTTGCGAGCCGGGCGAGGATCTCGGGGTCCATGACGTCGCCGGCGTGGATGATGTGGCGGACGCCGGCGAACACCTCGAGCACCTGCGGGTCGAGGTAGCCGTGCGTGTCCGAGATCACGCCGATGCGCGCCGGCGCGGCGCGTCGAGGGCGTCGGGCAGGGCGGGCGGCCGCAGGCGGCTCCGATGCTTGAGACGACGCGGCGCCCGGAGACGGTTCGGCGGCCTTGGCGGGCGCAGCCGGCGTCTCCGGCTTCGCGGGATGCTTGGGCTTCGCGGCCTCACGCTTCTTGGACTCGCTCTTCTTGACCATGATTGACCCTCCGCGGCCGCTGAGAAGCTCATGGTACACCCGCGGCATGAGTGTGACGTCGGCCGGAGCGGCGGCAGAAGGGTCAGGCGATCGGCGGTGGCTCGACACCGCGCCGCAGCGACGCAGGGCGGGCGCCTTCGTCGCCGGCGCCCGCCGACAGCCCGCCTCCTCCCGCTTACTCCCCGTCGTGCGCGCCCTGCAGCGCGGCGATGTCGAACTTCGTCATCTTGAGGAACGCCTGCGTGACGCGCGCCAGCGCCTCGGGGTCCTTCTCGTCCATCATCTCGTCCATGGCGGCCGGTACGACCTGCCAGGAGAGACCGTACCTGTCCTTGAGCCAGCCGCACTGGCCCTCCTGCCCGCCGTGGGCGGTCAGCTCCTGCCAGTAGTAGTCGATCTCTTCCTGCGTCTCGCACCAGACGATGAACGAGATCGACTCGTTGAACGTGAACAGCGGTCCCGCGCTGATGGCCATGAACACCTGGCCCAGGAGCTCGAAGGTCACGGTGTCCACCGTCCCCGACGGGGTGTCGTGGATCGTCGTGACCTTCGTGATGCGTGAGTCCTTGAAGATGGAGGTGTAGAACTCGGCCGCCTCCCTGGCTTCCTTGTCGAACCACAGGTGCGGCACGATGGTCTGCTTGATCGGCGCCATGGCGTCTCTCCTTACTGCTGCCTGGCCGTGACGTCGTCTTGCCCCGGGCGCGGGCCGGGCAGTCCCGTTCCGCTCGCGCCCGTCAAACGCGACAGCCCGCGGGAATCGGGCTAGGGTGTCGCCGGACGGTGCGGCAGAACCGTGGAGGCGCAAGGTGGAAGGACCAGCAGAAGCGGCGACGGGCCGGCGCGTGCTCGTGGCCTACGCGACGAAGTACGGGTCGACGGAGAAGGTGGCCGAGACGGTGGCCGAGGAGCTGCGCGCGGCCGGCTGCGAGGCGGAGGCGCGGAGCGTCGCAGGACGCTACGTCAACGGCGGGCTTCGACGCCGTCGTGGTCGGCGGCCCGATGATCCTCGGCTGGCACAAGGAGGCGGTGAAGTACGTGAAGGCACGGCGCGACGTGCTGGCCGCCGTGCCCGTCGCCTACTTCATCACCGCCGCCTCGCTGACCGACGACGGGGCGCGACGCCGTCGACGGCGTCCCGATCGTCAAGGACTCCTGGCTGGCGAAGGAGCCGGCCCGCCCGGAGAAGCTGAGCTATCGCCAGCGGTACGCCCTGCCGTCGCACTACCTGGGCGACGTGCTCAAGGCGACGGCGCCGGTACGCCCGCGACAGGCGGCGTTCTTCGCCGGGGCCCTCGACCTCACGAAGATGAACCTCTTCGAGAAGCTCTTCGTGATGCTGGTCATCGGCGCGACGCCCGGCGACGGCCGCCACTGGGACGCGGTGCGCGAGTGGGCGCGCGGACTGCCGGCGGTGCTCTTCGGGGACGCCGAGAGATGTGACGCCTGACGGGCGCCGCGGGCCGCGGCAGCAGGAGACGAGCGACGTCTCGCGACCGCCGCGTCCCGACGCGCTCACCCCGGCCGCACCGCGCCGGTCACTCCGGCAGCGGCTCCGTGTCCCAGCCCGACGGCTCGAAGGCCGCGCCGACCTCGGCGCCGACGACGAACATGACCGTGCCCGGCTCCTTGGCCACGACACCGCGCACGGTGGCCGGGTCGGGCACCCAGAGGAAGCTGCCGGCCGGCGCGTCGATCTCCTCGCCGTCGACGCGGTAGGTCGCGTGCCCGCTGACGATGAGGAAGAGCTCCTCGTGGTTCGCCTTCGTCTCGTCATGGTCGTGGGTGAGGATGTCGCCGGCGGACGTGGCCCGTGACAGGTTGGTCCCGAAGGAGCCGATCTCGAAGAAGCGCCGGACGGGCTTCCACTCAGTGCCCGGCGAGGAGCCCTCCTCGTACGGGACCTCGTCGATGTGCGCCACCCTCCAGGCCGCGCCTTTCTGCTCAGTGCCCACATCCGCCTCCTCGCCGCTTCCGACCGTGCGGGTCGAGTGTAGCAGCGCGAACCCCGGATCAAGTGCGGTCGCCGTCGGAGGTGCGGTCGCCGTCGGAGGTGCGGTCGCCGTCGGAGGTGCGTTCACGGTGCGCGGTGCCGTCGCTGGTCCGGCCGCCGGCGGCGGTGCGCTCGACGTCGCGGGTCGTATCGCGCAGTGCGAGCACGGGCTCGTCGCCGGGGCCGAGGCGCCGGATCGCGAACGGCGGTGCGGGCACGTCACTTCTGGGGTCGTGCGGGCTGTCGGTTGTCTCCATGGGTCCCCTCTTCCCCGTCAGGGAAGGAGCGACTCGAGGAGGTGCTTGCGGCGCCTCCAGTCCGGGACGAGCCGCTCGACGAGCGCCCAGAACTCGGGCCCGTGGTTCGGGTGCTCGAGGTGGCAGAGCTCGTGGAGGATCACGTAGTCGATGCACTCCTCGGGGGCGCGGATCAGGTCGAGCCGCAGTGACATGTTGCCCGTGGGTGACATGCTGCCCCACCGGGTGCGCATGCGCTTGAGCCGCAGGGTGGGCCGGTGGTGGCCGTCCGAGGGGAAGGTCGCCCAGCACGCGTCCAGCCTCGCGGGCAGGTGACGTCGCGCGCGGCGCACGTACCAGGCGTCCAGCAGCTCCTTGACGTGCCCCTCCGGGGCGCCGGAGCGCACCGTGACACGCAATGCGTCACCGGCCAGACGCACGGTCTCGCGATCACCCGGCTCGACCGTCAGAGGGTGCGGCCGGCCGAGATAGAGGTGGGTCTCGCCCTCCTCGTAGCGGAGGGGCGGCGTGCGTGCTGCGGATTCGGCGAACTCGCGCTGCTTGCGCACGATCCAGTCGGCGCGACCGGCGAGCGACCGCAGCACGTCCGCCTCGCGCGCGCGTCGCGGGGCCCGTACGACGACGCTGCCGTCGCGGCGGACCGTGAAGCCGAGCGTCCGCCGATCGGATCTGACCAGCTGGAACGAGATGGCCGCGTCTCCGTGGCGTATGGAGCGGGTGACGCTCGTCGCCGGGACTCTGCGCCGCACCCTGCGCACTGCGGTGACTCCGGGCCCGCGGTCAGCCGGTGACGGTGGGGCTGCCGAAGGCGCGCACGCACTCGACGGCGCGCCGCCAGTCGGCGCGGCGGCGTACGGCGTCGGTGGCGGGCCGCGACTCGAAGCGCCGCGCGGCCCGCCACAGCCCGGCCACCTCGGCCTCGTCGTGCCACAGCCCGACGGCGAGGCCGGCGAGGTGGGCGGCGCCGAGCGCCGTGGACTCGGGCTGCGCCGCGCGCCGCACCGGCACGCCGAGGAGGTCGGCCTGCGCCTGCAGCAGCAGATCGGAGCCGCTGGCGCCACCGTCGGCTCGCACCTCCAGGGGCTTGAGGTGCGAACCCTGCTCGATGGCCGACACGAGGTCGGCGACCTGGAAGGCGATGCCCTCGAGCGCCGCGCGAGCGACGTGCGCCGCGGTCGTGCCGCGCGTGAGGCCGAGGATCGCACCCCGCGCCTGCGGGTCCCAGTGCGGGGCGCCGAGGCCGGTCAGCGCGGGGACGAAGCACACGCCGGCACTCGTCTCGACCGACTCCGCGAGGGCCCCGACCTCCTTGGCGCTCGCGATCAGCCCGAGGCCGTCGCGGAGCCACTGCACGACCGCGCCGCCGACGAAGACCGAGCCCTCGAGCGCGTAGGTGCGCCGGCCGGCGCGCTGCAGCGCCACCGTGGTGACGAGCCCGTCCGGCGCCGCGACCGGGTCGTCGCCGACGTGAAGCAGGAGGAAACAACCGGTGCCGTAAGTCACCTTCGTGAGGCCGGGGGACGTGCACGCCTGGCCGAACAGGGCGGCCTGCTGGTCGCCGGCGACGCCGGCGATGGGGATGGCCGCCCCGAACACTCCCGGCTCGGTGTCGGCGATCACGCCGCAGCTGTCGCAGACCTGCGGCAGCACTTCGCGCGGCACGCCGAACAGCTCGAGCATCCGGTCGTCCCAGGCGCCGCGCGCGATGTCGTAGAGCAGCGTGCGCGAGGCATTGCTCGCGTCGGTCAGGTGGCTGCGGCCGCCGGTCAGCTTCCAGATGAGCCAGGAGTCGACCGTGCCGAAGGCGAGCTCGCCCGCCCGCGCCCGTCGCATCCCGTCGGGCACTGCGTCGAGGATCCAGCGCAGCTTGGTGGCCGAGAAGTAGGGGTCGAAGAGCAACCCCGTGGTGCGCCGCACGAGCGGCTCGTGCCCGCCGCGGCGTAGCTCGTCACACGCCTCGGCGGTGCGCCGGTCCTGCCAGACGATCGCCGGCGCGACCGGCTCCCCGGTCGCGCGGTCCCAGACGATGGTCGTCTCGCGCTGGTTGGTGATACCGATCGCGGCAATGCGCCCCGGCTCGACGCCGGCCTGCACCAGCGCCGCCCGTGCCGTGTCGCGCTGCGTCGCCCAGATCTCGTTAGGGTCCTGCTCGACCCACCCCGGCTGCGGGTAGTGCTGCGTCAGCTCCTGCTGGGCGGAGGCGACGATCGCGCCCTCGCGGTCGACGAGCACCGCCCGGGAGCTGGTCGTGCCCTGGTCGAGGGCGAGGATGAGGTCGGCTTCGCTCACGGCCCGTATCCTACGTCGCCGGCGCGCCCGCGGGCCATCCGCCGCGGGCGCGGGCCTCTCGCGCGACCCACGCCCGGCCTCGCGCCCGCGCAGCTGCCCCGTCGCCGCGCGCGGGGGTACAGAGTGCGCATGACCACCTACGTCGCCATGCTGAGAGCCGTGAACGTTGCCGGCCGCACGCTGCCGATGGCGGACCTGCGGCGCAGCCTCGAGGGCCTGGGGCTGCGCCATGTGCGGACCTATCTGCAGAGCGGCAACGTCGTGTTCGAGGCATACGGCGCCGCGACAGACGAGGACTCAGTCGGCGCGGCAGCGAGGCTCGCCGCGGCGATCGAGGTGCGCATCGAGCGTGACCTCGGCCCGCGCGTCGCCGTGCTCGTGCTGACCGGCGAGGCCATGGCCAGAGTCGTGACCGCGAACCCGGTCCGCGCCGAGCCCGGGGTCGACGAAGGGTCGCTGCACGTGACCTTCCTGTTCACGGCGGCCGGCGAGGACGACTTCGGCGAGGCGACGGCGGCGGCCTACAGCGCGGTCTACGAGGCCGCCTTCCGGGGGCTTCAGCTACCGGCGGTCGAGGGCGAGCGCGCCGTCGTCGTCGGCTCGCCCCCGCTCGCCACACCCGTCGTCTACCTTTGTCTGCCGCACGGCTACGGCCGCAGCAAGCTGACGAACGCGTTCTTCGAGCGTAAGCTCGGCACCGGCGCCACGACCAGGAACTGGCGAACGGTGACGGCGCTTGCGGCGCTGAGCGCGCCGGGGACGGGCGCGCTGTCCGACGACGACGACGAGGGGACTTCATGAGCGAAGTAGTGGTGCGAGTGGAGCGTGACGCCGCCGCGCAGCGATACGAGGTGTACGTGGACGACCGGCGTGCCGGCCTCGCCGGCTATCGCGACGAGGACGGCCGCCGAGTCCTCACGAACACCGAGGTCGATCCCGAGTTCGGAGGTCGGGGTCTCGCCGGTCACCTGGCGAAGCGGGCCCTCGACGACGCCCGCGCGGAGGGCCTGCGCGTCGTACCAGAGTGCTCCTACATGGCCGGGTACGTCGAGCGGCACCGGGAGTACGCCGACCTCGTCGAGTAGAGCGATGCGTCAGCCGGGCGTTTCGCCGCTCGGCTCGACGGTCTCCGGCGACGCCGCCGCCCACGAGATCGCCTCGGCGAGGGTCGGGTGCACGGCTCGCGCGCGCTGCAGGTCGGCGACCGTGGCTCCGGCCTGGACGGCGATCGAGAGCGCGTAGATGAGCTCACCCGCCGACGGTCCGGCGAGGTGGCCGCCGACGAGCCGGTCGTCGCCGCCGAAGAGCAGCTTGACGAGTCCTTGCCGCTCGTCGCGGATGATGGCCTGGGCCGTGTACTCGAAGCCGCCGCGGGCGACCTTGTATGGGGCGCCGCGCGCGGCGAGCTCCGACTCGAGCAGGCCGACGCGTGCCACCTCCGGGACGGTGAAGCAGGTCGACGGGATCACCGGGGGAGGGCTCGTCGTCGCGCGGGCCGGTCGCCGTGCCGGTCGCCCGAGGGTCGCCCGCTGAGGATGCTCTCCGCGACCCGGCGACCCTCGTAGCCGGCCACGGGGGTCAGCTGGACGCCCCCCGCCGCGTCGCCGGCGAACCAGACACGGGGGTTGCTGACGCTGCGCTGGTCGTTGTCGAGGAGCGGGCGGCCGCGGTCGTCGACCTCGACCCCGCCGGCGGCGAGGTCGAGGTCGCCCAGATCCGGCCGCCTCCCGGTGGCGGCGAGCGCGCGTCCCGTCGCGAAGGTCCGCTCGCGGCCCTCATCGTCGACGGTGACGACGGAGAGCGCCCCCGGTGCGCCGCGCACCTCGCGCACCTCGGTACGGAAGCGGACTTCGACCCCGCGGGCGCGCAGGCCGTCGACGACGAACTGCGCGCAATCGGGGTCGAAGCCCGTCAGCACGCGCTCCCCGCGCACGAGGACGCGCACCTCGGTGCCGAAGGCGGCGTAGATCGCCGCCATCTCCATAGCGACGTACCCGCCGCCGACGACGACGAGGGACGCCGGCAGCTCGTCGTAGAAGAGGGCGTCGTCGCTCGTGTCCATGAGCTCCCCGCCGCGGATCGGCGGGATGACGGGCCGCGCGCCGGTGGCGACGAGGATGTGCGCGCCGCGCCGCGTCTCGCCCCCGATCTCGACGGCGTTCGGCGCGACGAAGCTCGCCGCGCCGTGCACGACCTCGACACCGGCGTCGCGCAGGATGCCCTCCTGGTCGCCGGCGTACGTGCGCATCACCTCGGCCTGCCGCTCACGCGTGCGGGCCCAGTCGAGGCCCCGCGGAGTCGTTGCGTGACTTCCTCCGCGGCCGGCGGTCTCACGCGCCTCACCGGGCGCCGCGAAGCTCACGATGCCGGAGTCACGGACCTGGTGCAGCACGTGTCCCGCGGTGTAGAGCGCCTTCTTGGGGACGCAGCCGCGCCACAGGCAGGTGCCGCCGGCGATGTCGCGCTCGGCGAGGACGACGGAGCGGCCCGTCCGGCCGAGCGCGCGGGCCGCCTGGCTGCCGGCCGTGCCGGCGCCGATCACGATGGTGGGGTGCTCGTCCACGGCGGCCTCCTCGGGTCACGCGCTGTGTACCCGTGGCGGCCGCTTCTCAGCGCCGCACGCGGCCGTGCGCCGCGCCGGCCGGGGGCTTGGGTCGCCCGGCCGCCCAGCGCCGGCGCCGTCTGCGCGGGGCGCGTAGGGCGCGGCGCCCAGGCGTGTCGCTCGGGTCTCACGCGTCGGGCCCCATCGGTGGCGCCCGGACCTCTACGGCTCTGGCGGCGCGGGCGCCGGTGTCGTACGGTCTGCGGTGACGATGACCGTCCCGCCGGCGGCCGTGTGACGCCGGTCTTCCGCCGGGGCTGCGCCCCCGTGGCCGGGCCGCAGGTGAGGGGGCGAAGACCGAGAGGAGTACGCATGATCCGTGAACTGAGCGAGCGGGTCCGCGACGGGCGGCTGTCGGCGGTCGCCCTGGTGGAGCGGGCGCTGTCGCAGATCGAACGCCACGACGGGCAGATCAACGCGGTGGTGAAGCTGCGCGCGGAGGAGGCGCTCGCGGAGGCGCGCGCCCTGGACGGGCGCGCGCGCCGGGGCGAGCGCCTCGGCCCGCTGGCCGGCGCCCCCTTCCTCGTCAAGGAGACCAGCGATCTCGCCGGTCTTTCGACCACCGAGGGCTCTCTCGTGCTCGCCGACGCGCCGCCGGCGACACGCGACGACATGGTCGTCGCGCGGCTCCGGGCCGCCGGCGCGATCGCCGTCGGCAAGACGAACATCCCCGAATTCTGCTTCGAGGGGTTCACCGCCAACCGGCTCTTCGGGGCGACGCACAACCCGTGGGCCCTCGAGTGGTCGCCCGGCGGGTCGAGCGGCGGCTCCGCCGCCGCGATGGCCGCCGGCATGATCCCCTTCGCCACGGCCACCGACGGCGGCGGCTCGGTGCGCATCCCCGCAGCGTACTGTGGTCTGTACGGCCTGAAGCCGACCAACGGCGTCATCGCCCGCGAACCCATCCCGGGCTGGATCGACTTCTCCACCCACGGCCCCATGGGGGTCGAGCCCGACGATGTGCGGCTGCTGCTCGCGGTGATGGCCGGGCCGACGGCTGGCGACCCGACGGCGCTGCCCGCGCCGCCGGCGATCGCCGCGCGCACGAAATCCCGGCCCTCGCGGGTCCTCGCCGCGCCGCGGCTCGTCGATTGGGGCCCGCTGCCGAGCGCCATCGCCGACCTCTTCGCCGCCGCCGTGGAGCGGCTCGAGCGCGGCCTCGGTCTCGCCGTCGAGCCGATCGCCGCCGCTGAGGTGCTCGCCGCCGCCGACGTCGGCGGCGGCAACGCCGACGACGACTGGGCGACGATCGCGACCTGCGAGCAGGCCCATCAGCTCGGCAGGGCGTGGATCGAGCGTGGGGGTGACCGGCTGCACCCGGCCTTCCACGCCGCGATGAAGCACGGTCTCAAGATCACACTGGACGAGTACCTCGCGGCGCGGCGCCGCCGCTTCGCCTACGTGCGCGTGCTCGACGTGCTCCTGGGCACGGACACCGTCCTCGTCACCCCGACGATGCCGAGCGAGGGCTTCTTCGCCGACGGCAGCCGCCCGGGCATCGAGGCCGAGCGTACCTCCGACGACGCCTACAACACGCAAGTCCAGAACCTGACCGGTCACCCGGCGCTGACCGTCCCCGCAGGCGTTGCGCCCAACGGCGTGCCCTTCGGCCTCCAGCTCACGGCGCCGCGCTTCAGGGACGACCTGCTCCTCGACCTGGGCGACGCCTGGGCTGAAGCCGGCGCGGCCGCGGGGTTCGCGCCGGCGTCGGGCTACGAGGCGTTCTGGGAGCTCTGAGCGGCGGGAATACAGGCAGCGACGTCGTTCCCGACCGGTGGAGGCGCGCATGACGCGCGACGACCAGCTGAAGCTCGACCCACGCACCGAGATCGGTCACGTCCATCTCAAGGTGGCCGACCTGGAGCGTGCCGTGGCCTTCTACCGCGACGTGCTCGGGTTCGACGTGACCGCACGGCTCGGCGGGCAGGCCGCCTTCCTCTCGGCCGGCGGCTACCACCACCACATCGGGCTGAACACGTGGGAGTCGCGCGGCGGCGCGCCACCACCGCGCGACTCCACGGGCCTGTACCACGTCGCGATCCGCTACCCGAGCCGCGCCGCGCTGGGGCGGGCCGTGCGGCGCCTGAGGGAATACGGGCACCCCATCGACGGCGCCGCCGACCACGCGGTCAGCGAGGCGGTCTACCTCCGGGACCCGGACGGCAACGGCATCGAGCTGTACTGGGACCGGCCCGAGGCGGAGTGGCCGCGCGGCGCCGGGGGAGAGGTACTCATGTCGGTCGACCCGCTCGAGATCGAGGGGCTGCTCGCCGCCGCCGGGGAGGCCGGCGAGTCCGGCTGATCGCCGGGGCGCCGGGCGCTGCGGCGGGTCGCGACCCCGTCGTCTGACGCCGCAGTCTGTCGCGGCCCCCGGTGCCTGCAGTACGATGGCGCCGTCGGCCGTCACGGCCGGCCGGTCGCGTCACGCGGGAGGCACATGGACGACGGCGTCCCCCTCAGAGCGCTCGCCGCCGAGCTGGTCGGCATCTATCGGGATGCTCCGACTCTCGAGGACGAGGAGTACGCCGCTGAGGCGATCGACGACCTCCTTGACGCGCTCGACGACGACAGCGACGACGAGGCGCTCGTCGCGCTCCTCGACCTGCCCGAGACCGAACTGACCGCTCCTCTGGTCGACGACGTCGTCAGCATGCTCGCCGACACGGGGCCGCGGGTCGTCGAGCGCCTGCTCGACGTCGCCCTGACGGGTCTCGAGCCGGAGGCCTCGCGCGCCCTCGACGCGCTTGACCGGATGGACGACCACGACAAGGCCGACGGCCTCTACGACGTCCTCGCCGGCCGCGGCCCGGAGGATCTGCGGCGGACGGCGGCCGACGAGTTGGTGGCGCTCGGCCACGCCGGCACCTCACGCCTGCAGGACGCCTGCGACGACCCGTGGGCCTCCGGGCTCGTGCGGGCCGCCGTCGAGGCGGCGGCCGGCCGGCGCGCGGCTGGTGCGAGCGCGGTCGGCTGGCACGACGCCGGCCCCGGCGGGGCCGGCGGTCCCCTTGAGCGCGCGGCGCCCGAGGACTCTGCGGCGGCGCCCGCCGACGAGCCGCCGCCGACTGACCAGTCGTGGGCTGCGCCCGCCGACGAGTCGACGGCAGCACCGGATCGGCCTCTCGGCCCCGACGAGGACCTCCTCGAGGCCGAGTATCGCGCCTTCCTCGAACGCTTTGAGCGCGAGTCGGGCGCCTGACGCTTCGGCCGCCGCCGGCCGCCTGACGCTTCGGTCGCCGCCGCCGCCTGCCGCCGCGCGCGCCTGGTCGCCGCCACCCGGCACGGTGCGTGAGCGCCCTGACCTGCGCCTGCGGTACGATGGGCCGGCGCCCCGGGGGGGCGCACGCACTCATGGCGGGCACAGAGGACAGAACAGTCTCACGGCCATACCTGCTGCCGCAGGGCGTGATCCTGCGTGCAATCGCCTACCTCATCGACTCCTTCCTCGTGGCGGCGGCGGCGTTCGCCCTCTTCACCATCGCCGGTGCCGAGGTGCCGGACCCGCCGAGCGTGCTCGACTGGACGGCGCTGAGCGAGTATCTGGCCACCGACTTCGGCTTCAGGCTGCAGCTCGCCGCCCAAGGGGGCCTCATCGTCTACGGCACGCTGGCCGAGGCGCTCTGGAGCCGCACGCTGGGCAAGTACGTCCTCGGTCTCGAGGTCGTACGCGCCGCCGACGGCGGCCCCTGTGGCTGGCGCGGCGCGATCGTCCGCAACGTGCTGAAGCCTTTCGATCTCATCTTCGCCGGCATGCCGGGCGCGCTCGTTGTCATGGTGACGCGGCGGCGGCAGAGGCTCGGCGATATCGCCGGGGGGACGCTCGTCGTGCGCCGGCTGCCCGCGCTTCCGTCGTTCGCCGGCATGCCGATGCCGGGCGTCCTCAAGCGTTGCGAAGGCTGCGGGGGGCTGATCGAGGCCGCCGGCGGCTGCACCCGCTGCGCGCGCCCGCCGGCGGCCGCCGACGTCCCGCAGCCGATCGCCGCGATGATGGCCGTCGGACAGGCCGCTGCCGGGTTCAGCGCGGCGACGCAGGAGTTCCTCAGCGCCGAGAGCGAGTTCAGGCGGGCCTCGGCCGACGAGTACGAACGGCTCGAGGCCGACGTGACGGTCGAGGCGATCGCGGCGGAAGACAGGACCCCACAAGCCGGCGAGGTCGTCCCGGCCGGCGAGACCGGCACCGCGGGCGAGACCGAGGTCTCGGGCGAGGCGGAGCCGGCCGACGACGAAGAATACAGCGCCGAGTACACGGCGGCGTGGAGCGCCTTCCTCGAGAGGGCGCGCACGCTCCATCGCCGCTACGCGCTGCTCGAGGAGGCCGCGCGCCAGGCGGGCCTCACGGTCGAGCAGGCGGCGGGGATGCAGCCCGACCTCGCCGGCGTGATCGACGAGCTCGCCGCTTACCTCGGGGCCGAGGAGGACGAGGCCGTGTTCGCGGCGTTCAGCGCCCGGGCGCTGGCGCCGCCGGACTAAGGCCCCTCCAGGGCAGGCGTGCGGCTCGTTCTCCGCCGCGCCCCATCGGGCCCCGGCCGCCGCCGCCCTCGGCGCCCGATGCGTACCGCCGCGGGTGCCCGGGCACCATGGACGTGTCGCCTGCCGTGCCATCAAGGAGTGGACCCGTGACCGAAGACACACCCTCGACCCGCGCCGGGGCAGGACCCGCCGGGCCGACCACCTTCATCAAGGACGAGACCGAGCTCCGCGCCCGGCTCACGTGGCGCCAGTTCGAGGTGACGCAGCGCGAGGGCACCGAGCCGGCCTTCGAGAACGAGTACTGGGACGAGCACCGCGACGGCCTGTACGTCGACGTCGTCTCCGGTCGACCGTTGTTCAGTTCGAAGGACAAGTACGACTCGGGGACGGGGTGGCCGAGCTTCACCCGCCCCATCGACCCCTCGGCCGTCGTCACCCGGAGGGACTGGAAGCTGGTGCTCCCGCGAGTCGAAGTTCGCAGCGCCGTCGCCGATTCGCATCTCGGCCACGTCTTCAGCGACGGACCCGCGCCGACGAGACAGCGCTACTGTATGAACTCCGCCGCCCTTCGCTTCATACCACGCGAAGACCTCGAGCGTGAGGGCTGCGGGGAGTACCTGGCGCTGTTCGAAGACGACGAAGAGGGCTGACGGCGCCTCAGGCCGGCCAGCGGCGGCTTAACCCGCTCTCGACCAAACGCAACGTCGCTTCACGGCGCGTTCATATCGAACGGGCAAGCTCTTCATGCGCCCCGCAATGGGGGGCATGAGAAGGCGGCGGCGGTCTCCCCCCAGATCGCCGGGCCGGTCTCGAATGTCGGTGCGGCCCCACCGAGCACCGGCCGTCAGCGGGCCTCCTGTGCGGCCCGTGTGAGCCCGCCGAGCAGAAAGCCGGGGCCGCCTCAGGGCGGCCCCGGCTTCATTACCACTCCAGCCCTCCGCGTGGAGCCTACGGGGGCGTGAACGGTTTTCGCTGCCCTTACGCAAGGAACACGTCGATTGACGCCGGCCACACCGGTCCTAGAGACGTGCACGGGAGGAGGTGGTCCCATGGTCGCTCCCGGACGACCTGGACGCTGGAGCCAGCGAACGGAAGAGGGTCGTGATCCCGGGCGCGCCGGAGCCGTGCTGCTCGTCGAGGACGGTGCGCTCGCATCCGCGACGCTGGCGCGAGCTCTGGGGGCGAAGGGCTTCTCCGCCGAGCGCGTGCGGGGGGCCGACGAGGGCGTCGCCGCGGCCCTGCGCGGGCCCTACGACCTCGTGCTCCTCGCCTTGACGGAGAGCTCGGGTATCGGTGCCTGTCGCGCGATCAGGGCGCGGGCGACCGTGCCGGTGATCGTCGTGAGCCCGTTCGACGACGAGGCCGAGCGCGTGGCCGGGCTGGAGGCGGGCGCGGACGACTACGTACGCTCGCCCTTCACCGCCCGCGAAGTCGTGGCACGCGTCGACGCGGTATTGCGCAGGACCTGCGGCCGTGCCCGGCGCGACCTCGTCCTTCAGGACATCGAGATCCACGTGGCCGAGCATGACGTCGTGGTCGCCGGACGCTACGTCGAGCTCACGGCGCGCGAGTTCGAGGTGCTGCGCTACCTGGCCGAGCGCGCCGGCCAGGTCGTGACGCGACAACGCCTGCTCGCCGACGTCTGGGGCATGGAGTTCCCGGGCGGGACGCGGACCGTGGACGTCCACATCGCCCAGGTACGACGCAAGCTCGGCCGCCCCGGTGCGATCCGTACCGTGCGCGGCGTCGGGTACAAGGCGTTGCGCTTCCCCGGGCAGGCCGAGCGCTCGGCCGGCCGGCCGGCGGAAGCCGCGGCCGGCTGAGTCGCCCCCCGGCGACGGGTCGGTCACGCGACGTCGTCGCCACGACGCCCGTCGACGGACATCGTCGCGACGGCGCCCGACGCCGACGCGAGCGCGCCGTGGTAGGTTGACGACCTGACGCCGATCGTCCGGGGAGGTACTCGATGCCGTGCTGTGCGCTTCTGGCGCTGGGCCTGATCGGGCCGCGCTTCGCGCTGTTCATCATCTGGATCTTCAGCGACTGGCTCGAGCGGGCCTACGACACCTTCATCTGGCCGTTCCTCGGCTTCCTCCTGCTGCCGTGGACGACGCTCGGCTACATGGTGGCGGCGAACTGGTACGACGGTCTCGAGGGCTTCGGCATCCTCTGGTTCGCGCTTGGCGTCACAGGGGACGTGCTCGCCTACTCCGGCGGGGGCCGCCGGGCGGCGCACTGAGCCGCGCGAGGCCGGGCGGCGCCCCGGGACGCGACGCCGCGTGGCGCTCAGCCGCCGCGCCGCCGCGGGGAACCCGGGTGCGCGCGTCCCCGTCTCAGGCGGCGCGCCCGGTCGCCGGGCGCGCCCGTTCTCCGAACGGGTCCCAGGGCTCGACCCCGGTCGCCCCGCAGCACGGGCAGAGCAGGAGGCGAGTCGGGTCGCGCAGCGTGTCGTCGCCGACCGCGAACTCCTCGCCACAGATGGAGCAGACGAACTCGACGTGCTCGCTCATGAGGGATCATCCTTGGCCCGGCACGGCCCGTAGGGGGAGGGGGCGCCGAAGGGCGCAGTCCGGCACGGACTGCGCCCTTCGGCGCAAGAGGGACCCGGTGTCGCGAGCCGGACCCTCGAAGGAGACGGAGATGCGGCGGCGGCCGCAGTGGTGCCGTGGTCCGCACGAGCGCGCTGGTCGGGGGAGTCATCGGGACACTCTGGCTTCAGGGCATCGGCAGGGATGTGCCGCGGGCCTGTGGACTGGGGGATGCCCGCGGCTGGCGGGGGAGTGTCACGCGCGTCCCTCACGAGCTCGTCGCGGCCGCCGCCGTCGAGAAAAGCCTGGCGGAGTCGCTGTCGCTGCTTGAGGCGTCGGTCCTTCATGACGCCGCCAGTGTCGCGCACCGATGTGAGTGGACGATGAAGGTGCCGCCCGGCTGCGGTTAAGCCGGCGCCGGTTGGGCCGGCGCCGGTCAGGCCTCCGCCGCGCCCCGTCCGGGCGGTCCCGCCGCAGTCGGCTCGGGATCGGCCGGGCGCAGGGCGGCCGCCGGCCGGAGCCGCCACACGTCGCGCACGAGGAGCACCCAGAGCGAGGCGACGACGCCGAGGCCGGCCGAGAGCCAGCTCGCCGCGGTCACGCCGAGGATCTCACTGGCGGGGCCGGCGACCGCCAGGCCGGCCGGCCACAGGGCGAGCGAGGCCATCCAGTCCCAGGCCGTGACGCGGCCGAGTGCCTCGCGGGGCACCTGGGACTGGATCGTCGTGTTCCACACGGCGACGAGGACGCCGACCCCGATGCCGCGCAGACCCTGCACCACGGCGAGGGCGAGTGGGCCGCCGCCGAGGGCCAGCGTCAGCGGCGCGAAGACGGCGAGGCTGCCGGTGAGCGTCACCGTCACCATCGGCCGCCGCGGCCGGTAGCGGAGGGCGACGCCTGCGCCGAGCAGCATGCCGCCGCTCAAGACGCCCGAGACGATGCCCCAGGCGAGCGGACTGTAGCCCTGGTCGCGCAGGGCGATCGGCCCAAGCACCTGGAAGGGGGCGATGACGACGCAGAGCACGAGCATCGCCCGCAGCAGCATCACCGAGAGCCAGGTCCGCGAGCGCACCTCGCGCCATCCGTCGTGGAGCTCCTTGGCGAACCGCTCGGGCGCACGGGCGCGCACGACGGCCGGCACGGCGAGACGGGTGAGGAAAGCCGCGCTGACGAGGAAGGTCACCCCGTCGACGGCGATCGCCCCGCCGGTGCCGAACGCGGCGACCAGGAGACCGGCGAACATCGGGCCCACGAACCACCCGAAGTTGTCGCTCATGCCCATCAACGCGTTGGCCTGCTGGAGCCTGGGAACGGGGACGATCTGCGGCATGAGACCTCCCGCGGCCGGGCGGAAGAAGGCCTCGGCCGACCCGTGACAGGCGGCGAGCAGGGCGAGCTGCCAGATGTGGGCGGTGCCCGACAGGAGCAGGGCGGCCGCGGTGAGTTGGACGGCCGCCCGGACGAGGTCGCTGGCAATCATGACGCGCTCGCGACGGAGCCTGTCGGCCCACACGCCGCCGACCAGCGAGAGGAGCACCAGCGGCAGGCTCTGGGCGGCGAGGACGAGGCCGAGGTCGGTCCCCGACCCGGTGAGCTCGAGCACCGCGAAGGTCAGCGCGACGGGGGTGATGCCGTCGCCGATGACCGAGACGGTCTGGGCGGCGAACAGGTTGCGGAAGTTGGGCAGGCGCAGCACGCCGAGGCGCGCGCCGCGCAGGCTGAAGCGCGAGGGGCCGTCGTCCATGACCCGAGTCTACATGGCGACTCCGAGGGTGTGCCTGGCCGGCTGTGCGATCGGGATTCAGGCGGGTCGACGCCGAGGCCACCCGCCCCAGGGCGCCCGGACGCTACGTCGACCGCGTCGCCCGGCGCGCCTCCCAGAGCGCGAGGGCGCCGGTCGCCGTGGCGAAGGCGAGCGTCACCGCGAGGCCGATCAGCAGCGGTCGTGCGCTCCAGCCCTCGTTGAGCAGGGCGCGCATGGCATCGAACACGTAGGTCGTCGGATTGACGGTGGCCGCAGCGCGCAGCCAGCCGGCCTCGATGTACTCGAGCGGCACGAAGGTCGCGCTGAGGAAGATGAGCGGGAAGAACGCGAACGTCGCGGCTTGCGTAGCGGCCGAGTTCTTGGTGCGCAGGGCCATGAAGGCGGCGTAGCCGGCGAAGGCCATGCCCCAGAGGAAGGCGTAGCCGACGACCGCGAGCAGGCCCAGCCACCCGGTGGCCGGTTCGAGACCGAGCAGCAGGCCCAGCAGCAGGATGGCGAGCACCTGGGCCACGAGCAGGATGGCGCTGGCGACCATGGGGCCCCACACGATGGCCAGCCGCGAGGCGGGCGTCAGCAGGACCTTGGTGAAGTAGCCCGCCTCGATGTCGCGGATCAGCGCCTGCCCGGCGATGCCGGCGCCGCTGACCGCCGCCGAGACGATCGATACGGGCAGGATGAAGCCGAGGTACGAGCCTTGGAAGCCCGGGAGTTCGGCGACCGACGAGAGCCCGCTGTTGTAGACGAACAGGAAGAAGACGCTGATCGCGATACTCGGGATGATCGCCGCCGGAACGCGCAGCGTGCCGGTGAGCGAGCGCCGGACCAGCAAGAAGACGTCGGTCACGGCGGCACCGCCCCGTCGGTGCCGGCGGGGTCGGCCTCGATGCCGTCACCGTCGATGCCGTCACCGTCGATGCCGTCGCCGGCGGTCTCGGCGTGCCGGCCGGTGAGGCGCAGGAAGACATCGTCGAGCGTCGGTTGAGCGACGGTGAGGCCGCGGAGGGCGAGGCCGGCATCGTCGACACGGCGGACCAGCGCCGGGACGAGCTCGGCTGCGACCGCGGCGTAGACGCGTACCTCTTCGCCCGAGACCTGGCGCTGTGGAGCCAGGTCGGCGAGCAAGCCTGCGGCCCGCTCCGCTCCGCTCGCGTCACCGAACTGCAGCTCGACGACCTCGTCGCCGACCCGGCGTTTCAGCTCGCGCGGCGTCCCCTCGGCGACGATCCTGCCGCGGTCGATGATGGCGAGGCGGTCGGCGAGGCGGTCGGCCTCCTCGAGGTACTGCGTGGTGAGAAAGACCGTGATGCCGCGCTCGCGGTTGAGCCGCCGGACCTCCTCCCAGATGGCCACTCTGCTCACCGGGTCCAGGCCGGTGGTGGGCTCGTCGAGGAAGAGGACGAGGGGGTCGTGGACCAGCGCCAGGGCGAGGTCGAGCCGGCGCTTCATGCCGCCGGAGTACTCGCCGACGCGCTTCTTGGCCTCGACGTCGGCCAGGTCGACGGTCACGAGGAGGCGCTCGGCGATGCGGTGCGCCTCGGCCCCCGAGGCTCCGAAGAGTCGCGCCTGCAGGACGAGCAGCTCGCGCGCCGTCATCAGCGTGTCGAGGCCGACCTCCTGCAGCGCGACGCCGATCGCCGAGCGGACCTCGTGACCCTGGCGCTGGACGTCGTAGCCGGCGACCAGCGCCTGCCCCGCCGTCGGCTGGAGTATGGTCGTCAGCATCTTGACGACGGTGGACTTGCCGGCGCCGTTGGGCCCGAGGAACCCGAAGACGGCGCCGCCCTCGACGCGAAGGTCGACGTCGTCGACGGCGCGCAGGTTGCCGAAGTCCCGGCGCAGCGCGGTCGCGGTGATGCTGCGGTCGACCTCGCCGTCGTTGGTCGTCACCTGACCATCCCCGTCCGCCACGCGGTCTCCTTCGAGCTCAATTCACCGGGACTGCCGGAGCGTTCCCCGGCGGTCGTGAGGGCGAAACGGACGCGGGGGCATGACTCGCAGCGGCGCCCCCACCGGCGCACGCTCGCCAGCGGAGTCCGTGGGTCTTGAAGGGGGGCGCTGTGAAGACCCGGATCGGACGGGTCGTCGGCGTGGTCGTCTGAATCGTCCTCGAGGACGCGAAGAAGGCACGCCGCCGGCGCCAGGCGACGGCCGCCTGAAGCTCGGGCGAGGAGGGGGCGGGCGGCGCGGTGAGCCGCGCCGCCCGCCGCCCGGTCACCGCTGCGCCCCCGTCACTCGATAACGCCGCACCAGCGCATCGTGAGGAGCGCCGTCGCGGCGGCGAAGTCGACGAGGTCGTCGATGCCCGCCCACTCGTCGATGCGGTGCAGTGTGTCGGCGGGGCCGGGCCCGAAGCACACGCTGGGCGTGCCGCCGAAGTTGGTGAAGGTCGCGCCGTCGTGCCAGCTGTCGAACCCGCTGATGTGGCCGGCGCGGCCGGCGGCCGCGCCGGCCCCCAGCGCCGTCGTGACGATGGGGTGCGCAGGGTCGACTTCGGCGGGCACGACGTCGCAGTCCCAGAACCAGTTGAGCGGGTGCTCGCGGAGCCAGGGGTCGACGCGTGCCGCGCTCTCGATCGTCTCGGCGATCTCGCGTTCGAGTCCGCGCGCCGTGCCGTCCGTCCCCGACCTGCCCCGGTGGATAGATCACCTCGCACGTCAGGCGGCAGCTCGCCGGGTACGTGACCTCCCACTCGCCGCCGGAGATCACCGTCGGTACGATATCGCCGGCATTCAGGTACGGGTGCTGCATGTCGGGACGCGCGCGCCACTCTTCGCGGAGTCTCTCGATCGCGTCGAGCACGAGCTTCATCTTCTCGATGGCGTTGACGGCGCCGCCGTCGCGCCAGTGCGGCTGGCGCATCTCGGCGTGGCCGGGGCGGCCCTCGACGGTGATCGTCGGCGTGAGCGATCCACGGCAGGCGACCCAGACGTCGAAGTCGGTCGGCTCGGCGACGACCCCGGCGTCGGCCTTGACACCGCGGCGCACGGCCGCCCAGCCGCCGGCTCCCGAGGACTCCTCGTCGGTGACGGTGCAGTAGACGACCTCGCCGGCGAGACGCACGTCGAGCCGGCGCAGTACCTCGAGCGCGAAGAGCATGCCGGCGAGCCCACCCTTCATGTCGGCGATGCCGCGCCCGTAGACGCGGCCGTCGCGCACTGCGGCCGGCGAACGGGTCACTGGACCACAGTTCCCTGGGCTCGGCCGACACGGCGTCGATGTGGCCGTTGAGGAGCAGGCTGCGGCCGCCGCCCCGGCCCGCGAGACGGGCCGCGAGTTGCGGCCGCCCCTCGAACGTCAGCCCGTCCGGCACGTGCCGGTCGCCGGTCCCGGTGTCATCAGGCTCCCAGAGGTCGGTCTCTGCGCCGACCGTTCGCAGGCGCGCCTCGAGCAGGCGCTGCAGGCGCTCCTCGTCGCGCGGCGGGTCGCCGGTCTCGCGCGCCGTGGTGTCGAGGGCGACGAGCTCACGCGCCAGCGCGACCAACTCGTCGCGCCCCTCCGCCACGGCCGCGACGACGCGCTCCTCGAGGGCGCTCGACAGTCCGGCAGGTGCACCGGAGCCGTGCGTCCGCCGGTCCGCGGCGCCGGCGCTCCTCGCGCCGCCGCGGGTCTCGGCCTTGTCCATCAGACCACCGTGAGCGTCGCCGGGAACCGGGCCGGGATCTCGACCCCGGTCTCGGTCGCGATCATCGTGTCGATGACGCCGACACCCTCCTTACGCGGGATGTCCCAGATCTGGACCTCCCAGTTGGCCACGAAGCCGGGGTCGAAGACGCCCTTCTCGAAGCCCTCCTCGTCGTTCAGGTACACGTGGCCGACCCAGTCCGGCGGCATCGTCGCGCCGAGCACATAGCCGCCGACCCACCAGACGTACTCGCGCAGGCCTCCGGCGGCGTCGACCGCCGCGTCCATCAGCTCCTGCAGCCTCTGCGTCGGATCGCCCGGCCGCAGCAGGGCCACGGTCTCGTCGCGTGCCGCGGCGAGCTTCGCCAGCTTCTCCGCCCAGAACGGGTTCTCGCCCAGCGAGAGCGCCCGTGCCGTGTTGCCGTGGTAGTGGTGGTAGGCCGCCGACATGTCGATCATCAGCAACTCGCCCTGCTCGATGCGCCGCTCGGTCGCGGGGTGGTGGAAGTTGAAGGTGTTGGGCCCGGTGCGCACCATCATGCGGATGCCGGGCTCGTCGCCGCCACGCTTCGCGCACTCGTAGTACAGGAGACCCATGATCTCCTTCTCCGTCATGCCCGGCGCGAGGGTCGCGGCGAGGACCTCGTAGGCGGCGTCGGCGATCTCGAGCGCCTTGCGCGTGTACTCGGTCTCCTTCGGCGACTTCACGAGGCGCGCGTGGTCGACGATCCACGAGCCGTCGACGACCTCGCCGGCGCCGGCGCCGGCCAGCCGGCCGGCCAGCTCCTGCAGGGCCGGCCCGCCCGGCGCCCAGCTCCACCACTCGAGCCCGACGCGCCCCTTGAGCAACCCCCGGCCGCGCAGCGTCGCCGCCACGACCTCGGGACCCTCCGGGTAGTAGAAGCCCTCCTCGCCGTAGGTGACGCCGTCCTCGACGACCGGTGACCAGCCGGGGGCATGGTCCCAGGTGTCGAACATGACCGGCTTGACGGCGGCATCAAGCGGGACGGCCAGCCCGGTCACGTTGCGACCGTCACACCAGACCGACTGGTGGCCGAGCAGGTAGTAGAGGTTGGGCGGCGAGGTCACGTACAGCAGCTCGACGCCCTTACGCGCCATCTCCTCGCGCGTGCGCTCGAGGCGTGCCGCGTACTCCTCCCTGGTGAACGGCAGCCCCCAACCCGCAGTGTCGTCAGTCATCTCGTCCCCCTCCTCACCAGTCGAGCTCGAGGCGCTCGCCCTCGAGGCCGACGATGTCGGTGATGTCCTGCACCGTCTCGAGCAGCCCGCGATAGGCGCCGTCCGCGTCCCTGACCGCCGAGTAGCGATACAGGTAGAGCCGGCCGTCGTCTTCGGGGTGCCAGAAGACGGCCTCGTCGCGGCTGCCGTCGCGAAAGGCCGCCTCCATGCGGTCGATCGTCGCCCGCGACTTCGGCGCGTGGCAGTCGTTCATGTGGCGTCCTATGAACGCCGCGTCGCAGTCGGCGAAGATGCCGCCGTGCCAGTAGAGCAGGGTGCCGTGCTCGTCGGCGAACGAGACGTCGACCGACACGTGGCGCAGCACGAGATCGAGCTGCTCGGGGGTGAGGGTGCCGGCCTGGGGCTTGGCAGACGCTGGAGCGCTCATGTGACCTCCCGGGGCGATATCGCGGTGCGCCTCGCGGGCGCGGCCGCTGCGTGCTCGGATTATGTCACGCGGTCCTCCGCTCGCGGGCTCGCCGCGGCACGCCGTCGGCGGGCCGTGCGCGGCTCTGCGCCGGTGAGTCTGATGCGGTTCCGTGTCCGCGCGCCCGGGTAGAAGGCAGCCGTCCGATGCCGCGAGCTCCCGCCCGGTCGGGCGGAGTGACCCCGCGGTCCGTTGCGAGGGGGTGGCCGAGGTGCCCGTCTACGAGCGTCGCAGCACGATGCCGGTACCGGCCGACGAGCTGTATGCGTGGCACGCGCGCCCGGGCGCCTTCGAGCGCCTGGCGCCCCCTTGGCAGCGCCTGCGTGTGGTCGAGCGCAGCGGGACGATCGAGGACGGCGACCGGCTGGTGATGGAGGCCTCCGTCGGGCCGGCCCACGTGCGCTGGGTGGCCGTGCACCGTGAGCACGTGCCGGGACGGCAGTTCGTGGACGTACAGGAGAAGGGCCCCTTCGCCCTCTGGCGTCATCGGCACGCCTTCGAGCCCGAGGGTGAGCGGCAGAGCAGGCTTCACGACACGGTCGAGTACGAGCTTCCGGGTCCGCCGGCGGTGACACGAGCGGGGGCGGGCGCCGCGCAGCGGCGGCTCGAGCGGCTGTTCGCCTTCCGGCACGAGCGGACGCGGGACGATCTCGAGCGCCACCTCGCCTTCGCCGGCGGGCCGCGCCTCAAGGTCGCGATCGCCGGGGCGAGCGGCTTCGTCGGCTCTCACCTCGCCGCCTTCCTCACCACCGGCGGCCACGAGGTCGTGCGCCTGACGCGCCGGCGCGACCCCGGGCCGGGATGGGTGCACTGGGATCCGGCGGCCGGCATCGTTGACCAAGCCGCGCTCGAGGGTGTCGACGCCCTCGTGAACCTGGCCGGCACGTCGCTCGCGGGGTTGTGGACGCCGGCGCGTCGCCGGGACATCCTCGAGAGCCGCCGTCAGACCACGGGCCTCGTCGCGGCTGCGGCCGCCGCGCTGCCTCGGCCGCCGCGCGTCGTCATCTCGGCCTCCGCCGTGGGCTTCTACGGCAGTCGCGGAGCCGAGGAGCTGACCGAGGACAGCGCGGCCGGTCAGGGATTCCTCCCCGAGGTCTGCAAGGTCTGGGAGGACTCCCTCGAGCCGGCGCGCGCGGCAGGCATCCGCACGGTCTCGCTGCGCTTCGGCCTCGTCTGGGGTGGGGCGGGCGGGATGCTCCCACTGATGGCGATGCCCTTCAAGGCGGCGTTGGGCACGCGGCTCGGCGACGGCGAGCAGTGGATGAGTTGGGTCGCGGTCGACGACCTCCTCGGCGCGGCGCTGCTGGCGCTCTGCGACGAGGGGCTGTCCGGGCCCGTGAACGTGACCGCACGCGAGCCGGTCACCAACCGCGATTTCACGCGCACGCTGGCGAAGGTGGTGCGGCGGCCGGCGCCGTTCGCGGCACCTCGGGGGCTGCTCCAGCGCGGCCTCGGGGACATGGGTCGCGAGCTGCTGCTGACGAGCCAGCGCGTCAGGCCGGCCCGCCTGACGGCAGCCGGCTTCCACTGGCTGTTCCCCGACCTCGAGGCGGCCCTGCGCTTCGAGCTGGGCCGGTGACGCCCATCGGGTATGCGGCGGCGAGAGCGGGCTGCCGGCCGGGTCGAGCCGCCGGTGCGCGCGCAGCCGGCCGGCCGTGCGCCGGTGGCCGCACGAGGGCGACTCGGGGGATGGAGTCCACGTGACCGTCGACCTGCGAGACAAGGTGGTGGTCGTCACCGGGGCGAGCCTCGGCATCGGCCGCGAGAGCGCCTTCGGCTTCGCGGCCGGGGGTGCTCGCCTCGCACTCTCCTACCACGAGCATGAAGAAGAGGCCCGTGCGGTCGCCGAGCGCTGCGACGAGCTCGGCGCACCCGAGGTCGTGACGGCGCCGCTCGACCTTGGTGACGAGGTCAGCGTCCGCGCCTTCGTGTCCGCCGTTCTCGAGCGTTTCGAGGCCATCGACATTCTCGTCAACAACGCCGGCATCGTCGTCTGGCGTCGCTTCCTCGAGCAAGCGCTCGACGAGATCGAGGCCCAGATACGTGTCAACCTTCTCGGGACGCTGAAGCTCACCCGGCTCGCGCTGCCACACGTGCGCGACGCCGTGATCGACGTGGTCAGCACGGCGTCGCTGCACGGGTCGGCGACCCTCGCCCCGTACGGCGCCAGCAAGTGGGGGCTGCGCGGCTTCACGAAGGCACTGGCGAAGGAGCACCCCGAGCTGCGCCTGTACAACGTGCACCCGGCCGTGACCGCGACGCGCATGAACGACTTCGAGGGCATGGACCCCGCGCGCGTCGCCGAGGTCATCGTCCGGGTGGCGCGCGGCGAGCTCGAGCTGGAGCCCGGCGCCGACGTTGACCTCAGGGACTTCGCGTGAAGCGTTCGCGGTGCGGCCCCGACGGCGTGGCGACGCGCGAGTGCATGGACGACGGGCGCCCGTGATCTCGACGGGGTCCGCGGCCGCTGGGCGTACGGGGGAGGGTCCGTGAACGAGGTGCGTGAGGCGGAGAGAAGTCTCGGCCGGCTGCTCGTGGGGGCGTCGGTCGCCTTCCTCGTCGTGCTCGTGCTGATGACGGTGCTGAGCGCGATGGGCGCGCCCGAGGGCGCCACGGTCGCGGCGCGCCTCGCCGCTCTCGCCCGCGAGGACACCGTGTACCGGCTGGGCTTCTTCTTCGCCTCGCTTGTCCCCGCCACGATGGTGCCGCTCATGGCGCTGATCGCCGTGGCCGCCGACCGCGGCGGCCCGGCGGCGCGGCCCTACGCCGTGGCCGGTGCCCTGCTCGTCGCCGCCTACGCGCCGCTCTCGGCCGCCGCCTACGCCTCCCAGTACACCGTGTTCACCTGGTTGCTCTCACGCGACCTGCCGGCGGCGGCGCCGTGGTACTTCGGCAACGACCACGGCGCGGTCATCACCTTCGACCTGCTGGCCTACGCGATCTGGGGCACGGGCGCGATCCTGCTGGCCCGGCCGCTGCTCACGCAGGGAGGTACCCGGCGGCTTCTGGCCTGGGCCCTGCTGGCCAGCGGCGCGACCTCGATCGTCGCCTTCGGCCTCCACGCCCTCGGGGTGCCGGCGGCGGGGCAGCTCTCCGTGGTGAGTGGCGCGCTCACGGTCCCGGTCGCCGTGCTCGCTCTGATCGTGGGCCGGGCGTTGGCGCAGGCGAGCGCGGGCCGCTCAGCGGGCCGCTGAGGCCCGTGGCCGCCGCGTCGTTCAGCCAGCCCGTCCGGCCCGCGCTCTGACGCCGCGAAGCACCCCGGGCTCCATGATGCCGTGCGCCGGCCGGAACAGGAGCACCGCGGCAAGGACGGCCACGACAGCGCGCGGAGGGCCGCGCGCACGGCGGTCACCGCGCGCGGCCGGGTTCTGCGGATGCACCCCCCTCTTCCTGACCGATTGCGGCAGCGAGGGCCTCGGCGACGACCGCGGCTCCGGCCTCGCTGAGGTGCACGCCGTCGATGGTGAAGGGTCCACCGCCGCCGGCGAAGGCCGGCCGCAGGTCGACGAAGCGCGCCTGCGGCCGGCTCCTCGCCGCCGCCTCGACGATCTGCGCGAGCTCGTCGAGTCGCTTCGTGAACGGCTCGCCGAGGTCGCGGTCCGGGGCTACCGGGGGCAGGACCAGCAACCGTGGTGCACTGGGGCCCACCAGCTCGAGCACGAGGTCGAGCGTATGGGCCACGGCGGCAGAGACGACGCCCCAGTCGGACGGCGGCTCGCCGGCCAGCAGCCAGTCGCCGTCCTCGGGCAGCCAGTCGCCGGCGGCGGAGGTGAAGGCGTCGTTGGTGCCGATCCAGACCACCGCGAGGTCGGCGCGATCGACGCCGTCGCGGCGCAGGCGGGCGAGGAGGTCGACCGTCGTGTCGCCCGCCCTGCCGCGGTTGAGCAGCGTGTGCCGCGGCAGACGCCGCTCCAGCAGGGGCATGAAGCCCGCCCCGGGCCAGCCCTCGGTCAGGCTGTCGCCGTAGAAGGCGATCCTCACGGCGAGACCGAGGGCACGGTGGCGACATCGCGGGTCGCGAGCCCGGGCGGCGACCGATGCGGAGTCGCGTGAGCGGACCCCACGCCGCCCTCTTCAGACGGTCTCGATGCTCAGCATGCCGAGCGCCGTCGTCACGTCGATCTCGAGGCTGGGCTGGGCGCCGGACTCGTACTCGGGCGTCGCGTACTCGCCGCCCCAGAAGGTCGCCCCGGTGTCCTTGCGCACGAAGCCGGGGCCGATCGTCATCTGCGCGATGGCGCCGCTGACCTTGACCCGCGCCGGCACGCCCGCGCTGATGAGGATCGCGCACGAACCGAGCGCCGCCGTGACCTCGGCCCTGGCATCGCGGTTGAGCGCGTCGCCGGTGAAGTGCAGGCGGGCGCTGCCGGCGGCGCCCTTGATCTCGAAGCGCTCGGCGCTGGCGTTGAGGAGCCCCTCGAGGCGCAGCGACCCGGCTCCGGTGAGCACGCGCAGGGTCGACATGGGCGTCAGGACCGGCCGCGCGAAGCCGATCGTGGACTCGGCCGCCCCGGCCTGCACCAGCAGTTCGGTGATGGGCAGCCCGCCGAGCTCGTACGAGGCGTGGCCGATGCCACCCTTGACGTGGAGGGCGTACGGCCTCGTCGTGCCGAGCTCGAGGCTGAGCCGGTTCACCCGGTCGCGGCCCAGAAGGCTGTCGATGCGCCAGCCCTCCGGATGCGTGAAGCGGACCTCCCCGCCGTGCACCTCGACGGCCGGCGCGCACTCCGGCGCGTCGCACTCGAGGGCGCCGGCCAGGAGCTGCTCTCCGGTGCCGGGTTGTGCCGTGACGTCCCCCGGCGCCTTCAGCGTAAGGACCAGGGTGACGGGATCGACGGCGGGGTAGGCGACGTCGATCGCTTCCGTGCGGAGTTCGTGCGCCACGGTCTCCCTCCCAGGACGTGGGCCGACCGCGACCGCGCGGTCCGGGCCGGCTGACCTCTCGAGCGGTTCATACCCGTTGACCGCGGTGAAGGCGACGCGGACGTTGTCGCGCCGGCACGGACGGCCGACGCGGAAGTGCACGCCGGGGCCGTGCGGCGTGCTGCTAGAGTACCCGGAGGCACGCCGCCGAGGGCTCTGCGATGCGGCGACGCCGGAGGCATCGAGACCCGGGAGGACCGATGGGCCGCATGGGGTGGCAGTTCCCGAGCGCGCGCGCGGTGCGCGTCCTCGACATCGTCATCGTCGTCTACGTCGTCGTCTGGGCGGCCCTGGGGGTCGCGATCGGTCGCGACATCGCCCAGCAGGTCGACCTGGCCGACCAGGTCGCGCGCGTGGGGGCGACGCTGCGCGCCACCGGCGAGGGCTTCGAGGCCCTCTCGGCGATCCCGTTCGTCGGCGACGACATCGGCACCGTCGCCGAGCGCGTGGTCACCGCCGGCACCGAGGTCGAGGCGAGCGGCCGGGCCAGCGCCGACGCGATCCGCGAGATGAGCGTGCTGGTCGCGATCGCCGTCGGTCTGCTCCCGACCCTGGTCCTCGTTCCGCTGTACCTGCCGATGCGCCTCGCGTGGCGCCGCGACGTCGCCGCGGTGCGCGAGGCCCTGCGCGCGCGACGGGCAGACGCCCGCCCTGCAGCGCGTGCTCGCCCTGCGGGCGGTCGTCGCGCTCCCGTACGACCGGCTGCACGCCGTCGAGCCCGACCCTTGGGCCGCGCTGGAACGCGGCGACGACGACGGGCTGGCCGCGGCCGAGCTCGCGCGCCTCGGGCTCGCCGCAGGCGCTCAGACGACAGGCGGCGTGACCGGCCCGAACGGGAGGGAGTCCTGATGCCGGCGAGGCCGGCCGGGCCCGCGGCCGTCGGACTCGGCTGGACGGTCTGGCTTCCGCGTGGCCGCGCGGCGCGGCCACGCGATCACCGCCCGCGGATCCTCCCGCGGATCTTCTTCACCGCGCTTCTTGCTGCCGCAGCCGCCTTGGTCTCGTTCGGCCTGCCGGCGACGGTCCTGGCCAAGTCGTACAGCATGCCGGAGGTCACGATCGAGGCGACGGTGCGCCCCGGCGGCGACATGGTCGTGCGCGAGACCCGCAGGTCTTCGACTTCGACGGCGACTTCAGCTTCGTCTACTGGGACCTCGAGGGGGCCGGGTCGTCGGGCATCGAGGTGCGCGCGCGTGAGCGGCCCCGAGGGCGAGTACGCGCGCACCGACGACCCGGCGAGCCGCCCGCCGCAGACCTGGTGGGCAGCCGGCGAGGGCGGCGGCGACGTGCGCCTCGAAGTCTACTTCCGGCAGGTCGACGCGCTCGTGCCGGTCACGATCGAGTACGTCGTCCGCGACGCCGCGACGAAGTGGGACGACACGGCCGAGCTGTACTGGAAGTTCATCGGCGACGACTGGGATCACGGTGTCGGCAGCGTGGACATCCGCATCACGCTGCCTCCCGGCGTCGGAGCAGGATGAGGTCCGCGCCTGGGGCCACGGTCCGCTCAACGGCGTCGTGACGCGGGAGCCCGATGGGTCGGTCAGCCTGACGGTCGAGGACCTCCCGGCGTATCGCTTCGTCGAGGCGCGGATCCTCTTCCCGCGGGAGGCGCTCGCCGATGCACCGGCGACGGCGGGCTCTCGCGTGGACGCCGTGCTCGCCGAGGAGCAGCAGTGGGCCGACGAGGCCAACGCCGAGCGGCGCACTCCTCTGGCTTCGCCGGGCGGCAGGCCTCGTGATCGGCGTCGGCGTGCCGCTCGCCGCGCTCGTCGTCTTCATCTGGGCGTACCGCCGCTACGGGCGCGAGTACCGGCCGAGCTTCACCGGCGAGTACTACCGCGAGCTGCCCGAGCCGGCCCTGCCGCCGGCCCTCGTCGGCTCGCTCTGGCGCATGGGCGCGGTCAAGGACGAGGACGCGGTGGCGACGCTGATGGACCTGATCGACCGCGGCGTCGTCGAGCTCGAGCGGACCACGTCGCGAGAAGCGCGGCCTCTTCGGTGCGCGCGACGAGGAGAGCTACCTGCTGAGACTGCGCCCCGAGCGCCGAGCCGAGGCGTCCGGCTTCGAGGCGCGACTGCTGGAGGTGCTCTTCGACGTGCTGGCGGAGGGCGACACCCTCGACGTCGACGAGATGAAGGATCTCGCCAAGAAGCATCGCAGCGAGTTCGCCGCGGCGTGGGCCGAGTGGCGCGCCGCGGTGACGAGGGAGGCCAATGCCCGCGGTCTCCTGGAGAAGAGCAGCACCACGGCCCACGGCTGGACCCTGGGCGCTCGGCGGGCTGGCCATCGCGGGCTCGGTCGGCGCGGTCGTCGATCTCGGAGCAACTGCGGTACGCCGTCGGCGCCGTCGTCGGCGTGGCGATCCTGATCGGCGCCCGCGCGATCAAGCGGCGCTCGCCCGAGGCGGCGGAGCTGTACGCGAAGTACCGCGGCATGCGCAACTACATGAAGGACTTCGGCCGGATGGGCGAGAAGCCGCCGGACTCCGTCGTGCTCTGGCGGTACTACCTGGTGCTGGCCGTGGTCTTCGGCATCGCCGACCAGGTCGTGGACGACCTCAAGATGGTCGCGCCCGAGGTGCTGCAGGACGACCGCCTCGGCTCCACCGCCTTCCTCGTGACCGCGTCGCACGGCAGCTCGCCGCTGTCGTCGCTGAGCTCGGGCTTGTCGGGGGCCGTCGCCGCCGGGACCGCCTCGAGCGGCAGTGGCGGGGGCGGCGGCTTCTCCGGGGGCGGCGGAGGAGGGGGCGGCGGGGGCGGCGGCGGGGCGGGCTGACGCTCCCTGCGGCCGCGCGGTTTGCCTGCCCCTGGGGGCGGGAAGGTTGCGGCCGCACGCGAAGGGCTATTCCGCTTGGTCTCCGCGTCGCGGTGAAGGCGAGGAGGGATCGATGGCACGTCATGTCCCCGTCAAGTTCCAGGACAAGCTGCGTCTGGTGCAGCGGGCGGTCGACGTGGCCCGCGGGCAGGAGCGCCGGCACTTCGACTTCAGCGACGAGGTCGCTCCGGGCGTGAGCCTCGTGCTCAGCGAGGCCGGCGGCGTGCCGATCGCTCTCTCCCTCTGGAGCTCGGCCACGGACGTCGCCGAGCTCTGCGGCGACGCCGCCTACCCGGCGACCTCCGCCCTGCTCGCCATCGACCGCGAGCAGGCTCACGAGCTGGCCGACGCCGGGGTGCTCGTCGATCTCGCCCAGCTGACGCGCAGCGAGTCGACGCCGGGGATCTACTACGCACTGTTCGACCACGCGAGCCCGCGCCGTCTCCACGAGGTCCTGCACGGCCTGATCCCCGCGCTGCCGTCGCACGGCCGTGCCGCCTGAGGCCGGCGTCGCGACGCCGGCCGGGCACCGTAAGACCGCTGGTACGATGGGTGCCCGCACCTGCGTGAACGACTACGGCGGGGCCGGGTCTGTCGCGCGCTGACGGCCGTGCCCCCTCGAAAGGAGGAGCACAGGACGATGGAAGCCCCCTACCTCAACACCCCCCCGCCGCCCGAGGAGCGCGGCGCGATGACGCGGGGCAACATCGAGGCGGCGCTCGCCGGCGAGAGCCAGGCCTCGCAGAAGTACCTCGCGTTCGCCGCCGTCGCCCGCGAAGAGGGCTACCCCAACGTGGCGCGGCTCTTCGAGGCGGTCGCGTACGCCGAGAGCACGCACGCCCGCAACCACCTCAGCGTGCTCGGCCAGATCGGCACGACGGCGGAGAACCTCAAGGCCGCCTGGGGCGGCGAGACCTTCGAGATCGATGAGATGTACCCGGCGTACGCCGCCGTCGCCAAGCTGCAGGGCAACGAGTCGGCGCAGCTGACGATCCGCTTCGCCCTCAAGGCGGAGATGGACCACCAGGACATCTACGACAGCACGATGAAGGGCGTCGAGGGCAAGAAGGACTTCGACGAGAGCGTCGTCTACGTCTGCCCCATCTGCGGTCACACGGTGATCGGCAAGCGCCCCGGCTACTGCTCGCAGTGCTACACCGACGGCTCCTACTTCAGGGAGTTCTGATGGACGCCGAGTTCGAGAAGCGCCTTCCCAAGCCCGAGGGCCTCAAGGCCATGACGCGCGAAAGCCTGGCCGCGGCCTTCGCCGGCGAGAGCCAGGCGGCGGAGAAGTACCTCGTCTTCGCCGAGCAGGCCGAGGACGAGGGCCTGCCGCAGATCGCGAAGCTGTTCCGCGCCATCTCGTTCGCCGAGACCCGGCACGCGCGCAACCACCTGCGCGTGATGGGGGGCATCGGCGGCACCGCGGACAACCTGAAGGCAGCGTTCGACGGCGAGTCGTTCGAGGTCGACGAGATGTATCCGGCCTACGAGGAGATCGCGGTCACGCAGGAGCAGGCTCAGGCGAAACGGAGCCTCAGGTTCGCGCGCAAGGCCGAGATGGATCACAAGTGGATGTACGAGCAGGCGCGCGGGCGCGCCCTCGAGGGCAAGGACGTCGACGAGCAGCCGGTCAGCGTGTGCGTGATCTGCGGGCACACCGTCATCGGCGACCTGCCCGACAAGTGCCCTGTGTGCGCGGCGACGAAGCAGTACTACAGGACGTTCTGAGGACGGCAGGACGCCTGGCGGGGGCGGGCGGCGCGGGAGCGCCGCCCGCCCCCGGCGCCGAGAAGGGGACGACCGCCACGTGGGCGAACGATCGCGGCGTTCCGCACATGGTGACTTCGACCGAGGGGTGCCGGCGCGTCCTCCGCGACGACCCAGACCTTCGGCAGCGGCACCCTGCGAAGCGGCGAGTCCTTCGGGCGCACGTTCGAGAGACCCGGTGCGTACTCCTGCGCGTGCCCGCTCCATGCGGAGCGGGAGTCGCTGCACGCCGAGGTGATCGTCCGCTGAGGGGCGACGGCCTTTGATAGACTCACGGGCGCAATCCGGAGGCCGGCTGCGCGCCGGCAGGAGGTCCTCGTGGGCTACGACTTCGGCGTCGGCCGTCAAGCGCCGACCCTCGCGCTCGCCGCGCTCGACGGCACCGTCATCGACCTGCACGAGTACCGGGGCGACTGGTTCCCGGTGCTGGTCTTCTTCTCCGCCGACTCGGCCGCGGCGCCGGCGCAGCTCAAGGCGCTGGCGCGGCAGTCGTCCGCCTTCTGGGGCCTGCGCGGCCAGCTCGTCGGAGTGACCGGCGGCGACTCCGCCGACCCCGAGGCCTTCGCGGCGGCCGTCGAGGGTCTGCCGTTCCCCATCGTCCGCGACGACGGCTCCACCGCGGCCGGCTACGGGGCCGCTCGCGCCGTCGCCGGCCAGGCGCCGCCGCTCGCCGTCATCGTCGATCGCGCCGGCAAGGTCGTGTGGATGGGCGAGGGCGACGACGACCTCAAGCCGGCGGCGTTGCTCGCTGCGCTGCGGGCGACCGCACGCTGAGCGCGTCTCGAGCGCGGCTCCTGCCGGTTCGACACGCCCGTCGGGTCGGTCGCTCCGTCGCGCGCGGTCGCGCGCCGAGGTCGATCCCTGCGCAGGGTCTCCGGCGAGCCTGCGCGCACCCCCGGTCCTTCCGCCCCGGGTCCGGTGAGACGGCGTAGGTCCAGACGCTGTCAGCTCTGAGCACGCCTGCGGCTTCTCTCTCCGTGTCATTCCACCCCGTCGCGGGAAAACGCTAGACACGATGCCATCGAAGGAGCGGGCGGGATGATCATCGGGCAGACCATGTTCAGCGTACGCAAGGGCACCGAGCACCGCAGCGACCGGGTCCTTCACGAGCTCTCGAGCCTTCAGCGCCAGGCGCCGGGCCACCTCGGTCACCGCGTCCTGCGTTCGTTCGGCATGTCGCCGCTGGCCAGCGCCCTGTGTGACGAGGGGCGCGAGGCGGCGCTCGGCGACGTGCACTTCGTCTTCGAGAGTGAGTGGGAGTCGCTCGAGGCCCACGATGCCTTCTTCGGCAGCGAGGGCGTGCAACGCTGCTACGAGACCCTGCAGTCGATCCTCACGAGCGGGCCGTTCGAGGTCCTGTACGAGGCCGTCGAGACGTCCGAAGCGAGCGAGGTCGCGTACTGACGCGGGCCCGGCCCGCCGTCAGTCCCTGGCGGTGAGGCCGATCCTGAGGTCGTTGACGTTCGTCCCGGTCGGTCCGGTGACGACGAGGTCGCCCGCCGCGCGCAGCACGGGGCCGGCGTGATGGGCGGCGAGGGCGGCGGGCAGGTCGACTGCCCGCCGCCCTCGCCGCCTCCGCCGTCAGGTCGTCCACCAATCCGCCGGCGGCCCCGGTCGGCCCGTCGCTGCCGTCCGAGTCGAGGCAGAGCAGGCAGGCGGCAGGGCCGCCCTCGAGCGCCAGGGCGCCGGCCAGGGCGGTCTCCTGACTCGGGCCGCCCAAAGCGGTCTGCTCCGGCACGCCCGGCGACCCGCCGGCAGCATCGGCGATGGTCACCGTCGTCTCGCCGCCGGCGATCAGCGCGGTGCCCGCGCCGGCCACGCGCAGCCGATCGGCCATCCACCGCCCGGCCGCGGCGCTCTCGCCCTCGAGTTCGAGCGTGAGCACCTCGGCGGCGTAGCCGAGGGCCCGTGCGGCCGCCGCGGCCGCGTTGCACATGATCCCAGAGGTGGCGACGATGTGGTCGTGCACGCGGGGCAGGACCTTGACCGTCTCGGCTGCCGGGTCGGCGCGGCGCAGGTGTGCCGCGACGGCCGCCGGCAGCCGCTCCCAGAGTCCGGCGGCGTCGCACGCCGCGGTCGCGTCGGCGAACGTCGAGCGGTCGGCGGCCGTCAGGTCGGTGAAGTAGTCGGGCGGGTCGCCGACGACGTCCGACACGGTGAGGTTCACGATCTCGCAGCCGCAGGCGGCCGCGAGGCGTCCCCCCTTCAGGCGGGAGATGTGCTTGCGCACGTCGTTCATGCGCACGATGTCGAGGCCGGAGGCGAGCAGGAGCCGGTTCGTCGTCGCCTTCTCCTCAAGGGTGATGCCCTCGGCCGGGACGACGGCGAGGGCCGAACTGCCGCCGGTGACGACGGCGATCACCAGGTCCTCGGGCCGCGTCTGCCCGGCGAGCTCGAGCAGGCGCTCGCCGGCGCGCAGGCTGTCCGCGTCGGGCACCGGGTGCGTGGCCTCCATGACCTCGATGTGGCGCAGCGGGCGGCCCTGGCCGCGCTTGACGACGACGGCGCCGGCGCGCAGGCGCGCGCCGAGGAGCTCGTCGAGCAGCGCGGCGAGCCCGATCGTCGCCTTGCCGGCGCCGAGCACGTAGACGTCGCGGCCGCCGAGGTCGTAGGCGTCGTCGCCGATGTGCAGCACGTCGCCCTCGACGCGCAGCAGACGCCGCGCCGCCGCCACCGGGTCGACTGCGGCGAGAGCCTGCGCCGCGATCGCCAGCGCGTCGCGGCGCAGGGCCTCGCGGCCGTGCCCGGTCAGCCCGGCGGCGTCCTCGAAGCGCACCACGTCAGTCGCCGGCCGCCGCGATCGGGGCATGGCGGAACTCGCGTCCGGCGTAGACCGCGTCGGCCCCGAGCCACTCCTCGATCTCGAGCAGGCGGTTGTACTTGGCCGTGCGTTCGCCGCGCACCGGCGAGCCGGTCTTGATCTGCCCGGCGTCGAGCGCCACGACGAGGTCGGCGATGCTCGGGTCCTCGGTCTCGCCCGAGCGCTCGCTGACGCACACGCCCCATCCGGACCCCACGGCGATGTGCGCGGCCTCGAAGGCCTCGGTCAGGGTGCCGATCTGGTTGAACTTCCAGAGCAGCGCGTTGCCGGCGCCCGCCTCGACGCCGCGGCGCACGCGCGCCGGGTCGGTGACGAGGAGGTCGTCGCCGACGAACTGGGTGTCGGGCAGCGCCGCGGTGAGCTCGGCCCAACCCTCCCAGTCCTCCTCGTGCAGCGGGTCCTCGATGCTGGCGATGCCGAAGTCGCGAACGAGCTCGCGGTAGAGGTCGATCATCGCGGCGGTGGACAGTCGCTCCCCGCCGACGGCGTAGGTCTCGCTCGCCGGGTCCCAGAGGTGGGTCGCGGCACAGTCGAGGGCGTAGACGGCGTCGTCGGCGTAGCCCGCAGCCGCGACGCCCTCGTGGACCACGGCGAGCGCCTCACGTACGTCGACGATGGGCGTCGCGAAGTCGCCCTCGTCCCCGGTGTTGGCGGAGAGCTTGCCGTAGCGCGAGACGACGATCTCCTCGAGCGCCATGTGACACTCGCTGGCCATGCGGATGGCCGCGGCGAAGGAGCGCGCCCCGACCGGCATCATGATGAACTCCTGGAAGGCGAGGTCGTTGGAAGTGAGGCGACCGCCGCCGACGAGGTTGATGAGGGGCACGGGGAGGACGCGCGAGCGCCCGTTCAGCGAGCGGTGCAGCGGCAGGCCGCGGACGGCCGCGGCGCAGTGCGCCGCGGCCAGCGACACGCCGGCGAGGGCATTGGCGCCGAGGCGGGCCTTGCGAGGCGTGCCGTCGAGGTCGCAGAGGAAGGCGTCGAGGCCGGCCTGGTCCTGGACGTCCCGGCCGGCCACGGCCGGACCGATGACCTCGTTGACGTTGCCGACGGCGCGGGTAACGCCGAAGCCCCGGTACTCGGTGCCGCCGTCGCGCAGCTCGACGGCCTCGGCGGCGCCGGTCGAGCGACCGGACGGTACTGCGGCGCGGCCGTGGAAGGCGCCGGGCTCGCCGGGCGCGGCGCCGGCCCAGACGTCGACCTGGACGGTCGGGTAGCCGCGGCAGTCGAGGATCTGGCGGGCGTGGACGGCGGTGATCGAAGTCTTCATCGACGACATCCTTCGGGTGGGATTGACGTGTGATCCGAGACGAGGCAAGCGAGGCAGAGCGCGCGCTGAGGTCGGGGAAAGAGAAGGGCACGCGGGCGCGTGCGGTGGAGCCGCTGCCGCTCGACGGCGCGCGTCATCGCCTCCTCCGGAGTGGAGGCTGACCTCGAGGCCAATCGTCCGCAGGTCATCTGGAGCGACGCCCGGGCACCAGGCGACGACGTGGGGCCCGCGAGTCATGAACCGCGCCAGGAGATAGCTGTGATCCTTCTCCACCGTGTAGTCGTCGGCCGCCGCTCGCATGACGGCCTGCGGGTTTCCGGCGTGCGCGAACGGAGTCAGCAGTTCGTCGCTCCCCATGCCCTCGCGACAGACTCGAGAGCAAGACCACTGTCGTGTCGTCGCGAACGAGCGGCTCGAGAGCGACCAGCGACTTGACGGACTGGTAGAAGTTGATGTCGAGCGGACGATCCGGGCCTGTGACGAGGATGTCGGCCTCAGAACGTCGTGGACAGGGTCTGCGTCGCGCGCACGAACTCGACGAGCCGCCCGTGAGCGGCCTCAGGGTCACCGGCGGCCACGGCGACCACCTGATTGCGTCCGTCGAGCACGACGTTGACGACGAACTCGCAGCGCAGCCAGCCCTCGCGGCAGCCACCATCTCCTCGTGGATCGGATTGCCCGCGAGGACGCCGGGGCGGGCCGCGGCGTGCTCCAGGAGCGTCAGACTGTGGTTGTGGATGATCGATTCGTAGGCGGCCACTCCGGGCAGGATGGACTTGCGTCCTGCCGTGAACCCCGCGAACTCGTGGACCTCGACGACACCGAGGGCGATGACCAGGTCGGCGTCGGCGACGGCGCCGGTTGATGCGCACGTCGTTGCCGAGCGGTGTCCGCCCGACCGGAGACGCAGTCGCTGCGGTGCGCGTCGTGGGCCACCACCTTGACCGTGCGTTCGAGCTCCACGCCGACCAGGTCGCGCAACTCCCGCCGGTCGAGCGGCCGGTGCGCTCCGCCGCCGACGACGATGCGTGACGGCCTCGGCCGCGAGACCGCGCGCGCGCGAGCTCGTCCAGGACCGCCAGCAAGCAGCTCGCGGTTCGGCACCGCCCGCGTCGAGTCGCTCGTGACGATGGCCGCCCGCCTGCGGCCACGCGCCAGGCTCGCGAGGCGAGACGACCCGGTCGGGGCTCCGAGCTCTCTCCTGACGGCGGACGGCGTATCGAGCGGAGGCGGACTCTCCAGCAGCTCTCGCTTCACCTCGCAGCCGGAATCCAGGGCGAGGGCAGCCGCTCGGTCGAGGAGTACGTCGAGGGCTTGCGCACTATCGTTCGGCGGCATTCTTCCCCTGCTTCTCAGTGCCGTTGACGGTCAACAGTCTACAAAACGAGCGGCTGCGTCGTCAATGACGGCCGTCCTGTCGTGCGCGCGATGCGCATCGCTCCAACGCGGGAGGCGCGTCTGGGCCAGTTGTTGACAGTCGACAGTCTTGTGCTCTAGCGTGAAGAGCGTTCACAGGGAAGGAGCTACCACGCATGGCCGTCACGGGAGGCGAGCGCGACTTCTGGGTGCGACCCGGTCTCGAAGTGAGCGACGGGCGGCTTCAGGTCGCCGGCCGCGACGCCGAGTCGATCGCGCGCACCCAGGGGACGCCGGTCTACGTGTTCGACCTGCAGCGCGTCGGCGATCAGGTCGCTTCGCTGCAGGTCGCTCTCGAACGGGCCGGCCTGCGGCGCCGGGTGCTTCTCGCCCTGAAGGCACAACGCGAATCAGAAGTGCTCGCCTTCGTGCGCGCCCTCGGCGCGCCCGGCACGGCCGCGAGCGTAGGCCTCGACGTCTGCTCGCCGGGAGAACTGCTGCACGGCCTCGAGCACGGCTGGCACGCGGGCGAGATCAGCTACACGGGCACCAATCTGAGCGATCGCGATCTCGACGTCATCCTCGCGCACGCCGTGCACCTGAACCTCGACCTCCTCACCCAGATCTCGCGTGTCGGCAGGCGTGCGCCGGGTCGCACCATCGGGCTGCGGGTCAACCCTCGCGCCGGCGCGGCTTGGCGCGGCGATAACGAGTCGCTCTACAGCAGTCGCCGCCCGACGAAGTTCGGCATCTACCCGGAGCAGCTGGGTGAGGCAGTGGCGCTGGCCCGGCGCCACGGACTCATCGTCGATACGGTCCACTTCCATGTCGGCGACGGGTACCTGACGGAGGCTCTGCCAGCGTTCGAAGTCGCCGTGGAGCGTGCCGCCGCCATGGTCCGCGCCGCACGCGCCGAGGGTTGCCCGATACAGAACCTGAATGTCGGCGGTGGTCTCGGCGTGCCCATGGCAGCCGGGCGACGTCTCTCTCGACGTGGACGCCTGGGCGGCGATGCTGGCGAAGCACCTCGCCGCCCTGGGCGTGACCGTGATCGTCGAACCCGGCGACTACCTCGTGAAGGAGGCGGCCGTCCTGCTCGGCGAGGTCGTGACGGTCGAGGATCGCATGGGCTCGCGCTTCGTCGGCCTCGACATGGGCTGGAACGTCATGAACGACCGCTTCATCTACGACGCCCCGTTCGAGTACGTCGTCTGCGGGCGCGCGGATGCCCCACGCACCGTGGCGACCACGATCACCGGCCACATCAACGAGGGCGACGACCTCTGGGCCGAGGACTACCCATTCCCGGAGGTCGAGGAGGGTGAGATCGTCGCCTGCATCAACGTCGGAGGCTACAACCAGGCCATGCAGATGCCCCACTGCCTGCGCCCACCAGCGCCGGCCGTGTACTTCGACGACAGGGTCGACCCGTCGAACGGCGGCAAGACCTCCCCGGATTCCAGGAGGAACCTATGAGCAGCGTGACCCCGACCGATCGGCGATACGACGCGGTGGTGATCGGCGGCGGCCACAACGGTCTGGTGGCGGCGTTCTACCTCGCCCGCGGGGGGCTCCGCACGCTGGTCCTTGAGCGTCGCGAGATGGTCGGCGGCATGGCCGTCACCGAGGAGTTCGCCCCCGGTTTTCGCGCATCAACGGGGGCCTACGTGCTGGCCATGCTGGGCGAGCACATCTGGCGCGACATGCGGCTCGCCGAGCGCGGCCTGTATGTCGACGCCTGCGGCCCCAATCTCAACGTCTATTCGAGCGGAGCCCACTTCTGGATGGAAGAGCACGCCTCCGAGGCCGCAAGGGAGGTAGGCCGCTTCTCGAAGAAGGACGCCGCCGCCTACCCCAGGTTCGAGGAGGGTCTGACCCGGATCGCGCGCTGGTTCGGGCCGTTGTTCGGACTCACGCCGCCCGACCTCCGCATGAAGAGCCTCGCCGACTGGGGCCGCATGGGCCGGCTGGGTGGTACGGCGCTGAAGAACCGGAAGCTGTTGCTGGACGCCTACCACCTCATGATGGTGTCCAGCGCGACCTACCTCGACGAGTACTTCGAGTCCGAAGAGGTCAAAGCGGGTCTCGGGTGGTTCTCGATCAACGACTCGGTCTCGGGGCCGTCGACGCCGGGCACCGCATACACGCTCCTGCACGAGTACGCGTCCTCCGAGGTGGGTGGCGGCGTCCGCAAGTGGGGCTTCGTGCGCGGCGGCATCGGCACGCTGGGCCGGCTGATGGCAGACGCCGTCCGCGAGGCCGGCGGCGAGGTCCGCACGAGCGCCCCCGTGGAACAAGTCATCGTCACCGGCGGGGCGGCGACCGGCGTTCTGCTGGCAGACGGTGAAGTGATAGAGGCCGGCCTGGTGGTCTCGAACGCCGACCCCAAGACGACGATGCTCGGGCTCGTCGGCGAGGCGAACCTCGAGCCAGGCTTCTGCAGCTCCCTGAAGACGTTCATCACCGACGGCACGAGCATCAAGGTGAACCTCGCATTGGGAGCTCTGCCCAAGCTGGCCTTCCCCGCCCTCAACGACGGAGACGGTGTGCAGAGCTACCACCGCAGCATCATCGAGGTGACCTCGTCGATCCAGCTGATGGACCTGAACCAGGCCGAGGCGCGCGCCGGGATCCCGGCCAGGGAGCATCCTCACGTCGAGTGCTGCTTCCCCACCGTGTTCGACCCGTCCATGGCGCCCGAGGGCAAGCACATCATGACGATCGACATGAACTCGCAGCCCTACACGTTGCGTGACGGCTCGAAGTGGGACGACATCATCGACGAGGTCGCCGACCGCTGCGTCAAGCAGCTCTGCGAGTACTTCCCCGGGCTCGACGGCATGATCGAACACCGGCAGGTGCTCTCGCCGCTCGACATGGAGCGCCTCTTCAACGCCACAGGCGGCCATGCGTTGCATGGCGACATGGGCGATCACCAGATGTTCATCATGCGCCCGGTACGCGGCTGGGCCAGCTACCGGATGCCCGTCCGCAACCTCTATCTGTGCGGCGCCGGCACCCACCCCGGCGGCGGCATCTCCGGCGCCAATGGGACGAACTGCGCCAACGAGGTGCTTCGCGACGCGAAGAAGAGGAAGCTCGTGCGCAAGCCCTCGGGTGGCGAATGATGAGTGCCCTGCCCGCGATCGGCAGCGCCGCCAGCGTACCGCTGGAACCCGAGGACTTCGCGCCCGGGGCGGTCATCGAAGGATCGCCGCGGATGATGAGTCACGACCTCTACGTCTCTGCCGACGAGCGCGTGTTCAGCGGTATCTGGAGCGTGACTCCGGGCGTGTTCCACGACGTGATGGACGGCGACGAGACTTTCGTGGTGCTCGCCGGGCGCATGACGGTCGCGCCCGACGACGGCAGCGCGCCGTTCGACGTCGAGGCCGGCGATGTCTGCGTCTTCGCCGCCGGTTATCGCAGCGTGTGGACGGTGCACGAGACGATCGTCAAGGGGTATCACATCGAGTTGCCGGCGGCCGAGTGACGCAGGCGTGCGAGGAGGAAGGACACCCGAGCCTGAAGGCGGCAGGGATGTCCCTGCCGCCGCCCGAGGCCGATGAGCTGGCCCGGGCGGAGGCGTGGGCGCTCGAGGAGCTCGTGCGTCTCATCGAGATCCCGTCCCCGTCGGGTGACGAGAAGGCCGTCGTCGACTACCTGGAGGCCCGCGCCCTCCAGCTCGGACTGGTGACACGTCGTCTTTCAGTGGAAAGCGGCTGCGACGACTTGGTCATCGGGTGCCCAGTCGGGCCTCGTCTCGCGATCGTCGCCCACGTGGACACGATCAGACCGACCTGGCGGTGGGACGGCAGGGCTCGCGTCGTCGGGGGGGAGGTGTGGGGCCTCGGCGCGGCGGACGACAAGGGAAGCGTCACCGCGGCGCTGCTAGGACTGCTCCTCGCCCGAGCGGCCGGTGTGCCCGTCGACGATCTGCCGCTCAGCCTCGGGCTCACCGTCGACGAGGAGGAGGGCGGGACGGGCTCCATGGCGCTCGCGCGCTCGCTGCGCCCTCGATCCTGCCTGGTCATGGAATCGACCGGCCTCGATCTCGCCGTCGCGGAGGCCGGCGTGGTCGAGGTCATGATCCGCGTGCGCGGGCGTTCCGCCCACGGGTCGCTCCCGGAGCAGGGCGACAACGCCGTGGTCAAGGCGGCGCGGCTCGTCCTTGCCTTGGACGACCTGGCACTCGCGCGTCACGCGCACCCGCTCGTCTCGACGGCGGTTCTCGTCCAGGAGCTGCACGGCGGGAGTGATCTGCACGTCGTCCCTGACCAGGCCGACGTGCACCTCGACGTGCGCGTCGCCCCCGGTCTGCCTGTGGGCGTGGTGCTGCGCGAGCTCTCGGAACTGGCCGCCTGCCACGAAGCCGAGGTGCAGGCGATCGAAGTCGTCGACGCGTGGGAGACGCCCGCGAACGCACCGTTCGTCCACGCGGTTCGGCGGGCCGTCGGCGAGACACTCGGCCGGGAGCCGAAGCTCTTCGGGTTCCCGGCCTGGACCGACGCTCACAACATGGTGGAGCTGGCCGGCGCCGAGGCGGTCGTGTTCGGTCCCGGGCCGCGGCTGGCGACCGCGCACCGTCCGGACGAGCGTCTCGCGCTGGCTGAGGTCGTCCGGTGCGCGCTGGTCATCCGCCGGCTGGCCTGGGACCTCTGGCGCCTCGGCGACGACTGGCCCGGCGTGTGATCGCCGTCAGCGGCCAGTCGACGATCGGCGCCGTGAGCGCGATCTGGCAACCCGCCGCCAGGAGGCCCAGGCGGAGCCAGAGGTCGTCCCATGCCAGCGGCGCATCGCCCCCGAAGCACCCGCAGCCGATGTCGAGCCCGCGCGCAAGGACGCTGGCGATGGCGATCGAGTACATGGCCGCGAGTCCGCTCGTCACGGCGCCGGCGCCCGGGACTCCGAGCCCGCCGAGGAGGCAGAGACCGGTGAGCATCTCGAGCCACGGCAGTGTGAGGGCGGCAAGGTTCACGAGAGCGAGAGGAAGGACCCGGTAGTCGTCGATGGCGTCGGCGAGGGGCTGGGGGTCCAGCACCCTCTCGTAGCTGGCGTAGACGAACAGCGTCCCGACGACGAGGCGGAGCGCAAGCGTCAGTCTTCGGTCGAGGAGCACGCGGATGGCGACGGGCGTGCCGCGACCGCTCTGGCCGGCCACGGTCACGGCGACCCTCCGGTGCGCACCGGGAACCCTGCCGCCTCCCAGACCGGGTAGCCTCCTTCCAGCACGCGGACGTCGCGCCAACCTCCGGCAAGCAACCACACGCTCAGGTCGCCGGCCGCCCGGCAGTCGCCGCCTTCGCAGTACACGATGAGCGGGCGGGTCCGCGGCAGCTCACTGCGAAGCCGATCGCGCTCGCTCTGGCGCGCGGCGAAGGGCACGCTGATCGCGCCGTCGATGTGTCCGTTCAAGTAATCTTCGCGAGGGCGAGCGTCGATGAGGGCGGCTCCTGCCCGCTGGGCACCGCGGGCCGCGTCGACGGTCACCGTCTCCCCCGGGCGTCCGCTCTCCCGCACGAGAGGGAGGCCGCTGCCCGCGACGCCGTTGGCGACCAGTCCGAGGACGACGCCCGCCGCAATGATCGCGGTGGCGCCCGCCAGCGTGTGACGAACGCGCGGCCGGGAGCTCACCCGGTGCGTCGGCGGAGGCCGTCGTCGAAGCGACCGAGCAGCCCGGGCTCGGCGGGCGGGCAGGCGGCCACCTCGGCGATGGCCTCGGCGACCTGCCGGCAGGACCACCGGAACAACTCGGGCGGCATGTTGATGGCGGGCTGCAGGCGGTAGACCCACTTCCCCCACTGTGTGATGCCGAGCACTCCCCGGCGCACCAGCGCCTGGTGGACCGCGGCGTGGAACGCCGGCGCCGGCGCGATGGACGACTTGTCGGTGACGAACTCGATCCCGACCCAAGCTCCGATCACGCGGACGTCCCCGACCTGCTCGAAGCGGTCGACCAGCGGGTCCAGCTCCTCGTGAGCCATCTGGTCGAGGGCGCGCGCGTTCTCGAGGGCGCGCTCGCTGTAGATCGCGTCGATGCCGGCGAGCGCCCCGGCGCACGCCGCCGGAGTCCAGGCGAAGGTGCCCCCGGGGTGCACGTCCGACTCGGCCATCACCTCCTCGGTGGCGAGCACCGCGGCGATCGGCTGACATCCCGCGGCGATGCCCTTCCCCATGAGGAGGATGTCGGGGGCGAGGTCCCAGAGCTCGGCGGCGAACATGGCGCCGCAACGCCCGAGGCACGTCTGTACCTCGTCGAGGATGAGCATCCAGCCGTAGCGCCGGCAGAGACCCTCGAGGCGCGACCAGAACGCCTTCGACGGTATCAGGATGCCGCCCTCGCCGGCCACGGGCTCGATGAGGACGCCGGCCACCTGCTCGGGATCGACCTGGTGCACGAGGAGGTACTCCTCGATGAAATCGACGTACAGGGTGTCGTCGTACGGGCCCGGGCCCTTGTGGAACGGCGCCCGGAAGGCGTTCGGGTAGGGAGCGAAGACGACACCGGAGACGTACTGCGCGTTGTTGCTCGTCACTTCCGAGAGGTCGGTGCTTGCGGCCGCGGTCAGGTAGGTGGACTCGCCGTGGTACTGACCGAGGAAGCCGAGGATCATGGGGCGCCCGGTGGCCTCACGAGCGAGCTTGACGCCCGCCTCGACCGCCTCCGTGCCGCTGATGCTCGGCCCCGCGCGCGAGATGCCCGGGGGCGCTATCTCCACGAGGCGCTGCGCCAGAGCGATCGCGGGCTCGTTCATCACGTAGTCGGTGATCTCCATGCCGTAGCGCTCCTGCGCTTCGGCAGCCGCCCGACCGGCCGAGGGGTGTCCCCCGAGCGGTGTCGAGCCCCACGCGGAGACGTGGTCCGCGAACGTATTGCCGTCGACGTCCTCGATCAGCCAGTCGTCCTTGCGGGACTCGACGAACGGCACGTCGACGTGCTCCCGCAAGGGTCCGCACAACAGGGCGTCTGCGGTCGCGAGGAGGCGAGTGGACGTCGGTCCCGGGAGGCGAGTGACGACATTCGGGAAGCGGAACCCTCGGCTCACGCCGGTACTCCCGTCGCTCATGGCTGCCTCCTTGCGTCGAGCCAGGTATCGCGCACACCGTGAGTGCCCGAATGCGGGGTCGGCGAGTTCCACGTCGACTGTTGACAGTCTATCAATGACCGTGCATGCTGACAATTCAGATCGGCGTCTCTCGACGCGCCCGCTCGGCCAGTTGAGGTGCGAACGGTTCGAAAGGTAGGATGTCGGCGAAATGCGACCTCTCCAAACCAGAAAACTCCTCGCCGAAGACGTCGCCGACCGCATCCGCGAGGAGATCCTGACCGGGGGCTTCCACCAGGGCGAGCGGCTCGTCGAGGCCGGGATCGCTCAGCACCTCGGGGTGAGCCGGGGCCCCGTTCGCGAGGCCTTCAAGATGCTGCGCGCCGAGGGCCTGGTGCGTGACGAGCCGCATCGAGGCACGTTCGTGGTGCGGCTCACCGGCGTCGACGTGCGTGAGATCTACGACCTGCGCGCCGCCCTCGAGGCTCGCGCCGCGCGACAGGTGACCGCGCGCGGACGGGCCTCCGATGCGCGCTCGCTGCGCAAGCTGCTCGATCGTTTGCTCGCAGCCGCCGACAGCGCTGACGTGGCGGCGGTGTCGCGAGCCGATCTCGCCTTCCACGAGGGGCTGTGCCGGCTGACCGGCAACCGCCGCCTCCACGAGGTCTACGTCCGTCATGTGCCGGTCCTCAAGAACCTCATGAAGCTCGATGAGTACCTGTACCAATCGATGGACGACGTCGCCGTCGAGCACGAGCCGCTCATGGAGGCCGTCGAGAGCGGCGATACTTCGCTCGCCGCCTGTCGCTTCGAGGCGCACGTCGACAAGGCTCGCGACCTCGTCGCCACCTACATCGACGCCTTGCCCGATCGCCCGTAGTCCGTGCGGCGGCCGCGTCATGCAGGTCTCGCGCAGGCATCTTCGCTCCATCGCCCTCACGCAGTCGATCCTTGCCGTTGCGCTGGGTGTCCTCGCCGCGTGTGGGGGAACGGCGTTCCCCGAAGGAGCGCCGCAGGCCGGTGCGTCATCCTCGGAGGGCTCTGACCTGGTCCTGTTCGCGCGGCCGGGGCTGATCTCGGCCGCGGGCCTCACGGAGCCCGGCCGGGTCCCGTTCCCTGTCGCGGTCAGCGTGGAGCCGTACGCGTTCGGTGAAGACCTTCTCGTCGACCTGAGCGCAGGGCGGCACGCCGACGTCGTGGAGGTGTGCAGCAACGAGACCGCCGAGCGTCTCGCACGGCAAGGCCTGCTGCGGCCTCTCGACACAAGCCGGATCACCCAGTGGGACCGTCTCTACCCCGTCCTCAAGGATCTGCCCGGCGTGATCGTCGACGGCAAGGTCTACATGGTGCCGTTGACGGCCTCGGTCACGGGCATCGTCTACGACCCGGCCGAGACGGCGCAGCCGCCTGACTCATTCGGTGATCTCTTCGCGGCCCGTTACAAAGGCCGTCTGGGCTTCGCCGACGACGCAGCCCTGGCCTTCCAGATCGCCGCCCTCGATCTCGGTCTGCCCGATCCGGAGGCACTGACGGCCGAGCAGGTGGTCGCCGCCAAGGCCCACCTCAGGCACTACGAGGACCACTTCAGCTCCTTCTGGCACGACCTCGACAACCTGGCGAGCGCCTTTCGGACCGGCCACGTGGCGATCGCCGTGGGCGACCGCCGCACCGCGTCCGAACTCGAGCGCCGCGGTTTGGCAGTCGACTTCGCGCTCGCCGAGGAAGGGCAGCCGCTCGCCGCCTGCGGTCTCGCCATCACGGCGCAGGCGCGCGACCTCGACGCCGCATACGCGCTGATCGAGTACTGCCTGCGGCCGACCACGCAGGCCCTTCTTGCGACCGCCTCCGGGGATATGGCCGCCAATCGCGAGGCCGCGGCGCTGATGGGACCAGCCGACCGCGCTCGCCTCGGGCTTGCCGATCTCGAGCACCTGAGCCGCCCGGTCGCCCGCGCGGCCGAACTCGAGCACATCGACTGGATCCAGGCTTGGTACGCGGTGAAGAAGGGTCGTGGCTGATGTCAGTGACGGGGGCCGCCGGGAGCGGCTCGGGGCAGCGGGGGGGCCGGTCGTCTCTCTCGAGACGACCGGGAGCTCGACTTGGCGCGGGCTCGGCTCCGCACGCGGGTCGCCGGCGCAAGGCGCAGATGCTTGCGAGTGTCGACAGTCAACAGTAGTATTGCGTGGATGGTGGGGCGGCGCGCCCGATCCGCTGGCAGGAGGTCAAACGCTGCAGGCACTGACATGAAGACCATCGACTTGCGCAGCGACACGAAGACGTGTCCCGACGAGGAGATGCGCCGGGTGATGGCGGCAGCTCCGGTGGGCGACGATGAGTCTGGTGAGGACCCGAGCGTCAACGCCCTCCAGGAGCGCGCCGCGGAGCTGTTCGGCAAGGAGGCCGCGCTCTTCTTCCCGACCGGGACGATGAGCAACCAGGTCGCGCTGCGCGTGCAGGCCGATGCCGGCGACGAGGTGTTCATCCACGCCCGGTCGCACATCGTGCAGTGGGAGATGGGAGCCGCGGCGGCGCTGTCGGGGCTGCAGCTGCGGCAATTCGACTCGCCGGACGGCACACTCGACTCCGGCGAACTCGAGCTCTACGTGCGCACCGACGAGGAGGCCGACGACTCGGTGACGCGCGTCGTCAGCCTCGAGAACACCCACAATGCCGCCGGTGGTGTCGTGTACCCGCAGGAGAAGGTCCTGGAGATGCGGGCGTTCTGCGACCGCCACGGGCTGGCGCTCCATCTCGACGGCGCGCGCATCTTCAACGCCCACGTCGCGACCGGGTCGTCCCTGCGCGAGCTGGCGGCGCCGTTCGACTCGTTGAACGCCTGCCTCTCGAAAGGGCTAGGGGCTCCAGTCGGCTCGCTCCTGCTCGGGAGCGAGCGTCTCGTGAGGCGCGCAGTGCGTTATCGGCTGCAGTTCGGCGGCGCGATGCGCCAGGTAGGCATCGTGGCGGCCGGCGGTCTCCATGCTCTCGAGCACAACATCGCGCGTCTCGCGGACGACCATCGCCGTGCGCGTTGTCTTGCCGAGCGACTGGCCGCCGTGCCGGGGCTCGCCGTCGACGTCGCGCGCGTCCACACGAACATGGTGCTCGCCGACCCACGGCCGGCGGGTCTGACCGCCGATCAAGTCGCTGAGGCCGCGGCGCCGGCGGGCCTGCTGGTGGACCCCAATCCCTACGGCCTGCGGTTCGTCACGCACCTCGACGTCGACGACGCCGACATCGAGGAGGCTGCGGCGATCATGACGGCGACGATGGCGCGTCTGGCGTCAGCTTGACCGCGGCGGCAGGCCGCCCGTAGACTGTCGACAGTCGACGCTCTGCATCTGGAGGCGACCGTATGCCCACCACGTCCGCACCGCCGTTGGAGCTCGCCGCGTTCGCGGTGAACGACGTGGTGGCGGGCGCCGAGACCTCGTGGCGCGACGGCGTCCTGACCGTAGATACGGCCGGCCTCGAGGAGGCGGCGGCCGGTGAGCCAGGCCTGCTCGGGATGAGCGTCACGCTCGTGCGGCCGGGCGAGTCCGTGCGTGTGCTCAACGTCCTCGACGCCGTCGAGCCGACGGTCAAGACGGACGAGCCCGCGACGACCTTCCCCGGTGCGCTCGGCGCACTGACGGTGGCGGGCGCCGGGGGGACCCACCGCCTCGAGGGGGTCGCCGTTCTGGCGACTGCCGACTTCCACGGCACCTACGATGTGACGAGTCTCGACGTCTATCCCGATGGCGACTCGTTCGTCGACATGGCAGGTCCCGCTGCCGAGCTCACCCGCTGGTCGGCCACCCAGAACGTCGTGTTGAGTTATGAGTGCGACCCCGCGGCGCCGCCGGCCGAAGCGGACGCCGCGCTCCGACGGGTGACCCTGCGCGTCGCTCGCGACCTGGCGGCGAGCACGCTGGACGCGCCGCCCGACCGCGTCGATCTTCTCGACCTACCGCCCGTCTCCGGCGACCTGCCGCGAGTGTGCGTCATCCTGCAGGTGGCCTCAGAGGGCCCGCTCGTCGACACGTACCTCTACGGTCGGCCTCTCAACGGCCTGGTGCCGACGCTCCTCGACGCGCGCGAGGTGCTCGACGGCGCGCTCACCGCGGGGCAGTACGACTGGGCCGGAGTGCGCGATCCCACCTACTTCTTCCAGCGCAGCAGCCTGCTGCGCGAACTGCTGCGCCGACACGGAGTCGACCTGTGCTTCTGCGGCGTGATCCTCACGCTCGGCTACCTTCCCTCCGCCTTCGACAAGGAGCGCTCGGCGCTGATGGCCGCCAAGCTCGCCCGTCAGGTCGGAGCCGAGGCGGCCGTTCTGACGACCTTCCAGACGGGCAACTCGCACACTGACACCGTGCTCACCTGCCGTGCCTGCGAACGCCTCGGCATCCGTACCGTCGTGCTCTTCGCCGAGACGAACGGCGGTCTCACCGACCACGTGCCCGAGGCGGACTGCATCGTAAGCGTCGGCAACGAGGAGGAACTGGTGCCGGAGTGGCGCCCGCAGCGTGTGGTCGGCGGGCGCCGCACCTGGGCTGGCCGCCCGGCCGACGAAGCCGGCCCGGTGCCGACGGTCACCTACCTGGGGGCGCTCTGCCAGATGGGGGACATGCACCTGCGGGCGGTGTCGTGGTGAAGGTCGTGCACTACGTGAACCAGTTCTTCGCCGGTCTCGGCGGCGAGGAGGCTGCGGACACGGAGCCGGTGCGCCGGGAGGGCGCCGTTGGGCCCGGGAAGGGTCTCGGTCTCGACGTCGCCGTCACCCTCGTGTGCGGCGATGACTATTTCGGGGAGCACGAAGAAGACGCGCTCGCGCAGCTCCTGCGCTGGCTCGGCGAGGAGCAGCCCGACGTGCTCGTCTGCGGGCCGTCGTTCGGTTCGGGCCGTTACGGCTACGCCTGCGGCGCGCTCGCGCGCGAGGCGGCGCGCGGCGGCGTACCCGCGGTCTGCGGCATGCATCCGGAGAGCCCCGGAGTGCTCGCCGCCGAGGGCGCCGCCTACATCGTGCCGACCGACATCACGGTGAAGGGCATGCGCGACGCGCTGCCGCGGATGGCGGTCCTGGCGCGCCGGCTGGCGGCCGGAGAGACTCTGGGGCCGCCCGACGAGGAGGGCTATCTCCCCCGCGGCCTGCGGCGCAACGAGCGCGCCGAGCTCACCGGCGCACAGCGCGCGGTCGAACTGCTGCTCGCCAAGCTCTCCGGGGACGTCCGTACCGAGGTGACGGCGGCGTTCGACGACGTCCCGCCGCCGCCGCCGCTCGCGGACGTCGCCGCGGCGACCGTGGCCTTGGTCACCGAGTCCGGTCTGGTGCCGAAGGGCAACCCGGACCGCCTCGAATCGAACCGCGCGCACGCGTGGTTCGCCTACCCTCTCGACGGCCTGGCCGGCCTCGAGCCGGAGAGCTGGGAGACGGTGCACGGCGGCTACGACACGAGCATCGCCAACGCCGACCCCGACCGTCTCGTGCCGCTCGACGCCGTCCGCAGCCTGCTGGGCGAGGGACGGATCGGTGCGCTGCACGAGACGCTCTACACCACGACCGGCAACTCGACCCCGGTGGCCACGGCGGCGAAGTTCGGACAGGAGATCGCGCTGCGCCTGCGCGACGCGGGCATCCAGGCGGTGATCCTCACGGGCACCTGAGGGACGGGCACGCGTTGCGGGGCAACGCTGAGCAAGGAGATCGAGCGTGCGGGGATACCGACGGTGTTCATCACGGCGCTCCCGACGATCGCGACCATGGTCGGGACGAACCGAACGCTGCGCGGGGTCGCCGTCACGAACCCGGTGGGCGAGCCCGGTCTCGGCGCCGCCGACGAGCGCGTGCTGCGGCGCCGCATCGTGGAGCGCGCCGTCTCCATGCTCGAGACGGACGTACAGCCGCGGACCGTATGGGAGGAACGAGAGTGAGTGACGGAGGCCGCGCGAGCGAGGACCTGCGAGTGGGACCGTGACGCGGCGTGCCGGGATCCTAGCCGCGTCGTTCGTGTTGGACCACGTGCCGGACCTGGTGCGCTTCGGCTCCAAGCCGGCGCGCGAGGCCGAGAAGTTCGCGACCGTGCAGGACAAGCTGCGAACGTTCGAGCAGGCCTGCGGCTACGCCCCGAACCAGGCGTTCATCGGCAACCTCAGGCCCGAGGAGCTGTGGAGCCGCGAGCGGCCCTGGTGGGAGGGGATCGACGGTTCCGCCCCGGCGGCCGGACCGTACGGCGACATCGCCGACCAGCGCTCCTTCTACGAGTTGATGGACGAGGTCGACCTCTTCGACCTCGTGCGCCTGGGCGAGGAGGCACGCCCCGACAGAGGCGATCTGACGCTCTTCGACGGTGGCGAGGTCGTGGGCGCGTTCGTGCGCGCCCACGACGAGGACGCGGCGCTCAGCGCCCACGCCCTGCTCGAGAACCTCTCCTGCAAGGCGGGCGGGGTGCACGCGCTGCGCGCCATGCTGGCCCACTCGGGTGTCGACCCCGAGTCGATCCGGTACGCGATCGGCGCCGGCGAAGAGGCGGTGGGAGACCGCTACAACCGCGGCGGCGGCGCGCTCGCCAAGGCGATCGCCGAGTGCTGCGGCCTCGTGAACGCCAACGGCAGCGACGTGAAGGCCTTCTGCACCAGCCCGGTGCACGCTCTCATCATGGCCGGCGCGCTCGTCGAGTCCGGCACCTTCGAGCGCGTCGTGGTGGTCGCCGGCGGGTCGCTGGCCAAGCTCGGCATGAAGTTCAAGGGCACTCTCGACCGGGGCGTGCCCGTGCTCGAGGACGTGCTCGCCGGCATGGCCGTCCTGCGTGGGGCCGGCCGGCGGCGACGCCCCCGGTTGCGGCTCGACGCCGTGGGTCAGCACCGTATCGGCAGCGACTCCTCGCAGCAGTCGCTGCTCAAGGAGGTCGTCGGCGTGCCGCTCGACAAGCTCGGGCGCAAGGTGGCCGACATCGACGTGTACTCGACGGAGCTCCACAACCCGGAGATCACCGAGCCGGCCGGCGGCTACGACGTGCCGGAGCGCAACTACAAGCTGCTGGCGGCCCTCGCCGTGACGCGCGGCGAGCTGGGCCGCGACGAGATGAACGACTTCTGTCGTCGTCGCGGCCTGCCCGGCTTCTCGCCGACCCAGGGCCATATCGCCTCAGCGGTGCCCTGGATCCCGCATGCCCTGGATCGCTTCGCGCGTGGCGAGCTGACGTCGACGATGCTGATGGCGAAGGGCAGTCTGTTCCTCGGCCGCATGACCCAGATGTGGGATGCGGTCTCCGTGATCGTGGAGGTGTGAATGGCAGTCGACGCAACCGTGGATTCGTTCCCCGCGCTCGTCGCGTCGGGCAACGTGATGGTCGACTTCTGGGGGCCGCGCTGCGTGCCGTGCCTGGCGCTCATGCCGGCGGTCGAGAAGCTCGAGAAGAAGTGCGAGGGCAGGTTCACGCTGGTCAAGGTGAACGCCGCCGAGAACCGTCAGATCGCTCGCGACCTGAAGGTCGATCGCCATGCCCACGTTCGTGCTCTACCGCGACGGCGTCGAAGTCGAGCGTCTGAGCGGGAACCCTTCGGCGGCCGAGGTGGAGGCCGCTGTCGGCAGGCTGGTGGAGGGAGGTGAGTGATGGATCTCAAGGGCAAGAAGGTGATCGCCCTGGGCGAGCGCGACAGCGTCTCGGGAGAGGCGATCGCCGACTGTGTCCGCACGGCGGGCGCCGACGTCGTCATGATCGAGACGGAGTGCTTCGTCTGAACGGCGGCGGGAGCGATGGACCCAGAGAACCAGGGTCGCATCAAGTCGACGGTGGAGCGGTACGGCACTGACGACCTGGTGGTGGTGCTCGGGGCGGCCGATCTCGAGGGACTCGAGATGGTCGCCGAGACGGTCACCGAAGGCGACCCGAGTTACGTCGGTCCATTGGCAGGGGTCCAGTTGGGACTCCCCGTGGTGCACATCTTCGAGGACGACCTGCGCGAGCAGGTCGACCCGGCGATCTACGACGAGCGCATCGGCTTCGTCGAGCTGGCGGTCGACAGCGACGCCGTCAAGGCGGCGATGAAGAAGCTCAGGGGTGAGGAGTAGGAAGCGGGCGAGCGAAACGAAGGGGCGGCGATGACCGACATGCTCGGCGAGTTCGAGATCCTGACCGAGGACCTGGATCACCCCGAGGACCTCGCCTGGGACCCGGCGACCGGTCGCATCTACGCCGGCGGCGAGGCGGGGCAGATCTACGCCGTCACGCTCGACGGCGAGGTCGCCCAGGTGGCCGACACCGGCGGCGGCATCCTCGGCCTCGCGGTCGATGCAGCCGGCACGGTCTACGCCTGCGATGAAGGACGTGCCGAGGTGCTGCGCGTGGACCCGCGGTCCGGCGACGTGGAGGTCTACTCTGCGGGGAGCGTGGAGCGCGACATGATCGAGCCGAACTACTGCGCCTTCGACGCCGCCGGCAACCTGTACGTCACGGACTCCTCCGATTGGGAGGAGCAGAACGGCGCGATCTACCGCATCGCGCCCGGCGGGGAGACGGTCGTCTGGACGGCCGCCCTCCGGCGTTACCCGAACGGCTGCTGCTTCAGCGCCGATGGGCGCTGGCTCTACGTCGTCGAGTCCAGCCTGCCGGGCGTATGGCGCGTGCCGGTCGGTGCGGACGGCGCGGCCGGCGAGCCGGCGCTGGTCGTCGAGCTCCCGGACGCCCACGTGCCCGACGGCATCGCCTTCGACGACGAGGGCGCGCTCTACATCGCGTGTTATCGCCCGGACCGCGTCTACCGTCTCGCCCCGGACGGCGATCTCGTCGTCGTCGCCGACGATCCCCGAGGGCTCAAGCTCAACACGCCGACGAACGCCGCGTTCGTCGGCTCCGAGCTCGATCGCCTGGCGATAGCGAACGTCGGCGAGTGGCACCTTCTCGTGGGGGACGTCGGTGCTCGCGGCGCGCCGCTGTTCTACCCTAGAGTCGGCTAGCGCGCCACGCCGAGGACGAACCCGACCAGGGAGGAGCCGTGGGACGCTTCGCAGGCAAGAACGTGATCGTCACCGGGGCTTCGAGCGGCATCGGCTGGGCCATCGCTCACGCCTTCGTCGACGAAGGCGCCGGCGTGTTCGCGGTGGCGCGCCGCGGTGCGCTGCTCGAGAAGATGCGCGCCGCATCCAGTGCGCCACAGCGCGTCCACACTGCCGTCGCCGACATGGGCGTTCCGGAGCAGGCTCGTGACATGGTGTCCGCCGCGGTGGCCGCCCTGGGGCGCGTACACGTGCTGGTCAACAACGCGGCGATCATGCCGTACGGTCCCGTCCTCGAGATGGAGGAGAGGACATGGCGCGACACCATGGCGATCAACCTGGACGGGCCGTTTTACGCCAGCCAGGCGGCGGCGCGCCACATGGTGGAGCAGGGCGGCGGGGTCATCATCAACATCGCCTCCGCCAATGCGTTTCGCGTGGAGTCGCCGGCGACCAACTACAACACCTCGAAGGCCGCCCTCGTCATGATGACGCGGTGCTTCGCCCATGAGCTCGGACACGTGGGCCTGCGTGCGTGTTGCGTGGCGCCGGGGCAGACGGTCACCCCAGAGGCCGCGGCCGAGCTCACGCCTGAAGAGTACCGGCGGGAGTTCGTCGAGTACTGCAGTCGCGTGCCGATGCGCCGGCCGGCGCAGGCCCGCGAGCAGGCCGCTGTGGTCCTCTTCCTCGCCTCCGACGACGCCTCGTACATCAACGGCGAGACGATCATCGTTGACGGTGGCGAGCTCACCGGCGAGTGGTACGACCCGACGCTCAACCCACCGGTGCCGGAGCCCTGAACGTCGGCGGCGGCGTCTCGAGGCGGCGGATGACGACAGGCGGTGAGGGGACGGTGAACGGGCGAGCGACGATGGGGGGCGGAGCGACGAGACTCCCCGTCGCCGCCGAGTGGTTCTCCGCGGCGCCGGTCGGCGTCGGCGTGACGCTGCTGACCGAACCCTGGGTCGACGAGTTCCTCCGCGCCAACCTGTGGCTGGTCAAGGGTCGTGACCGCGACTTGCTCGTCGACACCGGCAACGGCATCGCTCCGCTGCTGCCGAGGGCGCGAGCCCTGCAGGAGCGCCCGGGCAAGCCCCTGATCGCGGTCGCCACCCACACGCACTCCGATCACATGGGCGGCATGCACGAGTTCCCTGAGCGCCTGGTCCACCGGCTCGAGGCGGAAACGCTCGCGACGGCCGCCGATGCGGCGTGTCTGACCACGGCGCAGTTCCCTGAGAGCCTGCTGCGCGAGATCGCCGCCGACGGCATGGAACTGCCCGAGGTCCTGGTGACGGCGGTGCCCTACGACGGCTTCGATGCGGCGACGTTCGCGATCCGGGCGACCATCGCGACCCGCACCGTCGACGAGGGCGACGCGATCGCGCTCGGCGATCGCGTCTTCACCGTGCTGCACCTGCCGGGGCATTCGCCGGGTAGCATCGGGCTGTGGGAGGAGAGGACCGGCGTCCTCTTCTCAGGTGACGCGGTGTACCGTGACGGGCCGCTGCTCGACCAGATGCCCGGCAGCGACGTCGGCGCCTACGTGCGGACGATGCACCGCCTGCGCGAGCTGCCGGTGACGACCGTGCACGGCGGTCACGACCCGAGCTTCGGCCGTGCACGTCTGCTGGAGATCGCCGAGGCGTACCTCGCGACCCACGGGTGACGGTACTCATCGGTCGTCGTGCGGCCAGACGATCTCGTCTCTGCACCTGGTGATGCAGTCAGCTCAGCGTCTCGCCGCCGTCGATGACGAGGACCGCGCCGGTCATGAACGATGCCGCGTCGCTGGCTGCGAAGGCGACGGCCTCGGCGACCTCGTCCGTTCTGCCGTAGCGGCCCAGAGGGATCGCGGCCAGTGCGGCCGCCACCGTGTCCTCGTCGTCCTCGGCCGTCATGCCGGTCTCGATCCATCCAGGTGCGACCGCGTTGACGCGGATGCCGAACGGTGCCAGTTCGACGGCCAGCGAGCGCGCGAACATGTGGACGGCGGCCTTCGTCGCGTTGTAGACGGGTGAGGGGTCCTTGCGGTCGACGACGAGGCCGCTCGACGAGCCGATGGCGACGATCGCGCCGGCACCGCGCGCCGTCATGAGGCGCGCCGCGCCGCGCGCCGTCAGGAAGACGCCGCGCACGTTGACGGCCATGTTCTCGTCGAACACGGAGCTCGGCAGATCGAGGGTAGCGTAGCCCTCGTCGGTCTCGATGCCCGCGTTGCACACGCAGATATCGAGCTTGCCGAATCGGCGCTCGATCTCGGCGAAGAGCCGGTCCACTGCGGCTTCGTCACTGACGTCGCAGCGCACCTCTGCCACGCTGCCGGCGAGCCCCTCGAGCGCCCGCAGGGCGGACGTCAGGCGGTCGGGGTCGCGGCCGCAGATCATCACTGCCGCACCTTCGCTCGCGAGCAGGCGCGCGGTGGCGAGGCCTATCCCGCTGCTGCCGCCCGTGACCAGCGCCACCTTGTCGCGGAACCTCATCGCGGATCCCCTTCCCCGCCTCTCGCCGCCGCGCCCAGACTCCCGGGCGTCAGCGACGGAAGGCGCGCTTCGTGTACGGGCAGACCCAGATACAGATGCCGCAGATCTCGTCGTGGTCGGGAAAGCTGAGCTGGAAGGCATCGCAGGCAGCGCAGTCGTAGAGGGTGCTCCGTGGAACACCTGCGCTGCCACGTCACGTCCCGTCCGGCATCGACCGGGCAGGCGTCGACGCAGGCCCGGCAGGAGCCGCAGCGCCCGGCCGTGACCGGCGTCCCCGTGGGGAGCAGCAGGTCCGTGAAGACGGTGCCGAGACGCACGGCAGAGCCGAACTCGTGGGGTCACGAGAAGGGCGGTCTTGCCGATCCAGCCGAGGCCCGCCTGCGTCGCCGCCGTCTTCGAGGCGAAGATCTCCGGGTCCGTCGGGCCGTCCGGGGCGTCGTCGTCGACGCGCTCGCCCTCGTGGCCGTGCGCACGGAAGAGCGCCACACACGCCTCGCCGATCTCGATCAGCTCGTCGTTGACGCGGCGGTATTCATCGACCTCGGCGTCCGTTGGGGCCTCGCTCGAGGCCTTCGAGCGAGGCCGGGCGGAGCGCCAGGGCGAACGAGACCGCCGTGGGCAGGGGCGGCGCCGCCGGCCAGCTTGGCGCGGTCGCCGCCGCTCCCCACGCGTCCACGCCGCGGGCACTCATCAGTACCGCCAGGGCATGCTCGACCGTGAAGTCACCGCCACTCATCATGAAGCGACGCTAGCACCGCGGCGACCGGGCCGCAATACCGTTGACTGTCGACACTTGACTATGTAGCATGCACAGGCCTGCTTCGTTCAGCGCCACGCATGGGCGGCGAAGACGCCCCTCCAAGGAGGTTTGATGTGAGCACGAAGACACACCTGTGGACTGTGTTGCTCGTGACCGTCCTGGTCGGTGGCGTCTCTGCTGCTCGGTGCCTGCGGCGACGAAGAGACCGCCGCTCCGGCACCGAGCACCAGCGCCACCCCGGAGCCCGAGGACATCTCCGGCCAGCTCACCGTGTTCGCCTACGAGGACGGCTTCGTGCCGGAGTACCTCGCGGGGTTCTACGAGAAATACCCGAATGTCGACCTCAAGGCCAGCGCCTACGAAGACGGCGACGCCGCCGTCGCCAAGCTGCGTGCGGGGTTCGAGGCCGACGTCATCAACCTCTGCGTGGAAGAGAACGCCGAGAGGGCCGTGAGACTCGGTCTCGTGGTGCCGCTCGATATCAGCCGGCTGACGCACTGGGGCGAGATGTTCCCCGTGATGACGGACCTGCCGGGGGTCACGTCGGGGGACGGGCAGCACTACGTGGCGCCCGTCGACGCCGGGGTGACCGGCATCGCCTACGACACCACGAAGGTGACGGAGACGCCGACCTCGTTCATGGACCTGTTCGACCCGAAGTACGAGGGCCAGGTCGCGATGATCGACTACGCGATGACGGCCATCCAGGTGGGCGCGCTGGCCCTGGGCTATGAGGATCCGATCAACCTGAGCTCCGAGCAGCTGGAGAACGTGAAGAACCTGTACATCGAGGCGAAGCAGCGCGGCCAGTTCCGCACGTTCTTCTCGAACGACTCGGAGATCGTGGCGCTCTTCCACACCGGCGAGATCTCGCTCGGCCTCGGGTACCCCAGCAATGCGAAGAACGCGCAGGACGAGGGCGATCCTGTGGAGTTCACGACGTGCGAAGAGGGGCAGATCGTCTGGACCTGCGGGTACGGCATCAGCAGCACCTGCCAGAACGTCGACGCCGCGTACGCCCTGATCGACTACTACCTGTCGCCCGAGGCCCAGGCCTTCGAGGTGACGGAGTGGGATTACCTCCCCACACTGTCGACCACGATCCCCTTGCTGACGCCTGAGAAGCAAGCAGAGGCCGGGATCGTCAAGGACTGGACCAACATCGTGCCGGCCGCGCCTCCCGAAGAGGGGTATGACGAGTGGATCAAGGTGTGGCAAGAGGTGAAGAGGAGCTAGTGGCCGAGACCGTGTCACCGGGAGCCGTCGCGCCGCCTCGGCGCGACGGCTCCGCACCTCAGGGCCGCAAGCCGTTCGGTCTCCGTGTAGCGCGCGGGCTGGACGGCGTCGGTGGGCGTATCTACGCTGTCGCGTTCATCATCGTGCTCTATGGCCCGCTCGTCATGCTGGCGGTGTTCTCGTTCAACGATTCCATCGTCTTCTCGCTGCCCTGGAGCGGCTTCACGCTGGAGTGGTACAAGGACGCCCTCGGCAACGCGAACCTCCGAGAGGCCATCCGCAACTCGGTGCTCGTGGCGGGCGTCGTGGCGCCGGTGAGCGTCCTTCTGGGGACCCTCGCCGCCTACCCCATCACGCGCCTGCGCTTCAGGCTGCGCGGCCCGGCCGCCATGGTGCTGGCCGCGCCCCTCGTCGTGCCCTGGCTCGTGATCGGCATCAGCGCGCTCATCTACTTCAACAAAGTTGGACTGGCGCTGTCGTGGGCCACGGTCGTGCCCATGCACATCGTGGTCACGTTCCCCCTGGTCACGGTGCTCGTCGCGGCGAGCCTGGCGCGCTTCGATCGCACCCAGGAGGAGTCGGCCATCGACCTCGGGGCGTCCCAACTCCAGGTCCTGCGCCACGTCCTGCTGCCCCATGTCGCACCGGCGCTCATCGCGTCCTTCATCCTCGCCTTCTCGTGGTCGTTCAACAACTTCGAGATCTCCTACTTCGTGGGTGGCTTCGACCGGCTCTTCCCGGTCTGGGTGTACTCCACCCTGCGGCACGCCAGGAACCTGCCCGTCGTCAACGCGATCTCCACGCTCGTCTCGATCGCCGAGGTCGGGCTCGTCTACGGGGCTTGGGTGCTGATCACCTGGCGCGCCGGCGCCCGGACCTCCAAGGAGAAGACCGACGCTCTCATGGAGACGATCCGCTGATGGCCAGCATGGCTCCGCCTGTCTCCGAGGGCCGCCACCTGCGCGCCCGGGCGGTCAAGACGCTGCGCCCGGTGGCGTTTCTGACGAGTCCGCTGGCGGTCCTGGCGCTGTTCTTCATCGCGCCGCTGGTCATCCTGCTGATCATGAGCTTCCGCACGAGACGCTCTACGGGTTCCAGACCGGCTGGACGCTCGACAACTTCCGCAACCTCTTCACCGACCCGATCTACCGCGGCGTGGCCAGGGACACGCTGATCATGGCCAGCACGGCGATGGCCGTTCAGCTTGTCATCGCCTTTCCTCTCGCGTACTTCATCGCCTTCAAGGCGGGCCGTTGGGAGCTTCCGCTCCTGCTCCTGCTGGTGCTCGTCGACGAGCTCAACCCCATCGTGCGCATCTACGCCTGGCGCATGCTGCTGGGGCGGGAGGGGTTGATCAACGACTTCCTGATGTGGACCGGCATCGTCAACGTCCCGGTCGACTGGCTGTTGTTCACCAAGTTCTCGGTGATCCTGGTGCTGTCGACGAGCTGGGTGAACTACTGCGCCCTGCCCATCTACGCGTCCATGAAGGCGATCAACCCGAGCCTCTTCGAGGCGGCGACCGATCTCGGCGCCAGCTGGTTCACGCGCTGGCGCCGTATCCTGCTCCCGCTGGCGGCACCCGGCATCTTCGTGGCGGTGATCCTCGTCTACATCCCGCTGTTCACGGACTTCGCCACCCCCGGCCTCGTCGGCGGTACGTCGTCCTACATGCTCGGCAACTCCGTGGCCGACCTCATGGTCGTCATCGGCGATTGGGGTACCGGATCCGCCCTGAGCCTGCTCATGCTCGGCGGCGATGGCGGTGATCGCGGTGATCGCCTACTTCCTGACCAAACTCAACCAGCTGGACTGAGCTGCGGCCGGTGCACGAGGAGGCGACATGACCGAAGCTGCCGCGCCAAGGGCGAGATCATAGTCGAACGCGTCACGAAGAAGTTCGGCGACATGGTGGCGGTCGACGACGTCTCGATCGACATCCCAGGCGGCGAGTTCTTCTCGATGCTCGGACCGAGTGGATGCGGCAAGACGACGACCCTGCGCATGATCGCCGGGTTCGAGGACCCCGACGCGGGCCGCATCATCCTCGAGGGCGAGGACGTCAGCTACGTGCGCCCGGCCAAGCGCAACGTGAACATGGTGTTCCAGGCGTACGGGCTTGTTCCCGCACATGACCGTGGCGCAGAACGTCGCGTTCGGGCTGAAGATCAAGAAGGTCCCGAAGGCGGAGACCGCCGGGCGGGTGGAGGAGGCGCTGTGCACCGTGCGCATGGAGGACGCTACGCCGATCGGCGCCCGGCCCATCTTTCGGGCGGGCAGCAGCAGCGCGTCGCGCTGGCTCGAGCGCTCGTCAACCGGCCGGCGGCGCTGCTGCTCGACGAACCGCTCGGCGCGCTCGACCTGAAGCTGCGCAAGGAGATGCAGCTCGAGCTCAAGACGCATTCACGCCACCACCGGCACCACGTTCGTCTACGTGACCCACGACCAGGAAGAGGCGCTGACGATGTCGCAGCGCATCGCCGTGATGAAGGACGGTCGGGTGCAGCAGGTGGCGACGCCGCGCGAGCTCTACGAGAGACCGGAGAACGCGTTCGTCGCCGGGTTCATCGGTACGTCGAACGTACTCACCGTGCGACCCGACAGCGTGAGCGAAGGGCTCGTGGTGATGGACCTGGGCGAAGGCGACCGCATCTGCGCGCCCGACACCGGCGTCGGCTCCGGTGGTCAGATGAAGATCATCGTGCGCCCGGAGCGGATGCGCGTCTGGGGCGACCCTGACGGCGAGGGCATGTCGCGCGTGCGCGGCACGATCGCCGAGGTCGTCTACCTCGGCTCGATGACACAGCTGATCATCGATCTCAAGACCGGCGAGCGCGTGACCGTGCACGAGCTGAACGACGATCTCAAGGACGCGCTGCCGCAGAGCGGCGCCCCCGTCGTCGTGCAGTGGGCCGCCGAAAGCAGCTTCGTGATCGACGACGCCGGGGCCGTCAATGTCGCGGCCAGAGCCGCTTCGCCGGAGTGAGACCGCTGGCGCTGCCGGCTCAGTGCGTCGCGTCACGACCACCCATCGGAAGGAGCGTGTCAGTCGTGGACTTCTACACCGGCAAGGTGCTCAGGATCGACCTGTGTGCCCAGAGCGCCGCCGTCGAGCCGCTGAACATGGACTGGGCACGACTCTACCTGGGCGGGAAGGGACTCCTCTTTCGCTACCTCTGGGACGAGGTCGCTCCCGGGCTTGATCCCACATCACCCGACAACCCCCTGCTGCTCGTCACTGGGCCGTTCGCCGGCACCAACGTGACCACGTCGTCGCGCCTCGTGGTGGGCTGCAAGAGCCCGACGACCGGGACGATCCTTGACTCCTACGTGGGCGGATCCTTCGCCCCCGAGATGAAGTTCGCCGGCTACGACATCATCATCCTGACGGGCGAGGCGCTTGAGCCCACGGTGGTCTGGATCTGCGACGACGGGGTCGAGTTCCGGCCGGCAGGGCGCTATCTCGGCATGATGACGTCCGCGGTCGAGGAGGCGTTGCGCAACGACCTGGACCGCGACGCCAAGGTGCTGTCGATCGGACCCGCCGGTGAGAGCAGGATCCCCTGGGCCTGCCTGTCGACCGACCAATACCACAAGGCCGGCCGCGGCGGGGCCGGCGCGCTCATGGGCATGAAGAACGTGAAGGCCGTGGCCATCCGCGGCACGGGCTCGGTGCCGGTGGGCGACGCCAAGGCGTTCCTCGACCTGATGTACAGGATGCACGAGGACTACATCCTCACCGACACCAACCTGTGGGCGCACGAAGAGGGCACGCCGGTGCTGGTCGACGTGATCAACGGCGGCGGCGCTCTGCCGACGCGCAACTTCTCGGCCGGCGTCTTCGAGGGCGCGGACAAGATCAACTCGGAGTCGTTCCAGAAGATCCGCGCCAAGAAGCGGGCCTGCTACCAGTGCGCGATCGCCTGTCGCAACTTCCACGCCACGAAGTGGGCCGGCAAGGAGGTGCGCGGCGAGGGCCCCGAGTACGAGACCATCGCCCTCTGCGGCGCGAACTGCGGCATCGACGACATCGACGCCCTGATGAAGTTCAACGAGCTCTGTGACGAGCTCGGCATGGACACCATCTCCTCGGGCTCGGTCGTGGGTCTCGCCATGGACCTCTGCGAGAAGGGCTACGCCGAGTTCGGTCTCGCCTTTGGTGACACCCGGGGGTACCTGGAAGCCGCGGAGCTGATGGCAGGTCGCGAGGGCATCGGCGCCGAGCTCGCGCTGGGCGCCAAAGCCCTGGCCGCGAAGTACGGCCACCCCGAGCTCGCCATGCAGGTCAAGAACATGGAGGTGCCGGGCTACGACCCGCGCGGCGCCTTCGGCATGGCCCTCAGCTACGCGACCTCCGATCGAGGCGCCTGCCACATGCGGTCGTTCCCCGTCGGGCAGGAGATCGTCGAGGGCTCGATGCCGGCCGCCACTTTCGAGGGCAAGGCCGATTGGGTCGTCAACGCCGAGGCTGGGGGCCAGAACTTCTTCGCGCTCAAGTTCAGCGGCATCTGGTGCGACTTCTGGGCCATCGACCTCGAGCAGATCGGCATCCTCATGCGGCATCTCTGGGCCCGGGAGTTCTCGCGCGACGAGCTGATGCAGATCGGTGAGCGCATCTGGAACCTCGGGCGCCTGTTCAACCTGCGTGAGGGGCTCACGTCGGCCGATGACACTGTGCCGGAGCGCATGCACGTGCAGCCGTTCTCGGACGGCGCAGCCGCCGGTCAGGTCATCGATCGCGACGAGTTCGCCCGGGTCCTCCAGGAGTACTACACCCTCCGCGGCTGGGACGAGCACGGCGTCCCCTCAGAGGCCAAGCTCTCAGAGCTCGGCATCGACGTGCGCCTCTAGCCGGCCGGTCCACGAGAGACGAAGGGAAGATCACATGCCTCACGTGATGATCAGCTCGAAGAAGTGCACCGGCTGCCACATGTGCGAGCTCGCCTGCTCGGCCCAGCACGAGGGCGCCTACCGGCCCTCGGTCGCCCGCCTGTTCTCCGAGGTCAACCCGACGACCGGCAAGATCCGCGGTCACACCTGCCTGCAGACCGCCTGCGCCAAGTGCCAGGAGGCCTGCCCCGAGGACGCCATCGTGACGAAGGAGATCACGGTCACCGTCAAGGGCGACTACCCGGGCAAGGCGAAGCACGGCGAGGTCGTCAAGGGCTACGTGCTCACGGTCGACGAGGCGAAGTGCACGAACTGCGGCGAGTGCTACGAGGTCTGCCCCACCGGGGTCATCCACGAGCACCCCGACAGGCAGGTCGCCTTCAAGTGCGACCTCTGCGACGGCGAGCCCCAGTGCATCGCCTTCTGCCAGAACCCGCACGTGCTCGCCGTCGACCTGAAGGTCGACAAGATGGACAAGGAGGCGGCCTCGGCCTGAGGGCGGGGGCGGGCACCGCGAGATGGCCAAGGTCGGCTCAGGGCAGCGCGGGTGACATTCTCACGGCGGGTCGTGCCGGTGCCGAAGGAGGCGCCGGTGTCGCGTTCCTTGCCGAATCGGAAGTCTGCGCGTAGCGCTGCGAGTGTCGTGAACCTATGCTCGCCGCTTCGCCGGATGCGCGGCGCCAAGGGGAAGAGGGAAGCGATGAGCGGGCATCATCAGCGTTCCGGTCTCGGGGTCGTCGTGGCGGTGGTCACCTCCCTCGCACTGCTCACCGCCGTCGGGCTGGCCGCCGGGTAGGGCAAGGCGGCTGCTGCCGGCCCGGTCCCGGAATCGTCGCCGCTCGAGGGCGTCGACAACGTGATGCTCTTCATCGGTGACGGCATGGCCGTCGACCACCTCGAGGTCGGCCGGCAACTCAACGGCGGCTCGCTGCTGATCGACGACATACCGTGGGGCGGCGAGGGCAACACCGACACGAGGTCGCTCGGCGACCCTGACGATTCTCTGTCCGACGACACGGCAGTCACTGACGTCGCGGCCGGAGGGACGGCTCTCGACGGGCATGACGACATGGAACGACTGGGTCGCGATGGGCCCGAGTCCGGCAAGCGGCGAGATCGAGGAGTGGGAGACCGTCCTCGAGCGCGCCGAGTCGGTCGGCAAGGCCACCGGCCTTGTCACCGATCTCGAGCTCTCGGACGCGACGCCGGCGGTGTTCGCCTCCCTCGTGGAGGACGGCGGCGACGTGTCTATCACCGAGCAGCTGAGGGACCAGGACACGGACCCCGACGACCCGGGCACCGAGGCGCTGTTCAGTGGCGGCTGGGGCTCGTCGTCGATCCTCATGGATCAGCCTGGCGTCACGTACGTGAACGACTTCAGGGGACTCAGGCCCTACCTCAGAAGCGGCGTCTGGCCTGACAAGATGTACGGCATCATCGGCAAGAACGTCCTCGCCTACACGCTCGACCGTGAGGAAGAGGAGGCCGTCCGCAAGCAGCCGATGCTGCCGCAGCTCACCGAGGCGGTCCTCGGCATCCTGAGCCGGGACAAGGTCCTTACCGTCGACCACGAGTGTGGCGGCCTCGTCGTGAGCGGCGAGACCCGGTACGACCTGATCGCCGAGCAGCAGGCGATGACGGAGTGGATGTGGGGCGTCATCAAGTCGGGCAAGATGAGCATCAGACTGCGCCAACAGGCAGGCCGGGCGGCGCAGCGCAGCGTGCGCCGCCGCCCGGCCTGCCTCTTTGGCGTCCGGCGTCGGGAGTCGTCACACTGCCCCGCGCCAGGGGTACATCCACCCGCTCCCGCCCGTCGCGGATCGTCCGTTCGACGGCTGAGTGTTGACAGTCGACAATCCAGTCGGTAGTGTGGCGACGCACTCTGAGGGCGCAGCGCGCGACTCTTGCGTCCCTGCTGCAGTGTGGAGCCTTGAGCAGCGCAGTGTGGGTATGTCGCTCGCCCAGGAAGAGAGCGGCAGGGGGGGTGCGGCCGACCGCCACCGCAGCGCCGACGCTGCGCGGCGCGGTCTGTCGCAGGAGCCCTACAGGAGAAGGAGGGGGATCTCGTGGCTCAATCGTTAGCATCCTTAGTCAGGTGGCGATGGCTCGCCCTCGCAGTGGTGCTGCTCTTGGTGGCGCTAGCGTCGGCCGCTCCCGACGCCTTGGCCGGTCAGTGGGTGACCGGTGACCACCACAGTCACACGCGCATGTCCGACGGTGACGCTACGTTCCCCGAGTTGGTGGAACACGCCTTCGGCATCGGCGCGCTCGACTGGATGGCGAGTGCCGACCACGGTGGCCTGTCGATGAAGGACGCGCTGGGCGTGAAGCTCCCCGCCTCGGTGTGGATGTGGCAGATGTTCCTGACCGACCCGACCGGTGTGTACGACTACGGTTGGCCCGTGCTGTTGACCCAGCGCGCCGCGTATCCGGACAAGGTCGTCCTCCAGGGTTGCGAGTGGGGTGTCGACAGCGCCGACGAGGCCAAGGTCGCCATCATCGGTGATGAGCCGTTCGCGATGAGCGACTTCGAGTACATGTTCGACAAGCTCGATCTCGACACGAGCCGCGCCGGAGAGTCCGCAGTTACCGGCGAGTTGCTGACCAAGCAGAACACGAGCTGGACGGGCTCGCTCGCCGCCGTCTCTTGGCTGCAGGCGAACTACGCCGGCCAGACCTACGCCATCACCAGCCACCCGTCGCGGGCGCTGAAGTGGACGGTCGGCCAGCTCCGGCAGTTCAACGACGCCGCTCCCGACGTCGCCTTCGGCTTCTGCGGCATCCCCGGCTCTCAGAAGGAGCTGCCGATGCGCGGCGGCTACGACGAGGACGAGATCTACGTCGTGTCGAAGAACAAGAAGGCCAGCCGCGTCATCGACTGGCCCCGCATCCTGCTCGAGGCGCGCACCTACGGCGGCGCCGACTACATGGTCGCCCAGGTCGGCGGCCTCTGGGACTCGCTGCTCGGCGAGGGTCGTGAGTGGTGGATGTTCAGCGACTCCGACTTCCACAACACCGAAGAGGAGTTCTGGCCCGGCGAGTACTCCAAGGACCACACCTGGGTCGATAGCTATACGGCCGAGGGCATCATCGCCGGCCTGCGCTCCGGCAACTCGTTCTCGGTCGAGGGCCAGCTGATCGACGGCCTCGACTTCCGGGCGAGCGACGGTGAGGCCACGGCCCCCATGGGCGGCACCCTCGAGGTCGACGACGACGAGAGCTACACGATCACCATCAAGTTCAAGAGCCCGGCGGTCAACAACCACGGCGACGTCCCGGAGGTCGACCACGTCGACCTGATCGCCGGCGAGGTCGGCAAGCGCTACATCCCGCGGGACAAGGAGTACCTGACCAAGGACACCAACAGCACCACGACCATCGCCGCGAGCTTCGACTCGAGCGAGTGGGTGGTCGAGGACGGCTGGAACGTCGTCACCTACACGGTGGCCGCAGCCGACAAGGACATGTACTACCGCCTGCGCGGCACCAACCAGCCCATCAACGAGCCCGGCCAGACCGACGAGCTCGGCAATCCGCTGGCCGACTACCTGGAGGACGGCGGCACCGCCGAGAACCCGACGCTCAACGACGACGAGCGCTGCTGGGCCGACCTCTGGTTCTACTCGAACCCGATTTTCGTGGACGTGGACTGAGCACGACCCCAGCGAACAAGCATCGAACGACGAGGGAGGGCGCCGGACGGCGCCCTCCCTCGTCGCCTCCCCCGCGGGCCCGGTTCGAGAGGGCGCCGCTGGACTCGACAGAAGGCCTGCTCGCGCCCGACGCGGTCGACCCCTCTCCGGCACGCGGTGTCTACTGTCAAGTGTTGACACTCGGCTAGGCGTCTCGGTATTGTAGCGACGTAGTATTGGGCGTACTGTCGAACTCTTCCGCCAGTAGATGTGGGCGGCATGAGTGGCAGTGCGGGCACGTCGCTCGCCGACAAGAGCGGCAGAGGGGATGCGGCCGGTCACGGCCGCGGCGCGAACGCTGCGTTGCGTGGTCGGACGCGGGCGTACGTCACAAGAAGGGGGTTCTGATGAGTGAGTCAGTCGTATCCGTTCTGAGGTGGCGATGGGTGGTGCTCGGCGCCGCGCTGATCCTGCTGCTGCTGGCGGCCGCGGCGCCGAACGCCATGGCGTTCGGCCAGTGGGTGACCGGCGACCACCACAACCACACCACGATGTCGGACGGCGACGAGCCCATGCCCGTGACGTTCGGGCAGGCGTTCACCCTCGGCGAGCTCGACTGGATGGCGACCGCCGACCACGGCGGCGACCACTGGAGAGACGCGCTCGGGGCTCACATGCCCGTGCAGGTCTGGATGTGGGAGATGCTGCTGACAGATCCGACCGGTGAGTACGACTACGGCTGGCCCGTGCTGGAAGGCCTGCGGGCTGACTACCCGAAGAAGCTTCTCCTCCAGGGTCTGGAGTGGGGCGTGCACACCGCGGATGAGGCCAAGGTCGGCATCATCGGCGATGAGCCGTTCGCGATGAGCGACTTCGAGTACATGTTCGACAAGCTCGATCTCGACACGAGCCGCGCCGGAGACCGCGCGGTGACCGGCGAACTGCTGACCAAGCAGAACACCAAGTGGTCGGGCTCGATCGCCGCCGTCACCTGGCTGCAGGAGAACTACGCCGGCGAGACCTACGCCATCACCAGCCATCCGTCGCGGGCGCTCAAGTGGACGGTCGGCCAGCTCCGGGAGTTCAACGACGCCGCTCCCGACGTCGCCTTCGGCTTCTGCGGCATCCCCGGCTCGCAGAAGGAGCTGCCGATGCGCGGCGGCTACGACGCCGACGACATCTACGTCGAGCCGTCGAAGAAGACCAAGAAGGCCGACCGCGTCATCGACTGGCCCCGCATCCTGCTCGAGGCGCGCACCTACGGCGGCGCCGACTACATGGTCGCCCAGGTCGGCGGCCTCTGGGACTCGCTGCTCGGCGAGGGTCGTGAGTGGTGGATGTTCAGCGACTCCGACTTCCACAACACCGAAGAGGAGTTCTGGCCCGGCGAGTACTCCAAGGACTACACCTGGGTCGAAGACTTCTCTTGGGAGGGCATCATCGCCGGTCTCAGGTCGGGCAACTCGTTCTCGGTCGAGGGCCAGCTGATCGACGGCCTCGACTTCCGGGCGAGCTATGGTGCGGATTCGGCGACCATGGGCGGCACCTTGGCGGTCGACGAGGATGAGAGCTACACGATCACGATCAAGTTCAGGGATCCCGACGAGCTCAACAACCACGGCGACAACCCGGAGGTCGACCACGTCGACCTGATCGCCGGCGAGGTCGGCGAGAAGTACACACCGAAGGACCGGGAGTACACGACCAAGCGAACGAACGACACCACGGCCATCGTGGCCAGCTTCGACGCCGATGAGTGGGAGGTCGACGAGTACGGCTGGAACGTCGTCACCTACACGGTGGCCTCCGCCGACAAGGACACGTACTACCGCCTGCGCGGCACGAACCAGCCCATCAACGAGCCCGGCCAGACCGACGAGCTCGGCAACCCGCTGGCCGACTACCTGGAGTGGTCGGACGAGACACAGACGCTCGGGACGGCCGAGAACCCGACGCTCAACGACGACGAGCGCTGCTGGGCCGACCTCTGGTTCTACTCGAACCCGATCTTCGTGGACGTGGAGTAGGCACGACTCACCAAGCGAAGCACTGAGCCAAGGGGGAGGGCGCCGGATGGCGCCCTCCCCCTTCTTCGTGCCGTGACTCGGCGACGTCAGCCGCGGGCCAGCCGCAGGCCGCTGGCGGTCACCAGCAGCGACGTGCCCATGGTGGCGAAGACTGCGCGCCGCGGGCTCGTGAGGCCGAACGGGGCGAACACGCGGGATACGGTCTTGATGGCCATGGCGAGGGCTGGCGCGTCGCTGACGCCGTCGCCGACCATGGCCACGCTGCCGTATGCCTCGTGCAGGCGCGGGTCGTCGGCCGCGCCGGGCAGTTCGGGCCGCCCGACGACGCGGTGACGGCTCTCGATCTCCCGGCGCTACACGCCGCCGTCGCAGTGCAGCCTTGTCCTGTTGCGGGTTCTCGCCCACGACGCGTCCTCTCCGTGTCGCAGGTGGTCGCGAGCCGGCCTGGGCAAGAGGCTGATGTGGTCGTCGTCAGGCGAGCAGAAGACCATTAGGCCCCCTCGCCGGCCCTTGACGGTGCCGTGGTCGCGCAGCAGTCGCAGATGATGCGACACGTCGGACTCTGTCATGTCCCAGGTGGCGGTGATGTCGCAGACGCGGAGCTCGCCGGCCTCGATCGGCGTCACGGTCGGGCGGCAGCGGTCCGGGTCGCCGAGTACCCTGAAGACCTCGGCGACACCGGCGGCCTCGTCGGTCGAGACGACGCGGTCCCGGACCGCCCGCACGCGTTGCCGGCCGACGACGATCACGTCACAGTGTTCGAACTCGTCGCGCCGCGGGCTCTGGCCGGCCTCTCAGACGGCCCGTCGACCACCGCTCTTTCAATCTCGCGCGCCGTCGCTTGGGGTAGAGTTGCCGCGAATCAAGGACCGGCGTGACAGACCGTACCGGACAACCCGCCGTGAGCCCGCCCCCCGGCCCGCCGGCGGGGGGCTTCCTGCACGACCTCTTCTCGCGCGAGCTGCTGCGTTACCTCGGGCCCGGTTTCATCGTCACCATCGGGTTCATCGACCCGGGCAACTGGGCGACGAACATCGCCGGGGGCTCCGAGTTCGGCTACGACCTGCTCTGGGTCGTCTCGCTCAGCACGCTCATGCTGATCTTCCTGCAGCACCTCTCGGCGAAGCTCGGCATCGTCACGGGGCGCTCCCTGGCCGTCAACGTGCGCGCCAACCTGCCGCGGCCAGTCGTCTGGGTCGCCGGCGTGACCATCGTCCTGGCCTGCATCGCCACCGACATCGCCGAGTACCTCGGCGCGGCCCTCGGCTTCTACCTCCTCTTCGGCATCCCGCTCTGGCTGGGGGCACCGATCACCGTGGGCCTCGTCTTCCTCGCCATCCTCGGGCAGGCCTACCACCGTCTCGAGCGGATGATCGTCGTCTTCCTCGCGATCATCGCCGGCTGCTACGTCGTCGAGCTGTTCATCGTCGACCCCGACTGGGCGGCGGCGGCGCCCAGCTGGGTGGTCCCGTCGCTGGACGGCGCCAGCATCTTCGTCGCCTTGGGCATGCTGGGCGCCATCGTGATGCCGCACAACATCTACGTGCACTCCAACGTCATCCAGTCGCGGGACTGGGACCTGACCCCGGAGCGGCGCCGGCGGGTGATGAACTTCGAGCTCATCGACACCACGCTGGCCATGGGCATGGGGTGGCTGGTGAACTCGGCGATGATCATCGTCGCGGCGGCGGTCTTCTACCGCTACGGCGCCGAGGTGACGAGCATCGAGCAGGCGTCGGAGACGCTGGAGCCGCTCGTCGGTCCGCTGGCGCGCTTCATGTTCGGCCTCGCGCTGCTCGTCGCGGGCCTCGCTTCGTCGATCACGTCGTCGCTGGCCGAGGCCAACGTCGTCACCGGCTACCTGGGCAAGCCGGAAGACCCGCGCAGCCGCGCGTACCGGATTGGGCTCATCGCCACGTCGCTGCCGGCGATGTTCGTGATCGTGCTCGGCGTCGACACGTACCGAGCGCTGATCGCCAGTCAGGTGATGCTGAGCATCCAGCTGCCGTTCACGATCCTGCCGCTGCTCTGGCTGTCGCGCAGCCGGCGGGTGATGGGCGCCGAGCGCATGGGTCCTGTGCAGACGGTCACGGGACTAGTGCTGGCGGGCATCATCATCGGACTGAACGTCTTCCTTCTCTACCAGACCGTCTTCGGAGGCTGAGGCGATGGGACTGTACGAGCGCATCCTCGTTCCGGTCGAGGGGACCCGGACGGACGAGCCGGTGCTGGAGCACATGGCCGAGCTGGCGTCGGTGTGCGGCGCTGAGGTCACCCTGCTGCGCGTGGCGCACTTCCACACCCGCGACGAGCGCGCCTGCGAGCTCGAGGACGCCGAGCGCGACATCGAGCGCGCCGCCGAGACAGCTGCGCGCCCGCGGCGTGAACGTGAAGACGCTGCTCGTCGCCGGCGAGCCCGGCGAGGTGATCGTGCGCGAGGCGGAGGAGCTCGGCGCCGATCTCATCGCCATGGCGACGCACGGCCACGGTTGGGCGAAGCGTCTCGTGCTGGGCAGCACGGCCGAGCACGTGCGACACCACAGCTCCGTCCCGCTGCTGCTCGTCAAGGGCTGAAAGAGGCCGGTGGCCGTCCCGGCCGGGCCCGACGGGCGGGTCGGTCTCGGCGCACCACGACGCGCTCGCCGCCGTGACGGGTTGACGCTCGGGGACGGGGCGGCTCTACTGTCTCAGCGCATGGATCGCCTCGTCCTCTTCGACATCGACTGCACGCTGATCGACGCCCACGGCGCCGGCGGCCGCGCGATCTACGCGGCGTTGGAGCGTGTCTTCGGGGTGAGCGGCGGCCTCGACGGCTACACGTTCCACGGCCGCACGGACCCCGCCATCATCCGCGACCTGGCGACCCGCTGGGGCGCCGTCGCGGACGAGGTCGACGCCCGGCTCGAGGAGTGCCTCGAGGTGTACGTCGGGCTTCTCGCCGACGAGGTCGGCGCGGGGCGGACCGACACGCTGCCCGGCGTGGCCGCGCTGGTCGCCGCGCTGGCGGCCGAGCCCGACGTCGTGCTTGGGCTGCTGACCGGCAACATCGCCGAGGGGGCGGCGATCAAGCTGGCGCCGACCGGGCTCGGCGAGCACTTCGCGCTCGGCGCCTACGGGTCCGACTCGGGCCTGCGCCCGGAACTGCCGGCGGTCGCCGTACGGCGCGCCGAAGAGCTCACGGGGCGGCGCTTCATGGGCAAGGAGATCGTCGTCATCGGCGACACGCCGGCCGACGTCGAATGCGGGGCCGCGCTCGGCGTCAAGGCCATCGCCGTGGCGACGGGGCGGCACTCTGTCGCGGACCTCGCGGCGTACGATCCCGACCACGTCTTCGAGGACTTCTCGGACTGGCGCCGCGCCCTGGCCGCGATCCTCGGCTGAGCGCTGCGGCGCCGCCCCGAGAGCGGGGCTGGGCGGGCACGGACCCCAGCGGGCGCCCCGGCTCGCGCCGCAGCCGGGCCGCCGGGGCCGGACTACCGGGGCGGGCCGCGGGGACCGGGCTGCCTAAAGGCTGAACCGGGTCGGCGCGAGGGCGGCGATGTCGAGCGACGGCGTCACGCCGGCGCACATCTCGGCGACCAGCCGGCCGGTGACCGGCCCCAGCGAGAGCCCCAGCATGCAGTGGCCCGTGGCGAGCACCACGTTCGGATGGCGCGGGTTGCGCCCGATGACGGGCAGGCCGTCGGGGGTCAGCGGGCGCGGCCCGCGCCAGACCTGGCGTACGGGTCCGTCCTCGGGGAGGCCGACGACGCGCGCCGCCGCGCGGCGCAGGCCGGCCAGCCGGCTGGGTCGCAGACGCATGTCCCAGCCGGCCAGCTCGAGCGTGCTGCCGAGGCGCAGCGCGTCGCCGAGCGGCGTGAGGACGACGTGCGCCTCGCCGACGCAGAGCGGCAGCTCGGACGTGCCCTCGGGTCGCGCGACGTCGATGCTGTAGCCCTTGGCGGGCTCGATCGGCAGGCGGAGGCCGAGCTCGCGCAGCAGCATCGGCGTCCAGGCCCCGGCGGCGACCACGACCTGGCCGGCGCCGAAGACGCCGCGCGTCGTACGTACGGCGCGGACGTGTCCGCCGCCCGCGCACCCAAGGCGGGCTCCCGACTCCCGCCCGCCGCCGGTCTCGAAGCCGTAGACCTCGGCCCCGGTCACGACCGTGGCCCCGTCCCGCCGCGCGCGTGCGACCATCGCGCGCGTGAACGCGGCGGGGTCCATGTGGCCGTCGTCAGGCGTCAGGACGCCGCCCACCACGCTGCCGGGGCGCACCTGGGGCGCGCGCTCGCGCACCTCGTCCGCCGCGAGCACCTCCACCGCCACCCCGAGGGCGCGGGTCTCGGCCGCCGCCACCTCGGCGGCGGCCATCCCGGCGGCGGTCTCGTACACGAACAGCCAGCCGTTGCGGCGGTAGTGCCAGTCCGCGAGGCCGTCACCTGCACCGCGGCCGCCGCCTTCACGGCCGCCGCCGCTGCCGTCGGCGCCACCGTCCGCCGCGAGCTCGTCGTGTAGAGCGGCGCTCACCTCGCTGAGCTCGTGGAGCAGCGGCGCGTGCCTCCGGGCCACCTCGGGCGCGCAGGCGCCGCGGAAGAGCCAGAGCCAGCGTGCCAGCTCGAGGCTCGCCCGGGGCTTCACGTAGAACGGGCTCGACCCGTCGAGGAGCCAGCGCAGCCCTTGGCCGAGGGCCCCCGGGTGAGCCAGGGGCTCGACCTCGCTGGGCACGAGCAGCCCGCAGTTCGCGTACACGGCGCTGGCCGCGGGGCACACCTCGGACTCGCGCTCGAGCAGGGTCACGGCGGCGCCCCTCGCCGCCAGCGCCTGCGCCACGCAGGCGCCGATCACGCCGCCGCCCACGACCACCACGTCGCTGCGCTCGCTCATGCCTTCTCCCTGCTCGGCGCGGCCGCCGGCGACCGGCTCGCTGTCGCCAAGGGGCTCACGAAACGCTAACCTGTCGGGGATAGGCTCGCCCGGATCACTGCCGGGCGTCAAGGAGCTGAAGGATGGCACGCGAGACCGTGCTGGTCGTCGACGACGAAGAGGACATCCTCGAGCTGGTCAAGTACAACCTCGCCAAGGAGGGCTACACCGTCGTGGCGGTCGCCTCCGGCGAGGACGCGCTGGCCGCGTCGCGGACGAAGCTGCCCGACGCCGTCGTCCTCGATCTCATGCTCCCCGGTGTCGACGGCCTTGAGGTCTGCCGGCGCATGAAGAGCGACCCGACGATGCGCCACATCCCCATCGTCATGCTGACGGCCAAGGGCACTGAGGCTGACATCGTCACGGGGCTGGAGCTCGGGGCGTCGGACTACGTCACCAAGCCGTTCAGCCCGCGGGTGCTCACCGCCCGCGTCAAGGCGGTGCTGCGGCGCGACACCGAGTCGACCGACGAGGGCGGCGTGCTGCGCGTGCGGCAGCTGATCATCCACCCGGGCCGGCACGAGGTCCTCGCCGGCGACGTACCCGTCAACCTCACGGCGACCGAGTTCCGCATCCTCGTCTTCCTCGCCCGCAGGCCCGGATGGGTCTTCACGCGCCAGCAGATCGTCGACGCCGCGCAGGGCGACGACGTCTACGTGGCCGACCGCTTCGTCACCGACCGCTCGGTCGACGTCCACATCGTCTCCCTGCGGCGCAAGCTCGGCCCCTGCGGCGCCTACATCGAGACGGTGCGCGGCGTGGGGTATCGGCTGCGGGACGACTGAGGATGCGCCACCTCTTCTGGCGCATCTACCTGACCTACCTGATCATCGTCGTGCTCTGCACGGCGGGCGTCGGCTTCTTCGCCCTGCGCAGCGTCAGTGACTTCCATCGCGACCAGACGGCGCGCGAGCTCGAGGCGCGGGCCGCGCTGGTGCGCGACGAGATCGAGCCGCTCCTCGAGGCAGGTGACGAGGCCGCGGTGCAGGTGACCGTGCGGCGGCTCGGAGAAGTCTCGGGCACGCGGATCACGGTCATCTCGAACGGACTGCCCGGGGCCCCGGTCGGCGAGGTCGTCGCTGAGTCGCGGGCGGCTCCCGGGGAGCTCGAGCGCCACAGCGACCGCCCCGAGTTCAAGGCGGCGGTGAGCGGCGATGTCGGGCGCGCGACACGTGAGAGCGCCACCCTGGGCACGGAGATGATGTACGTGGCCGTGCCCGTCGAGGGCGCCGGCGGGGTGGTAGCCGTGGTGCGCACGGCGATGAGCCTGAGTCGCGTCGACGACGCCGTCGACGGCCTCTCCCGCTCCATCCTGCTCACGGCCGTCCTCGTCGCCCTGGTCGCCGCCGTCATCGGCTGGTACGTCTCGCGGCGCATCGCGCGGCCGATGCGCGAGGTGCGTGAGGGCGCCGAGCGCTTCGCCGCCGGCGACTTCACGCTCAAGCTCGCGGTACCGGCGACCGAGGAGTTCGCCGGCGTGGCCGAGAGTCTCAACCGCATGGCGGACGAGCTCGACGAGAAGCTGGGCGCCATCACTCGCGAGCGCAACGAGCGCGAGGCGGTGCTCGAGAGCATGGTCGAGGGCGTGCTGGCGGTCGACCCCGAACTTCGTATCCTCACGCTGAACACGGCTGCCGCCGAGCTGCTCGGCGTCGACCCCGTCGAGGTGCAGGGAGCGGCGATCGAGGAGGCGGTGCGCAACCCGGACCTGCAGCGCGTGGTCGCGGCCGCCGTCTCCGGCCAGGGCCCGGTCGAGGTCGACCTGGCCGTCCACGTCGGCGGCCGCGACCAGTACCTGCAGGCGAGCGGGGCGCTCCTGCACGCGCAGGGAGGCGAGATCGTGGGCGCGGTCGTCGTCCTGAACGACGTGACCCGCCTGCGGCGCCTCGAGGCGGTGCGGCGCGACTTCGTGGCCAACGTCTCGCACGAGCTGAAGACGCCGGTCACCTCGATCAAGGGCTTCGCCGAGACCCTCGTCGACGGCGCCATCGACGACCCTGCCGCGGCGCGGCGCTTCCTCAAGATCATCGCCGGGCAGGCGGACCGTCTGAACTCGATCATCGAGGATCTCCTCGCCCTCTCTTCGCTCGAGGAGGGCAAGGGAGCGGGCATGGATCTTCAGGAGACGCGGCTCGGCGATGTGCTCTCGGTCGCCGTCGATGTCTGCGCCCCCAAGGCGGAGGCGAAGGGCATCACCCTGCTCGTCGAGTGCCCCCGGGAGATGTACGTCGACGCCAACCCGCCGCTTCTCGAGCAGGCCGTGGTGAACCTGCTCGACAACGCCGTGAAGTACAGCCCCGACGGCACCACGGTGCGCGTCACCGCGGCGCCCGACGACGGCGAGGTCGTGATCGCCGTCAGCGACGAGGGGCAGGGCGTGTCGCGCGAGCACCTGCCGCGTCTCTTCGAGCGCTTCTACCGGGTCGACAAGGCACGCAGCCGCGACCTGGGCGGCACCGGTCTCGGCCTCTCGATCGTCAAGCACGTCACGCAGGTCCACGGCGGTCGCGTCTCGGTCGACAGCGTCGTCGGCCGCGGCAGCACCTTCAGGATCCACCTGCCGCGCCGTCACCCCGCCTCTTAGCGCCCTGCCTCACGGCCCCGCGCCACGTCTCGCCCACCGTTGACCGCGCGCTAACCGAACCCTAACTCGACGCCGGTAGCGTTGCCCTCCGGAGTGCGGCGCCTGCCGTAGTTCCGGGTCATGGAACGTGGAGAAAGGAAGGTCAGGATGAGGAAGTCCAGTCGCCGGTGGCGCACGATCGCGGCCGCCGCTCTCGCAGTGCTCCTCGCGGTCTTCGCGCTGGCGCTCGTGGCGTGCGGCGATGAAGGCGAGGGTAGCGAGGACAGCGGGGTCCCCGCCGCGGAGACGGCGAACTCGATCGTCGGCGCCGGGGCGAGCTTCCCCTATCCGCTCTACTCGGCGTGGGGGAATGAGTACAACAGCCTCACCGGCGTCAAGCTGAACTACCAGTCGATCGGCTCCGGCGGCGGCATCTCCGCCATCTCGGCCAAGACCGTCGACTTCGGCGGCTCCGACGCGCCGCTCGAGCCGTCCGAGCTCCAGGCCGCCGGCCTCACGCAGTGGCCGCAGTGCGTGGGCGGTGTCGTCCTCGTCGTGAATCTCGACGGCGTCGAGAACAACGAGCTCAAGCTCACCGCCGAGCTGGTCGCCAAGATCTTCAACGGCGAGATCGACAAGTGGAACGACCCCGCGCTGGCCGCCGACAACGACGGCGTCAAGCTCCCCGACACCAAGATCAACGTGGTGCACCGCTCGGACAGCTCGGGCACGACCTGGATCTTCACGAACTACCTCGCGGCCGCGGCCGGTGACGTCTGGACGCTGGGCGGCGACAAGGAGATCGCCTGGCCGACCGGCGTCGGCGGCAAGGGCAACGAGGGCGTGGCCGCCAGCGTGCAGCAGCTCAAGGGCGCGATCGGCTACGTCGAGTACGCCTACGCCAAGGAGACCGGGCTCGTCAGCACGCAGCTCAAGAACGCCGATGGCGAGTGGGTCGAGCCGAGTCTCGAGACGTTCGGCGAGGCGGCCGCGCAGGCCGACTGGGCGGGCGCCGAGGAGTTCTACCTCGTGCTCGTCGACCAGCCCGGCCCGACCACGTGGCCGATCACCGGCGCCTCGTTCATCATGGTCCAGAAGGAGCAGGCGGACGTTGCACGCGCCCAGACCATGCTCCAGTTCTTCGACTGGGCCTTCCGCGACGGTGCCGGCACCGCCGAGGGCCTCGACTACGTGCCGATCCCCTCGAGCGTCTACGAACTGATCCAGAGCAAGTGGAGCGAGAACCTCATGTCCGGCGGCTCGCCGGTCTGGCCGCTCTGAACCCCATCGGGTAGGACCGACACGCACATGGGGGCAGGAACGTGAGCACACTCGACATCGACGTACGACCACAGGCAGGTCCACCGCGCGGCGCCGCCAAGGCGGCGCCGCGCGGCCACCGCCGCTTCGGCGACCCGGTGTTCCGGGTCGTCGCCCTGGTCTGCGGGTTGTCCGTGGCGATCGCCATGTTCACCCTGGCCGGGGTCCTTATCTACAACTCCTGGACGGCGATCAGCGAGCTGGGCCTCAGCTTCCTGACCACCGTCGCTTGGTCGCCGAACGGCGGCAGCTACGGCGCCCTTGCGGCGCTGGCCGGCACGGCGATGACGACCGTGGTCGCCATGGTCATCGCCGTGCCGCTCGCCTTGGTGATCGCTCTCTTGCTGACCGAGCTCGTGCCGCCGCGCGCGGCGCGGGTCATCGGGACGGGCATCGAGATGCTGGCGGCGATCCCCAGCATCATCTACGGCATGTGGGGCCTCTTCGTCCTCGTGCCCTTCATGCAGGAGCGCGTGGCCCCGCTGGTCACGGAGAGCTGGCTGGGCGAGCTCCCCTTGCTGGCGCCCGGCCCGATGTTCCAGGGCGGCGGGTTCTCGATCCTCACCGCCGGGCTCGTCCTGGCGGTGATGGTGTTGCCGTTCATCACCGCCTTCTCGCGCGACGTGCTGCTCATGGTGCCCCGCGTCACCAAGGAGGCGGGCTACGGCATGGGGTCGACCACCTGGGAGGTCCTGCACAAGATCAGCCTGCGCTACGCGCTGAGCGGCATCGTCGGGGCGACCTTCATCGGCCTCGGGCGGGCGCTCGGCGAGACGATGGCCGTGGCGTACCTCGTCGGCGGCTCGTTCCTCTCGGTGCCGCAGTCGCTCTTCGACCCCGGCACCACCATCGCCTCGCTCATCGCCCTGCAGTTCAACGAGGCGACGACGAAGCTCGACATCAGCGCCCTGATCTACATGGGACTGGTGCTGTTCGCCATCACCATGGTCTTCCAGGTGCTGGCGCAGATCTGGCTGCGACGGGCGCGGCGCACGACCGGAGGCCGGGCATGAGCGCGCGGGCGACGCCGCAGAACGGTCTCGGCGCGAGCCCGGCGCCGCTCAAGGCGCTGCGCCCGCGCTCGCACGGCCGCCGCAAGGCCGTGGACGCGGCGATCCGGGTCTTCGCCTGGGTCTCGGCCACGGCCGGCATCGCCGTGATGTTCCTCATCGTCTGGGAGGTCATCCAGCGCGGCCTGAGCGCCATCGACTGGGGCTTCTTCACGGAGCTCCCGCCGGTGGTCGGCGAGGAGGGCGGCGGGCTCGGCAACGCGATACTCGGCACCCTCGTCATCACCTTCGTCGCCGCGCTCATCGCCCTGCCGATGGGTTTCTTCGGCGGCATCTGGCTGGCCGAGTTCGGGCGCAACGGCAAGATCGCCACCGGCGTGCGCATGGTCGCCAACGTCAACATGGGGATCCCGTCGATCGTGGTCGGCGTCTTCATCTTCGCCGCCCTCGTACGGCCCCTCCAGCACTACTCGGGGTTCGCCGGGTCGATCGCCCTGGCGTTCATCATGCTGCCGGTGATGGCGCGCACCACCGAGGACATCCTCAACCTGGTGCCCAACGAGCTGCGCGAGTCCGGCCTCGCCATGGGGGCGCCGCGCTGGCGCGTCACGCTGGGCGTGGTCATCCGCGCCGCGCGCAGCGGCCTGATCACCGGCGCCGTGCTGGCCACGGTGCGGGTCGCCGGCGAGACCGCACCGCTGCTCTTCACAGCGCTGAGCAGCCCGTACTGGCTGCAGGGCCTCTTCGGGCCGGAGGGGTTCTTCGGCGGGCCGACGGCCAACCTGACCAAGAGCGTGTACGACTTCTCCGGCATGCCGTACGAGCGCATGCAGGAGCTGGCCTGGGGCGGCGCCTTCGTGATCATCGTCGCCGTCCTCGGGCTCAATGTCCTGATGAGGCTCATCTTCCAGCGAGGCAAGGAATGGTAGGGACCACAGTGAGCGAGACCCTGGATCAGGGCGGGGAGATCCTCGTCGCCCCGCCGACCGAGGTCGCGGCCGGAAGGTCCGCGGCCATGGACGAGGACTTCGACGCGCTCGAGAGCGTCATCTCGGTGCGCGGCCTCGACTTCTTCTACGGCAAGGAGCAGGCGCTCTTCGACAACCAGCTGGAGATCAAGAAGAACCGGGTGACGGCCGTCATCGGCCCGTCGGGCTGCGGCAAGTCGACCCACATCCGCACCTACAACCGCATCTACGAGCTGTACCGCGACCACAAGGCCAGCGGCGAGGTCATCTTCGGCGGCCGCAACGTCCTCAGCTCGGGGACGGACCTGCTCGACCTGCGCCGTCGCATCGGGATGATCTTCCAGAAGCCCAGCCCGTTCCCGATGACGGTGTTCGACAACGTCGCCTACGGGCTGCAGCAGCACTACAAGCTGAACAAGGCCGAGCTCTCCGACCGGGTCGAGGACGCCCTCAAGCGCTCGGCCCTGTGGGAGGAGGTCAAGCACAAGCTCGGCGAGCCGGGCATCGCCCTGTCGGGCGGACAGCAGCAGCGGCTCTGCATCGCGCGCTGCATCGCCTCCGAGCCCGACGTGGTCCTCATGGACGAGCCCTGCTCGGCCATCGACCCGGTGGCGACGGCGAAGATCGAGGAGTTGATCAACGCCCTCAAGGCCAACTACACGATCGTCATCGTGACCCACAACATGCAGCAGGCGGCGCGGGTGAGCGACTACACCGCGTTCTTCTACGAGGGGTACATCGTCGAGGTCGGTCCGACGACGCAGATCTTCTCGAACCCGCAGGAGAAGCAGACCGAGGACTACATCACCGGCCGCTTCAGCTGACGGCGGGAGGGGAGCGATGATGACCACACACCTGCAGCGCGAGCTCGAGCGCCTGAAGCGCAAGATCCTCGCCCTCGGGGCGCTCGTCGAGGACAACCTGCGCCTCGCCTTCAACGCCATCGAGACGCGCAACGTCGACCAGGCCCAGCGCGTCATAACGACCGACCTGGTGATCGACCAGAACGAGGTCGACGTCGAGGAGGAGTGCCTCAAGCTCCTCGCCCTGTACCAGCCGGTCGCCAGCGACCTGCGCTTCATCGTCGCGGTCGTGAAGATCAACAGCGAGCTCGAGCGCATCGGCGACCTCGCGGCCAACATCGGCGAGCGCGCCGTGCAGCTGTCGACCGAGTTCCCCGTGCCGGTGCCGCACACCATGTCGGTGATGAGCGACCGGGTGCGCGCGATCATGGAGAAGGCGCTCGACGCACTCGTGCGCGAGGACGCCGTGCTCGCCCGCGTCGTGCTCGCCGCCGACGACGAGGTCGACGACCTCTACGAGCAACTCCTCAGCGAGCTCAAAGAGCGGATCCGCGGCGATCTCGATCACCTCGACGCGATCGTCATCCTGTTCAGCGTCGCGCGGTACCTCGAGCGGCTCGCCGACCACGCCACCAACATCGCCGAGGACGTGCTGTACATGGTCGAAGGCGACATCCACCGGCACCAGTTCCCCGACACGCCCGCCGCCCTCTTCGGCGCCGAGGCGGAGAAGGAGTAGCGCGCGACCGCGGTCGCGCGCGCCGAGGACCTTCCGCCCCAAGCGGGAGGCCTGCCCCCGCGACCCGGGCCGCCCCTACCCGGCCCGGGTCGCCCCCCCCCCCCCCCCCCGTTGACTCCGGTGACCCGACGCGCTAAGCGGCGTGGCCTCAGACAAGCGGGGGAACTCTGTCCACGAGAGAACCGGGAGGAGGTCGGATATGAGCTTCACCGAGCGTGAGTGGTGGACCGGTGGACCGTTATCCACGGCATGTTTCTCGGTGCCCTGTTCCTGCTGGCGTTCGCTGGCGGTCTGGCGGGCCTCTACAGCCTGAGACCGTCCTTCATCACGGCCGCAGGCCTGCGCGAGCGGGTCCGGCGGCTGAAGATAGGGACGACACTGATGGCTGTGGCGGCTTGGGCGACGGTCATCACCGGGACGTGGATCGTCTACCCCTGGTATCGGGAGGACGTGCCCGAGAGTCCGCGCTCACAACTCCTCGCCGATCCCGCCAGGGCGACCTGGCACACGTTCGGCATGGAGTGGAAGGAGCACGTGGCCTGGATCAGTCCGATCCTCGCCACCGTGGTCGCGTTCATCGTCACCTACTACGGAGCCGGCCTGGTGAAGAACAGAGGACTGCGGCGCGCCGTCCTGGTGCTCTTCGCCCTCGCCTTCGCCTTCGCGGCGATCGCCGGAGCGCTCGGCGCGTTCATTACCAAGTCCGCACCGCTGTACTAGGAGGAGCGATGGCAACCAGAGTACCAGTGGAGCCGCGCGGCGGCGGCGAGCCGGCCATGGAGCAGTTCGCCGACGTCGTCGAGAAGCCGATGGGACCAGTGGCGGCGGCTATGATCGCCGGCGGCGTCGGCGCCTTCGTTCTCGGTCTCGCGACGACGCTCAGCGAGGCGAGCGAGACCGTGCACGACGCCCTGGATTGGAACGCCGCCGTCGGCCCTCTCTCGGGCAAGACGCTGCTGGCGGTGATCGCCTGGCTCGTCGCGTGGCTCATCCTCCACTTGGTCTACAGGGGTCGCGACGCGACCTTGAGGGCGGCCTTCACGATCACGCTGACCCTGGTGGCGCTCGGTGTCCTCGGCACCCTCCCCACCTTCTTCACGCTGTTCGCCGGCGAGTGATCTGAGGGGAAAGGACCGGGTCAGGAGCCGGCCGGCTACTGGACGGTGAGCGGCGCCGCCGGACTCCTCCCGGAGGCCAGCGAGTCGGTCGCCGGCACGCGCACGCGCGCGGCGGTGACGCCGGCCGAGGCGGCCCAACCGACTTTGAAGGTGCCGCTGCCGTCGAGCGGCACCTTCTTCGTGTCAGTCCACACGCCGTCGCGCTTCGTCTGCAGCCACGCCGTGACGCCGGAGAGCGCCGGGGCGACGGTGCCCGTGAAGGCGACGGTCTGGCCGGCCTTCACGGTCGTCGGGCGTCGCCCGCAGCGTGACGGCCGGCCGCACGGCGACCGCCGTCTGGGGGCTGCGCAGGGCGGCTCGCGACACGTAGTACGTGGTGGTCCGGCCCGGCTTCAGCGTCACGCCGTACGCGGAGTACGCCGCCGTCAGCGTGTCGGTCAGGCGCTGCGTCCGGCGCGTGGTCGGGAGGGTGCGTGTGCGCCAGACGCCGTCGCGCAGGACGTTGAGCGTCACCGTCGCACCGTCGGGGAGGGCCGGGTACAGACGACCCTTCAAGGTGACCGGCTCGCCGTAGGCGAGGGTCGTGCGGTCGGCCTTGGCGGGCGAGATCGAGAGGCTGCGGAGTGTGACCCAGGTGTCGCGCAGGTCGAGCTTGAAACGCAGCTGGGCGCCGGAGATCCAGGAGACGCCCGCACTGCCGATCACCGCCGCCCTGACGATGCGCGGCGACGCGCCGCGCTGCACCACGTAGACGGCTCGCAGCTGCCCCTTGACGCCGGGCGGGTTGGAGCTGCTGTAGGGCCCGAGAAGGTCGGCGATGGCCGCCGCCGCGCGCCGCTGCGGGTTCTCCGGCCAGCGGTGCAGCGGCGACCCGTCGTCGTACTTGTCCACGACTCCCTTGAGGTACGGCAGCGGGCTCGTCTGCCACACGTTCTCGATGCTCTCCGTGTGGCCGCCGGAGGTCGAGAAGTAGAAGGCGCGGATGGCCGTGCCCTTGTAGGTCGGTACGACCCCGGCGGTCTTGAGCACGGCGCGGTCGCTGCGCGGATCCTCGGCCTCGACCCCGGCGTAGACCTGGGAGCGCGTGTCGCAGTACAGGTCGAACACGCGCTTGGGGTCGTACGCCCGGGCGGCGTAGGCGCGCGCGGCGCAGGCCTGGGCCTGCACGGCGGCGGCCGGCCAGGCCGCCGGCATCTCGCGCGGCACGACGCCGCGCAGGTAGCTCTCCAGGGGGACGCGGTCCAGCAGCATCAGGGCGCCGTCGTAGCGCAGGACGCGGAGCACCCCGCGGTAGCGCCCGGTCGTCCCCAGGTCGGTGGCGGTGAGGGTCTTCAGCAGTCCCTTCGCGGCGACGAAGCTGACCGGTGAGGTGAAGTAGGCGACCTTGCCCGCCGCGGCGACCTTGAAGCGCGTGCCGGTCCAGGTGGTCGTCGCCGTCGCGCCGGCGGGGATGTCGAAGCGCAGGCCCGTCATCTGCGCACGGTACGGGTAGGCGCAGGTGACCTTGACTGCGCTGAGTCCGCCGCGCAGGCGCACGCGCAGGGTGAGGTCGTCGACGTCTCCGAAGGAGATGCCGGTGTAGTAGTGCGTGAGGATCTGGCGGTAGGTCCAGCCGTGCGAGGCATAGCCGTAGGCGCCCCACTGGCTCATGCCGATGCCGTGTCCCCAACCCCGGCCGTTGATGGTGAAGCTGGTCGCGGTGCCGGCCTGCGCCGGGGCGGCGACGGTCGCAGCCAAGGCCGACGCGACGACCAGCACGAGGACGAGCGCGAGCGCGAGCCGGTGCGACCGGCGCCGGCCGCGACGACCGGCTCTCGCCGGGCCCCGGGGGCGCCCGTCGGAAGGGACGTCGGTCACGGTGAGGGTGGGTATGGGGGACCTCGCTCGCGGGTCGCTCTGTGGCGTCGCCGGTCCGCCCGGGGTGGGCGCCGGCGCGCAGGGGGTTCTCCTTCTCCTATCGGCCGCGCTTCCCTTCTCCTGAGCGCGCCGCCGTTGCGGCGGTGCCCCCCTCAAGGATTCGTTTCGGCGGCCGATAGCCACAGCAGCATGACGCGTCTCCGGCACAGCCTCCGCCTCCTCCTTGCGATCGCTCTCGGCGCGGCGGCGCTCGTCGTCGGGTACGCGGCGCCGGCCAGCGCCCAGACCTACGACGACGTGCCGGCCGACCACTGGGCGCGCGCCGCGATCGACTGGGTGACCGACCAGGGACCCATCGACGACCGCGTGCTCGACGACTACGACGTCCTCTTCAGACCCGGCCGCCTCATTACGCGCCGGCAGCTGGCGCGGGCTCTCGTCGTCGCCAGCGGCCACCAGGACGACGTGGTCACCGCCCCGGTCTTCCTCGCCGACGTCGTGCCCGACCTCGACCCGTACTACTGGGACATCCAGATCGCCATCAAGCTCGGGGCTGATGTCACCCACGCTCGGCCTCTTCAACCCGCTCGGCACGGTGCCGGCGGCGAAGGCCGAGCGCATCGTGATCCGCACGCTGCAGCTGATGCACCCGGAGACGGACTGGACCCTGCTCACCACGCTCAAGCCGTCGGTGTGGCGCCCGAACCCCGACTGGAACACGCAGGCGCCCGCGCTCCTGCCCTGGATCGTCGCCTCCCGGCACCTCTTGCTGCGCTTCAACCACCCCTACCCCGACGGCGAGGTGCGCGAGCGTTCGCCGGGCGAGGCGGTCTCGCGCGCCGAGATCGCCTACATGCTGTGGAAGGGCCTGCCGGTCGCGAGCTGGCGCTTGGCCGGGCTCGAGGCCTACGAGGCGATCACCTTCCCCTTGCTGAGCTACCGCCAGCGGCAGGTGACGAAGTTCGCCCTGAAGTACATCGGCTACCCCTACGTGTACGGGGGCGAGTGGCCGACGGCGGACTCGCCGTACGGCTACCAGGCCCACGGCGGCTTCGACTGCTCAGGGTTCGTGTGGTGGGTGCTGAAGGTGCGCTTCGGCTACCCGATCTACGAGCGCACGGCCTCGGGCATGGCGCGCGGCCGCCGTACCGCGCATCACGCGGACCGGCCTGAAGTGCGGCGACATCATGTTCTTCGGCTACGCACGGCACAGCCTCGACCGTGACCCAGATCTACCACGCCGGGATCTACCTGGGTCGCGGCTGGTTCATCCACTCGACCGGCTCGTCGGCCGGCGTCATGCTCGCCTCGCTGAACACGTCGACCTACTGGCGCGACCACTTCGCCTGGGGCCGGCGCGTGCTCAAGCCGGCCGAGCTCGTCGTTCTCTGAGCGGCCGAGCCTGCGCTGCCCGCCGGCGCCGCTGCGCCCCGGGCTGCGCGACCCTCGACGTTCTGCCGCTGCGCCCTGCGCTCCGTGGCCCTCGGCGATCCGCCGCGGCGCCCGGCGGCCGTCAGCCCAGGCCGCCGTACTGGCGCCGGTAGTACTCGAGCCACTCCCCGGACTTGAGCCGGCGCCACCAGGCCTCGTGCTCCAGGTACCAGGCGACCGTCCGTGCGAGGCCGTCGTCGAAGCTCGTGGCCGGCGCCCAGCCGAGACCGCGCAGCTTGGCGCAGTCGACCGAGTAGCGCCGGTCGTGCCCGGGGCGGTCGGCGACGAAGCGGATCAGCCCGGGGTCGGCGCCGACCAGCTCGAGGATGCGCCGCGTGAGCGTCGAGGTTGTCGACCTCGTGACCCCCGCCGATGTTGTAGACCTGCCCCGCCTCGCCGGCGCGCAGCGCGAGGTCGACGGCCGCGCAGTTGTCCTCGACGTAGAGCCAGTCGCGCACGTTGCGGCCGTCGCCGTAGACCGGCAGCGGCGCACCGTCGACGGCGTTGGTGATGAAGAGCGGGACGATCTTCTCGGGGTACTGGTTGGGGCCGTAGTTGTTCGAGCTGCGGGTGATCAGCGCCGGCGTGCCGTAGGTGCGTGACGTAGGAGAGCACGAGGAGGTCGGCGGCCGCCTTGCTCGCCGAGTACGGGCTCGACGGGCCGAGCGGGGACTCCTCGGTGAACGACCCGTCGTCGATCGATCCGTAGACCTCGTCGGTCGAGACCTGCAGGTAGCGGGCGACGCCGAGCGACGCGCACCGCCTCGAGCAGCGTGTGGGTGCCGAGCACGTCGGTGCGGATGAAGTCCTGCGGGCCGCTGATCGAGCGGTCGACGTGGGTCTCGGCGGCGAAGTTGACGACGGCATCGGCGCCGTCGAGCGTGGCGGCCACGACCTCCGGGTCGCAGATGTCGCCCCTGACGAACGTGTAGCGGGGATCGCCGGCGACGTCCTCGAGGTTCTCGAGGTTGCCGGCGTAGGTCAGCTTGTCGAGGACCACGACCTCGTCGTCGGGGTGCTCGCGCAGCACGAAGCGCACGAAGTTGGAGCCGATGAAGCCGGCGCCGCCGGTGACGACGATGCGCACCGCGGGACCTCCTTACTTCTGGGGGGCGAGTTGCTCGAGCGCGGCGGCGACCCCGTCGACCCAGTGCGGGAGGCGCGGGACGGGCCGCTCGCTGGCGAGGGCCGAGAAGGCCGGCCGGGGGGCCGGCCGGCCCAGCTCGGCCGTCGTGATCGGCACGACCTCGACCTCGAGGCCGGCGAGGGCGACGATCTCGCGGGCGAGCTCGAACCACGAGCAGTAGCCGCTGCCCGCCATGTGGTAGATGCCGGGGCCGACACCGAGGCGCAGGGCCTCGTCGACCGCCGCCGCGAGGTGGCCGGCGAAGGTCGGCGAGCCGACCTGGTCGTCGACGACGCGCAGCGGCTCGCCGTTGCCGACGACTCGCCGGCGCGACCCGGCCCGCGGCGGCCGCGGCCGTCGCCGGGACGGAGCGGTCGCGCTCTCGAGCTCGCCGCCGGCCCGCTCCGTCGCGGCGGCGAGGATGCTCTTCACGAAGTTGCGGCCGGTGGCCGAGAAGAGCCAGCTCGTGCGGATCACGATGCCGTGCGGCCACTCGAGCACGATACGCTCGCCCTCGAGCTTGGTGCGCCCGTAGACGCCGAGAGGGCCGGGCGCGTCGCTCTCGAGGTACGGCGAGCGCTTCTCGCCGTCGAAGACGTAGTCGGTCGAGAAGTACACCAGGGCGGTGTGCGTGCCGCGCAGGGCGGCGACGACGTTGCGCGTGCCGCCGACGTTGACCGACTCGGCGGCGGCCGGGTCGGCCTCGGCGCCGTCGACGTCGGTGTAGGCGGCCGTGTGCAGGACGACGTCGGGCTCGAACTCGCGCACGGCCGCGCGCACGGCGCCGGCGTCGCGGATGTCGAGGGCCTCCTCGCGCGAGAGGAAGACCTCGCCCTCGAGGAGGCGCGCGAACTCGGTCGCCAGCTGGCCGCCGGCGCCGGTGACGAACCAGCGCGGCCCGCTCACCGGGGCTTCACGCTCCGGCCGTCCAAGCGGCCGGCGGTCGCTGTGCCCCGGGGCTGCCGGCAGCCGAGCGCCGGTGGCTCACCGCAGCCTCACGCCCCAGTCGTAGCCGATGCCGGCGTCGTCGTGCGGGCGCTCCTCCTGGTCGGGCGTGTCGTAACGGTAGGGCTCGGTGGGGGCGTTGACGATGTACGCCTCCTCCGGGCTCACGCACTTCCAGCCGTGCCAGACGCCGGCCGGGATCTTGACGAGCAGCGGGCTGTGCTCGCCCATGAAGAACTCGTCGGTCTGGCCCCTGGTCGGCGAGCCGTCGCGCCCGTCGTGCAGCACGAGCTTGATCATCCCCTTGACGCAGACGACGTTGTCGGCCTGGCCGTGGTGGAGGTGCCAGCCCTTGACCACCCCGGGCAGGGTGGTCGTCATGTAGAACTGGCCGAACTTCTCGAAGAGCTCGTCGTCGCAGCGCAGGCACTCCATGAGGCGGCCGCGCTCGTCGGGGATCACCTTGAGCCGCTTGGTCATGACGCCGTCGATCACGCTGCCCGCCCTTCGTCCGTGCGGCCGCGGCCGCCTAGAGGATGCCGATCTGGCTGGAGTCGCCGACCATGAAGCGATACGCGACCGGCCGCCCGTCGGAGCGCGCGATCACGCAATCGCGCCCGATGAGGCTGTCGGTCATGCGCGCGCCGAGGCGGCTGATGCGACTGTCGCCGAGGATGATCGAGTGCTCGATCTCGGCCTCCTCGATGGTGACGCCGTCGCTGATCGCCGTGTAGGGCCCGATGAACGTGTCGCGCAGCACGCAGCGCTCGCCGATCACCGCCGGGCCGCGCACCGTGCAGCGCTCGAGCACCGAGCCGGCGCCGACGCGTACGGCCCCCTCGAGCGTCGTCTGGCGCAGCTCGCCGCGCACGTCGGACTCGATGGTGCCGAGGATCAGACGGTTGGCCTCGAGCATGTCCTCGAGCTTGCCCGTGTCCTTCCACCAGCCGGTGACGCGGTGCGACTCGACGCGCAGGCCGCGGTCGATCATGTGCTGGATCGCGTCGGTGATCTCGAGCTCGTTGCGCGAGGAGGGCGAGATCGCCTTGACGCTCTCGAAGACGGCGGGGGTGAAGAGGTACACGCCGACGAGGGCGAGGTCGCTGCGCGGCTCCTCGGGCTTCTCGACGAGTCGCGCGACGCGACCGTCGGGGTCGAGCTCGGCGATGCCGTACGACGAAGGGTCGGTCACCTGCTGGAGGAGGATCAGGGCGTCGGGGCCGCTCTCGACGAAGCGCTCGACGAAGCGCGTGACGCCCTCCTTGAGCAGGTTGTCGCCGAGGTACATGACGAACGGGCTGTCGCCGAGGTAGGGCTCGCTGATGAGCACCGCGTGGGCGAGCCCCAGCGGCGCCTCCTGCGGGATGTAGGTGACGCGCAGGCCGAAGCGCGCGCCGTCGCCGACCGCGGCCTCGATCTCGGCGCGCGTCTCGCCGACGACGATGCCGACGTCGTCGATGCCGGCCGCGCGCAGCGCCTCGAGGCCGTAGAAGAGCACGGGCTTGTTGGCCACCGGCACGAGCTGCTTCGCCGAGGTGTGGGTGATGGGGCGAAGCCGGGTGCCGGCCCCCCCGCTCAAGATGAGTCCCTTCACGCTCCGCCCCTCAGAGCGCCCGAGGCTAGATCGTCTCGGTGCCGCTCAGTTCGTCGTCGCTCTCGGTCGAGAGCAGATCGAGCACGCGGTCGGGAGCGACCGCCTTGCCGACGAACACCACGTTGGGCCCCGCCCACAGGGTGACGCGCGCGCCGGTCGGCAGGCTCACGGGGGCGCCGTCGCGGACGATGTGCGTCAGCGTCGAGTGCTCGACGTCGCGCTCGACCTCGCAGCGCTCGATGGCGAACGGCTCGCCGTCGTCGACCTGCAGGCGCGGCTCTCTGCTCGCGTCGATGATCACGGGCGCGAGTATAGCACCCGGGCAGGCGCGTGCAGGCGCCGCCCGCACGCATGGTGGTAGGCTTCTGCTGCGTGCTCTGAAGAGTCCATGGGGGAGAGGGAGGCCGGGTGTGAATAGCAGAGCTGTGAGGGGGCGGCGGCTGATAGTCGTCGCCACGGTACTGGCGGTGCTCGTCGCCGGCCTCGCCTGGGGTCTCACCGGGGCGCTGGCCGAGTCGGAGAGCCCGGCTCCCGCCGGGGGCAAGACGACGCTGCGGCTCGGGTGGACCAACGATCCCGACAACCTCAACCCGTTCGTCGGCTACGAATCGTCGTCCTACGAGATCTGGTCGATCAACTACGACCTGCTCGTGGGCTTCCGTGCCGAGGATCTCGCGAACGTGCCCGGCATCGGGCTGGCGAGCGCCTGGGAGACGTCCGACGACGGCCTCGTGTGGACGTTCACCATCGTGGAGGGCGCCACCTGGCAGGACGGCGAGCCTCTTACCGCGAGGGACGTAGCCTTCACCTTCAACTACATCATCGACAACGAGATGGGCATGTTCATCGACTACATGCTCTTCATCGAGAGCGTGGAGGCTCCTGACGACACGCACGTGGTCGTCACGTGCTCGCAGCCCAAGGCCAACATGCTCGGGCTCTGGATCCCGATCCTGCCCGAGCACATCTGGAGCAAGGTCGATCCGGTGGACGCGGAGTCGGGCTTCCCGAACAAGCCGCCGATCGTGGGCAGCGGCCCCTTCCAGTGCGTCGAGTGGCAGAAGGGCGAGTACGTCCGCATGGAGGCCAACAAGAACTACTGGAAGGGCGCGCCGAAGATCGACGAGGTCATCTACCAGACCTATCAGAACGCCGACACGATGGCCCAGGACCTCAAGTCCGGCAACCTGGCCTCGGCGTGGAACATCCCGGCGGCGCAGTCACAGCCCCTCGGGAGCGAGCCGTATCTCGAGTCGATCGAGGCCGTCACGGCGGGGTACGACCAGCTCGGCTTCAACTGTGCCGACCCCGACGTCTTCCCCAAGTCCAAGGGTCATCCGGTCATCACCGAGCCGGCCTTCCGTCGTGCCCTGCAGTGGGCGGTCGACCAGGAGAAGATCGTCGAGATCGCCTACAACGGCTTCGCGAGCCCCGGCTCCACGATCGTGATGCCGGACTTCTACGACCCTGACGCGGACTTCCACTGGGAGCCCACCGACGACGTCGCCCATACGTTCGACCTCGACCGCTGCCGGCAGGAGCTCGACGCCGCAGGCTACACAGACAGTGACGGCAACGGCATCCGCGAGTTCAAGGGCGAGGACATCAAGCTTCGCCTCTATGCCCGCACCGAGTCGACCGAGAGCCAGAACTGCGGCAAGCTGATCACGGGCTGGTTCGAGGAGGTCGGTCTCGACATCGACTATCAGGTGATCGACGACGGTGCGCTCGGCGACAAGCAGTACAACTACGAGGGCGACGATTTCGCCCCCGATTTCGACCTGTTCATCTGGGGTTGGGGCGGCGACGTCGACCCCAACTTCATCCTCTCGATCATGACGACGAACTCGATCGAGGCGTGGAGCGACTGCAACTGGTCGAACGAGGAGTACGACAGGCTCTTCGAGGAGCAACAGGGGACGATCGACCTCCAGGAACGTATCGCACTCGTCCAGGATATGCAGAAGATCGTCTACGACGAGTCGCCGTACATCGTCCTCGTGTACCCGAGAGACCTCACCGCCTACAACACGCGCGACTGGACCGGCTGGGTCCGAGCCCAGGGCGGCAAGGGGAACGTCTGGTACAACACACAGATGGATTCGTACCTGAACCTCGAGCCGGCGACCGGCGGGGAGGAGAGCGACGGAGGGTCCAACACGGCGCTCATCGTCGGCATCATCGCCGCGGTGGTCGTGATCGGGCTCATCGTCGTGTTCGTCGTCCGCGGCCGCGGGGGCAAGGCCGAGGAGATCTGAGTCACGACGCGACCGGCGCACGACGCGCCGGCGCGAGCAGCGAAGCGGACGGGGCGGGCGCCGGAGGGGCGCCCGCCCCGTCGCACGTTCGCGGATGCTCAGTCGGCGGACCTCGGGAACGAGCCGATGCTCAGGAGGCGAAGCTCAGGTACGGGAGCCAGGAGTCGTGGACGCGGTCCACGTGCAGGTAGACGAAGGCCGCCGCCTCGGGCGGGCGCGGGGCGTGCGGCAGGCGGAAGCCGACGTGGTGCGGCAGGCGGTCGCCCTTCTTGCGGTTGCAGGCCGCGCACGAGGTGACGACGTTGTCCCAGGTGTCGCCGCCGCCCTTCGAGCGCGGCACGACGTGGTCGACGGTGAGGTGGCGGTCGCTGCCGCAGTACTGGCAGCGGTGACGGTCGCGGGCGAAGACGGCGCGGCGCGTGAGGCGGGCGCCGTTGCGCCGCGGCACGTACACGTAGGAGCGACAGGCGGATCACGTGGGGCAGGGCGAAGGTGGAGTGCTCGGAGTGGTAGACGGCCGCGGACGACTCGACCACTTCGGCCTTCTCCTTCAGGAGGAGCACGAGCGCGCGGCGCGCGGAACACACGTTGAGCGGCTCGTAGGTGCTGTTGAGCACGAGCACGGTGCGCATCGCCGCCGATAGTAGCAGATAGTGCGTGAGCGAGCGGCTAAGATGACCACCATGGACCTCTTCTCCCTGCCCGAAGACCGTCAGGCGGCCGAGGCGCCGCTGGCGGCGCGCATGCGGCCGCGCACGCTGGCCGAGTTCGTCGGCCAGGAGCACATCGTCGGGCCGGGGAGCGTGCTCCGCGCGGCGATCGAGCGCGGCCAGCTCTTCTCGATGCTCTTCTTCGGGCCGCCCGGGAGCGGCAAGACCACGCTGGCCCGGGTCATCGCCGCGGAGACGGGCGCGCGCCTCGTGCAGCTCTCGGCGGTCAGCTCGGGCACGGCCGACGTGCGCGCCGCGATCCAGGGCGCGCGCGAGGCGCGCGGCCTCGGCGGCGCCCACACGATCCTCTTCATCGACGAGATCCACCGCTTCAACAAGGCGCAGCAGGACGCGCTGCTGCCGGCCATCGAGGACGGGATCGTGACGCTCATCGGCGCGACCACCGAGAACCCCTACTTCGAGGTCAACTCGGCGCTCCTCTCGCGCTGCCAGCTGTACCGCTTCGAGGCGCTCACCGCAGGGCAGGTCGAGGAGATCGTCGCGGCCGCGCTGGGCGACGCCGAGCGCGGCCTCGGCGGCCGGGCCGTCGCCCTTGCCGAGGGCGGCCTCGCCTTCCTCGCCGAGATCTCGCGCGGCGACGCCCGGGTCGCCCTCAATGCCCTGGAGACGGCGGCGCGCTCGCGCGCCGACGTCGAGGGCGCGGCCGACGCCGAGGGCGCGGCCGCCGTGACGATCACCGTCGACGACCTGCGCGACGCCTCGCAGAAGACGCCGGTCACCTACGACCGCGACGACGCCCACTACGACACCATCTCGGCCTTCATCAAGTCCCTCCGCGGCAGCGACCCCGACGCGGCGCTCTACTACATGGCCTCGATGCTCGCCGGCGGTGAGGACCCGAAGTTCATCGCCCGGCGCATGATCGTCTTCGCCAGCGAGGACGTCGGCAACGCCGATCCGACAGCGCTCCTCGTGGCCGTCGCGGCGTCGCGCGCCGTCGAGTTCGTCGGTCTGCCGGAGTGCCGCATCAACCTCGCCCAGGCCGTCGTCTACCTCTCGTTGGCGCCCAAGAGCAACGCCTCCTACGAGGGGATCGACGCGGCCCTCGCCGACGTGCGCCGCGAGGGCAACGAGCCTCCGCCACCACACCTGCGCGATGCGTCTTATCGCGGGGCGAAGGACCTCGGCCACGGCGAGGGCTACCAGTACCCGCACGCCTACGGGGGGTGGGTCGAGCAGCAATACCTTCCAGAGAAGCTGTCCGGCCGCCGATACTACACACCGAAAGCCGGCACCGAGCTCGACATGGCCGCCGAGACCGAACGCCGTCGCATGTCGCGGCGCGCACGGGACGAAGAGAGGGAGACATGACGACGACCAACCTCGCGATCCTCACGTTTCTCGGCGCGGCGCTCGTCGGACTCGTGATCGCCTGGTACTGGGCGCGCACGCTCAAGGAGCGTTTCGAGGCCGAGTCGCGGTCTCACGGCGGCGCGGTCCGGATCGAGCTCGCGCCCGGGCACGGGGCGAGCCTGCGCGGGCTGACGCCCGAGCCCATCCTGCTCAAGCAGGCCGCCGACGGCGTGCGCGTGCAGATCGAGGACCGCCCGATGCTGCCGCTCGCTGCGTTCCTCGCCGGTGAGGCCTGCGCCGCCCTGCGCGAGGCCGCCGCCCGCGTCGCCCAGCACTTCGGTCAGAGCTGGACGGTCCTGCTCACCGTGCACGCGGACGAGTCGGTCACCGTGCAACGGCTGGCGTAGCGCCGGGGCGCAGGAGAGCCTAAGCTCTCACCGTATACAGGACTGTAGACGGGTAAAGTCGGCGGTCGGTTCTACCGAAGAACACTCCGCCGGTCGTGCGCGCCCGCGCAGCGGCTCAGGCCCTTAGCAGCCAAGGAGGCCACGATGAAACGGCTGATCAAGTTCTTGCTCGGTCTCGCCGCTGGGGCGACGGTGGCCGCGCTGGTGACGCCCAAGTCGGGGCGCGAGATGCGCGAGCAGTTGCTCGCCGGCGTCTCGGGCCGTCTGTTGCCGCCGCCTCCCGGGCCGCAGACGCTGCTGGAGGAGCCCACGTACGCCGCCGCGCCGGTGGCTGCGGCTGAGCCCGAGGCTGTCGAGCCCGGCCCGGAGCTCGTGAGTGAGTCGGGCGCCGAGGCTTCCCCTTGGTTCCGTCCCGAGCCAGAGCCCGCCGTCGAGGAGCCGATCGCGGAGGAGCCCGCCGTCGAGGAGCCGATCGCGGAGGAGCCCGCCGGCGAGGAGCCCGCCCTCGAGGAGCCATCGCCTCTCGCCTCCACCACCGACGTCGAGGCACCCGTCGCCGACGACGCCGGGGTGGGCGTGTGGCCGGAGGAGCAGGAGACTGTCGCATCCGAGCCCGAGGAGTCGGCGTGGAACGCCGGTGTGGCCGCAGCGGTCGAGACGCCGCTGTACTCCGAGCCTGCCGCAGAAGAGGCCGTCGAGACGCCGCCGTACTCCGAGCCCGCCGCAGATGAGGTCATGGAGCCGTCTCCGACGGAAGTCGAGGATCTGAAGCCGCGCATCGAGGCGACGCGGGCCGCGGTGGAGAGTGAGATCGCCGAGCCGTTCGCGCCGGTCGCGGAGCCCGCGGTCGAGAGCGAGGTCACCCAGGAGATCCCGCCGGTCGCGGAAGCACCGGTAGCGGAAGCACCGGTAGCGGAAGCACCGGTCGCGGAGGGAGAGGTCGCTGCCGAGCCGGTCGCGGAGGAACAGGTCGCTGCCGAGCCCGTCGTTGAGGAGCAGATCGGAGCTGAGGCCGCGTCGTGGGAGGAGCCCCATGCTCCCGAGGCCGCGGCGGCGGTGGCGGAGGAGCCCACGCCGTGGGAGGAGCCGCGTGCCGCCGAGGCGCCGGTGAGCGAGGCCGCCGTCCCGCCCCCGCTGGCACCCTCGCCGTTTGCGGGGACTACGCCCGCCGAGGCCTACGTGGCATCGCCGATCTACGAGGCGCCCGAAGAGCCGGCGGTGGAGGAAGCGCCCCCGCTCGTCGAGGAGCCCGCGTCCGCCTGGGAGGCGTACGAGGAGCCGGCACCCGAGCCGTCGACGGCCGCCCGGGCGCCAGATACCTCGGGGCTCGTCGCCGACATCGCCCAGGTGCCGCCGGTCGCGGAAGCGCCGGTCGTCGAGGAGCCCGTCGCGGCAGAGCCGGCCTTCGAAGAGCCGGCCGCTGAGGCTCCTGTCGCGGAGGCTGCTGTCGCCGAAGCGCCCGCCGTCGAAGCCCCGCCGGTCACCGAAGGGCCGCCGGTCGCGGAGGAGCCGATCGAGGGTCACCCGATCGACCAGGCGGAGATGCGCCGGCGCATCGAGGAGACCCGCGCCCGGCTCAAGGCGAAGGCGTTCGACGCCATGATGAGCGGAGAGGCGGCGCTGCTCTCAAGGGACAGCGGCGAGAAGCCGGTCCCGGACGGCACGGTCCAGCTCGACAGCGAGGCCTCGGCTCGGGTCGACGAAGGCCTCTCGCCGGACGACTCCTGACGCCTCCTGGGGCTTGACGTGACGTCGCCGTGGAGGCCGCTGAGCGGCCTCCACGGCGACGTCACGTCTCCCCTGGAGTCAGATCTCCCTGCGGCTCATGCTCCGCCGCCCCGGCGGGAGTCGTCGCCCCGGCGCAGATCGTCAGCTCGGTGCGGGATCGCCGTCCCGTGGACCGTCACGCGGACCACGTCGACGCTGTCGTCCACTTCCGCCCTCTCGGCTCCCCGCAGGGGCTCACCGGCCGCGTCGGCGGGCGCCGCACCGCCCTCTCCGGTGCCCGGTGTACGGGGCTCCGGGGCCGGCGCCGCGAGATCGTCGACCTCGACGCCGCCTGCGGCTGCCGGCGACGCCGGCCGCCGCGACGCCGCGTGCATCGCGCGTGCGTAGAAGACGGTCGTCGACAGGAAGAACACGCCGAGCAGCGCCGCCGGTACGGGCATGGCGCGCGTCTCGAACTGCACGAAGAGGTACCACCAGGCGTTCACCTCCAGCCCTGAGTGCACGGCACAGTGGACCGCGGCGACGACGAGGGACGAGAGCCCCAGGAGGACGGGCAGCACCGACCGCGCCCAGCCGCCGGGGCGGGCGAGCGGCCAGAGGAGCGCGGCCGGGAGCACGAGCAACAGGGAGTAGACGTTGAGCAGCGCGATGCCGGCGGCGATCAGCAGGAGGCTCACGTGCGCGACGAGGACGAGGCTGCGACCGTCGGCCGGCAGGCGCCGGCCCACGCGCCGCTCGACCCCGGCGGCGTAGACCGTGACCAGGGCGAACACGGCGATGAGCAAGGCGATCCGCAGGTAGCGCGGCTCGGCGACGACCTCGGCGCAGGGCACGAGCACGCCACCCGGACCTTCGGGCAGCACGCCGACCACGTTCGCGAGGTAGGCCAGCGCGACCGCGACCAGCCAGGGCACGGCGGCCAGGGCGGCGCGGACCCACGCGGGCCGCGGTGCGAGCCGCGCCCGCCGGCACTGGGCGTAGAGGTCGAGCGTGACCGCCAGCAGCGGTACGAAGAGGGCGACGAGCAGCAGGGCGAGAGAACGGGCGGGGAGCGTGCGCCGCCGGGTGAGGAAGATGGTCCCGCCGCTCCGGTCGGGAGGCAGCTTGGCGCCGTCGATGGTCATGACCATGGCCTGCACCGACCCGCCGACCCTGGTCAGGGTCTGTCCTGAGACCGTCTCGAGCGTGTCCGCCGGGGGAGGCACCTCGGGGGCGACGGCGGTCAGCGAGACCGCGGGCACGCCGGCGGCGACGAACGGCGCCTGCAGGCCCCCGCCGAGCGGCGCCGCCAGGCGGAGGAGCTGGGAGAGCGGGCCCGGCAGCTCCGCCAGGGGGGCTCCCGTGGCTCGTGCCGCCGGCGCGGTCAGGAGCCACAGCCAGGGCGGCGCCAGGCGCGGGCTGTCGCTCCAGCCTTCGACCCGCAGGGCGGTGGCGCCGCTCGGTGCGACGGCGCGCACGCCGACGACGGCCACGAGGTCGTCGGCCTCGTGCCGCGAGACGAAGTCGGCGGCGCCGAGCCCTCCCTCCGCGTCGCCGTCCGTCCAGAGGAAGAGGAGCCTGTGCCGGTGCGAGGTGAGCGCGAAGACGCGCGCCAGCTCGAGCAACGCGGCGACGCCGGTGGCGTTGTCGTTGGCGCCCTGCGTCGCCGAGCGGACGATGTCGCGGTTGGCGACGAGGGCGATGGTGCCGCGCGCCGTCCCCTCGTCGAAGGCGTACACGTTCTGCAGGCCGACGGCGCGCCCGCCGCGCTGGGCCGGGAAGCTCTCGATGCTCGCCTCGAGGCCGATCTCCTCGAGCTGCGCGACGAGCCACAGCGTCAGGCGCCCGTCCTGCTCGGAGCCGGCGACGCGGCGCGGGAACTCGGTGGTGATCGTGCGCACGTCGTCCATCGCGCGGGCGCCGTCGAAGGCGACGGACTCACGCACGAGCGGCGGCGTCTCTGGGGATTGGAGGGTGAAGAGCGCGACGACCGCGACGAAGGCGGCCACGGCGAGGCTGAACCCGTAGACCTTCAGGTTGGGCAGCTTGACCTCCTTCGGGCTTGGAGGATGGTATCAGATTGCCGCTGGGCGCCCTCAGGCTAAGATGAGGGCGTGGGAACGGTGCGCAGGATCCTGGTCGTCGAGGACGAGGTGCGGATCGCCGAGGTCGTGCAGCACTACCTCGAGCGTGATGGCCACCAGGTCGTGTGGCGGGCGACGGGCGAGGACGCCCTCGAAGACGCCGCCCGCCGCCCGCCCGACCTCGTCGTGCTCGACCTCGGGCTGCCCGGCATCTCCGGCGAGGAGGTCTGCCGGCGGCTCCGCGAGGGGTCCGACGTGCCCATCATCATGCTCACCGCGCGCGACAGCGAGCAGGACCTGCTGCGCGGCCTCGAGGTGGGCGCCGACGACTACCTCACCAAACCGTTCAGCCCGCGGGAGCTGACGGCTCGCGTACGCGCCCTGCTGCGCCGCGCCCACGCCGAGGCGGCGCCGCAGGCCGACGTGCTGGAGCGCGTCGGCGGGCGGCTGGTGGTCGACAGCGCCCGGCGGCGCGTGACCGTCGACGACAGCCCCGTCGAGCTCACCGAGTCCGAGTTCAGGCTGCTGCAGACACTGGCCCGCTTCCCCGGGCGCGTGTACAGCAGATTCGAGCTCATCGAGAAAGTCCAGGGGTACGAGTTCGAGGGCTACGAGCGCACCATCGACGCCCACGTCAAGAACCTGCGACACAAGCTGGGCGACGACGCCCGCCACCCGTGGCTGATCGAGACCGTGTACGGCCGCGGTTACCGCCTTGCCGAGGACGCGCGGTGAGGCGCGCGCGGCCGGCTCGCCGAGGACGCGCGGTGAGTCCCGCAGGCGGACGCGGCCGCCGTGGCGCGGAGGATCGGCGGTGAGGCGCGGGCTGCGGCTCAAGCTGGCGCTGACCCACGCCGGCGTCGCCGCGCTCGCCGTCGTGGTCGTCGCCCTCATCGTCAACTACACCGGGGAGCGACGCTTCGAGCGCTACGTCGACGAAGTCCGCGAGCAGCGGCAGCAGGCCGTGGTCCAGACCCTGGCCGAGACCTACCGCGCCGGCGGCTGGGATGCGCAGGCGATCTATGCCGTCCAGCAGATCGCCTCCTTCAACAACGTCGACGTCGCCGTCTACGACACCGAGGGGGAGCTCCTCTTCACCGTCGAGGGCCGCCGCGGCACGGGGATGGGCCGCGGGATGATGGGCCAGGGTGGGATGGGCGATACGGAGCGCTCCTCGACGCGATCCGAGAGTGGGGTGGAGGCGACCTCGTACCCCATCGTGGTCGACGGCGAGACGGTCGGCCGGGCCGACGTCTACGCGGCCCCGGCGGCGGAGATCGCGGTCGACGAGTCCTTCCGCAGCGCTCTCAACCGCAACCTCCTGCTCGCCGCCGCCGTCGCCGCGGTCCTCGCCCTGCTCGTCAGCGTGGTCGTCACGCGGCACATCACCAGACCGCTCGAGGAACTGACGGACGCCGCCGAAGAGGTCGCCGCCGGCAACCTCGAGGTCCGCGTCGCGCCGCGCTCCGACGACGAGGTGGGCGCCCTAGCGGCCGCCTTCAACCAGATGGCCGACGCCCTGGCGCGCGACGAGCAGTGGCGGCGCGACATGACCGCGGACCTCGCTCACGAGTTGCGCACGCCGCTGGCGACGATCCAGGCGCGCGTCGAAGCGCTCGAGGACGGTGTCCTGCCGGCCACGCCCGAGAACCTGCGCGTCATCGGCGAGGAGGTCGAGCGCCTCGGCCGGCTTCTCGGCGACCTGCGCAGCCTGAACGAGATGGAGGCCGAGGACTTCGAGCTCGTCCTCGAACGGCTCGACCTCGGCGACGTGGTGGGGGACGCGCTCACGCGGGCGGAGCCCGCCTACGCGCGCGCCGGCGTCAACCTCGAGCGCGACCTGGCCCCGGCCGTCGTCAGCGGCGACCACGACCGCCTGCTGCAGGTCCTCGGCAACCTCCTCGAGAACGCGCGCAAGTTCACGCCGGCCGACGGCCGCGTGGTGGTGACGGTCGCAAGCGGCGGCGTGCCGCCCGGCCGTGCCTCCGGCGGCTGGTCTCGCCTCACCGTCGCCGACAGCGGCCCGGGCATCGCCGTCGCCGACCTGCCGTTCGTCTTCGACCGCTTCTACCGCTCGTCCGACGCGAGGAGCACCTCCGGCGTCGGCCTCGGGCTCGCCATCGCCAAGGGGCTCGTCGAGGCCCACGGCGGCGGGATCGAGGCGGGCACGGCGCCGGAGGGCGGGGCCCTGTTCACAGTCTGGCTGCCCTCCCCGGCCTGAGCCGAGCGGGCGCGCTGCGGATTGCGTAGAATCGAGGTCGCCGCGCGCCCGGTCGCGGCGCCGCCCGCGGGCCGGCCGTCCGCGCCAGACCCGGGAGAGCACCCGCGATGACCCGCGCTGTCAGCACCGGGGCCGGGGCGCGCCCGTGACCGAGCTCGGCGCCGGCCTCTCGCTCCTCTGGGTGGTGCCCTTCGCCGGCATGGTCCTCTCGCTGGCGGTGCTCCCGCTGACCGTCCCGCGCTGGTTCCACCGCGACCGCAACAAGGCGCTCGTGGCGATCGGCTGGTCGCTGCCGGTACTCGTGCTGCTCGAGCTCGTGAGGCGGGAGACCGGGCACCAGGCGCTGCTCGAGACTGCCGAGGAGTACATCGCCTTCGTCGTCCTGCTCGGCAGCCTGTTCACGATCTCGGGTGGGATGTACCTGACAGGCAACCTGCTGGCGACGCCGCGCACCAACGTCGCCTTCCTCGCCGTGGGCGCCGTGCTCGCCAACTTCATCGGCACCACGGGCGCGGCGTGCCTCTTGATCAGGCCCATCCTGCGCGCCAACTCGGAGCGGCGCTACGTGCGCCACACCGTCATCTTCACGATCATGGTCGTGGCCAACCTCGGCGGCCTGCTCACGCCGCTCGGCGACCCGCCCCTCTTCCTCGGCTTCTTGGGCGGGGTCGACTTCTTCTGGACGCTGCGTCTGCTGCCGCAGTGGGCGCTGGCCGTGGGCCTGACGCTGGCGACCTACTACTTCGTCGACCGGCGCTTCTACGCCCGGGAGACGCCCGTCTCCCGCGAGGAGGACGTCGAGGACTACGTGCCCCTCGGCATGGCCGGCAAGATCAACGTCATCTTCCTCGCCGGGGTCATCGGCGCGGTGCTGCTGTCGGAGCCGCTGCACGAGATCGGCGCCGCGATCCACTTCCCCTTCCTGCGCGAGCTGATCATGGTCGCCATGGCGGTGCTCTCGCTGAGGGTCGGCGCGCGGGCGCCGCGGCGCTGGAACCAGTTCACCTGGGCGCCGATCGTCGAGGTCGCGGTGATCTTCGCCGGGATCTTCACGACGATGATCCCGGCGCTCGCGATCCTCGAGGCGCGCGGCGAAGAGCTCGGGCTGACGCAGCCCTGGCAGTACTTCTGGCTCACCGGCGTGCTCTCGTCGTTCCTCGACAACGCGCCGACCTACCTCACGTTCACGGCCCTGGCCCAGGGGACGCTCGGCGTCGACGGGCTCGCGGGTCTGATGAGCACCACGGTGACGGGCGGCGCAGCGGCGGCGCCCGCCGCCTTCCTCGCCGCGATCTCCTGCGGTGCCGTGTTCATGGGCGCGAACTCGTACATCGGCAACGCGCCCAACTTCATGGTCAAGTCGATCGCCGAGCACAGCGACGTGCGCATGCCGAGCTTCTTCGGCTACATGGGCTATTCGGCGGCGGTGCTGCTGCCGGTGTTCGCGATCGTCACGCTCGTCTTCTTCATCTGACAGGGCGGACGGCATGCTCATCGATCTGAGCCACACGATTCGCGAGGGTATGCCGGCGTACCCGGGGGACCAACCGGCCGAAGTGCGTCGCGTCGAGGCGGAGGAACCGTGGCGGATACTGCGTCTGGGGCTCGGGACGCACACCGGCACGCACATCGACGCCGCTCGTCACTACGTGCCCGGAGGTCGCAGCATCGACCAGTACCCCCTCGAACGCTTCCTGCTCGACGCCTGGGTCGTCCATCTCGAGGCGGACGCCGGCGAGGCCGTCGAGTGGGCGGCGCTCGAGTCGCGCCTGCCGGCGACGGGGCTCGCCGGGGCGGCGGTCTTGCTGCACACCGGCTGGGACCGCCACTGGGGCGAGCCGGAGGCCGAGCGCCACCCTTGCCTCTCGGCCGACGCGGCCCGCCGACTGGCCGCGACCGGCGTCGGCCTCGTGGGCACCGACGCCTACAGTCTCGACTCGACGATCCTCGGCACGACGTACGCCCACGAGGCGCTGCTCGGCGCCGACGTGCTCATCGTCGAGAACCTGACGCACCTTGAGCGCCTCGAGGGCGCGGGCCCGTACCGCTGCGCCTTCGTGCCGTTGCGCATCGAGGGCGGCGACGGGTCGCCCATCCGCGCCTTCGCCTTCGCCTGACTCGCTCCTCCGGGCGGCGCACCGCGCACCGCTCGCGGTCCCATTCTGCCCGCACATGCACGGTCGCCGGGCGGGGGCGCGCTCGCGAGCGCGCCCCCGCCCGGGACGTGTCAGCCGACCTTCGGCAGCGCCGCGATCGACTCGGCGATCGCCTCCTCCGGGTGGTCGTAGTCCTCGAGCTTGCCGGCGAGGTAGCTGTCGTACGAAGCCAGGTCGAGGTGGCCATGGCCGGTCAGGTTGAAGAGGATGTTCCGCGGGACGCCCTCGGCCTTGGCCGCGAGCGCCTCGTCGATGGCGGCGATGATGGCGTGTGCCGACTCCGGGGCCGGCACGATGCCCTCGGTCTGCACGAAGAGCTGCGCCGCCTCGAAGACCTTGGTCTGGCGGACCGACACGGCTTCGATGAGGCCGAGGTCGTAGGCGTGGCTGAGCAGCGGCGCCATGCCGTGGTAGCGCAGGCCTCCGGCGTGGATGCCGGCCGGGATGAAGTCGTGCCCCAGCGTGTACATCTTCAGCAGCGGCGTCATCATCGCCGTGTCGCCGAAGTCGTAGGCGAAGGTGCCCTTGGTGAGCGACGGCGTCGCGGTCGGCTCGACGGCGAGGAAGCGGGTCTTGGTCTTGCCGGCGAGCGTGTCGCGCATGAACGGGAAGGCGATGCCGGCGAAGCTCGAGCCGCCGCCCACGCAGCCCGAGCACGACGTCCGGGTAGGCGTCGGCCATCTCCATCTGCTCGATCGCCTCCTCGCCGATCACCGTCTGGTGCAGGAGGACATGGTTGAGGACGCTGCCCAGCGAGTACTTGGAGCCGGGGTGGGTGACGACGTCCTCGAGGGCCTCGGAGATGGCGATGCCGAGGCTGCCTCCGTTGTCCGGATCCTCGGCGAGCAGCTGGCGGCCGTATGCGGTGTGTTCGGTCGGGCTCGGGAAGACCTCGGCGCCGTAGAGGTGCATCAGTGTGCGCCGGTAGGGCTTCTGATGGTAGCTGACCTTCACCATGTAGACGGTGAGGTCCATGCCGAACATATGGCAGGCCATCGCCAGAGCGCTGCCCCACTGCCCGGCGCCGGTCTCCGTCGCGATGCGCGTGATGCCCTCTTGCTTGTTGTAGTACGCCTGCGCCACGGCCGTGTTCGACTTGTGTGAGCCGGCGGGGCTGACGCCCTCGTACTTGAAGAAGATCTTCGCCGGGGTGTCGAGTGCCTTTTCCAGCCCGGTGGCGCGGATCAGCGGCGTCGGTCTCCAGATGCGGTAGATGTCGCGGACCTCGTCGGGGATCGCGATGTAGCGCTCGGGCGACATCTCCTGCTCGAGCAGTCCCATGGGGAAGATCGGCGCCAGGTCCTCGGGCCCGGCGGGCTGGCCCGTTGCCGGGTTGAGCGGCGGGGCCGGCGGCTCGGGGAGATCCGCCACGACGTTGTACCAGGCCTTGGGGATCCTCTCTTCGTCGAGAAGGAACTTCTTCTTCATGACGCACCTCCTTTGCTGGCTCGCTTCACGGCGCCTGGTCGCACCGTACGGTCGGGTGATCTGGGGCGGGGTGCGGGCGCACCTGTACCCGGGTGGGAAGAGGGGTGCCCTGCGGAACGAGGGTGTGAAGAGTCAGGCGCGCGCGGCGCGCCAGAGCCAGCAGCGCCAGCTGCGGGTGGTGCTCGGTGTGGCGCCGGGGCTCGTCATCGTGGCGCGGATTGTACCACGGGCTGTCAATGGTCCGCCGCGCAGGCGTCGCCCGGCCGGGCGATGGCCGCGGGGTTCAGGCGTCGTCGGCGACCTCTTCGAGGGCCGCCGCGGCGGGGTCGATGCGGTCGCGCAGCGGGTAGGGCGAGCCCGGCTGGGCGAAGAGGAACCCTTGAGCGTAGGGCACCTCGAGCTCGCGCAGGGCGTCGAGCTCCTCGCGGGTCTCGACGCCCTCCGCGATCAGCTCGATGCCGGCGTCGCGGCAGAAGGCGCCGAGCGTGCGCACCATCTTCTGCTTGACCAGCGATCGCTCGAGGTTGCGCGTGAGGCTGATGTCGAGCTTGATGTAGTCGGGCTCGGTCTCGACGATGGTCTGCAGACCTGAGTAGCCCGAGCCCGCGTCGTCGACCGCGACCCTGAACCCGTGGGCGCGGAGTCGGGCGATCACCGTGCGGCAGTGGTCGAAGTCGTCGATCACGCTCTTCTCGGTGATCTCGAGGACCGTCGCCGCGCGCAGCGTCTCCGGCAGCTCGGCGATGTACTCGTCGATGGCGACGTCGCTGAGGGTGCGGAACAGGGCCCCGGGGTCGATGTTGACGAAGCGCAGGATCTGCGCGGGCAGGGTCGCGCTGCTGCGCGCCGCGGTCTGGCGGCAGAGGCGGTCGAGCTCGGTCAGGCGGTCGGCGCCGCGGGCCACGTCGAAGAGCGCGTCGGCGGAGTGCAGGTCGCTGTGCAGGGGCCCGCGAGCGAGGAGCTCGTAGCCGACGACGACGTAGTCCTTGAGCCGCACGACCGGCTGGTACACGCAGCTGACCTGCTGTGAGGTGAGGATGCGGTCGAGCTCCGCCCGGAGCCGGTCGCGCAGCTCGCTGCGCTCGCTCTCGATGCGGGTCGTCGCCTCGGCGATGGCCTGCAGCAGCGCGCGCCTGAAGCGCACCTTGGGCGAGCGCGCGAGGCGCGCGTAGCCCACGAAGACGTCGATGTTCATGAGCAGCCGGCCCTCGAGCTCGAGCTCGAGGTCGCGCAGCAGGCGCTCCTCGAGCCGGCGCTTGATGGCGAGCAGGTCGCGGTCGTCGACGGTCGCCTGGTCGCGGGCCGGCGAGAGCACGATGAGGAACGCGTTGCCGAGGCTCGAGACGGAGACGTAGTCGTCGCCGCGGAGCAGCTCACCGCGGGCGGAGAGGAGGCGCTGGCCGATCACGCGGAACACCTCGTCGACCACCTCGAAGCCCTGGAGCTGCTCGAGGGCGTAGACGCCGTCGAGCGACACGTAGATGATGCCGAGCTGGGGATGGTCGGCGAGCACGCGCTGCATCTCGACCTGCACGTTGGCGAGGGTCGGGAGGCCGGTGATCTCGTCGTAGTAGACCGACGCGTCGCGCAGCACGTTGCGCACGGTCTGCAGCAGGTGGTCGACGCGGAACGGCTTGGTGACGAACCCGGTGGCCCCGCAGCGGCTCGCCTCCATCATGTCGGGCAGGTCGGCCTTCGCCGTGAGGATGACGACGGGGATGTCCTTCGTGTAGCCGAACTGGAGCTCGCGGCAGACGCGGTAGCCGTCCATGCCCGGCATCATGAGGTCGAGCAGGACGAGGTGAGGCCGCTCGGTGTAGGCGAGCTCGAGGCCGTGCTCGCCGTCGTCGGCGGTCAGGACCTCGTAGTCCTGCGCCTCCAGCACGCCTCGCACCGTCTCGGTGAGATCGCGGTCGTCGTCGATGACGAGGATCCGGATCTTCTCGGGCGCCACGGCCCCTCCGTCGCCCTCGCGGTACGCCGCCGCGGTCGGCGGCGTCCCCTCGGGCGAAGCCTATGCCATACTTGCGCCGTGGGCCAGAGGGTGATGACGTGAAACGGTACCATCCGACGCCGCCGTCCGAGGCGCCGCGCTTCGCCGGCGTCGCGACGTTCCTGCGCCTGCCGCACGTGACCGACCCGGCCGACGTCGACGTCGCCGTCATCGGGCTTCCCTTGGACACGGGGGTGAGCGTGCGGGCCGGGGCGAGGTTCGGGCCGAAGGCCGTGCGCGAAGCCGCGCTCGGCCTGCGGCCCGAGTACAACCCGGCCCAGCGCGTCGCCCTCTTCGAGCGCCTCTCGGTGGTCGACTGGGGTGATGCCGCCGTGGTGCCGGGCTTCGTCGACCGCTCACTGGAGCGGATCGAGGCCGCGCTGGCCCCCCTCCACGCCGCCGGTGTCGTGCCGCTCGGCCTGGGGGGCGACCACACCGTCACGCTGGCCGAGCTGCGCGCCGCCGCGCGCCGCCACGGGCCGCTCGCCCTCATCCACTTCGATGCCCACGGCGACACGCTCGACGAGTACGGCGGCGAGCGCTACGCACACGCCACCGTCGTGCGCCGCGCCGTCGAAGAGGGGCTCGTCGACCCGGCGCGCTCGACGCAGCTCGGGCTGCGTGGCGGGCTGTCGGGACCCGGGGGGCACGACGAGGCGCGCGCTCTGGGCTTCGAGATCGTGCCCTGGCTCGACCTGGCGCAGCTGGGTACGGGCGTGGTCGAGATGGCGGTCGAGCGCGCCGCCGGCAAGGCCTTCCTGACCTTCGACCTCGCCTTCGTCGACCCGGCCTTCGCCCCCGGGGTGGGCGGGCCCGAAGTCGGCGGCCCCTCGTCGATGCAGGCCTTGGCGTTGCTGCGCGGTTGTCGCGGCCTCGACCTCGCCGGGGCCGACGTGGTCGAGGTCGTCCCCGATCTCGACGTCTCGCAGCTCACGGCCGCCCTCGCCGCCACCGTGGCGTGGGAGATCCTCGGCCTCATGGCCTGCGCGCGATGAGCCGCCGCCTGCGCGTCGCCTGCGTGCAGATGAACACGCGCGCCGACGTGCCGGCCAACGTGGCGGCGGCGACGGCCCTCGTCGAGAGGGCCGTCGCCGCCGGCGCGCGTCTCGTCGCCCTGCCCGAGACCTGGGCCTACAAGGGGCCCGGCGCCGGCATCCGCGAGCACGCCGAACCGCTCGACGGCCCCAGCAACGCCGCCCTCGCGGCGCTCGCCGCCCGTCACGACGTCTTCGTGCTCGCCGGTTCGCACTACGAGACCGCGGCGGACGGAAGCGCCCCGCTTGCGTCCGCCGGCGCCGCGGGCCGCGTCTACAACACCTCGGTGCTCTTCGGCCCGGACGGCGCCGTGCGCGCCGTCTATCGCAAGATCCACCTCTTCGACGCCGTGTCGGGCGGGAGGGCCTACCGCGAGAGCGACGACCTGCTGCCCGGCGATGCGCTCGCGACCGCCGAGGTCGACGGCTTCACGCTCGGTCTGACGATCTGCTACGACCTGCGCTTCCCCGAGCTGTATCGCGCCCTGGCACTGCGCGGGGCCGAGGTCCTGCTGGTGCCGGCGGCGTTCACGGCGTTCACCGGCCTCGCCCACTGGGAGGTGCTGCTGCGCGCGCGGGCGATTGAGAACGGGTGCTTCGTCGTCGCGCCGGACCAGATCGGGGAGCACCTGCCGGGGCGCGTCTGCTTCGGCCACAGCATGGTCGTCGACCCGTGGGGGACGAAGCTCGCCGAGGTCGAGTCCGGAGTGGGCGTCTGCGCGGCCGAGCTCGACCTGGCGCGGCTCGACGAGGTGCGCGCCCAGCTGCCGCCGCTGGCCGGGCGGCGACCCGGCGTGTACGGGTGAGGGCCCGCCTGAGGGTGTAGCGCCCTCCGGGGGCTCAGCCGGCGGCGCTGCGTGGGCGCGCCCGCACGAAGGCGACGACGATCCCGATGACGAGGCCGGCCAAGGCGCCGGCGGCTACGTTGAGCGCGAGCGCGTTCTGCGCCGTCGCGTCGGGTACGGCGGCCTCGTGGATGAGGCGTGGCTGCTCGGTCGTCTCGGCGACCTGGAGCATGAGCTGCACCTTCTGCAGGGCGGCCAGCAGCTCCTGCTGCTCCATCGCCGCCGCCTGGACGATGGCGAGGTACGGTGCGGCGACGACCGCCGCCTCGGCGCCGGCGCCAGGCAGAGCGTCGAGGGCATCCTCGGCTTGCCGCGACCGCGCGCGACTGGAGTCCAGGGCCGCCTGCAGCTGGGCCTCTTGGGCTTCGAGCAGGGTGGCCCGCTTGGCGCTCGTCGGCGAGATGCGCGACAGGAGCTCGTCGGCCAGGCCGTTGGCGGCGTCGGCGGCGAGCTGCCGGTCGGTCTCGGTCACCGTGATCACGACGAAGTTGACGATCGACGACGAGGTGCGCACGGTCTGTGACGGTGTGTCCAGTGTGGTCTGGCTGCGCAGACGCGCCGCCGTCATGCCGCCACCGATCTGCTCGGCGACCTTATTGAGCACGGCATCGCTGTCGAGCAGTTGCCCCGCGGCGCGCACGTTGGACGTGAGGCCTGAGATGACGTTGCCGTTGGCGTCGGTCGTCTGCCCGACGTAGACCGAGGCGCTGGCGCTGTACGTGTCCGCCGCGAGCAGCGTGAAGACCGCGGCGCCGACGACACCGACGGCGACGAGCAGGAGGATGATCCACCAGCTGCGGCGGAGCGCCTCCGTGACCGAGCCTACGCGCGGCCCGCCGGGAGGGCCGGCGGGCGCCGGAGCGCCTGAGATCTTGGAGTCGTCGGGGGTCGTCATCACCCGCCCATACTACCGTACGCGCGGGGCGCCCGCAGGCTCGGGCGCCCGCGCCTGGCGGCATGCGCCCCGTCTGCGGATGCGAGCGGCCGCGGCACCGGGCGTTCAGGAGCGGGCTGCACCGCCCAGCAGGCCTTCGTGCGGCAGGGGCGAGCGGTAGAGCGGGAAGTAGTCGCAGTCGATGATCTCGCCCTGCTCGAGGCGCCGCTCTTCGGCGCGCGCGTACTCCTCGAAGAGATAGACCGCGCGCCCCACCGGCCGCGGCGCCCGGAGGGGCGAGAACCCGGCCTTGAAGCGGAACCACTCGTCCTCGCCGCGGTAGCCGCCGCCGAGGTCGAGCGCCCGGGCGCCGAGGCCGCAGGCCCACTGCATGGCCTCGAACAGGAGCAGGTTCATCGGCCGCAGGTGGGCGTGTCGCCGGTCGGCGGCGGCGAGGTGAAGGTGGACGAAGTCGGGGCTGCGCAGGAAGAGGGCGCCCGCCACGAGCTCGTCGCCGAGGCGCACCCCGAAGAGCGCCTGGTGGCTGCCCAGCATCTCGCGGGCCTGCAGGAAGTGCGCCGCGTCGTAGCGAGCGACCGGGTGGGCGCGGCGGCGCGTGGCGTTGTCCAGGTAGAGCTCGCCGACCCGCTCGTAGGCGGCGGTCGAGGTCTCGACGTGACAGGTCAGCCCGGCGTCGCGCGCCGTGCGCACGTTCTTACGCGCCGTGGCGCTGAAGGTGTCGATGAGGCGACAGCCGCCCTGGTCGAGGTGCGACCAGACGATCTGGCCGGCCTCCTCGATCTCGAGGTGGCGCTGCAGCATGAGGCGCGTCTCCAGGAGGGGGTGGAAGCGGATGAACTCGCTGACGACGCGCTGCTCGCGGCACCAGCGCTCGAACGCGGCGCGGAAGTCGGCGACGGTCTCCTCGGAGGTGCCGTGGGGGCCGAGCGGGCCGCCGAAGCCGGGGGGCGTCGTGACGTCGAAGAGGCCGGCGAAGTCGGTGCCGAGATAGGGGACCTGCTCGAGGTCGCGCAGGAGGAAGGGATAGAGCACCGCGCCCTCGTCGTCGCGGTAGAGGGCGCCGAGGGCGCGGCCCTCGCCCCGGCGCTGCCAGAGCAGCAGCCAACTGCTGAGCCAGAACACGTCGCGCTGGCGCGCCGAGAGCTGCGCCAGCGCGACGTCCCAGTCGCGGCCGCGCTCGTCGAGCGCGAGGATGTCGAGTCGTCCGTTCATCGTGTGCCGTGCTCGTTTCGTACCCGCTGGAGCACCTCAAGGCACCCGATGGCGGTGGCGATGCGCAAAGGCGTGTTCCCGTCCGCGCACGCCGACACATCTCGTGACCGTTGGTCCGGCGGTCGAGGTACGGTCTGGTATCATCCACATGCTCCGCCGCCAGCGATTCCCGTCGATGGAACGTGCGCGCCACGAGGGTGCCGACGAGGCGGCCGGCAGACCACACCGCGTCACCAGCAGAAGGGGAACGGCATGCGACACGTCGATGGCGATGGCCGACGCAGGGCAGGGTCGCCCGCCCAGCGCGAACGCAGGACCAGTGGCCACGGGTCCCCCGGCGCTCTGAAGTCGAGGGTCGACGAGGTCGCGGGGGGGACGACGTGAGGGTCGCGGTCTTCGGTCTCGGCTACGTCGGCACGGTCACGGCCGTGGCGCTGGCTCGCGACGGCCACGAGGTCGTCGGCGTCGACCCTGCGCCGCTGAAGATCGCGGCGATCCGTTCCGGGCGCCCCCCGGTCCTCGAGCCCGGACTGGACGAGCTCACCGAGCGCGTCGTCCGCGAGGGCAGGCTGCGCGCCACCGACGATGTGGCCGAGGGCCTCTCCGGCGCCGACATCTCGCTGGTGTGCGTCGGCACTCCGTCACGGCACGATGGCTCACTCGACCTGCGGTACGTGCGCCAGGTGGCCGGGCAGATCGGCGCGGCGCTCTCGCTCGCGGCCGACGGGCACGTCGTCGTGGTCCGCAGCACGGTGTTGCCGGGCAGCACCCGCGAGCATGTGCTCCCCGCCGTGGAGCAGGCGTCCGGCCGCGCGGTCGGCGACGGCTGGGACGTGGCCGTGAACCCCGAGTTCCTGCGCGAGGGCACATCCCTCGCGGATTACGACGCGCCGAGTCGCGTCCTGGTGGGCGAGCGTCACCCGGGCACCGGCGCGCGCCTGCTGGCCCTGTACGAGCGCGTCGAAGGCGACCGCTTCGTGGTCCCGCTCGAGGTCGCCGAGGCGGTGAAGTACACCGACAACGCCTTCCACGCCCTGAAGATCGCCTTCACCAACGAGGCGGCGCGGGTGTGGGCGGCGCGCGGCGCCGACCCGGGGCGAGTCATGGCGATCGTCGCCGCGGACCGCAAGCTGAACGCCTCGCCGGTCTACCTGCGACCCGGCTTCGCCTTCGGCGGGAGCTGTCTGCCCAAGGACCTGCGGGCGCTGACCTCGGTGGCCCGCGAAGCGAATGTTCGCATCCCCGTGCTCGACGCCGTGCTGACGAGCAACGAGCTCGAGATCCTCCGCGGGCTCGAGGCCGTCGTGGCGACCGGCAAGCGCCGCGTCGCCCTCCTCGGCCTCGCCTTCAAGGCGGGCACCGACGACCTGCGCGAGAGTCCGCTGCTCGAGCTGGCCGAGCGTCTGCTGGGCAAGGGCTTCGACTTGAGGATCCACGATCCCGCCGTGCGGCTTGCGGCGCTGCACGGCAGCAACCGTGCCTTCGTCGAAGAGCGACTGCCGCACATCTCGCGTCTCCTGTGCGATGAGCTCGACGAGGCCCTCGAGGGCGCCGAGGTCGTGGTGATCGGTCACGGCATCGCGGCCTACCGCCATGATGACGAGTGGCGGGCGCAGGGCAGGATCGTCGTCCGCTTCGAGTAGACGCGACTCCGCAGTGAAGCTCCTCGTCCTCTCCTCGCGCCCGCCTTGGCCGCCGACGCGCGCCGACCAGATGACGGTCGAGCGCCTGCTGCGCTTCCTCGCCGGGCACGGCGTCGAAGCGGACCTCGCCTGCTTCGTCGAGGACGAGGAAGAGGGACGCGCGCTGCGCGCCGAGCTCGGGCCGGTCTGCCGGGCCATCGCCACGGTGACGCTGCCCCGCCGGCGCTCGTACGTCGCCACGGCGCGCTCGCTGCCGTCCGCCGTGCCGATGCAGGTCGCCTACTACCGCTCGGCGGCGATGGCGCGGCTGGTCGAGGAGCGCGTCGTGCGCGAACGCTACGACCTCGCCTACGTGCACCTCATCCGCATGGCGGAGTACGTCCGCCGCCTGCCGCTGCCCAAGGTGCTCGGCCTGCAGATCTCCCAGGCGCTCAACCTGCAGCGGATGGTCGCCAACGTGGGCGACCCGGCGCGGCGCCTCTTCTACCGCCTCGAAGCGGCCAAGGTACGACCGTACGAGGCGGCGGTCTGCCGCGACTTCGATCGCGTCTTCCTCGTCGGGCACCGCGACCGCGACGAGCTCGCGAAGACGGCGCCGGTCGACAACGCGGTCGTCCAGCCCCACGGGCAGGACCTGCCCGAGGCCGAGCGCGTGGCCGGGGCGCGTCGTGAGGCCGGCGCCATCGTCATGTGCGGCGTCATGGCCACGTACACCAACGTCGACGCCGCGGCATGGTTCGCGCGTGAGGTCTTCCCCCTCGTCGAGCGCGAGGTCCCCGGGGCGAGCTTCTGGGTCGTCGGGCGGCAGCCGCAGCGCGAGCTGCGGGCGCTGGCGCGGCCGCCGCACATCGTCGTCACCGGCGAGGTCGAGGACGTCTACGACTGGCTGCTGCGCGCCGAGGTCGGCGTCGTGCCGCTCCGGATCGGCGCCGGGATGCAGAACAAGCTGCTGCAGGAGATGGCGGCCGGTCTGCCGGTGGTGGCGACACCGGTCGCGAACGAGGGCATCGGGGCCGAGGACGACGCGCAGCTCCGGCTGCGCGAGGACCCGAGAGCCTTCGCCGACGCCGTGATCGCCCTGTTGCGCGACCGTGCGGCGCGCGAGCGCCTCGGCGCAGCCGCGCGCGCCTTCGTCGAGCGGGAGTGGACGTGGGAGGCGCACTTCGCGCGTCAACTCGAGGTCTTCGCCGAGGTCACACGGCGCGACTGAGCCCGGGGTCGCGAGACGCGGGCGCCTCGCGCGGTGACTCCGGGGCACCGCCCTCGCGCGCCGGCGTCGGGAGGGCCACCTCACCGGGCGGTGGCTGCACGCAGGGGCGCCCGTCTTGCCCTCGAGCGGGCCGCCGAGTCACTCCTCCGCGGGGCGCGAGTCCCAGAAGACCTGGTCGTAATAGCGGATGGTGCGTCGGGTCGTGCGCACGCGGGCCTGGGCCGCGGCGAGCGCGGCCTCGTCGAGCTCGCCGAGCGCGTACTTGATGCCGAGGTACGGGAGGATGAAGTCCTCCTGATACACGAACGTCGAGACGCGCGGGTTGACCTCGAGCAGGCGGTCGCCGATGAACTGGGCGTTGACGAACCAGTCGAGGCCGACGGCGCGGCAGACGTGGCGGGCAGCCTCCAGCAAGGCCGGGCGCTCCACCGTGCGGAACGCCATCGCGACTCCGGTCTCGACGCCCTCCCGCGTCTTCGTCTGGTGCAGGACGAGTTCGCCGCCGTCGACCAGGGCGTCGACGGTGTGCTCGGGCCCCTCGACGTACTCCATGAGCATGAGCCGGGGGAAGGGCTCGACGCCGCGGAACAGCTCGACGAACTCGTCGAGGGCCATGTAGCGGCTGAGGGGACGCTCGCGCAGCAGCTGATGCACGCGGTCGACGCCGGCGGAGAGGATGCGGAAGCCGCGCGAGCCCTTCGCCACCGGCGGCTTGAAGCACACCGGCGCGTCGGGGTAGCCGAGCTCGCGGCAGCCGGCGACGAACTCGTCGAGGTCGCCGGGCAGGAGGGTACGCGGCTGCAGCACGGGCAGGCCCTCGAGGGCCGCCGCCATCGCCGCCTTGTCGCTGCACAGTTCGATGGCCTGCGGGCGACGCGACGAGTACGCGCGCGCCGTGGCGCTCGAGGGCGGCGCGGTGGCGCGCCACCGTCCCGACCTCGAAGGACGACTGCACGAACACGATGTCGGGCGCCTCGTGCGCCACGATCGCCTCGAGGGCGCCCGGGTACTCGTCGCTCGCGCCCGGCGGGACACGCTCGAACGAGTCGCAGAGGAAGCGGCCGATGGCCTCGTCGCGGGTGTCGAGGCCGTGGATCGTGAGCTCGCGCTCGCCGTTCGCCTTGAGCATGCGGATCAGCGTGGAGGCGCCCGGGCAGCCGACTGCGGTGAGCACGAGCTTCAGCGGGGGCAGGGTCATGAGGGCAGGGGTGGCCGGGGCTGCGTCAGAGGATCAGGCGGTAGACCTCGAAGACCTCGGCGTGGTCGAGGCCCACGTCGATGCCGCGGGTGAGCGAGATGTTGCGGATGTAGTCCTCGCGCGTGTAGTTGCGGTGGCCCTGGCTCTCGTAGCAGGCCAGGGCCTGGACCTTCTTCTCGACGTGGCGCTCCTCGAGGCGCACGTACGCCTGGTGGTTGAAGTTGATGTTGTTCCAGGGGATCTCGTAGGCCATCACCGTGGTGCGCTTGAAGGCGCGCAGGCCCTCCTCGGCCACCGTCTTGTGGTCCTGGTGGAGGTCGACGAGGGCCGGCATCAGCACGCAGTCGGGGCGGAGCTCCTGCTGGAGGACGATCATCTCCTCGAGGATCTCCTGGCGCACGGTCGGGAAGGTGCGGACCTCGAAGTCGTAGACCTTGAGGTCGGTCTCGGGGATGCCGAGCACGCCGGTCGCCGCGCGCACCTCGTGCTTGAGCACGTCCTTGGGGAAGCCCTCGGGGACGCTCTTGGCGGCGGTGCTGAAGGCGGCGTACGTGACGCGCGCCCCGCTCTCGATGAGGCGCGCCATGGTGCCGCCGCAGCCGAACTCGCCGTCGTCGGTGTGCGGCGCCAGGACGAGCACGTTGGTGAACCGCTCGATGGTCATGCGGCTCGCGACTCCCCTCGTCAGCTCGGCGTAGAAGTCTACCAGACGGCCCTCGACGACCTCCCACGAGTAGCGCTCGCGCACGGCGCGACGGCCGCGCTCGCCCATCGGCGCGACGGCGTCGCGGTCCATGGTCAGCCGCTGACGCCGCGCAGGTGGCCCTCGACCGTGGGCGGCACGGCGATGCCGCAGCGCTCCTCGCGCACCAGCTCGCTGCGGCCGGGGAGGTCGGAGACCAGCGCCGCGAGCCCGACGGCGAGACCCTCGTACAGCTTCGTCGCCACGGTCGGCAGGGCGTACTGCGAGGTCTGCTGCGCCGGCACCCAGACGACGTCGGCGGCGGCGAGCACGCCGGGCACGTCGGCGGGGGGCACGCGGCCGAGGAGGCGCACGGCGCCGGCGAGCTCGCCGGCGACGCGGGCCTCGACCTCGCGGCCCCACTCGGGGTCGGCGAACGTGCCCCCGAGGTAGAGGACGGCGCGATCGGCGACCTGTGCCATGACGTCGAGCATCACGCCGCAGCCGCGGCCCTCGGAGAGGCTGCCGACGTACACGAGCTTGAGGCGGTCGTCGGCGAGGTCGGGCCGCGGCCGGGGGTCGGCGAAGCGCGCGAAGCGCGGGTAGTTGGGCAGCGTCGTGCGCAGCGCCGGACGCTGCCCCAGCGCCTCCAGCTGGGCCTCCGTCACCGTGACGACGCCGTCGGCCAGGGCGGCCAGCGTGCGCTGGCCGACGGCCGCGGCGCCCGAGGCGGCCGGCCGGACCGGCGCCGGGATGTAGTGCTTGGCCGCGACCTGCTGCGGCACGTACTCGTGCATGTCGTAGACGAGCCGCGGCACGAGCGGCCGCAGGGCGGGGAAGAGCGCGAGCAGCTCGGGGTCGTGGACGTGGACGACGGCGGGCCGCAGCTCGCGCACCGTCTTGAGGATCGCCGGCGTGTGGAGCGCGCGCTGCGCGCGCGGCCGCGCCGGCAGCGGCAGGTGCAGCACGCCGTGGGCGTCGAAGCCGCTCTCGTCCCCGGGCGCCATGTAGGCGACCTGGTGGCCGGCGTCGACGAGGGTGCGGCACTCGCGCTCGTGGATGCGGGGGTCGTCCGGCCGGTGTACGACCGACAACTGCAGCACGCGGGTCACGGGGCCGCTCCCGGGGCGCCGAACGGCGGGGCGCCGGAGGGCGCGGCGGCGCCCGGCGTGAGGCCGGCGCGCGGCGCGACCGTGCAGGCGCCGGCGCAGGGCGGCGGCGCGATGCCGGCCGAGAAGACGTCCTCGCCGAGGGCGCGGCGCCAGCGGTCGACGACGGCACCGGCGGCCCCCGCCGTACCGCCGCCGGCCAGCACCCAGTCGACCAGCCGCCAGTAGACCTCGTCGTAGCCCTCGGCGGCGCGGCGGTCGAAGCGCATGTTGTGCCACAGGACGGCGACCGCCCCGCCGCCCGCGCGCACGCGTTCGAGGACGGCGCGCGCGGCCTCCTCGGCGGCCGGCGCCGTCAGCGCCCGGTACTGGGGCTGGTGCAGGGTCGTGTCCATGATCGCCAGGGGCAGCTCGACGAGGCGCAGGGGGCGCTCCTCCGCCAGCAGGTACGGGTGGAACGGCAGGGCGGTGCCGCAGCGGAAGCCCTCGTGCTCGGCGAAGGCCAGGCTGGAGTCGTAGTCGAGCCCGGCGGCGTCGACGAACGGCAGGGTCTCGTGGTACAGGCAGCGGAGGTAGTGGTAGCGGACGCCCGCGCACGTCGTCGCGGGCGCGGGCGCGGAGGTCCTTGCGGTCGTCGTTCAGCGGCGAGACGCCGAGGCGGTCGCTGTCGTTGCCGTGCAGCCCGACCTCGCGGCCGGCACGGCGCAGCAGGCTGAGCACCTCGGGGATGCGCCGCTGGTAGACGGCCGGCTGGTTGCCGTCCCGGCGGTGGGTGTGCCGGGCGATCACGAAGAACGTGGAGTCGACGCCGCGCGCGTCCTCGCCGGCCAGCATCTGCGGGAAGGTCCAGTACGGGTCGGTGCGTCGCGGCAGGTGATGGGTCAGCCAGTGCGCCACGTCGCCGGCCTCGCGCGCCAGCGGTCGCAGGTCGAGGCGGCGCAGGCCGCGCAGGCTGCGGTAGCCGCTGGCGGCGAACCCGCGCCGGGTCCAGCGCCAGAGGTTGTCGACGTCGTGGGTCAGGGCGACGGCGAAGCCGGGGCCGCCGGCCCCGGCTTCGCCGTCGCCCTCCTGCGCCTGCCGGCGGCGTCGCTGCCGCTCGCGCCACATCCAGCCCGGCGGCGGCAGCGGCGGCAGGCCGAGCTCCGCGAGGCGCGGCGCCAGCACCGTGCGCAGCAGCGCCGCGGCGCGATCGACCGCCGGCTCGTCGATGCGCAGGGCCGGGTTCTCGGCGAAGACCGAGGCGGAGAACGGCAGGCGGCCGAAGCGGTCACGCTCGGCGTGCGTGCGCTCGTCCCAGGCGGCGAGGAGGACGAACGACGAGGCGACGAGATCGAACGGGGCGCAGAAGCGCGGCCGCCTCCGGCGAGGTCGGCGGGGAGGCGCGCGGCGCGGGTGCGTCGTCCGGCCGGCGAACGAGGCGCGCCGGGAAGGCGCCGGGCAGCTCGCCGGCCGACGTCGCGTAGCGCGCGAAGGAGCCGGCGGCAGCGGCGCGTCGCCGCGAAGAGCTCGAGCGCCGTCGCGAGAGGGGCACCGTCGGGACCCCGGCGACCGGCGCGCCGCGTAGGCGAGCGCGCAGCCGGCGGCCTCGCCGGCGGCGGCCGTGAACCGCGGCCGCCGGCCGAGTCCGGCCAGCAGCGTGCCGAGCACCCACTCGGCCCGCGGCCGCCAGCCGCCGGCGCGTCGACGAAGACGCGAGCTCGGGCGGTGACACGCTCAGCTCGGGCGGCGCTCAGAGCTCGACCCTCCGGCTGGGCTGGCGCGTGACGATCTGGCGCCCGACGCGCCACAGGTTCACGAGCCCGGGCACGGGGTCGCGCGGCGACAGCACCCCGTCGGTGCGCACGCCGGCGAGCGAGCGCGCCAGCTCGCCGGGGCCGAGCTCGCCGCGCCAGACCTCGCGCAGCGCCAGCGGCAGGTCCTTGCTGGCGACGATCCACTTGCCGCCGTCGCGCTGGCGCGGGGCGACGAACGGCTGCCCGATCGCGTCGGCGTAGGCGACGAACGAGAGGTTCACGCCGCTGGCGGCCGCCAGCGAGTGCCACAGCCAGTGGCGCGCGTTGACCTCCATCAGGCAGTAGCGGCCGTCGCGCGGGTCGCGCTTGAACTCGACCTGGCTCACGCCCCAGTAGCGCAGGGCCTGGAGCAGGCGCACGGCGGCCTGGGCGAGGCTCTCGTCCCAGACCGCCTCGCCCAGGCGGCAGGAGCCGGCGCCGCGCGGGTGCTGGCGCAGCTTGCGCCCGGTGAAGAGGGCGAGGGCGCGCGAGTCGCGGTCGAGGTACGAGCCGACCGTCCAGAGCTCGTCGTCGCCGCCGGGCACGCGCTCCTGCAGCATGATGCGTGCCGAGGTCGGCGATCTCGGGCCACAGGCGGCGCACGTCGTCGGGCCCGTCGACGTCGAGCACGGGCCTGAAGAAGCGCCGCTTGAAGGCGAGCGAGTCGACCGGCTTGAGCACGCCCGGGTAGGGCACCTCGGCGGCGCGCTCGAGGTCGGCCTCGCCGTCGAGGAACACCGTCCGCGGCGTGTCCACGCCGGTCGCCCAGGCGGTCTCGAGCTGGGCGCGCTTGTCGTAGCAGGCGGCTCATCGCCGGCCAGCGCGCGAACGGCACGTGGTACCAGCGGCCGAGAGCCGCTCCGCGTGCCGCGAGAGCGGCCAGATGTACTCGTCGTGGGTCGGGAAGACGACGGCTCTCTGCGGCAGCCGCGCGCCGAGCTCCTCGAGGAACGTGACGAAGGCCTCCTCGTCGGCCGTCGGGTCGGGGCAGAGCATCCCGGCCGCGAGGCGCGAGCGCAGGCCGAGGGCGCGCGGGTCGGCGTCGAGGGCGAGCACGGGGACGCCCTCGCGGGCGAGGTCGCGGATCAGCGCCCAGTCCGTTGGCGTACCCGACCTGGCAGACCACGACGGCCGGCGGTCGCGCCGCCGCGGCGTCGAGGAACCGTGCGAGCCTCACGGCTTGGCCTCCTCTCTGGTGGCGAAGCGCGCCCGCGCGACGCTGCGCAGCTGGCGGCCGAGGATCAGGGCCCCGGGCACCGGGTCGCTCGAGCGAGAGGACGCCGTCCCGCCGCACGCCGCGGTAGGACGCGAGCCACGGCAGGAGGTGTCTGCTCGCCGCGGGCGATCTCGCGGACGGCGTCGCGCGTGTCGGTGATGGCGAGCGCCCAGCGCGGGCCGTCGACCTGCCGCGGCGCCGTGTAGGGTCGGCCGATCGCGTCCGCGTAGGCGACGTGCGAGAGGTTGACGCCGCACACCGTGGCCAGTGAGTGCCACATCCAGTGGCGCGCGTTGACCTCCATGAGGCAGTAGCGCCCGTCGCCGGCGTGACGCTTGAACTCGACCTGGCTCACGCCCCAGTAGCCGAGCTCCTTGAGCAGGCGGACGCCGGCCTCGGCGAGCGCCGGCGTCCCAGGCGCTCACGCCCATCCGGCAGACGCCGAAGCGCGGCGGGTGCTGGCGCAGCTTGTAGCCGGTGAACACGGCCATCGGGCGAGACTCGGCGTCCAGGTACGAGCCGACCGTGAACGAGCGCGTCGTCCCCGCCGGGGACGATCTCCTGGTACATCAGCGTGCCGCAGTCGTCGACCGTGGCGTAGACCCGGTCGAGCTCCTCACGGCTGCGGATCTCGAGCACGTGTCGGCGGAAGCGCAGCTTGAAGGCCAGCGACTCGACGGGCTTGAGGATGGCCGGGAAGCCGATCTCGTCGACGGCGCGCGTCGAGGTCGGCGGCGGTCGTCGACGAAGACGGTCTTCGGCGTGTCGACGCCGCAGCGCCAGGCGGCCTCCATCTGCTCGCGCTTGTCGTACAGACCGCGCCATCGTGTCCCAGCGCGAGAAGGGGACGATGTACCAGGGTGACAGGCGCTCGGCGTGCCGCGAGAGCGGCCAGACGGACTCATCGTGGGTCGGGAAGACGCACGGCGCGCTGCGGCAGCCGTGCGCCCGAGACTCCTCGAGGAAGACGAGGAAGGCCTCGTCGTCCTTCTTCGGATCGGGGCAGACCAGCCGGCCGCGAAGCGTGAGCGCAGGCCCACGGCGCGCGGGTCGGGGTCGAGGGCGAGCACCGGCACGCCCTCGCGGGCGCCAGGTCCCGGATCACTCCGAGGCCGTTCGCGAACCCGACCTGCACGCACGACCGCCGGCGGCGTGGCGGCGGCGCGGGCGAGGAAGCGGTCGAGGTGCATCGTCAGTCCTTCCTTGTCGTCGGCGTGGAGCGGCGCTCACGCGGCGTCCGCGCGCGGTCGCGGACCGCACTGCTCGTAGAGTCTCGAGCATGCGGCGCGCGTTCCGCTCCCACGTGAACGCCTCGGCGACGCGTCGCGGCCCGCTCTCGCCGACGGCGCGCGCGCGTGCGGGGTCGTCGAGCGTCGCGGCGAGCGCGCGCGTCAGCGCCCCGACGTCGCCGTACGGCACGAGGTACCCGCTGACGCCGTCCTCGATGAAGTCGGCCGGCCCCTGGTCGAGGCAGCCGATGACCGGCGTGCCCTGGGTCATCGCCTCGAGGTGGACGAGGCCGAACCCCTCGGGGGCGCTGGGCAGCGCGAAGACGTCGGCCCGCGCCATCATCGCCAGGAGATCCTCGTGCTCGAGGCGTCCGGGGAACTCGACGCGGTCGTCGAGGCCCGAGCCGGCGTCGCGAGCGCGATCGAGGTCGCCGCCGCATGAGCGCCCTCGCCGGCGACGACGCCGCGGACGTCCGTGGTGGTCGTCGCGCGAGGCGTGCCAGGGCCTCGAGCACGTGCTCGAACCCCTTGCGCGGCACGAGCCGGCCGGCGGCGAGCACGACGCGGCGGCCGGGCAGGTAGTCGGCCGGCGGCACGCCGTGGAGACCCGTCGGCACGCCGTTCTGGACGACGTGCACGACGTCGAGAGCGACGCGGGCGCGTGCAGGCGGCGGGCGAGGACGCCGAGACACGGCGACGACCGCCGCCGCCCCCTCGAGGACCTCGACGATGCGCCGCGCGATCGGCGCCTCCGCCCTCGAGGCCGCGGTTCACGTCGGCGCCGTGCACGGTCACGAGGTACGGAACGCCGAGGTCGCGGCTCAGATGCGCGGCGACGGCGCCGTCCGGCAGCGCCTGGTGGGCGTGGATCAGGTCGTAGCGCTCGCCGGTCACGGCCGGCAGGTCGCGTACGCGCCGGTAGGCGAGGTCGCCGAGGCGGTCGAAGAGGAGGCGCCGCGGCGGCTGCGGGAAGCGCGGGTAGTCCGCGACGATACCGTCGCGGACGGCGCGCGGCGGCTTGCTGCCGCGGCGCCGCATCCGGCTGCTCGACCAGAGGACGCGCGGGATCCAGGGCGTCGGCGAGATCACGCGCATCTCGACGCCGAGCGCGCGCAGGGCGAGACACTGCTCGTGCACGAAGAGGTGCCGGTCGACGCCGGGGTAGGGGTAGAGGTGCGAGACCACCAGGACCCTCACGGGTGCGGCCTCCCGGACCGAGCAGGGCGTCGTCCGTGTCGGCCCAGGGCGCGACAGGACGGCGAGGGCGACGCCGTAGAGCATCCACATCGGGGACGAAGCTGAGCGTCCGGCTCGGCCCCAGCGCGCCGATGACGAATCCGGCGAGGGCGGCGAAGGCGCAGGTGGCCAGGTAGCGTGCGAGCAGGATCCCCGGACGCGCGGGCGCGGCGCAGCAGGCCCCACAGCAGGCCGAAGACGAACGTGAGGTGGAGGAGGAGGCCGGGCAAGCCGCCCTCCGCGTAGAGCTCGAGCCACCAGTTGTGCAGGTTGCCGAGGTCGGTGCCCCGATGTGCCCTGGGTGAGGAGGCCGGGGGCCTGTCCGGGCCCGGCGCCGAGCAGGAGCGAGCGGCCGGCGATCGCCAGGCCGCGCTCGGTAGAGCTCGCGCGGATGCTGCCCGGAGCCGCTCCCGTCGGCTGATGTCCTCCACCAGGGCGGAGAGGCGGAACTGGCGCAGCATCGGGTTCTGTCGAGTCGTTGAAGAGCAGATAGGCGGCGCCGACGAAGAGCGCGAGGGCGAGAACCGCCCCGACGAGCGAGGCCCGGCGCGTGCGGAGCCAGGTGCCGGGCTGAGCCAGCACGACCAGCATCACGACGGTCGCGACCGCGGCCGCGAGCAGGCTCGAGCGCGAGCCGGTGCGCACGAACGCGAGGGCGCCGGGGACCGCGAGCAGCGACGGCGAGCACGAGCCAGCGCGCGCGCCGCGTGAAGAAGGCCGCGCCGAGCAGGAACGGCCAGCAGATCGCGAGATAGGCGGCGAGGTCGTTCTGGTTGTGGAAGACGCTGGTCACGGCGTAGCACTGCGACCCGGCGCCTTCGGCGAGCTTGCGACGTGGGCAAGCGGTAGCCCGGTCGCGTACTCGAGGCGGTGACTCCGACGATGGCCGCGTAGGCGACGATCATCGTGATCCCGAAGGCGATGAAGCGGCGGCGGCGTCAGGCCGGCGATGGCGGTCGCCGCCAAGACCGAGAGCATCGTCCCGAGGAGGATCGAGGTAGGTGAAGCCGGCGACCTTGTCGGGCGCCCAGAGCAGGGCGAGGCAAAGCCACGCGACCCAGAGAGCGAGCGGGAGCGCCGGCAGCCAGCGGTCGGGCGCGACATCACGAGCCTCGGACAGCAGGAGCACGGGCACCGTCAAGGCGGCGACGGCGATCAGCAGCAGGCGGAAGAAGAAGAGCTGCGGCGCCGCGGGCACTCCGGCGATGGGCCCGATCAGGGCGGCGAAGGGGAGCGCGACCGTCAGCCCGACGAGAAGCGGGCGCAGCGGCAGGGCGGCGAGCTCACGGCGCAGGAGGATGAGGCCCGCCGCGACGGCGAGCAGGACGAGGGCCGCCGCGGTCGCCAGCGGCCTGTGCACGAGCTGATGGGCGAAGGCGAGGGTCAGCGCCAGGCCGCCGCCGATGATGAGGGCGTCGACGAAGCGGCGCGCGGACCGGCGCTCCGGGTGCCCTCGGCGGCCGTCGTCACTAGCCGCCTCCCGCTCGCGAGCCGGTCGAGGATGGCCGCAAGCTCGGCCGTCACATTGACCATGTCGTACCGCGAGAGGGCGTGGGCGTCGGTGACGGGACCGCGACCGGCACGTACGGCGTCGACGAAGCGGGCCAGCGGTTCGCGCAGGTCGTCATCGTGGTCCACCGTGACGGCTCCGCCCCGGTCGCGGACAACAGGCGGTCGGCCGCGCCGTCTCCGTCATCGTGATGGCGAAGACTGGGCCGTCCGGAACGAAGGTACTCGAAGACCTTGCTGGTCATCGATTCGAGACGGCGTGTGTTCACGAGCAACAGGGCATCGGCCGCGTGCTGGTAGCCGAGTGCGACGGCGTGGGGGACGCGTGCCTTCGACGCGCACCCGATGGGCGACGCCGAGCCGCTCGGACGATCGCCTCCACACGCGGCGCGTCGCCGACGAACAACGCCTTCACGTCGTCCGGCAGAGTCACGAGCGCGTCGAGGAACGCCTCGATCGACTGGCTCGCGCCTGTAGAGCTTGCCCGTGTGGACGAACCAGAATCCGGGACCCAGGTCGACCGTCTCGACCGGGTCGGCGTCGTCGTAGCCGTTCGGCAGGACATGACCGCGACCGGCGAGCCGGGGGTGGTGGGCGACGATGTCGTCGAGGATGAGTCGATTGATGGCGCTTGCCGCTCCGGCCTGCCGGAGCGCCCATGCCTCGAGCCGCCGATGCGCCGCCTCGTGGGCGGGCGACACGTAGGGCACCACGGTCGTTGGCGAACCGCCGGTCGCGGTAGTCGGCGAGCCAAGGCGTGCCGGTCAGCCGGGCGAGGCCGGCCGCCACTACGTGACCGCTGGCGCGAGGATGGCTCGACAGGAGGGCATCGAAGTGTTCATCGCCGAGGAGGCGCCGGCCGGCGGCGATCGCCGTCGGGATCCAGGGTGCGTACTGGTCGGGGACGAACAGCCAGCGGTTGAGCCTCGTGACCCGCCGGCCTCTCCCGAGCAGGCGCGAGGGCACCGGCACCGGCGTGCGTACGATGCGCACGAAGTCCGGCGGGGCGCCGGGCCCTTGAGAGACTGTCGTGAGCACCGTGGGTTCCCATCCGTAGGTCGGGCAGGTGCCGCAAGAAGCGCAGCACCCTGTACGTGCCGGCGCTCGCCAGCGGCGGGAAGGGGTTCGCGACCACGAGTACGCGCCTCAAGGGTTCAACCCACCCTTCTCGGTGACGTCGAGCCGCGCCTCGGTCTCGAGGGCCTCCGCCGCCTCGAGCTCGGACTCGTGCTCCGGCGCCGCCGTTCGGCGCTGGCCGCGCTTCGAGAAGGCGCACCGCCTCGAGCAGCCTCTCGCGCTCCCCTGGGGTGAAGAAGCCGGTCACGGCGAGCACGAGCGGGAAGACGGCCACGGCGGGCAGGACGGCGGCGGTACACCAGATCAGGTCTCGCCAGCGGCATCGACGTCTGCAGGCCGGTGAGCGCCATGACGCCCAGGATCCCCGCGAGGGCCAGCACCGTGGCGCCGAGCAGCTTGATGAGGCGCGACCACTCGTACGGTATCGGGTAGAAGCGCCGCGAGTAGAAGTAGATGGTGACGGCGAGGATCGCGTAGCCGATCACGGTGTTCCAGGCGGCGGCCCACATGCCGTAGCTCGGCACGAGCAGGAAGTTCAGTCCTACGTTGACGGCCGACGAGATGGCGAAGAAGACGGGGATCATGCGGTTCTTCTTCGCCACGTTCGCCCCGACCCAGAAGATGAAGTAGACGCCGTAGATCGAGATCGACACGGCGAGCACGAAGGTCGTCGGCGCCACGCTCCAGAAACGCTCGTTGAGCAGCACGTGGGTGATGAGCGGAAGCGCCGCGCCGAGCAGGACGAGCACGAAGCCGTTGAGGGCGAGGAAGTAGGTGGAGCTACGGGCCACGAGGCGCTTGTGCTGTGCGCTGTCGTCGAGCTTCGAGTAGTGCCACTGTGGCCAGGCCATGCGGAAGGCCATGAGGACGAGGTACAGCGGCTGCGCCAGCGAGTTGGCGACGGTGTAGAGGCCGACTTCGGCCTTGCCCTGGTAGTGCAGCAGGAAGAAGCGGTCTGAGAGCTTCAGCCAGTAGAACGAGATGCCGACGAAGAGGGCCGGCACGGCGAACGCCACCATCGGGCGCAGGACGCGCGGATCGGGCAGCCGGTCGAGCTTGCCCGCGTAGGTCGGGAGCAGGCCGATCTGCAGGCCGACGGCCGTGAAGAGGTTCGCCGCCAGCACGCCCATCGCTCCCCACTCGAACACGGCGACGAACAGGATCGAGAGGGGGATCTGCACGGCGATCCGCGCGAAGATGTAGCTGGTGAAGACCCAGGGCTTGTGCTCGAGCCGGAAGAGGGCGAAGGGGAGGTCGTTCAGGTTCGTGAAGAAGAGCGTGACGAGGGCGACCGCGAAATACCGCCAGTCGCCGGCCGCGTACTCCTCTCCCAGCAGCAGCGGCGCCAGCCTGGGCATGAGCAGGATGCAGGTGCCGATGAGGACGGCCGGGTACACGACGGAGACGTAGAAGACGTTGGTTATGACCTTGCGGCGCCCCGAGGCCGAGGTGTCATCGAAGTAGAAGCGCGAGAAGGCAGCGTCGAAGCCGAGCGTCACGAAGATGTCGAGGAAGGTCGTCACGGTGACGACCATGCCGAGGACGCCGTAGTCCTCGGCCGTGAGGAACGCCGTGTACAGCGGCAGCAGAAGGGCCATGAGCAGCTTCTGCACGGCCCGACCCGTGCCGTAGATCACCGAGTCCTTGAGGAGGAGTCTGTAGCCTCCGCTCGTGACCCGGCCGTGGCTGCCCGCGCCCACACGTCGTCGCAGGATCGGGATAGTGGTGCCTCCTGGTGGGGCGGCGCACGGGCTCGGCTGCCCGGGTCCGCGTGACGTCGTCGGTGCGCCATTCTACCACTGCGGCTCTCGGGCAGGCGGGGGCACTGCGGCCGGCGGGGCCCGTGTCCCCGTGCAGTCCCGGTGGGCTGCGCGCCGTCGCATGGGGCCTCGGGGTCGCTCGCGTCCCGGCCGGGGAGGCGCGCTTCCATCCCGCTCGACGAGAGAGTAGCGTTGCCGATGGGTACGGGCGACGACGGAGGTGACCACGGCATGGATCGGGCGGTCGTCGTCGGCATGTCGGGGTCGACCGGTCTCGCCGTGGTGCGGGCCCTGGCCCGCGAGGGGGTCGCGTGCCACGCGGCCCACTACGATGGGGCCAGGCCGGCGATGAGCAGTCGCCTGGCTCGTCCGCACGTGGCGCCCGATTGGCGTGAAACGCCCGACGCCCTTGTCGACTTCCTGATCGAGCTGGCTGCCGAGATCCCAGCGCCCGCTTCGCTCTTCGTGTGCGACGATGCTGCCCTGCACGCGGTGTGGGCCGGCGACGCGCGGCTCCGCGCGGCCGGCCTGCGGCCGGCGTTCTCCTCGCGCCGGCCGCTCGCCGAGCTGCTCGACAAACGCACGCAGCTCGAGGCGGCGGCACGGTCCGGGGTGGACGCCCCGTGGACACGGTGGGGCCAGGCCGCCGAGCTCGCCGAGCTTGCGGGCGACTGTCCGTACCCGGCGATCCTCAAGCCGGCCTTCTCGCACCTCGGCGTTCGGGCCCTGGGCGCGAAGGCGCTCCGCTGCGCTTCAGCCGAGGAGCGCGCGGCGCGCTCTTCAGGGCATCGGCGCCGTCGAAGTGCTGTTGCAGGAGTACGTGCCCGGCGGCGACGACCAGTTGTACACCGCCGGAGCTGTTCGTCTGCGCGGCAGGGGCACCTGGCGTTCACCGGACGCAAGCTGAAGCAGCACCCGCCCGCTCTCGGCATCGCTCGTCTGGCCGAAGCCGTCGACGAGCCTGGGCTGGTCCCGGGCAGCGTGGCGCTGTTGGCCGAGCTCGGCTACGAGGGCGTCTCTCAGGTCGAGTACAAGCGCGACGCGCGCGATGGCTCCTACCGGCTGATGGAGGCCAACTTCCGCCCCTGGACGTGGCTCGGTCTGGCGACGGCGTGTGGCGTCAACCTGCCCCTGGCCGCGCATCGCTGGGCTCTCGGCGACGGTGCGCCGGTCGCTGCCGGCGCCGGCCGGTCAGAACGGACGGAGACCCTCGGGGCCGCCCCGCCCGCTGGGTCTGGCTGGTGCCCGAGGCGGCCTACACGCTGCGGGACCTGCGCCGCGGCGTGCGGCCGCGGGTCGGCCAATGGCGCGGTCTCCGGGCCGAGGCCTTCTTCTCGCGCGCCGATCCCCTGCCCCTGCTGGGTGTGATGACGGCAGGCGTCAAGGCCCTGCTGACACGGTGGCTGCCTCGTGAGCGGTCGGGCGAGGGCGCTGACGCCGCGGGGTCGCACGAGCCTCGTGGTCACGGCGAGCTCTCTGGGCCGGCGCGAGCCGGCAGGGTGCGGAGCGTGCGACGGGTCGCGCGCACGGCTCTCCTGGGCCCAGCGGCCGTGACGAACGCCGCCGTGTTGTGGATGGAGTGGCGGCGGGCCGGCCGGCACAGCGTCACCGGAGTCGGTCCCGTCATCGGTCTCCCTGCTCCCGGGTCGGCGCTCGTGCTGGCGCCTCACCCCGACGACGAGACGCTCATGTGCGGCGCGACCCTGGCCCTGATGCGGCGTCGCGGCGATGACGTACGGGTGGTCGGCATCACTGCGGGCGCGGCCACTGCCGTCAACCTCACTCCCGGTGCAGACGCCACGGCGGCGGGAGCGCCGTCCGCTATCGGTGCCATCCGGGGTGCCGAGCTGCGTTCGGCCTGCGCCGCGCTTGGTGTCCGCGACGTGACGCTGTGGGACTTCAGCGACGGCGCGGTGCCCGCGGAGCGCGGGCGTCTCGCCGAGCGGATCAGCGAGGAGCTCAGGGCCGGCCGGCCCGGCGCCGTCTTCGTCCCGCTCCCGTACGACGCACACGCCGACCACGTGGCGGCAGCGCTCGCCCTTGCCGACGCCCTCGCGACGGGACCCGGGCAGGCGGAAGACGGTGAGGCTCCCCCGCCGCGCCTCCGGATCCTGTGTGGGGCGGTGCGCATGCCGTTCAGCCCGGGATGGCCGACGCTGCTGGTACCGGCGGGGGCGGCGTGGTGCGCCCGCGGAGCGGCGCTCGAGGCCTACGCCTCGCGCGGCCGGGCGCTCTTCGCGACTGCGACGCAGCTCGCTCGCCTGCACCCCGCGCGGCTGTTTCGTGCCACGGAGGGCTTCGTGGAGATGACCGCGGCCGGGTACGTCGAGTTCGCCAGGGCGATGGAGTCCGAGGGTCTCACCCGCCCGCACATGCGAGGCGGCGGGCACCCTCTCTCCATGGGGCCCAAGCTCGTGTGCACCCGCGGTCAGCGCGACCGGGTCGCGAGTCTTCTCAGGGCGGTGTCGGCTCGCCGCTGACGCCGGCTTGATGGGCGGTCGGCGCCCACTGCGGCGGCCCGGCCGAGGTCGCGGGGGACGGTGTCTTCCCTCGGCCTCAGCGCCCTTCCGGCCCGGAGGCGCGTCGCCCACAGGCCGCCGCCGGCGGTCGTGTCTGTGACGCCCCCGGCCACGGCGCTGCCCCGGAGGGTCGCGGACGGTGGAGCTAGCGCAGCTTGCGCGCGGGGTTGCCGGCCCAGACCTCACCGGGGGCGACGTCGTGGCGGAGCGCGGCGCTCATGCCGACCACGGCGCCCGCGCCGACGTTGACCCCGTTGGCGACCACGGCGCTCTGCCAGACGACGGCGCCGGCGCCGATGCGGGCGCCGCCGCCGATCTGGGCGTGGCCGGCGACGAGCACGTCCTCGCCGATGTCGACGTTGTGGCCGACGTTGGCGTGAGGGCCGACCTTCGCGCCGCGGCGCAGCACCGTGGCGCCGATCGCTGCCCGCTGCACGGTGCTGTGCGCGGCGATGTCCACGTCGTCCTCGATGACGACGATGCCCGTCTGCGGGAACTTGATCAGCCGTCCGTCGTCGTCGCGCTCGTAGCCCATGCCGCTGCAGCCGATCGTGCAGTGCGGCCCGAGCGTGACCCTGTGCCCGAGGCGGGCGTTCATGACCCAGGCGCCGCGCGCCGCCGCGGCCGCAGCGAGCCCGGGGTCGGCGTACTCGGGTGCGCGGTCGACTGTCAGCTCGGTGAAGAAGCGCTCGACCACGCGCGCCATGGCGAGGCGCGGGTTGGCGCACACGGCCACCACGCGGCCCGGTCGCGCCGCGCCCGCGTCGCGCTCGTCCGGGCCGCAGATCAGGAGGGTGCCGCCGAAGGCGGCGGCGCAGCCGGGTCGCCGGCTCCAGGCGAGGTCGCCGGGGCCGGCTCCGGCGTCGGTCTGGAGGCGGCGCACCTCGAGCGCCGCGGGGTCGTCACCCGGCGCGACCAGGGTGTCGAGCAGGCGACCCTCGCCGGCGAGGGCCCTGAGGATCGCGGCGACGGCGACGGGGCCGGACTCGGGCGGGGCGGGCTCGGGCGGGGCGGTCACGGCCGGTGGCGAGCGCTCACGACCGCGCCGACGGCGCCCGGTAGTGCGGCAGGTACTTCGCCAGGAGTTCCGGGTCGATCTGCCGCGGCTCGAACTCGGCCGGGACCTCCATGAAGTAGGGGTCGCCCGGGTCCAGTTGGCGTTGCAGCGTGGCGTAGGGGTGGGGGTCGTTGTAGTAGATTCCGTTCGGCGTGTCGAGGTCGACGACGACGTGCGAGCCGTACCCGACGATGGCGCCGGGGGCGATCGTGACCCCGGCGCTCGTGTTGGTGCGGCTGCCGATCACCGTGCCGTAGCCGTAGCGCGTGAGCAACTGCCGCTTGGGCGCCCGCGGCCGGCCGTGGTCGATGTTCTTGGTGTGCGACGACATGATGCCGGCGCCGACGAAGGCCCAGTCGTCGACGATCACGGCCTTGGAGATGCACGACCCGGTGCGCACGCGGACGTGGTCGCCGAGCAGACAGACGCCGGTCGTCACGCAGTCGTCGGCGAATTCGATGTCGTCGAGGAAGCGGGTGCCCGATGCCAGGTGGACGCGGCTGCCCAGCCTGACGTCGTCGCCGACCACGACGTCGGGGTCGATGATGCAGGCGAGACCTTGCTCGAAGCGGGCGCCGTGGACGAAGTCCCTGGCGATCCATGAGCCGCTTGCGGCATGAAAGTCGTAGGCATCGAAGTCCACGTGGCTCCTTCGCGGGTCGGAGGCCGTCCCATCGGACGGCAGTATATCGCCGGGCGGCGTGGAGAGGACGATCGGGGCAGCGCGGGTGACGGGCGGCCCCGGGCGTCGAGGGGCCCACGGGCCGTGTCGCCCAGACGGGCGGGCGCCGTGCGGCCCTGCGGCGTCGCGCGGGCGCGCTCGCAGGCGCGGCACGCCCTCGCCTCAGCGACGGAGCGCGGCGATGTCCTTGGGCGGCAGCTCGGCGTGGGCCTCCGCCGCCGCGGCCTGCTCCGCGGCCACCGGCGAGGAGCCGCCGCGGCGCGCCCGGGCCATCACCTCGCCGACCTTCAGACCCGCGACGAGCGACTCGATCACCGGGCGCGGCAGCAGCTCGTCGGCGGTCGCCGGCCCGCTGCCGTGAGGCGATGGCCACACCCTGAGCCCCGCCTCGGCGAGGGCGCGCGCCTCGGTGTCGGCGCCACCGCAGACGACGGCGAGGTGCGGAGCCTCGGCGGCCACGGCGTGCGCCTCGAGAGGCGTGCCGGGGCCGAGCAGCCGGTCGCCCGGGAGCTCGGGGGCGAGGACCAGGGCGTCGGCCTCGCCGAGCCGTCCGATGGCGGCCGGCTCGGCGAGGCCGTCCCCGATCTTCTCGCCGCCGTAGAGGGCGATGCGACCGGCGCTCTCCGGCGCCGCCACGAGCACACGCGCGCCGAGTTGCGCCAGGGCGCGCACGCAGTACGGGTAGGCTCGCCCGGAGCCGGCCACCAGGAGCACGCCGTCGGTCGCCTCCACGCCGAGCGCGGTGAGACCCCAGATGACGGCGAGCGGCGCGTAGCGCAGCAGGCCGACCGCCTCCTCGTCGAGCCCGGCGACCGCGACGCCGGCCCGGCGGCACCCCGCGATGTCGACGTCGGCTGGTCGCCAGTGGGCGACGCCGCGCATGAGCGTGACGACGGCCGTGTCGGAGAGGGTGCGCAGGATCGACTCGTCGATGGGGCGCACCCCAGGAAGGTCGGTGACGATGTCGATGGTGTCGAGGGGCGCCTGCAGGCGAGTGGGGACCAGCTGCAGGCGCCGGAGCACGCCGGCCGCCTCGGCAAGGCTCCACGTCTGTGCCTCAGCGTCCCTGCGTGCCGCCTGGGCGCTGTCGCGGCTGACCGCGTAGACCTCGGTCGCGCCGGCGAGCGCGGCGACGACCGGGGCGATGCGGCGGTAGCCGATACCGGCCTCAGTGAGGACGCGCAGCCCCCCGAGGTCGAGCCGCCGCGCGGCGATCGCCTGCCGGCACAGGCGCAGCACCTGCGGCGCCGGGAAGCGCTCGTCGGCGGCGAAACGGTCGTCGGCGGTGCGGTCCATCGTCGCCATCTTATCCCTTGCCCCGCCTGCGTCCACGCACGGGGTGACTCGGGCCCGCGGTGTACCGGCGGGGCGGCGGCGGGGTGTCGCCGGGCGGGCCGACGGCTTCTGACGACTTCCGTGGGGTCGAGGCCTATAATGGGTCGGGAGAGGGGAGGTACCGGTCCGTGGGCAGCAGAGTGCGTCACCCATCTTCCATCACGCTGGCCGTCGCGGTCCTGACCGCGGTCGTCGTGCTCGGCGCGGCGCTCCTGGCGCCGGCGCCGGCGACCGCCGCCCCGACCGCGGAGCAGATCGAGCTCCTCCTCGCCGAGAACGGCTCGCCCATGCAGGGCCTCGGCCCGGTGTTCATCGCCGAGGGCCTCGAGCACGGCGTCGACCCCGCCTTCCTCGTCGCCGTCGCGGGGGCCGAGTCCAGCTTCGGCCGCTTCCTCTACGCCCCGGGCGGCGATCAGGCCACCTACAACGCCTTCAACTGGTTCTACGCCTCTCCCCGCCAGGCCAGCGACTTCTCCTCCTGGGAGGAGGCGATCCACCGCGTGGCGCAAGGCATCGCCGGCGAGCTGTACTACGGATCGGGTCTCGTGTCGGTGGCGGCCATCGGCCCGCGTTACTGCCCGGAGGGTACGGGGGCCTGGCTGGGCAATGTGACCATGTTCATGCTCAGGCTGGGCGGCGACCCCGCGGACACGCGGTATTGGCGGGACGGTCCGCCCTCGACCGAGCCCGGGCTGCTCGTCCTCAGCGGGCGGGTCAGGCTCGACCCCGGGCCTTACGAGGTGGGGCGCGAGGTCACGGCCTCGTTCACGATCTTCAACGAGGGCGACACCGGGGTGACCCTCCGCGGCGTGCGGCTCGTCGTCCACGGCCCGCTGGGCATGCGGCAGGAGCTCGGCACGAAGACCGAGTTCACGATAGGCCCCGGCGAGGCGCGCCGCTTCGTCGCCGCTTGGTCGCTCCGGCTGCCTGGGCGCTGGGACGGCTGGATCGAGGTCGACAGCGAGACCCAGGCGAGCCTGGTGGGCCCCACCGAGGCCTTCGTCGTCCGCTGCGAGCTGCCCAAGGATCCCGAGCTCCGGCGCTCGATCGTGCGCGAGCTCGAGCTCGCTCCACAGCGCTGACTGCGCGGGCGCCGCCGGGTAGCTTGCGACGATCGCGGTGTGCGCCCGGCCGCCGCGCGAGGGGTCTCAGGGGGGCGTGCCCAGGGCGACGCCGATGCGCTCAACGAGACCCGGTCCGAGGATTTCGTCGATCCCCCCGTTGTCGGCGGCCAGCTCGTGGAACGCCTCGATCCCGCGCCGCTCGAGGAAGCAGCGCACCAGACGCATCGCCCCGCCGTGGGTCACGATCAGGGTGGTGCGGCCGTCGAGCGCGACGTCGCGCAGGGCGGCGAGGACCCTCCGCTGCTGCCCGTCGAGCCTCTCGCCACCCGGGAAGCGGAAGCTCTCCGGGTGCTCGCGATAGGCGCGCCACTCGGCGGGTTCCTCGCGGATGATGTCGATGAAGCGCCGGCTCTCCCAGCGCCCGCGGTACGTCTCCGCGAGGCGGGGGTCGACGACGAGCGACGGCGGCTGCGGTGGTGCGGCCGCGGCGCTCTCGCCGCCGGCCGCGGGCGCCGGCGGCTCCGCGACCGCCGCCCCGATGCGCGCCTCGGCCGTCGCCTCGCCGCCGAGCAGCTCGTCGCGCACGAGCTCGGCGGTCTCCCGGGCGCGTCGCAGGTGGCTGGTGACGATGAGCGCGATGCCGCGCCCGCGGAGCGCGCGCCCGCGGGCGCGCGCCTGGTCGCGCCCCGTCTCGTCGAGACCGATGTCCTGCCACCCCAGGCAGCGCGCCGGCTCGGCGTTCCACTCGGTCTGGCCGTGGCGCAGCAGGAAGAGGGTCACGCGGTCACCGGTGCGGCACACGTCGACGTCGTTGCCGCCGGGAGTCAGTGGAACGTGAGCAGCGTGTCGCCACGTACCCCGAGCCGCAGGGTCTCGACCGAGACGACCTCGTCGGGCGGGATGTTGCCGAGGTTCACGTTGGCGCCGAACTGCTTGACGAACCAGGCCTGCTGGCTCTTGACCGGGGCCTCGAAGAGCAGCCGCTCGGCGCTGACCGCGCTGACGATCTCGTCGAGCAGGCCTTCCTTGACATCGCCGCCCGCCTGGTAGATGCCCACCGTGCCCGACTCGCGGCCCTCGGTGATGACCTTCCAGGCGCCGGCGTCGAGCTCGCGCCTGATCGAGTCGACCCACTTGTAGGGGGCGATCACGACCTCGGCGTCCTTGCTGCCCACCTCGCTCAGCACCCGGAACTCCTTGCTCAGACGCTTGAGGAGGGCGACCTTGTCGTCCTCGTCCATGGCGATGGTGCCGTCGGAGACCTCGATGTGGTCCATGCCGAGCTCGCGGACCGTCCCCAGGTACTCCTCGAGCTTGTTCTGGCGCAGGCAGATCTCGAAGAAGGTGCCGCCGAAGCAGACCGGGATGCCGTTGCCCTGGTACAGCTCGATCTTCTCCTTGAGATTGGGCGTGACGACCGCCGTGCCCCAGCCCAGTTTGACGATGTCGACGCAGTCGCGGGCGACCTCGAGGAGGTCGCGCACCTGCTGCAGGCTCGAGCCCTTGTCGAGGACGTGGGTGATGCCGCTCTCGCGCGGCTTCGCCGTGCGCTTCGGCAGCGTCAGGTAGTCGAACATGGCGTCCTCCCGGGGTGAGGCGCGGTCGCCGTCACTTTCGCCGCCATCCTAGCAAAGGACTCCGGGCAACGCGCAGGGCGGCGCGGGGGCGGCGCCCGCGCCTCGCGTCGCTGCCCTCGCCGTGCGGAGGCTGCGCTCACGGCGCCGGCGCCCCCGGCGGCCGCACTGAGGCCTCGCTGCGCGCTCGTGACGCTGTGCCCACCGGCACCTGCTGCGTGATGCAGTGGATGCCGCCTCCGCCGTAGCCGACGACGGGCGTGGGCACGCCGACCACCTCGCGGCCGGCGAAGATCTCGTCCAGGTGCTCGAGGGCGGGGGGATCGTCGGCGTTGCCGGCCGTGGGCACGATCACGGCGCCGTTCGCCTGATAGAAGTTGACGTAGGTCTCGACCAGGTCCTTGCCGCCGAGGCGCACCGGACGGCTGCGCAGGTCGAGTTCAACGACCTCCAGCGGTCTGCCGAGGGCATCGGTCGTCTCGAGGCGGCGCCGGTTCTCCTGCAGGTCGTCATGGTCCGGGTGCTTCGGGTCGCGCACCATGTGCAGCAGGACCCGCGCCGGCCCGATGAACGCCGCCACCCCGTCGACGTGCCCATCGGTGTCCGGATCCTCCTCCAGACCGAGTCCCGACCTCAGCCAGACGACCTTCTCGACGCCGAGGAAGTCCCTCAGCTCCTGCTCGATCTCGAGCTTCGTCATGCCGGGGTTGCGCGACGGGTGCAGCAGGCAGCTCTCGGTCGTCACGAGCGTCCCCTCGCCGTCCACCGTGATGGCGCCTCCCTCGAGCACCATCGGTGTGGCGTAGCGCGGCAGACCGAAGTGAGCGGCGAGGCGCTCGCCGATGCGGGCGTCGTCGTCATAGGGGACGTAGCGCTCCCCCCAGGAATTGAAGGTGAAGTCGGCGAGCGCCAGGGCGCCGTCCGAGTGGCGCACGAAGTTGGGCCCGCTGTCGCGGATCCAGGAATCGTCGAGCGGCATCTCGACGACGTCGATGCCGTCGCCGCCGCAGTAGCTGCGCGCTTCGGCGCCCTCGCCGGGCCGAGCCAGCACGGTGACGCGCTCGAAGCGGGCGATCGCCCGCGCGACGGCAGCGTAGGTGTGCTGGGCGAGCATGTAGTGCTCGGCCCAGTACGCCCGCGTGCGCGTCGGCCAGGCGATCAGGCAGCGCTCGTGCGGCTCGAACTCGGCCGGCATGCGGTAGCCGTCGGCGCGCGGCGAGCGCTGAGCGCGGTCGGGGCCGCGAGGTGAGGTGTAGGCTGCGTCCGTCATCCTGTCCTCCCGATCTCGAGTCTCGGCTGCGCGGCCGTTGACGCTCCGCGACCGAGCATATCTAATCGGCTCCGGCGGGCGGCCGGGGCGGTCTGACCGCAGCCACCACCGACGCCCCACGAGAGCGGATCACGCGAGAGGTGCTGAGATGGCACGAGAGGTGACGCTGGCGGCCACGCAGATGGCCTGCAGCTGGGAGATCGAGGCGAACACCGACCGCGCCGAGGGGCTCGTGCGCGCGGCGGCGGCGGCCGGCGCCGACGTCATCCTGCTGCAGGAGTTCTTCGAGACACCGTACTTCTGCATCGACCAGGACTCGCGGCACATGGCCCTGGCGCGGCCGGTCGAGGGGCACCCCACGGTCGCACGGTTCCAGCGTCTCGCCGCCGAGCTCGGCGTGGTCCTGCCGCTGAGCATCGTCGAACGCGCCGGGCACGCGGTGTTCGACTCGGTCGTCATGGTGGACGCCGACGGCTCGCGGCTCGGCGTCTACCGCAAGTCGCACATCCCCGACGCGGTCGGCTACCAGGAGAAGCACTACTTCGCCCCCGGTGACACCGGGTTCCGGGTGTGGGACACCAGGGCCGGCAGACTCGGGGTGGGCATCTGCTGGGACCAGTGGTTCCCGGAGGCGGCGCGCGCCTTCGCCCTTCGCGGCGCCGAGGTCCTGCTGTTCCCGACCGCCATCGGCGTCGACCCGCCGCACCCGGGGAAGACGTCCGTGGGGCCCTGGCAGCGCGTGCAGCAGGGTCACGCGGCGGCCAACCTGATGCCGCTGGTCGCCTCCAACCGCATCGGCGTCGAGACCGGCGACGACGTCAGCATCCGCTTCTACGGCTCGTCGTTCATCGCCGACCACACCGGCGCCGTCGTCGCCCAGGCGTCGGAGGACACGGAGGAGGTCGTCACGGCGACCTTCGACCTCGACGAGGTGCGCCGCTACCGCGACAGCTGGTCGATGTTCAGGGACCGCCGGCCCGAGTTGTACGGCCCGCTCCTGACGCTCGACGGCGGCGAGGCGTAGCTGCCCGGCTCGCTTGCGGGCCGGCGCCCGCGGATCGGGCCGCCGGGTAGCGGTCCGGCCGGGTCAGAAGCGCGCGACGATCTCCTCGAGCCTGGCTCGCGCGCCCGCTGTGATCTGCTCGTAGAGGCTCACGCCGTGGCTGTCCATGGCCACCGTCAGCGGGCCGAAGTCGCGCACGCGGAACCTCCACAGGCACTCCGGCATGAGCTCCTCGAACTCGACCGCCTCGATCTCCTCGATCTGGGTCGTCTCGAGGGCCGCAGCGCCGCCGGTGATGGCGAGGTAGACGCCGCCGAACTCCTGCAGCACGGGGAGGGAGTCGGCGAGCAGACCGCCCTTGCCGATGATGGCGCGCACGGCGTACTGCTCCATGACACCGCGCGTGTACCGGTTCATGCGGGCGCTCGTGGTCGTGCCGATGCAGATCTTCTGGTAGCGGCCCGGCCCGAGCTTGCGCGCGTTGGGCGCGGTGTGTATGAGCGCCGCGCCCGTGAGATCCATGCGCGGCTGCTCGCCGCGGTCGAACATGGCGATCTGCGTGGCGTCTCTGATGCCGATCACGTGGCCATCGATGCGCAGTCGGTCACCGGCGCGCAAGGCGCGCAGGGCGTCGAGGTCGTCGACGGGGAACGTGAGGCGTAGCTCGTCGCCGCGCGAGGGACTTGCCGGGGTGGTCTCGATCATCATCGCTGCTCCCGCTCAGAAACCGTAGGTGACGTCGCCGGACGGTGTGACCACGGCGCTCGCGCGCCGTGCAGCCCAGCACTGCAGGTTGACGGCCACCGGGTTCTGGGTGATGTGGGTGTGGGCGTGTTCGATGTTGACGCCGAGAACGGTGGTGCGGCCGCCGAGGCCCATCGGACCGAGGCCGAGCTCGTTGGCGGCGGCGAGAAGCTCGCGTTCGAGGGCGGCGACGATGGGATCATCGCTCTGGGTGCCGAGTGGCCGCAGCACCGCCTTCTTGGCGAGCGTCGCGCACAGATCGGCGGTGCCGCCGAGCCCCACGCCGACGATCGTCGGCGGGCAGGGCTTGGCCCCCGCCTCGACGATGCACTCGAGGATGAAGCGCTTGATCCCGGCGACCCCGTCCTCCGGTATCAGCATCTTGAGGAAGCTCATGTTCTCGCAGCCCGAGCCCTTGGGCAGACAGTGGATCTTGAGGGCGTCGCGCGGGAGGGCTCCGTCGACAGGCGCGCTGCCCCGAGGGTCGTCCGAGACGAACTCGTAGTGCATGACCGGCAGGTGGCGCCCGGTGTTCGTCATCGTGTTCGCGCGAGTAAGCGGGTGGACCGCGTTCGGCCGCAGCTCGTGCTCAAGCGTGGCCAGCTCCACGCCCTTCTTCAAGGCGGCGGTCACGCGCGCCAGGTCGAGCGGACACTCCCCGCCGATCTCGAGCCAGAAGACGACGGTGCCGGTATCCTGACATACGAGATTGTCGTCGCGCTCGGCGACACCGACGTTCTCGAGCATGATGTCGAGGAAGCTCCCTCCGCGCTCGTCGGTCTCGGCCGCTCGCGCCGCGACGAGGGCGTCCTTCACGTCGGGGGGGAGTACCTTGAGGCCGCGGACGTAGAGCTCCGCGGCCGCTGTCTCGACGGCGTCGTAGACGCAAGTCTCTATCTCGCGTGTCGCGGGCATGCACTCTCCCGGTAGTGGCTGTGGAGCCTGACTCTACCCGGCCGAAGACCCGGCGTCATCCGCGCCAGCGACCCCGCCCGCTCGCTGCTACACCTTGGTGAGCATCGCCACCCCGCTGAGGAACAATACGGTGGCGAGGCAGATGCGAAGCAATCGAGTCGGCGTGCGGATCGTGAGGTGCGATCCAGCCATGACGCCGGGCACCGAGCCGATGAGCAGCGAGGCCACCATCCACAGGTCGACGTTGCCGAAGCGGAGCTGTGCGAGGCCGGTGACGCCGAGCAGCATGGTCGCGTGGAAGACGTCGGTGCCGACGACGCGGCGCGGGGCGAGCGGATAGAAGAGGATGAGGAACATCGCCAGCAGGGTGCCGCTCCCGACCGACGTGAGGCCGATGATCAGGCCCGTGCCGGCGCCGATCGCTATGCTCGCGAGTTTCCGCTGCCACGAGAGGTGGAGGTCGTCGCCTCATGGTGGGCCTCGATGTTGAACCACACGCGCACCGCGAGCAGCACGCCGACCACGATGAGGGCCACTCCCACCGAGCGGTACAGCACGGCGTCGACGATGTCGCTGCGCTCCCGCGCCAGGTAGGCGATGGCGGTCGCGCCGAGCAGCCCGGAGGGGATGCTTCCGGCCGCGAGCCAGAAGGCCGAGCGGCACGTCGACCGATCCGTGCCGGTAGTGCCGCCACGAACCGAAGATCTTGGTGATGCCCGCGTACGCGATGTCGGTGCCGATCGCGACGGACGGCTGGAAGTTGAAGAAGAGGATGAGGATGGGCGTCATCAGCGCTCCGCCGCCCATCCCGGTGAGACCGACGAGAAAGCCGACGAAGAGCCCGGTCAGGCTGAGCAGCGGGTTCGAGCGAGTCGCCGAAGTCGGAGAGGAAGAGCAGCAGGGCGGCGAGGCCCCAGCCGGCGATCGCGAGCAGCCATCGGCGACGCCATAGGGCTGTCGCGGAGGGTCCCGGGTGCGGCGGCGGCCGCGGCTGAGCCCGTGGGGGTGTCCGGACCCGCGTCGCCGTCGACAGGGGTGTCGGCGGCGACCGTGATGGGACCGGGGGAGGCAGCGTCGTCGGCGACGGGGAGCGAGGCCGCAGACCGCGGCGCGGCCGTCAGCCGCCGCGGCGCCCGCTGCCTCGATGGTCGTGGGATCGCTCATCCCCGCCCCCAGTGACCGTTGTGGCCAGGTCGGAGGAGGGGCGGCCCCGGGACGGGACCGCCCCTCCTCCAGAAGACCAGTACGTCAGGCCGTCGCCGTCTCCTTGAGCGGGCGCGTGTGGATGCCGCACTCGCCGCCGCACTTGCTGGTGCCGACCCAGCGGCCGTCACGCTCGTTGATGCCGGTCGTGATGTGCGTGCACGGCTCGCAGCCGAGCGAGCGGTAGCCCTCGCCGTAGAGCGGGTTCACGGGGACCTTGTAGAGCGCGATGTACTGCCAGATCTCGCGCTCGTGCCAGAGCAGGATCGGGTTGAGCTTCAGGAGGTCCGTGTCGCGCTCCTCGACCTCGAGGTAGTCGGTGCGCGTGCGGCCCTCGGTGCAGCGCAGGCCGGTGACCCAGCAGCTCACGCCCATCTCCTCGATCGCCCAGCGCACCGGCTGCGACCTTGAGCAGGTCGCAGCACTGGTCGGGGTCGGTCTTGGCGAGCGTTCTCGGGGATCTCGACGTCGTTCTTGAAGACGCGCGTCTCCGGGTAGCGCTCGACCGTCTCGGTCATGAACTGCTTGGTCGCGGCCGGCTTGTAGCGCGTGGTGACGATGAAGCCGCGGATGTCCTTGTCGACCCGCTTCGCGAGGTCCCAGACGACGACCGAGTCCTTGCCGAGGCTGTTGGCGACGACGAGACCGTCGCCGAACTCCTCGCGGGCCTCGCCGATCAGGCGCAGCGAACGGTCGACCTTCTCCTTGAAGTTGAGCCCGTTGACGAGCTCGTGGATCTCATCGGGGGTGCGGGCGAAGTCCATACGGGTCCTCCTCTTCTGCCGGCGCGGTGACGTCGGTGAGCCGCCGGCGGTAACTTACTTATCTTTCACATTAGCAAAGCTGATAGGGCAGGATAGCACGCGAGGCCTGTGGGTCAACCGTCGCCGCGCGGGCTGAGCGAGCGAGTACTGTAGGGCATCGGGGATGCGGTGTCTCCCCGGCGCGTCGATCGGCCGGGGCTGCCACGGCGCGGGGCCGGCTCACGCCAGGGCCAGCGCCGGAGCGTGGGCCGGCCACGCCGTCAAGGCCGACGAGGCCGGTCAGCCGCCCTCGGCGTAGCCCTCGCGGAAGTAGGCGAGGAGCGCCTCGGCGGCGCGCGACAGCACGCGCGTCTTGGATCGCACGGTGTAGAAGTCGCGGCGGATCTCGAGGCCTTCGATCCGCACGGCGGCGAGGGTGCCGTGCTCGAGCTCGGGGCCGATCGCCCAGCGGCTCATGAAGGTGACGCCGCCGCCGGCGATCGCCGCCTGCTTGGCCGACTCCATGAGGCCCATCTCCATCACGACGTTGAGGCGCTCCGGCGGCAGGCCGGCGCGGCGCAGGTGGTCCTCGACGACGGCGCGGATGCCCGCCCCCTGCTGCTGCACGACCTGCGGTTCGCGGCCGAGCTCCTCCAGGGAGACCGACGTCGCGTGACGCCCAGGCGTGTCCGGGGCTGCAGACGAGGACGACCTCGTCGCGCGCCAGCGGCTCGGCGACGAGGTCGGGGCGGCGTGTGGGCGCCCCGACGGCGCCGAGCTCGAACTCGCGGGTGAGCACGCGCTCGACGACCTCCTGGGTGTCGTCGACGTGGAGCGCCACCTCGAACGCCCGGATAGAGGTCCTTGAAGTGCGTGAGCATCGCCGGCAGGACGTGCTCGCCGGGGCCGGTCGAAGCGCCGATCACGACCTTGCCGGCGACGAGGTCGCCGAGGTCGCCGATCTCGGTGCAGGCGCGCTCGTGCAGGGCCAGGATCTCGCGCGCGTAGCGGTACAGCACCTGGCCCGCGTCGGTCGGCACGACGGTGCGGCGCGAGCGGTCGAGGAGCGTCGTCTTGAGCTCGCGCTCGAGGCTGCGTACCTGCTGGCTGGCTGCCGGCTGGGTGATGTGCAGCTCGTCGGCGGCGAGCGAGAAGCTGTGACGCTCGACGATGCGGCAGAAGAGTCTGAGCTGGCGGATGTCCATAACCTATGCTTATAGCACAGTTCGGGTCATGGACGCCCGGACAGGGGCCGGCGGAAGGCCGGCGACAGGTCGGGTGGCGCTCAGACGAGGCGCTCGAAGCGCCCGGCGCAGCGCCCGCCGGCCGCCAGGCCGGCGAGGGCGTCGACGAAGATGCCCGGGTCGCGGCGGGCGACGGGCAGCGTGCGGGAGTCCTTCTTGCGCAGCTCGATCTCGTCCGCCGCCGTCACGCGGCGGATGCGGCCCTCGCGGCGCAGGGCGGCGTCGACGGCCGACGCCGGCAGCGGGCGCAGCGTGTACGCCGGCGTCCCGAGCGCGGCGGCCTCGCGCTCGATCACGCCGCCGCCGCCGAGGACGAAGTCGGCGGCGGCGAGGAGGCTGGCCGTGTCGACCGGCCCCGGCGGGGTCACGACCGACGGCAGGCGCAGCGCGGCGAAGCGGGCGCGCTGCGCCTCGTCGCGCGCCAGCACGACCGTTGTCACGTTGCGGCGCCTGCCGAGCTCGCGGACGAGCTCCTCCAGGGCACGGTCCTCGGGCCCGGGTGCCGGCGCCTGCCCCGGCGCGCGCCGGCCGGGGGCGCGCCCCGGCCGCACGACGCCGACGACGCGCCGGCGGTCGACACGGAGGCCGGCGAGCACCTCTCCGTCGAGCGCGAGGTCGCCCAGGTAGTACTCCTCCTTGAACCCCGGGTAGCGGAAGAGCTTGCCCGGTGGTGCGCCGAGCTCCGCGAGGACCGTCATCGGGACGGCCTCGGGGACGGCGACCCGGTCGACGAGGCGCACGTTGACCGCGTTGGTGCGCCGCAGGCGCTCGTCGTCGAGCAGCGTGAGCTGCGGCACGCCGAGCGCCCAGTTGGCGAGGATGAAGTCGCTCGCGTGACCACCGACGGCGACGTCGAAGCGGCCGCTCGAGGCCGAGCCGAGGAGCTGGGCCGTACGGTTCAGGAGACCGACGGCGCGGGCGCTCACCCCTCCTCCGCGATGCTGGCTGGTGGCGAGGGTGGCGATGCCGTAGCGACGCAGGATCAGCTCGGCGCTGGCGAAGCGCCGCGCCGTGACCGTGACGACGTCGCCGCGATCTTCGAGCCGGCGCACGATCGGGGCGAAGAAGAGCACGTGCGACGAGTCGGTGATGTCGACCCAGACCCTCATGTCGCCAAAGGGTTCGGCGGCGGGCCGCCGCCGCCTGCCCGCCGCGACCCGCGGCCGGCAGAGGTGGGGCCTCGCCGCTCGCCGCCGGTGTGCGGCGCCGGTCCGGTGCGGGCCGGCAACTGCGTGCCGCCGAGGCCGGCCGTCACGTGCCGGGGAGCCCGCTCGCGCCGCCTCAGCCGAGGCCGGCGGCCACCGCCTCGGCGACCTCGCGCACCTGCTCCTCGGTCAGGTTGGGGTGCATCGGCAGGGCGAGGTTCTGGGCGGCGGCGGCGTGCGTGACCGGGAAGTCCTTCGGCTCGTGCCCGCGGTCGGCGAAGACCGGCTGCAGGTGCAGCGGGGTCGTGTAGTAGGCGGCGCACGCCGACGCCGCGGGCCTTGCAGGCCGCGGCGATCTCGTCGCGCAGGCCGTGGCGGATCACGTACAGGTGGTAGACGTGCGTGAGGCCCTCGGGCACCGCCGGCCGCAACACCTCGTGCGGCAGGTGGGCGTCGTACCAGGCCGCCACCTGCTGCCGCCGTGCGTTCCAGTCGTCGATGGTCTCGAGCTCGATGCGCAGGATCGCCGCCTGCACCTCGTCGAGGCGCGAGTTGAAGCCGAAGTCGGTGAAGACGACCTTGTCCTTGCTGCCGTGGAAGCGCAGCTGGCGCGCCGCCTCGACGAGGTTCTTGTCGTGCGACGGTGACGAGGCCGCCGTCGCCGAACCCGCCCAGGTTCTTGGTGGGGAAGAAGCTGAAGACGGCCATCTCGCCGAGGCTGCCGGCGCGGCGGCCGTGGTAGGTCGCGCCCCAGGCCTGGCAGGCGTCTTCGACGACCCGCAGGCCGTGCGCGGCGGCGACCTCGTTGACGGCGTCCATCTCGGCCGGCAGGCCGAAGAGGTCGACCGGCATGACGGCCTTCGTCCGCTTCGTGACCGCGCCGGCGATCGCCGCCGGGTCGATGCAGAGCGTGTCGGGCAGCACGTCGACGAACACCGGCGTGGCCCCGGACTGGGCGATCGCCTCGGCCGTCGCGTAGAAGGTGAAGGGGACGGTGACGACCTCGTCGCCGGGGCCGATGCCCATGGCCCGCAGCGCGATCGTCAGGCCGTCGGTGCCGTTGGCGACGCCGACGGCCCCCGACGTGCCCAGGTACGCGGCGCTCTCCTCCTCGAACCCCTTGACTTGGGGCCCCAGGATCACGCGGCCGCTGCGCAGCACCTCGAGCACGGCGCTCTCGATGCGCTCCTGCAGCTCGGCGTACTGCCCCTGAATGTCCATGAGTCCGACGGCCATGCGCGCCTCCTTGCCGGTGCGGTCGAGGGCCGAACCTACCACAGGGGCAGGGGCGCCCCAACCTGCGAGGCGACGAGACCCGGAAAGGCCCTGCGTGCCGGGTCGGCGTGCAGTCGATGCTGCGCGCCCGACAGGGTAGGTCGCCCCGCAGGCGTGCGGTACGATGGCCGCCATGGACTCCCGGGTCAGTGCCCTGTCTCCCCCGACGGTTGCGCCGCGTCCGGCGCCGCCGCGGGTCGAGGACGCCTGAATGGATCTCCTCAACGACGCCGTCGATCTCTTCCTCCACATCGACGAGCACCTCAACGCGGTCATCGACGAGTACGGCGTCTGGACGTACGCGATCCTCTTCCTGATCATCTTCCTCGAGACCGGCATCGTCGTCACACCGTTCCTGCCCGGCGACTCGCTGCTCTTCGCGGCGGGGGCGTTCGCTGCCAGCGGCTCGCTCGAGGTCTCGGTGCTGCTCGTCCTGCTCTCGGCGGCGGCGATCCTCGGCGACTCGGCCAACTACGCGATCGGCTCGCGGGTCGGTCCCAGGATCTTCCACAAGGAGGACGTGCGCTTCCTCAACAAGAAGCACCTCGAGCGCACGCACGCCTTCTACGAGCGACACGGGGGCAAGACCATCATCATCGCCCGGTTCGTGCCGATCGTGCGCACGTTCGCCCCGTTCGTCGCCGGCATCGGCAGCATGACGTACGGCAAGTTCCTGAGCTACAACGTCGTCGGGGGCCTGCTCTGGGTCTCGATCTTCGTCATCGGGGGCTACCTCTTCGGCAACATCAGCGTCGTCCAGGACAACTTCTCGTTCATCATCGTGGCGATCGTCCTCATCTCGGTGATGCCCGCCGTCGTCGAGTACGTGCGGCAGCGCCTGGCGCCGCATCGGCGGAGCGCGGCGCGGGCGCGTCCAGCGCGGCGTGAGTGCGCGCGCCGCGCGGCGAGGCGCGCTGTGGCGGACCCTCTCAGCGCTGCGTCGTGCGCGCGCCGGCGACGACGGCCAACCTGGGCCCGGGCTTCGACTGCCTGGGCCTCGCGCTCGATCTCTGGAACGAGGCCCGGTTCGCGCTCGAGGGCGAGGGCGTCGCCGTGGCCGTGACCGGCGAAGGCGCGGAGTGCCTGCCCGCCGACGAGTCCAACCTCGTCGCCCGGGCGGCGCTGCGCGTCTACGAAGAGGTCGGCGAGGCGCCGCCCAGAGGGCTGCGCATCGAGTGCACCGTGCGGGTGCCGCTCTCGTCGGGGCTGGGCTCGAGCTCGTCGGCGATCGTCGCCGGCCTGCTCGGGGGCAACGAGCTGCTCGGCCGGCCCCTCGGCCGCGACCAGTTGCTGGAGCTGGCGGCCGGTCTCGAGGGCCACCCCGACAACGTCGCCGCGGCGCTCTTCGGCGGCCTCACCATCGTGGTGCAGAAGAGCGAGCGACTGCTGACCAGGAAGATCCTCGTGCCCGAGGTCTATGTGGCGCTCGCGGTCCCCGAGCTGGCGTTCTCGACCGACGTCGCGCGCGCCGGTCTGCCGACCGAGGTGACGATGCGCGACGCCGTCTTCAACATGGGCCGCATCCCGCTGGTCGTCGAGGCCCTGCGCACCGGCGACTTCGAGCTGCTCGGCCAGGTGATGGACGACCGCCTCCACCAGGCCAACCGCCTGCGGCTCATCCCCGGCGGGCGCACGGCGTGGGAGGCGGCGCAACGCAGCGGCGCCGCCGCGGTGGCCATCTCGGGCTCGGGGCCGAGCCTCATCGCCTTCGTCAGCCTGGCCACCGAGGCCGGGGTCGTCGCCCGGGCCATGGCCGAGGCCTTCGCCGCCGAGGGTGTCCCCGCGCGCCCGCTCGGCCTCGCGGCTTCGTCCGCGGGCGCGACCGTTCTCCCCTAGCGACACGGGTGGGTGAGCCGCCGTGCCCGACGACACCGCGCCCACGGCCCGCGGCTTCGAGCTGACCGAGCACACCGCCGACGTCGGCGTGCACGCCTGGGGGCCGCGCCGCGAGGACGTCTTCGCGCAAGCGGCGCGCGGCATGCTCTCGCTCGTGTGCGACCCGGCCACGGTGACCGGCCGCGAGCGCTACGTGGTCGAGGTCGAGGCGGCCGACGAGAGCCTGCTCCTCGCCGTGTGGCTCAACGAGCTGCTCTACCTCGTCGAGGGCCGGGGGCTCGTCTTCAGCGGCGAGTTCGAGCTATCGAGCTCGGCGCGACGCCGAGGCGCGGCCGGTCGAGCGAGGGGCGCGCAGGTGACCCCTGCGCGCCCTCGCCGCCGGCGAGCCCCGCGACTGCGCCCGCCACTCCGCTCCGCGCCGCCGTCAAAGCGGCGACCCTCCATCGTCTCTCGCTGTGAGGCCCTGCCCGGCGCGGCTGGGAGGGCCGCGTGCTGCTCGACGTGTGAGCCGGGCGGGCGCGGCCGTCGCCTTCGGGGTCGTCGGAGCGCGCGCCGCCGGGTGCCGGCGGGCGACGCGGACGACGCGCGGGTGACGACGCTCGGCCGGTGCGTGCGCCGACGCGAGGGGTATCTGAGGCCTATGGAGCCGCACGTCGAGCAGATCAGGCCGAACGTCTGGCGCATCGAGCCCGAAGGTGAGATGCGCGTGCCGGGCCTCGTCTTCGCCTCGGCCAGCCTGCTCGAGCAGGCCGGCGAGAGCGAGGCCCTGCAGCAGGTCGTGAACGTGGCGACCCTGCCCGGGATCGTCGGCGCCAGCCTGGCGATGCCCGACATCCACTGGGGCTACGGGTTCCCCATCGGTGGCGTCGCGGCCATGCGCGTCGAGGACGGTGTCGTCTCGCCAGGCGGGGTCGGCTTCGACATCAACTGCGGGGTGCGGCTCGTCACGACGGGGCTCGGCGAGGAGGAGGTGCGCCCGCGCGTCGCCGAGCTCATGCACGAGCTGATGCGGCGCATCCCCCAAGGGACGAACGACCGCGGGGCGTTGACCGTGACGCCGCGCGAGCTCGCGGAGCTCGTCGAGCGCGGCGTCCCCTGGCTCGTCGGGCGCGGGCTGGCGACGGAGCGCGACGCGAGTCACACCGAGGAGTACGGGGCGGTGCCGGGCGCGAGCGCCGACGCGGTCTCACGCAAGGCGATCGAGCGCGGGCGCACGCAGGTCGGCAGCCTCGGCGCCGGCAACCACTTCATCGAGGTGCAGGTCGTCGCCGAGGTCGTCGACGCCGGAGTCGCGGCCGCGTGGGGCGTCCACCGCGGCCAGGTCGTGGCGATGATCCACTCCGGGTCGCGCGGCTTCGGCCACCAGACCTGCACCGACCACCTGCAGCGCATGGCCGGCGCCGCGGCGCGCTTCGGCATCGCTCTCGCCGACCGGCAGCTCGCCTGCGCCCCGGTGCACTCTGAGGAGGGCGCCGACTACCTCGCCGCCATGGCGGCGGCGGCCAACTTCGGCTTCGCCAACCGGCAGACGATGATGTACGAGCTGAGGCTCGGCCTCGAGCAGGTCTTCCGCCGGCCGTGGGAGCGGCTCGGCGTCGAGCTGCTCTACGACGTCGCCCACAACATCGCCAAGCGCGAGGTGCACGAGGTGGACGGCGTGCCGACCAAGCTCCTCGTGCACCGCAAGGGTGCGACGCGCGCCTTCGGGCCGGGCCGCGCGGAGCTGCCGCCGGAGTACCGCGAGACCGGCCAGCCGGTCATCATCCCCGGTGACATGGGCAGCGAGAGCTGGCTGCTCGCCGGCACCGAGACCGCCATGCGCGAGAGCTTCGGCTCGGCCTGCCACGGGGCCGGCCGGCGGCTCTCCCGCGGGGCCGCGCGGAAGGTGCAGAGCGGGGCCGAGGTACGCCGCGACCTCGAGGCGCGCGGCATCGTCGTGCGCTCGCAGTCGGGCAGCCTGCTCGCCGAGGAGGCGCCGTACGCCTACAAGGACGTGGGCGAGGTCGTGGACGTGGTCGACGCGGTCGGCCTGGCGCGCAAGGTGGCGCGGCTCGAGCCGCTCGGGGTGCTCAAGGGGTGAACCTGGCGCGGCTGCCTCGCGCGGCTGCGCCTACTTGCGCCCGTCGAGCTCGCGCTTGGTGAGGTCGAGGACGGCGCGGTAGATCTCGCGCAGGCCCTCGCTCGTGAGGGGTCCCTTGTTGGCCCGGCCGGCGAAGGTGAGGAGCCACTCCTCCTGGCCGGGGGCGAGCACGTCGAGGCCCTTGCTGCGCTTGTACTCCCAGAGCTGCGCCACGAGCTTGAGGCGCTTGTTGACGCCGTCGAGGATCTTGAGGTCGTTGTCGGAGATCTGGTCGCGCAGTTGCTGGATGACCGGGTCCTTGGCGGTGTCGCTCACGGTGGTCCCTTCGTCTCGCGGCGCGGCCGGGCGGCCGCGCGCGCCTCGTCAGTTGGAGGGCGGGCCCTCGTCGCCCAGGTCTTCGTCCAGGTCGTCTTCGTCCTCGTCGTCCTCATCGTCGTCGAGGTCTTCGTCCTCGGCCTCGAGGATCTCCTGCGCCACCCTGAAGTCGTCGGGCGAGACCTTCTCGAGGAAGTCGCGGAAGCCCTCGACGATCTCGTCGGTCTCGTCGACCTCACGCTCGAACTCGATGGCGTTCTCCTCGACCAGCTCGTTGGAGGCGAAGATGGGGGCGTCGGTGCGCACGGCGAGGGCGAGAGCGTCGCTGGGCCGTGAGTCGACCTCGATCTCGGCGCCGTCCTTCATGAGGGTGAGGGTCGCGTAGAAGGTGCTGTCGCGCAGCTCGGTGACGGTGATGCGCTCGATCTGGGCCTCGAAGGTGCCGAGCACGTTGGTGAGCAGGTCGTGGGTCATCGGCCGCGGCAGCGTGGTGCCCTGGAGCTTGATGAGGATCGCGGCGGCCTCGGGGTGGCCGATCCAGATGGGGAGGAAGCGGTTGCCCTCCATGGTCTTCAGCAACACGATCGGCTGTTTGCCGACCACGTCGAAACTGACCCCGTAGATGACCATCTGCTGGACGTCCATGACGCCTTGATTGTAGCGCAGGTGGACGGGTGTGAAACGACCGCGGAGTGATGAGGCGATGGCGGCCGTCGCCCACGCGGGCGACGGCCCCCGAGCGGTTGACGCATCGCCCTCGGCGGCCCTAGACTCCAATCCCTTCGTGGGCGTATAGCTCAGTCGGTTAGAGCGCTTCTCTGATAAGGAAGAGGTCCCTGGTTCGAATCCAGGTACGCCCACCAGGCCCCTCCGGTCGCCGCTCGCAGCCCCCTCGCCTCCTGCCCTGCTGCGCGCCCGCGTGCACGTGGCGCGGAGACTCGCGGCGCGGCTCGAGCCGTGTGTGACCGCGTACACTGTCGGGCGATATGCACCTTCGGCACTCAGCCTGTCGATGACCCCATGCTCGCCTCGCCGGCTCGCGGCCGTCCCCGCGCTGCTCGCGGTGTCCGTGCTCGTGCTCGGGCTGACGCTCGCGGTCGCATCGCTGGCGGCGTGCGCCGGCGACGGGCCGGGGACCCCGAGTCCAAGCCCGGCGCGCGACGATGGTGCAGCGAGTGACCTGCCTGATGACGGCGCCGGCGCCGGCTCGTCCGAGGAAGGGGCTGGCGCCGTCACTGCGGCGGGGGTCACTGCGGGACCTCGTCACCTCGCGCGCCCGCGACCGCAAGGCACGCTGCCGCCGGTGCTCGGGCTCACGACGCGCCAGCTCGCGGGCCAGCGGGTGATCTACAGCTACCCCGGCCTCACCCCGCCGCGCGAGCTGCTCGACGCCATCCGGGCCGGGGAGGCGGCGGGCGTGATCCTCTTCGCCGAGAACATCACGAGCCACGCGCAGATCCGCCGCGTAGTCGCGCGGTTGCAGAAGGCCGCGGCGCGGGGCCCCATCGAGTCGCCGCTGCTCATCATGGTCGACCAGGAGGGCGGCTACGTGCGCCGTCTTCCCGGTGAGCCCTTCGCCTCGCACAAGACCATTGGTCTCTCCGCCGACCCTGCGGGCGCCGCTCGCGCGGCCGGCCGCGCAGCCGGACTCAACCTGCGGGGCGCCGGCTTCAACGTGAATCTCGGGCCCGTGCTCGATGTCGCCCGGCCGGCGGGCGGCTTCATCGACGACGCCCGTCGCTCCTTCGGCACCGACCCCGAGCTGGTCGGCCGCCTCGGCGCGGCCTTCGTCGACGCGCAGCAGCGGATGGGCGTGGCGGCGACGGCGAAGCACTTCCCCGGGCTCGGCGCGGGGTCGTCGTTCGAGAACACCGATCACGGGCCGGCGACGATGGACGTGCCGCTCGCCGCCCTGCGCTCCGTCGACGAGGCGCCGTACGAGGCGGCCATCGCCGCCGGTCTGCGCCTCGTGATGGCGTCGTGGGCGGTCTACCCCGCGCTCGACGACCGGCCGGCGGGCCTGTCGCCCGTCGTCATCGGGGAGGAGCTGCGGGGCCGGCTCGGGTTCACCGGCGTCACGGTGACCGACTCGCTCGGCGTCGCCGGCCTCCGCGGCTACGGCCCCATCGAGGACCGCGCGATCCTCGCCACCGAGGCCGGCATGGACCTGCTGCTGTGCGCCGGCCGCAAGCTGAGCGAAGGCACGCGCGCCGTCGACGCGCTCGCGCGTGCCCTCGAGCGCGACCAGCTCGACGGGCCGGCGTATCGGGCCGCGGTGCGGCGCGTGCTGGCGCTGCGCGCGGAGGTCGACTGACGCGCCACCATCTGCCGCCGACTCGCGACGCGGCCTGACGCGCCGCGTGGCAGAAGGACCCATCCTGTCCGATAATGGCGGGACGCGGCGGACCCGGCTCACGCCCCCGCCGCGTGACGACGGGGCCGCAGGGGCCCGCAGACGAACGACGACTCGCGCGCGAAGGGGCCGCCCCATGACCGAGTACTCAGTAAGCCCGAGCGGCGAGAAGGTCCCGCTCCCCGCGGAGGAAGACTACGCCGCCGAGTACGCGCGCCTCGAGCGCCTCGCCGCGCAGGCGCGCGCGGACGGCCTGGAGGTCGTCGTCGTCATGGGCCTCGGGCTTCGTCGGCGCCGTCATGGCCGCCATCGTCGCCGACTCGACCGACGCCGACGGCAAGCCGACGAAGTTCGTCATCGGCTGCCAGCGCCCCAGCCCGCGCAGCTACTGGAAGATCGGCCTGCTCAACGAGGGCGTCTCGCCGGTGAAGGCCGAGGACGCCGAGGTCGACCCCATGATCGCGCGCTGCGTGCTCGAGAAGAAGACCCTCACCGCGACCTTCGACGCCGACTGCCTGAAGCTCGCCGACTGCGTGGTCGTCGACGTGCAGTGCGACTACGTCAAGCAGGAGCTCGGCAACATGCGCAGCGGCGAGACCGACATGGCCGCGCTGGAGGCGACGCTGCAAGACGATCGGCGAGCGGATCCCCGAAGAGTGCCTGGTGCTGATCGAGACCACCGTCGCGCCGGGCACGACCGAGTTCGTCGCCTGGCCGATCCTCAAGAAGGCGTTCGCGGCCCGCGGCCTCGAGGGCACGCCGCTCCTCGCCCACAGCTTCGAGCGCGTGATGCCGGGCCGCGAGTACGTGGCCAGCATCCGCGACTTCTGGCGCGTCTGCAGCGGCTGCTGCGAAGAGGCCCGGGTGCGCGTCGAGCGCTTCCTGCAGGGACGTGCTCAACACCGAGGAGTACGAGCTCACGGTCATGGACCGGCCGATCGAGTCCGAGACGACCAAGATCGTCGAGAACTCCTACCGCGCGACGATCCTCGCCTTCCTCAACGAGTGGAGCCTCTTCGCCGAGCGCAACGGTGTCGACCTCATCAAGGTGATCGCCGCGATCAAGAAGCGCCCGACGCACAGCAACATGATCTTCCCCGGGCCCGGCATCGGCGGCTACTGCCTGCCCAAGGACGGCGGCCTCGGCTACTGGGCCTACCGGCACATCCTCGGCTTCGAGGACGGCGACCAGGTCTTCAGGATGAGCCCGGAGGCGATCGACATCAACGACACGCGCGCCCTGCACGTCGCCGAGCTGACCCGCGACGCGCTGCGCAACATGGGGCGCACGATCGCCGGCGCCGAGGTGCTGATCTGCGGTGCGAGCTATCGCCAGGACGTCGGCGACACGCGCTACAGCGGCTCCGAGATCGTCGTGCGCAAGCTCACCGAGATGGGCGCCGAGATGCGCGTCCACGACCCGTACGTCGACCACTGGTACGAGTTCGAGAAGCAGGAGACGTACCCGGCGCCGGGGCACTCCTGGTCGCGGTTCTTCCGCAACCAGGACCAGCTGACGGAGCTCCGCGTGCAGCAGGACCTCGTCGCCGCGCTGCAGGGCGTGACCGCGGTCGATCCTGGCCGTGCCGCACGCGCCGTACCTCGAGCTCTCGCCCGACGACGTCGTCGCCTGGGCGGGCGGTCCCATCGCCGTGGTCGACTGCTTCGGCATCCTCAGCGACGACAAGATCCGGCGCTATCTCGAGCTCGGCTGCGAGGTCAAGGGCCTCGGCCGCGGGCACATCAAGCGGCTCAAGGACGAGGTGCGCGCCGAGACGGAGTGCTAGCCGGAGCGCCGGTCGCGGTGCCCGGGTCTCTGCGGCGGTGCCCGGGGCCTCTCTTCGCGAGGTCGCTCAGCCGCCGGGGAGCCGCACCGCCGCAGGCGCCGGGGGCTGCTCAGCGGCGCCACCGCCGACGCAGACGCCGCTCAGCCGCGCCTGACGATCCGCCCGGCCTTGCCGCTCACGCGCAGGAACTGGGTGACGTGCTGCCAGTTGCGGATGTGGCTCGGCTCGCCGGCGTAGATGGTCCGGATCGGCACCTCGGCGAGCGGCAGGCCGAGGGCGATGCAGCGGGCGATCATCTCGACCTCGAACTCGAAGCCGGACTCATCGCTGTCGAGCAGGGCGGTCATCAGTCGCCGGCCGACGAGCCGGTAGCCGGACTGGTTGTCGGCCACGTGGCGCCCGACGGCGGCCGAGAACACCCAGGTACCGAGGGTGTTGGAGAGCCGCCGCAGCGGCGGCATGCCGGCGAAGTCGCGGCAGCCGAGGACGAGCTCGGGGCGCGTCTCGCGGAAGGCGGCGAGGAAGGCGGGGATCTCGGCCGGGTCGTGCTGCCCGTCGGCGTCGAGGGTCACGACCGCCGCGGCACCCTGCTCGAGCGCGTGGCGGAAGCCCATGCGCAGCGCCGCCCCCTTGCCGGCGTTGGGGACCTGGCGCAGCACCGTCGCGCCGGCCGCCTCGGCCTGCGTGGCCGTGTCGTCCGTCGACCCGTCGTCGACGACCACGACCGGCAGGTGGGCCCGGGCGCGCTCGACGACCGCGCGCGATGCGCGGCCCTCCTGGTAGCCGGGGATGAGGGCGAGGACGTGGTCCATGGCGCGAACCGTACACCGCCGGCCGCGGGGCGGTCACGCCGGGTCGGCGCCCTGGACGTGCGCGGGCGGCGGGGCCTCTCCCGGGAGAGGCCCCGCCGCCCGTCCCCCTCATGCTGCTGGGGTGAGGAGCGTCAGGCGGGCGTCACTCCGCCACCGGCTCCTCGGCCTGACCCTTCTGGCCTTCTTGGGTCGCGGGCTACTTCGGCGCTCGTGCTCTCCTCGCCGGCGTTGGATCCGCGTGCCGCCATCCATCGCATCCGGGCCATCCGGGCCCTCGTCGGTCTGCGCGTTCACGCAGTCTCCCTGGGCGGCGGGTACGACGACCTTCGGGCTCACGATCCGGTAGGTGAGGGTATCCTCGCCGCGCCGGTCGTTCTTGACGACCCAGGCATCGTCGCTGGGCTCGCCGCCGCCGGTCTTGGTCGCCGTCACGGTGAACGTGCCGCCGCCGCCGTCCTCGGCGGCGCCGCTTCTGTCGCCGACGAGCGAGGCGACGCTGTCCCTGACCGAGGCGGACGCCGCGGTCGCCATCACGAGGACGGTGACGAGGACAAGGGTGATGATCCAGAACGTACGCATTGGCTTCCTCCAGATTGGAAGGAACGGGGGCTACGGCCGGTCCGTACGTCGTTCTTAACGGAAATGGCGGGGGACTCCTTGACCGATGGGCGGTGTCAGTTTCGCAAACAGACAACGCTTCGTGCCCATCCGCCTCGGCTTGGGGCTCCCGCCATCGCGTGACAGACTGTCGGCCGGGCGGCGGGGCGCGCGCCAAGGTATCTGGGCGTGCGCCGCGAAGCCGTCCCGTGGCATGCCGGCAGCGGGGAGGCTCTGCAGGTTGACCATCGACGCACGGAACGACTGTAGGCGATGCGGCGCGGCGGGCCCGGAGGGCGGGCCGCGCCCGTGAGCGAGCGCACCCGCAGGCTGGCCCTGGCGGCCGTCTTCATGGCCACGGCGACTGCGGTCTCGCGGGTGGTCGGTCTGGCCCGCGAGGTGCTGGTCGCCGGCGTCTACGGCGTCGGCGCCGACTACAACGCCTTCGTCTCGGTGTCGGCGGTGCCCAACGTGATCCGCCAGCTCTTCGCCGACGCCGCCATCAGCGCCGCCTTCGTCCCGATCCTCGTGGCCCTGATCACCGCCGGCGACACCGCCCGCGCGCGGCGGGTCACCGGCGCGCTGCTCGGGTTCATGCTCGTGCTCGTGGGGGCGGCCACCGTCGTGCTCCTCGTAGCCGCCGAGTCCGTCGTGCGCGCCGTGTACCCCGAGCTCACGACGACCGCCGAGGCCACGGCCGCGGCGGTCGACTACCTGCGCATCGTCGGCCCCACGATCCTCGTCCTCTCCCTGGCCGGGGTGATCAGCGGCGTCCTCTTCGCCCACGAGCGCTTCGTCATGCCCGCCGTCGTCAGCATCGTCTGGAACCTCGTGATCATCGTCTTCGTCTCGCTCTGGCACTCGTCGTGGGGCGTGCCGGCGCTCGCCTGGGGCACCCTGGCCGGCACGGTCGCCGAGCTCGCGCTGCTGGCCTGGGCCATGCACTCCATCGGCGAGCCGCTGCGCCTCAACTTCCACTTCGCCGATCCATACCTGCGTCGCGTCCTCGGCCTGATGGTGCCCATCGCCATCACCCTCGGGATCGTGAACTTCAACGCCCTCGTCGACCTCTACTTCGCGCAGTACGTGAGCGGCAGCGCCGCCGCCGAGCTCCACTATGGCTTCCGCCTGTACACCCTGCCGCAGGGCATCTTCGCCGTGACCATCGGCACCGTGCTCTTCCCCTCGCTTTCGCGGTTCATCGCCCAGCACGACTCTGGGCGCTTTCGCGAGACGCTCTCGACGGGCATCCGGCAGACCGTCTTCGTCTCGCTGCCGTTCGTCGCCTGGTTCATGGTGCTGGCCGCACCGATCGTGCGTGTCGTCTTCCAGCGGCAGGCGTTCTCGGCGGGCGACACCAGCGCCGTCGCATCCGTTCTCGTCGCCCTGGCCGTCGGTCTGACCTTCGCCAATGTCAACATGCTGTTCAACCGCAGCTTCCAGAGCATGCAGCGCGTGTGGCTGCCGCTCTTCGTCGGGCTCGTGAACCTCGTTCTGAACGCGGCGCTGAACTGGGTCCTGCTCGGGCCGCTGGGCACGGCGGGCATAGCGCTCTCGACCTCGCTGGTGTCCGTGTTCAGCACCGCGGTGCTCGCCTACTTGCTCAGGGATCGGATCGGCAGCGAGGAGGGCCGCCGAATCGGGGCGGCGACGGGCAAGGCGCTGGTGTGCGCCGCGATCCTCGCCGCCGTCGCGGCGACGACGTGGTGGATGCTGGACGGCCTGGTCGGCGACGGCTTCTTCGGGGTGCTCGTCGCTCTCACGCTGACGGTCGCGGTGAGCGGCGCCGCCTACGTCGGCGCCGCCCGGCTCCTGCACCTGGAGGAACTGGGTCTGGTCTGGCGCGTCGTGCGCCGGCGCGTGCGGCGGGCCGAGGAGAGTGGGTGACGGGGACAGCGGCATGAGCGACGGCACGAACGCCGCCGCCCGCCGCCGCCCCGACGGCTCACGCGTCTACCGCAGCGCCGGGAGGGGCCGCCGGCGGTGGCTCTTCGGCGCCCTCGGGGTCGCGGTCGTGGCGGCGGCGCTCGCCGCCGGCGCCTGGGCGTGGAGCGCCGGCGGGGTCTTCGGCGGCCCCGACCTCGGAGCCGCCCCCACCCCGTCGCCGTCGGCCGTCGCCGCGGCGAGTCCCTCGGCGTCGCCGTCCCCGACGGCCACGGCGACGCCGCTGAAGGTCATCGAGGTCGGCTGGGTCGGCGACACCACGCCGGGGTCGAAGTACGGGCTGCCGCCGGACGGCGGGCGCGCCCTCTTCGCGCGGGTGCGCGACCAGCTGCGCGCCCCGGACCTGATGATCGCCAATCTCGAGGGGACGTACTCCGAGGGTGGCCCGTCGAAGTGCGACGACAGCGACTCGAAGGTCCGTTTCGCCTTCCAGGCGCCGCCCTCGTACGCCGAGGCCCTGCCGTGGGCGGGCATCGACCTCGTGAGCCTCGCCAACAACCACACCAACGACTACTTCGCGAGCGGGCTCGAGCAGACGAAGGCCGCGCTTGAGCGCAACGACGTGAAGTACACGGGGCTGCCCGGCCAGGTGACCGTCGTCCGCGTCGAGGGCGTCCGCGTCTCCGTGCTCGGCTTCTCAGCCCTACTCGTGGAACCAGAGCCTCCTCGACATCCCCGCCGCCGAGGCGCTCGTGCGCCGCGCCGCCAAGAAGGCCGACGTGATCGTCGTGCTGATGCACGCCGGCGCCGAGGGCTCGGACCGGACGCACACCCCCGAAGGTACCGAATACGCTTTCGGCGAGAACCGCGGCGACTCCCGCACCTTCGCGCACGCGGTCGTCGACGGCGGCGCCGACCTCGTGCTGGGCTCGGGGCCGCATGTGATCCGCGGCATCGAGCGCTACCGCGGCAAGCTGATCGCCTACTCGCTGGGCGATTTCGCCGGCTGGAACACCTTCGGGACCGGCGGCACCCTCGGGCTCTCCGGTCTGCTCACCGTCAAGGTCGACGAGACTGGGCGCATCCGTGGAGGGCGCTGGCTGTCGCTGCGCCTGCAAGGGCACGGGGTGCCGGAAGTCGACTCGAGTCACGCCGCGGCGCGCCTCGTGCGGCGGCTCTCGACCGAGGACTTCGCGAAGAGCTTCCGCATGGACGCGAAGGGGAACATCACCGTCCCTTGAGCTCCGGCGCGTCGGCGCAGTCTCACCCTCGTGCGACTCGAGTACGAGAGACCAGCCGCGTGGCTGGGAGGATTCCGCCACCGCGAAGGCGATTCGCGGCATCGACGTCATGAAGGACTGCTTCGCCGCGGGGCGCGATCTCGTGGGGAGCCTGTCCAAGGCCTGTGAGAGCGAGTTGAACAACGCTCAGGCGGAGGCGATGGCCGAATTGGAGTCGGCGGCGGGGGCGGGGGCCTAGTCGTCAGCCTCCTCGCCGCCCGGGTGGCAGCGGACGCAGTCCGTCAACTGGCTGAGGCGCTGCCCGTCGTGGTCTTCGAGGACCTTGGCTCTGGTGTGCTCGTGACACCCATAGCAGGTGTAGCTGGTGGTCCGCTTCGGGTGACAGGTGGTGCAGCTCGCCACGCGCTCCTCGTCGCCGTGGTCGAGCGGGAAGACGGTGTGATCGAAGGTCACATCGTCCCAACTCTCGGCGGTGTGACAGTCGCCGCACGCCCGCCCGTACGTCCCGTCGTGCTCGTCGTCCTTGCTGTGGCACGAGTAGCAGTCGTGCGGCGTCGCCTCCAGGTCCTTGGCGGAGCGGGCGCCGGCGTGGCACTCCGTGCAGGCGACGCCGGCGTGGCCGCCGGTGAGCTCGAACCCCGTCGCGGCGTGGTCGAAGCCGGCTCCGTGGCGACCGCTGCCGTTGTGGCACGGGAGGCAGTCTTCGCCCCAGGTGGCCGCGTGCCGGCGCATGAACGCGGCGTCGAGGTCGGCGTGACACCCAGTGCAGACGGCTTGATCGAAGGGCGCCCAGCCGTCGGGGTGACAGTCGCCGCAGGCGACCGGGTCGCCCTCCTCCACGCGCTCGTGCGTAGCGAGCGAGAACCCGGTCACCTCGTGAGGGAACGCCTCCGCGTCGAGGACGGTGAGCGCTCCCCGCGGACCGCCGTGCTCCGGGTGGCACCCGCGGCAGGTGGGCGCATCCGCGGTGCCGGCCAGCCGACCGTGCAGCCCCTCACCCTCCGCGATCCGGTCGCCGATCTCCCCATGACAGTCGAGGCAACGGTCGGCCATGGTCGCGGAACTCCAGGGGGCCGGGTGGCAGGCGCCACAATCGCTCTCCAGCGCGGCGTGACTGGCGACGCCGCCGAGGGGCGCGGCCGCTGCAGCTGCGTTGAGGGGCCCGGGGCTGAACAGCCCCGGGCCCCTCGCCAGAGACCACGCGAGAACGGCCACGAGGAGGAGGACGGCGGCCGCGACGCCAAGGCTGGAGAGGAAGGCCGGTCTCGTGCTCACGTGTGCCTCAGCAGCTCACGCTAGCGCTGCAGGGTCGCGTAGTAGAGCGCCGCCACGACGTGGACGAAGGCGGCGGCGAAGAGCGCCCAGGCGAGCGGGACGTGCAGGGTGTGCCAGACCGCGAGGGCCCTCCGGCGCCGGGCGAGCTGGGCGCGCCGGCGGGCGGTGTCCCCGACCTCGCGCGGGACGGCCGTGTAGAGGTAGCGGCCGATCAGGCCGCTGACGACGACGATCGCGGTCAGGAGCATCGCGAGACCGGCTAACCCCCGAAACCGCATCGCCGTGTGGAGCAGCACCAGGTACGGTCCGACGAGACCGGTCAGCATGTGAAACCGCAGCCAGGCGGCCATGCTGCCCCAGCGCGCCGCGGTGCGCAGCTTCCGCACCGAGTAGAGGGTCGCCGTCATCAGCATCAGGATGAACCCCGCGATCCCGATGCCGTGACCGGCGAGCCCGGACGCCGAGGGGAGAGCGTCCGCGCGCAGGCACTCCGCTCCGTACCCGAGCGTGATCACCAGGATCGCTGCTGCCGCGTACCAGAGCTCCGGGGCGCGTCTAGGCATGCCGTGCCGTCCAGTCCTGCCAGAACGCAGTGACGATGTCGGCGACCGGCGCCTCCCGCTCGCGAAGGCGCCCCGCGATGCCGCTCACGTCGGCGCGGGCCTCCACGAGCTCCTGCAGCGGGAAGGAGAGAGCCTGCTCGCCCATGACGACCGCCCCCAGGAGGGCGCGCTCGCCCAGTTCGAGCCGGATACGGGCATCGCGGCTCCGTGCGGCCACGAGTGCCGCCGGGCCAAGCTCCGACCAGCTCTGGCTGTCGCCCCGGGCGAGCGCCTGGAGGTCGGTGTCCTCGCCGTTGCCGACGGTGCCGATGATGGTCGTCTTGTGGCCGGCCAGGCGTGTGATGTTGAGCGCGGCGCGCTTCTCGTACACGTGGGTGGGCCCTGTGGCCATGTTGAGGCCGGCGACCCGGCCCTTGGCCACCGCCGAGTTCCACAGCACGTCCAGCGTGCCGCGCCCGGTCGCGGGATCGCGGGTCTCGGCGATGTCGCCCGCCGCGAAGACATCGTCGACGCCGGCGCGCAGGTACTCGTCGACGAGTACGCCGCGGCCGCACTCGAGGCCGGCAGCCTCCGCCAGCTCGATGCGCGGGCGTACGCCGATGGCGACGGCGACGAGCTCGCACGGGATGGTCGTGCCGTCACTCGTCTCCACGCCCGCGACGCGGCCGCTGCGGCCGACGATGCCGGCGAGCTCGGTGTGATGACGCAGGCGCACGCCCTCGTGAGTCAGACCGTCTTCGACCAGTCGCGACTCGGCCTCCGAGAGGACGTTCCGCCAGTAGCGGTCCTGCCGCATGAGGTAGTCGACGCGCACGCCGCGCGCCGCCAGGCCCTCGACGAGCTCGAGCGCGGTGATGCCGCCCCCGACCACCACCGCTGCCGTTGCGGTCCTGCAGCGACGGATGATGTCGCGAACGTCCTCGAGGTCGTCCAGCTTGACGACTCCGTCCAGCTCGGCGCCGGCGACCTTCGCCGGCACGGCCTGGGACCCGGTCGCGAGTAGCAGGCGATCGTAGGCGAGCTCGCGTCCGCCGGCGAGGGTGACCCGGTGTGGACCGACGTCCACGGACACCGCGCGCTCATGGATCACCTCGACGCGCAGGCCGGCGAGCTGCGCGGGGGTGAGCGGAAAGAGCCGTGGCTCGGGCAGCTCACCGGCGAGGCGATAGGCGAGCCCGGGGCGCGAGTAGTAGCCGTGCGGGTCGGCGATGACGACGACGATCTGGGCTCCGTCGTCGACGCCGCGGATGGCCTCGGCCGCCGCGATCGCGCCCGGCCCGCCGCCGATCAGCACGTGGCGCAGGGCCACGTCAGCCGTTCCCCGGGTCACGGGGCAGGGGTGGCCGGGGCTCGCCGGGCAGGGTCGTCGTCGCGGCGATCGGCGCGAAGCGCAGCAGCCCGCGCGGGCAGCGCTTCACACACTCGCCGCAGGTCAGGCAGCAGCTGTCGCGCACCGGCTCGTCGCGCCACACGTGACCGCGGACGTCGATCCCCATCGGGCAGTTGAAGGAGCAGATGCCACACTGCACGCAGCGTCGCGCGGCCGGCACGACCCAGGCCGACGCGAGCGTGACGTACTTCGCCTTGTCCGCCTCGAACCAGCCCACAGTGCTCCCGCCGATCCTCCTGCCGCACGCGCCGGTCCCTGCCCTCGTCGCACGGCCTGTGATTGTAGCGGACCGCGGCGGCTCTCCGGCCATTTCGGGGTATCCTGCACGCATGCCGACCCACGACTTCATCTGTCTCGACTGCGGTGAGGGCTTCGCGCTCGACGTGCCGGAGACCCCCGAGGCGGGGAGCACGCACTGCCCGCGCTGCGACTCCGGGCACGTGAGGCAGACCTTCGCGAGCTACCTGCGCAACGCGCTGGCCGACCCGAGCAAGCCCGACCTCGAGGAGCTGCGCAGCTGCCACTTCGGCTGAGGCTGAGCACGGGCGGCGCGGTCGCGCCGCGGCTCGAAGGCGGAAGGCGGCGCGCGCCCGCTACGTCGCGCGCGCCGGCTCGGGAGCTGCCACCAACGTCGGCAGGACCCGCGCGAAGGCGTCGACGACGCGTGGGTCGAACTGCCGTCCGGCCTGCGCGTGCAGTTCGTCGAGCGCCTCAGTCACCGGCAGGGCGCGCCGGTACGGGCGGTCCGAGGTCATGGCGTGGAAGGCGTCGCAGACGAAGACGATGCGCGACGCCAGCGGGATCTCCTCGCCGGCCAGCCCGTCGGGGTAGCCGTGCCCGTCCCAGCGCTCGTGGGACGCGCGGACCAGCGGGGCGACCGGGCGCAGGTACTCGGCTTGCGACACGATGCGCTCGCCGATGATGGTGTGCTCCGCCATCCGCGCCGCGTCGCCTGGGCTCAGCGCGGCGTTCTTGTGGAGCACCGGCTGCGGCACTCCGATCTTGCCGATGTCGTGGAGGAGGGCGGCGCAGCGCAGCCGGCGCAGATCGGCCTCGTCGAGACCGAGCTCGGCGCCCACCGCGGAGGCCATCCTCGAGATGGTCTCGGCGTGGTCGGCCGTGTATTCGTCGTTCGCTTCCATAGCGGAGGCGAGGGCACTGATGGTGGCCAGGTAGCTCTCCTCGAGCTTCCGGTAGTTCGCGGCGTTCTCGACGGAGACCGCGATCTGTGCGGCGATCGTCGACAGGACGCCCGTATCGCGCTGGGAGAACTCCCGGCGCTCGTGGACGCCTACGGCGAGCGCTCCGGTCACCCGGCCGCCGCAGATGAGCGGGACCGCCATGACGCTTCCGGCGTCGCCGTCGACGGCGATGTCCGGGGCGAGGGGGCTCGTCTCTCCCTGCGGGTGAGGCAGGCACACCGGCTGGGCGCTGGCGAGCACGTGGCGCAGCGCGACCGCGGCGCTGGCGGGCAGGCCGTCGCGCGCGCCGACCACCCTGACGCCGCCGCCGTCGGCGACCAGGTGCAGCCTGCCCCAGTCGGCGTCGAACGTCCGCTCGACCATCGGGATCATGCGCCCGAGGAGCGTCTGGACGTCGGGTGTGTCGGCCAGGGTCTCTCCGAACACGTTCAGGTGGACGAGGCACTGCGACAGGCTCTCGACGCGATCGCTGAGCTCGTCGATCTCGGCGCCGGGGTGAGCCTGTCCGAGCCGTCTGCCGGTCGCGACCCCCAGCACGGAGGCCGACGCGGCGGCGAGACCCACGATGATCACGAGGAGGGTCGTGGTCGGCGCCGAGGTGAGCGTCGCGAGGCCGGCGTACACGACGACGGGCACGACGGCGACGCCGACGAAGGCGGCGAGGTACGTCGTGCGGCGGGGACGTGCGGCTCTGCGTCGTGCGCCGTGCGTGATCGCTCCTCTCGCGGGACCACGGCGCGGGGGGCGTGCCCTACCGCCGCCCGCACTTCGGGTATCGGCACGCGGGGAGACGTACTGAAGGCGGGGAGCGGGCGCGAGCCGCCCCTCGGCGCGTCCCCTCTGGGCGCACAGCCCGGCCGCTCGGCGCGCCAACCCGGCCCGCTCGGCGTGGAGGGCCGCCCTTCGGCGCGCCGGCCGCAGCCTCAGGGCATCGGCTTCTCGAAATACAGCACGCGCTGACGGACGCTCATCCCGGCCCGGCGGTAGAGGTGCGCGGCCCCCGTGGGGTTGGTGGCGTCGACCCCCAGCGTGAGCTGGCCGTGACCGAGGTCGCGGAGGCGGACGAGGGTGGCCACGAGCAGGGCGAGCCCGATGTGACGGCCCCGCCAGGGGCGCCGCACGGCGAGGAGGTCGACGTACCCGTAGCGCTCGAGCGACAACCCCAGGGCGACACCGACGATCTCCGGGCCGTCGCAGGCCACGAGCCAGATCTGATCCTCCGCCGGCGTGTCGTCGAAGGGTGCCCAGAACTCGTCGAACGGCAGCGGCGCGTAGCGGAAGTGGTCGGCGAAGGCCTCCTCCACGCAGTCGTGTACGGCGCGCTCGTCGTCGGGGCGCCGCATAGGGCGCAGCTCGATGCCGGCGGGCGCCTCGTCGAGCTCGCGTACGTCGGCCGCAGCGACGACCATGCGCTCGAAGACGCGGACCTGAGTGTAGCCGGCGCTCTCGTAGAGCGCGCGCTTGAGGTCGTCCTCCTCGAGGAACCACGCGCCGACCGCGGGCTCGCCCCACGTCCTCGAGGCGAGCTGCTCGCCGGCGCGCCGCTCGATCAGGGCGAGGAGGTGGCGGGCGAGCGCCGGGTCGCGGTGCTCGGGGTGCAGACCGATGAAGCCCGTCGGCTGCCCCTCGGGTTCGTCGTTGTAGGACCAGGCGTAGGCGACCAGGCCGCTCTCGCCGGACTCGACGACCCACGCATCGCGCTCGAGGGAGAAGCGGGGGCGGCGCCAGTGGTAACCCAACTCCATGGGGCTCCAGTCGGTATCGCCGACGAGGGCGAGATCGGCGGCGACCAGGAGCGCGACGACCTCGTCGAAGTCGTCGCGCGTCGGTCGCCGCACCGCGTAGCCCTCGGGCAGCGGCGCCGCGTCGATCCCGGCTGTCGACCGGTCCGTCTCGCGCAGCGGTGGGAGGCCGGTCCCCGGCTCGCCGGCCCGGCCCTCCGTGCGCCTCGTCTGCCGTGCGCTCATCCATGACGAGCGAGTCTAGCACCGGCAGCCAGCGCGTTCGTCAGGTCGGGCACGATCGGGCCCGTCGGGCCGGGTGAGGCCGGGTGTACCGCGCGCGCCGGGCGCCCTGGCCGGGCGACGCCGGGCCCGCCGGGCCCCGCGAGGCCGCGCTCCGGGGCGCGCGAGGCCGCGCTCCGGTGCGGCCGCGCCGGCGCGTTGAACGGTCGGTCAGCCGATGCTACAGTGGGTCGGTCGGCCCAGGCCGGCAGCCCGGTCGAAGACCGCGTGAGAGCCCGGTCCCTCAGGGGATGTCGGGCGCCGAAGGGGCAAGACGCGCAGGGCGTCGAATCTCTCAGGCAAGCGGAGCGCGGTCGGACGGGCCCCTGAAGTGTCGCCTCCGCGAGAGGTCCGACAGGGAGCGTGAGCGACCCGTCGGCGTCGAGAGCGGAGGAGGCAGCCCGTGCCCCAGACCTGCGTTTTCTCTGCGTCCCCTTCGGGCACTTCCGACAGGACCCGCGTACACCCCACCCAGGAGGAGCGATGGCCGCCGAGAGCTACCCCCAGGACCTGAAGTACTACAAGGAGCACGACTGGGTCCGTCTCGAGGGTGACGAGGCCGTGTTCGGCATCACCTGGTTCGCCCAGGACGCGCTCGGCGAGATCGTCTACGCCGACCTGCCCGACGTCGGCGACACCGTCACCGCCGGGGCGCCGTACGGCGAGCTCGAGTCGGTGAAGGCGGTGAGCGACGTGTTCGCGCCGCTCTCCGGCGAGATCACCGACGTGAACGCCGTGCTCGAGGACGAGCCGCAGCTCGTGAACGAGGACTGCTACGGCGAGGGCTGGATCCTGCGCGTCCGCCTGAGCGATCCAGGCCGAGCTCGAGGGCCTGATGGACGCCGAGGCGTACCAGCGAGTTCCTCACCGAGGCGTGACGGGGAGGCCCACGCTGGACTACACACCGCACAGCGAGACCGACGTCCGGGAGCTCCTCGACGCCGTCGGCGTCGGCAGCCTCGAGGAGCTCTTCGACGAGATCCCCGCGGCCGTGCGCTTCGAGGGCGAGCTGCGCCTGCCCGCCGGGCTCAGCGAGGCCGAGCTCATGGCGGAGCTGACGAGGCTGGCCGGGGCCGACTGCCCGGCCTCCGGTCTCGTCTCCTTCCTCGGCGCCGGGATCTACGACCACTACGTCCCGGCGATCGTCGACGCGATCGTCTCGCGCGGCGAGTTCCTCACCGCCTACACGCCCTACCAGCCCGAGATCAGCCAGGGCGTGCTGCAGAGCATCTTCGAGTACCAGACGGCGATCTGCGAGCTGACCGGCATGGAGGTCTCGAACGCCTCCATGTACGACGGGGGACCGCGCTCGCGGAGGCGTCGTTCCTCGCCGGCGGCCAGACGCGTCGCGGGCGCGTCGTCGTCTCCGAGGGCGTGCACCCCGAGTATCGGCAGATGCTGGCCACGGAGTCGGCGGGCTACGGACCGCGCCCCGAGACGGTGCCGCTCGTCGCCGGCGCGGCGACCGACCTGGGGCTGCTGCAAGGCGCTCTCGGCGACGACGTCGCCGCGGTCGTCCTGCAGCAGCCCAACTTCCTCGGCGCGCTCGAGGACATGGCCGAAGCGGCGCGTCTCGCCCACGAGGCGCGGGGCGCTCTTCGTCGCCGTCGTCGACCCGATCTCGCTCGGCCTCCTCGCCCCGCCCGGCGAGCTACGGCGCCGACATCGTCGTCGGCGAGGGGCAGCCGCTCGGCAACCGGCTCGACTTCGGCGGCCCGGCCTTCGGCTTCTTCGCCGCACGACCAAGCTCATCCGCCGCATGCCCGGGCGCATCGTCGGCGAGACCGTCGACGTCGACGGCCGCCGCGGCTTCGTGCTCACGCTGCAGACGCGCGAGCAGCACATCCGCCGCGAGAAGGCGACCTCGCAACATCTGCACCGCCCAGGCGCTCAACGCGCTCGCCGGCGTCGTCTACCTGAGCTGGCTCGGCCGGAGGGCCTCCCGGAGCTGGGCGAGCTGCTGCGCGCGCCGCACCGCCTACGCGCGCGAGCGGCTGCTCGAGCTGGCCGGCGTCGAGGCGTGCACCGCCGGGCCCGTCGTCCGCGAGTTCGCCGTGCGTCTGCCCCTGCCGGCCGCGCGGCTCGTCGACGCGCTCGTGCCGCGCGGGTTCCTTGCCGGCGTGCCGATGAGCCGCTTCGCCGGCGCCTTCGGCGCGAGCGGCCGACGAGCGGCCTGGACGACGTGCTCCTGTCGCCGATCACCGAGCGGCGCACGCGCGAGCAGATCGACGCCTTCGTCGCCGAGCGTCGGCCGACGCGCTCGTCGTCCGAGGCGAGGTGCGCGATGCCTGACGGCGAGATGTCGACCGCCTGCGCGCGACGGAGATCCTCGCGGCGCGAGCCGCGGCTCACCGATCTTCGAGCGCTCGCGGCCGGGGCGGCGCGCCGTCGACGACGCCGGCCCTCGACGTGCCCGAGCGGCCGCTCGACGAGGTCGCTGCCGGCGGCCCTGCGACGCGCCCGCCCGGCGCGCCTGCCCGAGGTCGCCGAGCCCGAGATCGTCCGCCACTTCACGAACCTCTCGGCGCTGCAACTTCGGCCTCGACACCGGCTTCTACCCGCTCGGCTCCTGCACGATGAAGTACAACCCGCGGCTCAACGAGCGGGTCGCGGCCCTCCCGGGCTTCCGCGGCCTGCACCCCTCCCAGCCCGGAGTCGCCGCCCAGGGCGCCCTCGAGCTGATGTGCACGCTCGAGCGCTCGCTCTGCGAGATCGCCGGCCTGCCCGCGTCACGCTGCAGCCGGCGGCGGGCTCGCACGGCGAGCTCACCGGCCTGCTGCTCACGCGCGCCTGCCACGAGGCCCGCGGCGAGCGCCGCGGCGCATCGTGATCCCCGACACCGCGCACGGGACCAACCCGGCCTCGGTCACGATGGCCGGCTACGAGGTCGTCAAGGTCGTCGACCGACGCCCGCGGCGGGGTCGACATCGACGACCTGCGCGCAGATCGTCGCCGACGGGCGACATCGCCTGCCTGATGCTCACCAACCCGAACACGCTCGGCCTGTTCGACGAGCACATCGACGAGATCGCCGAGCTGGTGCACGAGGCGGGCGGCCTCCTCTACTACGACGGCGCCAACCTCAACGCCGTGATGGGCATCTCGCGCGCCCGGGCGACATGGGCTTCGACATCGTCCACTTCAACCTCACAAGTCGTTCACGCCGCCGCACGGCGGCGGCGGCCCGGGCGCCGGGCCCGATCGTCGTCGGCGAGGAGCTCGAGCCGTTCCTGCCGCGTCCCATGCGGTCGAGAGGCGCGAGGACGGCACCTACGTCCTCGATCACGACCGGCCGCGAGTCGATCGGCCGGGTGCGCGGCTTCCAGGGCAACTTCGGCGTCTTCGTCCGCGCCTACGCCTACATCCGCACCCTCGGCGCCGACGGCCTGCGCCGGGTCAGCGAGCGCGCGGTGCTCAACGCCAACTACCTCGCTCGCCGGCCTGCGCGACCTCTTCGACGTGCCCTTCGAGCGCCGCTGCATGCACGAGTTCGTCCTCTCGGCGACGCCGCTGAAGCGCGAGCACGGCGTGCGAGCCCTCGACCTCGCCAAGCGGCTGCTCGACCACGGCGTCCACCCGCCGACCGTCTACTTCCCGCTGCTCGTCGACGAGGCGCTGATGATCGAGCCGACCGAGACCGAGACGCGCGAGACGCTCGACGGCTTCGTCGAGGCGATCCGTACCGTCGTGCGTGAGGCGGCCGAGGACCCGGAGACGGTCGCACGGCGCCGTACACGACGCCGGTGCGCCGCCTCGACGAGGCGTCGGCGGCGCGCAAGCCGGTCGTGCGCCAGCGGTTCCCCGAAGACGAGGGGGCTGCGGCCTCGTGAGGGCCGCGACGGGCAGGAGCGGCTCGTGCCGCGCGGCCCCCTCGGTGCCGAGGAAGGTGCATCCGTGAGCCTCGTCAAGGTGCTGCCCGACGCGAGCGCCTCCGGCGGCGCCCAGATGGCGCTCGACGACGGCCTGCTCCGGACCGTCGACCAGGTCATGGCGCGACGGTACTCGTGGGCGCCGCCGGCGCTCTCGCTGGGCAAGTTCCAGGACGTCGAGCTCAAGCCCGGGCTGCCCTTCGACGTCGTGCGCCGGCCCTCGGGCGGCCGCGCGGTGCTGCACGGCGAGGGCTTCGAGTGGTCGTTCGCCGTCGCCTTCCCGCCGCGCGCCTTCGGTGCCGGTCGCCGCGCCGGGGCCGACGTCACCGTGCCCTACGAGCTCGTCACCGGCGCCTTCGCCGGCGCCCTGCGCGACCTCGGGGTGACGCTCGACGACGCGCGCGGGACCCCGTACCAGCGCTCGGCCCTGTGCTTCGCCAGCGTCCTGCGCCACGACCTCATGTCGCGCGGAGAGAAGCTGGTGGCCGTGGCCCAGGCGCGTCGCGAGGGTCGCGTGCTCGTGCACGGCTCGGTGCTCGAGCGACGGCCGCCGGACGAGCTGGTGGCGGGCGTCGGGACACTCCTCGGTGAGCCGTGGGAGGGCGACGGCCTCGAGGCGACGGGTGTGGTCGTGGACGCGGACCGGCTCTGGCGCGGGGTGCTGCTGCGCCTCGAGGCCGGCCTGCGCTTGCTCAAGGAGGCGAGCTGATGGCGAAGATCCTCGTGCTCGGCGGCGGACCCGCCGGCTACGTCGCGGCGCTGCGCGCCGCGCAGCTCGGGGCGGAGGTCGCGGTCGTCGAGTCACGCGAGATCGGCGGCACCTGTCTGAACCGCGGGTGCATCCCGACCAAGGCGATGGTGGCCGGCGCCGAGCGCTTGCAGATGGCACGCGAGGGTGACGCCTTCGGCGTGCACGCCGAAGGCGTCACCCTCGACTTCGCCGCCTTCATGGCGCGCAAGGACGCGACCGCCCGGCAGCTTCGCGAGGGCGTCGAGCACATGCTCGTGGCGCGCAAGGTCGAGGTCGTCGCCGGGCACGGACGCCTCGCCGGCCCGGGCCGTCTCGCCGTCGACGACGGAGGCCCGCTCGAGGGCGATGCCGTCATCCTCGCCACCGGCTCGGACTCGGTCCGTCTCCGCCTCTTCGACTTCTCCGATCCGCGCGTTATGACGAGCGACGAGCTGCTGCGGATCGACCACGTGCCCGCGAGTCTCGTCATCGTCGGCGGCGGGGTGATCGGCTGCGAGTTCGCCTCGGTCTTCGCTCGCCTCGGCACCGCGGTCACGGTGGTCGAGATGCTCGATCAACTGCTGCCCGGCGAGGACAAGCGCGTCGGCAAAACCCTGCAGCAGGCGTTCAAGAAGGCCGGCATCGAGGTCGTCCTCAAGGCCGGCGTCGAGAGCGCCGAGGGGCGGGACGACGGCGTCCACCTCGCCCTCGCCGGTGGGCGCGAGCTCGTCGCCTCCGCCGTCCTCGTCGCCGTCGGCCGCCGCCCCGTGAGCGAGGGCATGGGCCTCGCCGAGGCCGGCGTCGAGATCGACGGGCGCGGCTTCGTCGTCACCGACGAGACACAGCGCACGACGCTGGACGGCGTCTTCGCCGCCGGCGATGTGGCCGGGCCGCCGCTGCTTGCCCACTGGGCCTACCACCAGGGCCAGGCGGCGGCCGAGAACGCGGTGACCGGCGGCCGCCTCACGGTCGACCGCCGCATCGTGCCCAACTGCGTCTTCAGCAGCCCCGAGGTCGCCAGCGTCGGCCTCACCGAGGACCGCGCCAAACGGGAGGGCAGGGAGGTCGAAGTCGCCCACCTGCGCTTCAACGCGGTCTCCAAGGCCGTCGTCGAGGGCGAGGCCGAGGGCTTCGTGCGCATCGTCTGCGAGCCGGGCGGCGGCGCCGTGCTCGGCGCCTCACTGGTCGGGCCGCGCGTCACCGAGCTCGTGCACGAGCTCGCGCTGGCGGCCCGCGCCGGTCTCACCCTGCGCGACGTGGCCGAGACGATCCACGCCCACCCGACCCTCGCCGAGGGCGTCGGCGAGGCCGCGCTCGGCGGCCTGGGCCGCGGCATGCACAGCCTGTGAGCCCAGCGGACGGACAGACGCGACCCGGTGGCGACGCGCCACCGCGCAAGCCGTCCTGGCTCAAGGTGCGCCCGCCGGCGCCTGCCGCCTACAGGGCGACCGGCGCGCTGCTCGACGACCTCCACCTGCACACCGTCTGCGAGGAGGCGCGCTGCCCGAACAAGGGGGAGTGCTTCTCCGAGGGCACGGCGACCTTCCTGATCCTCGGCGATCGCTGCACGCGCGACTGCCGGTTCTGCAGCGTGGAGAGCTCAGCGGCGGGCGGCGAGGCGGGGCCGACGCCGCTCGACGCCGACGAGCCTCACCGCGTGGCCGAGGCGGCGGCGCGGCTCGGCCTCCGCCACGTGGTCGTCACCTCGGTCACGCGGGACGACCTCGATGACGGCGGCGCCGCCCACTTCGCGGCGACGGTCGCGGCGCTCCGTAAGGCGTTGCCGGCGGCGACCGTGGAGCTGCTCGTCCCCGACTTCCTCGGCGACGCCGACGCTCTCAGGGCCGTGCTCGCGGCGCGGCCCGACGTCGTGGGGCACAACCTCGAGACGGTGGCGCGGCTCTACCCGCTGGTGCGGCCGCGGGCCGACTACGGCCGCTCCCTCCGCCTGCTCGAGCGGGCGGCCGACTGGGCCCGCGGCCGGAGCGGTCACCTGAGTGTGGTCGGGGGGGCGGAGACGCCGGCGCGGTCGCGAGAGGGCGCGCCGGCCGGCGCTCGCGGCCGCCGGCCACTCGTCAAGACCGGCATCATGCTCGGCTTGGGCGAGACGCGCGCCGAGGTCGAGCGGGTCCTCGGCGACTGCGTCGCCACCGGCGTCGACGTCGTCACCGTCGGGCAGTACCTGCGTCCGGCGCGCGACCGGCTGCCGGTGGTGCGCTACGTGGCGCCGCGCGAGTTCGACGCCGTCGCCGAGAGGGGCCGGGCCCTCGGTCTCGAGGTCGTGGCCGCCCCGTTCGTGCGTTCGTCCTACCGTGCCGGCGAGGTCTTCGCCGCCGCCGACTCCCGCGCCGCGCGCCGCGCCGGCCGCCGGGGGCAGACCCCACCACCATGACCGTGCCGCGCATCCCGACGCCGCCGGCGCTCGTGATCTTCGACGTCGACTACACGCTCTTGCGCCCGGGCACGCGCTTCGAGGCCGAGGGCTACCGGGCGCTCGGGCGCGAGTTCGGACTCGACCTCGACCCCGGGCGCTGGGGCGCGGCCGAGCGCGCCGTGTACGCCGCGATGATCGAGCGTCGCGAGCGGCTCGGCACGCTGCACGACGAGGGCGTCTACGAGATCGTGGCCAGGACCATCATCGAGGAGCTCGGCGGCGGCGACCCGGAGGCGGTGACGGCGGCGGCGCGCGCCCAGCTCGCGGAGTGGTGGAACGTCGAGCATTTCACGCTGTACGACGACGTCCTGCCCTGCCTCGAGCGTCTTCACGCGGCTGGGCTCGGTCTCGCGCTCCTCTCGAACACGAGCCGCGACCTCGACGCCGTGGCGGCGCACTTCGGTCTCGGCGCCCTCGTCGACCTCACGGTCGCGAGCAGCGTCGTCGGCCACTGCAAGCCGGCCCCCGAGATCTTCGCCGCGCTGCTCGCCGAGGCGCGCGTGGCCGCGAGCGAAGCGGTGATGGTCGGCGACAACCTCGAGGACGATGTGCGCGGGGCGATCGCCGCCGGCTGCCACGGCGTGCTGCTCGACCGGCGTGGCCGCTGGGACGTGCCGCTGCCGACGATCAGCGGCCTCGACGAGCTGCCCGCCCTCCTCGGCCTGCCCGGCTGAGAAACCTGCCGCCTCCCGCGTCCCCCTGCGTCAGGGCGTGCCCGGCGTCACGGTGAGGACCGTGCCGCCGTCCCCGGTCATCACGGCGCCGTCGACGCCGTTGAGCACGGCGCCGCGCAGCCTGTTGTCGGTGCCCGAGTCGCGCCGCAGCCACGTCGCCCCCCCGTCGCGCGTCTGCAGCGCGACACCCAGTGAGCCGACGGCCCAGCCGAAGCCCGCCGGGTCCATGCTCACGGCGAGGAGCACGCCCGGGGCGGTCGCCTGGAGCTCCCAGGTGCGGCCGCCGTCGCGGGTGCCCAGCACGGCGCCCTGCGGGTAGTCGCCGTCCACGCCCCAGTCCTCGGTGACCGCCCAGCCGGTGGCCGCGTCGATGAACTCGAGGTCACGCACGCGGCCCCAGCTGGGCAGCGAGGCGCTCGCCCAGGACTTGCCGCCGTCGGTCGTGCGCCAGACGACGCTCTCGCCCTCACCGTACGGCCCGCCGCCGCCGGCCCATCCGCGCTGGGTGTCGAGGAACTCGACGCAGTAGAGGTCGTCGGGCGGCGCGAGAGGCCGTCGCCAGCTCGCGCCGCCGTCGTCCGTGGTGAGCAGGGTGGAGTCGGTGCCGGCGACCCAGGCGACGCCCGGCGCCGGTGCGGCCACCGAGCGCAGGTGCTGGTCGGTCGGCGGCGCCAGCGGCCCCCACGTCGCGCCGCCGTCGGGGCTGCGCAGCACGAGGCCGCCGTCGCCGACCGCCCACGCGTCGGCCTCGGTGAACGCCAGGGCGTTCAGGGAGGCGCCGTCCACGACGGTCGCCGTCGACCACGAGGCGCCGCTGTCGGCGCTGCGCAGCAGGCGGTCGCCGGCCGTCGTCCAGAGGTCGGTCCCGCGCCGGGCGACGTCGCCCAGGGAGCGCCATTGGCCCCCGGTCAGGCTCTTCCAGTTGCGACCGCCGTCGATGCTCCGGCAGACGACCCCGCCGCCGCCGCCGACCCACACCTTGCTGGCGTTGTAGGCGTCGAGGGCGCCGTAGACGGTCTGCGCCGGCAGCTGCTTGCGCGACCAGGTGCGACCGCCGTCGACTGTCCGCAGGACCACCCCGCCGTCGCCGCTGGCGAAGCCGACCCCGGTCGGCCGGATCTCGACGCCGCTCAACCTCGTGGTCACCGGGCTGCTCATGCGGCGCCAGGTGGCGCCGCCGTCCACCGTACGTATGACGACGCCGCCGGCGCCGACGGCCACCCCGCGCAAGCGGTCGCGGAACGAGACGCCGTACAGCGCCTGGCCGGACGGCGACGTCTGCCTCTGCCACGTGCGGCCGCCGTCGATGGTGCGCATGATCTTGCCGTAGTCGCCCACGACCCAGCCGCGCGCCGCGTCGACGAAGTCCACGGCGAAGAACGCCTGCGCCGACTTCGAGTACCCGGTGCGCCAGGTGCGGCCACCGTCGGTGGTCATCCGCACCGCACCGCGCTCGCCGACGGCCCACCCGGTCGAGCCCGAGACGGACGCGGCGGCGAAGAAGGTCTTGGTCGTCCGCGAGTCCTGCGTGCGCCACGTCTGGCCGGCGTCGGTCGTGCGCAGGATGAGACCGTCCTCGCCGACCGCCCACGCTGTGCGTGCGCTGGGCGCCGTCAGCCCGTAGAGCGGGCGCGTCGTGCCCGAGCTCTGGCGGCGCCAGGTGCGCCCGCCGTCGTTGGTGCGCCGGATGGTGCCGTAGGCGCCGACGGCCCAGCCGTTCACGCCGTCGGGCAGGGCCAGGGCGGTGAACTGGTTGCCCTGCGGGCGCGGACTGGTCCACGCCCACCGCGGCGGCACGTCCGTGGGCGGCGGCACGTCGGCGAGCCGGTCGGCGTCGGCCTCCGTGACCAGGAGCTGGCCGGGCGCGGCGAGGTCGGCCGTCTCGGCGAGCCGCCACGTGAGCCCGGCGTCCCCGGAGACGAGCAGCAGCCGGCGCCGGTACTTGCCCATCGGGAGCTCGCTGCGGCCGAGCACGCGCAGGCCGACGGCCCGGGACTTGGCCTGGTAGTACTCCTGGCCGCCCGCGTAGCTGAGCGACAGGAAGAGGCGGTCCCGGTGATCGAGGGCCAGCTTGTGGTAGTAGATGCTGTAGCCGGTGTCGGCCCCTATCACGATCAGGTGCGGGTAGCTCCACACGCCGCCCTTCGGCAGGCTGTGGTGGATCAGCCCGCCGTAGGTCCTGACGACGCCGTCCTCCCCGGTCCACTCACGGAACTGCCGCGTCACGAGATGCAGCGTGTCGGTCGAGTCGCAGACGAAGGCGTTGTACGTCTGGCGCGGCTCGTCGACGGGGGCGTACGGGGCGAGCGCCGGGTCGGCCGGCAGCCGCTGTGCGGCGCTCCACCCCGCGTCGACGCTGAGGGGCGACAACGAGCGCGTATACAGCACCGGGCGGCCGTGCGAGCCGGCGGCGACGTGGAGGTGACCCTCGCTGTCGATGCAGATGCCGGGCTTGTTGTGGATGTCGTTGGCCGGCGGTGTCACGGCGACGAGCCGCTTGGCGCCGACGGCCCCGGTGGCGTGGTCGTAGGTGGCGACGTAGGCCGGCACGCCGGGGGAGCCGGCCGGCGAAGCCTCCGCCCAGACGAAGAAGGTGGTGTCGCCGTGGGTGACGGCGAACGAGGAGCCGCCGGAGTCCTTGTTGAGGCCGAGGCACTCGTCGGTCACGTGGGTCGGGGGCGGCACGACGAGCTCCTCGCCCTCGAGCCGCGGCTGCGTGACCCACAGCGAGTTGCGCTGGCCGCCCTTGACCGTCGGGAGCCCCGAGGGCTCCCAGAAGGCGAGGAAGGGCGGCCCGTCGAGCTCGTTGTGACCCACCCACTGCTCGGTCGCGAACCAGCCGTCCGGCAGGGCGAAGGCCTTCCACGTGCGGCAGCGGTCCCAGGACACCATGAGGGCGTTGCGCTCGGTGCCGTCCTCGAGCCTGACGCGCAGGGGGTTGTAGGCGCGGTCCTGGCGGTCGAAGATGACGCGGTCGTTGCGGATACTGCCGGCCCCCACCGTGCGCACGTAGTCGGGGAAGGCGGCGCGCAGGGCGGCGGAGAAGTCGTAGCGCGCCCACTCACCGTCCTCCAGGGCATGCACGTACGAGGTGTGGTGCGTGTTCGAGGTGCGGCTGCGGATGTACGCGCGGCCCTCCGAGTCGAAGGCCGGCACGTTGCGCACGTAGTCCGGCGCGTAGCCGTACTGCTCCCAGGGTCCGATCAGGGGGGCGAGGACGAAGGGCGAGACCGGTGCGTCGACGGCGGGCACCGTGGAGCCGCCCACGGCGACGACGAGCAGCGCGGCGAGCAGGACGACGAGGATGCCGGAGGCGAGCCGGGCGCGTGCCGTCCGCCGCGCCTGCCGGTCGCTGGTGCGATCTGCCGTCATCGTTCCCCCAGACAGTAGAAGTAGCCGTCGCGGGCGCCGACGTAGACACGCCCGTCCCATAGTATCGGTGTTGACTCGATCGAGGCGCCGATCGTCTGACGGGCGGTCTCGCGGACGCTCACCCTCCACCAGTCGCCGCTGCGGCCGGAGAGGGCGCCCTCGGCGCCCTTGGGCGCCTTGCGGTAGGTGATGCGGTACATGTGGACGGTCTCATCGTAGCCCGCCGCGACGATGCTGTCGCCGACGATGATCGGCGTCGAGATGCTGCCACCGATGTCGGCGCTGAACACGAGCTGCGGCGTCGCCAGTCCCTTCTCGCCGTTGGGCCCTTCTACCTCTTCATCGGCCAGAACGTCCTGGGCCACGACGTAGAGGTTGCCGTCGATGGCCGAGAAGGCGGCGAGCGCGGGGTAGCGGCCATCGGCGTTGGCGGCGTCGTTCACCGACGCCGAGCCGATCACGCCGCCGCGCCAGTCACCCAGCTCCCGGTCTCCTGTGGGGAAGTACCACTCAGGGTCGGCGTCGGCCGGCTTGGCCGGATCGATCAGCATCATGCCGCCCCGACCGTCGATGTACTGCTTCTCGACGGGCACGAGGAGCTTGCCGCTCGCCGTCGGCACGGTGGTGCCGTTCATGTCGCTGCCGATGCGGCGGTCGTAGACGACCTCGAGCGTGTCGAGGGTGAGGCCGTAGATGTGGCCGGCGCCGGAGGCGATGTAGAGCCGGTCACCGAGCAGGGCCGGCGAGGCCTCGAGGGCGAGGTCGTCGGCGTGGCGATCGTCGCCGCCATCACCGAGGAGGAGCCGTTCGGCGAGCACCGCCGGCCGGCGGTGCTCGCCGAACGGCTCCGTCATCACCGGGTCGAGGGCGTACATCCAGCCGCTCTCGACGCCGATGTAGAGACGCCCGTTGAGGTAGAGGCCGCTGCCGTCACAGTCGCGCGTGTAGGCCGCGGTCTGCGGTACGGGCAGGCGCCAGAGCTCCTCGCCCTTGCCGAGGGTGAAGGCGCGGTAGGGTGCGATGTCCGGGTCGTCGAGCTCCGTCGGGTAGCCGCGCCGTGAGCCCGCACAGACGATGTAGCGGTCGCCGGGGCCGGTGGCGGCGGGGTTCTCGAAGACGCTCGGCGAACTCTTCAGGATGTCGTCGTACTCGCGCCGCCACAGCTGGCTGCCGTCGCGGGCGTCGAGCTTGTGGAGACCGTGGTCGTAACCGGAGACGAGCAGGACGAGCCTGTCGCCTTGGCGGACGAGGGCGGGCTGACCGGTCCAGCCCGTGCCCGCCCACACGCGCGGTGGGTCGTCCTCCTTCTTGCCTGGGGTCCAGCCGCTGCCGATCTCGGTGCGCCAGACGATCTGAAGCGACGTCGGTGCCGGCCCGCGCCCGTAGAAGCGGCGCGTCGCGTCGCCGAGGAAGGTGGCGATCTTGACGCCCTCGCCGTCGCGCGTCGGGTAGTCGACCGGCGCGTACGGCACGATGCCGTGGGCGCTCGCCGCGGTGGCGCCGTCCGCCGCGCCGTCACCCCGTTCGCCGTCTGCTCCGCCGGCCCCGCCGCCACAGGCGCAGGCGCGCACGAGCACCACCGCGGCGGCGACGACGAGGGCGAGGATGACCGCGAGGGCGACACGCCGCCGGCGGGCGATCTGCCGCCGGCGCGCGGCTGAGCGGGCTGGTCTCTTGCGGTCCGCGGGGCTCACGCCGCCCTACCCTACCATCCGGCGTCAGCGCGGGCGCCGGCAGCGCGGCGTCGGCTGCATCGGTGTCGGCCTGCGGTAAGCTTGCCGCATGACCGACAAGATCCGCCTGACACAGTACGCGGCCAAGAGCGGTTGAGCGGCCAAGCTGGGTCCGTGCGACCTGCAGGCCGTGCTCGATCGACTGCCGCGCTCGTCTGAGACGTTCGCGCGGCTTCTCGAGACCAGGGACGACGCCGCGGTGACGCCCCTGGCCGACGACCTCTGCCTCGTGCAGACGGTCGACTTCTTCACGCCCATCGTCGACGACGCGTACTGGTTCGGGCAGATCGCCGCCGCCAACGCGCTCTCCGACATCTACGCGATGGGCGCGCGGCCGCTGACGGCGATGAACCTCGTCGCCTGGCCGGTCTCGCTCGGCATGGACCTGCTCGCAGAAGTGCTGCGCGGCGGGGCCGAGAAGGTGATCGAGGCGGGCGCCGAGCTCGCCGGTGGGCACACGATCGACGACAAGGAGCCCAAGTACGGGCTCGCCGTGAGCGGCCTGGCGAAGCCCGGCGAGATCGTCTACAACGCCGGCGCGCAGCCCGGCGACCGCCTCGTGCTCACCAAGCGGCTCGGCATCGGCGTGCTGGCGAGCGCGCTCAAGAACGGGATGATCGGCGAGGGCGAGATGGAGCCGGCGGCGCGCGAGGCGGCGGCGCTCAACGCCGCCGCCTCGCGCGCCATGCTCCGCGTCGGGGTGCACGCGGCCACCGACGTGACCGGCTTCGGGCTGGCCGGGCACCTCGCCGAGATGCTCGACGCTTCGGGCGCCGCGGCCATCGTGTGGCTCAAGTCCGTCCCGTTGCACAACGGCGTCCTCGACCTCATCGCCCACGGGGTCTACGCGGGAGGCCTGCGCAACAACCGCGACTACCTCGTCGAGCGCCTCGGCGACGTCGACCGCGACGAGCCCCGCGTGCTGGCGCTCTTCGACCCGCAGACCTCGGGCGGCCTTCTCATGGCCGTGTCCGCCGACCGCCACGCGAGCCTGCTCGCCGAGCTCGAGGATGCCGGCTGCCCGGGCTGGACGGTCGGCGAGGTCACGGGCGGCGAGACCGGCACGATCGCCCTCCGCGGGGAGCTGGATGACTGACGGCGGGCGTGGCGGCCGCGAGATGCGCCCGCCGGGCGGCGCGGGCGGCCAGGCGCCGGCGGGGCCGGCCGAGGTTCCGCGCCGCCCGGAGTCGCTCGGCTCGCTCCTGCTCAGGGGTGCGTCGGTCGTCCCCTTTCTCATGCTGGGCGTCATGGCCGTCATCGCCGTCCTCACCTGGGTCCTGGTCTTCGTGTTCGGCGTCGGCGGGGCCGCGGAGCCGATCTGGGAGTGGGTGAGCGGGCGCTCCTTCGCGGAGGTCGTCGTGCAGCTCGGCCTCGCCCTGCTCGGCCTGCTGGCGGCCGTCGCCGTGCTCGTGCTCTCCATGCTGGCCACCTCGTACGGCGCCCGCCGCCGGCAGGCGGTCTGGTTCTGGCCGCTGACCCAGTTCGTCTTCACCGGTGTCGCGCTCGGGCTTGTGGCGCTCGACTACTTCCGTCCCGGGGCGCTCGCCGACCTGGGCGTCGCGGGGCGCGACTGGTGGCTCGTCTTCGGCTGGGCCGCGTATGCTGTGCTCATGGCCGGCCTGCGGATGCGGGCGGCCGGCAAGGCGAGCGGGCGCGGGACCGCCTGACGACCGCGCGCCGGGGAGGACGGGCGATGAGCGACGACCTCGAGCGATGAGCGGCGAGCGCAAGCGGCGGCGGGCGGGCGACGGGGCCACCGAGAGCCTGCGCGAGCTCGCGGCGGTCGACGAAGTCCTCCGCGAGCCCGCCGTCGAGATCCTCCTCGACACCTACCCGCGAGAGCTCGTCGCCGACGCCGTGCGCGCGGTGCTCGACCGGCTGCGCCGCGAGATCCTCGACGAAGGCCGCCGCGTCGAGGCCGGCGAGCTTACGGCGGCCCACCTCGCCCCCTGGGTCGAGGCGCTCCTGCGGCGGGCGACGACCCCGTCCCTGCGCCGTGTCGTCAACGCGACCGGCATCGTCGTGCACACCAACCTCGGGCGCTCCGTGCTGCCCGCCGAGGCGGTCGCTGCCGTGGCCGCCGCCGCGTCCGGCTACTCCGACCTCGAGTACAGCCTCGCGCGCGGCGAGCGCGCCTCGCGGCAGGACCACGTCCACGGCGTGCTCTGCACGCTCACGGGCGCCGAGGACGCGCTGGCCGTCAACAACAACGCCGCCGCCGTGCTGCTGGCGCTGGCGGCGACGGCCCGCGGCGGCGAGGTGCTGGTCGCGCGCGGCCAGCTCGTCGAGATCGGCGACGGCTTCCGCATCCCCGACATCCTGCGCGAGAGCGGCGCCGAGCTGGTCGAGGTCGGCACCACCAATCGCACCTACCTGCGCGACTTCGAGCAGGCCTGGACGGAGCGCTCGCGCGCCGTCCTGCGCGTGCACACGAGCAACTACCGCATCGTCGGGTTCACCGCCGAGCCGTCGATCGACGAGCTCGCCGGCCTCGCCCACGCGCGTGGCGCCGTCCTCGTCGACGACCTCGGCAGCGGCGCCCTCGCCGACCTCGAGCTGTTCGCCGAGGAGCCCGCGGTGCGCGAGAGCCTCGCCGCGGGCGCCGACGTCGTCACGTTCAGCGGCGACAAGATGCTCGGCGGCCCGCAGGCCGGCATCGCCGTCGGGCGGGCCGCGACCGTCGACGCCATGCGCCGGCACCCGCTGGCGCGGGCGCTGCGCATCGACAAGCTCGACCTCGCGGCGCTCGACGCCGTGCTCCGTCTCTATCTCGACCCCGGGGCCGCGATCGAGCGGGTGCCGACGCTGGCCGCGCTGGCGGCGCCGCTCGACGAGGTCGAACGGCGTGCCGCGGCCCTGGCCGAGAGGCTGAGCGCGCTCGGCGGTGTCACGGCGGAGGTGACCCCTTCGGTGGCGCGGGCCGGCGCCGGCGCGCTGCCGGTCGCCGAGGTGCCGAGCGCCGCGGTGGTCGTGAACGCGGTGGGGGTCGCCGCCGAGGAGCTCGCCGGCCGCCTGCGCCGCGGCGAGCCCGCCGTCGTCGGCAGGGTCCACGACGAGCGCCTGCACCTCGACGCCCGCACCCTGCGCGACGCTGAGCTGGACGACGTCGTCGAGGCCGTGCGGCGCGCCCTCGAGACCTGACCGCGAGCATGGCCGGCGTGGGTGACGTCTCCTCCGTAGCGCCCGACGCCGCCGCTGCGGGGCCGCACCTCACGCTCGGCACCGCGGGCCACATCGACCACGGCAAGACGGCGCTCATCACGCGCCTCACCGGCACCAACACGGACCGTTTGCGCGAGGAGCGCGAGCGGGGCATCTCGATCGAGCTCGGGTACGCCGAGCTGCCGCTGCCCAGCGGTCGGCGCCTCAGCGTGGTCGACGTTCCCGGGCACGAACGCTTCGTGAGGACCATGGTCGCCGGGGCGACCGGCGTCGACCTGGTCCTGCTGGTCGTCGCCGCCGACGACGGCGTCATGCCACAGACCGTCGAGCACCTGCGCATCGTCGAGCTGCTCGGCGTGGACCGGGGCGTCGTCGCCGTGACCAAGGCCGACCTGGTGGACGAGGAGCTGCTGGAGGTGGCCGTCGAGGAGGTGCGCGAGTTCCTCGCCACGACCGCCCTGGCGCGGGCGCCCGTCGTCCCCGTCAGCGCCCGCGACGGACGCGGCCTCGACGCGCTCGTGGCGGCGCTCGAAAGCGAGGCCGAGGGCCTCGAGGCGCGCCGCGCCGCGGGCCCGGCGCGCCTGCCCGTCGACCGCGTCTTCGCCCTGCCCGGCGCCGGCACCGTCGTCACCGGCACGCTGTGGCGCGGTCGTATGGGGGCGGGCGACCGGGTGGCCGTCGAGCCGGGCGGCGCGCGCGCCGTCGTGCGCAGCGTCGAGGTGCACGACCACGAAGCAGCGGTGGCCGAGGCCGGCAGCCGGGTGGGCGTCAGCCTGCGCGGCGTCGGCCGCGACGACGTGGCCCGCGGCGCCTGGCTCGTCGCGCCCGAGCTCGCGGGCCGCGCGACGCGCGTGCTCGCGGCCTGGGTGCGGCTCCTGCCCGGCGAGCGGGCGCTGCGCGGTGGCGACGAACTGCGCCTTCACCACGGCACGGCCCAGTACGTCGCCCGGGTCAGCCCGGTCGCGGCGCGCGAGCTCGCCGCCGGCGGTGAGGGCCCGGCGGTCCTGCGGCTCGACGGCGAGGCCGCCGTCGAGCCGCAGGACCGCTTCATCCTGCGCTCGCTCTCGCCGGTGACGACGGTCGGCGGCGGCGTGGTGCTCGTGCCGGGGCATCAGCGCTGGCGCGAGCGCGGCGCGCAGGCGGGGTTCCTCGAGGCGCTGTACCGCGGCGACCGGGCTGCGGCGGCGCTCCTGCTGGCGCACGAGAGGGCCGCCGCCGGCCTCGCTGTCGCCGACCTGGTGGCCGTGGGCGTGGACGAGGGCGAGGCCCGCGACGTGCTCGAGGCGCTGGCTCGCGATGGCGACCTCGAGACCCTGGCCCCGTCGGCGACGAGCAGACCGCCGGCACCCGCGGGCTCCCGCGGCGCGCCGTCGCCGGCGCCGGGCGTGGGGCGTTGGTTCCTGCCCCCGGTCGTCAAGCAGCTCCGGCACGACCTGGCGAAGGCGGCGGCGGCGAGGGCGAAGGAGCGCCCCGAGCGCCCCTTCAGCGCTCTCGCCGAGCTCGCCGCGGCCGCCCGGGGCGCGCCGCCCGACGTGGTCGCGGCGGCGCTGGAGGCCCTGGTCGTCGAGGGTGTCCTGGTCACTGCCGACGGAGGGTACGGGCCCGCCGGCGCCACGGGCGTCCTGGACGCCGCACAGGAGGATCTCGCCGGGCGGCTCGCCGAGACGGTCGGCGCCGAGCCCTTCGCCCCGCCGACCCTGGCGCTGCTCGCCGAGCGCGAGCGACTTCCCGAGCGCGACCTGCGCCGGGTCCTCGACGTGCTGGCGCGTCGCGGCGCGCTGGTGCGCGTGGACAAGGACCTCTGGTTCGCGCGTGGCGCCGTCGATGAGGCTCGCGCGCGCCTCGTCGAGCGGCTCGAGACGGAGCAGCGGGTGACGCTGGCCGAGTTCCGCGATCTGCTGGGCTGCGGCCGGCGGAACGCCCAGGCACTTCTGGAGCACTTCGATCGCGAGGGTCTCACGCGGCGCACCGGCGACGCCCGTGTGGCGCGCCGCCGCGGGGGTCAGTGACGCGGCCGACGCTGGGCGGCGCCGCCGGCCTCGGCGGTGCTCCGCCTCGCTCGGCCGGCCTTCGCGCCGCCGGCCGCCGGCTTCGCCGCCCCGGCTGCCACGACCCGGTTGCGCCCCTGCCGTTTGGCCTCGTACATCGCACGGTCGGCGGTCTCGAGGAGCGCTTCGTGGGACGAGGCGTCGTCCGGGAACGTGGCGATACCGATGCTGAGCGTGAGGGCGTCCCCGTTGGCGCGGATCTCCGCGCGCTCGAGGCGCTCACGGATGCGCTCCCCGACCGCGAGCGCCTGCTCGCCGCCGGTGCCGACCAGCAGGACGCAGAACTCCTCGCCGCCGTAGCGCGCCGCCACGTCGATGTTGCGCACCGCCTGCTCGATCAGGTGGGCGACCTCGCGCAGGGCGCCGTCCCCGGCGCTGTGGCCGAGGAGGTCGTTGTAGGTCTTGAAGTGGTCGAGGTCGCCGAAGAGCAGCTGACAACGGCTGTCCGGTCTCCCGCGCCTGGGTGAGCTCCTCGTCGAGGCACTCGTGGAGGTGGCGGTGGTTGTACAGCCCGGTGAGCGCGTCGGTGATCGCATCGGTCTCGGCGCGGCTGAGGCGTTCGGCCGTGTCCTGGAGGATGGTGGCGAAGGTCTGGCGGGTGTCGCTGCTGAGGCTCTCGCCTTCAGGTCCGTCGAGCGCCGGCAGGTCGGCGGCGACGGCGGCGACCACGGTCCCGTCCGCGACGCGGATCGGGGCCAGGCTGGTGACCCACACGCCGAAGGCGTCGGCCATCACGGTGTTCGTCTTCAGCTCCTTGCCCTGGAGCACCATGGGGAGCTCGGCGTCGGGGAAGATCTCGAAGCCGAAGTGCGAGAAGAACGCGGGGTCCTCCTCCGGGTCGACACCGATGGCGTAGCGCCCGTTCAGGGCGACCTGGGTCGTCAGGTAGCGGGTGGGCGGGTGCGCGTCGCGTACCTGCCGAAGGACCCCCGCGATGGCCTGGTACCCCGGCGACCCCTCGTCCTCCTGCGACTTCAGCGGCAGGTGCCACTCGGGGTCGATCAGCGCCGCCGCCTCAGCCGCGATCCGCTCGCCCTCGAGGTGCCGCCGGTCGAGCTTCTCGAGGACACGGAGGAACGCGTCGGTCATGTCGGGGTCGAACTGCGTGCCGCGGCAGCGTCTGAGCTCCTCGAGGCAGTCCCCGTAGGTGAGCGCCGCCTTGTAGGGCCGGCGGCAGGACATCGCGTCGTAGGCGTCGGCCACGGCCATCAGGCGCGCCAGCTCCGGGATAGCCTCGCCCTCCAGCCCGTCGGGGTACCCGCGTCCATCGTAGCGCTCGTGGTGGTGGCGGACCCCGAGCGCCAGGTCGTCGGCGAAGAGCGGCCCGATGATGTCGGCGCTCACCACCGGGTGCTGGCGCATCTGGCGCCACTCCTCCTCGTTCAAGCGGCCGGCCTTCAGCAGCACGCGGTCCGAGATGCTGATCTTGCCGATGTCGTGCAGGTAGGCGGCCTCCTCGATGCGGGGCAGCATCTCCTGGGGCCATCCCAGCTCCCCGGCGAGCATCACCGTGTACGCGGCCACGCGGGCGGCGTGACCGAAGGTGTAGTAGTCCTTGGCGTTGAGCGCCGAGCTCAACGCCCGCAGGTTGCCGAGGTGCATGCGCTTGACCTCGTCGTACAGCCGGGCGTTCTTGAGCGCCAGCGAGAGCTGGGTCCCGATGCGCTCGAGGAGCCCCATGTCCGTCGCGTCGAAGCTCCCTGCCCGGCGCGCGGCGAGGTGCAGCGTGCCGAGCACCTCGCCGTCGGCCACCAGCGGCAGGACGACGATGTCGGCGTAGCCGGCGAGCAGCAGGTGCTGCGCCTCGGACGGGTCGTGCTGCATGAGCGAGAGGGCCGAGGGCCGGCCGTCGCGGAGCCGCTCGAGGGCGTGGCCCTCGAAGGCCGGGAAGTCGGCGGCGTCGAGTGGGCAGTCCTCGAGGGAGCTCATCACCCGCGTCACGCGGCCGCCCTCGAGGAGGGCGAGGGTGTAGCCGTCGTACGGCACGACGCTCGCCAGCGCGTCGGTCGTGCCGGCGACGATCTCCTCGACGTCCAGAGAAGAGGTCGTGCGGCGCGCGATCTCGTTGAGCAGGCTCGTCTCCCAGCTCGCCGCCTGTTCGCTCTCGTAGAGCTGCGCGTTGCGGATCGCGACGGCGGCGACGTGGCAGATGGTGCCGGCGGCGTCGAGCTCCTCGGCGGTGAAGGTACGGTCGAAGCGCGTCTCGGCGAGCTCGACGGTGCCCACCGCCTGGTCGCCGGCGACCAGCGGCAGGGTCACCCAGCTGCGGTAGCCGTGGCTCTCGACCCAGCGCCGCCCTTCGGGCGTGAGCCGGGCGTCGTCGCAGGAGGCGACGACGGCCGGCTCACGCCGCTCCAGGACGTCATTGCAGACGGCCATCAGGGACAGTGGGAGTACGCTGCCGATCCACTCCTCGACGCGCGCGCCGGCGGCGAGGCTCATCACGCAGCGCAGGCCGTCGCCCTCGACGACGTCGATCTCGCAGTTCGGCACGCCGACCGTCTCGCAGAGCCGGTGCGCGGTGGCCTGGAGGATCTGCTCGAGGTCGAGCGACGAGGCGAGCTCGAGGGCCGACTCGGCCATCAGCGTCATGCGCCGCGCGTTGGCGTCGAGCTGGCGGTAGAGCTGGGCGTTGGCCATGGCCTGCCCGGCGAGCTGGGCGAGGCCCATGACGAGGTCCTTCTCAGGGAACTCGTGGGGCTCGCGGCTGTCGAGCTCGAGGAAGCCGACGACTTCGCCACGCGCGAGCAGGGGCACGTCGAGCGTGCCGCGGTAGCCCCAGCGCAGCGCCTCGGCGCGCTCTTCCGCGGTGGCCTCCGGCGCGCCCAGGATGTCGCGGGTGATCACGGGGCGCCGCTCGTTCAAGGCTTCCACGAAGGTCCGGTAGTCGGCGAGCTTCCAGCGTTGCCCCACGGGATCCTCGTCCCAGTGGCCGCCGACGGAGACGAGGATCTCGATCTCGTCGCCGTCGATCCGGTAGACGTCGCACATGTCGGCGGCCGTGACCTCGATCAGCCGCTCGGCGACGGCGCTGAGGACCGCGGCGTGGTCGAGGCTGGCGCTGAAGTCGAGTGACGCGTTCACGAGCAGGCGCAGCTCGCGGTTGCTCTCCTCGAGGCGCGCCAGCAGCGTGGCCTCCTCGAAGGCCGACGAGAGCAGGCGGCCCACGCTGCGGATGAAGTCGAGCCGTTCGGTGAAGTCGCGGACCCGGGTGTCGAACACGTCGATGAGGCCGATCGGGCGTCCCTCCATCACCAGCGGCATCGAGACCATGCTGCGGTAGCCCCAGTGCCGGTAGGCGCTCATCTCCTTCTGCGGCAGGTCGGCCTGATCGAGGTCGCCGATCACGATCGGCTCGTTCGCCGCCAGCGCGGCGACGGTCGCCGGGTAGTCGGCGAGTGGGAGGGTGCGGCCGATCTCCCGACCGTCCCAGCCCTTGCTGTCGATGCTGGCCAGGCAGGTCATGCGGTCGCCGTCCACGCGGTAGATGTCGCAGTCCTCGGCGCTGAGGGCCTCGCGCAGGCGTGTGGCGACGGTGCGCGAGAGGCTCGGCAACTCGTCGGCCGCGCCGAGGGAGTCGCCGAGCTCGACGAGCTCGCGCAGCGCCGCGTTGCGCGTCCGCAGCTCCGCGAGCAGCTCGGCGTTGGTGAGCGCCCCGGCGATGGTGCGCGCCGCGCTCACGAGATAGTCGCGCAGGACCTCGTGGTCGCGCTCGCTCGTGTCGAAGAGGTCGATGAACCCGATGGTCTCCGCGCCGCCGACCAGCGGCAAGGTGATGAGGCTGCGATAGCCGTACTCGGCGAAGTCGGCGCGCTCCTCGTCGGCGATCCGCGGGTCGTCGAGAGTCGCGGCGATGAGCGGCTCCTGCGCGGCCACGACGACGGCGCTGCTCGGGAAGGACTCGAGATCGAGGCGCTTGCCCTCGACGGCGGCGTCGCGGCCGCGAGAGTCGAGGCTCACGACGCAGCGCATGACGCCCTCCTCGAGGAGCCAGACGTCGCAGTCCTCGACGCCCGTCACGCGGCGCAGGTGCTCCGCCGCCGTGGCGGCGATGGCCGTCGTGCCCTCCGCCGCGGAGAGCGCGCCGGCGAGCTCGACGAGCTCGTGCTGCAGCGCCTCGCGCTGGCGCACCTCGTGCACCAGCAGGGCGTTGTCGAAGAGCCCGGCGACGAGCTGCGCCACGCTGGTGAGGAACTCGAGATCCTTGTGCCAGTCGCGCTCGGCGTCGTCGTAGAGCTCGATGAGCCCGACGACCGCGCCGCCGGCGATCATCGGCACCGAGACCGAGCTCGCGTAGCCCCAGGTGCCGTAGAGCTCGACCTCCTTGTCGGTCAGACGGGGATCGCGGAGGTCGCAGAGGACGAGTGGCTCGAGCGCCGCCATCGCCTGGCACAGCGCAGGGTAGAGGCCCAAGTCGAGGGCCTTGCCGACGCTCTCCTGCTCGATACCCCCACGGTCCATGGTGAGGATCGAGCGAACGGCCCCCCCGCTCACGCGCCAGATGTCGACGCAGTCGGCGTTGACCGCGTCCATGAGACGCGCGCCGAGCGTCTGCGCGAACGCGTCGGCGTCGTGCGTCTTCGCCGCCTGCTGCGAGAGGACGACGAGCTCGGCGAGCGCCTTCTCGTGGCGCTCGAGACTGCGGCGCAGGCCGCCGGCGACGCAGGCCTGCGCCGAGAGCCGCGCGAAGGCCTCGGCGATCTCGGCGTGCACCGAGAGGTCGCGCGGTTCCGCGCAGGTGAGCTCGAGGACGCCGACGAGGGCGTCGTCGGCGAGGACCGGCACCCAGAGCAGCGACTGGCAGCCTCTGCGCGTCAGGGAGGCCAGCAGGCGCCGGTCGCCGCCCGCCGTCGCCCGGTCGACGGCCAGCGGCGCGCTCGGGCTGGCGGCCCGCAGGGGCAGCAGGTCCTCGAGGGGGATGCGCGCGCCCTCGCGGCCGTCCGCGCCGCCGGCATCGTAGCTCGCCACGACGAGGCCGTGGTCGTCGCGGACGTCGACGTACTCGCAGCGGTCGGTCTTGGTCAGCACGGCGAGGGCCTCGGTCGCGGCCGCGGGGAGTTCGGCGGGCTCCCGGGCGAGCAGGTCGACGAGGTCCAGAGTGGCGGCGAGCGTGGCCCCCTGCCCGTCTTTGTGCGTGGTGCGGTCTGCGGGCGCCGCGGCCTCGGGCGAGCCCGCGGGTCCCCCGGTGTCGCCTGCGGCCGCGGCAGCGGCAGGCAGCAACGGCAGCAGATCGTCGAGCCGATAGCGCCGGTGCCCGCCCGGGCTGCGGTGGGCCGGGATGCGCCCGGCGTCGGTCCACCGCCGCACGGTGTTCGCGCTCACGCCGAGCAGGCCCGCGACGTCCTGGACGCGCAGCCAGCCGCCGTGATGCAACTCCAGGTCTGTCACCGGGGTGCCCACGTAGCCCATGTATCGGGCGCGGGGAGCCTGAACTTGACAAGAACCTCCCATCGGGAACGACGGCGCACGTGTCAGCTGCGCTCGCATGACGTAGGATGCGGGCAACCTAGAACGGGCGTTCAACAAGGAGGGCACGGTGGAACGCAAGGGTCGTGTGGAGGGCAAGGTGGCCCTGGTCACCGGAGTGGCGAAGACCGACAGCATCGGCTTCGCCACGGCAAGCGTCCTCGCCCGCGAGGGCGCGATGCTGGCGCTCGTCGACATCTCGGAGAAGGTGCACGAGTGCGCCGAGCGGCTGCGTGCCGAGGGCTACACGGTCTCGTCGCACACGGCGGACCTCATCCAGATGGCCCAGGTCGAGGCGGCGGTCGCCGAGATCCTCACCTGCTACGGGCGCATCGACGTCCTCGTCAACAACGCCGGCATGGTGATCTTCGGCCAGGAGGAGGACTTCACCGCCTTCCAGGACCTCTCCGAGGCCTCCTGGGACTTCGGCATCGCCATCAACCTGAAGACGCAGTTCAACGTCACGCGCTGCGTGGTGCCGGGGATGATCGAGCGCGGCTACGGCCGCATCGTCAACGTCTCCTCGGTCACGGGACCCGTGGTGGCCAACCCGGAGGAGGCCGCGTACTGCGCCGCGAAGGCGGGCGTGCTCGGTATGACGCGCGGCCTCGCCCTCGACGTCGCCAAGCACGGCGTCACGGTGAACGCCGTGGGCCCCGGCTGGATCGCGACGGGCTCGCAGGCCGAGGGCGAGGACGTCGGCGGCCTCAACACGCCGCTCGGGCGCTCGGCGCGCCCCGAGGAGGTCGCGACCGTGATCGGCTTCCTCGCCTCCGACGACGCGAGCTACATGACCGGGCAGCTCGTGGTGGTCGACGGCGGCAACACGATCCAGGAGTACAAGGGACCGAGCGAGCTCTACTACTGACCGGTCGGAGTCGCGAGGGCCTGCCCCGACTGAGGGAGGACGTATGGCGCGCATCGACTACCTCTTCATCTTCCGCTCCGACGGCTGTGACGCCGGCGTGCACCGTCGCGAGATGGACACGCCTGACGGCGTCGCGACCGTGGTCGGCGTGCCCACCGTCGACGAGGCCTGCCGGGTCGCCGCCCGGGCGCGCGAGGAGGGGACGGCCGACTTCATCGAGCTGTGCGGCGACTTCGGTGAGGATGGGTGCCGCCGGGTCATCGCCGCCGTCGGCGGCGCGCTCCCGGTGGGCTACGTCACCTACTTCCCCGAGGAGGGCGAGAAGGTCGACCGCCTGTTCGCCGGGGGGTGAAGCGGCGGGCCGACGGCCGGCCCTGCGAAGGGCGCCGAGGTCGCGCGGGCGCCGGGCGGCGCCGACACGTCGCGGCGGAGGCGCGCAGCGTCAGGCGTCGGCGGCGAGCCAGTCGCGCAGGCTCTGCTCGACGGCCTCGCGCCCGGCGCCGACGCGCCCGCGGAAGCGCACGGGCCGCGTGCGCACCGCCTCCATCTGGGGCGGCATCGTGACGCCGGGCGCCAGCGCGAGCACCCGGTCGAGCAGGGCGAAGGCGTCGTCGCCCTCCGGGAGGGCCTCGCCAGGCGTCACGCCGGTGAGACCGCGCACGACGTCGGCGGCGAACTTGCTCCAGTGCGCCGTGCTGACGACGAGCATCGGAGCTTCGCCGCCGTGCCGCGCGGCCGTCTCCCAGGCCACGGCGGTGTGCGGGTCGAGGAGGTAGCCGTGCTCCGCGTGGACGGCGCCGATCGTGCGCAGGCAGGTCTCGTCGTCGACCCAGTCGCCGGTCAGCAGCCCCTGCAGCCGAGCCTTCGTCTCGCCGTCGACGGCGAAGCGGCGCCGCTCGCGCAGGTCGTGCATCCAGCCGGCGACCAGGCCGGGGTCGCCGGCGAGGTCGTAGAGCAGGCGCTCGAGGTTCGAGGAGACGAGGATGTCCATGGAGGGCGACGGCGTCTTCACGAGCGGCCGCGCGGAGATGTCGTAGACGCCGGTGGCGATGAAGTCGGCCAGCACGGCGTTGGTGTTGCTGGCGCAGAGCAGGCGGCCGATCGGCGTGCCCATGCGCTTGGCGTAGTAGGCGGCGAGGATGTTGCCGAAGTTGCCCGTCGGCACGCAGACGTCGAGCGGCGCGCCGGCGACGAGTACGCCGGCGGCGACGAGGTCGGCGTAGGCGCTCATGTAGTAGACGATCTGGGGCAGCAGGCGGCCCCAGTTGATCGAGTTCGCGGAGGAGAGGGCGAGGCCGAAGCGCGCGCCGAGCTCGGCGGCGAAGGCCTCGTCGTCGAAGACCGCCTTGACCGCCGACTGGCAGGCGTCGAAGTCGCCGTCGAGGGCGAGGACGGTGAGGTTGTCGCCCGGCTGGGTCGTCATCTGGCGCTGCTGGAGGGCCGACACGCCGGCGTCGGGGTAGAAGACGGCGATGCGGGTGTGGCCGCGGTCGGCGAAGCCGTCGAGCGCGGCCACACCCGTGTCGCCGGAGGTCGCGACGAGGATCAGGAAGCCGAACGCGGTGCGCCCGTCCGCGTGGGCCTGCTCCAGGGCCTGCGAGAAGAACAGCGGCATGCACTGCAGGGCCATGTCCTTGAAAGCGAGGGTGGGCCCGTGCCAGAGCTCGAGGACGAAGCGGCCGGGGGCGACCTCGCGCACCGGGGCGACGGCGGGGTCGTCGAAATTGGGCCCGTACGCGGCGTCGGCGATCGCCGTGATGCGGGCGGCGTCGACGTCGAGGCCGAAGGCCTCGAACACGGCCGCCGCCCGCCGCCGGTACGGCAGCGCCGCGAGGCCGACGACCTGCTCGAGAGTGAAGGCCGGGAGGCGCTCGGGGACGAACAGCCCGCCGCCCGGCGCGATGCCCTCGAGGAGCACGTCGGTGAAGGCGCGCGGCTGCGCGCTGCGTCCCCGGGTGTCGCGATAGGCGGTCACGTCCTGGGGATTCTACCGTGCCGCCGCGTCCGGTATCCTCGGCGTGATTCCCTCGTCGTGGTCGAGGGTGTAAGCTCGCCAAACATTGAAGGACCGTTCAGGGTTCGCGCCTACGCCGCGTGAGAGCCGCGACCAGGGGGAGCGCATGACGCACGACATGAGCGGTACGACGGTCGTCATCACCGGGGCCGGCGGGGGTGTCGGCAGCGCCGCGGCGCGGCGCTTCGCCGCCGCCGGCGCCACGCTGGTCCTCGGCGACCTCGACGGCGTGCGTCTCGAGGAGCTGGCCGGCGAGCTGGCGGCGGTCACCACGGTGCACGCGGTGGTGTGCGACGTGAGCTCCGTCCCCGACGTCGAGAACCTGCTGGCCGAGGCGGTCGAGACCGGCGGCGGCATCGACGTGCTCGTCAACACGGCGGGGCTCTGGGTCGAGGGGCCGAGCGAGAGCATGACCGAGGCCGACTGGGACCGCGTCGTCGACGTGAACCTCAAGGGCACGTTCTTCTGCTGCAGCCGGGCGCTGCCCGAGCTCAAGAAGCGGCAGGGCTGCATCGTCAACCTGAGCTCGGACTGCGGTCTCGTGGGGACGCCGGAGACGGCGATCTACACGGCGTCCAAGGGCGGCGTGAGCCTGCTCACGAAGGCGCTCGCCCTCGAGGTCGCCGGCGACCTCGTGCGCGTCAACGCCGTCTGCCCGGCCGACATCATGACGCCGATGTTGCGGTACCAGGCCGACACGTACGGCGGCGGCGACCCGGCGGGCTACTTCCGCCGCCTCCTCAGCGGCTATCCCCAGGGCGAGAAGGCGCGCTTCATCACCCCCGAGGAGGTCGCCGAGTTGATCTTCTACCTCGCCTCGCCGGCGGCGGCGCCGATCACCGGCGCCAACATCTCGATCGACTTCGGTACCTCGGCCGGCTACGGCTACGAATGACGGCCTGCGGCGCTCGCGGCCGACACGGCGAGCGCCCTGCGCCGGGACTGGACACACCGGGAGACACGCCGACCACGAAAGGAGAGGCTGACCCCTGATGGCAGACAAGCCCTTCATCCACCCCTACATCCCCAACGCGGCGCCGGCCACCAAGGAGGCCATGCTCCGCGAGCTGGGGCTGGGCAGCGTCGAGGAGATCTACGCCGAGATCCCCGAGCGCCTGCGCTTCAGGGGGCGGCTCGACATCCCCGAGCCGATCCTCGCCGAGCGCGACCTCCGCAAGCACGTCATGGGGCTCCTCGACAGGAACACCTCCGCCGTCGACTACCTCAACTTCTGCGGCGCCGGCTGCTGGCAGCACCACGTGCCGTCCATCGTCGACGAGGTCATCAACCGGGCCGAGTTCGTCAGCGCCTACTGCGGCGGTGACTACTCCGACCTCGGCAAGTACCTGAGCCGCTTCGAGTTCAACAGCATGCTCGCCGAGCTGCTCGACCTCGACGGCGTCGCCAACCCCATGTACGACTGGGGCGACGTCGCCGGGCGCGCGTTCCGCATGGCCCGGCGCATCACCGGTCGGGACACCGTGCTCGTGCCGGCCCACATCAGCCCCATGCGGCTGATGGAGATCCGCACCCTGTGCCAGCCCGAGTCGATGCCGACCAGCACCAAGATCCGCTTCTACGAGTGGGACCGCACGACCGGCATGGTCGACCTCGACGACCTGCGCGCCAAGGTCGACGACACCCACGCCGCCGTGTACTGGGAGAGTCCCGGCTACCTCGGCACGATCGAGGCGAACGGCGCCGAGATCGTCAGGATCGCCCACGAGCACGGCGCCCTCGCCATCGCCGGCGTCGACCCGATCACGCTCGGCGTGCTCACCCCGCCCGGCGCCCTGGGCGCCGACATCGCCTGCGGCGACATCCAGACCCTCGGCATGCACATGCACGCCGGCGCCGGCTGCTCGGGCTTCATCGCCTTCCGCGACGACGACCCCGTCTTCGCCCAGGAGTGCCCGCTCGAGCTCTACACGGTCATGGAGACCAAGACCCCCGGCCAGTACGCGGTCGGCGAGGCCCTCGCCGAGCGCACCTCGTACGGCTCCCGCGACCAGGGCGTCGACTGGGTCGGCACGGCGTCGGGCCTGTGGACTATCGCCGCCGCCGTCTACATGGCGGTCATGGGCCCGCAGGGCTTCAAGGAGCTCGGCGAGACCTGCATCGCGCGCTCGCACTACGCCGCCAGGCTGCTCGGTGAGATCCCCGGCGTCGAGGTCAAGCTCTCGCCGCACTTCTTCAAGGAGTTCGTGGTCGAGCTTCGACGGTGCCGGCGAGAGCGTCGCCGACGTCAACAAGAAGCTGCTCGAGCACGAGATCTTCGGCGGCAAGGACCTCTCGGCCGAGTTCCCCGAGCTCGGCCAGAGCGCCCTGTACTGCGTGACCGAGTACCACGACCAGGCGGACATCGAGAAGTTGGCGTCGGCCGTCAAGGAGGTGACGGCATGACCGAGACACCGCAGGAGAAGGTCGGCCGCCTCGCTCGCCTGCGCCGCGACGGCGGCGTGCTGCGCGACTACCGGGCGCCGCGCTGGGACGAGCCGTTCATCATGGAGCAGGGCACACCCGGCGAGCGCGGCATCTTCGTGCCGCTCGCCGAGGACGAGGTCAAGAAGACCGTCGGCGAGGCCGCGGACTACATCCCCGAGGGGATGGCCCGCGCGGCCGCCCCCGACCTGCCCGAGATGGCGCAGTACCAGGTCATGCGCCACTACCTCCGCTACGCGCAGATGACGCTCGGTATGGACTTCGGCAGCGACATCAGCGAGGGCACGTGCACGATGAAGTACAGCCCCAAGCTGCACGAGGAGCTGGTCCGCTACCACCGCGCCGCCGACATCCATCCCTGGCAGGACGAGGACACCCTGCAGGGCCTCCTCGAGATCGTCTACGAGGCGGGGCAGTACCTCAAAGAGATCTCCGGCATGGACGACTTCACGCTGCAGCCCGGCGGCGGCTCGCACGCCGTGTACACCAACGCCTGCGTCATGCGGCGCTACTTCGAGGCCCGCGGCGAGCTCGGCCGAGCGCGACGAGATGATCACGACGATCTTCTCGCACCCCTGCGACGCGGCGACGCCGAAGGTCGCCGGGTTCAAGGTCATCACGGTGATGCCCGACGAGAACGGCTACCCCGACCTCGAGGCCTTCAAGGCCGCGGTCAGCGAGCGCACCGTCGGCTGCATGATCACCAACCCCGAGGACACCGGCATCTACAACCCGCAGATCGACAAGTACGTCGAGGTGCTCCACGACGCCGGCGCCCTGGCCTTCACCGACCAGGCCAACGCCAACGGCATCCTCGGCATCGCGCGCGCCCGCGACGCCGGCTTCGACGCCTGTCACTTCAACCTGCACAAGACCTTCTCGAGCCCGCACGGGTGCGAGGGCCCGGCGAGCGGCGCCTACATGGTGACCGAGCAGCTGGCGCCCTACCTGCCGGTGCCGGTCGTCACCAAGGAAGGTGACAGATACCACCTCGACTACGACCGGCCGGAGAGCATCGGCCGCGTGCGCGGCTTCCTCGGCAACTGGCTCTGCGTCATCCGTGCCTACGCCTGGATCCGCAACATGGGCCCCGACGGCCTGCGCGAGGTCGCCGAGATCAGCGTGCTCAACAACAACTACCTCGACAACCTGCTGCTCGCGGTCAAGGGCGTGACGCGGCCGTACGCCGAGGGCCACCGGCGGCTCGACCAGGTGCGCTACAGCCTCGAGAAGCTCAAGGAGGACACGGGCATCGGCACCGAGGCCGTGCGCGACCGCCAGGTCGACTTCGGCATCCAGAGCAACTGGATGAGCCATCACCCGTGGGTCGTGCCCGAGCCCTTCACGCCCGAGCCTTGCGAGACGTACAGCAGGGACGACCTCGACGAGTGGGCGGCGATCATCAAGAAGGTCAGCGACGAGGCCTACCACGAGCCCGACGTGGTACGTGAGGCGCCGCACGCCCAGCCGATCGACCAGATGCGGCGCACCGAGGCCATGGAGGACCCGGAGCAGTGGGCCTTCACCTGGCGCGCCTACAAGAAGAAGGTCCTCGGCCGGCAAGGGCCGACTTGAGCCAGCGGACGAAGCGGGGAGGGCCGGCGCCGTCGCAGCGGCGCCGGCCCGACTCCGGCCGCTCCGGCTTCTGGCGCTGGCTCGACTACGCCACGGCGTGGTTCGGCGTGGCGGTGCTCGTGCTCTCCTTCGTCGTGCTCGGCTTCCCCGCCGCGCTCAGCGTGCGCGACGTGCTCTCCGGCGAGCAGACGAGCTCGGCGGCGATCTTCCAGCTCGTGACGTTCGTCGTCGCCGAGGTCGTCATCGTCTTCATGATCGTGCTCGCCGCGTACGCCGCCGCGCCGCATCGGATCCGGCTCGAACCCGCGACCGTGCGCACTGCTCGGCACGCTCTCCTTCGGCGGCATGTTCTTCCTCATCCTCCTCGTGCTGCGCGGCGAGCTGTACGCGGCGGTGCCGATCATCGTGTACTTCCTGCGCATCCGTCGCAGCCTCGCCGACGAGCTGCCGGTGTTCGCCGGCGGCAGGCTGCAGCCGCAGCGCAAGGAGCCGCGGCGCGACGACGTGGTCCGTCGGCCGCCGCGCAGCTGGGACGAGCCCGGCGGCCGCCCGCAGGCGAAAGCCGGCGGGTCGACGTCGAAGGCCGGCTCCGGCCACGCCGCGGTCCGGCCGGCGGCGCGGCAAGAAGGGCCGCCGGCCGGGGGCCGGCGGCAACCGGCCGAAGGGCCGCTGAGCCCCGTGTCGAGCCCGGCGGCGACCGAGGGCGGCACGACGCGCCTGCTGCGCACGGCCGGCGTCGCCGTCGTGACGGCGACGGCCTTCTACCTGGCCGTGCAGACCGTGTCGCTGCTCGTCGGCGACGCGGCCGAGGCGGGGGTGCGGCGGTACGCGGTCGCCGCGGCGTTCGCCCTGGCCGCGGTCGCGACCGGGGCCATGGCCGTCGATCTCGCCGACCGCTGGCTGCGCGGCGGGCGCCTCACGGCGTTCTCGCAGAAGATGGTGCGCTCACTGGTGTTCGTCACTCTGCTCGTGGCGCTGCTCCTGAGCTTCATCTTCCGCGGCCCCTCCTTCTTCCTGCCGCTCATGCCCGCCCTGCTCATCTACCTCTTCGGCACGTGGCAGCGGCCGGCGCCACGGACCGCCGCGACGCGGCGGCCGGCGGGGACGAGCCCGGGCAAGAGCCGGCAGCGGCGCGGCGGGCGTAAGCGGTGATGACGCGTGGCGCACGGCAGCGGCCGGCGTCACGGTGAGGCCCCGGTGAAGAAGCTCGGCGTGATCGTGAACCCCGTCGCGGGGGTCGGCGGCCGGGTGGGCCTCAAGGGCTCCGACGGCGCCGACATCGTGCACCGGGCGCTCGAGCTGGGCGCCGTGCGCGACGCGCCGCGGCGCGCACGGCTGGCGCTCGAGCGCCTCACGCGCCTCAAGGGACGAGATCGAGCTCCTCGCGGCGCCCGGCGAGATGGGCGCGGACGAAGCCCGCGCGGCCGGCTTCGCGCCGACGGTCGTCGGCTCGCTCGCCGGCCGCCAGACGTACGCCGCCGCCGAACGCGAGCGCCTCGGCGCCGCCGGCCTCGACCTCGGCGCCGCCGGCGATTTCACGCTGACCACGGCTGCCGACAGCGAGCGCGCCGCGCGCGACATGGCGGCCGCCGGCGCCGACCTGATCCTCTTCGCCGGCGGCGACGGCACGGCGCGCACGATCTGCGCGGCGGTCGGCACGTCGGTCCCCGTCATCGGGGTGCCGGCCGGCGTCAAGATCCACTCCGCCGTGTACGCGACGACGCCGGCCGCGGCCGGCGACGTCGTCGCGCTGTACCTGCACGACCGGCCGGGGGCGGTCCAGCTGCGCGAGGCCGAGGTCATGGACATCGACGAGGAGGCCTTCCGCGAGGACCGCGTGTCGGCCCGGCTCTACGGGTTCATGACCGTCCCCGTGGCGCGCGGCCTGACGCAGAGCGCCAAGGCGGGCGGCGTCGCCGGCGAGCAGCGCGCGCTCCTCGACGTGGCCGCCGACGTGGTCGCCGGCATGGAGCCCGGCTGCCTGTACATCGTCGGGCCGGGCACCACGACCCGCACGATCATGGAGCGGCTCGGGCTGCCCAAGACGCTGCTCGGCGTCGACGCTGTCGCCGATGGCGGGCTGGTCGCCGCCGACGCGACCGAGGGCGACCTGCTGCGGGCGCTCGAGCGCTACGCGTGCGCCCGCATCGTCGTCACCGTGATCGGCGGGCAGGGGCACGTCTTCGGGCGCGGCAACCAGCAGATCAGCCCCGCCGTGATCCGCCGCGTCGGCCGCGAGCACGTGGTCGTGGTGGCGACGCAGACCAAGCTGCTGTCGCTCGACGGCCGCCCGCTGCTGGTCGACACCGGCGACCCCGAGCTCGACGCCGAGCTCTCGGGCTACGTCAAGGTCGTCACCGGCCTCGGCGAGAAGATGGTCTACAAGGTCGGAGCCTGAGCCGGCGCTCTCAGCGCGGCGGGTAGGCTGCCGCGAGGAACTCCTCGAAGCGCTCCAGCACCGCGGGCAGGTTCTCGCGCCCGAAGCCGATGCGCACGTGGCGGTCGTCGAGGCCGAAGAGCGTGGCCGGCGCCAGCATGATGCCGGCCTCCTCGACGCTCCTCAGCGCGAGCGCCTCGGCCGAGACGCCGTCGGCGACGATCCGCGGCAGGCAGATGGTCCCCGCCCGCGGGCGCACCCAGGTGAAGAGATCGGCGCGCCGGGCGAAGAACGCGTCGAGCGCGGCCAGGTTGCGCTCGGCACGCGCCAGGTGGCGGGCGATCAGCGCTGGGCCGTTGCGCAGGCCGACGAGCGCGAGCACCTCGCTCGGCGCCGAGCTGCAGATCGTCGTGTAGTCCTTCATCGCCGCGAGGCGCCCCCGCACCTCCTCGTCGCGGACGGCGAGCCAGCCGATACGCGTGCCCGCCATGCCGTAGACCTTCGACATGCCGGAGAGCGAGATCGCGCCCTCGACGGCGTCGGCGGCCGCCGGGAGGCGGGCGCCGGGGTCGAGCTCGAGACCGCGGTACATCTCGTCGCAGAAGAGCCGCGCGCCGTGCGCGGCGACGAGGCCGGTGACCGCGTCCCAGTCCGCCCGGGAGGGCAGCGCGCCGGTCGGGTTGTGCGGTGCGTTGACGACGACCATGCGTGTGTCCGCCCGCAACGAGGCCTCGAGATCGGCCGGGTGCAGGCGCCACCCCTCCTCCTCGCGCGGCACCCAGCGCGTCACCTCGCAGCCGATGGTCTCGGCCACCTGGTGGAGCGACTGGTAGGCGGGGAACGTGCAGACGACGTGGTCGCCGGGGGAGAGGAGCGCGATCATGGCGATGTAGATGAGCTCCTCGGGCGCGCCGGTGAGCACGTCGTCGGGGCCGACCGTCTCGTAGAGGCGGGCGATCTCGGCGCGCAGCTGGGGCAGCCCGAGGGACTCGGTGTAGCCGAGCGTCAGGTCGCGCCACAGGTCGCGGCACTCGTCGTCGGCCATCGCCAGCACCTCGGCCATGGTCAGGCCGTCGCAGTCGGAGCTCGACAGCAGGTAGGGCGCCGAGAACTCGTAGCGCGCGAAGTAGCGTTCGAGGGCGAAGGGTTCGGGTCGCACTTGTCACCTCCTGGGGCCATGCCGGCGTCGTGCATTCTAGCGGACGGCGGCCGGCCGGCGCGTCGCGGCCCGCGACTCGGCCGGCGCGGGCACGCCTGCCGCATCAGCGACCGAGCCCACGTACGGAGACGCCGTCGACGACGCCGCCAAACCTCACGGAGTGCTAACTTCGGGCTGGAATTCGCGGCCAGAGCTTATACAATGCCTCTCAGCCGTCCGCTGGACGGGCACCGTTGAGCCGTCGCATCCGGGGGTTCAGCGCCGCCCCAGGGGCGTCGCGACGGTCACGTCATCTGAGAGGAAGGGTGAGTCATGAAGGTCCTGGTCGTTGGTGTCGGTGGTGTCGGCGAGTCGATCGCGGCGATCGCGAAGCGCCGGGGCGCCACGGACTGGCTCGAGACGATGGTGCTCGCCGACTACGACCGCGGGCGCGCCGAGCGCTGTGCCGCGAAGCAGAACGACCCGCGCTTCGTCGCCGAGCAGGTCGACGCGGGCGACGCCGACGCAGTGGCGGCCCTGGCCGCCAAGCACGGCGTCGACATCATCTGCAACCTCTGCGCCCCCAACTTCAACCCGCCGCTGCTGCAGGCCGCGCTCAAGGCGAAGACCCACTACCTCGACACGGCGATGACCCTCTCCGAGCCGCACCCGACCGACCCCATGCACAAGTGCGGCGTCAAGCTCGGCGACGACGAGTACGCCCTCGACCCCGACTTCAAGGCCATCGGCAGGCACGCCCTGGCCGGCTTCGGGGTCGAGCCCGGCATGGCCGACTTCTTCGCCCGCTACGCCGCCGATCACTACTTCGACGAGGTCGACGAGATCGGCATCCGCGACGGCTCCAACCTCGAGATCCCCGGGGCGACCGGCATCAGCTTCGGCTTCTCGATCTGGACGACGATCGAGGAGTGCAACAACCCGGCGATCGTCTTCGAGAACGGCGAGGTGCACACGATCGAGCCGTTCGCCGAGCTCGAGAAGTTCTGGCTGCCCGAGGGCATCGGCGAGGTCGAGGTCGGCCACGTCGAGCACGAAGAGGTCATCCAGATCGCCCACAACGCCGACCGCCTCAAGGGCGTGAAGAAGGCGACCTTCAAGTACGCCCTCGGCGACGAGTTCATGCAGGCGATGGAGATCTTCCGCTCGGTCAACATCGACAAGAAGGACAAGATCAAGGTCGGCGACTGCATGGTCGCGCCGCGTGACGTCGTCGCCGCGGCGGCGCCCGACCCGAACGAGATCGGCAAGAAGTACGTCGGCCAGACGGCGGCCGGCACCTGGGTCAGGGGCAAGAAGGACGGCCTCGTCCGTGAGGTCTACCTCTACCAGGTCGCCGACAACAAGGAGTGCGTCGAGAAGTACGGCACCCAGGTGGTCGTCGCCCAGACCGCCTTCACGCCGGTCATCGCCCTCGAGCTCCTCGCCACGGGCAAGCTCGGCAGCCACCCCGGCGACCCGCAGGCCGGCGTGAACAACCCGGAGGCCTTCTGCGCCGACGACTACGTGGCGCTGATGGCCGACTACGAGTTCCCCGGTGGCATGCTCGAGATGGAGTCGGAGTACAAGCTCGCGAAGGACCGCGAAGCGCTGGTCGCGCCCGCTGGGAGCGGCACGGCCTGACCCCCACGCGGTCGGACCAGCCGTGAGGCGCAGCGCCGGAGGGGGGCGCAGCGCCCGTCGAGTCCCTGGTCCGTGGCCGGCCGTCGCCCCCGCGACGGCCGGCCACGCTGTCTCTCTCTGCCGCGGCCGGTGAGCCCCGCGCGCCGTGCTGCCTGCGGCGCGCCGTCTTGACGGTCCCTCCGTGACCCGTGAGGTGATGGCGCACCGGCGGGCCGATCGCAGGAGCCGTCGCGCCGGGCGCGATATCATGGTACGGGCGCGCAGGCAGGCCGCCGGGCGCGATGACGACGGCGCCAGGGCGAGACCGGGAGCAAGGAGCGAGACCATCGGCGCGACACCTCAGGTAGGACCAGGACCTCGCGAGCCCGCCGGGCGCCGGCGGCTCCCGGCGGTGCTCGCCGGGCTTCTGCTTGCCGCCGTCGCCGCGGCGCTCCTCCTGGTCGACGTCCTCAGCGCGGAGAAAGGCCCCGGTGGCGGTGCGCCGCAGCCGGGGCCGACGATCGCCGCGCAGGCGACGCCGGCGGGCGCCGCGCAGAGCGCGGCGTCGGCCACGCCGTCCCCAGCGCGGCCGGACCCACGCGTCTGGCCGGAGGAGCTCATCTGCCCCTCCGAGCGCTCCTTCAAGGCCGACCAGATCGAGCAGCTCGGCTACGCCCCGAAGGTCGTCTTCTTCGGCGGCTCGCGCAGCACGCGCTTCGAGCCCTCGTACCTGAAGCAGCAGACCGGTCTCAAGGGATTCAACCTGGCGATGACGAACGGCAAGCCCGAGGACGCGTGGGTCTTCGCGCACTTCCTCCACGAGCGCGCGCCGGACACGCGGCTGCGCTGGGTCTGGGGCGTCCAGGCGTCGACGCTACAGAACCTGGACCTGGAGGCGGGTCTGATCCAGGACCCGCGCCTCAACCGCTACCTGCCGGCCGGGTTGCTGCGCGCCCAGGGTGAGCTGCTGCCGCAGACGGCCGAGGAGGTGCCCGAGACCGGCCGGGTCGAGCGACGTAAGTACTCGCGTGACGGGGTCATCCTCTGGAACAGCTACGACCAGGCCGAGACCCGGGGCCGCACGCTGGCGCGTTCACTCGAGATCTACATCAAGCGGGCGCTCAAGAAGCAACAGCCGGCCGGCGTGGCGAAGGGCGACAAGGTCTCGCGCAGCCGGAGGTACTTCGAGGCCACCCTCGGCTACCTGAACGAGATCGGCGCCGAGCCAGTCATCGTCGCCATGCCGGTCCACCCGCTGGTGCTCGAGGCGCTGCAGCCCGGCGGCCGGCAGGAGCGGCACGAGCGCTTCCTCGCCTACCTCGACTCGCTGCACGACCAGTACGAATTCGAGTTCATCGACCTGAGCGAGATCGAGAGCTTCGACGGCGATCCGGACGACTTCTACGACGGGGTCCACATCAAGGCGGCCAACGCGCGCAGGGTCATCGACGCGCTCGTGCACGCCTTCCCCGAGACGTTCGCGCAGTAGCGACCGCGAGGCGCGTCGCGCTCGCGGCGCGGAGACAAGACCTCGGGACCTCGGGCGCGCGGCCGCTCGCGCCGGCCGGGATCAGTAGACCTCGACGCGGTCCTTGCCGGCGCGCTTCGCCGCGTACAGCGCGGCGTCGGCGCGGCCGACGAGCTCGTCGAGACCCTCCGCCCCGTTGGGCCACGAGGCGACCCCGATGCTGACCGTGACGTGGACGGGAGCGCCCGCGGCCCCGAGCGGGAACGGGAAGGAGGCGATGCGGCGACGCAGGCGCTCCGCGAGCGCCTCCGCCCCCGTCTCCGGTGCGGGCTCGCCCGTGCCGCCGACCGCTCGCGTGGCCGCGACGCCCGGCAGGATGACGCAGAACTCCTCGCCTCCGTAGCGGGCGGCGAGGTCGCCGCCCTTGCGGAGCTCCGCCCGCAGGAGCCGGCCGATGGTGCGTAGCACCTCGTCGCCGGCCGGGTGCCCGTACGTGTCGTTCAGATGCTTGAAGTCGTCGATGTCGAACATGAGCAGCGTCAGCGGCTGCCGGGTGCGGCTCGCGCGCTCCAGTTCCTCCGCGAGCCGGTCGTAGAAGTGACGATGGTTCGCGAGGCCCGTGAGGCCGTCCTTCGTCGCCTGGTCCTCGATCTGGGCGTACAGGCGGGCGTTGTTCAGGGCGATGGCGGCGTGTTCGCCCAGGGCGCGGGCGAAGGACGAGCTCCCCCTCGGCGAAGCGCCGCGGCTTCGAGCGTTCGACGAGCCGCATCGCGCCCAGGGTCTCGTCGTTGATCCTGAACGGTACCCAGGCCACGGACTGCTCGCCGACGGCGTCCATGGCGGCCGCGACGTCGGCGCCCAGCGACGGGTCGTCGCGCAGCTCGCAGCACGAACTCTCCGCGCTGCAGCGCGTCCGCCACGGCGGCGCCGACGGTCGTCGCCCCGCCCGTCGCGCCCTCGCCCGCGACCGCGCGCGGCGCGAAGCCGCCGGCGCGCTCGTCGAATTCGTACACGAGCGCGCCGCTCACGAGCAGCGCGTCGGTGGCGAGGCGGGCCACGTCCTTCAGCAGCTCGACGCGGTCGAGCCGCGAGGCGATCACGCGGGTCGCCTCGGCGAGGGCGGCGAGCCAGCGGTGCTGGTCCTCCTCGAGGCGGTGGAGGCGAGCGTTGTGCAGGCCGGCGGCCGCCTGCTCGCCGATGAGCGAGGCCATGCGCACTTCCTCCTGGGTGAAGCGGCGCTCGTGCTCGGTCTCGATCAGGACCATCATGCCGAGCACGTCCCCGCCGTACACGAGCGGGACACTCAGCCAGGTCTTCTCGCCCCACTCCAGCATCGCCGTTCGGTCGGCCTCGCCGAGGTCCGCGTCGGAGAACGACTGCTGGGCGACGACGCCCCGGCGGACCGCGTCGAGCCCGCCCGGGTAGTCGCCGATGGGGTACGCGCTGCCGATGAGCGCCTCGGCGACGCCCGGCCGCGGATCCTTCTGGTAGAGGACCCTGTAGACCGCCATCTGGTCCGTCGGGGAGTACTCCCAGATCACGCTCTCGGGGCAGCCGAGGGCCTCGGCCGCGGCGCTGGCCACCTCGCGCAGGACGACTTCGTAGTCGATGCTCGAGGTGATCGAGCGGCTCGTGGCCAGCAGCGCCGCCAGCTCGTGCGAGCGCTGCACCATCTTCTTCACGACCTGCTGTCGCTCGATGGCCGCCGAGATCGAGCCTGCGGCCGACACCAGGGCCGCGGTCTCGGCCTCGCTCCAGAGCCGCGCGCGGTCGCACTGGTCGAGGCGCAGGAAGCCGTGGAAGGCGCCGTCGACGAACAGCGGGAGCAGGAGCACCGCGTCGGCGCTCTGAGCCGCGAGGCGCTCGGCGGCGCGGCGGGGCAGGAACTCGACGCGGCTCGCGAAGGGGCGCCCGGCGGCGAGATCCTCGAGGAGTCCGGGGACGACGTCGTCGTAGGCCTCGGCGGTCGCCGCCGCGGTCGTCAGAAGGCTGAGCTCGGGGGAGGCGACCGCCTCCGCATAGAGCACGTGGGCGGCGCGCCCGTCGGCGCCCTCCGCGTTCCTGAACGCGCAGACCCTGTCGGCGCCGGCGGCCGTCATCAGCCGTTCGAGGGCGAACCCGTGCACGTCGGCCTGCGGGTCCGCCGTCAGCAGCCGGTGCTGGAGGTCGTTGACCGCCGAGCGCAACCGATCGTCGCGGCGCGAGGCGGCGACTTCGTCGGCGTCGCGCGAGGGATCACCGCCGGCCGGGCCGACCTCGCCGGCCGCCGCCAGGCTGACGTCGGCGACGAGCTCGGCCGTGTCGTCGCAGACCGCCTTCGCCACTTCCTCGGTGCCGGCGTCGTCGAAGCGTGCCCGGCGTTTGGCCCATCCTGTGCGTGTCTCGCTCACGACCGTCCTTCGTCGTCCGAGGCTGTTATCGGCGGGAGGGTGCGGTCCGCGAGGGGGGTGCAGACGGATGTACCGGGTCGCGGCAGCGGCGCGCGACGCCTTCACCGTCCGACACCATCACGCGATCCAGGCCGTGATCCAGGTGCACGACGACTCGGGCCGTCACCCCGCCGCGGCGAGGTGACGGCCCGTCGCGCTCATCGGGCGTCGGTCGAGGACGGCCCGCGGGACTCACTCGTCGTGAGGCTACGGCCGCAGCAACAGTGCCCGGTCGTGCGCGCGCTTGTACGGCGCGTCCATCTCGAGCGCGCCGCCGGGGAACTCGTACTCCGCCATCAGGGCGACGAAGTCGTCGGCCGAGAACTCCTGCGGCACGCGCACCCCGGCCTCCGGGTTGCCCTTGTGGCCGGCGAGCCTGCCCGTCGCCAGCAGCTCCATGGCGATGACGCCGGTGAAGGCCGTCTGGGCGACCACGCCCTGCGTGCCGTACTTCGCCACGCACTCCTCGTTGTCGGCGACCTGGTAGAGGTAGACCTCGCGCTCGAGGCCGTCCTTGCGGCCCTTCACCCAGGTGCCGCCGCAGGTCTGGCCGACGTAGCGCTTGCCGATCTCGTTGGGGTCGGGCGCCGCGGCCTCGACGACGTCGCGCGGCGCCACGTCGCACCCGCCGACGCGGATCTTCTCGGTCCGGTGCAGGTTGACCGACTTGAACACCTCCATCGCCTGGATGAACTCGTCCCCCAGGGCGTACTTGAAGGTCGCCTTCTTCACGCCCTTGAGCAGCTCGTGCGTGCGGCCGACGGCGATGACCTCCTCGTGCTCGACGTGGGCGCACTCGACCCAGCCGATCCCCTCGGGGAGGTAGAAGGGCTCGGGCTCGGAGAGCGGCGGGACGGTGTAGAAGCCCCGGTCGCGCTCCCAGCAGACCGCCGGGTTGGTGCACTCCTCGATCGTCATCCAGATCGAGAAGCCGAAGCTGATGCCGCTCGCGCCGGGGATCTCGAGGTTGGCGCCGTCGCGGATGCCGATCTCGTCGATCTCGTCGAAGAAGTGGTCGGCGGCGTAGCGGCAGAGCCAGTCGGACATGCCGGGCTCGACGCCCCAGCCGGCCAGGGCGAGCTTGCCGATGCGCTCGAACTCCGGGGTGAGCGCGAACTCGTCCTCGCCGAGGACCTTGCCGGCCTTGTTGAGCGGGTCGGTCGGGTGCGGCACCGAGAGCGTCGTCGAGGCGTCGAGGTGGTGGACGCGGGCCCTGAGCGCCGCCTGCAGCGTGAACGGGTTGAACTTCACCGGCAGGAAGCTGCAGAGGAGGTCGACGCCGTGCTGCGCGCAGAGCGCGGCCACGGCGTCGACGTCACTCGCGTCGACCTGCGCGGCCGGGAAGCGCTTCTCGTCGCCGAGCCGCGCCGACACGGCCTGCGCCTTGGCGAGGTCGTGGTCGGCCATGACCATCGTCTCGAAGAGCTCGCCCTTCGGGTCGCGCCGCTTGGCGATCGCCGCGGTCGACTCGCCCACACCGCCGCTGCCGACGATCAGTACCTTCATGATGTCCCCCTCTTCGCTCTTCTCCGTCGCGTGCCGCAGGACGGGCCTCGAACGGCGCGAAGTCGTCACGTCGCCGGCCGCCGTCGCCGTGGTCGCGCACCGCGGCCGCGTCGGCGCCGTGTCCGCGCGGCGCCCGCCGGCTCACCGTCAAGCCTAGCGGGGACCGGCGCGTCTTGGGCAGTGGGGAAGTGTGGGCGTTCTTCGTCCCCGCGGGCGCATTCTTCGCGCGTCCGTGGGATGATGAGGCCGAGCGGAGCGGCTCCCGGTCCGGTGACCGGCGCGGTCTTCAAAACCGTCTGCGGGGCGGTGCTCCCGTCCTGGGTGGGTTCGACTCCCATGTCGCTCCGCCACGCGTTTCCCAGGGCCATCCCGGGGCCGGGGCCGGCTTCGCCGGCGCTCGCCGACTCGCTAGAGTAGCGGCCATGCACCGCCTGGCCCGACTGCCGATCCTCACCTCGCTGCGGGGCTACGAGCGCTCGTGGCTTTCGCGCGACCTCACCGCGGGAGTGCTGATCGTCGCCCTCGCCATCCCCCTGAGCATGGGGATGGCGGAGCTCGCCGGCATGCCCCCGGTGGCCGGGCTCTACAGCTGCATCCTGCCGCTCGTCGCGTACGCGTTCTTCGGCTCTTCCCGGCAGCTCGTGGTGGCGCTCGACGCCTCGACGGCGGCGATGCTGGCCGCCGCGGTCGCTCCCCTGGCCGGCGGCGACCCGCTGCGCTACGCCGCCCTCGCCGGCGGGCTGACCCTGCTGGTCGGCGCCGTCCTGCTGATCGCCGGCGTCGCCGCTCGGGCCATCGCCGACTTCCTCTCCGAGCGCTCGTGCTGTCGCGCGACCACGGCAGGGTGGCGATCGTCGCCCTCGCCATCCCTCTGAGCATGGGGATGGCGGAGCTCGCCGGCATGCCCCCCGTCGCCGGGCTCTACAGCTGCATCCTGCCGCTCGTCGCGTACGCGTTCTTCGGCTCCTCCCGGCAGCTGGTGGTGGCGCTCGACGCCTCGACGGCGCGATGCTGGCCGCCGCGGTCGCCCGCCGGCGGCGACCCGCTGCGCTACGCGGCCCTGCCGGCGGGCTGACCCTGCTGGTCGGCGCCGTCCTGCTGGTCGCCGGTGTCGCGCGGCTCGGGCTCATCGCCGACTTCCTCTCCGAGCCCGTGCTCCTCGGCTACCAGGCCGGGCTGGCGCTCGTCGTCGTCGCCAGCCAGCTCCCGCGCATGCTCGGTTGACCGTCGAGGCGACGCGACGCTCGAACGGTACCTCGAGATCCTTCGCGGCCTCGGCGACATCGAGCCGGTCGCGGCGGCCGTCGGCCTCGCGACCTTCGCGACCGTCGTCCTGCTGCGCCGCTGGAGGCCGACGGTCCCCGGGGCGCTCATCGCCCTCGTCGCCGCCGCGCTCGCGGTCTTCGTCTTCGACCTCGAGCAGCGCGGCGTGGCGGCGCTCGGCCGGCTCCCGTCCGGGCTGCCCGACCTGGCCGTGCCCGACGTGGCGCTGGGCGATCTGCAGACGCTGCTGCCGGCCGCCGCCGCCATCGCCCTCGTCGCGGCGGCCGACACGCTGGTGAGCTCGCGCGCCTTCGCCGTGCGCGGCGGCTACGAGGTGGACGCCAACGGCGACCTCATCGGGCTCGGAGCGGCCAACGTGTCGTCCGCGGTCTCCGGCGGCATCACGGCCAGCGCCAGCGCGGCCCGCACCGCGGTCGCCGAATCGGTGGGGTCGAGGTCGCAGGTCGCGGGGCTGACTGCGGCGGCTCTCATGGCCGCCGTCCTGCTCTTCCTCACCGGCCCGCTCGCCTACGTGCCGGTGGCCACGCTGGCGGCGATCGTCATCGTCGCCGTGCTCAGGCTCATCGAGTTGCCCACGCTGCGCACGCTCTGGCGCGTCCGGCGCGTCGAGTTCGCCATCGCCATCGCGGCCGCCGCGCGGCGTCGTCGCGATCGGCGTGCTCGAGGGTGTCGTCATCGCCATGGGGCTCTCGCTGCTCGACTTCCTGTGGCGCACGACGCGACCACGCGACGCCGTGCTCGGCGTGGTCCCCGGGCGCGCGGGCTACCACGACGTCGCCCGGGCCAGGGGCGCACGCACCCTCCCCGGCGTCCTCGTCTACCGCTTCGGCGCCCCGCTCTTCTACGCCAACGCCGAGCGCTTCCGCGCTCGTGTGCGCACCCTGGTGCGTGGCGGCGACGGCTACCCGCCTCGTGGTGATCGACGCGTCCACGATCCCCGACATCGACGTCACCGCCGGGCGCATGCTGGGCGAGCTCCAGGAGGAGCTCGCCGCCCGCGGCGTGCGCCTGGTCGTCGCCGAGGCGCTGCGCGACGTGCGCGAGCTGCTCGTCGGCGACGAGCTCAAGGTCGACTTCACCGCGGCGGACATGTACGACACCGTCGATGAGGCCGTCGCGGCCGCTCCCGTCGGCCCGGCGGAGTCGTAGCCGCCGCCCGCGTCGGCCCTGCGCGGTCGTGGCCGCCGCCGCCGCGGTTCCCCTCCCGCAACGAGGGCCAACGTCACCCGCTGCGTCCCGACGAGTGTGAACGTCGCCGTCGGCCGTGACTCTCGCCGGAGCGCGCCGCCCCGGCAGACTGCGGACAGACTCCTGTCCCCCTTGCGAAGCGTTACCTTGGGAGGTAACATTTCCGGTGACGAAGGTGCGCCGCGGCGGCTACGTGTTCCTGACCTGGAAGGGCGACCATCCCCCGCGGCACGTGCACGTCCTTCGCGCGGCAGGCTGGTGCTGAAGTGGAACCTCGAGCATCGGTCGGCCCCATGGAGGGCGTCGCCACCGGCAGGCTGCTGGCCCTGATTCGCCAGCTCGAAGACGAGGGTCGGCTGTGAAGATCACGTCGGTCGTGGCGAACAATCGCAAGAGGGCCTTCGAGGTGCGGACACGTCGCGGCGAGTGGCTCTTCCCCTACGGCAAGGCCGAGCCGTCGCCGACGGCCTCGGATCCGCTGGTCGAGGTCTTCGTCGACCCGGAGCTGGGCCGGGAGGGCTTCACCTACCTGCTCGCGTCCGGCGCCGAGGGATCGGTGCACATCGACCACGTGCTCGACTACAACGAAGAGCCGGGCTACATGCGCGACCTGCTCCTGTACAACCTCACCGTCGAAGCTCTGGAGCGCCTCGAGACGAGCGCGCTCTCCCGGCGCGAGATCATCCGCCGCCTGGGCACGTCGCCGGCGCAGTTCTACAGGCTGATCGACCCGACCAACTACCGCAAGTCGGTCGACAAGCTGCTGGCGCTGCTGCAGGTGCTCGACTGCGAGGTCGACCTCGTGGTGCGGGACCGTCGGAGCGCCTGAGCGCACCCCGCGGTCGCGCGCGGCCGCCTGCGCCGAGCGCGGCTCCTGCGGGCACGGCGCCCATGAACCCCTCTGGTCTTCTGCGGCGCGCGGCGTACGATAGCCCCCTGGGCCGTGGCGCGGGCGCCGGTCGACGACAGACCAGCGGCTCGCCCGGCCGACCGCGGTCGTCCCGCTCCGGAGGTGCGCGTCTGATGATCAGCCTGCCCGACTCCCCGCTCTCGCTCTGGCTCGACCAGTACGGACCGTACGAGGCCGCGGCACCGGTCGAAGGCGAGGTGACGGCCGACGTCGCCGTCATCGGCGGCGGCTTCACCGGCCTCGCCACGGCGATCGCGCTCAAGGACCTCGACCCGGCGCTCGACGTCGCCGTGCTCGAGGCGAGGACGGTCGGGTACGGCGCCAGCGGCCGCAACGGCTCCTTCGCGATGACCGTCGTCGGTCTCGGTTTCGGCACGACGGCGATGCTGCGCGGCAAGACGTTCCTCAAGGCCGCGCACACCTACATGGAGCGCGCGGTCGATGAGCTCGAGGCGTTCATCGACCGCGACCAGCTCGACTGCGACAAGATCCGCCCCGGGTTCCTGCGTGTCGCCACCACCGAGAGCTACGTGAAGCGCCTGCGCAAGCAGGTCGACCTCATGCAGTCGCTCGGCTTCGACGGCATCACCTGGATCGAGGCGGCCGAGGCCCGCGCGATGGTCGACTCGGAGCGCTACCTGGGGGGCATGTGGGAGCCGCGCCTGCTGCTGGTCGATCCGGCCAAGCTGGTGCGCGAGGAGAAGCGCGCCGCGCTGGCGCGCGGCGCGCGCGTCTACGAGGAGACACCCGTTCTTGCGATCGTCTCCGAGGACGGGGCGGCGAAGGGATTCCGCCTGCTCACGCCCCGCGGCTCGCGTCGTGGCCGAGAAGCTCGCCTTCGCCACCAACGCCTACTCGCACCTCTTCCCGACTCTCAGTCACAAGCAGGTGCCCGCCTTCACCTACATGATCGCCACGGAGCCGCTGACCGACGAGCAGCTCGCGCCGATCGGCTGGGAGGGCCGCCAGGGGCTCGAGGACGCGCGCAACCTGATCCACTACTACCGGCTGACCCCGGACAAGCGCATCGTGATGGGCGGCGGGCCCGTCGGCCTGACCTACGCCGGCAAGCTCGACGCCGACTCCGACGAGCGCACCTTCCGGCACCTCGAGGACCACGTCCACTTCCTCTGGCCGCACCTGCGCGGGGTGCAGGTCACGCACCGCTGGGGCGGTCCGTTCTCGGTGACCACCGACCTCACGCCGGCGCTCGGCTACGTCGGCGACCACCGCGTGGTCTACAGCCTGGGCTGCATCGGCCACGGTGTCTCGATGAGCTACGTGAACGGGCGCGAGCTCGCCGGCCTGCTGCTGGAGCGCCCCGTCGACGACCTGCCGCCCTGCCCGTTCCTGAACCGCACCATGATCCCCTGGCCGCCGGAGCCCCTGCAGAGCGGCGCCACGCACGCCCTGCGTGGTTACCTGCGCGCCGAGGACGGGTTCTACGAGCGCGGTCTGACGAAGCACTGATGTATGCGGTGAGGGCGCTGGCGCAAGGCGTCTCGGGAGCTCGCCCGCGCGGCGCCTACGCTCCCGGCTCGCCGACCCACCGCTCGATCCACCACGCCACCGAGCGGTTCATCTCGGCGGTGAAGGCGGCGCTGAACTTGCGCGCGTAGACGTCCTGGACGCAGGTGGCGGCGCCCGGCGCGAAGCCCCGGGCGACGTGGGCGCGGTCGAGGTCGTCCGAGGCCTCGCGCAGCTCGTCGGCGCCGAGACGCCGGTAGGCGTCGCGGTGCACGACGTGCTTCTCGTATCGCGCGGTGACGCGCGGCCGCGTCTTCGGCCTGCCGAAGCACAGCAGGGCGACGGGGAATGTCCAGCGCGGCAGGCCGAGCAGCTCGGCGTGGGTCTCGGCCTGCTCCATGATGTCGCCGATGTAGCACGAGCCGATGCCGAGCGACTCGGCGGCGATGACCGCGTTCTGGGCGGCGATGAGGGCGTCGCAGCAGGCCAGCATGCAGGTCGCCGGGGCCCGGTGTGACGCCGTGCGGCACGCCCTCCATCTCGTCGACGCCGGCGACCGCGAAGAGGTCCATCCACTTCTGGTAGTCGGCGACGAAGAGCAGCACCCACGGCGCCCGGGCGATGAAGGGCTGGTCGTCGCAGGTGACGGCCAGCCGGTCCTTGAGCGCCTGATCGTCGATCTCGACGATCGAGTACAGCATGAGGTTGCCGGCCGTCGGGGCACGCATGGCCGTGTGCAGGATCGTCGACTTCTCCTCGTCGCTGAGCGGCGTCGGGTCGTAGGCGCGCGTCGAGCAGCGCGCGTTCATGAGCTCGATAGTGGGGTTCACGGCCTCGCCTCGCGTCGTGGGTGTCGGTCGCCCGTCCCCCTACCCGGCGCGCACGCCGTCGGGGACGGGCTTCTCGGGCACGGCGAGGACCGGCGTGATGCCGTCCTCGTAGCCGATGTCGAAGAGCATGCCTTCGGAGACGATGCCGGCCATCGTGCGCGGCGCCAGGTTGACGACGAAGAGAGCCTGGCGCCCCTCGATCTCGCGCGGGTCGTCGCGCTCCTTCTTCATGCCGGCGAGGATGGTGCGGCGGAAGTCGCCGAAGTCGACGTCGAGCTGGACGAGCTTGCCGGAGCCGGGCACGTCGCTCACGGCGACGATCGTCCCGACCCTCACGTCGAGCGCCGCGACGGCGTCGATGCCGACCTGCTCCTTGACCGGTGCTCCCATGCCGACCTCCGTCTGGCCGCTCCGTCGATGCCCGTCGATGGTACATCGCGACGAGGCGGGGGCGGCGGGGGCCTTCGAAGCGCCCGGCTTTGTTGCCACGCTAATGGTTAGCATGCTAAGCTTCCTGTTGTTCAGTCGTTGGTCGAGGAGCCGCCCAGGATGCACAGCTGCAGTGAGGGCCGCACGCCGCACCCGGGGTCGCCCCCCGAGTTCGCCGGCCTCGACGAGGCCTCCGCGGCGCTCTTCCGCGCCTTCGGTCAGGCCCTGCGCCTGCACCGGCAGTTCATGGCCCGGCGACTCGGCGAGACCGACCTCCACCCCGGTCAGGCCGCCTGCCTCGGCGTGCTCGCGCACCGTGGCGGCATCGCCCAGCGCGACCTCGCCGAGGCGCTGCACATCGCCGCGCCCACGCTCAGCCGCATGCTCCAGCCGATGGAGAAGAACGGTCTCGTGGAGCGCCGCGACGACGAGGCCGACCAGCGGCTCAGCCGCGTGCTACATGACAGACGCGGGCCGCGCCGTCGCGCGCGAGATGCGGGCCGCGATGGCCGACCACATCCCCCTCGCCGTGGCGGCGCTGTCGGGTGAGGAGCGCGTGGAGCTCGCGCGCCTGCTCGACAAGCTCAGCGCGAGCATCGCGCGCTCGCTCGGTGACGATGCCCCCGACGCCGGCGCCGACGCCGGTGCAGGCGCCGACGCCGGCGCCGACGCCGACGCCGGTGCAGGCGTGGGCGCCGGGGGCGACACCGGCACGGAGCCGGCCGGGCGCGCGGGCGCAGCGGGTCGCGCCGGCTCCGGCGAAGGCGGTGCGCGGTGATCCGGCTGCTGCGCCGACGCCTGCGGCCCTACTGGCGGCAGATCGTCTTCGTCGTCGCCCTGGTCTTCGTCCAGGCGGTCGCCAGCCTCTACCTGCCGACGCTCAACGCCGACATCATCAACGACGGCGTCGTCACCGGCGACATCGACTACATCCTGCGCACCGGCGGCATCATGCTCGTCGTCACGCTCCTGTTCGTCGTGGCGGCCGTCGCCAGCGTGTACCTGGGCTCCAGAGTCTCGATGGGCCTGGGCCGCGACGTGCGCGGGGCCCTCTTCCGCCGGGTGGAGAGCTTCTCGCAGGCCGAGGTCAACCGCTTCGGCACGCCGTCGCTCATCACGCGCACGACCAACGACGTGCAGCAGGTGCAGATGGTCGTGCTGATGATCCTCAACGTCATCCTCCTGGCCCCGATGATGATGGTGGGCGGCATCGTCATGTCGCTGCGGCTCAACGTGGAGCTGTCGGCCGTCGTGTTCGTGGCCATCCCGATCCTGCTGGCGTTCATCGCCGTGATGGTCCGCGCGGCGCTGCCGCTCTTCCAGTCGATGCAGGCGAAGATCGACCGCGTGAACCAGGTCACGCGCGAGGTCCTGAGCGGCATCCGCGTGATCCGCGCCTTCGACCGCACGCGTCACGAGGAGGAGCGGTTCACGGCCGCCAACGGGACCTCACCTGGACCACGCTCAAGGTCAACCGCCTCTTCGCGCTCATGTTCCCGACGGTCGGCATCGTCCTGAACCTCTCGACGGTGGCGATCATGTGGTTCGGCGGCAAGCAGATCGCCGACGGCGACATGCCGATCGGCGATCTGACCGCCTTCCTCACCTACATCGTCCAGATCCTCTTCTCGGTGATCATGGCGACCATCCTGTTCGTGATGGTGCCGCGCGCCGCGGCGTCGGCGGAGCGCATCCAGGCCGTGCTCGAGACCGAGCCGTCGATCGTCGACCCGGCCGACGCCGGCGCGCGACGTGCCGGCGCGTGGCCGCGTCGAGTTCCGCGACGTCGAGTTTCGCTACCCGCACGCCGAGGAGCCGGTGCTCAGCGGCATCAGCTTCACCGCCGAGCCGGGGGAGACGGTGGCCATCGTCGGCAGCACCGGCTGCGGCAAGTCCACGCTGATCAGCCTGATCCCCCGCTTCTACGACGTGACCGCGGGCAGCGTGCTGGTCGACGGGGTCGACGTGCGCGAGTTCGAGCTCACGGACCTGTGGCGCAGGATCGGCCTGGTGCCGCAGAAGTCGTTCCTCTTCAGCGGCACCGTGGCCGGCAACCTGCGCCACGGCGACGCGGACGCGAGCGACGAGGAGCTCTGGCACGTCCTCGAGACGGCGCAGGGCAGGGACTTCGTCGCGGAGATGCCGGAGCAGCTCGAGGCGGCGGTCGCGCAGGGCGGCGCCAGCGTCTCGGGCGGGCAGCGCCAGCGCCTGGCGATCGCGCGGGCGCTGGCCAAGCGCGCGCCCATCAACATCTTCGACGACAGCTTCTCGGCGCTCGACTTCACGACCGACGCGCGCCTGCGCGCGGCCCTGAAGAAGGAGATGGCCGAGGCGACGGTGATCATCGTCGCGCAGCGTGTCGGCACGATCATGCACGCCGACCGCATCATCGTGCTCGAGGACGGCACGATCGCCGCCATGGGCACGCACGACGCAGCTCCTCGAGACCAGCGACGACGTATCGCGAGATCGTCGCCTCGCAGCTCGGTCTCGACGGTGCGGAGGGCGTGGCGTGAGCGCCGCCGAGCGGCGCGCGGCAGGGCCGCCGGCGGGGCCTGGCCCGGCAGGGCCGGGCCGGCGCGGCGGCCCGCCCGGCCCCGGCGGCGGCCCGCCCGGTCACGCGCTCATGATGCCCGTCGCCAAGCCGAAGGACCTCAAGGGCGCCCTGCGCCGGCTGGCCGGGCTGCTGGCCGAGGAGCGCGTGCTGATCCGGCCTGGTCGTGCTGCTCGCCGTCGTCAGCGTGGCCCTCGCCGTGATCGGGCCCAAGATCCTCGGTCGCGCCACGGACATCCTCTTCGAGGGCGTGGTCAGCGAGCAGCTTCCGGCCGGCATGACGCAGGAGGAGGCCGTCGCCGGCCTGCGCGCCGACGGGCCAGGACCGCGTCGCCGACATGCTCTCGGCCATGACGCTGCGACCCCGGCGAGGGCGTCGACTTCGACGCCATGGGCGCTGCACGCTGCTCGCGCTCGTCGGCATCTACCTGCTGAGCGCGGCCTTCTCGTGGCTGCAGCAGTACCTCATGGCCGGCGTCGCGCAGCGCACGATGTACAAGCTGCGGCAGGCGGTGGACGAGAAGCTCGCCCGTCTGCCGCTGAAGTACTTCGACGACCACCCCCGCGGCGACGTCCTGAGCCGCATGACCAACGACATCGACAACATCTCGCAGACGCTGCAGCAGACGCTCACGCAGCTCATCACGGCGGCGCTCACCATCGTCGGCGTGCTCGTCATGATGTTCTGGATCAGCTCGATCCTGGCCCTGATCTCGCTGCTCGTCGTGCCGGTCTCGGTGGTCGTGACACTCTTCATCGCCAGGCGCTCGCAGAAGCAGTTCGCGGCGCAGTGGGAGCGCACCGGCGACCTCAACGGCCACGTCGAGGAGGTCTTCACCGGCCACAACGTGGTGAAGGTCTTCGGTCGCCAGCAGGCGGTCATCGAGGTCTTCGACGAGCAGAACGAGCGGCTGTACCGATTCGAGCTTCAGGGCCCAGTTCATCTCGGGCATGATCCAGCCGGTGATGAACTTCGTCGGCAACCTCAACTACGTGGCCGTCGCCGTCGTCGGCGGCGTCATGGTCGCCAACGGCCGCATCTCGCTCGGCGACGTGCAGGCCTTCATCCAGTACTCGCGCCAGTTCACGATGCCGATCACCCAGACGGCCAGCATCATGAACGTGCTGCAGTCGGCGGCCGCGTCCGTCCGAGCGCGTCTTCGAGCTGCTCGACGAGGCGGAAGAGGAGCCGGACGTGGCCGTGCCGCTGAAGCTCGCAGCACACGCGCGGTCACATCACGCTGCGCGACGTGTCGTTCCGCTACGTCCCCGACACCCCGCTCATCGAGCACCTCGACCTCGACGTGCCGCCGGGCCAGACGGTCGCCATCGTCGGCCCGACCGGCGCCGGCAAGACGACGCTCGTCAACCTGCTGCTGCGCTTCTACGAGCTCGACGGCGGCGCGATCCTCATCGACGGCGTCGACGCGCGGCAGATGTCGAGCGAGCGACCTGCGCCGCCTCTTCGGCATGGTGCTGCAGGACACGTGGCTCTTCACCGGCACGATCCGCGAGAACATCGCCTACGGGCGCGAGGGCGCGAGCGAGGAGGAGATCCTCGCCGCCGCTCGCGCCGCCCGCGTCGACCACTTCGTGCGCACCCTGCCCGGCGGCTACGACACGGTGCTCGACGACGACGCCACCAACGTCTCACAGGGCGAGAAGCAGCTGCTCACCATCGCGCGCGCCTTCCTCGCCGACCCCGACGTGCTCATCCTCGACGAGGCCACGAGCTCGGTCGACACGCGCACCGAGGTGCTGATCCAGGACGCGATGGCCGAGCTCATGAAGGGACGCACCAGCTTCGTGATCGCCCACCGGCTCGTCGACCATCCACGGCGCCGACACGATCCTCGTCATGGACCGCGGGCGCATCGTCGAGCAGGGTACGCACGAGGAGCTGCTCGCGCGCCGCGGCTTCTACCACGACCTCTACGAGAGCCAGTTCACGGAGGCGCTCGTCGAGGCCTCGTGACCTCGTGTGCCGCGGGGCGGGCGACCGTCGCCGGTCGTCGTCGCGCGGCGACAAGCGCTCGCCGCGCTGCCCTCACGCGGCGCTGACTGCGCCGAGCTCGCCCGCGCCCTGACGGGTCTCACGCCCGCCGGCCGCGACTCTACGCTCGGTCGTCCTCCGGGTACTCGATCGCCACGACGCGCAGCTCGAGGTCCCCGGCCGGGCGGCGCCAGGTGACACGGTCGCCGACGGCGGCGCCGATGAGGGCGTCGGCCAGCGGCGAGACGTAGCTCACCTTGCCGCTGGCCAGGTCGGCCTCGTCTTCGCCGACGATGGCGAACCTGCGGTCGTCGGCGCCCGCCTGCGCGACCGTGACCGCGGCGCCGAAGGCGACCTCGTCGCGCGGCTGCGCCGCCGGGTCGACGACGATCGCGCTCTCGAGGCGTGCCGACACGTAGCGCAGGTCGCGGTCGACGTGCGCGAGCTCGTTCTCGGCGACCGCGTCGTCGCCCCGCTCCAGCAGCGTCATGCGGCGCTCCTGGAGGTCGGCCGCCTCCTGCTCGAGCTGCCGGCGGCCCGCCGGCGTGACGTAGTTGGGGTGCTCGCTGAGCGGCCGCTCGGGCAGCGCGTCGGGCGGCCCGCCGTCGTCAGGCTCTTTCACGAACGCTCTGCTCATCACGTCCTCGTCGCGCCGGGGGGTCAATGGACCATACCCACTTCGCCGCCGCCGCGTGTACGCCCTGCCGTGCAAGTGGGTAGAACGAGAACGTCCCGTGAGCCCATCTGGCCACGGGACCTCGCCGAGCGAGACCGGGACACCCCGACGAAGAGAGGTCGATGACATGCTCGACACGAGGATGGAAGAGGCGATCAACCGCCAGATCAACGCCGAGATCTACTCCGGCTACCTGTACCTGTCGATGGCGGCGCAGTTCGCCGACCTCGGCATGGCCGGCGGGCAGAACTGGATGACGGTGCAGTACCAGGAGGAGCTCTCGCACGCGCAGAAGATGTTCGACTACGTGATCGAGCGCGGCGGGCGCGTGACGCTGGCTCCCATCGAGGGCCCGCAGACGCAGTGGGCGACGGGCCTGCAGATGTTCGAGGGCGCCTACGCCCACGAGCAGAAGGTGACGGGGCTCATCAACGACCTCGCGACGCTGGCGCTGGAGCTGAAGGACCACGCCACGCACAACTTCCTGCAGTGGTTCATCGCCGAGCAGGTCGAGGAGGAGGCCACGGCGAGCGACATGGTGCAGAAGTTCACCATGGCCGGCGAGCACCCGGCCGGCGTGTACCAGCTCGACAAGGAGCTCGCCGCGCGCGTCTTCACGCCGCCGCCGGCCGCGGCCTGAGACAGAGGGCGAGAAGGTGAAACGGCGGCCGGGGCGGCGTTACGCCGCCCCGGCCGCCGTCACGCCTGCTGCCGTCACGCCGCCGGCCGTCGGAGCGGCCGCACCATGATGAGGCAGGGGTTCTCGGGGCCCCAGACCGCCGGGATCACCTCGAGGGGCATGAAGCCCATGGCCGCGTAGAAGGCATGCGTGCCTGCGTAGCTCTCGTCCTCGATCTCGCGCCCGAGGGTCTTCACGTGTAGCAGGGAGAAGCCCTCGTCGCGGGCATAGGCGGCCGCGCGGTCGACGAGCGCGCGGCCGATCCCGCGCCGGTGGTGCTCGCGGCGCACCGCCAGGACGTGGAGCTCGAGGGCGGCCGGGCTGGTCGGCCTGACGGCCAGCAGCCCGGCCGCTTCGCCGTCCACATCCGCCACGAAGGCCGGCAACTTCTCGGCGGTGCGCCGGTACTCGACGATCGACGCCTCGATGCCGAACCACTCGGGGAGGCCGCGGAGGAGCTCCTCGCAGAGCGCGCCGCGGCCCGTGACCGGTCCGACGACCGCTACCCCGCTTCGGGCCACGCCCTCCGCCGGGCTCACGTCACGTCGCGCCGCATCGTCGTGTACACGGCGGCCACGCTGACCACGGCGATGTAGGCGAGACTGATGAGGAAGGCCTCGGGGCGGGAGAGCCCGATCTCGGTCTCCCCACCCATCGACACACTGCCGGCGACGACCTGGTCGAAGGCGGCGAACGGCAGGTACTGGCCGATCCGGGGCTTCAGGCCGACGAGGATGCTCTCGACCGCCAGCGCCCAGATCAGCGTGCCGGCGACGGTCGCCGGCTGGTTGCGGAAGAGCGCCCCGAGCGCAACGCCGAAGGAGGCCATCAGCCCGGCCGCGAGCAGGACGAGGACGATGGTCAGGGCCACCCCGTCCTCGAAGAGAGTGCCGGTCTTCAGCTCGAGCCCGCGCACTTCGTAGCCCACCAGCGCGGTCAGGGTCAGCAGGAAGCCGACCAGGGCGAGGACGACGACGCCGACGACAAAGCACACGGCGAGCTTGACGACGATGACCCGCGCCCGTCGCGGGGTCACGAGGTAGCTGTAGGTGATGGTGCCGTGGCGGTACTCGTTGGTCATGCTGAGGATGCCGAAGACCAGGCCGAGCAGTGGGACGATCGTCGCGCCGGCGACGAACAGGCCGATCCCGCCGACGCTCTCGTCCTCGAGGAACTCCGCCGGCGCGAACCCGAGCACGAGGATCGCCGGCACGAGGCTCACGAGCACGGCCGAGATCAGCAGCCCGAGGGCGGTGCGCGTGCTGCGCAACTTGAGGAACTCGGCGACGACGAGGTCGATCACGACTCCGGCCTCCGCGTGCCGGCGATCTCGAGGAAGAGGTCCTCGAGGCTCGGCCGCTCGGTGAGCAACTCATGGAGCACGGCGCCGCAGTCGTGCGCCGCCTCACCGACCTCGGCTGCGCTGGGGCCGCGGATCGCGAGCGCGTCGCCGAGCCGGTTCACCGCGGCGCCGCGCTCCTGCAGGCGCCGCTGGAGGAGCTCGGCCTGCGGGCTGCGCAGGCGCACCACCGGGCTCGCGCCGGCGCCCAGCGAGGCGAGCGGCCCCTTCGCCACCAGGCGCCCCTTGCTGATGATGAGCACGTCGTCGACCGTCTGCTCGACCTCGGCCAGCACGTGGCTCGAGACGAGGATGGTCTTGCCTTCGGCGGCCCGCTCGCGGAGGAAGGTGCGCAGCCAGCGCATGCCCTCCGGGTCGAGGCCGTTGGCCGGCTCGTCGAGCAGGAGCACGTCGGGGTCGCCGAGCAGCACGCAGGCCAAGGCGAGGCGCTGCCGCATGCCGGTGGAGTAACCCTTGACCGCGCGTCGCGCGGCTCCCTCGAGCTCGACGAGCTCGAGGACCTCGGCGACGCGCGCCCCGGGGATGCCCGAGGCGCGAGCGACGACACGCAGCGCGTTGACGCCCGAGCGCCCCGGGTGGAAGCCGGAGGCGTCGAGCAGCGCACCGACGCGGGTCCAGGGCCGGGCAAGGTCGCGGTAGCGGCCGCCGAGGACGGAGACGCTGCCGGCGGTCGGGCGCACGAGGTCGACGATCATCCTCAGGGTCGTCGTCTTGCCGGCCCCGTTCGGCCCGAGGAAGCCGGTGATGCTGCCCTGCTCGAGGGCGAAGGAGACGTCGTCGACGGCGAGCACGCGCTTGCCGAAGCGCTTGCTCAGGTGCTCGACGTGGACGACGGGCATGGGGCCTCCGGGTCGTTGCGAGCCCCATCGTACCGGATGCGGCGCCGTCGGGCGGAGGGCCGGTGAAGGATGGGAGCCGGGCCACCGTCTAACGCGAGGAAGCCACACCGCGAGCAGGGCGGGGGGCATGCGAGCAGAACTCATGGGGGCGGAGTCAATCGTACCGGTACTGCCGTGGCGCCGGCCGAGGCGCAGCGCGGCGCCTTCGGCTGTCACTGAGGTGCTGCGTCTCGCGCGGAGGGCGCTCCTGAGCCAGACCGACGAAGCGCGCGACGAGGGCGACCCGGTCGCCGGCCCCCTCAGCGGAGGCCGCCGCCCAGAGGTCGACGACGTCGTCCTGCAGCGCGCCCGGCGTGGCGACCACGCCGCCTTCCACACGATCGTCGATCACTACGAGGAGCGCCTGCGGCTCCTCGCCTTCCACATGCTGCGCGACGCCGAGCAGATGAACGACGCCGTCCAGGACACCTTCGTCAAGGCGTACGCGGCACTGCCCGGCTTCCGCTCTGAGGCTGCGCTCGGTACCTGGCTGCACACGATCTGTTGCCGCGTCTGCCTCGACTATCTGCGCGCCGCGAGGATCCGTCCGGTCGCGCAGCCGATCGACGACGGTCTCGCCGACCCGGCGGATGAAGCCGGATGGCTGGCGCTGCGCGATGCGGTCGCCGCGGCTCTGGCGGGACTGACGCCCGAGCACCGTGCCGTTCTGCTGCTCGTGGACCGCGAGGGGTATGACTACGCGACCGTCGCGGCGGCCCTCGAGGTGCCCGTCGGCACCGTGGCTTCGCGGCTCTCGCACGCGCGGTCGGCGTTCAGAGAGGCGCTCGAAGGAGGGACGCGATGAGCTCGCCGCCACCCGAGACTCCCGAGCGCGACCTGGGCGTCGCTGTTCTCCTTCAGCAGCATCTCGCTGCGCCGCCCCTGCGCCCCGGCTTCCACGACCAGCTGGAGGTGCGGCTGGCCGAGGCGGACGCGACGGCTGCTGCCGCGCCCGACGCTGGGAGACGCCGCCCCCTCACCGTCCGCCGGGTCGTCAGCGTCGCCGCCGCGGCCGCCGCGCTCGCCCTCTTTGCCTTCGTCGCGCTACCCGCGCTGAGGGGTGGGTCGACCGCGACCGCCGCGGACGTGCTGTCGGCGATGAGCGCGGGGCCTGCCGGCGCGACGACCGTCCGCATGCACGTCACCGAGAGCTTCTCGCTTGTCCGCCAGGGGGACCCGAGCGGCGAGCCGCAGATGGAAGGAGAGTCGACGGCGGTGGTGACGCTCGACGTCGGGGGCGACTCGCTCACGGTGCGCGAGAGCAGCATGCGGGGCGGGGAGGCGCCGGAGGGCGGCATATGGAGCCAGATGATGGACAGCGTCGTGAGCTACGACCAGTCGCGGCACGTGCTGCGCTCGGTGGACGAGTTCGACGGCACGGCTGGGGCATCGACCGCGGCGTTCGTCGTCAAGCCGTCGTGGGGGTCTACCTCGTCGGCCGATCAGGTCGGAGGCGTGAGTTACGAGACCCTCGCCGCGTGCGTGCGCGCCCAGCTCGCGGAGGCCGATCCCGAGATGCCGGTCGAGGAGACCACCTATCTCGGACGTCCCGTCTGGCGCGCCGAGCTGGTCGACGATCAGTGGTGGGGGTTAGACGGTGACCTGCACGTCATCCAGAACTGGGACGTGACGGTAGACCAGACGACGGGACTCCTCCTGACCGCGGGCTACACCTTCGGTACCGATCCGGGGGATACGACCATGTCGATGGCGATGGACGTCACGCAGCTCGAGCTCGACCCCGAGCTTCCTTTGGGGTGGCAACGCGCGGCGCTTCCCGAGCAAGGGCCGCATCCGGGTCATCGACGAGGGCACGCGGTTCGGCACGCCCGACGAGGTCGCCGAGCGGTCGTGGCCGACTCTCCCGCTGATCCCGCAGTGGGCGCCTCCGGGTTATCGGCTGACCGAGGTCGCCAGCGCCGGCGCGGCAGGCGCCTCAGGGTACTCGATCGCGTCCTGGGAGTGGGCGTCGGGTGGTGGTGCCGTGACGGTCGAGCGTAAGGGCCGCTTCGCCTACCAGCGCATCCGTTGGAGCATGCCCGACCAGACCGTCCTCGTGAGGTTCCGCCGCGGGTTCAGCTCCTTCACTGTGGAAGTGGGGCCGAAGCGGTTCGGCGAGTTCCTTCGTCCGATCGCCGGCCCTGGCGTGGTGCCCGAGGGCGCGAGCGGGCACGACGCGGAGGACGTGACGCTGAGCGGTGGCTTCCTCGAAGGGGCGGAGGCGCGCACGTGGGTGGCGCTCGACCAGTACGAAGGCCCTCGCCTGCTCACGTACAGCGACCGCTCGCGGATCTGGATCCGGGGCGACCTCACGCGCGAAGAGCTGATCGAGGTCGCCAACTCGCTGAAGGTCTACGGCGACACCGAGAAGTCGACCATGCCCGGCTACTGACGCCTCGCCGCGACGGGCGCGCGGCGCATGCCTGCGGCGGCTAGAGGAGAAGGCCTGCGCCGATGCGCGGGACGAGCCCTTCGACCAAGGGGATGAGCCACCCGACCGGGTGGACGGTGACGCCTCAGGTGCTGCCCTGCGGCGGGTCGCTCATGTAGGAGAGCCAGAAGTAGAGGCCGGCGGCGCCCATGATGAGGCCGGCGACGGCGTAGTCGAGCCGGGCCGCTCGGCGCAGGGCGCCCCAGAGGCCGAGGGCCCCGGCCGACAGGGCGACGATGTCGAGGGCGAGGACGAGGTAGCGGCCCACCCCCTGGGCCATCAGAAACGGGCCACCCAGCACACCGAAGAGGCCGGCCACCAGGGCGACCGGCGCCGCGCGCCCGGCCAGGGCCGCGAGCGGGCTGAGTCGGCGCTCGGCGGCGACCGCCGCCGCGAACGCGACCTCGGGGTCGGGTGGAGTCGAACGATCGAGCGGCGGCGCCGGTCCGTGACCGAGAGGCGGCGCCGGCGGTGGCGAGGAATCGCCTGAGGACGCGCCGGACCCTGCGTCTGGGGCCTGGCTGTCGTGTCCGTCGTCAGGGGTCACGCGACCAGTGTACCGGGAGTCGCGGCGCGGGGCCTCATCACGCGGGCAGGCTCGCGGCGCAAGGCCTCACCGGGCTGCGGGCTCGCGGCGCAAGGCCTCACCGGGCTGCGGGCTCGCGGCGCGCGGCCCCGCGGTGCGGGTACGGCGGCCGGTACGGGACCACCGCGTGGGTCTGAGCGCCGCCGTCAGCCTACGACGACGATGCCCAGGTACCCGTCGACGGTCAGCCGGTCGCCGGTGTGGATCAGCTCCGTGGCGCCAGGGACCCCGGTGACGCAAGGGAGGCCGTACTCGCGGGCGATGATCGCGCCGTGGATCAGCATGCCGCCGCGGCGCTCGACGATGCCGGCGGAGAGCGGCACGACGAAGGTCATGCCGGGCTCGATGGCGTCGCAGACGAGGATCTCGCCCTCCTCGAAGGCGCGCAGGTCGTCGAGGGAGGAGATGACGCGGGCGGTGCCCACGCCGACGCCGGGCCCGGCGGGCTGGCCGACGAGCTGGCGGGCCTTGGCGACGGCGCCGGGCGGCGATGCGCCGGGGCCGGCGCCGGCGGGGGAAGGCTGCGGTGCGGCGGGGTGGGGCCGGCCGAGAGGGGAGGGCAGGGCGACCGCCCGCGGCGCGAAGCGCGCGTCGGTCTCGAGCCCGCGGCGCTCGGCCTCTTCGAGGGCTGCCGTGAGCTGGGCCTCGATGCGGTCGAGGTAGGCGTTGTCGTCGTCGCGCAGGCGCCAGCCGGCGCGGGCCAGATCGAGAAGGCCGGCGGCGCGTTCGCGCTCCTCGCCGTCGCCCGCGGCCTGGAGGTAGCGTCGCTCGAGCTCGTCGCGGCCCGGGGGCGGTGTCGCCGACGCGCGACGAGACGCCGGCGTGGTGCGGGCGGCGCTGTCGCCCGACGCTGCGGCGGACGTCGCAGGGAGGTCGGTCGCACGGCCCGTCGCGGCACCGGATGCCGCGCCCGATGCCGCAGCGGACGCCGCGGACCCGGTCGCCGGAGCGCTCGCCAGCCGCTCGACGACGACGGCCATCGTCGCGTGTTCGCGCTCGCGGCCGGGAGAGCCGGGGGGCTCGAGGCCGAACTCGTCGAGGAAGGCCTCGAGCCCCCCGGCCAACGCTTCACTCCCGCCCCGGCGTCGCGTCGCGGCAAGCTCGGCGAGGGCGGCGTTGCGGCGGGTGCTGAGCATCGGCGTGCCCGACAGAAGGGCGGTGAACTCGTAGGGGTCGTCGGGCCGCACGGCGTCGTTGTAGGCCTGCCCGAAGAGGCGCACGGCGTGGGCGAAGGGGATGAAGTCGCGGGTGTACACGTCGACCCAGCCGTCGTGCGCCTGCTTGCGGAGCTCGAGCTCGGCGAGCAGGCCGTCGTCGTCGAGCTCGCCGAGCGGCACGGCGGCGAACGCGGTGGCCTCGGCCGCCATCGCCGGGAGCGCCTCCTCCTCGATGCGGCGGCGCAGCACGACCAGGCTGTCGTAGCTGCGCCGCAGGCCGAGGTAGGCGGCGCGCCCGTCGTCCTCGGCGCCGCCGGTCGTGATCGGGCGTGACTGCAAGGTGAAGAGCTGCTCGCCGCGCAGGGTCCACTCGACGTCCTGCGGGGCGGCGAACGAGCCCTCGGCCCCGCGCGCGAGGCCGTGGACGCGGTGCAGGTCGTCGCCGGTGAGCGGCGGCCGGCTCCGCCGCCGGCGCGGCAGCGGCACGAGGCGTACGCCGGCGCCGGCCGGCGCGACCATCTCCTCGCGCGCCGCGGCGTGGTGCTCGAGCACCGCGCCGCTGTCGCGCTCGAGCACCCAGCGGTCGGGCTCGACCGTGCCGTCGACCAGGCCCTGGTTCAGGCCGTGGACGGCCTCGACCAGGGCCTGGTCGACGCGCTCGGGGTGGCGACTGAAGGCGACGCCGGAGCGCTCGCCGGCGACGATCTCCTGGACCACCACGGCCATGCGGCTGCGCAGCGGGTCGAGGCCGAGCTCGCGGCGGTAGAGCAGGGCGGCGTCGGACCACAGCGAGGCCCAGACCAGGCGGACGTGCTCGAGGATGGCGTCGAGGCCGCGCACGTTGACGTACGACTCGTGGAGCCCGGCGAACGAGGCGCCGGCCGAGTCCTCGCCCGGCGCCGACGAGCGCACGACGACCGGTCCTTCGTCGGCGCGTGCGCCCAGCGCGGCAGCCAGGGCATCGCGGAGCGTCGCCGGCAGCGGGGTGGCGAGGAAGAGGTTGCGGATGCGCAGGGCGGCGTCCCAGATCTCCTCCCAGCGCATGTCGGCGACGTCCTTGCGCTCGAGCTCGAAGAGGATGCGCGCCTGCAGCGGGCCGTCGACGAAGGCCTCGTACGCCGCCGTGGTGACGACCGAGAACGGCGGCACGGCGAGGCCGGCACGGCTGAGCTTGGCGAGCGCCAGTGCCTTGCCCCCGACGTACGGCGCCACGCGTGCGTCGACCTCGGCCTCGTGCAGGACGAGCGGCACCGGCGCGTTCATCGCATGTGGAGCTCGGTGACCGTCTGGAAGCGCCGCACGAGGTAGTAGGTCTCGACGTGGAGGGCGAGCAGGGCGGTCGTGGGTGCGGCGGCGAAGCCGGCGAGGTGCGGGTGACGGGCGACGAACCGGGCGCACGCCTCGTCGCGCGCCTCGCCCTCGAGCTCGGCGACCGGCCCGACCGCGGTGACCGCGGTCGCGCGGTGGAAGTCGAGGTCGGCGTCGGAGCGGCTGTCGATGAGCATGGCGACGCGGGGCTCGGCGGTGAGGAACTGGAACTTGCGCGTCGCCCGCGTGGTCGCGAAGGTGAGGCGCCCGAGGTCGTCGGTGGCGGCGAACGCGACGAGGCTCGCGTAGGGGCCGCTCTCGCCGTGCGTCGCCAGCACGCCGAGGCGCTGGCGCGAGAGGAGCTCGCGCAGAAGGTCGAGTGTGATGTCGCGCTCGTTCATGGCCCGTGGCCGGCGACGCTCGTCGCCGGCCACGGGGAAGCTTATCCGATGTCGGGGACGGCGCCGCCGTCGGATATCACTCAGCGGCGCTTTGCGCGAGCCCGGCCAGCGTCCGCGACACCGCGTCGTCGAGGGCGAACGCCGGCTCGGTCGCCTGCAGTCCCGCGAGCCGCCCGCGGACCCGCTCGAGCAACGTGCGGCCACCGGCGGCCGACCAGCGCTCGTGCGACGCCTGGTCGGTCAGGTCCGGCTGCCAGAAGAGCCGGTGCCGCTCGCGGGTGAGCCGGCGGCCGAGATGGTCGCCGCCTGGCCCGACGGCGGCGACCTCGTCGAAGGCGAAGTCCTCGTCGGTCGCGGGCAGCTCGGCGAGGAGGGCGCGGGCGTAGCCCGCGATCTCGTCGCCGAGCACCATGCCCTCGAGCGCGCTCTGCAGGCCGGATTCGAGGTAGCCGACGTCGTGCAGCAGGGTGGCCCGCGACAAGGCGCCGAGCAGCGTCGAGACGGCGAGCTCAAGGGACCACTGCTCGTCGAGCAGCTTGCTGTCGGAGTGACCGGCGTACGACCAGCTGGGCAGCCGGTAGCGGGCGATGAGGTCCAACTGCGCCTGGTTGGCGAGGAAGACGCCCGGCGAGTTGTAGGGGTCGATGGCGGTGCGCATGTTGAGGACGCCGACCCCGGCGCCGCAGACGAAGGGCGCACCCGGGGCGGCGAGCTGGTGGAGGACGAGCCCCGCGAGCATCTCGGCGTTGACGACGCTGATACAGGCGGCGAGCGAAGCCGGGCCGCCGGAGCCGGCCGAGACCGAGCCGGCCAGCACCAGCGGGACGCCGAGGCGGGCGCAGGCGACGATCTTGTCGCAGGCCACCGGGTCGAGCTGCAGCGGCGGCGACGACATGGCGAGACAGATCAGGCTGTCGCGCTCGCCCGCCGCGGCCGCCATCTCCTGCATGACGGCGAGGGACTCGCCGCCGAAGGGGCTCGAGACGACGATCGGCTTGCGCGTGGCGCCCAGCATGACGGCGAGCTGGGCGAGGTCGACGGTCGCGGGCGGGGCGTCCTCGGGCAGCCCCATCGACATGACGAAGTCGAGGTGAGGGAGCTGCTCGGCGAGCGCGGCCGCGGCCCTCACGTCGTCGAGGCGCGCGCGGCGGCGCTCGCCGCTGCGCACGTCGCGTACGTAGAGGCTGTCGGGCCCGGGGCCGAAGAAGGTCGCGCCTTGGGCGAGCTCGAGCGGCGCGGTCGCGCCGCCGCGCGGTCGCACGGTGAAGCGACGCGGCACGCTGCGCAGGGCGTCGTCGATCATCGCCGCCGGGAAGAAGGCGCGCGTGCCGTCGAGGCGCGCGCCGTGCGCGGCGCAGAGCGCTCGCGCCTCATCGCCCTTCAGCTCGACGCCGACCTCGGCGAGCAGGCGTAGTGTCGCCGCGTGCGCGCGTGCGCAGTGCTCGTCGTCCCAGACTCTCAGCGTGGCGTGGGGCATGCCTGTCCTCTCCCGTAGGCTCCCTGTGCGCCGTCGGGTCGCCCGGCGCCGCTCGCGGCAGCGCCATTGAACGCGCGCCGTCGGCCGGAGTCAATCGAGTCGACACGAAGTCCCCGGCCGCGGTGTTGGAGGGGCGTATCCGAGCCATCCCCGCACCGCCCGCGCGGCTTGCGCTCGGCTCCCACCCGGCGCCCGCGCGGCGCCTCTGGTCTCCCCGCGAGGACCCGCGACTACGTGAAATTGTGTGAAGATGCGCGCGCTATTCGCACGACACACTTGCATTCCCAGCCAGTTTGCGTAATTTTTCTCCCCACAGGACCTGCACGTGGGTCGTGCGCGCCGTGTCGTGGGGGGAGGTCGCGCGAGTCCGGGTGAGCGCGGGTCATCATGTGTGAGGGGGAGGCTATGGAAGAACGGGACATCGTCAATCAGAAGCAGAAGGAGCTCGTCGGTCTCTGCAAGGAGGCCAAGCGGGGCGGCATCACGCGGCGCCAGTTCGTCGAGCGGGCGCTGATCCTCGGTCTCTCGGCCGGTACCGTGGGCGCCCTTGTCGGTGCCTGCGGCGACGAGGATGCCGAGCCCGAAGCGCCGCAGGTCGAGATGCCGGTCATGGACGAGACCATGCCGGAGGAGATCACGGTCTACAACTGGACCGACTACATGGACCCGGACATCCGCAAGCAGTTCAAGGCGGAGACCGGGATCAAGGTCAACGAGACCTACTTCGCGAGCAACGAGGAGCTGCTCGCCAAGCTGCGCGCCGGGTCGACCGGCTACGACATCATCGTGCCGTCCGATTACATGTGCCAGATCATGATCATGAGCGAGCTCCTGCAGCCGCTCGACATCGAGGGCTTCATCCCCAACTTCGCCGGCGTCGGCGAGACGCTCAAGGCGCCGGCGTTCGACGATCCCGCCGATCAGGGCGGCATGAAGTACAGCGTCCCGTACTTCTACGGCACCACGGGCTACGCGATCCGCACCGACAAGGTGTCGCCCACGCCGACCGACTGGACGCCGCTCTTCGACGAGGCCAACGGCGGCAAGATGCAGCTGCTCGACGACGAGCGCGAGTGTCTCGGCATGGGCCTCAAGTCGCTGGGCTTCTCGGTCAACACGAAGGACCAGGCCGAGCTCGACCAGGCGACCGAGAAGCTCATCGCGCAGAAGCCGCTCGTGAGCACCTACGACTCGGTCAACATGAAGCGCGCCATCGTCCAGGGCATCCCCTACGTCATGTGCTGGGACGGCGACGTGCTCATGGCCATCGACGCGCTGGGCGGCGAGGACTACCAGGACATGGTCGACTGGGTGCTGCCGTCCGAGGGCTTCGTCCGCTGGACCGACGCCATGTCGATGCCCACCTCGGCGGCCAGCCGGTACGGCGGCCACCTGTTCATGAACTACCTGCTCGACCCCGAGATCGCCGGCCAGAACGCGAGCTGGGTGTGGTACCTGTCGGCGGTGCCGGCGTCGCGTGACTTCACCGACCCGTTCGCCCTCATCCTCACCCCGACCGACGAGGACATGGCGCGGTCGGAGGAGATCGAGGACCTCGGCGAGTTCGCCGCCGCCTATCAGATGGCGTGGACGAAGGTGAAGAGCGCCTGACCGAGGCTCCATACGAAGGTCCGCGAGGGGCGGCCGGTGGCTCTGCCACCGGCCGCCCCTCGCTCGTTCCACCTCAGTCCACGGACCGGCGCGTCGCGCCCCGGCCGCAGCGCACGGCGGCGGGTCGCTGCTGCGCGGCGCCTTCGCGCTCAGGCCGTGTGCATGAAGTGGATCACGTCGCCGTCGCGGACGACGTAGTCCTTGCCCTCGGTGCGCAGCAGGGCCTTCTCGCGCGCGGCGGCGAACGAGCCGCAGGCCAGGAGGTCGTCGATCGGCACGACCTGGGCGCGCACGAAGCCGCGCTCGATGTCGGAGTGGATGCGGCCGGCGGCCTGCCGCGCCGTCGAGCCCTGCGGCAGCTGCCAGGCACGCGACTCGCTCGACTTGAAGTCGCCGGTGAAGAAGGTCAGGTACCCGAGGACGTCATAGGCCGCGCGCAGTACGACCTCGACGGCGCCGGCGGCGACGCCGAGCTCGGCGCGGAAGGCGTCGGCCTCGTCGGCGTCGAGGTCGGCGAGCTCGGCCTCGAGCCGCGCGGCGACGGCGACCACGTCGTCGCCGCGCTCCCGCGCCCAGGCGACGAAGGCGGCGTGCTCCTCCGCGGCTTCGCCGGGCGTCGCCTCGTCGTCGATGTTGAGCACGAAGAGCGCGGGGCGGTCGCTCACCAGGGCGAGCTCGCGGTAGAGCGCCTCGTCCTCGCGCCCGCGGGCGACGCCGCGCGCCCGGGTGCCGTCGCGCAGGGCGGCGGCGAGCCCTTCCAGTGTCGTCAGCTCCCTCTGGGCCGCTTTGTCCCCGCTGCGTGCGGCCTTGACCGTCTTCTCCATGCGCCGTTCGACCAGCTCGAGGTCGCTGAGCACGAGCTCGGTCTCGACCAGCTCGACGTCGGCGCGGGGGTCGACGGCGCCGTCGGCGCCGGCGATCTCGGGGTGCTGGTAGCAGCGCACGACGTGGGCGACGGCGTCGACGCCGCGGATGTCGGCGACGAAGCGCGCCCCGAGACCCTCGCCCTGCGAAGCGCCCTCGGCGAGGCCGGGGATGTCGACGACGTCGATCGTCGCGTACACCTTCTTGGGGGTCTGCAGGACCTCGTCGAGCCGGTCGAGCCGGTCGTCCGGCACGCTGACGACGCCGCGGTTCGACTCGGCCGATGTGTACGCGTAGGCGGTCGCGGCAGCGTGGCCGTGGGTCAGGGCGTTGAAGAGCGTGGTCTTGCCCACGTTCGGCAGCCCGACGATCCCGAGTCTCATGTCGGCGGCTCCAGAGCGCTGGTCAGCAGTTCCTCGAGCAGGCGCGCGGCGTCGCCGAGCTGCCGCTCGAGCAGCCCGGTGTCGCCGGCGAGCAGGCGGCGCACGGTGTCGCGGGGGGTGCCGGCGATGGCGGTGGGCTGCTCCGCGTCCACCCGGCCATCCGTCACGGTGTCGGCGCTCACGAGCCCGGCGTACGGGATCCCGGCCGCGGCGAAGGCGCCGTGCTCGCCGCCGGCCGCGGCGACGGCCTCGGTCAGCGTCACATCACTGCGCTCGGCGGCGATCGCGAGCGCGCTCCTCATCCACGTCGGGTCGCCCTCGGGGCCGTAGGCGACGAGTCCGGCGCCGCCGGCCACCGCGTCGAGGTCGATCATGCCGAGCAGGGCGTCGCGCTCGAAGTCCTCGAGGCGCTCGACGAAGAACGACGCCCCGGCTGCCTGCTGCCAGTGGGCGCCGAAGGCGACGAAGACGATCGTGCTCGGCGTCTCCACCTCGCGCAGCCGGCCGGCCATCTCGAGCAGCAGGCCGATGCCGGTGGCGTTGTCCGTGGCGCCCTGCGACCCCGGCAGGGTGTCGTAGTGCGCCCCGACGACGAGCGTCGTGCCCGAGGTCCCCTCCTTCGTGACGACGATGTTGGCCGAGAGCAGGTGGTCACCGGGGTCGCCGACGAGGAACTCCTGCGCGCGCGTCGGGTAGCCGAGCTGCTGGAAGGCGAGGGTGACGAAGGCCCGCGCCTCGATGTCGCCCCAGCTCCCCGTCGGACGCGGGCCGGCGCGGCGCGCGAACTGGACGACCTCGGTCGCGGCGAGGAGGCCGTGGTCGGAGGCCGCCACGTCCTGAGAGGCGCGCGAGTCGTACGAGGGCTGGCTGCAGCCGCCGGTGCCGAGCGCGGCGAGCAGACTCAGTGCGAGCAGCGCCAGGGCCGTGAGAACGGCGTGCCGCCGAGGGCGGCCATCGTGCGGCGTGGTGCGGGCGCGCCGGCTCACAGCGGCGGCCCGACGAGCCACAGGGTGGCGATGCCGAAGACGAGCCCCCAGACGAGACCGCCGGCGACGTCGCCGAGATAGTGCACGCCGAGGTAGACGCGGCTGAAGCACAGCACCGCGGTCAGGACGAGGAGCGCCGGCACCCAGGCCGGGTACATGGCGCCCATCGTCATTGTGCCGACGACGGCCATGCTGGCGTGCGAGGAGGGGAACGACGGCGTGATCGGCCGGCGGATCTGCTCCGGCAGGCCGGGGTCGGCCACGGTCGGCCGCCGCCGGCGGACGACGCTCTTGATGCCGAAGCCGAGGACCTCGACGAGGGTGACCGGCACGGCGACGTAGAGGTAGGCGGCGAGAGGCCGCGCGTGGCCCGCCAGCCACGGCAGCAGGCTGAGGCCGTACCAGAGGATGCCGTGGTTCGCCGAGCGCGAGAGGAGCCCGAGGGGTCGCGTGAACCAGGAGGGGTGCGGCCAGGCGACGGCGACGCGCCGCGAGACGCGGCGGTCGGCGTCGTCGAGCCGGGCGAGCCACGACGGTCGCGCGGCCTCCCCGGTCGGCGCGTCCGCCGGAGCCGCAGGACAAGCGGCAGCCGGCTCTGCATCGGGGGCGGGAGCCCCCCCAGCGTCGGCGGCAGCCATCGGGTCTGAGTAGGTCGCAGGCGTCAAGTGTGTCCTGGAGGCGGGTGGCGGGTCGAGGGCCGGGAACGAGCGTGATCGCGAGTCGCCTATAGTATACTTCGCCCCCGTTTCCTCGACTGGAGCCTCGCATGCGGACCACGGTCATCGTCACCGCCCTGGGTCCCGACAGCCACGGGTTGCTGGCCCAGGTCGCCACGACCATCGCCGAGCAGGACGCCAATATCGACGACGTGAGCCAGACCGTCGCCAACGGCATGTTCACGATGATCATGTTCGTCTCGTTCGACCAGGGCGAGACGACGATGGCGCAGCTCAAGGAGGCGCTCGACGCGACGGGTGAGCGCATCGGTCTGCAGATCCACGTGCAGCACGAGAACATCTTCCGCTTCATGCACCGCGTCTGAGGGGCGACCGCGTGGTCTTCATCACCGCCGAGGAGATCCTCGAGACCGTCAGCATGATCCGCTCGGAGAACCTCGACGTGCGCGCCATCACGATGGGGATCTCACTCGACGACTGCGCCGAGCGCGAGGCGCGCCGTACGGCCGAGCGCATCCACGCCAAGGTCGTGCGCCGCGCCGGCCGCCTGGTCGACGTCGCCCACGAGCTGCAGGAGAAGTACGGCATCCCCATCGTCAACCGCCGGGTCTCGCTGACCCCGATCGCCGAGGTCGTCGGCAGCGACGACCCCGCCGACCTCGTCGAAGTCGCGCAGGCGCTCGACGCCGCCGCCGAGGAGGTGGGCATCGACTTCATCGGCGGCTTCAGCGCCCTCGTGCAGAAGGGCTTCACGAAGAGCGACGCGGCCCTGATCGAGGCGATCCCCGAGGCGATCGGCGGCACCGGCCGCGTGTGCTCGTCGGTGAACGTCGCCTCCACCCGCGCCGGCATCAACATGGACGCCGTCGTGCGCATGGCCGACGTCGTGCTCGCCCTCTCCAAGCGGACGGCGGCGCACGACTCGATCGGCTGCGCGAAGCTCGTCGTGTTCTGCAACGTGCCTGAGGACAACCCGTTCATGGCCGGCGCCCTGCACGGCAGCGGTGAGCCCGAGGTCAGCATCAATGTGGCGATCTCGGGGCCGGGGGTCGTCCGCACCATGGTCGCGAACCACCCGGACGCCTCGCTGATCGAGCTCGCCGACCTGATCAAGCGCACGACGTTCAAGATCACTCGTGTCGGCGAGTTGGTCGCCCGCGAGGCGTCGCAGATGCTCGACGCGCAGATGGGCATCATCGACCTCTCGCTGGCGCCGACCCCGGCGGTCGGCGACTCGATCGCCGAGATCCTCCAGGCCATGGGGCTCGAGCAGCCGGGCGCGCCCGGCACGACGGCGGCGCTCGCCATGCTGAACGACGCCGTCAAGAAGGGCGGGACGATGGCGACGTCGTCGACGGGCGGGCTCTCGGGCGCGTTCATCCCCGTGAGCGAGGACGCGGCGATGGCCCGTGCCGCCGCGAGCGGGGCGCTCACCATCGAGAAGCTCGAGGCGATGACCGCCGTGTGCTCGCTCGGGCTCGACATGATCGTCGTGCCGGGCGACATCGGCCGCAACTCCCTTGCGGGCATGATCGCCGACGTCATGGCGATCGGCATGATCAACTCGAAGACGACGGGCGCCCGGCTCATCCCCGCGTACGGCAAGAAGGTGGGTGAGTGGGTGAAGCTCGGTGGCCTCTTCGGCGAAGCCCCGGTGATGCCGGTCAGCGCGGCCGGCAACGACGCCTTCGTGAGCCGCGGCGGGCGCATACCGGCCCCACTTCAGAGCCTGACGAACTAGCGGCACCGGGCTCGGTGGGGCTGCGCGGCAGAGTACCGGCGCCGCTCCAGGGTCTGACGAACTAGCGGCACCGGGCTCGGTGGGGCTGCGCGGCAGAGTACCGGCGCCGCTCCAGGGTCTGACGGATCGGCGCCGCCGCGGCGGCCGCTCGGCGTCAGTCCTGCAGCTCGCGCATCATCGTCTTGATGCGCGCCGCCGTCTCGTCCATACCGAGTGTGCGGCTGACCTTCTCGGCCTCGGTCAGCTGCAGGATCGCGTCGACCGTCTGGCCCGCGGCGGAGAACTCGGACGCCTGGTCGATCTCGTAGCGCACCAGCTCGGTGAGCATGCGGCGCACCTCGGGATCGTCGAGGTCGACCATCTTCCGGCTCGTGGTGACGATGATGTTGGAGAGGGGGACCATGCGGCGGGCGCGCGGCGCTGTCGGCGGTTCGCCCGGCGCCTCCGGCGCGGCCTCGACGTCGGCGACCGCTTCGTGCCCCACCGGCGGCGTCGGCATCTGACCCTCGGCGTCGGCGACCGCGTCGTGCTCGGCCGCCGCCGCCGGTGAGCCTGCGGCAGTCGCCGACACATCCTGCCCGGCGTCGCCGGTCGGCTCATCGGCTCCCCTGGCGGCGGCTTCGTCTGCCGTCGGGCCCGACGGCTCGCCCTCGTCCGCGGCGGACGGCTCGCTCTCGTCCGCGGCGGACGGCTCGCTCTCGTCCGGGCTTGCCGGCTCGCCGTCATCCGCAGCCGGCGCTTCATTCTCGTCCGGGCCCACCGGCTCGTTCTCCTGCGCTGCCGTGCCTTCGCCCGGCGGCGCCACAGGTGCGTTCGTGGCCGCGACGCCCTCGCCGGTGTGCCCCCAGTCGAGGCGGAACTCGTCGTCGGCGGTCTCGGCTGGGGTCTCAGGCTCGCCGAGTCCGGCGAACGTGTCCTGGGGTCGCGAGCCGAGGAACGAGCCCGCGGCCTGGTCGTCGGCCGCTCCCGCCTTGCGGCGGCGCGAGACGAGGACGACAACGAGCACCAGCACGACGACCGCCGCCGCGGCCGCGACTGCGATGATGATGGGCAGCGAGTCCATGTGTCGCCCTCGACCTCCGTCTCGGCCTCCGTCCAGCTAGCTTCGTGCCACGCTCACTATTCCCTGCCGGCGCGGTACAATCGCGCCCGTGATCGCGCGCGCCGAGATCGAGACCGCCATCGCCGAGCTCGGTGCGGCGCCGTACCGCGCGCGGCAGATCTATCAGGCGCTCACGCAGGGACTCGCCGTCGACTTCGAGGAGATGACGGTCCTGCCGCGCGCCCTGCGTGCCTCTCTCGCCGCGCGCCTGACGCCGCGCGCGCTCGAGCCGGTCGAGGACTGGCGCTCTCCGGCGGGCGACACCGAGAAGACGCTCTTCGCCACAGGGGACGGACACGGCGTCGAGGCCGTCCTGCTGCGCTACCCGCGGCGGGCCACCGTCTGTGTGTCCTCGCAGGTGGGGTGTGCGGTCGGGTGCCCGTTCTGCTCGTCCGGGCGGCTGGGCTTCACGCGCCAGCTGACGGCCGAAGAGATGATGGACCAGGTGCTCCACTGGGCCCGGCTGCTGCACCCCGAGGGCCGGCGCGTCACCAACGTGGTGTTCATGGGCATGGGCGAGCCGCTCCTCAACCCCGACGAGACCCTGCGCGCCTGCAGCCTGCTCAACGACCCCGAGGGCTTCGCGCTCGCCGCCCGTGCCCTCTCGATCTCGACCGTCGGCGTGGTGCCCGGCATCGAGCGACTGCGCCGCGAGGCGCCGCAGGTCAACCTCGCGGTCAGCCTCCACGCGGCGACCGATGACCTCCGCGACCGCCTCGTGCCCCTGAACCGGCGTTACGGGCTCGACGCCGTCTTCGCCGCTTGCGCACGTCACGTGCGCGCGACCCGGCGCAAGCTCTTCTTCGAGTGGGTCGTGCTGCCCGGGGTCAACGACGGGGACGAGCAGGTCGCCGCCGCCGCCTCACGACTGCGGCGACCCCTCTACCACCTCAACCTCATCCCCTTCAACGAGGCCGGCGGCGGTTTCAGGGCGCCGGCGCGGGACGAGGTGGAGAGCCTGCGGCGGCGCTTCGCCGCCACCGGAGTCAAGTGCACCGTGCGCCGCTCGCCGGGCGGCGAGATCGAGGCCGCCTGCGGCCAGCTCGCCCTGCGGCGGCTCGGGCGCTGAGCCGAGCCTCCGGCCCCTGACGCGCGGTGGTCTGGTGGTGGGGTCAGGGCGAGTGGTCGGATGATCCGGCGGTGAAGTCCAGGTGAGCGCGGCGGGCGCCGCGGTCAGTCGGCGTCGAGCGAGGCGTCGAGGATCTTCCCCTCGTCGTCCTCTTTGGAGCGGTAGAGCTGACGCGCGTCCTTGAGGCGCTCGTAGCTGTCGTCGAGCACGGCGCCCATCTCGCGCCACAGGCAGACGTCCCTCTTGAGGTAGCGGGCGCGGATCTTGTCGCTGCACTCGCCGGTCAGGGGGCAGGCGTAGCAGACCTCCTCGACGGCGGCGGCGGCCTTGCGCGCCCGCTCGCCCTCGTCGATGCGCCGGTAGGCGTCGAGCAGCAACTCCTGCACGTTGCCCTGGATCGCCACCTGGAAGTGGGGCATGACCTCGGGCTCGTCGTAGAGGAAGACGCCGTGGCGCCAGTGGGCGAGCTCGAAGACCTGGTCCATGGTCTGCTTGGCCATGATGCCGCGGATGGTCGCCTCGTTCGTCACGCCGCGCTCGATCAGCCGCTGCCCCAGGGGCTTCGCGCGGCGCTGGTCGTGGGAGAAGCCGGCGTCCTCCATGAGCGCTTCGGCGAGCTGCTGTTCGGAGAGGCAGCCGGCCCGTACCAGACGGCTGCCCAGCTTCTCGTCGGTGATCGGCAGCGAGATGCCCTCGACCCTGCCCTTGACGAGGTAGATGAAGCCGTACTCCTCGAAGTCGCGCACCTCGAGCACCCCGGTGCAGCCGACCTGCGCCAGGTATTGCAGGATCCCCGCCAGATTGAAGCGCCTGATCTGTCCTTCGAGCAGCATCCTCACCACGGTCCGCTGGCCGTCTCTCCCCTATGTCGGCACAAGGCGGCCATGGGCTTAGTGAGGCGTGCGCGCGGGTCGCGTTGACCCACGCTCGGCGACGCCGCTATACTCGTCGTTCTGCAGAGTGGCAAACGAGCGAGGCAGTCGTGAAGAGGACGTATCAGCCGAACACCCGCAAGCGCAAGAAGACCCACGGGTTCCGGCAGCGCATGAGCACGCGGGCGGGTCGGTCGGTCATCAAGCGGCGGCGGCAGAAGGGGCGCAAGCGTCTCTCGGCCTGAGCCCGGCCGATGAACGTCAAGCGCTCGCGCCTGTCGCGCTCCTCCGACTTCCAGCGCATCTACCGGCAAGGGAGCTCGACGGCCTCACGGCACCTTGTGCTGTACGCCTTCAAGCGCGCCGAGGGCGCGCCGGCCGAAGGTCCGCGGCTGGGGTTGTCCGTGTCGAAGAAGCTGGGCGGCGCCGTCGTGCGCAACCGCGTCAAGCGGTTGTTGCGCGAGGCCTTCGCCGTCCATGAGCCGCATGTGTCAAGGGAGTACGACGTGGTCTTCATCGCGCGCCCGCAGGTGCTCGAGCTCGTCGCCCGCCAGCAGGAGGGCGAGAAGGGGCTCGTGACCGCGGCCGTCGGCGACCTGCTCGAGCGCGCCGGCCTCCTCGCGCGGCCGCCCGCGGAGCCGTCGTCGTGAGCAAGGTCCTCATCGCCCTGGTGCGCGTCTACCAGGTCGTGATCTCGCCTCTCGTCGGCCCGCGCTGCCGCTTCTACCCGAGTTGTTCGAGCTACGCCATCGAGGCCATGCGCGTGCACGGCGCGCTGCGCGGCAGCGGCCTGGCCGCCTGGCGCGTGCTGCGCTGCAACCCGTTCAACGACGGCGGCCTCGACCCGGTGCCGCCGCGCCATGACTGACGGCCCCCTCCATGACGGAGTGACGCCTTGAGCTCCATACCGATCATCAGTCAGCTCGTCGACCTGCTCCATTGGGCCTTGGTGAGCATCCACGACATGCTGCCCCTGACGCTCGCAGACGTCGCCTGGGGGCTCTCGATCATCATCTTGACGATCATCGTCCGGCTCATCCTGTTCCCTCTGACCTGGAAGCAGTACCGCAGCGCGCAGTCGATGCAGGTCGTGCAGCCCAAGATCAAGGAGCTGCAGAAGAAGTACAAGGACGACCGGGCGAAGCTCCAGTCGGAGACGATGAAGCTCTACCAGGAGTATCACGTCAACCCGTTCGCCTCGTGCCTGCCCTTGCTCCTGCAGATGCCGGTGTTCATCAGCCTCTACTACGCCATCCGGGGCACCGAGGAGATCAGTACCGCGAGCTTCCTCTGGATCGACAGCCTCGGCGCGCCGAACACCTTCCTGCTCGTCATCTACGTGATCACGCAGCTCATCTCGACCGAGCTCACCCTGACGACGATGTCGGACCCGCGGCAGAAGTGGATGATGCGGGCGATGCCCTTCATCTTCGTCATCGTCCTGCTCAACTTCCCCGCCGGCCTCTTCCTCTACTGGATCACCACCAACCTGTGGACGATCGGTCAGCAGCTCATCATCCGCCGGCTTGCGCCGGTCACGGCGAAGCCCTCCGGCAAGCCGGCGAAGCGCAGCCGCTTCATGGAGTCGATGATGGCGGCGCAAGACGAGCGCACCCGCCAGCGCGAGGAGGCGCTGGAGTCGAAGTCGGCCGGCAAGGCCGTCGGGCGGCAAGACCGCGGCGGGCAAGCCTGGCGGCAAGGGCGCCACGCGCAAGGGCGGGCAGCCGGCCAAGGGCGGCCGGCCCGCGAAGGGCGGCCAGCAGACGAAGGGCGGCCAGCAGACGAAGGGCGCCAGCAGACGAAGGGCGAGCCAGCAGACCAAGGGCAGCCAGCAGACCAAGGGCAGCCAGCAGACCAAGGGCGGAGGCAAGCAGCAGTCCGGCGCTGGCCAGGGCGGGGGTACGAGAACACCCGGCGGCACGGGCACCCCCGCCAGGAGCGTGCAACCGAGCGGCGGCGAGCCGCAAGGCAGCTGACCGGCGCTCGAGGCGGAGGGTCGCGTGGACGAAGACTATCTCCCCGACGAAGCGGTCGAGGACGACGAGACCGAGGACGACGAGACCGAGGACGACGAGACCGATTTCGCGACCGTGGCCGCGGCGTCGACGGTCGAAGAGGCGCGCCGCACGGCGATCGCCCAGCTCCGCAAGGTGGTGCCCTCCTTCGACGAGTCCGACGTCGAGTTCATCACCCTCGAAGAGGGCAGCCGCGGCGGTTTCTTCGGGCGCGGCAAGAGCCAGGCGCAGGTGGAGGCTCGCCTGCGGCCCTCGTCGGCCTCCGCGCCGGCTCCCGCCGGAGGCGACGACGATGGCGCCGAGGCCGCCGAGCGGCTGCGGGGCTTCCTCGAGCAGACGCTCGACTTGATGGGCATCGACGCTGGGGTCGAGGCCGCGGAGACGCCCGACGGCGTGCGCGCCGACATCAGCGGCGACGACCTCGGCCTGCTGATCGGCCGGCACGGCTCGACCATCGACGCGTTGCAGTACATCGCCGCCATCGTGGTCAACGGCGACCGTCGCCAGCGGAGGCAGGTCGTCGTCGACGCCGAGGGTTACCGCGTGCGCCGCGAGAGCATCCTCAGGGCGCTCGCCGAACGCACCGCGACGCGTGTCGCGCGCGACAACGCGGCCGTGACGCTGAAGCCGATGTCGGCCGCCGAGCGCAAGGTCATCCACCTGTACCTGAAGGACCACCCGCGCGTCGAGACCGTGTCCGAGGGCAACGAGCCCTTCCGCGCGGTCGTCGTCTCGCCTCGCCGCCGGGCCTGACGGCGGGCCGGCGCCCGCGCGGTCGCCCGCCCGTGCCGGCAGGCGCCGGCGCGTCCCTGCCGAAGAGGTCCGTGGTGCCTGCGGCGACGGCTCAAGTGTGCGCGAACCGGGGACGATACAGACATCTGGCCGCCCGCCGGCGGCTCACGAACGCGCAGCTACCCCTGAGAGAGGGAGGAGAGACGATGTACCGCACGAGACTCACGACCTTACTGGTGGCGCTCCTGGCGCTGGCCGCCGTCCTCGGCTTCGCGGCCGGGTGCGGCGGGGACAGCGAAGAGCCGGCGGCCGAAGCGCCGCAGGTCGCCGAGCTGACGGCGGAGGAGATCGTCGCCCAGAGCGAACAGGCCATGCAGGACATCACGAGCGCGTCGTTCAACGTCGACCTGTCGCTCAAGGTCGAAGGCGACCCGAGCGAGGCCAGCGACCCGCAGGCACAGGCGCTCATGCAGTCCCCGATAACGGTGAAGGCGAGCGGCGCGAGCAGCGACGACCCCGTCGCCGCCGACCTGTCGATGACCTTCGGCCTCATGGGCCAGAACATCAAGATGGAGATGCGGGCGTTGGACGACCAGGCCTGGGTCGCCTACGAGGATCAGTGGTACAAGGTCCCGGCTGAGGACTCGAAGAACGCGACCGGGCAGCTCTCCGAGGGGGCCCTGCCGACCGAGCAGCTCAAGGACGTCGGGCTCGACCCGAACGAGTGGGACCTGACGTGGGAGCTCGTCGGCACCGAGGACCTCGCCGGCACGCAGGTCTACCACGTGAAGGGCACGGCCGACGCGGCGAAGTTCGCCGAGAGCCTCATGAAGGCGCTCGACGACCCGCAGCTGGCCGAGAAGCTCGGCGCCGACGCCGCGCAGCAGCTGCAGGGCACCAGGGCGCAGAGCGAGAAGGAGCTCAAGCAGCTGCAGAAGGCGCTCGAGGACGTGAGCGTCGACACCTGGTACGAGGTCGAGACGTTCTACCTGCGCAAGGTCGACGCCAAGGCCGCCTTCGACATGACCGGCCTCGATGACGCCGAGGGCATGACGGCGATGGACTTCACCATGCTGGTCGAGCTCGACGGCTTCAACGAGCCGGTCGAGGTGGAGGCGCCGAAGGACGCGCAGCCGCTCGAGAAGCTGATGGAGGCCATGTTCGGCGGCATGTCGCTGGACGGCATGGAGTTCTGAGAGCGGGCGCCGCGAGGCGCCGGGACGAGACGACGGCGGGGGCCGGCGCCTGTGGCGCCGGCCCCCGCCGTCGTCTCAGTGTGGTGCGCTCACCAGTTGAAGTCGCGCGCCTGTGTCTGCTCCCAGGAGGGCTTCTCGTCATCGGTGCGCTGCCCGAGCAGCGACTGCGAGACGATCTCGGGCGGCCGCTCGGCCGCGTCGCGCGGCGTGCGTGGCCCCGACGGCGCCTCTTCTTCGGGGGGCGCCGCCGGCTCGCGGTCGCGCGCCGCCCGGCTGAGCTGCGCGGGGGCGAGCTGGACCGTGCCGTCGGGCCGCACGCTGGCGTTGGGCTGCAGGTCGGGGCGGTCTTCGTAGCCGCGCTCGGCGAGGCGCACGCTGCCGGCACCCGCGATGTCGACCGCGAAGCGGTACCAGCCGAGCGACCAGAGGAAGGTCACGGCGGCCGTCTGCCCGTCGAAGCCCACGTGCACCTGCGGGACGCCGAGGTCGGCGCTCGTGTCGGCCACCTTCTTCGGCACCGGGCTGACGTTGAGGATGTCGACGCCGCGCTGGAGGAGCGTGAGCGACGACACGCCCTCGTCGGGCTCGTCGCCGGGGACGAACGTGCTCTCATCGGCTTCGCTGTCGTGCGCCACCGCGGCGGCCTCGTCGAGGGCCGGCATGGAGGCCGTGTCCTCGCCCGACGCCGGCTCGCGACCCTCGGCTGCGAGGCCCGGCTCGATCGGCTGCTCGTCGTCGCGGGGCTCGGTCGCGTCGTCGTGGGGTGCTTCGTCGTACGGCGGTTCGCCGCGCGACGCCTCGTCGGGGGACGCCACCGCCGGCGGCGCCTCGTCTGCGGACGCCTCGGCCGGCGAGGCCTCGGTGCGCGTCGCCGCGTCGTCGGGCGCCTCGGCAGCGGGCGCGTGCTCGCCGGTGACCTCGTCGTCGGCGACGAGGGCCGCGCCCTCGGGCGAGGACGGGACCGCCCCCTCCGCCTGCACTCGCAGGAGGGCGAGCTGACCCGCGAGCTCCTGCCGCTCGGCCTCACTGCGTGCGAGGCGGGCCTCGAGGTGCTCGATCTGCGCGTCCTTCTCCTTGAGCGCGCGCCAGAACTTGTCGCTGTCGCTGCGGTCCTTGTCGCCGGTCTCGGGCGCGGAGCCCGTGAAGACGTGCGCCTCGCCCTTCTCCCCCGACGGCTGGCCGCAGAGCGAGCAGATCAGGCGCTCGTTGCCGTCGTCGTCGACGATGCGATGCGTCAGCTCACCGGCGAGCAGCGACCGGCCGCACTCCGCGCAGACGGAGCCGGAGGTGTCGCGCTTGCCGCGTCCGAAGAGTCCCAACCGTCATCACTCCTCACGCCGGGCAGCCCGAAAGGGCTGGGGAGGGCCTGTCCGAAGGGCAAATGATAGCACGCAGGCTAGACGTCCTCGTCCTCTTCTTCAGGCATGGTCTCGTACTGGGCGAGGACGTCGCGTGCGCGGCCGGCATCGGCCTCGCGCACCAGCACGCGGAAAGGCGAGACCGACGGCGTCGGCAGGGCGTCCTCGCGCCCGCTGCCGCTGACCACCGCCTCGATGCCGGCCTGCTCGAGGACGCCGACGATGACGTTGGCGAGGCCGGTGTCGTTCACGCTCGTCACTGGGACCAGATCCATCGCGTCACCTCGCAGTCCGGAGTGGCGGTGGCGCCGTGTGGCGCACCCCGAGTATACCCGGCACCCGACGGGGCACCGGGGCGGGGCGTCGAGGGGGCCCCGACACCGGCCGAACGCAGGCACGCGATGTGGTCGGCGGCTCAGCGCGCGCGACGGTCGCTCTCGCCCGGCCCATCGCCGTCGGCCGACGACCGGTCACTCACGGCCTGATCGCCGCCTGCCGACGACCGGTCATTCTCGGCCTGATCGCCGTCGGCCGACGACTCGTCCTCCGCGGCTCGATCGTCGGCGTCGGCGGCGAGCAGGGCGGCCGCGCGCTCCGCGTCCGCCTCGAAGACGGTCACCGTGACCGCCGCGACCTGCGGTATGCCGGCGTAGAGGCGACCGAGGAACTCGCCGGAGACGATCGCCGGGATCCCCTCAGCCTCCAGCGCCGTGCGCCAGATGTGGGCGAGGGCGTGGTCGGTGGTCTGGGCGACGACCACCGTGCGGCGGTCGTCGGTCACTCGTCGATCCGCAGGCCGCGCAGCAGCTCGACGCTGCGCAGGTCGGGGCCTTCGCCGTCGAAGCCGGGCACCTCAAGGATGCCCGGCAGCCCGGCGAAGGCCGGATGGTTCACGATCTCGCGGAAGGCGTCGACACCAAGCTCCCCCTCGCCGATGTTGGCGTGCCGGTCGCGGTTCGAGCCCAGCGGCGTCTTCGAGTCGTTGACGTGGAGGAGCTCGAGGCGCTCGAGGCCGCAGGCCGCGTCGAGCGCCTCGAGCGCCCGGTCGATGCCCTCGCGGGTGCGCAGGTCGAAGCCGGCGGCGAAGAGGTGGCAGGTGTCGAGGCAGAGCCCGACGCGCGGGTCGCCGCCGACCGAGTCGATCATCGCCCCAAGTTCGTCGAAGTTCACCCCCATCGTGCCGCCGGCGCCGGCCGTGTCCTCGAGCAGCACGCGCACCGCGGAGTCCCCGACCTCTTCGAGCACCTCGCCGAGGGCGTGCTGCACGCGCGCGAGGCCGGCCTCGAAGCCGGCTCCCTGGTGTGAGCCGATGTGGGTGACGATCGCGTCGGCGCCGAGCTGCTCGGCCGAGCGCGCGGCGCCGACGAGGGCGGCGACCGACTTCTCGTAGAACTCCTCGTTGGTCGTCGCCAGGTTGATCAGGTAGATCGTGTGGATGACGGCGTAGCGGATCGGGGACGCGGCGCGCGCCTCGCGAAAGCGCGCCGCGTCCTTCTCCTTGTAGACCATCGGCGCCCAGGTGCGCGGGCTCCCGGCGAAGAACTGCACGGCCTCGCAGCCCAGCTCGACGCCGTTCTCGATCGCCTTCCAGACCCCTCCCGAGGCCTTCACGTGGGCGCCGATGTACATGCCGTCCTCCTCTCGCCGCCAGGCGGGGCCCAAGTCTCGCCGCCAGGCGTGGCCCTGGTCTCCCCGCCGGACGCCGTCAACTCTCGTTCTCAGACCATATCGCGGGGGAAGCTGCGCTCCCACGTGCGTGCGAACACCTCGCGCTCACCGTCGGCTCGTGCGCCGCCGGCTCGCGCGGCGGTCGAAGCCGGCGGTCCGCCGGGGCCTTCGCCGTCGGCTGCCGGGGGCGCGGCGGACTCGCCGGCCGACACGACTGCCACGACGCCGCCCTCGCGCACCGAGACGCTGTCCCTGACGTGGAAACGCTCCGCGTCGCAGGTCATCTCCCCATGGGCGACGATGTGGAACCTCCCCTGGGCGCCGCGGCTCAGCACCGACTCGACGGTCACGGAGACGCCGGCGCTGAGGGGGTCGCCCTCACGGATCGCGTAGCTCACCTCGTTGCGCTCCTCGGTCTCCCAGCCGTTGGGCAGCACGACGGCGCCGCCGTCCACGTAGGTGAACGTCCAGGTGAGGCTGTCGTCGGCGAGGTCGCGCGTGTACGTGCGGCCGCCGGGCCCGCCGCCGACGGTGCGTTCGCCGAGCCCGGCGGCGACCTCCGGCGGCCCGAAGGCGGGCAACTCCGCGTCGGCGTCGCGCGGCCGCCGCACCGGCAGTTCGAGGCGCGAGTCGCCGGCGAAGACCTCGAGGGTCACGGGCTCGGGCGACGGCCAGGCCCACGGCCAGTAGGTGGGCGAGAGGGCGAGGCGCAGGCGGTGGCCGGCGGGGAAGGCGTGGGCGACGGCGTCGAGCGGCACCGTCGCCGCGTACTCCCGGCCGGGCTCGAGCGCCTGCGGCTCGGCGTGGCCGGCGACGTGCGTCAGGTTGAAGACCTGCTGGGCGACGACGCGCGAGACGCCGTCGGGGGCGACGTCGGCGAGGCGCGCCGCCACGAGGGCCAGCGGGCGGTCGCTGGCGAAGCGCAGGCACAGCACCGGGTGGCCGAGGATCTCGAGGCGCGCGGGGAGCGGCGCCGAGGTGAAGACCAGCGACTGGCCCTCGGCGGCGCGCTGGTCGGGCGCCCAGTCCGAGGGCTGCATCTCGGCGCACCAAGCGCCGGCGTCGGCGCCGCAGAGCTGCGCGCCGCGGATGCGCAGCCGGCCGCGCGCGTCGGCGCCGTTGGCCGCCGCGGCCTCCGGGTCGATGCCTGCGCCGGCGCTCCTCTCGGCGCGGGCGCCGCCATCCGCACCGCCGCCCGCGGCTCCCCGCAGCACGCCGTCGACGTCGAGCCGCATGGCGTGCGCGGCGATCCGCGGCGACGGCCACTCCTCCTCGGCGACCCAGCGTCCGGGCTGGTGCTCGAGCAGCGGCTGCGGCGGCACGTACTCCTCCATCCACACGCGCAGCATGGGTTCGTCCATGATCCCGGTGTCGATGCCCTTGAGCCAGTGGTCCCACCATCGCAGGGCCTCCTGGAGGTACCCGATTTCGGGAGTGGGCACCGACTGCATGGGCCAGGTGTGCGGCCAGGGGCCGATGAGCCCCTTGCGCGGCCCTTTGAGCCCCGTGAGGAGGCGGAAGACGGAGTTCGTGTAGCCGTCGATCCAGCCGCCGATCGCGTAGACCGGCACCTCGATGGCGCCGTAGTCCTCGCAGACCGAGCCGTGCCGCCAGTAATCGTCGCGGCGCTGGTGGGCGAGCCAGTGGTGGACCCAGGGCTCGTTGTGCTCGAGCCGCTGCACCCAGAGCTCGCGCCAGCGGTCGCCGACCGCGACCTCGTGCGGGGGCTGGCACTGCCAGTTCAGCATGCAGCAGCTCCAGTGCAGCAGGTCGGTGGCGAGCACGCAGCCGCCCTTGTAGTGGACGTCGTCGGCGTAGCGGTCGTCGGTCGACATGGCGGTGATGATCGCCTTGAGCGCCGGCGGCCGCAGGGCGGCGAGCTGCAGGCTGTTGAAGCCGCCCCAGGAGATGCCGGTCATCCCCACGTTGCCGTCGCACCACGACTGGGCGGCGACCCAGGCGATGACCTCGAGCAGGTCACGCTGCTCCTGGGGGGCGTACTCGTCGGTGAGCAGGCCGTCCGACTCGCCGGCGCCGCGCAGGTCGACGCGAACACAGGCGTAACCGTGCCCGGCGAGGTAGCGATGGATGGGCGCGTCGCGTGCCGCCGTGCCGTCGCTCAGGCGATAGGGGAGGGCTTCGAGGATGGCGGGGACCGAGGCCGACGCGGCGCCCCGCGGCAGCCAGACGCGGGCGGCGAGACGCGTACCGTCGGACAGGGGGATCCACACGTACTCGCGCAGGTCGACCTCGTGCGGAAACTGGGTGCGGACCGCCGGCATGGGCGCCTCCGGGACGGATCGGCAGGGCGCCCCGAGTCTATCGGCGGCCACCGAGGGTGGGCAACGGTGCTGTGATACGGTGAGAGACGCGGCCGGCCGGGAGGCCGGCCGCGCGACGGTGAACGACGCGAGGGAGTCACCCGCCCATGAGCGGCATCTTCGGCTTCGCCGGCCCACCCGATCACGCGCTCCTCGCGCGCATGGCCGCGGTGCTCGCGCACCGCGGCCCGGACGGCGGCGGCGCCCTCGAGCGCGACGCCGTCAGCCTCGGTCATCGCCGGCTCGCCGCCGTCGACGGGCCGGAGGGCCGGCAGCCCCTGGCCAACGAGGACGAGACCGTCTGGCTCGTCTGCGACGGTGAGGTGCTACGAGCACCGTGAGCTGCGCGCCGAGCTCGAGACGCTGGGTCACGTCTTCGCCACGCAGGCCGGCGTCGAGGTCATCGTCCACGCCTACGAGCAGTGGGGCGACGCCTGCGCGGCGCGCTTCAACGGCAGGTGGGCGTTCGCGATCGCCGACTTCCGCGCCCGGAGGCCGCGGCGGTCGGCAGCGAGGCCGGGGGCGGCGCCGGGAGCGCGGGCGGCCGTCTCGTGCTGTGCCGCGACCATCTCGGCGTCAAGCCCCTCTACTACACGCGCTCGCCGGCGTCGGGGGGCCTGCTCTTCGCCAGCGAGATCAAGGCTCTGCTGCAGGACCCGTCGGTGACCGCGCGCCCCGACGAGCAGGTCGTCTTCGAGTACCTCGAGCACGGCCTGCTCGATCACCGCCCGGAGACCTTCTTCGAGGGCGTGTACCGGGTGCCGGCGGCGAGCACCGTCGTCGTCGAGCTCGGCGGGGAGGCGGCCGGCGACGGCGTCGCCGGCCGCCTCCCCGCCGCCGCCTACTGGCAGCCGCGGCCGGCGACCGACGGCAGCCCCGACCCCGTTCTCTTCCGCCGCGTCCTGCGCGACGCGGTCGAGCGGAGCCTGTCCGGCGAGGCGCCGGCCGGCGTCGCCCTCGGCGACGACCTCGACTCGGCGGCGGTCGCCGCCCTCGCGGCCGAACTGCTGCAGCAGCGATCACCCGCGGCCGCCGCGCTCGGCGGTCGGCTCAGGGCCTTCTCGGCCGTGGCCGAGGGCGACCCCGGCGGCGAGCGTCCGTGCATCGACGGCGTCGCCCAGGGCCTGGGCGCCGACGCCACGGCCGCGGCGCCGACCTCGGCGCAGCTCTTCGACGAGCTGCGCGACCTCGTGTGGTGCCAGGACGAGCCTACGGCGACGACCGACGCGTACCTTCGCTGGTGTCTCGCGCGCGGTGCCCGGGGCGAAGTCGTCGCGCTGCTCGTCGGGCTGGGCGGGGAGGAGCTTCTCGCCGGCGCCGCCGAGCACCACGTCGCGTACCTGTGGCAGCTCCGTCGCGAGGGCGGGCGCGCCGCGCTGCGTCACGAGGCCGCCGCGGCGCGCGACGTGCTGGCGCCCGAGGTGCGGCGGCACGTCGTTCGCGGCCGGAGGCGCCTGAGCATCTCCGGCTCGCTGCGCCCCGGGTTCCGTGCGCGGGTCTCCGACCCGGGCGACCCGCGCAGCCGGGACGACCTCAAGCGCCGCCTGCTCGAGGACCTTCTCACCTACCGCCTCCCCGCACTGCTTCGCGGCGCGGACAGGAGTGCGATGGCCTTCTCGATCGAGTCGCGCCTGCCCTACCTCGACCGCGAGGTCGTGGAGTGCGCTCTCGCGCTGCCGCCCGACGCCCTGGTGCGCGACGGCTGGACCCAATGGATCCTCCGCGAGGGAGTGCGCGGGTCGCTGCCCGAGAAGGTGCGCCGGCGCCGCGGCCCGGCGCCGGGGGCCCTGACCCCCGGCCTGCGCTGGGTCAAGGCCCGCCGCGCCCAGCTCACCGGGGTCTGCCAGTCGCCGAGCTTCGCGGCGAGGCCCTACTGGGACGCCGAGCAGGTGGTCGACGCCTTCCGCCGCTTCTGCGAAGGGAAGACCCAGGGCTCGTGGTCGTTCTGGCGGGCGATCGACCTCGAGCTGTGGCTGCGCGAGTTCTGCGACCGCCCGGCCGGGCTCGAAGGCGTCGACGAGGCGACGGCGCTGTCGGCGCCGGTGCCCGGCGGGCCCGCCTCCCGGGGCACGGTCCCCGCGCGCGGCGACGAGCTGGCGCCTCCGTTGGTCGACGGCGCCGGCAGGGACGTCGCCGAGCGGCTCCTCGCCGAGCACGCACCGAACGCGACGAAGCACCTCTTCGCCTGCGTGCGCGGGCGCGTCTACGCGCGGCTGCCCGTGAAGACGGACCTCGTCGGCCGCGGGGACGACCTGGAGGCGCTCTTCCGCCGCCAGGTGCTGCCCCACGTGCGGCCTGGCGACCTCGTCGCCATCGCCGAGAAGCCGGTCGCCACGAGCCAGGGGCGCTCGTGGGCGCTCGACGAGATCCACCCCGGCCGGCTCGCGCGCGTGCTGAGCAAGGCCGTCACCCGCACGCCGCACGGCATCGGCCTGGGCATCCCCGAGACGATGCAGCTCGCGATCGACGAGGCCGGCGCGCCGCGCATCCTCGCCGCGACCGCCGCCGCCGCGGCCGGGCGCCTCGTGCGCAAGCGCGGCTGGTTCTACGCCATCGCCGGCCCGGCCGTCGAGGCCATCGACGGGCCGACGCCGTACACGCTGCCGCCGCACAACACGCACGCCAAGCTCGGCCCGGCCGAGCCCGACGCGGTCGCCGAGCGACTGGCGCGGGTGTTGCGCGACGGGCTCCGCGCGGGCGACGGCGACGGCGACGCTGCCGCCGGCAAGGGCGCCGCCGCCGCCCACGTCGCCGTCGTCGACGTCAGCGACCTCGACGCGCGCGTGCTCGGGGCTTCGGCCGGCACGGACCGTGCCCTCGTCCATCGGCTCATGCTCGACAACCCGCTCGGTCAGGGTCACGAGCAGACACCGGTGTGCGTGCTGCGGGATCTCGGGCCGCTGTCGCCGCCGCCGGCCTGACGCGACCACTGTCGCCGCCGCCGGCCTGACGCGGCGATCCATGCCGCCGGCCTGACGCGACCACTGTCGCCGCCGCCGGCCTGACGCGGCACTCTCGTCTCGCCCAGGCCGACCCGCCGCGCGGGCCTGCTCGCTCTCGCCGCCGTCGGGGTAGAGTTGCCCTCACGGGAGGTGCCCTCCGCCGGCGAGCTGAAAGGACGGGTCAGATGGCGAGTCACAAGAAGGTCGCGGTGGTCGGCGACGTCACCGTCGACTGGCAGGTGATCCTGCCGCACGGCCCGCACGGCTCGAGCCTCGACCCGCTGTGGGCGTGGTCGGCGCCCGAGGAGAGCCAGCTCTCGGCGCACGCCGGCGGGGCCGCATTGCTGCGCGCGATCGTCGAGGTCGCCGTGGCCGATCGCGACCCGTCGGCCGAGGTCTCGGGGCCGTCGGTGCCGGCGGAGGCCCTCGCCCGGCCGGACGCCGGCGAGTTCACGCGACTCCTTATGGCGTGGTCCGCCGTCCCGGCGCCGCCGGCCACGGGAGGGCCGGCGTGGCGCATCGTCGAGTTGCTCGGGCGGACCGCGGCGACTCGTCGGCGCGGTGCCGCACCGGAGCCGCGGGGTCACGCCGACATGGTCGTGATCGACGACCTCGCTCTGGGTTTCCGCGACGACCCGTCGCAGTGGCCGGCGGGTCTGTCCGAAGGGCAGCCGCCCCGGGAGGTCGTCCTCCTGACGACCGTGCCGCTCGCGCGGGGACCGCTCTGGGAGCGGCTGCTCGAGCGCTGCGCCGACGTGCTCACCGTCGTCGTCCTCAGCGAGGACCTGCGCAAGGACTCCCTGCCCGTCGGGTACCCGCTCTCCTGGGAGCAGCTCTACAGGGACGTCGTGCGCGCGGTCCGGGGCTGCGGCCTCGCCGAAGCGGCGCGGGTGGTCGTCCCGGTGGGGCTCTCCGGGGCGGTGATCGTCGAGCGCGACGGCGCGTCGAAGCTGCTCTTCTCGCCCCGGACCCTGGAGGGCGACGAGCGCGCGACGTGGCCCGGCGCCGTGGTGGGCTACGCGATGTGCGTCGTCGCGGCCCTCGCCGCCGAGATGACCGGCGACCGCGCCGACCTCACCGCGGCGACGAATCGCGGCCTCGCCGCCGCCCGGGCCCTGCACCTCGGTGGCTACGATCTCGTCCGCGAGGACGAGCAGATGCGGCTGCGGTTCCCATTGGAGCGCGTCAGGCAGGAGCTCCGCGAGGCGTCCGTCGACCTGCCCTCGGTCGCCATGGACGTCGCGACCGGCGACGACCACCGCATCCTCACCGAGGTCGTCGGCGGCGCCGACCTCATGGCCATGGCCGAGACGGCGGCGGTGCACGGCCCGGGCCACCTCGAGGCCGCCGTCCCGGTGGAGACCGTCGGCGCCTGGTCGTCGGTCGACCGCGACGAGATCGAGAGCATGCGCGCCCTGCGCGGGATCGTGTCGGAGTACGTCCGTCAGTGGCGCACCGGCACGCGCCTCGAGCGGCCGCTGTCGATCGCCGTGTTCGGGCCGCCCGGCGCCGGCAAGTCCTTCGCCGTCAAGCAGATGGCGCGCGCCCTGCTCCCCGGCCTCATGAAGGAGCTCGAGGTCAACCTCTCGCAGTTCCACGACGAGTCCGAGCTCGGGCCCGCCCTCCACCGGGTGAGGGACGCGGTGCTGCAGCAGTACCTGCCGCTCGTCTTCTGGGACGAGTTCGACACCGCGCTGCAGGGCGTCCCCCTGGGGTGGCTGCGTCACTTCCTGGCGCCGATGCAGGACGGAGCCTTTCTCGAGCAGGGTGCCTTCCACCCCATCGGCCCGGCGATCTTCGTCTTCGCCGGGGGCACCTCGGCCACGCTGGACGAGTTCATCGGCGGCACCGACGCGACACTGGCCAAGCAGGCGAAGAAGCCCGACTTCCTCAGCCGCCTGCGCGCCTACGTGAACGTGTACGGGCCCAACCCGCGAAGCGAGCACGACGTCGCCTACGTCCTGCGCCGCGCCCTGCTCCTGCGCTCGCTGCTGCAGCGCAAGGCGCCGCAGATCGTGGACGGCGACGTGGTGCGCATCGACCCCGGCGTGCTGCACGCCTTCCTCAGGGCGGAGGGCTACACGCACGGCGCGCGCTCGATGGAGGCGATCGTCGACATGAGCGCGCTCTCCGGCAAGTCGCGCTTCGAGCGCGCCAGCCTGCCGCCGGCCAACCAGCTCGCGTTGCACGTCGATGCCACGCGGTTCCTCGCCCTGGTCTACGCACGCGAGACCGGCTGACGCGCCGGCGGGGCGCCGCGGCCGACGAGCTGTCGGGGCGCCGCGGCTGAGGCGCCGTCCGGCGGCGCCCGAAGCGCCCGCACCGGGCTACCGGGAGCGGGGACGGCCGGGGCCGGGCTCTCGCCCGGCCCCGGCCGTCCTTCACTCGCCTCGGCTCGCTACCCACTCGCGCGGGCGGCGCGCCGCTCAGGGCTCACTCAGGCGGCAGCTCCCCGAAGGTGATGCTGACGTCGACGCCCTTGGCCTTGCTGCGGGCCCGCCAGAAGAAGTACCACAGGATGCCGGCGACCCATGCCGCCCCGAACACGAACAGGTTCTTGCCGGTGACGTCGCGCGACGTCGGGTCGATGAACGAGAAGTAGAGGAACGTGAGGATGAACATCAGGTAGAGCACCCCGCCGATGGTGACCAGCGGGATGCCGGCGAACCTCCACGTCTTGTACGGCGACGAGTCCCAGATATGGCGCACGTTCTTGCGGTAGGGGAAGAGCACCGCGGAGATGCCCGTGATCAGGAACACCGAGATGAACTGCATGCCGCCGCCGATGAGCCCGCTCAGGTCGTCCTTCAGCCAGAGCACGTAGGCGGCCACGCCGAGCGCGAAGACGGCCATCGCCACCGTCATGTTCTTGATCGGCGAGGCGTACTGTGCGCTCACGTCGGTGAACCACTTCGGTCCCATGCGGTCGAGGCCCCAGGCGAGGAACGCGCGTCCGATGATCAGGATCGCGATCGTGACCTCGAGCCAGATGACGGCGATGAAGGCGAGGAGGATCGACCACGCCACGAAGCCGCTCTGGCCGCTGGCGAGCCACGTGAGGGTCAGGTAGTCGGGCGAGTAGGGGGCCGTATAGCCCTCGACCCCGGCCCCGAAGCTGGCCTGCGCGGTCGCGCTGAGGAAGTTGAAGTCGACCAGGCGATAGAGCCCGATGACGGTCAAGAGGCCGAGTACGATGGGCACCCACACGGCGAGGAAGTTGGCGCCGAGCAGGGCCTTGTCGGGGCGCTTGACCTCGCCGCTCAGGTAGGCGATGGCGTAGTTGTAGACGAACAGCGCGTAGACGCCGCTGAAGGCGCCGAGCGTGTGGTGCCAGCTCCACGTGTTCGGCAGGGCGGCGGCGTCGATGAACGCCTGGTAGGTCAGCGAGTCGTACTCGGCGGCGATGCCGTTCCACGTCTCGATGAACTCGGCCTTGCTCGACATGAAGAGGGCGACGATGAGCACGATCGGGCCGCCGATGGCGGGGATCAGCAGGATCTTCTGGATGATCGCGTAGCTCTTCATGCTGAAGGCCACCGAGAGGTAGCCGACGACGACCGCCAGCAGGCCGAGCAGGAACAGGCCGGTCGTGGACGAGACCCACTCCGCGAAGCTGTCCCAGCCCTGGTACTGGCCGAAGAGCTGCAGGGCCGGCACGCCGAGCCAGGTGGCGATGTACCAGTTCCAGTAGAAGACGGCGAGGATGTTGGTGAAGACGGCGCCCAGCGCGATCGCCGGGTGCAGGATGCGCGAGTTGTAGACGTACTCGCCGCCGGCGCGCGGCATCGAGCCGCTGAGGATGCCCCAGACGAGCGGGGCGCCGATGCCGGCGGTCACGGCGCCGAGAAGGATGGCGATGATGAGGTTGCCCTGCGGGAAGAGCGAGAGTGCGATGCCGATCATGAGCCACAGCGTGGCGATCGGCTGGCAGGTCATGAGCCCGGCCCCGAAGGCGTCCCACATGTCGAGGCCGCGGACGAGACCGCTGGCCTTGCGCTCGAAGGCTAGACTCTGTCCTTGACTGGCGGTGCTTTCGGCCATATGTCCCCCTGGTCGAAGTCGACGGTGTCCGGTGCTGCGAGGCTGGTGCGGCCCGGTGGCCCCCTCAGACCGGGGAGCCGGCACCAGACGCGTCACGCCATACCATCACCTCCAAGCCCCTGTCGACGCCGGGGTGGTTTGACCGACCGGTCAGTCGGGCGCGCCTATGCTATCTCCGGTCGGGGTGTTGTCAAGGTCGTGTAGCGGTTTGTACAAGGTTGACCGGGCGAGCGTCGGCGGAAGCGGCGCCCTGCAACTTATTCGCGGCTGACGCGGATGGTGACGTCCTTGGGCAGGGCGAGCCCGGCCTCGATCTCGATCGCCTTGAGGATGCCGCTCGGTACGGGGCAGGCGGCGTGGGCGCAGTGCTCGCGCGCCTTCTCCAGGGTCAGCGGCTCCTGGCCGCGGAAGCTGATCTCGCGGAAGGGCTCGACCTCGGTGAGCGCCGCGGCCAGCCTCGCGATGTGCTCGCAGTCGCTCTCGATCTCGACGCGGACCGCGGCCCCGTCGGCCCTGGTCCGCACGGTCGTCGTCAGCCCGCAGATGCCGGCCTCGATCTCGGCTGTGGCCATGTCGTCTCTCCTCGGTCGCGACGGCGGGTGAGCGAGAGCATACCCGGCGGCGGCCGAAACGAGGTCGTCTCAGGCGCCGCTGCCGCCGGCGGCGAGCAGGATGTACGACGCGGCGGCGACGACGAAGGCGACGACGATGCCGGTCGCGCCCCCCGCCCGGCGACGCCGGCGCACCCGGATGAGCAGCGCCCCCGCCACGGCGCCGGCGAGCAGGGTCACGATCAGGGCGAGGAAGAGTGGATCGGTGAACGTCTCCGGCCAGATCACGGCCCGTCGGACGACCTGCAGGGAGACGGTGACGGCGAGGAACGCGTAGCCGGAGGCGGCGGCGCGGGCGCCGGGCGGCTTCGCCGCGAGAGCGCCCGCAGTCACGAGCCCCCACGCGGGGACTCCCACCAGGAGCAGCAGGGCGAGCGCGACGGAGGCGATGTTGCCCACGGCCGGGTATTCGAGGCGATGCGCGCGTGTCCTCGGGGGACCCGTTCACCGCGAAACCCTCACGCAGAGCTTGAGAGCGCCAACGGCCTACGAACGTTGTCATGCCGTCGCCGGGGGGTAGACTGCCGGCACCTCCCGAACGCGATGGTCCGCCAGACCGAACGAGAGGCATCCGGATGAGAAGTCCGGAAGAGCGGCCGGCCGAAAGGCCCGGCCGCTCTCTATTTCACCCGTCCTGGGCCGCGTCGTCGTCCTCGTCGACCGGCCAGCGGGGCCACGCCTCCACGTACCGCAGCAGCGGCCAGCGGCCGAAGGCCAGCCAGGCGATCAACAGAGCCTGGCCGACGAAGGGTACGAAGACCAGCAGGGCCGCCCACGGCGTGTAGCCGACCCGCAGGAGGATGCGGTAGAAGCAATACGCCAGGAAGGCATAGAAGAGGAGTCCACCAAGGATGACCGGACTCATGCCACCACCTCTCGCCGGATGAGATCGCCTACGGGGTATGTACCCCGCCACGGTCCGGAGACGAGCCCCGGCCGCGACCGGCGTCGATCGCGACCGGACCGGTGAGGATCCGCTCGAGCTCGTCCGGGTCGCGCGCGACGGCCCCGGGCGAGGCGGCCCGCAGCCTCTCCTCCGGGTGCCAGCCCCAGGTCACCGCGACCGACGGGACGCCGGCCTCCCGCGCCTCGTTGATGTCGCCGACCGTGTCGCCGACGTAGCAGCAGCCGCCGGGGTGCGGGTAGCGCGCGAGGGCACGCTTCATCTTCCTCACCTTGCTCGTGTCGTCGTCGGCGCCGGCGACCTCGGTGATGCCGTTCACCCCGAGACGGCGGAAGACCCCGTCGACGAACCAGCTGAAGTTGGAGGTGATGACGACGACGGTGTGCCGCAGGCTCAGGCGCTCGATGACCTGCGGCATCCCCGGCACGGACTCGATCTCGTCGAGGCGCTCCCGGAGGCCCTCCATCAGGGCGCCGTCCAGCCCGTCGGCGATGCCGGGCGGAAGGCCGGCGCGCGCCATCCCCTCGTACCAGTTGTGGTCGAGCATCGAGAGCAGCGCGTCGGGCGAGGCCAGGTGCCCGAGGCCGTGCTCCTCCAGGTACCGCACGGCCCCGGCGTACGTCGCCTCCAGCGAGTCGACGATGACGCCGTCGAAGTCGAGCATGATGAGCCGTTGGGCCATGGCCTCCAGCCTCCCGGTGCCGGTGCCTTCTAGGCTCCCGGTCGCCCGGTCACTCTACACGGCCGCCTGGCGGCGTGCGCGGGAAGGGCGGGCGGCGGCTCGCCCCCCGACGAGTCTCTGCGGACGACTGCGGCAACGGCCTCGCCGCTGGCGCCGGGCGGCAGCGATGACGCCGGGCGGCAGCGATGACGCCGGACGGCAGCGATGCCGGGGGCTGCCTACCGAGCGGGGCGACTCCAGTGCCTCACGAGGGCTTCGGCTTCGTGCGGCGACGTGAGCCGCCAGGCTTGGCGATGTCGAGCCTCACGGTCTTCTCGGGGAATGCGGCGCTCACTTCAAGTCGCCCGCCGAGCGCCTCGACATATCGGCGGAGCGTCGACAGCCGAAGGTCGGTCGCCCCCCGCTCGATCTGCGATACGTTCTCCTGCGTCACGGCGAGACGCTCGGCGACCGTCGCCTGCGTCAGGTCGAGCTCGCGACGAAGCTCCCCCAGCATGGCGGCCTTGTGACTCTCGACCCTTGCGCGCCGCGCTGCGTCGGCATCGATCTGCCGGCGGAGCTCGTCGAAGCTCCTGGTGTGTCGAGCGCGTTCAGACATCATCGATCAGCCCTTCCTCGACGAGGCGCCTCAAGTGCTCGTCGTACAGCCGGTCCGCCTGCGCGACGGCCTCCGGGTACCACTCCCTCCAACGCCCCGACTTGTCTCCACCGAGCAGCAGGACCGCCGTCCGCGTCGGGTCGAAAGCGAACAGAGCGCGGAGGTTCCCGACGCGAAGCTCCTTCATGTTGGCGTGGCGCGAGCCCTCGAGAGTGTCGACGAGCGGCCGGCCCACGGCCGGTCCTCCCTGCTCGATGATCTCGACGGCCGCCGCCACGCGCTCCTGCTGGTCGTCGTCGAGCTCGTGCCACCATGCGCCGAACTGGTCTGTGTACTCCACCTCCCACATGTCGCCAGAATAAGCTGACGCTTGTAGAAGTCAAAGATTGTATCCCTCAGCGTTGACGACGGCAAACGACGATTGGGAGGGGAAAGGTGGTATCCGTAACGGAAGTCGCTTCACCCCCATCTCGCAGGTCCTCCGGACTGACCACATGGGTTCGACGAGTGGCCTCGAGGTGCACGGCGGTACGAGGGGCGTGTTGGCGGATCTCTGGCAACAGCTCGCGTCAACGGGCCATGTAGAGCGGGTCGCCGGACACGGCGACTGTCGACCGGAGACACGGTGGCGATCGATCAGGTCCACCGAAACGGAAACGGCCGGAAGCATCCGGCCGCCTCAAGTGTCCCCCGCAGGGGAGCACCGCAATTCTGAGCTGAGTGTATTTGGCGGCGGAAGTCGCCGTCGAGACCGTAGGCGGTTCGCAGCCAGCGCCTGAGATTGTGGCAGGGCGCCAGGCGACACGAGAACGGGCCCGCCGCCCTCACGGGTGGCGGGCCTTCGCCGCCGCAACGGCGAACCACACGCCACGGCCTTGCGTCTCCTGTATACGTGCCTGGAGACAGGAGGGAAGTCAGATGAACCTCCGCGCATTCACCGTCGCGGCTACGCTCGCGGTGCTGACGCTTGCCGGCTGCGCCGGCCAAAGCGGCGGCGAACCGTCTCCATCGCCGTCGACCGGCTTGACGCTCGAGGGGCTGGTCTTTGCCTTCGGCCCCGGCGCGAAGAACGTCCTCGACACGACGCGGGGCACGTTCACGAAGGACATGATACTGGCGTCGCCCCTCACCGTGCCGATGACGCTCACCGACGAGGAGATGGCGCGCATCGCCAGGAAGGTGGACGAGATCGACTTCTACTCCTACCCGGAGTCGTACGTCACTCCGGACGACGACGGCGGCGGCTGGTTGGAACCTCACAACACCTACATCTTCCGTATCACGACACGCGAGGGAACGAAGGTCGTCGAGTGGGAGGACGGTCTCTTCAACGATGACGAGCGGGCGGGCGACCTGCGGTCCCTTGCCCGCCTCATCGAGGGCATCATCATGGCCAAGCCGGAGTACAAGCGGCTGCCGCCACCCGAGGGCGGCTACGTGTGAGCCGGGCGGCGAGATGCGGCGATCCCAGCGCGTGCCTGGGCAGATGGTCTTGTCGATAGGCACCTGGCCGGACGATCTGTGCGGGTGGAACTGCGCCATGGTGATGCTCCCGTCGATCGCGTCTTCGTAGATGAAATCGTCTGCACACGCTCCCAGCAGTGGGAGTGTGACGTAGCTGAGCGCCGCCCAGATACCGATGCAGTGCGGCACGTGCCGCCGCTTTCACAACGAGTAGGCGCCGCCGCTGGGCGCCCCCGCCAATCTCTGCGACGCCGGCGAGCTGAAGTGCGATGCCTTTCCGGACGGCATTCCGTGGCCGATCCAGTTGGGTGACGTCGACCACTCCAAGCCGTTTCCCGGCGACCACGGCGTCACGTATGAGCCGCGCCCGGCAACGCCTGGCGCACACGCCGGACCGGGTCGCGCCTGGTAAACGCCCAGCAGAAGGGCCCCTCGCCAGCGTGTGGCGGGGGCCTATGCCATGCAGAAGGTGCTGCAAGTGCGGTACGTGCGTCGGAAGGAAGAGTGGTGCCCCCAACGGAATTCGAATCCGTGCCGCCGGCTTGAAAGGCCGGTGTCCTAGGCCGCTAGACGATGGGGGCACGCGCGCAGCCGAAGGATTATACCTGTCTGCGCGCGTGCCCCACGCGCGGTCCGGGCCGGGAGAGCCTCGACTCGCGCGGCCGGTGTCGCGTGCGGGCTGTTCGTCTCACGCCAGCGACGCCGGCCCGGGAGGGTCGGCGTCGAAGCGGGTGCGGGCCTGCCCTTCGCACTCTGCCGACCGCGCATCGCGTCGGTCAGGCTATGAGGTCTCCGCCGCCTCGTCCTCCTGCGCCTCGCGCCAGTGGCGGCGGCAGGCCGGCATCAGGCGCCACTGGCCGTCGGGGCCTTGCACCGGCACGCGGATGACCTCCGGGTCGCCCTCCTCGGGCAGGGGCATGCCGCAGTCGTAACAGTGCTGCTGCTCGTGTTCGTCGCCCTCGCTGAAGAACGGGAACAGCGGCTCCTCCATCCCTCCTCCTTCCCCCCTTCGTGCGCGGCCAGCGAGACGGGCTCATCGGGAGCACACGTATAGGGCTACGGTGTACCCGCTGGGCGGCGGTCTATCCCTCGCCGGCGGTGTAGGCTTGGCCTCTCAGCCCCAAGGAGGCCCCCGTGAAGTACGTGCGCATGCCCATCGAGGTCGAGTCGCCGGAGGAGTTCGGCTACGACAAGATCAAGTACAACCTCTCCGAGAGCTCGGTGCGCGACCGCACCCTGAGCGACCTCGGCATCGAGCTCGGCGACATGGTGCTCTTCTACGGCGAGCACATGGGCCACAAGGGGCTCATGGAGCTGATCGCGCAGGCGAGCAGCGGGCCGGCGGGCGCAGCCGAGCCGGCCGACGTCCTCGTCACCGCCGGCGCCGCCCAGGCGCTCTTCATCATCGCCACGACCCTCCTCGAGAAGGGCGACCACCTCGTCGTCGTGCGCCCCAACTACGCGACCAACATCTTCACCCCGCGCGCCATCGAGGCCGACATCAGCTACCTCGAGCTGACCTTCGAGGACGACTGGCGCGTCGACGTCGACGCCCTCGCCGCGCTCATCACACCGCGCACCCGCTACGTGAGCATCACCGTGCCGCACAACCCGACCGGGCAGATGATGAGCGAGGCCGACCTGCGCCGCCTGCTCGGCATCGTCGAGGAGCGCGGCTGCCGCCTGCTCGTCGACGAGACCTACCGCGAGATGACCTTCGGCGGGCCGCTGCCGGTGGCGGCGACGCTGAGCCCGCAGGCCATCAGCGTCTCCTCCCTCTCCAAGACCTACGGCATCCCCGGCATCCGCTCCGGCTGGCTGGTCTGCAAGGACCGCGACCTGATGCAGACCTTCCTCGGCGCCAAGGAGCAGATCGGCATCTGCGGCAGCGTCGTCGACGAGGAGATCGCCTACCAGGCGCTGCGACAGAGAGACGCCTGGCTGCCCGAGATCAACGGCCGCATCCAGGAGGCGCTCGCCGTCACCCGTGAGTGGATGGACGGCGAGGAGCTCATGGAGTGGGTCGAGCCGAAGGGCGGCGTCGTCAGCTTCCCCCGCATCAAGCTCGACGTGCCGGTCGATGTCGACCGGTTCTACCGGGTGCTCACCGAGGACTTCGGCACCTACGTCGGCCCGGGCCACTGGTTCGAGCAGTCGCGACGGCACTACCGCCTCGGCTTCGGCTGGCCGACGCGCGACGAGCTCAAGGGCGGCCTCGCCGGCATCTCCGGCGCGCTGCGGGCGTCGCTGACGCGCTGACAGAGAGCCGCCGTTCTCAAGAGGACCTGCCTTCGGGGGGATCGACTTGTTGCCGCACTGTCCTACGCCGCGACGACCCAACGCTCCATAGGTGGTCGTGCGACGCCGGGGGCTCGTGGCATGGCTGCGGTAGACTGGCGCCCTGATCACGCGGCCACCCGAAAGGGGGAGTGGTGCCACTCAAGCATCCGGCGTCGTCGGCAGACGACGCGGCCAGACTCTCGATCTGCCCCATGTTCACCAGCGAGGCGCTCGAGGTCCCGCGTCGCGAGCTGCCTCGCGGCGAGATGGACCCGGAGGTCGCCTACCAGATCGTGCACGACGAGCTCATGCTCGACGGGAACGCGCGCCTCAACCTCGCGACCTTCGTGAGCACCTGGATGGAGCCGCAGGCCGACCGGCTGATGGCGGAGTGCCTCGACAAGAACATGATCGACAAGGACGAGTACCCGCAGACGGCGGAGCTCGAGAGTCGCTGCGTCGCCATGCTCGCGCGCCTCTGGCACGCGCCGGATCCCCGTCAGGCGGCCGGCTGCTCGACGACCGGGTCGAGCGAGGCGGCGATGCTCGGCGGGCTTGCCCTCAAACGCCGCTGGCAGCAGCGGCGGCGGGCGGAGGGCAAGCCGGCCGACCGCCCCAACATCGTCATGGGCGTCAACGTGCAGATCTGCTGGGAGAAGTTCGCCAACTACTGGGACGTGGAGATGCGGCTGGTGCCGATGGAGGGCGACCGCTTCCACCTGTCGGCGGAAGAAGCGGTCGCCCGCTGCGACGAGAACACGATCGCCGTCGTCGCCATCCTCGGCTCGACCTTCGACGGCTCCTACGAGCCGGTCGAGGAGATCTCCGCGGCCCTCGACGAGTTGCAGAAGACGATCGGGCTCGACATCCCGGTCCACGTCGACGGCGCTTCCGGCGGGATGATCGCACCGTTCATCGACGAGGAGCTCGAGTGGGACTTCCGCCTCGAGCGCGTCTGCTCCATCAACACCTCGGGGCACAAGTACGGTCTCGTCTACCCCGGTGTGGGCTGGATCGTCTGGCGTGACGCTGCCGCACTGCCCGAGGACCTCATCTTCTGGGTGGACTACCTGGGCGACCGGATGCCCACCTTCGCGCTGAACTTCTCGCGCCCAGGCGCGCAGGTCGTGGCGCAGTACTACAACTTCCTCCGACTGGGCTTCGAAGGCTACCGCCGCGTCCAGGCGTACGCCCGCGACGTCGCCACCTGTCTCGCGGAGAGGATCGGCCAGCTCGGCCCGTTCGAGCTCCTCACGAGAGGGGACGAGCTGCCGGTGTTCGCCTTCACGACGAAGGCCGACGTCACGGGGTTCTCGGTCTACGACGTCTCGGCTGCGCTGCGGGAGAGGGGCTGGCAGGTGCCGGCGTACTCGTTCCCCGCGGATCGGTCGGATCTCGACGTGCTCCGCATCGTCGTACGCCGCGGCATGACCCACGACCTCGCCGATCTTCTGGTCAAGGACGTGGAGCGGCAGTTGCCGCGACTGCAACGGCAGCCGGCGCCGGGCCACGACGCGGCGTCCGGCGCCGGGTTCAGGCACTAGGGCGGCGCCGGCGCGGGAGCCTCGCCGACTGCCGTCCTCTCAGTCGGCGGTCTCGGCTGGTGCGGACGCGCCCGATTCGGCAGCGGCGGCTCCACGGCCGCCGTCGCCTTGGAGCGCTGCGGTGGGCGAGAACGGCGCCAGCGGGTCTTCGCCCACGACGTGCCGGTCGACGTCGACAGGTTCTACACGGTGCTCACCGAGGAGTCCGGGACGTGCGTCGGCCCGGGCCACTGGTTCGAGCACTCACGCCGCCACTTCCGCCTCGGCGTCGGCTGGCCGACGCTCGACGAGCTGCGCGGCGGCCTCGCCGGCATCTCGGGGGCGCTGCGGGCGTCCCTGACGCAGTGGCCGCGCCGGCGCGCTGCGCTGACGCACTGATGGAGGGTCGCCGTTCTCGAGAGGACCTGCCTGACGGGGATCGAATCTCGCTCGACCTGCAGGCGTGACACCGTCGTGACCGGCTACACTCTGAGCGGCCCATGCTCGAGGTCCACGACATCGGCACGACGACCGCTGCGCCGGGGCGCCCTGCGCTCGAGGTGGCCGAGGTCGTCCTCACGAGCACCGTCCTCACGGTGCGGCTGCTCACGCTGGGCGCCGCCATCCGGTCGGTCGAGACGCCCGACGCCAGCGGGCGCTTCGGGCCGGTGCATCTCGGGCTGCCGACGCTCGCCGACTACGAGGACGCGGCCCGGAACCCCCATCTGGGCGGGTCGATAGGCCGCTACGCCAACCGCATCGCCGGGGCTCGCTTCTCGCTGGACGGGCGCGACGTGGTGCTGGAGCCGAACGAAGGGCCCAACCAGCTGCACGGCGGGCGCGACGGGTTCGACCGCCGTGTCTGGCAGCTGCTCGCGGCCGACGGCGCGGACGACGGCGGCACGGCGCGGTTCCGCCTGGTCAGCCCCGACGGCGACCAGGGGTTCCCCGGCGCGGTGACCGCCACCGCCACGTACGCGGTCGCGGGCGACACCCTGCGCATCGCCTACGAGGCGATCGCCGACGCGCCGACCGTGGTCAACCTCACGAACCACGGATACTGGAACCTGGACGGGTCGCCGACGGTGGACGAGCACCACCTCGCGCTCGCCGCCGACCTGGTGCTCCCCGTCGACGACGCCGGCGTGCCCAGCGGCCCGCTCCGGCCGGTGGCCGGCACGGTCTTCGACCTGCGGGCTGCGCACGCGGCTCGGGCCGGCCGTGGCGTCCCACCCGCCGGGCTTCGACCACTGCTTCGCCGTCCCCGGCCGGGCGGGCACTCTGCGTGCGGCGGCGGTGCTCGACGCGCCGGCCTCCGGCCGCTGGATGGCGTTGCGCACCGACCAGCCCGGGGTGCAGCTCTACACCGGCAACAACCTGCGCGACCCGTTCCGCACGCATGGGTCCGTGTCGCTCGAGACACAGTGCTTCCCGGACACTCCCAACCGGCCCGAGCTGGGCTCCGCCCGGCTCGGGCCGGGGGAGCGCTACGCGAACGTCACGGAGCTGCGCTTCGGCACCGGCCGACCGCCGGGCGTCGATGACGTGGAGTGGTGAATCGCGCTTCGTCGGGGGCCGACCACCGGCGTCCCGTCGGGTGGAGTGACGAAGTCGCGCGTCGCTGCAGGCGGACCACCGCTCGTCGGTCAGTCGAATCTGCCGTCCTGCTCCGCCTGAGGCGGCCCGCGCGGCGCGCGGCTCGCGGCGCTCTCGCTGCCACGCGGCCAAGGCGTGGGCGTGGGTCTGCGTCGCCTGCGCCAGTTCGCGGAATCGGCCGTACAGCTCGTCGTACAGCGGTCGCGTCTCCTCATGCGGCACGACCTGCACCGCCGGCTGCAGCCACTCGGTGTCGAGCGCCGCCGCGCCGATCGATATGGCCGCGAACAGCGCCGCGCCGCGGCTCGCCTGCTCCGAGCCTTCGCGTACCTCCTGCGTCAGCCCGGTGACGTCGCTGACGATCTGCGGCCACAGCGTGCGTGACGCCCCGCCGCCGCTGCCGCGCAGACTGGAGATCGTCGCCCCGGCCGCGTGCATCGTCTCGAGGTTGTGGCGCACCGCGAAGGCGGAGGCCTCGAGCAGCGCACGGAACACGTGCCCGCGGCGGTGCGCGGCCGTCAGGCCGAAGACGGCGCCGCGCAGGTCGGGGTCGAAGAAGGGCGTGCGTTCGCCGGCGAAGTAGGGGAGGGCGAGGAGGCCGCCGGCGCCGGGCCCGGCGCCGGCGGCCTCCTCGTACAGCTCGTCGTAGGGCGCCCCGCCGCTCAGCTCGCGCAGCCACTCCGTCAGCGCCCCGGCCGAGGCGACCCCGGCGGCGATGTTCCGCGACCCCGGCACGAAGCCCACGGTGTTCCACAGCCGCGGATCGGGACGCGCCGGGCTGCCGACCTCGGCGAGGAACATGCTGGTCCCGTAGACCAGCAGGCCCCGACCGGGCCCGCGCAACCCCGAGGCCGCCACCTCCGCCCACGAGTCGATGGTGCCGCCGGCCACGGGGGTGCCGGCGGCGAGCCCCGTCGCGGTCGCCGCCGCTCGGCTCACCCTCCCGCACTCCTCGTGCGGCCACACGAGGCGCGGCAGCGGCAGCCCCGGGGCGACGCCGGCGACCCACTCCTCGATCCATTCGTTGCGGCGCACGTCGTAGAGAGGCGCCCAGTGGCTCGCAGTGTGGTGGTCGAGGACGTACTCGCCGGTCAGGCGGCCGATCAGGTAGGAGCCGGCTCCGAAGACGCGCCGGGTCGCCGCCCACACCGGCGGTTCCTCCTCGACGAGCCAGCGGATCTTGGGACCGACCGACTGGCTCGAGAGCAGCGCTCCGCAGCGCGCCAGGATATCGGCGGCGCCGAGCTCGGCGGTGAGCCGCTCGACCTGGGCGCTCGCCCTCGTGTCGATGCCGTAGAGGATGGCGGGTCTCAAGGGACGCCCGTTCTCGTCGGCGGGGAGCAGGCACGGCCCGAGAGCGCCGACCCCGACGGCGCGCACGCGCCGGGCGCGGCCTGCGACCAGGCGGCGACACACGTCGAGAACGCTCCCCCACCAGTCTCGCTCGGCGTCCTGCTCGGCCCAGCCCGGGCGCGGTCGCGAGATGCCGTGCCGCAGCCGGGCGCTGTCCACCAGGCCGCCGTCCCCGTCGACGAGGACCCCCTTCGTGCTCGAGGAACCGACGTCGAGGCCGAGGAAGAGACCGTCGGTCACCGCGGCCACCGGCTTCCGAGGCGAGCCTCGTGACCGCCGCGGGTCGACGGCGCCGCGACCGGGGCCCTGCAGGCGTCCGGGCGCGCCACCGTCAGCGCCCCCGCGAGGAGCGCCGTCGCCTCCGGTAGGCGCGCAACAGCGGTGCCACGAGGAACACGACGGAGACCACGAGGAACGCCACGACGGCGACCTTGGGCAGAAGCATCGCGCCGGCCGTGGCGACGGCCTGCGAGATCAGGGCCGCTCGGCGCTCCTTCTCGAACTGCCGGAGCTCCTCCTCGGCCACCGCGTCGTCGGCGAGCCCTTCGGTGCGGACCGCGTGGCTGATGAGCACATAGATCATGAGTGCCGCCAGCGTGAGATTCAGGCCGAAGAGGACGACTGCGAGCCGTTCTCCCGCGTCACCCAGGTGGGTCGCCATCAGGCTCGTGGTGAACGGCAGGAGGGAGACGAAGAGGAGAAACAGGAGGTTCAGGCGCAGGAAGGCCGCGTCGGCGGCCTTGATGAGACGCGTGAGGTTGCTGTGCGCGACCCAGGAACCGCCGATGAAGGCGAAGCTCACGAAGTAGCCGAGGTATGCGGGCCACTCGCTGGTCAAGGCAGCGGCGAGCGGCTCGTCCGGAGCCGGCACGTGCAGCTCGAGGACGAGGAGGGTGATCGCGATCGCGAACACGCCGTCCGAGAACGCCTCGAGGCGGTTGGTGGGCAAGAGGCGCCCGTCGGGAGACGAGGCGCCTGCCGGCGGCGCCTGCCCGGAGGTGCTCGTCGTGTCGGCTTGGTCGCTCATGATGGTCCCGTGTTCTACGGACGTCGCGTCGCGCCTTCAGGCTGCCGGCGAGACCCTCACGCCCGGTCGGCCCGCTCCACGCGGTCCAGCGGTGCCGCACCCGCGGCGCGGCTCACCGGCGACAGATTGGCCGCCGTGTTGATGAGGCCCAGGTGGGAGAACGCCTGGGGGAAGTTGCCCAGCATGCGGCCGTCGACGGGGTCGTACTCCTCGGAGAGCAGGCCGACGTCGTTGCAGAGCCCGCGCAGGCGGTCGAAGAGCTTCTGCGCCTCCTCGTGCCGGCCGATGAGCGCCAGATTGTCGGCGAGCCAGAACGTGGTCAGCATGAAGGCGCCCTCTCCGCCGGCGAGGCCGTCGACGTTGTCGCCTTCGGTCTCGTAGCGGCGCACGAAGCCGTCGACGACCAGCTCTCTCTGGATCGCCTCGACTGTCGAGACGATCCGCGGGTCATCGGGAGGCAGGAAGCCAACCGGGGCGAGCAGCAGAAGACTGGCATCGAGGTTGGAGGAGCCGTAGTACTGTGTGAAGCTGCCCTTCTCGGTGTTCCATCCCTTGTCGCAGACCTCGGCGTGGACCTCATCCCGCAGCCGTGTCCAGCGCTCGACCTGGCTCTGGTCGGCGCCGATCCTGTCGGCGTTGCGGATGGCCCGGTCGAAGGCGACCCACGCCATCACCTTCGAGTGGGTGAAGTGACGACGGCCCCCGCGCACCTCCCAGATACCGTCGTCGGGTTCGCTCCAGACCTGCTCCAGTCGCGCCATCAGGCCCATGAGGATCGCCGGGCCGTACCCCGGCTGAGCCGGCAGCCCGGCGTCCGCTGCAGTCTGCACCGCGTCCATGACCTCGCCGAACACGTCGAGCTGGAACTGGGTCGAGGCATCGTTGCCGATGCGCACCGGCGCGGAACCCTCGTAGCCCGGCAGCCACGGCAACTCGAGCTCGGTGAGCCGGCGCTCTCCGCCGACCCCGTACATGATCTGGAAGTCGCCGGGGTTGCCGGCGACGGCGCGACGCAGCCAGTGCGACCACGCGGCCGCCTCCTCGACGTACCCGCACGTGAGCAGGACGCGCAGTGTGAGGGTGGCGTCGCGGAGCCACGAGTAGCGATAGTCCCAGTTGCGCTCGCCGCCGATCCCTTCGGGGAGCGACGTCGTCGCCGCCGCGCACACGGCTCCGCTCGGCGCGTAGGTGAGGGCCTTCAGGGTGATGAGCGAGCGCACGACCTCGTCCCGCCAGGCACCCTCGTAGGTGCAGCGTCCGACCCACGCGCGCCACCACTCCCTCGTGCCGTCGAGCGCCGCCAGGCTCTCGAGGGGCAGCGGCGTCTCGGTGTCCGACTGGAACCAGGTGAGGGAGAACGACTGCCGGTCGCCTTCGTCGACCGCGAGGGTCGCGCTGGCCGTGGCTTCGTCGTGCTCGAGGGGGACGGGGCTGTGCAGGCGGAGTCCGTCGCACCCGGCCACCATGACGAGCCCCTCTCCCGTCGGTCGCAGCCACGGGGCGGTCGAGCCGTAGTCGAAGCGGGCCGCGAGCTCCATTCCCAGCGTGACGCTCCCGGACCGACCCTCCACGATGCGGTGGATGGTCGGGTGAGGCCGGCACGGCGGCATGAAGTCGATGACGGCCACGCTGCCCGCGGCCGTCTCGAACAGTGTCTCGAGGACGAGTGTCTCCGGTTCGTACCTGCGGGTGACCTTCGTGATCGGCCCGCGCGGAGCGATGAGCCAGCGCCCGTGCTCGGCCGTGCCGAGCAGCGCCGCGAAGCAGGCGCCCGAGTCGATCCGCGGGGCGCACCACCAGTCGATCGAGCCGCCGCGGTCGACCAGCGCGACGGTGCTGGTGTCGCCGATGATGGCGTAGTCCTCGATCCTGCCGGCCATCAGTCCCTCCTCGCTCGTCCGGGCGTCACGCCCGAACCGTAGCATCGCATGGTGTCGGTCCCCGTCACAGCGTCGCGAAGATCTCGTGCGAGAGCATGCCGCCGGCGACGGTCCGGGCAGAGAAGCCGTTCTGCACCAGGATCCGCGTCGCGTAGTACGCCCGCTGGCCCGATCTGCAGATGACGAGGATCTCGCGATCGCCGGGCAGCTCATCCAGACGACTGCGGAGCTCATCCAAGGGGATGTTCACGACCCCCGGCAGCTGCTCGAGCGCGAGCTCCTCCGGATGGCGCACGTCCAGCAGGAAGCCATCGCCCAGCGCGTCCCAGTGGGTGATCGGCAGGTCGCCGCGGAGCACGCCGGCGCCGACCATGCCGGCGAAGTTGGGCGGCGACTTCGCCATGCCGAACTGGGGCGCGTAGCAGAGCTCGCACTCCTCGAGATCGTAGACCGTGGCGCCCAGCTGGATGGCCATCGCGATGGCGTCGATCCGCTTGTCGACGCCCTCCCTGCCCACGGCCTGCGCCCCGAGGAGCCGCCCGTCGGACTTGCGGAAGATGACCTTGATGGCGAGCAGGGTGGCGCCGGGGTAGTACCCGGCGTGGGAGTTCGGGTAGAGGTAGATCTTCTCGTAGTCCTCGTCGCCGAGGCGCCGGAGCGTCTTCTCGTTCACACCGGTCCAGGCGACCGCGCCCCCGAAGGCGCCGAGGATCGCGGTGCCCTGCGTGCCGCGGAACCGCGAGTCGCGCCCGGCGATCACGTCGGCCACGATCCGACCCTGCCGGTTCGCCGGCCCCGCCAGCGCGACGAGACAGTCCTCGCCGGTCATGCAGTCCGTCTTCTCGACCGCGTCGCCGACGGCGAAGATGTCCGGGTCGCTCGTGCGCATCTGGTCGTCGACGCGGATGCCGCCGAGCCGGCCGACCTCGATGCCGGCCATCTCCGCGAGCGCGGTCTCGGGACGCACCCCGATGCCGAGGATCACGATGTCCGCCGGGTGGACCTGGCCGGACTGGGAGAGGACCTCGAGCGACCCGTCGGCGGCCTCCTGGAACCCGGACGCCGGGTCGTTCAGCAGGACCCGCATCCCGTTCTTCTCCAGATGACGCTCCACGTAGCGCGCCATCTCGGGATCGAGCGGCGACATGATCTGCGCGCCGCGTTGCAGCAGCGTGACCTCGAAGCCGAGCCCGACCAGGTTCTCGGCCGTCTCGATGCCGATGAAGCCCCCGCCGACGACGACGGCGCGCAGGCTGCGCCGGCGCGCCTGGATGCCGCTGTAGGAATCCAGGCCTCCCACCGTGGCGCGGCGCTCGTCGACCCAGGCGCGGATCTGGCCGGCATCGGGCACGGTCCGCACGCCGAAGATCCCGGGGAGGTCGATACCCGGCAGAGGCGGACGGATGGGGGCGGCCCCGGGCGAGAGCACGAGCTTGTCGTAGCGCTCGGTGGTCACCTCACCGGTCGTCCGATCCTTGAGCTCCACCGTCTTCTCGCGCGGCGCGATCCCGACCACCTCGCAGTCCGTGCGGGCGTCGACGGCGAACTGGTCGCGGAACGTGTCGGCGGTGGCGACGAGGAGGGTCGATTGCTGCTCGATCACGCCGCCGATGTAGTACGGCAGCCCGCAGTTCGCGTAGGAGACGTAGGGTCCGCGCTCCACCATGACGATCTCGGCCTTCTCGTCCAGCCTGCGCAGGCGTGCCGCGCAGGAGGCGCCGCCGGCGACTCCTCCGACGATGATCACCTTCATTGTCTGCCTCCTTCGTGAGGGCGGTCCTCGGGGATCGCGTGTGTCGGCGGCTCCCGAACGGAGCTGCTTGATGGCAAGAGCGCACTGCCCGGGGTTCGCCGGACCAGAGCGCCGGTCACCGTCGAGACCCGTCGAGACCGTCGTACGGGACTCCGGTGCCCGCCGGATCGTGGTCTGCCGCTCGCCGCCGGCCCGCGGCGTGGGTCGTCACGGGCAGAGTAGCCGGGATCGGGGAGGCTGTGACCTCGGGATACTACGGGGCCGGTCGCCGAAAAAGTACGAGACACGAGACCTGCGAGGCTCGAGCCCTGCCGACAGGGTCTGCGTCCGGACTCCGGCAGGTCCTCCGGTGTCAGAACGGCGGCCCCAGTAGTTCTCCGGCGACAGGCTCGTACTTTCCCGAGGTCACAGCCCTCGGCATCCCGGGTAGTCTCCGGTGGGTGCCCTGCGGCGGCACGCGCCGCGCCTGGTGCGCTCCCGCCGGCACCGAGCGCCGTGTCTCGAGGCGAGACAAGGGCCGGTACGCCACCGACGGCGGCAAGCCGCCGACGCCGGCAAGCTCGGCGCGTCGTCGCCGACGGGGATGCAGGTGGAGCGCTGCTCCCGGCCGGGTCATGCCGCGCCCCTCACAGGAGGGACAGCCACCTCACAGGAGGGACAGTGTGAGTGCAACCCACTGGACAGATTTCGAGATCGCCGTTCTGCCCACCGCCGAGCTCGGCGAGGGACCACGGTGGGACGCGGCCTCGGCGACCCTGCTCTGGGTCGACATCCCGGCGAAGCTCGTCCACCGCTACGATCCCGCGACCGGGACGGACACGACGCAGCAGGTCGCCGACGTCGTCAGTCTCGCCCTGCCGCGGCGGCAGGGGGGCGTCGTCGTGGGGCTGCCCGACGGTCTGCACCTCCTCGGTGACCGGCGCTCGCGCAGGTTTGTCGCGATCGAGCCCGAGCGGGCCGACACGCGCACGAACGACGGCGCCTGCGACCGGGCGGGGAGGTTGTGGGTCGGCACCATGGCGCTCGACGAGCGCTCGCCGGTGGCCGCGCTCTATCGGGTCGACCCGGACCTGAGCGTGACCACCGTCCTCACCGGGACGACGATCTCGAACGGGCTCGGCTGGAGCCCCTCGGGGCGCCGGTTCTACTTCATCGACAGTCCCACCCGCCGTGTCGACGTCTTCGACCTCGATCCGGCGACGGGGGCCCTCGAGGACCGCCGGCCCTTCGCCGCCGTAGAGGTCGCGGGCGCCGTCCCCGACGGCCTCGCCGTCGACGCCGAGGGCGGAGTCTGGGTCGCCTTGCACGGCGGCTGGGGTCTGAATCGCTACACGCCCGACGGCGAGCTCGCCGCCGAGGTACGACTGCCCATGGCCAGGGTCACGAGCTGCTGTTTCGGCGGAGCGGAGCTGCGCGACCTGTACGTGACGACGCGGCGCGAGGGCCTCAGCCCCGCGCAGGCGGTCGAACAACCGCTCGCCGGCGCTCTGCTGCGCCTGGACCCAGGCGTCGCCGGCCTCCCCACCCACGCGTTCGCCGGCTGAGCGCAGAAAGGCAGGATGAAGATGAGACTCGAAGGCAAGACGGCACTCGTGACCGGGAGCTCGAGCGGGATCGGGCAGGCCATCGCGCTGCGCTTCGCGCGCGAGGGCGCCGACGTGGCCGTGCACTACCACCACGGCGGCGACAACGCACGCCGGGTCGCGGCCGAGATCGCCGCGATGGGGCGGACCTCGGTCGCGCTCGGCGCCAACGTCGGCGAGGCGGCGGAGGCCGAGCGCCTCGTGCGCGAAGCCCACGAGGCGCTCGGCCGCCTCGACATCCTCGTGAACAACGCCGGGGTCGAGATCCGCGAGCCGTTCCTCGAGGTGAGCGAGGCGCACTACGACCTGGTGCTCGGGGTCAACCTCAAGGGCGCCTTCTTCGCCGCGCAGGCCGCCGCCAAGCTCATGATCGACGGGCGGCGGCGGTCGTATCGTCAACGTGTCCTCGATCCACGAGGACGTCCCCTTCCTGCACTACAGCACCTACACCGCCTCCAAGGGCGGCATGCGCATGTTCACCCGCACCGTCTGCCAGGAGCTCGCGGGGCACGGCATCACCGTCAACGACATCGCCCCGGGCGCCATCGCGACGCCGATCAACAAGCGCACCCTGGGCGACGGCGAGCTGTTGCACGAGCTGCAGGCGGTGATCCCGGCCGGCCGTCTCGGCGAGCCCGACGAGGTCGCCTCGGTCGCCGTCTTCCTCGCCTCGGACGAGTCGGCCTACGTCACCGGCAGCACCTACTACGTGGACGGCGGCATGTCCCAGTGGAACAAGGGTCTCTAGGAGGAGATGAGCACCATGACCGCACGAGTGCAGGATCTTCTCGAGGCGCTGGCGGCGCGGTCGCGCGAGCGGCCGCTCGCCGGCCGCCGTCAACGGTGTCCTCCGCCTGGACGTCGAGGACGCCGGGCGTACCGAAGCAGTGGTACCTCACCATCCGGAAGGGCGTCGTGACCGTCGACCAGCGAGGGCGGCGAGCCCGACTGCGTCCTGCGCGCCGACGCCGCCACCTTCGCCGCCGTACTGAGCGGCGAGACGAACATGATGGCGGCGCTGCTGCGCGGCGCCCTCGAGGCCGAGGGCCGGGTGCTGCTGCTGGTCGTCCTCCAGCGGCTCACGCCCGGCGACGACCGTGGGCGCCGATGTGCCCGCTGCCGGTTACGCGAGGAGGCAGTCGTGAGCGACGAGGTCGAAGATCCTCGACGGCAACACGTTCGTCGTGAGCGACGCCAGCGGCGACATCGAGGCGTCGTCGACGGACCCGACCGGTCTGTTCTCGTTCGACACGCGCTTCCTCTCGAAGTGGGTGCTGACCGTGAACGGCGAGCGCCTGAACTCGCTGTCGGTGGACGACCTGCAGTACTTCGAGGCGCGGTTCTTCCTCGTGCCGGGGTCGGCGACGGTGTACGTCGACGCCAAGCTGTCGGTGATCCGCGAGAGGGCCGTGGGCGGCGGCTTCCACGAGGAGCTCACGGTGATGAATCACGGCGAGGAGCCGTCGACCTGGAGGTGCGCGTCGAGGCGGCCTCCGACTTCGCCGATCTCTTCGAGGTCAAGGACGCGCTCGAGAAGAAGGGCGAGTACTTCACCCGCGTCGAGGACGGCAAGCTGGTCCTCGGCTACCGCCGCGAGACCTTCGTGCGCGAGACCTGGATCTCGGCGTCCGAATCGTGCGCGATCGACGAGTGCGGCCTGACGTTCGCCGTGCACGTCGAGCCCCACGGACAGTGGACGACCGACCTCGACGTGGCCCTCGGGCACGGCGTCCGGGGTACGAGCGCGGAGCGTCCCAAGTACGGTCGCACGGCCAAGAAGGCCCGCCCCAACATGGAGCTCAGCCTCGAACGATGGCTCGACGAGGCCCCGCGCCTGGACTGCGACTGGGACCCCCTCAAGCAGACGTACCGGCGCAGCCTCGTCGACCTCGCGGCCCTGCGCTTCTCGCCGGTGGCGCTGCCCGGCCACTACCTGCCCGCCGCGGGGTTGCCGTGGTTCATGACGATGTTCGGCCGCGACAGCATCTTCACCAGCCTGCAGGCGCTGCCGTTCGCGCCCGACCTCGCGCGCACGACGCTGGCCGCCCTGGGGATCTGGCAGGGGTCGCGCTGCGACGACTTCCGCGACGAGGACCCGGGCCGGATCCTGCACGAGCTGCGCTTCGGCGAGATGACCGCGTTCGAGGAGCGCCCGCACTCGCCCTACTACGGCTCGGCCGACGCGACGCCGCTCTACGTCGTGCTCCTCGACGAGTACGAGCGCTGGACCGGCGACACCAAGCTGGTGCGCACCTTCGAGGGGGTGGCGAGGGCCGCCCTCGCGTGGATCGACGACTACGCCGACCTGCAGCACAACGGCTACGTCGCCTATGAGCGGCGCAACGAGACGACGGGGCTCGAGAACCAGTGCTGGAAGGACTCGTGGGACTCGATCTCGTACCGCGACGGGCGCCTTCCCGGCTTCCCGCGCGCGACCTGCGAGCTCCAGGGGTACGCCTACGACGCCAAGATGCGCGGCGCCCGTCTGGCGCGCGAGGTGTGGCGCGACCCCGCCTACGCCGACCGGCTCGAGAAGGAGGCGGCGGCGCTCAAGCGGCGCTTCAACCGCGACTTCTGGGTCGCCGACGGCCAGTACTACGCCCTGGCCCTGGACGCGGACGGCAGCCAGGTCGACGCCCTGGCCTCGAACATCGGTCACCTGCTGTGGAGCGGCATCGTCGACAAGTCCAAGGCGAAGGCCGTCGCCCGGCACCTCATGTCGCCGGCGATGTTCAGCGGGTGGGGTGTGCGGACGCTCGCCGAGGGGCAGGGGCGCTACAACCCGATCGGCTATCACGTCGGTACGGTGTGGCCGTTCGACTGTTCGTTCATCGCCTGGGGCCTGAGACGGTACGGCTTCAAGGAGGAGGCGGCGCGCATCGCCGCCGGCATCCTCGACGCGGCCCAGTGCTTCGACGGCTGCCTGCCCGAGGCGTTCGGCGGTTACGCGCGCGAGTTCACCAAGTACCCGGTGCAGTACCCGACGGCGTGCAGCCCGCAGGCCTGGTCGACGGGGACTCCGCTGCTGCTCCTGCGCACGATGCTCGGTCTCGAGCCGAGCGGCGAGCACCTCATCGTCGACCCGGTGCTGCCGAGCAGCATCGGCCGCCTCGAGTTGCTCGACATCCCCGGGCGCTGGGGCAGGATGGACGCGTTCGGGCGTGGGCGCGTCGACGTCGAGAAGCGGCGGCGACCGCGTCCCTAGCTCGGCGTGCTGCCGCAGGACGGATCGCAGAGCGGGGGCGCGAAGCGCTGAGCGGAGGCGAGGCGACGGGACGCGGGGCCTAGCGGATCCGGGCGAGCTTCGTCTCGCGACCGTCGGGGTCGGTGACGACCAAGCGTCCGTCATCGACCTCGAGCGTCCAGCGGCCGTCGTCGAGGTCGAGGCGCAGCTCCTGCCACAGCACCGACCAGTCGCCGACCTCGACCCGGGCGGCGAAGCGTCGCCCCCCGACCGTGCCGTCAACATCGACATGGGTGGGCCCTCCGAAGAGCCCGCCTGAGTCGCCCACGTACTCGACGCGCAGTCGATCCTGGGCGCCGCGCAGGCCCTCGCGGTCGCCCGACGTCGCCTTCGACGACGCCCAGGTGCCCATCAGCTCGTCCAGGCCCCAGTGCGACACGCTCGCGAAGAGCACGAGCAGCAGGGCCAGGACGACCAGCACGACGACGCCGAGGATGCAGCCGCAGCCCTTCATGGGCCCTCTCCGGCGCGTCCTAGTCTGCCGTGACAGGGGCCGGCGGCTCGGCTGCGCTCGGCGCCGCCGCTCGACCGTGCTCGTCGCGGCCGGTCGGCGCGCCCCGCCGTCGCCCTGGAGCGCCTCGCGCCAGCCCCAGAGCACGCCGTGCAGCGCCTCGGCGCCGACGATCGTCTCGTCGGGGTACGGCAGGCCGACGGGGTGCAGCAGCGTGGCCCGGGTCTGCGGCCCGCCCATGCCGCCGTGGAAGCAGATCAGCTCCTCGAAGGCGCAGCCCTCGTCGAGCTGCGCGTCGTAGAAGCTGTTGACGAAGATGTCGGCGGCGTTGGGGAAGCCGTCGGTGCGCAGCAGGTGGCAGCGCCGCGGTGGGCGAGAACGGCGCCAGCGGGTCCTCGCCCTCGACGCGGTCGTCGCGCAGGTAGCGCGCGCCGCGGGCGCCGAGGGCCACGGGGCCGTGCTCGGCCGACCGCACGAGCACCCAGCCGACGTGCGGGTGCGAGGCGAGCGCCGGCAGCAGGTCAGGGTGTCGCTCGTCGATCTCCTCGCGCGTCAGGCGCCGCGGCTCCTCCATCAGGTAGATGAGGCCGAGGTTGCCGGAGCCGAGGACGACGACGTCCTCGCCGCTCACGTCGTTCTTCGCCCGCTCCTTGCCCTTGCGGCCGGTCGCCTCCTCGAAGGCGCGGGTCGACGGCCGTGTCGTTCTCGTCGCCGGCGCGCACGGGAGCGACCTCGCCCTTGCGGCAGCGAGCGGCGCACGAGCTCGTCGAGGCCGTAGCCGTTGCGCTGCTTGAAGGTCGCGCCCTGCGTCTGGCCGTGGTCGGAGAGCACGACGATCTCGTACGGCCGCGGGGCGTAGCGGCGGGCGCGGGCGATGCGCCCGATCTGCTGGTCGATCTTGCGCAGCACCTCGAGGGTGTCGGCGCGCTCGAGGCCGGAGTGGTGCGCGACCTCGTCGTAGCCCGAGAAGGTCGCGTACACCGCCGGCCTGCCCCGCATCATGTCGGAGAGCACGCTGTGCACGACGAGGTCGCGCACCACGACGCTCACGCCGCCGCGCAGGAAGGGGTAGGCGCCGCCGCGGTGCCCGCGCGGCTGCACGTCGCGGCGCTTCGCCCTGATCGACGCCGTCCACTCGAGGGCGACCTCCCAGAAGAAGAGCACGAGGGCGCGCATGACGTTGAAGCCGTTGGCCAGGTACGGCGCGGTAGTCGGGGTTGGCCTTCTTCTCGGCCTCGAGCCGGCTGATGGTGAGGATCATGTGGTCGGCCTCGCCGGAGAGCAGGTTGCCGCGGCTCGCGCCGCCGTCGCGCAGCAGGCCCTGCCCGCTGCTGTGGCGACGCTCGATCTCGGCGCAGTCGGGCGGGGCCGAGCAGGTCATGAGCGTCGCCGTCTCCTTCTCGACCCAGCGGAAGGCGGGGATGTCGTGGTTCGAGCCGAGGAGGATCCCGGCCTGCGAGGCGCCGGTCTGCGAGGAGAGGTCGGTCTCCCACTCGTCGAGCCGGTGGGTGCCCTCCTGGACCCAGCGCGCCAGCTCGGGCGCGCTGCCGTCGCGCATCGCCCGGCGGAGCACGGGGAGGGCGAGGCCGTCGATCTCGAGGTAGACGATGCCCGGGACATCGGTGACGGTGCGCTCGCCCGTGCGGCGGGCGATGCGCTGCATCACGCGGAGCGCGTAGGTGTCGTCGTCGTTGACGCCGAGGATCGACCTCGAGGGCGATGCTGACGGCGGCGATGATCAGGCTGGCGAGGATCGCCGCCGAGCACCGAGTCGACGCTGAAGGCGCTGTCGGAGACCTCGGCGGCGAGCAGCAGGACGGCGGCGTCGCCGCCGATCGCGAGCAAGAAGCCGAGGGCGAGCGTGAACGGCAGCCGCAGCGACGCCACGACCGGCGGGATGAAGACGTTGAGGACGGCGATGAGGAGCGCCGCGATGAAGGCGCCGCCCGGCCCTGCCACGTCGACGCCGGGCAGCAGCCAGGCGGCCACGTAGACGGCGATCGCGGCGACGACCAGCTTGACGACGATGTGCAGCGGCCGCACCCGCAGCGACACGCGCTCCGGCGGCATCCTCTCCGGCGGCGGTGCGACCGCGGGAGCCGTTCGTCGTGCCGTGTCGTTCATCGCTTCGCTCACTTCCATGTCGCACTGACCTGCCGTCGGACGAGTTTACACAGTCCGCGGTGAAGGAAGAACGCCTCGACGACCGAATGTGACCAACTGGTCACCAACAAGGAGGTACTGGTATGGAAAAGGGTCTAGGTTGGATCATGTTCGCGTGGCTGCTGCTGATCAGCGCCGGCGTCATGAACATCATCAAGGGCATCGCGGCACTCGATCAGACTGCTTTCTGGACCGACTACGGTTCCGTCATCTTCTACGGCGACCTGCGCACCTGGGGCTGGATCCTGCTCGTCTGGGGCGTCCTGCTGCTCCTCGCCGCCCTCGGCGTGTACCGCGGCGGCGAGCTCGGGCGCTGGTTCGGCATCATCGCCGCCTCGGTCAACCTGTTCTTCCAGTTCATCTTCCTGCCCGCGTACCCGTTCTGGGCGCTGGCCATCATGGTCGTCGACGTGCTCGTCATCTACGGGCTGGCCGTGTACGGAGGCCAGACTCAGGAGGACTGAGCGACACTCGCCGCACGACCCTCCGTCGACCCAGACGGAGCGACGGGGCGCGAGGGGCGGTCACGCCCCTCGCGCCCCGTTCGCTCGAGACGCGTCCGCTCGCTCTCGCCGACGAGACCGTACGACGTTCTAAGTCAGTCGACGGCCTTCGGGACTCGCGCCACGACCAAACCGATGAGCGCGAACACGTAGAGGGTGATCACGAGGATCGACCAGATCGGATACACGGGCAGCCAGAAGAGCTCGGAGATGATCGCGACGGCGATGAAGACGACGCCGACCCACCTGCCCCAGGTCCGCCCGCCGAGCACCGCGAGGCCCCCGAACACGAGCAGGGCGCCGATGGCGATGAACCACCATGCGAGCGAGGTCAGATCGATGAAGTAGTACGCGTCGAACCCGCGGATGACCCACTCGTCGTTGAACAGCCCGATGACCCCCGAGAGCAGCCTGAAGAAGCCCACGGTCACCATCAGGATGCCGCCGGCTGCAGCCCAGCCGACCCAACTGTCGTTACTCACTGCTCCTCCTCTGTCTTGTCTACGGTTGCTTCGATCGCTTCGAACCGGTGTCCGGCGCGCTCGACGACCTTCGATCCGAGCGCCCGACGATTCCTCCGCCCGCCGGCGTCCTGCCTCGGTCACGACTCCGGCCCCTTCCGCCTCGTGCTTCGCCGGCAGTGCCGCAACGTCCGGTGACGCTCCCTCGCGGCCGCCGCCCCGCACGAGCTCGACGGCGGGCAGCAGGTCGGTCGCGATCGCCCGCTTGAGCACGAAGGCGTCGGCGCCGGCCTTCATCGCCGCCCGGCGGACGCTCGGCTCGTCGTGGACGCTGAGGACGATGACCTTGAGCCCGGGAGAGCGCTCCCGCAGCGCCCGCAGCCAGTCCAGACTCTGGTCGTGGGCCAGGGAGAGGTCCACGATCGCCACGTCGGGGCGCAGCCGGCCGGCTCCCTCGAGCAGCGAATCCTCGTCGGCGACCATGACCACCGTGCCGAAGGCCGTCTCGAGCAGCCCGCGCACGCCCTCCGTGAGGCCGTGGTGGCGGTCCGCCAGCAGCACGCAGCTGGGGGCCTTCGTGCTCATCGAGTCCCGGCGCTCGCCGGGGTCATCGGAGATCGCCGGCGCAGCCCAGGCACGACTTCCATGGGGCCGGTGTCGGCTCGGACGCGAAGCATCTCCTCGCCGAGCATGACGGTCCCGCCGCAGTGGGCGCACGCTGCGCCACCCCCAGTGGCGCTCGAGCACCTGGGCTTCGGGAGGTTCCTGTCGGGGCGCCGCCGCACGGCCGGACGCGGCGGCGCCTGAGCGACGCCGTCCGGCCGTCCACATCGAGAAGGCCTCTCGGGACGTCGTCTGGAGCCACCCCTCGAAGGCTTCGCGGGTCGTCAGGTAGTGCGCAACGTTCGAGCGCCTTGCCGGACGCCTCCGCGGCGAGTGTCGAGGGGGTCGAGCCGTCGTCAGCCGTCATCAGCGTGTCTCCCGCGTCTGCCGTCGCCACCGGTGCCCATCGACCGGTGGGCGCCGGGCGTCGAGTCGAGACTAGTCGGGGAGCGGAGGGCTGTGACCTCGGGAAACTACGGGGCTCGCCGCAGGGGATTTACGGGGCGGCGGCGCGAGCGTCAGAACTCGACGAGGCCGTGCTTGATGGCGAAGTGGACCAGCTCGGCGTTGGTGTGCAGGCCCAGGGTCTCCATCATCTGGTACTTGTGGAACTCGACCGTCCGGGTCGAGATCGAGAGGCTCGCGGCGATCTGCTTGGCCGAGCGCCCCTCGGCCAGAAGCTGAAGGACCTCTCGCTGTCGCGGCGTGAGGGAGGCGATCGGGTCTTCGGCCGCGTTCCGGTCCCTGCCTCAGCGCCTCGAAGACCTCGCCCGCGAGCTGCGGCGTGAGATAGGTCTTGCCCTCGAGCGCGGCGTGGAGGGCGGCGATCAGCTCGACCGAGGCCGAGTGCTTGAGGACGAAGCCCGACGCGCCCGCCTCGAGCGCGCGGCGGGCGAACGTCACGTCGCGGTGCATCGTGAGGAAGACCACGGGCACCTGATCCCCGTCTTCCCTCAAGCGCACGAGGGCGTCGATGCCGTTGAGATGCGGCATGGTGATGTCGGCGACGATCACGTCGGGGCGCAGCGTCCGGGCCGCCTCGAGCAGGGCGCGCCCGTCCGCGACCACGCCGACCAGGTCGAACTCGGGCGTGAGCAGGCTCTTCAGCCCCTCGGCCACGAGGAGATGGTCGTCGGCCAGCAGCACGCGCGGCCGGCGTGTGGTGATCATGGCGACCCTCCCTCGCGTCGGTACCCAGGCGACGACGGTCGTGCCGCGGCCGGGGGCGCTCTCGACGTCGAGCGTGCCGTCCACCAGCCGGACGCGTTCGCGCATGCTGCGCGAGGCCGAGACTCCTCGACCGCGCCGGGTCGCCCGGATCGAAGCCGGCGCCGTCGTCCTGGACGGCGAGGACCAACCCGCCGTCCATCCACCGCAAGGTGACGCTCGCGGTGTTCGCGCCGGCGTGGCGCACGACGTTGTTCAGCGCCTCCTGCGCCACGCGGTAGAGGCAGAGCGCGGCGTCCGACGCCGACGACGGCCGGCAGCGGATCGAGGTCCACCTTGAGGTCGAGCGCGCTCTGGCGAGCTTGCCGTTCGCACTCCGCCAGCAGCGCCTCGACCAGGCCGAGCTCGTCGAGGACCGACGGGTGCAGCTGGTAGGCGAGGGCGTGGATGTCTTCGCTGATGCGCACGAGCCCCTCACGGACGGCCCGCATCGCCTCGCCGCCGCTTCGGGTGCGGCGCTCTCGGCCTGGCCGACGTCGATCGCCAGCACCGCGAGCCGCTGCGTCACGTCGTCGTGCAGCTCGCGCGCGAGGAGCGCGCGCTCGTCCTCGTGGGCCCGCAGGAGGCGCCGGCTGAGGTCACGGAGCTCGTCCTCGGCCTGCTTGCGCTCCGTGACGTCGCGGAGGACGCCGTACGCGCGCACGCGTGTGACCGGCCGCGTCGCGTTCGGCGACGTGGCCGAGATGCTGCATCCACCGCTGCCCCTCCGTCGGGTGCAGGAAGCGATACACGAGCGAGAGCAGCGGCACGCTCCCATCGTGCAGACGCGCGCGCGTCGTCGAGCACGCGGGAGCGGTCGTCGGGGTGAAGGTGCTCCATCCAGAAGTCGAGGGCGCCGAGACCTGTGCTCGCGCTCCGGGGGCACCCCACAGAGGTCGCGAAACCGGTCGTCGATGTAGACGGTGCGTGCGACGAAATCCACCTCGTAGAACCCGAGGCCGGCGAGGTCCGCGGCCGCCTGCAGGCGAGCCTCGTTCGCGACCAGCGCCTCCTGGTCGCGCCTGCGTTCGGTGACGTCGACGGAGATGCCCATGAGCTGCTCGGGCTCGCCGGTGGCCCCGCAATGGGGCCGGCCCCGCGAGGCGACCCAGCGAACACCTTCATCGCCGGACCCGATGCGGTACTCGACGTCGACGGGTTCGCCGGCGCTCGCGGACCGCTCGACGGCCGCCCGGACGACGGCGCGGTCGTCGGGATGGACCGACTCCTCGAAGCGCTCCATCGTGATGACCTCGTCCGGCAGGTAGCCGAAGATCGCGCGAGCCTTGTCCGTGGCCCAGAAGACGCCGGTGCCGTAGTCGAGCGTCCAGAGTCCCGCCTCGGCGGAGTCCGCCGCCAGGGCCAGGCGCGCCTCGCTCTCGCGCAGGGCTTCGTCGGCGCGCTTTCGCGCCAGCGCATTGGCGAAGACCTGCGCGACGAGCTGCAGTCGCGTCACCAGCGCGTCCGGCCAGTCGCGCTCCTCGCGAGTGGTGTTGAAGCCGAGGGCCCCGACGGGTGCCGCGCCGCCGACCGAGAGCGGTAGCGTCAGGTTCGACTTGACCCCGAACAGGCGGAGGTTGTCGCGGTCCAGCGCGGCCGCCTCGGGGAACTCATCGAGCGACGCGACGGCGACGGTGCGGCCCGCCAGCATCTCCCGCTGCAGCCAGGGGAAGTACTCCTGCGCGCTCATCCCTCGCATCGGGGGCAGCAGGTCCTCCTGAGAGCTGTGGAAGTGGGTGAGGATGAGGGGTCCCTCGGCGGCGCTGGCCGTCTCCCACAGCGCCGAGAGGTCGACCCCGAGCACCTCGCAGATGCGGCGCTGCACGTCTTCGATGGCGGGGTCGACCTCAGCCGAGGGCAGGTTGATGAACCGGGAGGAGAGGTCGGCGATCAGCGTCTCGAACTCGAGACGGCTCTCGAGGCGCTCGTCCGGGTGTGGCGCTCCGTCCGACCTTGGCCATGGTGTCACGCTACACCATTCGCCGCCCGTCCGGGAGGCACGGCGGCGGCCTCGTAGATCCTCAGCGGCGACGCCCCGTAGTTTCCCGAGGTCACAGCCCTGAGGCTCACGGCTACTGTGCAGTGGGCGCCGGTCTCGCCGGGGCGCCCCAGCGAGCACGTCACCCCCAGGCGACGACCGGGGGCGGCGCGGACACCAGGCCCAAGGAGGCACCGCCATGACGGCGCACGAGGATCCAGCCCTCGCCCTCCGGTCACGACGTACCCGAGAGGAAGCAGACAGTCCCCGGGCTCTACGTGACGTCGCACGAGGCGTACGAGATGTGGAAGGCAGCGCCGGACGAGGTCCACATCATCGACGTCCGCACGCCCGAGGAGTACGTGTTCGTCGGCCACGCGGAGATGGCGCGCAACATCCCCCTCGTCTTCATGCGCTACCAGTGGGACCCGGAGAAGGACGAGCCCGTCGTCGAGCCCAACGCCGAGTTCGTCGCCTGGTGGGCGCTCGCCACGCGCCCGCCGACACGCTCCTCCTCATCTGCCGCTCCGGGGGGCGCAGCGCCTGGGCGGTCAACTTCCTCGCCAAGGCCGGCTTCACGAACGCCTACAACGTGATCGACGGGACCGAGGGCGACAAGGTCGACGACCCGGGCAGCGCCTACCACGGCAAGCGGATGAGAAACGGCTGGAAGAACTCCGGCCTGCCCTGGACCTACGACTGCGATCCTGACCTGCTCTGGACCGCCTGAGCAAAGGAGCCGACCATGGCCACAGGAGAGAAGAAGGTCGATCTCAGTACCGTCCCGCTCAAGTGGGACGAGGTGTACTACACCAACTGCCCGCTCGTGTCCGCGAGCAACGTCGATCAGGAGCTCGGCTGGACCCGCGAGGAGTACAAGAAGATCGGCGTCAAGTACGCCTTCCTCCGCAGCGTCCGCGAGAACAACTGGTACCCGCACTACATCCACAACCTCGACAACCTCGTTCCGCTTCGGCGGCCTGTTCCCGCCCATCCACGTGCACGCGGACATCCGCCGGACCAGGCTCCTGGGGGCGACGCATGCTCCGCACGAGGGCGGCTGCATGCTGGTGCGCGCCCGGGACGACATCTACCGGATGTCCGAGCTCAAGGGCAAGAAGATCGGCCTCACCAAGAGCCTGAACACCATCAAGAACGACTGGTGGCGCATCCAGGAGGAGCAGGGCATCGAGCTGATGCTCCGGATGAACGGCATGACCCGTGACGACGTCGGAGATCGTGGAGTTCCCCTATCCGGACGACTGGTACGACAACCCCGCGATGCTGGACGCCGATGGAGAACCCTTCGGAGTTGTGGCTGAAGCGCGACCACAAGCACGACCTCGCCTTCCGCCCCCTGGAGACCGGCGCTCGAGACGGGCGTCGTCGACGCGATCTACACGCAGAGCAAGCCCTTCCAGCACCTTCAGGAGGCGACCGGCAAGTTCAAGGCGATCGAGGACCTGTCCCGCTACCCGGACTGGACCCTGCAGGTGGCCAACATCCCCGCCGTCATCACCTGCACCGACGTGATGGCCGAGGAGCACCCCGAGCTCGTGGTCACGTTCATGAAGGGCATGATCAAGGTCGGGCGCTGGGCCAACGAGCACAAGCACGCCGCCGCGGCGATCCTCGACAAGCAGACCTTCTACCTCGACGTCGAGGACACCTACCAGGGCATCAAGGACATCGACATGGTGCCCAACCTGTCGCCGCAGAACATGGCGTCGATCGAGATCGGCAAGGACTTCATGCTGAGCCACGGCTACATCAAGAACGACTTCGACGTCGCACGAGTGGGCCGCGCCGGAGTTCTTCGAGCAGGCCGCCGAGGAGCTGCTCAAGGAGGAGTGGGCGAAGCGGAGCTCGGCGAAGCTGCCCGAGGCGACCGAGCTGCAGGTCTCGACGACACGTCTCGGGTAGCTGGGAGGAGGACGAGCGGCGAGGCGGCTGCGCGCGCAGACGCGCGCAGCCGCCTCGCCGCTGCCGAACGAGAGCCCGAGCGCCGGACCGCAGAGCGCCGCAGGGTCTTCCAGTGAGCCGATCTGTGAGCGCGCTCGTCGCGCAGGAGGTGCGCCATGACACCTGAGGAGTTCTTCTCGAGCATCGCCACCATCGCCGGTCTGCTGTTCGTCGTTGGCGGCATGCTCGGGACGGGGCTGAGCCTGACCATCGCCCAGATCGCCCAGCCTCTGAAGAACGTCCGGCTCGTGGTCGTCGCGCTGCTGGCGAACTTCCTGCTGGTACCGCTGTTCGCCTACGGGATCACACTGGTCATCCCGCTCGACGAGCCGCTGGAGATCGGCCTCCTCGTCCTGGCCACTGTGGCGGGCGCGCCTTTCCTGGTCAAGGAGGTGCAGGCCGCAAAGGGCGATCTGCCCCTGGGCGTCGGGCTCATGTTCCTGCTGATGATCGTGACCGTCTTCTACGTGCCTCTCGTCCTGCCCGTGTTGCTGCCGGGCGTCGAGGTGGATGGCGCGGCCATCGCCAAATCCCTGATCGTCAGCATGCTCATCCCCATCGTCCTAGGCCTCCTGTACCGGTCGTACTCTCTCGAGGGTGCGCAGCGGTGGGCCCCGGTCATGAACAAGCTGTCCGGGATAGCGCTGCTCGTCATGCTCGTGACCGGGCTGGGGTTGAACCTCTCGAACATCATCGACCTGATCGGCTCATACGGGTTCCTTGCGCTCGTACTCTTCGTCGTCGGCTCACTCCTGATCGGGTACGTCCTGGGCGGGCGCGATCCCTCCGTTCGCAAGGTCATGGGATTGGGCACGGCGCAGCGCAACCTGGCCGCCGCCGTTCTGGTCTGCGGCCTCAACTTCGCCGGTACCATGACGCTCCCGTACGTGCTGGTCGCTTCCATCGTCTTGCCGCTGATCCTGTATCCCCGTTGCGCGACGCCTGGGCAGGCGCGACCGGGAAGAGGCGCCGAGCGGCGGCGGGGCAGCGGTGTCGAGCTCCGCATGAGGGAGCTGCGAGCTACAGCAGGCGAGGGCACCTGGGCCGAAGGGTCGGGGGCACGACAACCCCCGGGGACACCTCCGGGGAAACGCACATCAAGCGAGGGGCGGTGATGCTCGTCGCGCACTTCCCCCACCCAGGCCGCGGTCTCACACGCTCGCAGTCGCCCCTCGCGCGGTCGCCACGCGCCGCGCACTGCCGGTCGTTTGCGCCGTCGCCGTTCGGGGGCATACTGTGACCCATTGGTAACCAAATGCCCCGTCGCGCGCGGTGCGAGTCACGGGGGCGGGTCAGACGGACGCGAGCGACTGTCAGACGGACTCGAGGAGCTGTGTGGCGCGGCCCCATGGCCGGGCGCGCGGCGCGGCGAGCGACAGGACGTGCCGACCGCAGCGATGAGCCGGCACGAGCAAGCCACGACGACAGAGTGAGGATGGGGATGCCGATGAACGACAACGCCGTTGACGAACTGGGCCCGATCGACTATCTGGTCGTCGAGTTCCCCGCCGGCAAGGCGGACTTCTCGGGCGCGATGGCGGCCGAGCTCAAGAAGCTGGTCGAGCAGGGCGTCATCCGGGTGCTCGACCTGCTGATCATCACCAAGGAGGCGGAGGGCGAGGTCGACGCCTTCGAGATCCACGACTTCGAGGACGACGACGTCGGCCTGCTGCGCGAGCTCGGCGCCGAGTACGCCGAGCTGCTCTCCCAGGAGGACGTCGGCCACATCGCCGCGGCGCTCGAGCCCGGCACCGTGGCCGCGGCGCTGGTCTGGGAGAACACCTGGGCGGCGCCGTTCGCCTCGTCGATCCGCCGCTCGGGCGGTCAGCTCGTGGCCAGCGGCCGCATCCCCATGCAGGCGATCCTCGCCGCCCTCGAGGCCGACGAGGAAGCCGCTCGAACGGAAGGAGCCTGAGATGCCGCTGGGTCCGGGACGTAGAGGGCCGGGCGTGATCGGCCGCCCGGTCGCGCGCACAGCCGCCGTGGTCGGCACGACCGCGGTGGTGGCCCACGGCGTCGGCCGGCGCCATGACCGGCGTGACGACCGGCGCGACGACCGCCGGGATCGGCGCGGGCGCTGAGACGCGACATAGCGTGACGGGAAGGGACCGCATGCACTGAGCTCGCGACCCAGGCCCCGGTCGGCGCGGACGTCGTGTGACGAAACGGCGACCGCGGCGACAGCGCCGGCGGGTGACGAACGTGGCGGGGCGGCTGTGAGGCCGCCCCGCCACGTTCCGCTACACTGACCCGGCACGATGAACGGGGCAGGAGTCGATGACGAGGGTGAGAGCGGCGGCGGACATACGGGGCGTAGCGCGATGAGCGAGGGCCGGTTCGCGCCGCCCCCTGCAGCGCCCCCTTCCTTCCACCTCCTCGCCAAGCCGACCGGCTCGGTCTGCAACCTCGACTGCGCGTACTGCTTCTTCCTCGAGAAGGAAGGGTTCTACCCGGGCGTCAGGCCGCGCATGAGCGACGAGCTCCTCGAGCGCTACATCCGCCAGCTGGTCGAGGCGCACAGCACCCCCGAAGTGACGATCGCCTGGCAGGGCGGCGAGCCGATGCTCATGGGTCTCGAGTTCTTCCGTCGGGCCGTGGAGCTGGCGAAGCGCCACGCGAGACAGGGCATGACCGTGCGCCACACGATCCAGACGAACGGGACCAAGATCAACGGCGACTGGGCCCGTTTCTTCGCCGCCAACGGCTTCCTCGTCGGTCTCAGCATCGACGGGCCGCGCGAGCTGCACGACGCGTACCGTCGCGACAAGGCCGGCAAACCCACGTTCGACAAGGTGATGCGCGGCCTGGCGGCGCTGCGCGAGCACGGCGTCGAGTGGAACGCGCTCACGACCGTGCACGCGGCGAACGCCGCGCACCCCCGCGACGTCTACCGCTTCCTGCGCGACGAGTGCGGCTGCCGCTACATCCAGTTCATCCCCATCGTCGAGCGCCCCACCGAGACCGGCGTGCCGTACGGCGACGAGGTCACGGACCGCTCGGTCGCGCCCGACGGCTGGGGCGACTTCCTCATCGGCGTCTTCGAGGAGTGGGTGCGGCGCGACGTCGGCGAGGTCTTCGTGCAGATGTTCGACGTCGCCCTCGCCAACTGGTACGGCGAGCCCTCCGGCCTGTGCGTGCACTCGGCCACTTGCGGTACGGCCTTGGCGATGGAGTTCAACGGTGACGTCTACGCCTGCGACCACTTCGTCGAGCCGGCGTACCTGCGCGGTACCATCGGCGAGCGGCGCCTGGCGGAGCTGGTCGCCGACCCCGCCCAGGCGCAGTTCGGGCGGGACAAGCTCGACCGGCTGCCGCGCTTCTGCCTCGAGTGCGACGTGCGCTTCGCCTGCCACGGCGGATGCCCGAAGGACCGCTTCGCGAGGACGCCGCCCGACGCCGTGCCCCCGAACGAGCCGGGGCTCAACTACCTCTGCGCCGGCTACAAGGCCTTCTTCCACCACGTCGACGCGCCGATGCGGCGCATGTGCGCGCTGCTGCGCGAGGACCGGGCGCCGTCCGAGATCGTCGCCGAGTACGCGGCGGCGGACGCGAAGTCACCCGGGGCGAAGGCGGACTGACGGCCGGCTTCTGGGGCCTCGCCGTCAGCGGTCGGCGCTCTGCTCGGCGCTCCCCGCCGTCAGCCGTCAGCTCCTTGGTGGGCGCTCGCCGCCGTCAGCCGTGGGTACTCTGCTCGCCGCTCGCCGCACCGTCCCGCTTCGTTCTCGCGCCGCGATCCAGGGCGACCATCGCCAGGAAGCCCAGCAGCACCATGGAGTTGACGAGCCACGCCCACACGAGGAAGGCGATGCCGGTCGCGAGGACCCCGTACACCCTGCTGTACGAGGCGAAGTGGGTCAGGTACACGCTGAAGCCCGCCGAGGCGACGAGCACGATGACCACGCCGGCGACCGCCGCGACGAGCTGGCTCCGCCAGCGCGTCCCGGGCCTCGCGGCGGTGTGGTACAGGAGCAGGAGCGCGAGCAGGGCGACGCCGAAGAGGAACGGCCACTTCAGCCACGACCAAGCCGCGAGCACGGCGTCGCCGATGCCCAGAAGGTCGCCGAGCCAGGTGGCGAACGGCCCGGCGAGCACGATCGCCGCTCCGCACGCGGTGAGCAGGAGGATCAGCAGCACCGCGAGGCCCAGCCGTGTCGGCAACTGCCGCAGAAGGGTCGCGGCCGGCGGCCCTCCATCCGCTCCGCCGCCCAGAGGAAGGCCGACACGTAGCTCGAGGCGGTCCACAGTGCGAGCAGGGCGCCGGCGCCGAGCGCGATGGAAGCGCCGCCTGCGGAGAGCACACCGGAGAGGGCGCCCTGCACGAGACCCACGGCCCAGTCCGGCGCCCACCTCGGCGACGGCGTCCAGCAGGACGTCGACGTCCTGGGGGAGAGGCCGATGGCGCCGAGCAGGCCCGCGACGACGATCAGCGCCGGGAAGATGGCAAGCACGACGTAGTAGGTGAGGGCGGCGGCCATGCGAGTGAAGCCGGCCGCCGCCGCGGACCGCGCGAATTGCAGTGCTCCGTCCCACGACCCGCGCCACCAGGTGCGCGCCTTGCCCCCGGTCACAGCCCCGTCCCTCCGCGCGCCTGCCGGCCCCCCGTCACCAGCACGTAGGCGCTGATGGCCGCCACCCAGGCGGCGAAGAGCAGCACGATCGGCTCGAAGAAGCTGATGCTGAGAAGGAGGAACGAGCGCGGTCGCGAAGCCGCTCAGGGACGTCCACCGCGGCCAGCCCGAGCGCCTGGATGATCGTCGACGTCGCCGAGCGTGAAGACACCCGCGACCTTGGCGGAGTAGACGAAGAGGAACGAGTAGCCGACCGAGCGCGCGAAGCCGACGGTCGCGTTCGTCGATCGGCACCGCGATCCCGTAGCGATTGCCGGCGATGAGGCCGCCGAGCACGGCGGCCGCGGCGAACAGCATGGCGACGAAGAGCAGGCCGCTGCCCAGGAAGACGGTCGCGAAGAACCGGTCCTCGCGCGTCGCCGATCCGGTCGCGGATCACGCCGATGAACCACAGGAAGGCGATCCCGGCGAAGGGCATCAGCGTAGAGCCCGACGAGCGCCATGTTCGAGGTCGAGCCCTCGCTCGTCAGGTTCGCCATCACCGTCTCGTTGTCGAGCGTGACTGCCCACCACCTTGCCGCAGCAGGACGAGCGCGAGCACGAAGAGCACGGCGAAGACGATGCCCGCCACGCCGGCGGCACGCGGTGTCGTGAGGCCGCGCCCGCACGGCTGTCGACTGCGCCGCGGTCCGTCGTCGGTGGGTTCCGTGCGGCGACCATCTTCCTCCTGGAGTCCCTCTAGACTTGCGGGTCGCGCTGCAGCCGAGCCGCGCCCGCCTCGAAGGCCTCCTCGGTGGACGGTAGACGAGACTGTGCGCCGGGAAGATGTTGTCCCGCCCGAGCAGCTCCGTGATACCGGTGCGCTCGAGCTGGTCGGCCATGTGCTCGCCCACGCCGGCCAGCAGCAGCGCGCCGCCGCCCTCCTGGAGCTGCTCTGCCCAGCTTGCGCAGCAGCCCGATGACGCTGCTGCCCAGCTCGCCGCGCCCGCGCAGGCGCACGACCAGCACGGCGCGTCGCGTGCCGCGCACCTCCGGCAGCTTGGCGTCGATCGCCTCCGTCGTCCGCGTAGAACACGCTGCCGTAGATGTCGATGAGCGTGACCTCGTCGTCGGGCAGACGCTGCGGCGGGTCCTCCTCGAGGAAGCGTCCATCGCCGGCGGGCACGAGTCGGCGCACCCTGACGTCGAGTGACGAGCTGGAGACGTGCTGGATGGTCGAGAGGACGACGCCGGCGAGCACCGCGTACTGGATCGGCACCGCGAGCGTGAGCGCCGAGCGTGACGAGCATGATGAGCCGCGACGGCCCAGTTGGTGCGCCAGACCTCGATGAAGGCGCTCGGGCTTGAGCGACCCCGCGGCGGCGACGATGAGCAGGGCCGCGACGGTGGGCAGCGGCACCTTCTCGACGTGACTGCCGAACAGCAGGAGGACGACCGCGACGA
>CAWFDC010000010.1:0-197634 GCA_963814545.1 uncultured Thermoleophilia bacterium | reverse complement strand
AGTGCTCGCGCGCGAACTCGCGTGAGAGCGCGTCGAGGTCGCCCATGCGCTTGACCGCCACGAGGAAGGCCTCGTCGGGCGCCAGCCCCGCGTCGGTCAGCGCCGCGATCTGCTCGCGCAGGTGGTCCTCCAGCTCCGCGATGTCGACGGGGTGGATCGCCTGCCGGCGGCGCAGGTAGCTCCGCCAGCGGTCGATCTGCTCCTCGAGCTCCACCGGGTGATGTGGGGTCGGCATCGTCAGACTCCTTGGGGAAGTGGCGCGACCGACGCCGGGAGCGCGAGCGCCCTCCAAATGCCCCGCAGCGTCGCGTCCACCGCCTGCCACTGCTCCCGCTGCTCGTCGAGCTGAGCCCGGCCGGCGGGCGTGATGCGGTAGTACTTGCGGCGCCGCCCGCTCCCCGCGACCTCCCAGCGTGCCTCGACGTGACCGAGCCGCTCGAGCCGGTGCAGGACGGGGTAGAGCATGCCGTCCGTCCACTCCATGCGCCCTCCCGAGAGCTCCCGCACGCGCTTGAGGATCGCGTAGCCGTAGCTGTCGCCCTCGGCCAGGATCGCGAGGACGATCGGGGTCGAGGAGGCGGCGATCAGATCCTTGTTGATCTCCATGACGTCGCGCCGCCCGGCGCTAGAGAGCTCGGATGCGCTGATACATAGCAGCATTATACATAACAGTGCTAGCTATGCCACCCCGGCGCTGGGAAGCTTCACGCTCTCGGGGTCTTCAGGCGTTGGACGTCACACGAACCCACTGTCGAATCTCAAGGGGCGCCGATCTCTAGAGCGGCCCTCGAGTGCGCCTATACACGCGCCATGCCGTAGTGGTCGGGATAGAGATGGACCGCGGGCGGGGCGCTTCACCCAGCCCGGGGCCGACGCGTCAGGCCACAGCCGCGGCCGGCGGGTCAGGCCGCCCTGGCGGCGACGGTGCGCTGGACCCAGTCGTACGTCGCCTCGACCTGGTTGAAGGTGAAGAGGTGGACGCCGACGATGCCGAGCCCGGGCTCGTCGAGATGGCCGGCGACGGCCCCGGCGAGCGGCGTCGGGTCGTAGCGGCTCGCACGCGCCAGCGTGAACAGCTCGCGGCCGTGCCCGCGCAGGTAGCGGAGCGACGGCCCGACTCCCGACTTCAGGGAGATCTCGGCCAGCTTGCGGCGCTCGACCGCTCCGGGCAGGCCCACGACGACCGGCAGGTCGACCCCGGCCTCGCGCAGCCCGCGGATCCAGCCCGGGAGGCCGTCGGCATCGAAGTCCAGCTGCGTGACGATCACATCCGCCAAGCGCTGCTTGCGACGCAGCGCCTCGAGCAGCGCGTCGTCACTGACGACGGGGTGACCTTCGGGGTAGCCGCCAACGCCGATGCGGGTGAGGGAGTGATTCAAGGCGACGAGGTCCTCGAGGAGTTCCGCGGCGGCGGTGTACGTGCCCAGCGGCGGTGTCTGGTCGCCTCCGATCACGAAGGCCTCCGCGATGCCGGCGTCGGCGTACCGACGCACGATCTCCTCGAGCTCCTGTCGGCCGGCCACCATCCGCGCGGCGAGATGCGGCACCACCTCGTAGCCGCGCGCGGCCAGCTGCTCCGCCACCTCGACCGTGCGCCAGATGCCGTGCGCCGGTGACGCCGTGACCGTGACCGTCGCCCCGCCCGGGAGCGCGGAGACCTTCTCTTCTATCCCGCGCACGGGGATGATCTCGTAGCGCGGCGACGTCAACAGCCGTTGCAGCGACGAGAGACGGGGCTGGACCGTCGTGGATGGACTCGACATGGTGGGCCTCGCTCGAGACTGGCCAACAGGACAAGCACGGTCCGGATATACCCACCCTCGCGGCGAGGTCACACGCCGTGCGCCGGACACGTGTGAGCGGCGGGAGATCGCGGATCGCCTGTGCGCGGGGGCGCAGCGCGCGTCGGGGTCGAGCGCTGAGGACGGCCGGCTCGGTCTCGGACGACCTCTGCGGCCGCACGCGCGACGTGCGCGCGCACGGGGTGGTGGTGGGGTGTTGGGTGTCAAGTCTCACCACCCGTGTTCCACCTTGGCTCCGGCAGCTGTGTTACGTCTTGTCTCGTTGAGAACGGGGACGCGTTGCTGCGCTCAGGCCGCCCGCCGGGCGTCGAGAAGGCGCCGTGCTCCCTGAAGCGGTCGTGCCGCGCCGGCCAGCTCTTGAGCAGCCGCGCCGTCCTTGGAGATCTCCACCGTGTCGCCGACGAGGCGCACCTCGACCTGCGCGCCGCGGTAGGCGTTGCCGACGCGGTAGCTCGTGCCGGCGAAGCAGACCCCGCCGTTGGAGCCGACCTTGCGCACCACCGGCCGACCGCCGCTCGCGGGCTGCGCCGCGGGCAGGCGCGGCGGGGCAGAGGCGCGCTCGCCTTGGCGCGCCGGCGCTCGCGTGGCTCGCCACGAGCACGCCGCGGTGGGTGACCTCGAGGAGGCCGTCGCGCAGGGTGAGCTCGACGCGTCTCGCCGGCGAGCCAGGCGCCGACCTGGTAGCGCTGATCGCGGAAGCTCACCCGCCCCTCGCGGCTGACGCGCCGCGCGGTGGCTGCGGAGCCGTCTCGCGGCGGCTCGGCGGTCTCCTCGACCAGGCTCACGAGCAGCGGCGGCTCGCCGCGCGCGGGCGCGAAGCGCTCCGCCGGGCAGGCCATGCCGATGCCCTGGTGGGGGCGCTCGGCGTTGTAGCTCGCGACCCAGGCGTCGAGGGCCGCCTGGGCCTCGTCTTCGAGAGGCGAAGACCCGCCCGGCGAGGAACTCGCTCCTCAGCGTCTTGTGGAAGCGCTCGACCTTGCCGGTGGTCGTCGGGCTCCGCGGCGCGGTCAGCAGGTGGCGGACGCCGTGCTCGCGCAAGAGGCGGTCGAAGAGCACCTCGCCGGAGCCTCTGCCGAAGCGCGCCGTGAAGACCTTGCCGTTGTCGGTCAGGACCTGCGTCGGGGGCGCCGTAGCGCGCGCATGGCGGCCGATGAGGGCCTCGCAGACCGGACGCGCGGTGGCCGCGGCGTGAGGCTGCGCGCAGACGCAGAAGCGCGAGTGGTCGTCGATCCCGGTGACGAGCCTTGAGCTCGCGGCCGTCTGCGAGCCTGCACCCCGCCCATGACGTCCATCTGCCAGAGCTCCATGGGCGGCAGCGCGTTCCCAGCGGCGGTAGTCTGCAGCGCTTTCTGCGCCGCTTCTGCGGCTCGATCAGGCGCCTCACGCACGAGGCAGCGGTAGATCGCCGAGCGCGAGGGCAGCGGGCGTCACCCCCTCGCGCGCCAGGCGGTGGGCGATCGGTGCGCGGCCCCCAGGCGTCGTGCTCGCCGCGCAGCTCGACGATCCGCGTCTCGACCGCGGACGGCGTCTGGTGGGGGCAGCTCAGCGGGCCGCGAGGAGGCGTCGCAGAGACCGGCGAGGCCGCTCCGCGCGTAGCGCCTGCAGCCAGCGGTGCACGGTCTGGCGCGTGACGCCGTAGCGGAGGGCGACCTCGGTCACGCAGAGCCCGTCGGAGACCTCCAGCACGGCCCTGTGACGCTGTTCCACGACTTCCCAGCTCGATGAGCATGGTCCCTGCCCTCCCTCGAGGCGACCGACCTCGTGGGTCGTCTATCGAGCGAGGGCTGGCCCGGTCAGAACGAGCGTCAGCGGTGGAACACGGCTACCGGAGCCACTGTCGCAGAGGAGCCGAAGCCGCGTCCGGGAGTGGAACACACCTGCCGGAGCCACGGTGGAAAGGATGTACCGGAACCGCACATCGTGGGGCGTTGGGCCGTGCTGGTGGACCGCAGGGGAGTCGAACCCCTGACCTCCGCCGTGCAAAGGCGGCGCTCTCCCAACTGAGCTAGCGGCCCACGAGGGGGACAAGTATAGCGCGAGCGAGGCGCGTGCCTCGTCGGTCGAGACGCCCGTCTACCCCAGCCGAGAGCCTCGCTCCCCGAGTCGAGAGGCCTGTTCGCCCCGGTCGAGAGGCGCAGCGGCCTCGGGTAGCATGGGCGCATGCCTGACGCCCAGCCCAACCGTGCTCACGACCTGGGTGTCCTGTCGCTCCTCGTCATCGCGCCCATCTGGGGTTACAGCTGGATCGTGATCAAGGTCGCGCTCGACTATGCGCGCCCCTTCACCTACATCGCCCTCGTCACGGCGCTGTGCACCGCCTGCTTCTTCCTCGCCCTCGTCGTCGCGGGGCGGCCGCTGCGGCCGCCGCCCCTGGCGTGGACGGCGGCGATCGGCCTCCTGCAGACAGCGGCGTTCAACAGCCTTGCAACCCTCGCGCTCGATGTGGGAGGAGCCGGCAAGGTCTCGGTGCTCGCGTACACGATGCCGTTCTGGCTGCTGCTCCTGGCCTGGGCCTTCCTCGGCGAGCGGCTCGGCGGCCTGCAGTGGCCGGCCGTCGCGCTCGCCTTCGCCGGCCTCGTCCTCGTGGTGCGCCCCTGGGACATCGGGGGAGCCCTGAGCGGCGTGCTGGCGTGCAGCGCCGGGCTCGTCTGGGCCGCGGCAGCACTGCTGATCAAGCTCCTGCAGCGGCGAACCTACGTCGACACGCTCTCCCTGACCGCCTGGCAGATGGCCTTCGGCGCCGTTCCGCTGATCGCCATCGCCGTGCTGACGGAGAGCGGCTGGCCCCAGTGGACGGGCACGTTCGCCGCGTGTGTCGCCTACACGGTGCTCCTCTCGAGCGGCCTGTGCTACCTCCTCTGGTTCATCGCCCTGCGCGCACTGTCGGCGGGGGCGGCCGGCATGGGCACGCTGGCGGTGCCGGTGATCGGCGTCATGGCCGCCTGGGTCCAACTCGGGGAGCGGCCGCTCGCGGTGGAGGCCGTCGGCATGGCCCTCATCGTCGCCGGGCTCGCCCTGCTCGCCGCGTGCGGCGTGCGCGCCGCCCGCCGCGGCAGGGGCGCGGTCGGCGAGGAGCCCGTCATCCCGCCGGTCATCGACTGAGAGACGCGAGCCGCCGGAGCCATCCCCGGCCGACGCCCGCCGCGCGGCGACGCGGGCCGGCGGCGTCCCACGCGGCGGAGCCTCACCGACGGCGTCTCGTTTACAGAGTACGCGCGTCGGAAAGGTCGTCCGTACATGTCATGCGCCTTCGAGCCGGGACGACCCGGCTCTCTTGTCAGGAGTGAGTGCCGTGAGAGCGATCGTCCAAGAACAGTACGGCTCGACTGATGTCCTCCGGCTCCGCGACGTCGACCAGCCCGAGACTGCCCACGATGAGGTGCTGGTGCGCGTGCGTGCCGCCGGGGTGGATCGTGGCGTCTGGCACCTCATGACCGGCCGGCCGTACCCGGTGCGTCTCGCGGGTTACGGGCTGCGAGCGCCGAAGAGTCCCGTCCCGGGCATGGACCTGGCCCGCGTTGTGGAGGCGACCGGGCAGAGTGTCACCGGGTTCCATCCCGGCGACGAGGTGTTCGGCGTGGGCACGGGCGCCTTCGCTGAGTACGCCCGTGCCCCGCAGGACACGCTCGCGCCCAAGCCCGGCAACCTCACCTTCGAGCAAGCGGGCGTGGTCGCCACCTCCGGCACTGCCGCCCTGCAGGCCCTGCGCGACCACGGGCGGGTCGAGCCGGGGCAGAGCGTGCTGGTCATCGGCGCCTCGGGTGGTGTGGGGACCTTCGCGGTGCAGCTCGCCAAGGCTGTCGGAGCTGAGGTCACCGCTGTCTGCAGCGCCTCGAAGGTGGACCTGGTGCGCTCCTTGGGCGCCGACCGCATCATCGACTATGAGCGTGAGGACTTCGCCGACGGGAGGCGACACTACGACGTGATCCTCGACATCGGGGGGAACTCGTCGCTGTCACGACTCCGGCGAGCCCTCGCCCTGAAGGGGCGACTCGTCATCGCCGGAGGCGAGACCGGAGGCCGGTGGCTCGGCGGCACCGATCGCCAGATCCGGGCGCGCGTGCTGTCACCCTTCGTGAGTCAGACGTTGACGACGTTCATCTCCAGAGCCAATCACGACGACCTGATGATCCTCAAGAGGATGATCGAAGACGGCAAGGTCACACCGGTCGTAGACGGGACCTACCCGCTGAGCGAGGTCCCGAAGGCGATCCGATATCTGGAGGAGGGGCACGCTCGAGGGAAGATCGCGATCGCCGCCTGACACCGGCACGGCGACCGCCGATCAAGACCCGCCGCCGATCAAGACCCGCAGACCCCGCCCGGGCTCGCGACCCGACGACGCCGACGCACATGACGTCCACGCCGCGCAGCGTCCGGGGCGACGACAGGAGACTCACCCATGACAAGACGACTCACCGACATGGCACCACGCCGGGCCGCGCTCATCGCGGGGTTCGGCTACCTGCTGATCTTCATACTCGCCATCTTCGCCAACTTCTTCGTCCGCGAGCGACTGATCGACCCGGATGACGCAGGGGCGACGTTCACCAAGATCGCCGATTCGGAGTTCCTCTTCAGGCTCGGGCTCGTCGGCTTCCTGATCGTGTTCGTCGTCGACGTGGTCATCGCCTGGGCTCTCTACATCCTGTTCCAAGGGGTGAACGCGTCCGTGTCGCTGCTCGCTGCGTGGTTCCGACTCGTGTACACCGCGTTCCTCGGGGTGGCGCTGATCTTCTTCTTCGTGGTCCTGCAGCTTACGAGCGGCGCAGCCTACCTGGCGGCGTTCGAGCAGGGCGCACTCGACGCTCAGGTGATGCTGTCGCTCGACGCGTTCGACTACGCGTGGCTCATAGGGTTGGTGAGCTTCGGACTCCATCTCATGCTGCTCGGCTACCTCATGCTCGCGTCCGGCTTCGTGTCGCGAGCCCTCGGCGTCCTGCTGACGGTGGCCGGTGCGGCATACATCTTCGATACGCTCGCGCATGCCCTCCTGTCGAACTACGAGGACCACGCGACCGTGTTCCTGCTGATCGTCGCCGTCCCGTCGGTGGTGGCAGAGCTCGCGTTCACCGTGTGGCTCCTGGCGAGAGGCGGACGGCAGCAGGAGGCGCTGGGGTGACGATGGAGGCCGGTGCCGGCGCGCCCACGGGTGCGCCGCCGCCGGCCTCCGACCGCGCCATCGGACGGCCGATCACGGCGAGAGATCGATGATGGTCGAGTCGTAGTAGACCGTCATCCGCACGACCTTCCCGTCACGGACGTCCATGACGATCGCCCCCGGGACCGAGAAGGCGTCCATGTCGATCGTCCCGCCCGTCCTCGTGCGCAGCACGGCCCAGCCGGGCCCGGCGATGGGCGGCTCGATGGCGAGCGACTCGATGTCCGCGATCTGCGTCGTCCCCTCGTGCCAGGCCAGCACCGCATCCACACCGCGCAGGGGCCCGTCGGTGGAAGTGTCGAGGAACACGATGTCGGGGTCGTAGACCTTCTCGAGGGCGGCGAAGTCGCCGGTCCGCGAGAGCACCTCCCGCACCGTGTCGGCGGCAGCTCGCGCCTCCTTCGCGGTGTCGTCGGCGCCGGCCGCGGCCGTGGTCGCCTTCCAACCCTTCGTGACCACGCCCGTCTCGTGCGGGTCGCCGATGATCTCCTCGTGCGTGATCTTGCCGTCGCTCACGGCGAGCATGTCGACGTAGGGCACCACCATGGTCGGGTCGTCGGGGTCGTCCATGACGGCGCCGGCGATGACGGCGACACCCGGCGCCACGTACGTCTTCGCCGCGGGGCTCCAGTAGAGGTTGGACTCCCAGGTACCCCAGATGTACTTGGCCGTCATCAGGTCGTCGACCCTGGTGCGGTCGAGCCAAGCGTCGAGCGTGAACTCGGGTGCGTAGAACTCGGCCACGCGGGGCGACACGGCGCGTTCCAGCACGGCGGCGGCGTACTCCCGCGCGACCGCCCGCGTCGCCTTCAGGCCGTCGGTGCCGCGCTCCCAACGCGTCGTCCCGAACCGCGTCAAGGTCCCGGTGGCCGACGGTGAGGGAGCCATCGTCGCCGCGGGCGAGCTCGCGCCTTGCCCCTGGCCCGCCGTGTCTGTCTCCTCGCCGCACCCGCAGGCGGCGACGGCCGCCACGGCGAGCACGAGGGGCAGGACGAGCGCGAGACGCGCCGGTCTCATCCTGACTGCAGTCCGTTTCGTCGCCCGAGTCGTTTTCGCGAGCATCTTCATCGTCGTACCCCTTTCTGCGCGAGCGTCCCGGAGACCGTCCCGGACGCCGGTCGCCGGGTCTCCGCCGGACGACCTGGCCCTCCGCCTCTTGGGACACCGCGGGGGCCGCGCTCCTTCAGCTCGCCGCCGTTGCGGCTACCGCCCGACCGCGCGCAGCGACTCGGCGATCATCACGAGCTCGCGCTCGCTCGCGCGCGCCGGCCACGGTCAGCAGAAGGCCGTCCTTGACCGCCCACAGATGGGGCGTCGTGATCTTGGGCGCCACCACGACCATCGCCGTCGCGCCGGCGAAGGCACCGGATCCGGAGCGTCACCTCGTGGCGCATCAGCTTCGCCCAGGTCGGTTCGGGTTCGAACGGGTCGGTGTCGGCCACGTACTCCGGGTCCGCGACCCGCCTGGTGGTCACCGTGAGGGCGTCGAAGCCGCGCGCGTACTGGAGTGCGAAGACGCGGCGGCCCTCGACGAGGCCGTTGACGGTCGTCGCGCGGAGCGCGGCCGCGGCGCCGACCAGCGTGAAGCCCTCCGGCACGGCGTCGGGCGCGAGGGTCGCGTAGCCGTCGAGGCTCTTCGCGTCGCTCGGGTCGACGCGGCGGAAGCCCTCGTTGACACGCGTCGGGTCGGCGCCTTGGGGCGGGTCGAGGGCGAAGACGCCGCGCGGCAAGGGTTCGTCGAGACGGAGGTCGCGGTAGCGCACCTCCAGGACGACGAGCTCGTCCTGGACCGTTTGGAAGCGGAGGGGCAGCGAGGTGGCCTGGTCGATCGTGAACACGTAGAGGGGCGAAGCCTGGGTGACCGCCGGGCGGGCCGACGCCGAGGCGAGCGAGCAGGTGACCAGCCAAGCCGGCCGGCCCTCGAACGTGGTGGCCTCCACCGTTGCCCCGCGCGCCGCCTCGAGCGCGCGCACCCCGGCGCTGAAGTCGTACTGCGTGATGATGCCGGCCCAGCGGTCGGGCGGGCCCATCGGGTACTGCAGGCGCTCGATCAGGCCGCGCTGGCGAGAGTGCACGCCCAGCGTCCCGGTCCGGGCATCGTAGGCCACGTCGTCGGTCGAGGCCCACGGCCCCCTCCGGGAACCATCCGGTCTCTGGCTCCCCGACGAGGGTGAGCCGGTAGCTGCCGTCGGCCCGCATCGCCAGGCGATAGCGGTCGGTGCGCGTCTCGTGCGTCCCCTGCCACATGTCCCACTCGACGATGGTCAGCTCCACGTCCGCCTGCAGCGTGCGGCCCGACGAGAAGGCGACGAGCGCCCTCTGCAGCACCTCGGCGGCGCTGACGGGGTCGGGCCCCCTGCTCCCCGGCGTGCCGAGGAGTGTGACGGCGGCGATGAGCACGCAGATGACCGCCGCGGCGAGGCCGAGGCGTACGGCCGGGCGGCGCGGCACGAGCGCGAAGACGCGCCGCCTGCGGGGCCGCAGCTCCGCGGCGTGCGCCGCGGTCCGCACGGCGGCGCGGACGCGCTCGCGTTCGTCGTCGCTCGCAGGGGGCGGCTGCAGGTCGCGCAGCGCCTCGCACAGCCGCCTGTCGAGATCGTCGTTCACGACTCCCCCCTGCCGTCCGACTCCTCGCTGAGGCAGCGCGCCAACGTCATGCGGGCGGCCGACAGGCGTGACGCGACAGTGCCCGACGGGATCCCGAGGATGCTCCCGGCTGTGCGGTAGTCGAAGTCCTGCTCCAGGACAAGGAAGACCACCGCGCGGTGGCCGGGCGGGAGCGCTGCGAGCGCCGCCGCGAGCTCGAGGCGCCGGACGACCTCGTCGGCGGGATCCGGGGCCTGTCCCGATCGCAGTCCGTCGATGTCGGGCACGGGGACGGTGCGATCGCGGCCGCGGAGCATGTTGAGGCAGGTCCTGAAGGTGATCTGGTAGAGCCAGGTGGCGATGCTGCTGTCGCCACGGAAGCCGGGCAGGCCGCGGAAGGCCCGGACGGCGACCTCCTGCATCGCGTCGTCAAGGAGGGCCGGGTCCCCAAGGGTGCGGTACGCCAAGCCGCGCAGGCGGTCCGCGTACTCGTCGTAGAGCTCGAGGAAGGCGTCGGCGTCGCCGTGCCGCGCGGCGTCGACGACGTCGCGCGGCACGGCGGCGCGGGTCGACATCCTGTGCCCGGTTGCCACGGCGGCGCCCCATTCGCTCGTGACCACGGCGTTGGCCCTCAACCGTTCACCCCACAGTACCCTTCGTCCCGGTGGGAGGAGCGTTGTGCCACCGACTCCCCAACCGTTTAGACACAGGATGACGGGCCCGGCTTCATCCGCTCCGCCGGGGCGTGCGGGGCGCCGCCGCAAGGAGCCCCGGGGGCGACCAGTCGAGCTCGCGTGCGCAGCCCCAAGCTCACCGGGGCGCCCGGCCTTGACTTCCGGCCCTCCGCTGCGGCAGATGGTGGTCATCGCGGCGAAGGAGACTCGATGACCGAGCCCGTCATCCACAGAAACGAGAGCGACTACCCCTGGGAGCTCGACCCCGACGACGCCCACCGGGCCGCGCGGATCCGCGTGCGCACCTTCGTCTCGGGCGGGCGCACGGCGACGAGCGGCCTCAGCATGGGCGTCTTCGAGATGCCGCCGGGCGCCGTGCTCGACCCGCACAGCCACCACGCGCAGGAGGTCTACTACGCGACCGCCGGCGAGGCCGAGGTGTACCTCGACGGCGCCTGGCGGCCGCTGCGCACCGGTGACGTGGTCTACGTGCCCGGTGACGCCGTGCACGGCGCCCGCAACCGCGGGCCGGCGCCGTGCACGATCGTCTGGGTCTTCCCCGCCGACTCCTACGACGAGATCGAGTACTTCCCGGCCGGCGAGGGCCGCGCGACGCCCGACTGACGCCGCCGGCCGCACGGCCTCGCGCGGCGCGGCCTCGCGACGCTGCGGCAGCGCGCCGGCGGAGGCCCGCCGCGCGGCGACGGGGATCAGCAGCAGCCCGAGCGCGAGGAGGATCCGCCGCGCCCACGGCATCGGCTCCCAGAAGAGGGCGATCTTGCTCTCGACCTCGCGTCGCAGGTCGAAGTCCTCGGGCAGACGGAGGCTCAGGATCCCGCCCTCCCTGTCGGCGAGCACGAGGGCGTCGTTCTCGTTGGCCGTCGGCACCTTGCCGGGGTAGTCGACCCACATGTGGTCGATCGAGTTCCGCAGGTTGTACGGGATCCCCTTCGCCGCGAGCACGCTCATGAGGACCACGGCGCGCGCCTCGCAGTCGCCGCGACCGTCGGCGACGGCATCGGCCGCGGTGGGGAAGCGCCAGGGCACGCCGCCCACCTCCCAGTCGGTCGCGTACGGCAGGCGCCGGAGAACCTCGGCCTCGATCTCGCGGGGGTCGTCGGGCAGCTGCGCGGCGAGCCCCGAGACGGCGCCGGCGTCGGCGCGCGGCTGCGCGACGTTGCGGAAGCTGGCCACCAGCACGCCCGGGTCGGGGTACAGCACCACGAGGGCCCACCAGAAGAGGAGGAAGAGTCGGGTGCCGCGAGAGAAGCTCATACCGCCGCGAGAGAAGCTCATACCCCATTGTAGCCGCTGCCGCGGCCGGGCGAGCGTCCGCGCCGGGGCGCGGCCGGCCGTGGAGTCCCGCGAGGCTACGAAAGGCGGGCGACGAGCGACCCGAGAGCCCCCGGGGAGCCTACGACAGGGCGGCGGCGCGCGACCTGAGGGCCTTCGTCGAGGCTACGAGACGGCGGCGGCGAGCAGCCAGAAGAGCGGGAAGAGCACGAGCTGGTGCGTGAGGTAGATGAGCAGCGAGTGGCGCCCCAGCACCCCGAGTGACGCCGCCCGCCGCTCCCAGTCGGGCGGCGAGAACCGGCGCACGCCCTCCGCGTACCAGGTCCTGCCCACGGCGAAGCCGAGGAGCGCGAAGCCGGCCCACGGCGTCAGCGGGTACCAGTCGACCGTGGCGCGCGGCGCGTCCCAGCCGAGGATCGCCAGCCAGGGCTGCGGAGCGGGCCCGTCGAGCAGTCCGCTCCACCCGATCGCCAGCAGGGCGACGCCGAGCAGGGCGTTCGCGACCGCGCCGAGGCGGGCGGTGAAGGCGAGCAGCAGCGTGCACGCGGCCAGCAGGTGGAGGATGCCGAAGTAGACGAAGCTCTCGGGCAGCGCCACCCAGGTGCCCAGGGTGACGAGACCGGCCGCGCCGCCGATCAGCGCCACACGGTGGGCGGCGCGGCCGGCCTGCGATCTGTGAGCCGCGCGCGTGCGGTCGCGATCGAGCGACACGGAGAGGCCGAGCAGCAGGATGAACGCGCCGGCGATGGGACCGGAGAAGTAGCTCGAGGCCTCGCCGAGATCGGCGTCGGCGAAGTACGCCCAGTCCCAGGCGGCATGGAAGATCACCATGGCCACGATGGCGAGACCGCGCGCGGCATCGACCTCCCAGAAGCGCGCGCGGGCGCTGCCGGCCTTGCTCAGAAGCTGCTCGCCCGTTGCCCGGTCCTTCCCCCCGACGCCACGACGGACGGGCGGCCGCGTCGGCTCCGCGGCCGGCCGTGAGCCGTACTCTACCGCCGATGCCCCCGCGAGGGCGGCGCAACGACGGCGGGCCGGACCAGGTGCGCGCTCGTGCGGGCTATCGGCTCGCGCGCGCCGGGTGTGGGTCGCGCCGCAGTGAGACCGTGCCGGCTCCGGACGGCGCGCCGCCGTCCCCGTTGAGTCCGTACAGGGCGAGCAGGCTGCGGCGGCGCCCGAAGCGGGCGCGCAGGGCAAGGCGCAGCTCGCGGCGGAAGGCGGTGGCGGCGGCCAGGTCGTCCTCCGTCGCCGCCTTGCCCCCGAACAGCACCGCCTGCACGCGCGTGACCAGGGGCACCGCCTCGACGCCCAGGCGCTCCTTGGACAGCACGGCCAGCTCGTCGAGCGTGTACGAGCTCGGCACCACGACGCCGAAGTCCCTGAGCTCGGCGTCGATCAGGGCGAGTGACACCCGGAGACGTCGCTCGGGGTCGGCGCCGCCGAGGCCGCGCCGCCGCAGCACGGCGCGGCCGAGCGGCCAGGCCACGCCGGTCAAGGCGATCGCCGACAGAGCCGCCCACAGGACGACGTGCGGGGCCTCCGAGGATCGCAGGGGGGTCTGGGACCCGACCGACGGCAGCCCGCGCGACACGTCCTCGCTCAGGCCGCGCGGAGCCTCGACGTCGACGGCCTTGAGCGCCTCGCCTTCGCGGTCGAGCCGCGCGGCGAAGAAGGGGTCCCGGAAGCCGTCGCCGGTGGACGACCCGCCCGAACCCGGCATGCGGATGCCGGTCGTGGGCTCGAAGGCCACCCAGCCGACCCGGGGGAAGTAGACCTCGACCCAGGCGTGGGCATCGTTGCTGCTCACCACGTAGCGATCCTCGTCCACCTTCTCGCCGGTGGCGAACCCCACGGCGACCCGCGCGGGGATCCCGTTGAAGCGCACGAGCACCGCCATCGCCCCCGCGAAGTGCTGGCAGAAGCCGAGCCGCGAGTCGAAGAGGAAGCTGGCGTACGGCGAGCTCTGTCGCGGCGACGGGGTGGTGAGTGAGTAGAAGTAGTAGACGCGCAGGTACCTCTCGATGCGGAGCGCGATCTCGTACGGGTCGGTCGCGTCCTTCACGATGTCCTGGTTGAGGCGGTAGAGGCCGAGCCACTCGAGGTGCTGCGGCGTCGCCTTCATGGCGTCGCGCCAATCCTCCTCCAACGCCGTCGCCGCGCTGTCGGCCGGTGTCGGGAAGGGCAGCTTCGTGAGCCGCAGGACGTGCTCGGGGTAGTCCCGACCCCGACCCACGAGGTCCTCGGGCTTCAGCTTGGGCACCGTCGCGGTGACGGCGTAGCGCGTGCCGGCGGGGAGCAGCTCCGGGACACCCAGGGCGCCGTTGCTGTCGGCGCGCACGGCGGAGTCCTCGCCCACGACGAGCGTGCGCGCGACACCGCCGGTGAGGTAGTAGCGGCTCTCCATCCCCCCGATCTCGAACTTCTGCCGCACGAGCGTGCCCCTCGGGACGAGGTCGGCCGCCGGGACCGCGTACGTGTACTCCCGGGCCTCGGGGTCCGTCTCGAGCCAGCTCTCCCGCGAACCCTTCGCGTACCAGCCGTCCCCGTTGAAGCGGTCCAGCGCGTTGGCCCGCCAGTACGAGGCGACCGGCGAGGTGACCTCCATCACCGGCTCGTCCCGGTCCGGGTCGAGCAGACCGGCATACCCCTCCATCGAGTCGAAGCTGAAGCGAGCGTCGCTGTGGCTGACGTCCCAGGCGCGCCAGTCCTGCCAGGGCGGAGCGGCGGCGAACGACGTCGACCCCGCGACCCAGACGGCGATGCCGATTGCCAGCGCCGCGCCGGCAAGACCGCTGGCCGTGTCCCCGACCGTCCAGCGGCGGCGATGGAGTGTGCGCAGGGTGAGCAGCAGACACGCGGCGAAGAGCAGGAAGGCGAGCGGCGAGGCGAGTGTCCGCACCTCCTGGTCGAGAGTGAGGCCGAAGACGAGAGGGACGGCGAGGATCACGACGGTGGCCACGGGCCGCCGCAGGCCCATGGCGGCCACGGCGGCCACCCAGACGAGGCCGTACAGCGCCAGGCCGAGCAGGAACTTGAGGCCATCGGCCGCCTCGAGGTCGAGGGGGACGCGGTGCGTCGCGAAGTACGCGATCCCCGCGCTGCACTGCTCGGCGTAGAACGTGAGGTGCTCGCGGAGGCCCTCGACGCCGGGCGGAGCCGGCAGCTGCACGCGGGCGAGAAGGAGGGCGCCGAGCGGCGCCAGGAGGAGGGCGAGCGGCCACACCCGGCGGCGGAAGAGCGTGGGGAGGGCCGCGGTCGTCGCCAGGAGCGCGGCCCACACGAAGGCCGGCGCCACGGAGGGCGATCCGATGCGGTCGAGCGCGAGCGCCGCCGTCAGCGCGAGACCGAGAAAGCTCAGGAGGTAGAGGAGAACGCGGACCGGCTTCATCGGACCGACGCGTAGGAGAGGCCGCCGTGCTGCCACGGCGCCGAGCCGAGAGTCAGGACGGCGCCGAGGTCGTCGCCGCGCCGCAGCCCGAGGGTGCGCACGCCCGCGGCCTCGAGCGCTGCGATGAGGTGCTCCGTCTCGCTCGTCGCCGCGCGCGACCCGAACGTGGCGCCGTCGACGTGCACCACCGACACCTGCAGCCCCTCGTCGCGCAGGCGCAGGAGGACGTACTCGAGCTCACGGTCGAGCGCGAGGACGACGAGGACGATGGCGTGAAGCCGCCCCGGGCGGCGCCCGTCGTAGCCCAGCAGCGCGCGCAGCGAGGAGCCCAGGCGTGTGGCCTTGTGGGGAGCCACCCGGGCGAGGCCGTCGAGGAGCAACGTGCGACCCTCGACCCCCGGGTTGAGCCGGCTGCGCCGCCACTCGTCCTGCGGCAGCAGCATCGTGACCGTCCTCCCGGCGCGCAGGGCGAAGTCGGCGATCGAGCCGGCCGCCTCGACCGCGAGCTCGACGTTGGTCTCGGGCGCCGTGCCGGCGGCCAGCGAGGACGGCACGTCGAGCAGCAGCGTGACGTCGCTCCCGGCCGGCTCGTCCATCTCGCGCAGCATGAGCGTGCCGGTGCGCGCCGTGGCCTTCCAGTGGATGCGGCTGAGGGGTTCTCCCGGCCGGTGGGGCCGCACGGTACGGAGGTCGGAACCGCCGGGCACGCTGAGGCCGCGCGGGCCGCGGTCGCGGCGCGCGCTCATGCCCGGGAAGAGGGCGCACGAGGAGAGATGGACGAGCCGCGGCGCGACCGTGAGCGCGACGGGCTCGCCGAAGCGGCGCTGCGCGCAGGCGAGCCCCAGAGAGTCCTCGGCCCGCGCCAGTGGCGCGGGCAGCCGATGCACGCCGCGGTGCGCGACGAGCGGCGGCGCGGCGACGAGGCGCTCCTCGAGGGGCCGCAGGCTGTCGATCTCGAGCCCGGTACCCGCGCTCATCACGCCCGCGAAGTCGGAGATGAAGACCTGCGGGCCGGGCAGCAGCGACCTGTTCTCGAGATGGATGGCGACCTTGACCGGGTCGCCGGCGATCGGCTGCTCGGGGCCGATCTCACGCCGGCCGCGCAGCTTGCGTGCCGTCAGGGCCACCAGCAGCCACGCGAGCAGCGGCGCGGCGCCCAGGCAGACGGCCAGCAGGTAGAGCTCCCAGGTGCCCAGGACGCGCGCGGCGAGATACGCCGCGCCGCCCGCGGCCAGAAGGGCGAGCCCTCTGCCGGTCGGCACCGCCATCGCTACGTCCGCGGGGCGGGCACCAGCTCGAGGAGACGCTCGATCACGTCGTCCTCGTGCAGCCGGTGCACCCTGGCGTCGGGCGAAAGGATGATCCTGTGCCCGAGGACGCGCACCGCGAGGTCTTTGAGGTCCTGCGGCACGACGAACTCGCGCCCGCGCAGCAAGGCCTGGGCCTTGGCGGCGCGGACGAGCGCGATGCCGGCTCGCGGGCTCGCGCCCAGGTACACGTCTTTGCTCTGGCGCGTCGCCGTGAGCAGGTCGACGACGTACTCGCGCAGCGTCGCGGCCACGCGGACCCTGCGGACCGCCTCCTGGAGCGCGAGCACCTCGGCGGCATCGAGCACCGGCTCGAGGCCGGCGAGGGGGTCGTGCGTCGTCTGCGCCTCGAGGATCTCGGCCTCGGCCGCCGGGGGCGGGTAGCCGAGGCTGAGCCGCATCATGAAGCGGTCGAGCTGGGCCTCGGGCAGTGGGTAGGTGCCCTCGTACTCGATCGGGTTCTGGGTGGCGATGACCATGAACGGCGGGTCGATGAGGTGGGTCACGTTGTCGATCGTCGCCTGCCGCTCCTCCATGCTCTCGAGCAGACTGGCCTGGGTCTTCGGCGACGAGCGGTTGATCTCGTCGGCGAGGACGATGTTGGCGAAGACGGGGCCGGGGCGGAAGGCGAAGGACCCCGTCTTCTGGTCGAAGACGCTCACCCCGGTCACGTCGCTGGGCAGCAGGTCGGGCGTGAACTGGATGCGCGAGAAGCGGCAGGAGAGAGAACGCGCGAGGGCCTTGGCGAGAAGCGTCTTGCCGACGCCGGGGTAGTCCTCGACGACCACATGCCCCCCGGCGAGCAGGGCGACCACGCAGGCCTGGATCACGTCGTCCTTGCCGAGGATCACCGTGCCGACGCTGGCGGCCACCTCGCCGGCGCGCCGGGCGAGAGCGAGCACCTCGTCGGTCTCGAGGGTGGCACTGACACGCGTGTCGGCGGACATGTGGCCTCGCAGGTCTCGGACCGGACTCTGGCCCCCTTCATTCTCCACACGAGAGAGGGCAGGGCAACCCCCCGCCGTCACTTCGTGGTATCTGATGGTGACGGCGCAGTGTGAGGACGCCGTGAGAAGGGTCGCGGGCGATGGGCGACGGCGGGCCGTGCGGCGGCGGGCCGTCGGGCTGCGGCGGGCCGTGCGGCTGCGGCGGGCCGTGCGGCTGCGGCGGGCCGTGCGGCTGCGGCGGACCGACGGGCTGCGGCGGGCCGGCGAGCGACACCGGCGCCGGAACGTCATCCGGGCGAGGCCGTCGTCAACGTAGCGCCGAAGACCTGCGAGCGCCAGACTCGAAGGCGGCCGCCTTGCCGCCGCGTGCTTCTCCGGCTACAGTCGGAGTGGTCACATCAGCCGTGATGAGGTGGTTACCATGACGACCGTCGGGATCAGGGAGTTGAAGGCGCATCTCAGTCACTACGTCCGTCTCGCCCGGCAGGGCGAGCGCGTCATCGTCACCGACCGCGGGCGCGAGGTCGCCGAGCTGCGCGCCATCACTCCCGCGCATCCCGGCCTCAAGGAGCTCATCGACTCCGGTATGGTCAGGTGGTCGGGCGGCAAGTCGACCGAGCTCCCGCGCCCCATCGAGATCCGCGGCAAGCCGATCTCGGACACCGTACTCGAGCTGCGCGATGATCCTCTACGCTGACACGAGCAGCCTGCTCAAGGTCTACGTCAGCGAGCGGCACAGCGACGACGTCCGCGCGTGGGTCACAGCCGCCGACTGCCTCGCCACGTCACGAGTGGCGTACCCCGAAACGGCAGCGGCGCTCGCCCGCCGTCAACGCTGCGGCGACCTCCCCGCGAGCGCCGTCCGCAGCGTGCTGCGCGACCTGGCGCGCCGCTGGGCCGAGCTCATGGTGATCGATCTCAGCGAGATCAGTGCCGGAGGGCTCGCCGTCCGCCACGGGCTGCGCGGTTTCGACGCCGTCCATCTCGCCGCCGCGCTGACCGTGCGCACCGCCGCGGGCGCTGAGGCGGTCGCCTTCTCTTCGTTCGACGCCGCCCTCAACCGGGCCGCGGTGCGCGAGGGGCTCATCGTGCTCGAGCCCGGCGCCTGAGGCCTACGTCTGGGCGCCGGCGGCCGCGCGCCGGCGCGCGCGACCGAGCGGCAGCGGCCGGCGGGCGAGCGGCGGCGGCCGGCGGGCGAGCGGCGGCGATCAGGCGCCGACGCGAGCGGCCGAGCGCCGGCGCAAGGCGAAGCCGATGGCGACGGCGAGCGCGAGCACGATGAGGCCGCCGACGATGCCCGACACGCTGGTGCCTGCGTCGACGGCCGGCCAGACCGCGGCCTCCTCTTCGACCGGCCCACCCTCCGCCTCGCCGGCGCCGTCAGAAGCCGCCGCGTCCCCGGTCGCCTCGCCCTCCTTGAAGGCGTAGTCGGGCAGGATCGCGATGCTGTCCTGCAGCTCGGCAGCGGTCTCGTGTGTCGCCGACGCCGCCGCGAGCTCCTCCTCGGTGCCGGTGACCCTGGCGATCGACCACTCGAGACCGTCGGCGTCGGACGAGGCGAACCACGCCAGCGCGCCGCCGGCCAGCACGGCGGCGACGGCGAGACCGGCCAGCACCGGCTTGAGCTTGAGACCGGCCAGCGGCTTGCGCGCCGCCGTGCGCTCGAGCAGCTCGGGCTGCGCGCGCAGCACGAAGAGCACCACGGCGGCGGTCACGAGACCCTCGACCACACCGATCGCGAGGTGGATGGGCTGCATGAGCAGCACGAAGGTCGAGAACGGCAGCGCGGAGATGCCCGAGGCGGTCGTCTCGAGCACGACGGCGAGGGCGCCGAGCTGCAGGCCGATGACAGCGGCCAGCAGGCTGCCGGCGATGACGCGCCCGCGCGAGGGCGCGGCCCCGTCGCCGACGATCTTGCGGTAGACGTGCGGGTAGGCGATGAAGGCCGGGAAGAAGCCGAGGTTGAAGATGTTGGCCCCCAGGGCGAGCAGGCCCCCGTCGGCGAAGAACAGGGCCTGCACGGCCAGGATCGACGCCATGACGAGAAACGCCGCGTGCGGCCCCAGGAGTATGGCGAGGATCAGCGCTCCCCCAGATGCCCGCTCGAGCCCGTCCCGGGGATCGCGAAGTTGAGCATCTGAGCGGCGAAGACGAAGGCGCCGGCGACGCCCATGAGCGGGATCTTGCTCTCGTCGAGGTCGCTGCGGACCTTGCGCGCGCAGTAGACCGTGGTGGCCGCGGTGGCGCCCCACATCACGCCGCCGACGGCCGGGGAGAGCAGGGCATCGGCCATATGCATGGGCGTGATCCTCCTCGCGGGTCGCTCTATCGTGCTACCGTGCTACGGATGCACAGCTCGTGTTACCGTGCCGCCGGCACTCTAGCCGAGGCCGGTTGAGCCGTCAAGCAGGTGCTCTGCGTGCCACGAATCGTGTAGGGTTGCCACTCCGCGTGCTATAGTCGGTCCCGCTTTGTGGCACGCGAGGCCGGCAGGAGACCTGCGGTCGCGCACGTGACCCTGGCGTCGAGGAGCCGCCCGCCAGCGCGGGCGGGTCGAGAAGGGGTGTGGCATGTCCAACGTCGTGAGGTTCGGGGTGTCGATCGAAGAGCGCCTGCTCGAGCGCTTCGACAGGCTCATCGCCGAGAAGGCCTACGTGAACCGCTCCGAGGCGCTGCGTGACCTCATCCGCGGCGCCCTCGTCGAGGAGCAGTGGGAGGTCGGCGAGGTCGAGGCGATCGGCACCGTCACGCTGGTCTACGACCACCACGCCAGCGACCTCGCCGACAAGCTCACCGAGCACCAGCACACCCACCACCACGAGATCGTCTCGACCCTGCACGTGCACCTCGACGCCGACCACTGTCTCGAGGTCGTCGTGCTGCGCGGCGTGGCGCGCGAGCTCAAGCGCATCGCCGACGGGCTCATCGGCACCAAAGGCGTCACCCACGGCAAGTTCGTGGCCACGACCACCGGCGCCATCACCTGACCCGCGAGGCGCCCGTGTCGACCGTCGCCGCAGGCCTCTCGACCCTCGACCGCCTCGACCGGCTGGCCCGCCGGGACACGGCGATCCACCGTGTCGACCCGCGGGCCAAGGTCGTCACCACCTTCGTCTTCATCATCTGTGTCGTGTCCTTCGACCGCTACGAGGTGCTCGCTCTGCTGCCCTTCGTCCTCTTCCCCGTCGTCCTCGCCAGCGAGGGCGGCATCCCCTTCGGGTTCCTCGGCCGCATCCTGCTCGTGGTCTCGCCGTTCGCCCTGCTCGTCGGCGCCTTCAACCCCTGGTTCGACCGCGAGGTCGTGGCTCAGGTCGGCGGTCTCGAGCTGTCGGGCGGATGGGTCTCGTATGCCTCGATCCTCCTGCGCTTCCTGCTCACGACGGCCGCGGCGCTCGTCCTCACCGCGACGACGAGCTTCAACGGTGTCTGCCTGGCGCTCGAGAAGCTGCGTGTGCCGGACGTGTTCGTCACGCAGCTTCTCCTGCTCTACCGCTACATCTTCGTGCTAGGCGAGGAGACCCTGCGCCTTTCGCAGGCCCGGCGCCTGCGCAGCTTCGGCGGCCGCGGCATGGGCCTGGGCGTGTACACGCAGATGCTCGGGCAGTTGCTGCTGCGCACGGTCGCCCGCGCCCAGCGCATCTACCTCGCCATGAAGTGCCGCGGCTTCGACGGGCAGATGCGCATGGCCAAGCGGTTGCACTTCGGGGCGGCCGACCTCGCCTTCGTGCTCGGCTGGTCGGCCGCCTTCGCGCTCTTCCGCGCCGTCGACGTGCCGCAGTGGCTCGGCCGCCTCGTGACGGGAGTGGCGGGATGAGTCACCACACCATCTCGGTGCGCGGGCTCGGCTTCGTCTACCCCGACGGCACGCGCGCCCTCGATGGGGTCTCCTTCGAGGTCGGGCACGGCGAGGCGATCGCCGTCGTCGGCGCCAACGGCGCCGGCAAGTCGACCCTGCTCCTTCACCTCAACGGCCTGCTCAGCCCCTCCGAGGGCTCGATCGACATCGGCGGCGTGCCGGTCACCAAGGGCACCCTGCCCGAGATCCGCCGCACCGTCGGCATGGTCTTCCAGGACCCCGACGACCAGCTCTTCATGCCGACCGTGGCCGAGGACGTCGGCTTCGGGCCGATGAACCTCGGCCTGCCGCCCGAGGGCGTCGAGGCGCGTGTCGCCGAGGCGCTCGCCCGCGTCGAGGCCGCTCACCTCCGCGAGCGGCCCCCCTACCACCTCTCCGGCGGCGAGAAGCGCGCCGTCGCCATCGCCACGGTGCTCGCCATGGAGCCAAACATCCTGGTGATGGACGAGCCCTCGAGCGGCCTCGACCCCAAGGCGCGGCGGCGCGTCATCGGTCTGCTCGCCTCGTTCGCCCACACGCGGATCCTCGCGACCCACGACCTCGACCTGGCCGCCGAGCTCTGCGAGCGCACCATCGTGATGAGCGGCGGCCGCGTCGCCGCCGACGGGCCGACGGCCGCGATCTTCACCGACGACGCGCTCCTCGAGGCCGGCGGCCTCGAGCGCCCGCTCGGCATGCAGGCCTGCCCCGTCTGCCGCACGAAGTAGCCGGGCCGGGCCGCCGGCGCCGGCCGAGCCGCCGGCGCCGGCCGAGCCGTCGGCGCGCACCCGTCACCACGTCACCTCCCGCCCCCGTCTGACAAGCTCCCTGCGCTCCCGCGTTGCCATCCTTGGCAACGCGTCCTCCCCTGTTCAATTGAATACGTCCTTGATATTCTGCGTCAGCGCCCTCAGAAAGCACGGAAGGCACGCGGGCAGCGTGAGCCGACAGAGGGTGTCCGTTGGGCAAGGGAGTGTCCTTTGGGCACATCGCGAGGGGACGCGGTGGGACACCGCAGAGCGCCAAGGGCCGACGACCGGGGGCTCACCCCCATGGTCGTCGCGTCCGTGGGCAGCCGATCCCGCACCGCCGCCGCCACGCTCGCCCGCCCCGGACCGTGACCCAAGGGTGACCGCGCGCCGTGCACGGTATGCCGTGATCGGGGGGCCCGTCCCGCCGCCGTCGCGCAGCACGACAGGCTCGATCAAGAGCACAGACAGCGTCAGGGGGGTACCGATGGAAGAGAAGCTAGTCAGTCGCCGCGGGTTCATCATGGGCGCCGCGGCGGCCGCGACGGGGGCGGCGCTCCTGGGCTCGCCGCTCGCGCTCGCGGCCGACGAACCCGCGATCCCGCCCGTCGGCCAGTGGCCCTACGCCCCGATGGACCCCGACGCGATCGGGGCCAGCTGCGTGGGCGCCGCCGGGCTGCGGCGGGTGCGGCGGCAAGTCGGCCGGCGCGCTCATCTACGGGCTGCGCGCGGCCCTCCCGGGCGGGCCGTGGGACAAGCTGCCGGTCAACATCGGTGCCTTCGCCAACGGCGGCGGCCCGTTCGGCACGAGTTGCGGCGGCGTCGCCGGACCCTTCTTCATCATGCAGCTGATCGGCAAGAACACGTCGTTGGACCCCGCGACCTCGAAGTGGGCCAGCGCCGCGTCGGACCTGGGGACGGCGTTCCACCAGTGGTACTGCGACTTCCCCTTCCCCAGCACGGATTGGGACCACCTGACCACCTTCGACGGCACAGTCACGTCGGTGTCGGGGTCGCCGCTCTGCCACGAGTCGCGCAGCCAGTGGGAGAACGTGTACCTCCGCCAGTGGGATCCCACCACCCCGTATGACGGCACGCGCTGCACCAAGCTGCCGTGCGACACGGTGAAGAAGGCCGTGCAGATGCTGAACGACTGGTGGGCCAGCCCGGCGGCCGTCGCGTGGGCGCCCGACGAGGACTTCGCGACCTGCTACGGATGCCATACGCAGCTCAACACGGATCACAAGGTCGGCGCCATACACCCGAGCGAGAGGGAGAACTGCACCAACTGCCACACCGTGCCGGCGCAGCACCCGGCCCCGGCGAAGAAGCCGAGCCGCAAGAAGAAGACGGTGATCTGAGAACAAGCTGAGGCCGGACGGAGCGACCGACAGGCGCCCAGCGGCGGCTGAACAGAGCGACCGGCAGGAGCAAGTCAGCGGGGCGGCCGCGGCGAAAGCCGCGGCCGCCCCGCTCTCGTTCTCGGGCGCCCGCGTCGCCGGCGCCTCGGCGCTCGGCGTCAGTCCGTCGCGGCCTCGTCGTCGTCACCCTGGTCTCCGGCGTCACCGCGGTCATCCGCGGCCGCATCGTCCACCGTCTCATCGTCCACCGCCGCGCCGCCTCCCTCCTCGGCACCGCCGCGACCACTGCCCTCCCCCTGGCCGTGCAGCCAGACCGTACGCTGGGGGAAGGGGATCTCGATGCCGTGCTCGTCGAAGGCCCTCTTCAGGCGCGCGCGCAACTCCCGTGAGAGCGCCCACTGCGAACCCGGCTCGGTCTTGACGGCGAGGCGCAGCACGATCGCGTCGGGGCCGAAGTTCTCGAGGCCCCAGATCTCGGGCTCCTCGAGGACCGGCGCAGAAGCGAGACCCTCGCGCCAGAGTGCGTCGGCGACCTCCTTGATCACGCCGGTCGCCTTGGCGATCTCGGTGTCGTACGCGACCTCGACGTCGAGGATCACACGTGCCCAGAGCTGCGACTGGTTGCCCACGCGGCGGATCTCGCCGTTGGGGACGTGCCACAGCGTGCCGCGCACGTCGCGCACCCGGGTCACGCGAAGGGTCACCTCTTCGACCGTGCCGGTGGCCTCGCCCAGGTCGACGATATCGCCGACGCCGTACTGGTCCTCGATGAGGATGAAGATGCCGCTGAGGAAGTCGCGCACGAGGCTCTGGGCGCCGAAACCGAGGGCGACGCCGGCGATGCCGGCGCCGGCGAGCAGGGGCCCCAGGCTGACGTCGAACTCGCCGAGGACCATGATGATGGCGATCGTGTAGATCGTGATCGAGGCGACACTGCGGAGCGCTGCGCCCAGCGCCCCCGCGCGCTGCGTGACGCGCTGGCTGCGCTCGGCCTTGTGACGCAGACGAAGCGGCGCCAGGTACTGCAGCGCGCCCCCGGCCTCGAGCGCCTCCTCCTCCTGCTCGCGCGCCGCGTCGCGCGTCTCCTGGTCGGCGATCAGCCGCTTGACGAAGCGCGAGATGCTGTAGCGCACCAGGCGCTCGAGGATGAAGGCGCCCACGAGGATCCCGCCGACCCTGGCGGCGACGATGAGCGCGTCAGTCACGTCCACGGATGAGCCACCTCCCTGCGGGGACACCGAGGCCAAAGCCTAGCAGACGCCCAGCTCGGGAGAAGGAGGGACTTGGGGCGGGGCGGCGTCGAAGGGGGCGGGGCGGCCTCCGGCCGCCCCGCCCCGGGGTCATGCTGTGCTCGCGGACCGCCCGGGAGCGACCGCGAGCTTCACGGTCACGGCAGCAGCCCGCCGATGATGTCCTGAGCCTCGCGGGCGAGCTCGAGATCGCGCGCCACGAGCGCCGAGCCGTCGCCGCTCGCCCGTGCGTCGGCCTCGAGCGACGCCGCCTCGGCGAGCGCCGCGAGCTCCCACGACAGGAAGAGCGGCGGCAGGTCGCCGTAGTCGTAGAGGTGGCTCTTCATGACGTCCTGGACCGCCTCCCAGGCGCTGCCGTCGCAGTAGTCGGGCAGCGCCGCCGGGGCGACGTCGACGTCCGTGAGCAGGGCCGTGTGAAACGGCGTGTACGGCGAGAAGCCCGGGTTGTTGATGCTGGCCCACATCGCCGAGGCGAGGTCCGGGCGGTCGGCGTTGAGCACGAACACGCTCGACGACACGGTCCGCATGTTGCAGATGGAGAGACCGGACCAGCCGTAGCTCCAGACGTCCTTGGGGATCTCAGGGTGAGCGCGGCGCAGTTCGATGACGCGGTTGCGCATGCCCCAGCCCTCGAAGTCCCGGTTGATCGCCATCTGCAGGGCCGGTGTCACCACGTGGCCGAACTCATCGAGCAGCGCATCGGCGCGGTCCTGCCGCCCGATGGACGAGGACCACATGTCGCCGAACTCGCCGGCGATGACCATCGAGTAATACGGCTCGTACATGTAGTGGTTGGTGTGCGCCTCGGCGCCGTCGTCGACCCAGCGCACGACGGTCGTCGGCACACCCTGGTCGGCGAAGTAGGCAGGCACCGCCTCGATCATCGCCGCCCGCTCGCCATCGCCGACCTGGTAGGTCGCGCCCTCGTAGTGATCGGCGGCGCTGATGAAGGCGACCGCATCCTCGGCCGTCGCGCAACCGGTCAGCACCTGCTCGTTGATCGCGAACGGGGTGAGGCCGCCCTCGAAGTACTCGTCGACCGGCATCCAGTTGTGACCGATGGCGACGCCTTTCTCGTTGACGCCCTGCGAAACGCCGACCTCACCGGCGGTCATCATGCCGATGTAACGATAGCCGTCGTCCGGCGCGACGAAGAAGATCACCTGCACGCCCTGCAGGTCGCGGTTCTTCGACACGATGACGTAGTCGCCCGCAGTGCCCGACCCGGCAGCCACGAAGTTGGTGCAGGCGCCGGTCTGGATCATCGTGCTGCGGGCGAAGTTGAAGGCCAGCAGGTCGCGGAAGCGGACGTCGGCGCCGGCGGCCGCCGAGCGGATCGCGTCGACCCAGACCGGGTCGAGCCCGCCCTTGGCGGCGCGTGCCTCGGCGATCAGCTTCGCCTTGCTGGTCCCGGAGCGCCTGGCCACGCCCCAGAACGTCTTGAGATTGGCCTTGATGGCGTCGGCGGCGCCGTCGCCGTACTGGAACCACACGTCGGGCCCTTCGGCCGTGACCACGACCTCGTCGGCGGCCATCGCCGGTACTGCCGCGACGAGCAGCAGCAGAGCTGCCAGGGCAAGGAGCAGAGTGACTCGCAGACTTCGATCCATCCGGTATCCCCCCGATCGCTCGATGGTAAGTCCGCTCCTAACCCTACCGGTAGTTTTGAGTCAGAAGCAAGACAGAAAGCCGACTGGGCGGCGATGGGTCCGCCGGCCGCCTCGCCGCGACCTCACTCAGCCTGCGCAGTCGGGCGGCCGCTGACTCGGGCCGCCCCGCGCTCCAGCCGCCGCGCGTTCAGGCCGCCGCGCGGCTGCGCGTTCAGGCCGCCTCGCGCTCCAGCCGCCGCGCCGCGAGGTACTCGTGCAGGTAGCGCACGGCGATCGCGCCCTCGCCCACGGCCGCCGCCACCCGCCTGACCGAGCCGTGCCGCACGTCGCCGACGGCGAACACGCCCGGCAGGCTGGTCTCGAGCGGGTAGGGCGGCCGCTCGGGCGTCCACAGGAGCCCGCCGCCATTCCCTCCGCCGCCGTCCGCTCGCCGCCGTCGCCTCCGTCGCCGCCATCAGGTCGCTCCCCGTCAGCACGAACCCGTCCTTGTCGCGGGCGATCGTCTCGGGCAACCACTCCGTGTGCGGCGTGGCGCCGATCATGACGAAGAGGGCCTGCGCCGCGACCGTCGCCTCGGTCCCGTCCTCGAGGTTCCTGACCGTGATGTGGGCGAGACGGCCCGGGCCGTCGCCGTCGACCACCTCGCTGCGCGGCATGAGGTGCATGTTCGGGGTGCGCTCGATCATCGTGATCAGGTAGTGCGACATCGTGTCCTCGAGGCCGTCACGCCGCACCACGAGCGTGACGCTGCGCGCGTAGCGCGAGAGGTGGAGCGCCGCCTGGCCGGCCGAGTTGCCGGCGCCGACGACGAAGACGTCGTCCCCGCCGAGGGCGCGCGCCTCGCTCGAGACGGAGCCGTAGAAGACGCCGGCCCCCATCAGCGCCTCGAGACGCGGCGCCTCGAGACGGCGGTACGAGATGCCGCTGGCGACGATGACGCCCGAGGCGCACAGCTCGCTGCCGTCGGCGAGGGCCACCGTGTACCGGTCGCCCTTCGGCGCGATGTCGACGGCACTGTTGGCGAAGAGGAACCGCGTGCCGAACTCCCAGGCCTGCTGATAGGCGCGCGCCGTGAGCTCCTCGCCGCTGATGCCGGCAGGGAAGCCGAGGTAATTCTGGATCATCGTGCTCTGACCGGCCTGGCCACCGAGGGCCTCGCCCTCGACCACGACCGTGGCGAGGCCCTCGGACGACCCGTACACCGCCGACGCCAGACCGGCCGGGCCGGCGCCGATGACCACGAGGTCGCACTCGCCGCCGGCGTCGGCGCGGCTCTGCACGCCGAGCGCCTCCGAGAGGGCGCGGTTCGAAGGGTCTTCGAGCACCTTGCCGCCGAAGACGACCGTAGCCGGCAGGCGCGCCGCCGCGCCGAGGCCGTTGTCGAGGAGCAGCTCCCTGCCCTCCTCCGAATCCGCCGGGTAGAAGCCGTACGGGATGCCGTTGCGCTGCAGCAGATCACGCAGCTCGTGCGAGCGGCGCGACCACTGCTCGCCCACGACCTTGACCGCCTCGAAGACCGGCCGGTGCGTCCTCGACCACTGGTAGAGCAGATCGGCGATCTCGTGGTGGAACTGCTCGTCCGGCGAGCCGTGCCACGGCTTGGCGAGGAAGTACTCGATCTGGCCGTAGGCGCAGCCGTGGAAGATCGCCTCGGGCGCGCTCGGGTCGCCCCACGCGACCAGCATGACGCGCTTGGCGAGCGGGTCGATCAGCCGCGCCTCGCCGAGGAACTCGGCGCCCGGCATCTCCGGCATCCACTGGTCGGCGAGCACGACGGCGAGTCTGCTCGCCCTCGTCGCGCATGCGGCGCATCGTGTCGAGAGCGTCGGCGGCCGACTGCCTGGCGACGATGCGGTAGTCGTCCCGGTAGCGCTTCTTCAGCTCGCGCTCGATGATGGCCAGGCTGGCGAGGTCGTCATCGACGGCGAGGATCACGGGCTTGTCCATGGTGCCCTCCGTGCCCGGGGCCCCATCGCCGCCTCACGTCTGCGTCGCCGCCCGACGTCTGCGCCGCCTCCTCGAGCTCGCGGCTCCGGCCGCCCCGGTCTGTCGCTGCGTATTCTGGCCTTGTTCCCGGCTCGCGGATGGTCACGCCGTGTCGGCGGGCGGCACGTGCCGGCGACGCGCACGTGCCGGCGACACGAGGCGGGGTGGCGTGGGGCGGGCGACGCGGGGCGGGCCGGCACCCGCTCGCCCTGCCCCGCGCCACCCCGCTCAGGCGTTCAGCGTGATGGCGGTCGTCGGACAGACCTGCAGGCAGCGCCCGCAGAGGCGGCAGGCGTTCGCGTCGGCGACGACGGCGGTCGACCCGCCCCAGTCGAAGACGCCGTAGGGGCACGAGGGCAGGCAGTGCCCGCACCCATTGCAGCGTGCCTCGTCGATGACGACCCGGTCGGCGGTGTAAGAACTCGACGATCCCGCGGCGTCGCCCGTGGCGGCGCCGTCCGAGGAGGTACCGTCCGCGACCGACGACCCGTCGCTCGCGGAGAGGCTGTCGTCGCTCGACGCCAGTCCCTCGCCGCTGCCGGACGCTTCGCCGCCGCCCACGCCCTCGGCGCTTGCCGAGCGCTCGAGCCACTGGTCGGCGAGCGCGCGGCCGGCGAGCCCACCGGTCACGACCGCGGCGCCGACCATGCCGAGGCCGACCAGCACCTCGCGCCGTGTGCGCTGCCGTGGCCGGGCGTCGTCGCAGCGGTAGACGACGACCGCGGGAGGCGATGAGGCGGCGTCGCAGGACTGCGGCGCGGCGCCCGAGGGCAGGGGTGGGCCGGAGTCGAGCGGCTGGAGAGCGACGGGTGCCGGGCGCGCCACGCCGGGGCGCCTGACGGCAGACCCCGCGGCGGCGCGGCGCGGCGGTGCGAAGGTCTTCTTCGTCATCACCACGACCCAGCGCCAGTGAAGCACGGTGTGAAGCAGCACGCCGCCGACCATGATCAACGAGCTCCACTCGTGCAACGTGCGCCAGACGGCCATGCTCACGCCCAGCAGGGCGGGGTCGCCGCCGCTCGTGCTGACCCAGGCGGTGGGCAGCAGGAAGACGATGCCGCTGACGGCTGCCCCGATGAAGGCCGCCGCGATGATCACGTCGACGACGTAGTTGGTCATGGCCTTGGTGGGGGCTCTCATCGCACACTCCCGCCGGTCGCTGTGGGGGGTCGGTCGGCCGCTTCCGGATGCGTGCAGGCTAGACCACGAAACTTGACGGGTCCTTTGAGTCAGCTGTGAGGATGCTGAGAAGGCGCGGCGGGCGGCGGTGAGTCGGCGGGAGCGGAGGCCGACGCGGATGGGCCGTCGCCGTCGCCCGAGGTGGGCGCCGGACCGAGCGGCAGGCGCACGGTGAAGGTCGCGCCCTCGCCCTCGACGGACTCGACGGCCACCGTGCCGCCGTGGTCGGCGACGATCGCCGCCACGATGGCGAGACCCAACCCGGCGCCGCCCGTCTCGCGGGCGCGCGACGGGTCGGCCCGGTAGAAGGGCTCGAAGACGCGGGCGGCGTGCTCGGGCGCGAGGCCCGGGCCCTCGTCGGCGACGCTGAGCCGCGCCTGCCCGCCCTCGAGGGCGAGTCGCACACGGATCGGCGTGCCCTCCGGCGTGTGCCGCACGGCGTTGCCGACGAGGTTGGCGGCGACCTGACGGAGCTGGGCGTCGTCGCCGGTGACGACGAGGGTCTCGGGCGACTCGAGCGAGATGTCGGCGGCGCGCTCCGGGGCGGCGAGGGCCGCGTCGCCGACGCAGTCGGCCACGACGCGGGCCAGGTCGACCGGCGCGCGCTCCGGCCTGCGGCCCTCGCCGAGCCGCGCCAGCAGCAGGAGCTCGTCGACCATGACGCCCATGCGCCGCGACTCATCCTCGATGCGGCGCATCGCCGTCTCGAGGTCTTTGGGGTCGTCCCGCGCACCGCGTCTGAAGACCTCCGCGTAGCCGCGGACCGAGGTCAACGGCGTGCGCAGCTCGTGCGAGGCGTCGGCGACGAAGCGCCGCAGCTTCTCCTCCGAGCGGCGCCGCTCGTCGAAGGCCTGCTCGATCTGCTCCAGCATGCGGTTGAGGGCGAGGCCGAGCCGGCCGACCTCGGTCTTCGGCTCGGCCGGTTCGACCCGGCGTGAGAGGTCCCCGGCGGCGATGACCCCCGCCGTCGTCGCCATCGCCTCCAGCGGTCGCAGCTCGCGCTTGACGAGCCACCAGGAGAGAGCGCCGAGCCCGGCCAGCGCGAGGACGGTGACCAGCAGCTCGATCAGCAGCAGCCGGGACAGCGTCTGCTGCACGTCGGTCAGCGGCACGGCGACGATGAACACGCGCTCGATGTCGGGGAACCCCTGGACGAGGACGCGGAAGCGCACGTTCTCACCGGCATTGGAGCCGGTCGAGAAGAGCGTGATGCCGGCCGAGGCGGCCCCGGGCAACGGCGACGGCAGCGCCGGCGTCGGCTGCTCCACGTCGCTGTACGAGTAGGTGACCGCGGCCAGGGTCTCGCCCTCGGCGTCGCGCAGCTCGCCGTAGGTGCCCGGCGGCAGCTGGCGCGCCCGCCGCGTGTCGCCGCCCAGCGGCACGTCGGACAGCTGCGCCTCGGCAGCGAGGTCGAACCCGACCGGCGTGCGCGCGTCCTCGAGCTGCTGGTCGACGCGGTCGACGAGGAACGAGCGCAGGGAGAAGTAGGTCGCGGCGTCGGCGATGAGCAGCGCGACCGCGACGAGGCCCACGAGCGCGAGCAGCAGACGCAGGCGGAGCGTCATCGCTCAGCCGCCACGGGGATGGAGCGTCGCCCCGCTGTCACCCGCGTACGCTGCGGCCGAGATGCGGTCGTGCACGCCCGACGTGCGGTCGGACGGGGCCGATGTGCGGTCGGGCGCACCCCGCCTCAGCCCCTCGGCAGCCGCAGGCTGTAGCCGACGCCGCGCACGGTGTGGATGATGGGCGGGCCCTCGGCGTCGACCTTCTTGCGCAGGTAGCTGATGTAGGTCTCGACGACGTTCGCCCGCCCGCCGAAGTCGTAGTCCCAGACGCGGTCCATGATCTGCGCCTTGGTGAGCACGCGGCGGGGGTTGAGCATCAGGTAGTGCAGGAGCTTGAACTCGGTCGGCGTCAGGTCGATCGCCCGGCCGCCGCGCAGGACCTCGTGGGTGTCCTCGTCGAGCTCGAGGTCGGCGAACGTCAGACGACCGCTGTCGCGCTGCTCGCCGAGCGTGCGGCGCAGGATCGCGCGGATGCGGGCGACGAGCTCCTCGACGCTGAACGGCTTGGTGACGTAGTCGTCGCCGCCGATCGTGAGCCCGCGCACCTTGTCCTCGGCGCCGTCACGCGCGGTGAGGAAGAGGATCGGCACCTGGTCCCGCTCGGCGCGCAGGCGGCGCGCGACCTCGAAGCCGTCGAGGTCGGGCATCATGATGTCGAGGACGACGAGATGTGGGTGGAACGAAGCCACGAGGTCGAGCGCCTCGCGCCCCCCGTGAGCCGCCGCGGTCTCGAAGCCTTCATACCGCAGCGCCATCGTGAGCAGCTCGGTGATGCTCTGCTCGTCGTCGACCACCAGGATGCGCGTCGTCTGGTCCATCGCCGTCCCGTCCATCCCCGACTCCCTGTGCGTGTGCCCGGCGATTCTAGGCCGATTCTCTGTGAGTTTGCTGTGACTGTCATGTGACGCCCGTTGGAGACCTTGGGAAGGGCCGTCGGCGACGGGTGCACATAGACCTCACAGGGCAGCCACAGGCGACTGCCACGACGAGGCCGTAGAACGGACACTGGAGGAAGCGGACGTGCGCGTCCCCTGGCGGTCCGGCTCGGGACGCGCGCCGCACGAGGAGGAGCCTATGTTCTTCACCTACATCTACCGCGAGCTGCGCCGGCGTCACCGCCAGGCCCTGCTCACCGCCTTCGGCCTGGCGGTCGGCGTCGGCCTCGTGGTCGCCGTCAGCGCGTACGCCACGGGGGTGGGCGAGGCGCAGGAGGAGGTACTCCAGTCGCTCTACGGCGTCGGCACCGACATCACCGTGACGCGCGCGGCCGAGGAGGGGACCGGGGGACCCGCCGAGTTCGGCATGAACCCCGGCGAGCGCCAGGAGCAGGGCGAGCGCTTCTCCCGCGACCGGGTCATGACCGCGCGCGGCCAGCAGACCATCGCCGGGGACCGGATCGAGGAGATCGCCGCCCTCGACGACGTCGCGGCGGCGGCCGGCGGGCTCACGCTCACCGTCATGCACGTCGAGGGCGAGTTCGCCGAGATGATCCCCGGGCAGGGGGAGGGACAGGCGCCCGGGGAGGGTGAGACGCCCGAGGCGATGCCCTCCCAGGCGCCGATCGAGGTCGAGACGTACTCGATCGCCGGCATCGACGTGGCGCAGCAGGCGATCGGGCCTCTGAGCTCCGCCGAGATCGTCGACGGGCGCACGTTCGCGAGTGACGAGACCGACGCCAAGGTCATGCTGGTCGAGAGCGGCTACGCCCGGCAGAACGACCTCGCCGTCGGCGACACCTTCAAGATCGACGGCGTCAAGTACGAGATCGTCGGCCTGCTGACCTCGTCGAGCGGCGGCTCGAGCCTCTACATCCCCCTCGCGCGGGCGCAGACGCTCGCCGACGAGGACGGGGTCAGCCATATCTACGTGCAGGCCGACAGCGCCGAGAACATCGGCGCCGTCCAGGAGTCGATCGAGACCGTCTTCCCCGCGGCCACGGTGACGACGGCCGAAGACCTCGCCGAGCAGGTGAGCGGCTCGCTCTCGAGCGCCTCGAAGCTCGCCGACCAGCTTGGCACATGGCTCTCCGTAGCCGCCCTGATCGCCGCCTTCCTCGTCGCCAGCCTGTTGACGGTCGCATCCGTCTCGCGCCGCGTGCGCGAGTTCGGGACGCTCAAGGCGCTCGGCTGGCGCAGCCGCCGGATCGTCGGTCAGGTGCTCGGCGAGTCGCTCGTCCAGGGCGTCGCCGGCGGGCTCATCGGCGTGGTCATCGGCGTCGCCGGCGCCTGGCTGATCACGCGCTTCTCGCCCGCTCTCGAGGCCAGCGTCGGCTCCGCCGCGGGAGAAGCGATGGGCCCCGGCATGGCCATGGGCGGCGTGGGCGACGCCGCACGCGAGGCGTTGACGGCGGCCAGCACCGTCACCGTCGAGCTCGGGGCGCCGGTGAGCGTCCAGCTCGTGCTCATCGCCGTCGGCCTCGCCGTGGCCGGCGGGCTGCTCGCCGGCGCCTTCGGCGGCTGGCGCGCCGCCCGCCTGCGGCCCGCCGACGCGCTCCGCAGGATCGACTGAACGGGAGGACGACGATGCTCTACGAACTCACCGACGTTGCCAAGCGCTATACCCAGGGGCACAAGCTCGTGGACGCGCTGGCCGGCGTCGACCTGACGATCGCCGACGGCGAGTTCCTCGCCATCCAGGGCTCGACCGGCTCGGGCAAGACCACCCTGCTGCAGATGCTCGGCGCCCTCGACCGGCCGACCGGCGGCCAGGCGCTGTACGACGGGCGTGACCTCGGCAAGCTCGGCGAGGGCGACCTCGCCGAGCTGCGCAGTCACGCCTTCGGCTTCATCTTCCAAGCCTTCAACCTGATCCCCACGCTCACCGCGCAGGAGAACGTCGAGACGGCCCTCGTGCCCTGGCACGTCGCCGGGGACGAGCGCCGCACCCGTGCCCGCACGGCGCTCGCCCGCGTCGGGCTGGCCGAGAGGGGTCACCACCTGCCCTCCGAGCTCTCCGGCGGCGAACAGCAGCGGGTCGGCATCGCCCGCGCCCTGGTGCGCGAGCCGCGAGTGATCCTCGGCGACGAGCCCACCGGCAACCTCGACGAGCGTACCCGTGAGGACATCATCGGCCTGCTCGAGAGCCTCTGGCGCGAGCGCGGGCAGACCGTCGTCCTCGTCACCCACGACACCTGGGTAGCGAGCCGCGCCTCACGGCGGATCTGGCTCGACGACGGGCGGCTCGCGCCCCTCCCCGAAGAGGACGACGCCCCGGCGCAGGCGGTCATCGACGAGGGGGTCGGGCTGCCCGTCTGACGCAAACACGGAGAGCTTGCCGATGAGCCCGGACGACCCGCCGGCCCCGGTGGCCGTCCGTCGGCGGCGCCGGCGGGTCAGCGCTGCTCGCCCTGCTCCTCGACGACGTCGTACCAGGGGCGGCGCTCGCCGACCCTGGCACGCGCACGCCAGGCGAGTGTCTTCGGCGCCGCCTCCAGGGCGGCGCGGACCCGGGCCAGCCTCTCGCGGATGCGCGCGGTCTCCTCGGGCGTGAGCAGGTAGTCGGAGAGCACGGCCGCACAGTGGTCGAGGCTGCGCTCGACGTCGTGGTAGAGACCCCAGTCCCTCGCACAGGGGTCGGCGAGGCGGCGCAGGCCGATAGTGCCCGGCGCCTCCTCATCCCCCAGCGCGAGATCCTTGAGCAGGGTGAGCGTGTCGCGCACGTCCTTCTCGCTGGCGCGGTTGATCTGCAGCTTGGTGAGCAGTTGGTCGGTGACCGGGATGGTGTAGTCATCGAGCGTGAGCCGGTCCTTCAGCTCGATCTCGTGGTCCATCTTGAACCTGTCGAGGAAGACGTCGACGTGGTCGTCCTCGTGCACCGGTACGCCGCCCTCCTCGTGCCGGCACGGGCGCACGAACTGCAGCTGACGGCCGCGCGTAGCCTGCATCGTGTGGAGGTCGAACTCGTAGCCCAGGTCGCGGAACAGGGCGATGACCTGCTTCCGCTGCGCCTTGAGACCCACCATGTCGAGGTCGGAATAGTCGCGCTCGCAGAACGCGATCAGGTCGCAGTGGACGCGCACGGCCAGGCCGCCGAGGAGGCGAAGCACGACGCCGCGCTCGCGCGCGGCGTCAACGATGCGCAGTCCCTCGTCGAGCATGTCGCGCGGGTCGTACGCGCCGGCGCCGGGAAGCGACGGTCGCACCGGCGGCACACGGCTCGGTGTCGCCGTGAGCGGCGTCGTGGAGCCGGGGGCGGCTTCCATCACCTCACCGTGCCTTGAGTGTCGTGGGCCCGGAGTGCCGAGAGAGACCCGGCGCCGTCGCATCTCACTTGTGAAGATGAGTGGCTCATAGACCACTCTTTGCCTGCGCAAGAACTTTGCAAACGTCACGCCTCGGCGCGCCCGCCGGCGCGCCGAGGCGGAGAGGAGCGCATCGCGGTCAGCCGCGGAGCCAGGCGCAGGCCGCGGGGGCGGCCGGGGTGCGCCCGATCGGGCCCGCCCCGGCCGCCCCCGTCGACACTCCCCAGCGCGAGCCCGCAAGCGCGAGCGGCGAGCGCGAGCGGCGAGCGCCGGCTAGCTCCGCATCCTGATCGCCTGCACGATCATCGCGACGCCGAAGACCAGCACCGCGACGCCGAACAGCAGGGTGAGCAGGGAGAGGGTCGGCCCGGGCCACACGATGACCACGAGGCCGAGGACGGAGAGCACGACCCCGCCGGCCATCGAGCCGCCCGTGGTACGCCCGCGCTCGCGCCAAGCGGCGAGCGCCGTGACGACGCCCCACACCAGCAGGATGACGCCGACGGCCACGGCGGCCACCTTGAGAGTGACCCCCGGCAGGAACAGCAGGATCACGCCGCCGATGACGGCGACGATCGGCCCGGAGAACCCGACCGCCCCGTGACCCCGGCCGGCGACGAGGCCGATGACGCCGGCGACGACGAGAAAGACACCGATGAGCGCCGTCACCGTGCGCAGGCTGTCGAACGGGTTGGCGATGACGATGGCGCCGAAGACCACGGCGATCACGCCGATCGCCAGCACCAGCCCCCACGGGGTCGAAGAAGTCAGGCCCCTGTCGTGTCCCGGCATCGTGCCTCCCGATGATCGACTCCGGGCGCCAGGCCTCGCGCCCGTGCGCGGACGCGCCCTCGGCCCCGTCCTACCCGTTGGAGCCATCGTCGCACCCCCTTGACCCACGTCAATGCCCAACGTGCGCAGGCTTCGCTACGTTGGGGTACTACGGTCGAAGGAGTCAGGGGGAGTCAGGGAGTGAGTCGGCGCTTGCGCACACGAGCTCTGCCGGTGACCCTCGCGGTCCTCGTCGGCGTGCTCCTCGGCGTCGGCCTCGTCACCGCGTGGTACGCCGAGGCGGCCTCCTACCTGAGCAACGACCCCGAGGCCTGCGTGAACTGCCACATCATGCGCGAGCAGTACGACGGCTGGGTGAAGGGGCCGCACCAGGACGCCGCCACCTGCAACGACTGCCACACGCCGCACGGCCTCGTCACCAAGTGGTACGGCAAGGCGCGCAACGGCTACAACCACTCCCGCGCCTTCACCCTCCAGGACTTCCCCGAGCCGATCCGCATCACCGAGTACAACGCCGAGGTCCTGCAGGAGAACTGCGTCGACTGCCACCGCGATTTCGTCAACGATGTGCTCGGGACGGCCCGCCCGCCGGCGGACCATCCCGAGCAGCCCGAGTGCGTCCACTGCCACCGCGGCGTCGGGCACGGACCGGCGACCTGACCCCAGAAGCCTGGAGGCGCGCATGTCCCCGCTGACCGAGACCTCGCGACGCCGGCTCATCTACGGCGGCCTGATCGCCGTGGTGGCCGTCCTCACCGCCGGCGTCACGTACCTCGCTCTCAACATCAGCGAGCGCAAGGCCGAAGCGACCGAGACCTTCGTGCGACTCGTCGAGACGGACGAGACCACGGTCGATCCGGCGATCTGGGGCCAGAACTTCCCCCGCCAGTACGACGGCTACCTGCGCACCGTCGACACCGAGCGCACGAGCTACGGCGGCAGCGAGGCCTTCGACAAGCTCGAGATGGACCCCCGGCTCGTGACGATCTTCTCGGGCTACGCCTTCGGCATCGACTACAAGGAGGAGCGCGGGCACGCGTACATGCTCACCGACCAGGAGGAGACGGCCCGCGTCACCGAGCGCGAGCAGCCCGGCGCCTGCCTGCACTGCCACGCCTCGGTGCTCACTGCCTACTACGACGCCGGCGTCGCCGCCGGGGCCGAGCCCGCCGACGACGAGGGCCTGCTCGAGCCCGGCCGCTGGGCCGCCGTGCGCCTCGGCTTCGAGATCGTCAACGCGCTGCCCTACGAGGAGGCCAACGCGCTCGTCGAGCACCCCGTGTCCTGCATCGACTGTCACGACCCGGAGACGATGCAGCTGCGCGTCACCCGACCCGCGTTCATCGAGGGCATCGCCGCCCTCGCCGACTCGGACGCGCCGGTGCCACACCTGCCGAGCATCGAGCGCTGGCGCGACGCCGGGCGTGAGGGCGACTACGACCCCAACACCGAGGCCTCGCGGCAGGAGCTGCGCAGCCTCGCCTGCGCCCAATGCCACGTCGAGTACTACTTCAAGGGCGAGGAGAAGCTGCTCACCTACCCGTGGCACGACGGGCTTCGCGTCGAGCAGATCGAGGCCTACTACGACGAGGTCGGCCACGTCGACTGGGAGCACGCGATCAGCGGCGCCGGCGTGCTCAAGGCCCAGCACCCCGAGTTCGAGACGTGGAGCCAGGGCATCCACGGACGCAGCGGCGTGGCCTGCGCCGACTGCCACATGCCGTACACGCGCGAGGGCGCGGTCAAGGTCAGCGACCATCACGTGAGGAGCCCGCTGCTCAACGTCGAGCGGGCCTGCCAGCCCTGCCACCCGTACTCGGGTGAGGAGCTCATCGAGCGCGCCGAGACGATCCAGGCGCGCACCGAGGAGATGCTCGCCGCGGCCGAGATCGCGCTGGTGACCCTCATCGAGGCGATCGCCGCCGCCGAGGAGGCCGGGGCGAGCGACGCCGAGCTCGCCGAGGCGCGCGCCCTCCAGCGCCGCGCGCAGTGGCGCGTCGACTTCGTCAACGCCGAGAACTCGATGGGCTTCCACGCCGACCAGGAGTCGGCACGCGCCCTGGCCCTGGCGATCGACTACGCCGGCCAGGGCCTCGCCGTGGTGCCCGCGACGGGCGACTGAGCTCCCCGGTAGCGGCAGCGAGCGACTGGGCGCTCCGCCGAACATCTGACACTTGCGTCACGACACCCCAAGGGGTATGTTGGCCATGAGCCCTGCCGGGGGCCACCTCGGCTGGGCCGCAGAGCCCCCTCGTGGCGGCCACCCTGAGTGGCCCCCGAACTCTGCATAGGCGGCCGGCCTTCCCCCCCTCATAGGCCGGCCGCCGCCCTTTCCTCATCCGCTCGTCACCCGCCCGTCGCCCCGCTTCACCGGGTCTGCGTCGCCGGGTCTGCGGCACGGCGGATGCGCGCCGCACGGCCGGCGTCGGAAGACCTGCGCGTCGGCGAGCGTGCCTCAGAGGGCCCGAACGTGTCGGGATCTGCTCGCCCCGGGCCCAAGCGTCCTGGGCCCGAGCGTCCCGGGCTCCGCAGTCACGAGGCCTGTGCCTCCCCCCCGCGCTCGGGCACCCGCGGCGAGCGGGCTACGAGTCGAACCCCAGACCGAACCTGTCGAGGGTGCGCAGCCAGAGGTCGCGGTGACCGCCGCGCTCGTCGGCGTGCGTCAGCGAGCGCCTCGTGAGCTGGATGGCCGCCGAGCGCAGGGGCTCGGGGGGGAAGGGCACCGGCCGGCTGCGCACCAGCTCGAGCCGGGTGAGCTCGGTCTCCCGCCCGGAGAGCAGATCGAGGCAGACCTCGGCCCCGAAGCGCGACTCGGCCACGCCCATGCCCGTGTAGCCGAGCACGTAGGCGACGCGCCGACGCAGGGCCGTGCCCCAGAAAGCGAAGAAGCGCGAGCAGGTGTCGATCGCCCCGCCCCAAGCGTGCGTGAAGCGCACGCCCTCGAGCTGGGGGAAGGTCGTGAAGAACTGCCCGGCGAGCTTCTCGAAGGTCTCGGGGCGAGCATCGAGGGTGGGGTGGACGCGGTTGCCGTAGTGGTAGACCGCGTCGTACCCGCCCCAGAGCAGGCGCCCGTCCTCGGCGGTGCGGTAGTAGTGAAACTGGTTGCTCGCGTCGGCGAGGCCCATCCGGGTCTTCCAGCCTATGGCCTCGCGCTGCGCCGCGGTGAGCGGCTCGGTCATGAGCGCGTAGTCGTACACCGGGACGATGTACGGGCGCACGCGGCGCAGCAGCGGCTTGAAGGCGTTGGTCGCGAGGACGGCGTGGCGGGCGAGCACGCGGCCGCCCGGGGCCACCAGGGCGACGGCGGCGCCCTCCGTCTCGAGACGCGTGACGGGCGTGCCCTCGTAGAGCCGCACGCCGAGGTCGAGACAGGCGCGCCGCAGCCCCCACGCCAGCCGCGCGGGGTCGGCCATCGCGCAGCCGTCCAGCTCCCAGAGCGCCGCGAGGTACGTGGGCGAGTGCACCTCCGCCTGGATCTCGTCGCGATCGAGCAGGCGTACGTCGCGGCCGAAGCGCCGCATCAGTTCATACTCCTCGCGCAGGGCGTCGGCCTGCCACGGCTCGGTCGCCACGTTGACCTCGCCGGTGCGCTGCCAGTCGCAGTCGATCGCGTAGCGGCCCACCGCGTCCTGGATCGCGTCCAGGTTCGCGAGGCCCAGCTGTTCGAGGCGCTGCTGCTCGTTCGGAAAGCGCTCCACCCCGTTCGAGAGACCGTGGGTCAGGGTCGCCATGCAGAAGCCGCCGTTGCGCCCGCTCGCCGCCCAGCCCGCAGTGACCGCCTCGAGGACGACGACGTCGCGCGACGGGTCGCGCTCCTTCGCGAGCAGCGCCGCCCAGAGGCCGGTGAAGCCGCCGCCCACGACGGCGAGGTCGCAGCGCTCCTCGCCGGCCAGCGGCGGCCGCGCCGGCGGCGCGTCGGAGCCGTCGAGCCAGAACGGGCGCAAGCGCGCGTCGTGCAGGCACTCCAGCGCGCCCGCGCGCGCCACCGCCGTGTCTCCGCCCCTGCGCACCCTCATCGCGGCCTCCCGTAGCCAAGCTCGGAGTAGGAGGTGAGCATAGCAGCGTCGCGCGCCCCGGCGACGGAGCGAACGCGAGACGGACCGATGCCGGCGATGGACCGGCCGCGACGACGGACCGATAACGGCAACGGACCGGCCACGGAGACCGGCGCCCTTGCGAACGACCGGGGTGCAGGTACGGCCCGGGCGACGGAAACGAATGAGACCATAGCAGTCCGGGTAGACAGTCGCCGTCTTCTTCTCCGTCATCAAAGGGGTCTCGCAGTGAACGCATCCATCGGACGTCGTGTCGGCGCAGAGTTCCTCGGCACGTTCTGGCTCGTCTTCGGCGGCACCGGCAGCGCCGTACTCGCAGCCTCCGTCGGCGACGCCGGCATCGGCTGGCTCGGCGTCGCGCTCGCGTTCGGCCTGACCGTGGTCACCGGCGCTTACGCGCTCGGCCACATATCCGGCGCCCACTTCAACCCGGCGGTCTCGCTCGGCCTGTGGGCCGGCGGCCGCATGCCGGCCCGTGACCTCGTGCCGTACATCGTCGCCCAGGTAGCGGGCGGCATCGCGGCATCGGCCGTCCTCTACGTCATCGCCTCAGGCAGGGCCGGCTTCACCCTGTCCGACGGCTTCGCCGCCAACGGCTACGGCGACCACTCTCCCGCCGGCTACTCGCTGGCCGCGGTGATCGTCGCCGAGGTGCTGCTCACCGCCGTCTTCATCCTCGTCATCCACGGCGTCCTTCACAAGCGCGCGCCCGTCGGCTTCGCGCCGCTCGCCATCGGCCTCACGCTGACCCTCATCCACCTCATCAGCATCCCCGTGTCCAATACCTCCGTGAACCCGGCGCGCAGCATCGCCCCGGCGCTGTTCGTCGGCGACTGGGCGCTGGCGCAGCTCTGGGTGTTCATCGTCTTCCCGATCCTCGGCGGGCTGATCGGGGGTCTGGTCTCCAGGTACCTCTTCGAGACCCGGCAGAGCGCATAGGCGGCTGGGGGGCGCGCGGCGCGGACGCGCCGCGCGCCCCCCGAGCGCCTGCCCCGCACCTGCTCCGCACGACGTGTGCGCGCCGGCCTCGCACGCGGTGTTCGGGTGTACTGTACGCAACAGTCGTCCCCGCGCTGAAGCGGGACTCACCGGGAGGAGCCGACCATGGCCGATAGCGACGCCGCGCCGGCGCGGCCCTCGAAGCTGAGGGGTCGCCTGACCATCCTTCTCGTGGTCCTCGCCTGCCTCGGCGTGACCGTCAGCGGCGTGGCGGTCTGGCTGCACCGCGCCTTACTCGACACCGAGACCTGGGTCGAGATCGCCACCCCGGTCATCGACGACCCCGCCGTGCAGGCCGAACGTCGCCGACTTCGTCGGGCGCGAGGTCGTGACCGCCCTCGAGGTCGAGTCGCGCCTCGAAGGGGTGTTGCCCGACGAGGTGAGCATGCTCGCCGCGCCGCTGGCCTCCGGGGTCCAGGACGTGATCGCCAAGCAGACCCAGGAGATCGTCGCCAGTGACCGCGCGCGCGAGGCCTGGGTCGAGGCCAACCGCGTCGCCCACGAGAAGATCGTCGAGCTCCTGCGCGGTGAGGCCGGCGTCGTGTATGCCGAGGGCGACGAGATCCGCCTCAACCTGCTGCCGGTCGTGAGCCGCGTGGTCTCCGAGCTTCGCCTGCGCTTCCCGCGGCTCTTCCCGGGTATCGTCACCGTGCCCTCGGTGACCGCCGAGACGCCCGCCCCCGAGGCCATCGCGCAGTTCGAGGAGGCAGTGGGTCGCGACCTGGCCGACGACTTCGGTCAGATCACGCTCATGCAGAACGAGAAGCTCGAGCAGGCCCAGCGGGCAGTGGAGCTCTTCGATCGCGCCGTGTGGCTGCTCGTCATCGTGACAATCGGCCTCATCGACCACCGCCCTCCTGCTCTCGACACGCCGCCTGCGCACGGCCCTTCACCTGGGCGCAGGGACGGCCATCGCCCTGGGCGTCGTACTGCTCGTCGACTCCTGGCTCGAGGAGCAGCTCGTGGCGGCCATCGGTGACGGTCCCGGCACCGCCGCGGCACGGGCGGCGATCACCACTGTCGTTGCCGACTTCACAGGTTTCTCGCGGCTGCTGCTCGTCGCCGCCGTCGTGGTCGCCATCGCCGCCTATGTCGTGGCGCGACGTGATCTCGTCGCCGCGGCCGCCCGCCGCGGGGCCGCCGTCGCGGCTCGCGCGGGCGACGGTCTCGCCGGTCGTCGCTCCGCCACGGGGGTGCTCGCCCGGCACCTCGACGGCTTCCGTCTGGCCGGTGTCCTCGCGGGCGCGGTGCTCCTGCTCGTGATCCTGCCGCCCTGGTGGGGAGGCCTGGTGCTGATCGCCGCCGTCGCGGGGTACGAACTGGTGCTCAGCTGGCTGACCCACACGTGGCCGTGGGCGCTGCACAAGGCGGATCGAGACACGTCGGCCGAAGCTGCCTGAACGCCCGGGGGAGGAACGGTCCTCGGGGGTCCGCGGGGCGCGCCCCCTGACTCGCGGGCACGAGGCCCAAGACGGACCGGCGCGGCGGCGGTGCTCATCGCGCATGCCCACCGCGTCGTCGGCCGGCCGCGGCCGGGCCGACTACTCGAGCGTACGCACCTCGCCGAGCGGCCAGTAGACGGCGAACGCCCTGCCGATGATCGACGCCCGCGGCACCGGCCCCCAGAAACGGCTGTCGAAGCTGTCGCTGCGGTTGTCGCCGAGCAGGTAGTAGTGGTCGGCGGGCACCGTGTACGGCTCGTAGAGCGACCACTCCGGGTGTTCCTCGAGCTGACCGTAGGCCGGGTCGGTCGTCGGCGTCTCCCCGTCGCCGTTGGTGACGCCCCCGGCGTCGTCCGCCACTCCGTTGACGTAGAGCACACCGTCCTTGATCTCGAGAACGTCGCCGGGGAGCCCGATCACGCGCTTCAGCAGCACCTGGTTGCCGACGGCCGCCGGGCCCGTGAACACGACGATGTCGTCGCGCTCGATCTCGCGGTCGTCGAAGAGGAGGCGGTCGATGAGCACGCGATCGCCCGGCTGGATCGTCGTCGCCATGGACGGCGTCGGCACCCGGTAGGGCTTGACGACGTAGGCCTGAACGAAGAAGGCGACCACGAGGGCGACCACTGCCGTGAGGCCGTACTCGATGAGCAGACGCCGGGTGGAGCGCTTCGACTTGCGCCGGGTGGACGCCGCTTCCGGCACGGCGCGCGACGACGGCGAGACGGAGGGCGGCACGACCGGCGGCAGCCCGGTCTGCTCGGCTGCCGGAGCCTGCGGAGACGGGGCGGCCTGCTCGGCTGCCGGAGCCTGCGGAGACGGGGCGGCCTGGTCGGCTGCCGGCTCCTGCGGCCCCGAGGCCGCCGCCTCAGGCTCGTGCTGTGGCGTGTCGGGAGTCACGACGCCTACTCTACTCCGCGACGCGCCCGCGGCGCATCCGGCGCGCGAGCGCCCGGCGCTCGCTACGCGGGAACGCGCACTCACGGAGCCCGAGGAGATAGAGTCGGCGACGATGTCCGACCTGTGGCGACAGATCTTGGACGACCTCGCCGGGGAGGGCCTGTGCGCACGGGTCGTCCCAGTCAGGTGCCTCGACGAGGTCCGCGGGCGCGTCGCGCGCGCCTTGGACGACGCCGGCCTCCCCCCGGCAGTCGCCGCGGCCGTCGCCGACGAGGTCGCCTTCGACCTGCCGGAGACCCCGTGGGCCAAGCGCTCGGTCGTCGTGCTCGCCCTCGCGCGCCCGTTGACCCGAGCTACGCTGACGTGGCACGGAAGCGAGCACACGGTACCCGTGCCCCCGCACTACGCCGGGTACCACAGCGTGCCGCGGGCCATGGCCCGGCGCGTCGACGAGCTCCTGCGGCCCGCCGGCTTCGTCGCCGCGCACTGTGAGCCTCCCCTGAAGACGCTGGCCGCGTGCGCCGGCCTCGCCCGCTACGGTCGCAACAACGTCGCCTACGTCGCCGGCCTCGGCAGCTGGCTACAGCTCGGCGCCTGCGTCTCCGACGCGCCCCCGCCTGACGACGCCGCCTGGGGCGAGCCTCGGCTGCTCGAGCGGTGCGAGCGCTGCACCGCCTGCCTGCGCGCCTGCCCGACCGCAGCCATCGGCGGCGAGCGCTTCCTCCTCCACACCGAGCGCTGCCTCACCTACCACAACGAGAGCCGTGCGCCCTTCCCAGACTGGCTCGAGCCCTCGGCCCACCACACCGCTGTCGGGTGCTTGCGCTGCCAGAAGGCGTGCCCGGAGAACCACGCCGCCGGGCTGGTCGAGGCGACCCCCGAGAGGTTCGACGAGGCGGAGACGGCAGCGATCCTGGCCACCGAACGGGACGAGGCGGAGTGGGCCGGCCTCGGCCCCGCGACCCGCGACAAGCTGGGGCGCTGCGGGCTCGACTATTCGCCGGCCGTCGTCGCCCGCAACCTCCGCCTGCTCCTCGGAGCCTGAACCCCGCGTCGCGCCGCGGCCGGCGCGCGTCGTCTCGCCGGGATCCCGCTCGGGCGGCGCGCCGCAGCCACAGCCTCCCCGAGGCGTCCGCCGCCCACGCGCGGCTCACGATCCGGCTGCGGCGGGGAGGGACGCGAAGCAACGAAACGGGTAGTCTGAAGCGCGTGAGCGACGACTGGCGCATCGAGTCAGACAGCATGGGCGAGGTCCGCGTGCCGGCCGGGCGCTACTGGGGCGCCCAGACGCAGCGCTCGCTGGAGCACTTCACGGTCGGGCACGAGCGCTTCGTCTGGGGGCGCCCCGTCATCCGCGCCCTCGGTCTCGTCAAGCTGCACGCCGCACTCGCGAACGCCGAGCTCGGGGTGCTGCCGGCCGAGACCGTCGACCTGATCGCGCGCGCCGCGCGCGAGGTCGCCGAAGGCCGGCTCGACGACGAGTTCCCCCTGGTCGTCTTCCAGACCGGCTCCGGCACGCAGACCAACATGAACGTCAACGAGGTGATCGCAGCGCGCGCCAACGAGCTCGCCGACGGAGAGCGCGGCGGCAGCGGCCCGGTCCACCCCAACGACCACGTGAACCGCGGCCAGTCCTCGAACGACGTGTTCCCCACCGTGATGCACCTCGCCACCGTCGCCGAGCTCGAGGACCGCCTCGTCCCGGCACTCACGGCCCTCCGCGATACCTTCGCCGCCAAGGCGGAGGAGCACGGCGAGGTCGTGATGCTCGGGCGCACGCACCTCCAGGACGCGACCCCCGTGCGCCTCGGCCAGGTGATCGGGGGCTGGGTCGCGCAGCTCGACCAGGCCCTCGCGACACTCGGGCACGCCGGCGAGGGCCTCTACGACCTCGCGCTTGGCGGCACCGCCGTCGGGACCGGGGTGAACACGCATCCGCGCTTCTCCGCGACGGTGGCGCGGCGGCTCGCCGAGGAGACGGGCCGGCCCTTCCGGCCGGCCCCCGACTTCGCCGCCGCGCTGTCGGCGCACGACGCCATGCTCAACGTCAGCGCCGCACTGCGTACGCTGGCTGCGGCCCTCATCAAGATCGCCAACGACGTGCGCTGGTACGCGTCGGGCCCGCGCAGCGGGCTCGGCGAGCTGCACATCCCCGAGAACGAGCCCGGCTCCTCGATCATGCCCGGCAAGGTCAACCCGACCCAGGCCGAGGCTCTGACCCAGGTCGCCGTGCACGTCTACGGCAACGACGCCGCGGTCGCCTTCGCCGACTCGCAGGGCAACTTCCAGCTCAACGTCTACAAGCCGGTGATCCTGCACGAGGTGCTCGAGTCGATCGCCCTGCTCGCCGACGCGATGAGCGCCTTCGACCGCTTCTGCGCGCAGGGCCTCGAGCCGAACGCGCCGGTCATCCGCCGCCACCTCGACGACTCACTCATGCTCGCCACCGCGCTCAGCCCGCACATCGGCTACGAGAGCGCCGCGCGGGTCGCGCAGCACGCCGCCCACGACGGACTCACGTTGAGGGCGGCGGCCATCGATCTTGGTCTCGTGAGCGGCGAGCAGTTCGACGCCTGGGTACGCCCCGAGGAGATGACCCACCCGGACGACTTCGGCGGCTGACGCCGAGCGCACGCCGAGCCCTACGGCCGCGTGCCCTGCGACTCGGCCTCCGGGCCGCGCGGCCCTTCAGAGGTCCGTCGTGCCGGCCGCCGCGCGACCGTCAGAGGTTGGTCGTGCTCGCCGCCTCGTGGCCCGCCTCTTCGAGGGCCGCGCGGGCCGCGAGCGCAAGCTCGCGCTCGTGCTCGCGGCCGACCGCGAACACACGGTAGAGGTGGGCCTTGGCCGGCACGAACTCGAGGATCCCGCTGAGGAGCTGGTCCTCGATCGCCCCCGTGACCGGGTCGTAGATCGGGATGCGCTTGGGCCCGCTCATGGGGTTGAGCGGCCGCGGGTCCTGAGAGGCGATGTCGACCTCGAACTCGAGGCCGGCGAGCCGCGGCGGCAGGTGACCGCGCACGCCGGCGCGGAACTCCTCGCGGGTGAGGTCGCGGGCGGCGAGCGCCGGCTGCTGCCGCTCGACGGCGTGCTCGTAGACCATGCTGTACTTGACGTGCCGGTGGATGATCGACTGCCACTCCTCGGCGAGCTCGCGGCGCGGGCTCTCGCGGGGCTCGTCGAGCCAGCCCTCGACGGTCGTGAAGAGCGACCACTCGCTGAGCCGCCGGTAGGCGCCGAGGTCGTCGAGCGGGCTCGCCGGCAGCACGAGCTCCATCGTCGGCCTGAAGAGCTCGCGCAGGTGCATGTCGATGGCGTGGCCGATGCGGTGGAAGTAGACGTTCTCGTACATGTAGAAGCGCGCGTTGAGGAAGGCGCGCAGGGCACTGAGGGCGCGCTTGTGGAACGTGAGCCCATCGGCCGTGCAGAAGGAGTAGTAGATGAGGCGCTGGGCGTCGACGGCGGCGAGCGACACCCCGCACATGAGCGCGTCGCGGCGCACGTAGTCGAGGTTGTCGACCGTCACCGCGCCGGAGAGCGCGCGGTGCAGGAGGCGCACCCAGCGCGGGATCGGCTGACGCGTGGCGACCGAGCCCGCCGACTCGGCCCGCGGCACGCCCTCGGCGACCTCGGGTCCGCTCGCGCCCCCGGCCCCCCGCCCGGCGTCGCCGTCCGCCAGCGGCGCCGCGCCCGCGCCCGCCACGGGCGCCGCGCCGCCCCCGGCGCCGTCGGCGCGCACGAGAAAGGCGACGTGCCACGGGTCGACGCGCTCGCCCGGCGCGAAAGGCCCGCTCGGGCTGCGCTCGAGGGCGGCGATGAACTCGCCGAGCTCGGTCACGATCAGGTGCTGCGAGATGCGCTCGTGGTCGAGCCCGAACTTCGGGCCGAAGTACTGCTCGTCGCAGAAGTGGCTGAAGGGCCCGTGCCCGACGTCGTGCAGCAGCCCGGCGAGGCGGAGGGTCTCCTCGACCACGGGCAGGGACGGCGTGCCGGGCTCGACCTCGGCCAGCGTCGCGTAGACGTGTCGCGCGAGCTCCCCGGCCAGGTGCATCGTCCCCAGGCTGTGCACGAAGCGACTGTGTTCGGCCGCGGGGAAGACCCACCACGAGCTCTGCAGCTGGTGGATGCGCTTCAGGCGCTGCATCCAGGGGCTGTCGATCACGTCGGCCTCGGCGATCTCGCCCTGACGCGACAGCGTGATGCGCAGGTAGCCGTAGAGGGGGTCGGCGATCAGATGGACGTCGTCGTAGGGGAGCTTCATCGCCCCAACGCTATCGCCTGACCGGGACGGCGACAAGGTGCGGCCGTGCTCGCGCCTACCCCCCGACCAGTTCTTCGTAGGCGCGCTCGTGGGCGCCGAGGAAGGCGTCACGGCCGAAACGCTCCTCGACCGCCCGGCGGCACTCCGCCGGGTCGATCTCGTCGATCCGCTCGGCGGCCGCGACCATCTCGTCGACCGTGTCGACCACGAAGCCGGTCCGCCCGTGCTCGATGACCTCGGGCACGGAGCCGAGCCTGAAGGCGATCACCGGCGTGCCGCAGGCGAGCGATTCGATCATCACGAGACCGAAGGGCTCCGGCCACTGGATCGGGAACAGCGTGCAGCGCGCCCGCCGGTAGAGCTCGACCTTGGTCTCGTGGTCGACCTCGCCGCGGAAGTGGACGGTCTCGGTGAGGTGCGGCTCGACCTCGCGCGCGAAGTACTCGCGCTCGAGGCCCTCGTTCACCTTGCCGGCCATGATGAGCCGCGCCCCGAGCCGGTGCGCGACCTCGATGGCCGTGGTCGCGCCCTTCTCCGCGTTCATGCGCCCGACGAAGAGGAAGTAGTCGTCCTTCTCGGCGCAGAACGGCTGGTGCTCGACGTCGATCGCGTTCGGGATGGTGCCGACGAAGCGCAGGTCGGGGAAACCCAGGCGCTGGTAGTCGGAGATGGCGATGAAGGCGAGGTCGTGGCGCAGGCTGCTCAGCATGTGCTGCGTCGCCTGGTCCGCAGGACCGTGCAGCGTCGCGACGACCGGGGTGCCGGTGAGCCGGTGCACGAGGGCGCCCATCACCCGGCTATCGACGCCGTCGTGGTCGTGGATGACGTCGAACTCGCGCGCCAGCGAGTAGGCCTCGAGGCTCTGCGCCACCTCGAGGTGCACGCCGTTCTCGATCTGCTCGAAGGGGGCGCGCTCGAAGAAGGACGAGAGGCGCGCCCCGGTCGCCGAGTCGCCGCTCGCGAACAGCGTCACCTCGTGACCGCGTTCGACGAGGCCTTCGGTGAGCAGTGAGACGACGAACTCGATGCCGCCGTACCGCCGCGGAGGCAGGGGGAACCACGGCGGCGCGATCATCCCGATCCTCATGGCGGCGATTGTACCCGAGTGCCGCATCGCGAACCGCGCCCCAGCGGGCGGCGGCCGGGCGACGCGGTCCTGCGGGCGGGCGGCGGGACGAGGACGCCGTGGTAGTCTGGCGCCGTGATCGACCTGCACACCCACACCACCTACTCGGACGGCACCTCGACGCCGCGGGAGCTCGTCGCCCAAGCCGCGACCATCGGCCTCCGCGCCGTCGCGATCACCGACCACGACACCGTCGACGGGGTCGAGGAGGCGCTCGAGGCGGGGCGGGAGCTGGGGATCGAGGTGGTGCCGGGAGTCGAGATCAACCTCGAGCACCAGCAGGTGACGATGGACCTGCTCGGCTATTTCCTCGCCGGCTGCCCGACGGCCGAGCTCCGCGCCCAGCTCGCCGAGCTGCGCGCGTACCGCGATGAGCGCAACGCGCGCATCCTCGAGCGCTTGGCCGAGCTCGGCTACCCGATCGACCCCGAGGAGCTCGCCGCCATCGGCGAGCACGGGGCCATCGGGCGCCCCCACATCGCCGAGGCGATGCGCCGGCGGGGCTACGCGACGTCGATCGCCGAGGCCTTCGAGCGCTTCCTTCGCCGTGGCGCGCCGGCCTGGGTCGACCGCCGGCGCCTCTCGCTGACGCAGGCCGTGCGCTCGCTGCGCGCCTCGGGCGGGCTCCCGGTGATCGCCCACCCCGGCATCATTCGCACCGACGAGGCAGGGCTGGCGGCCATCGCCCGCGAAGCGGCGAGAGCCGGGGTCGTCGGCCTCGAGTGCTACTACCCGGCGCACGACCGGGCGACCGTCGCCCGCGTCCTCGGCCTCTGCGAGCGCTTCGCCCTCGTGCCGACCGGGGGCTCCGACTTCCACGGCGCGGTGAAGCCCCAGAACGACCTCGGCATCGGCGCGTTCGGGGAGCCGGTCCCCGACAGGGTCCTCGACGATCTGCGCTGCCTCGCCGAGACCGCCGACCCCGCGCCCGTCCACTGAGCCGAGCCGCACGTCGAGCGTTTGTCCCGTATCCCCCCGGGGGGTATATTGACCCCATGGAGGAGTACGGGGCCTCTCCCGAAGCAGCCAAGCTCGTCAACCGCCTGCGGCGCGTCGAAGGTCAGGCGCGCGGTCTGCAGCGCATGATCGAAGACGGCCGGCCGTGCGAGGAGATCTTCACCCAGCTCGCCGCCACCAAAGCCGCGCTCGACCGCGTCGGCATGCTCCTCATCTCGCTGAAGATGCGTGAGTGCCTGGTGGACGAAGGCGATGGCGAAGAGGCGACGCGCGAAGGCGTCGAGCGCGCCCTCGACGCGTTCCTCAAGTACACGCGCTGCGTGAAGTAGGCGCGTTCTCCTTCATGGCCGAGAAGTTCGACCCGGCGCACGCCGACAAGCTCGAGAACCCCGAGCGTCTCGTCGAGCTCCCCCCCGCCGCCATCGTCCGACTCCTCGATCTGCAGGGCGACGAGACCGTCGTCGATTACGGCGCCGGCACAGGGCTCTTCACGCTGCCCGTCGCCGCCGCCCTGACCGGCGGCCGCCTGCTCGCCGTCGACGAGCACCCGGCGTTGCTCGCCTACCTCGAGGAGAAGGTTGCGAGGGCCGGTCTCCCCGAGGGCCGGGTCGTGCCCGTCCCCACCGCCGACAACTCGGTGCCGCTGCCCGACGGCGGCGCCGACCGCGTGCTCATGATCAACGTCCTCCACCACATCCACGACGACCCGGCCGCCATGGCCGAGGTGCGGCGTCTGCTCGGCCCGGGCGGTCGCCTCGTCGTCATCGACTTCGCCCAGATGGACCGCCCCGTCGGACCGCCCAACGACCACGTCCTGTCACTCGAGCAGGTGCGCGCGGCAGTCGCCGGCCTCGGCCTGCGCGAGCTCTCCGTGCACCCGCCCGGCGACGTCGGCCGCTACCAGATCGCGGTCGTCGCCGAGATGCCCGGCGGCCGCCCGGTCGCCGGCGACGGCGCCGCGGCGGCGACTCCGCGGTCCGCGATCGCCGGCGGCGGTCGCGACGCGGCCGGCGACTGACTGTCGGCGTGGCTGCCCCGCCAGCTCCGGACCGGCCGGCCCTCGTCTCCCACGTCCGTGCCGCTCACGGTCCCGGCCTGCCCGAGGCGCTCGAGCGGCTGGTCTCGCCCTTCGGCGGCTGGAGTACGATCATCGCTCCCCACGAGCGCGTCGCGGTCAAGATCAACCTGCTCCGGGGCGCGCCACCCGAGCGCGCCGTCTCCACGCACCCGGAGACCCTGCGCGCGGTGCTCCGGGCCTTGAAGGCCGCGGGCGCCGAGCCGTTCGTGGCCGACAGCCCCGGCGGCCTCAACGGGCCCGCCAAGGTCGCGCGCGCCTACCGTATCGCCGGCATCTCCCAGATGTGCGCCGAGGAGGGCGTGCAGGTCGTCGACATCGAGGACCAGCCCGTCCTCGTCGAGGCGCCGCAGGGCCGGCTCTTCCGCCACTTCCGTATCGGCCGGCCCTTCCTGCGCGCCGACGCCATCGTCCAGGTCGGCGTCCTCAAGACCCACCAGCTCATGCGGCTCACCGGAGCGGTCAAGCTGACCTACGGCTGCATCCCCGGCCTCGAGAAGGCGCAGCTCCACGTGCGCGCCCAGCGCCGCGACGACTTCGCCGACATGCTCCTCGACCTGCACCTCGCCCTGCGGCCGCGCTTCACGGTGATCGACGGGATCATCGCCATGGAAGGACAGGGGCCCGGCGGCGGGCGGCCGCGCGAGCTCGGCTCGCTCTTCGCCGCCCACGACGCCCTCGCCCTCGACGCCGCCCTCGCCGACCGCACCGCGCACCGGCGGCGCGACGTCTACACGCTGGCCGCCGGCGAGCGCCGGGGTCTCATCGACCTCGAGCGCGCCTACCGCCTGGCCGGCGACCCCGTGGAGACGGTCGCCGACTTCGCCCCGGCGCGGCGCGACATCCAGGAGCTGCTCCCGCCGTCGCTGCACCGCCTCGGCCGGCGTCTGATCACGGCGCGGCCGCGCCTCGTCGACGCCCACGCCTGCATCGAGTGCGGCGAGTGCGCTGGGATCTGCGGCGTGACGGCGATCGCGCTCGAGCCGCTGCCGGAGTTCGACGACGGCCGCTGCGTGCGCTGCTACGCGTGCACCGAGGTCTGCCCGACCGGCGCGATCGACGCGGTCGAGCCGTGGCTGGCGCGGCGCGTCTTCGGCGGGCGCGACGGCGCGAGCTGAGCGCGGCCTCGGCGCCGCGGCATCCCGGCCGCACAGCACCTGACCGCCGCGACAACCGGCCACCCCGAAGCTCGGCGCGAGCTCAGCGTGCCCGCAGCGCCGCGGCGCCCCGGCCGCACAGCACCTGACCGAAGCGACCTCGGGCCGCCCGACGATGCGGCGCTCTCAGTCCCCCGGCGCTGGGTCGGACACGACGGACTCGACGCGGAAGACGACGATCTCCGGGCGGCAGAAGGCGCGGAACGGCAGCATGCTCGTGCCGACCCCGCGCGTGACGTAGAGCGAGCGACCCTCGGGCTCGTAGCCGCCCTCGGCGAAACGTGCCGAGAGGTCGCTGAGCAGAAGCCGGCGGCCGGGGAGGGGCAGGCAGATCTGCCCGCCGTGAGTGTCCCCGGCGATGGTGAGAGCGAAGTCGCCGGGCGCCGTCTCGAGGACCACATCGGCCTGGTGGGAGAGCAGCAGACGGAGGATCCCCGGCCGCCGGTCGAGACGCTCGAGGACGCGCGGGAGGTCGGTGCGACCGCCGCTCGCGTCGTCGACGCCGCAGACCTGGACGGCACCGGCGCCGCGAGACACGAGAGCGCACTCGTTCGCGAGCACATGGACGCCGCAGGCCTCAAGGTCGGAGGGGTCGGTCGCGCGCACGAAGGGCGCCTTGCTGTCCCCGTGGTCGTGGTTGCCGAGGACGGCGTAGACACCGAGCGGCGGGCGTAGCCGGCGAAGCTGCGCCAGCAGCTCTCCCCGGCCGCCCGGCCCGGAGGCGAAGTCGCCGGTGATGAGGACGAGGTCCGGATCCGCGGCGAGGGCGAGGTCGACGGCCTTGCGCGTCGCTCGCGCGTTGAGGCTGGGGCGGAAGCCGGCGTGAAAGTCGGAGAGCTGGACGACGGTGAGGCCGTCGAGGTCCGGCGGGCAGCCCGGCGCCGGCAGGCGCCGGTCGACCCGCCGGACCGCCTGTGCCTGCCAGAGCAGGTAGGACGTCGCGAGGGCGGCGGCCGCGCCGAGCGCGGCCGCCGCCCTCGCCCCCCGCCTCACCAGACCGGCGGTCGCCGCCCTACTCCTGGTCCATCTGTTCGCGCAGCCGGGCGCGCGTCTCCTCGATCTTGCGGCGCAGCGCCTCGGACTGGTCCTCCGCCGACTCCTTGCCGGCACCGAGGGCCTTCACCAGACGCTCCTTCTGGGCGCCGAGGTCGCCGCTGAAGAGCTGCTCGCGAGTCTCCTTGCCCGCGCGCGGGGCGAAAAGGACCCCGACGGCGGCGCCGACGACGGCACCGATCAGGAAGCCGCCCTTCTTGCGCGATACGCTCTTCTCTTCACTGCTCACCCTGACACCTCCGGTCTCACTGCCGTCCCGGTCTCATCGTCCTCTGGCCTCACCGCCGCCGCGGACGCGTCACGTCTCGCCTGACCAATTCGACGGCCGGCCGCCGTCCCCCGCCCCGCGTCTCAGTAGAGCCGCGTGTTGTTCGCCACGAGGCCGAACCGGCAGCCGAGCGACTCGGCGGCGCGCCGGCACATCACCATGCGCTCGAGGAAGATCTCGAAGTACTCCATCACCGTCGTCGCCTCGGTGTCGATCTCGAGCTCGAGGGTGATCGTGTGCGCTGCCGCATCCACGATCAGGGTCGAGCGGTGCGCGGCGTGGTTCACCCGGTCGTGCTCGTCGTAGAGCGCGGGGTCCATCTCGCGCACCCGGCTCTCATGGACGTCGGACTTGTCGGAGAGGATCACCGCGGCCGCGAGGTCGCTGACCGGGTCGCCGTGCTCCTCCTCGTGGTTGCCGATCGCGCACATGACCTCGACGTACTCATCGGCAGGCATGCCGAGCCGCTCGAGGACCCGGTAGGCGATGAGGGCGGCGACGTTGCCGTGGTCGTTGCGGTTCACGCCGTTGCCGATGTCGTGCAGGTACCCCGCGATCGCCGCCAGCTCGGCCAGACGTGGCGGGCGGTCCAGACGGTTGAGGATGTCGCGCGCCACGGTGGCCACCATCGTCGCGTGGCGCGTGCCGTGCTCGGTGTAGCCCAGGCGCTCCAGGTTCTCGTCGGCCTTGGAGATCAGGACCGCGACCTCCGGGTCCTTGCGGACCGCGTCGAAGGTCACCGGTCGCGGTCCGCGACCCGTCGCGGAGGATGCCTTGGCCATCGTCACCTCACTTCGAACGTGTCGATGCCGGGGTCCGGATCGACGTCTTCCGTCTCGAGTCGCGTCACCTCGGCCCGCGGCGGGCCACCGCGGCACCAGCCGACGAGCGCATCGACCGCGGCGGCGTCGCCCTGGGCCCAGACCTCGACGCTGCCGTCGCGCAGGTTCTTCGCGTAGCCGGCGACGCCGAGACGCCGCGCCTCGCGCTGCGTCGAGGCGCGGTAGTACACGCCTTGCACGCGGCCGGAGAGCCGCACCTTCACGGCTTTGGTGCCGTTGGCGCGCCCCAGCGCCGCGGGGGTGCCGAGCCCCGTCATCTCGTTCTCGGCCACGTCCTCCGCTCCCTTGGCGCCACCGCCGACGAGCGGCACGAAGCGGCACGGCGTGTGGCGCTCGACATCGAACCCTTCGCGGCGGCGGCGATACACGGTCAGCACCTGGTCGCGGTGCGGCGCGCCCAGCGGGATCACCAGCCGGCCGCCGACGACGAGCTGGTCGAGGAGCGCCGCCGGCACGTCTTCGGCCGCGGCGGCGACGAGGACACCGTCGTACGGCGCGTGCTCCTCCCAGCCCAGAGTCCCGTCGCCGACGGCGAGGTGGACGTTGTCGTAGCCGAGCTCGCGCAGACGGCGGCGGGCGGTCTCGGCGAGCTCCGCGACGCGCTCCACCGCCCAGACCTGCGCCACGAGCTCGGCGAGGACGGCGGTCTGGTAGCCCGATCCCGCGCCCACCTCAAGCACGCGGCTGCGCGCGTCGACCCCGAGCAGCGCCGTCATCAACGCCACCATGTAGGGCTGCGAGATGGTCTGGCCGAAGCCGATCGGCAGCGGGCCGTCGAGGTAGGCCTCGCCCTCCATCCCCGCGGGGACGAAGCTGTGCCGCGGGACGGCGCGCAGCGCCGCGAGCACCCCCTCATCGCGCAGCCCGCGCCCGGCGATCTGCTCCTCGACCATCCGCCGCCGGGCGTCGCCTGGGGTGTCGCCGCGCCGGCTCACTGCGGCGCCTCCCCGTCGACGCCGTATGACGGCGTGCTGGTCGGCTCCACGCCGTAGGGTGCGGCTCGCGGCGGCGCGTCCGGCGGCGGCGCGGCAGGCGACGACCCGGGCGGGGGGGCCTCCGGCGCCACCCGGTACGGCACGGACTCCGCCGCCGCGGGCGCCTGCGAGACCTCGCGCCCGGCGGCCGGCGGCGGCATGTCGCGCGTGCCGGACGCCGGCGGCGCCCCCGTCACGGCGCCGGGAGGCTCACGCGGGTCGCGGCGGCGCCGCAGCGCCGCGTACTTGGCCTTGCGGCGCCGGCGCATCTCGACCCAGAGTGCAGCCGGCCAGGCGACGACGGCGAAGCCGACGGGGCTCCACGCCATCGTGCCGACGGCGCCGAGGAGGGCGTACAGATCCTCGATGAGGCTGAGCAGGGGGATCGTCGCTTCGCTGCGTGTGGCGCGCGGCCGGCGCACGTGCTTGACGTGCTCGGCCAGCCAGGCGGCGAAACCGCCGACGGCCAGCCCGATGAGGAGGCCGGGCCAGCCGGCGTCGATGGTCGCCGCCCCCGCGACGGCACCGGCCGCCAGGCGCAGGGGGAACACCATGCGGTCCTGCAGCCGGTCGACGCGGGTTATCTTGTCGAACGCCGCCTCGAGTATGGCCAGCACGGCGAGGGCGAGGAGGACCCAGCGGTTGCCGAGCCAGTCGAACGCACCGTTGAGCGGCACGCCCCACCCCAGCTGGGACATCACCCCGACGACACCCAGCGTGAGCCACGGGCGCGTGCCGGCGGCGGCGCCGAGCCCGAGCATGCGGGCGAGGCCGAAGACCCAGCCGATCACGAAGACGCCTCCACGTGCGGATTCTACTATGCTGCCGCCGGCCGCCCCGGCGTACGTGCCTGGGCGCGAGACGACCGCGTCAGTGACGGATGTAGAATCCCCGCGTGGAGGAGCCGTGCCCGCGTCAGCGAAGCCGGCGCGACCGGGGAGGGAGCATGAGCACAGCCGTCATCGAGTGCCGGCGCTGCGGCCGGCGAGTCAGCGCCGAGGCGCCGCGCTGTCCCGAGTGCTGCGCCGACCCGCGCGACGGCCGCAGCTCGTTCCGCGAGACGGACCGCGACTGCGTGCGGGTGTGCGAAGGGCTGTGGGTCCGGTTCCTCGCACTGGCCGTCGACGGGCTGATCCTCAGCGGCATCTTCCTGCTCATCGCCCTGGCCGTCTTCCAGGCGCTCGTCATGGAGGGTCGCTTCGCGGTCGAGGGGGAGGAGCCGTTCCCCTGGTACCTCTGGCTCGCCTTCTCGGTGGCCGCCTTCGTCTACTTCTGGGTCAGTGAGGCCCGGTGGAGCCAGACCCTGGGCAAGCGTCTCTTCGGGCTGCGCGTCGTGCGCACCGACGGCGGCCGGGTGGGGTACGGTGCGGCCCTCGTGCGCACCGCGCTGCGCATCATCGACTTTCTCCCCTTCGCCTACCTGGTGGCGGCGATCACGGTCACGACGACCCCGCGGAAGCAGCGTCTCGGCGACCTCGCCGCCGGGACCGTCGTCGTACGACCCCGCACCGTGCGCTCGTCGGAGCCGGCCACCTCGGCCCTCCCGACCGTGCCCTGGGTCGGGCCCGAAGCGCCCGATCCCGAGGCGTAGCAGCGACGGCGCTCGACGCCTGAGCCGGAGCCGACGCGACCGAATGACTGGGGGCGGCGGGGGCGGGGCGCTCTCGCGCCCCGCCCCCGCCGCCCCCGCGTGAACGCCGTCCGGCGCGATGCCGGAGGCCGATGCAGACGCCGCCCGCGCGGCCGACGCTCGTCGTGCCCCAAACGGACTGCGCGACGTGCGCGCCAGACGCTCGTCGCGTCTCAGACGCTCTTCGCGTACTTCGCGCGGCCCTCCTCGTAAAGGTCGCCGCCGTGGCAGTCGTTGACCACGATGGCGGGGAAGTCGACGACCTCGAGGCGGGCGACCGCCTCGGCGCCGAGCTCGGGCCAGGCGATCACCTCGTTGCCGACTACGCGCTGGGCGAGCAGGGCGCCGGCCCCGCCGGTGGCGGCGAAGTACACCGCGGTCTCGTCGACCATCGCCTGCTTGACCTCGGCGGTGCGCAGGCCCTTGCCGATCATCCCCTTCAGCCCGTGCTTCATGAGCAGCGGCGCGTAGGCGTCCATGCGGCCGCTGGTCGTGGGCCCGGCCGACCCTATCGGGTTGCCGGGCTTGGCCGGGCTCGGCCCCATGTAGTACACGACGGCGCCCTGCAGCTCGAACGGCAACTCCTCGCCGGCTTCGATCAGCGCGACGAGCTTCTTGTGGGCCGCGTCACGCGCCTGGTAGATCACGCCGGTGATCGCGACCGCGTCGCCCGCCTTCAGGCCCTTCACGACCTCGTCGGTGAGGGGCGTGGTGAGCTTCTTGACGGCCATCTCTCCTCCCCTCCTCAGAGCTCGACGGACTTGTGCCGCTGGGCGTGGCACTGCACGTTCACGGCCATCGGCATGCTGGCGATGTGGCAGGGCATCTCCTCGATGAAGACGGCCAGCGCGGTCGTCCTGCCGCCGAGGCCCTGTGGTCCGATGCCGAGCGCGTTGATGCGCTCGAGCAGCTCGGCCTCCATCGCCGCGATGCGCGGGTCGGGGTGCACCGAGCCGATCTCGCGCAGGAGCGCCTTCTTGGCCAGCACAGTGACGGCGTCGATGGTGCCGCCGATGCCGACCCCGATCACCACCGGCGGGCACGGGTTGGAGCCGGCGCGACTCACGGTGTCGACCACCGCCTGGCTCATGCCGGCCCAGCCCTGCGACGGCTTGAGCATGTTGAGGCTCGACATGTTCTCGGCGCCGCCGCCCTTCGGCATCATCACGAGGCGCACTCTGTCGCCGGGGACGATCGCGGTGTGGACGATCGCCGGCGTGTTGTCCTTGGTGTTGCGGCGCGCGTGCGCCGGCTCCTCGGCGGCCGACTTGCGCAGGTAGCCGTCGACGTACCCCTGGCGCACGCCCTCGTTGATCGCCGCCTCGAAGTCGCCACCCACGAGGTGCACGTCCTGGCCGACGTCGGCGAAGAAGACGGCGAGGCCCGTGTCCTGGCAGATCGGCACGCGGTCACGGGCGGCGATGTCGGCGTTCTCGACGAGCTGACCGAGGACCTCGCGCCCGACGGGCGACTCCTCGGTCTCCTCCGCTCTCTTCAGCGCGTCGTAGACGTCCTCGGGCAGGTCGTAGTTGGCCGTGATGCAGAGCTCCTTCACGGCCGCGGTGACCTCGCCGACGTCGAGCTCACGGACTGCCACGACGCCCCCTCAGTCCTTCTTGCGGTCGGTCGCCTTCTTGACCGCGTCGGCGGCCTTGTCGGCGGCCTGGCGGGCCGCCTCGGCAGCCTTCTCGGCGTACGGGCCGGCCTTGTCGGCCGCCTGACGGGCGACCTCGGCGGCCTTCTCGGCGTACGGCCCGAGCTTGTCGGCCGCCTTGCCGGCGTACCCGGCGGCGGCGTCGCCGGCGCCCCTGGCGACGGCCTTCAGCGCCTGCGTCGTCGGCGCCGGTGCGCGGCTGCCCTCGGGCATCGCGATGTACCCGAGGGCCATCGCGTCCTGCACGAGGCCGCGCGCCCGCGAGATCATCGCGGTCGCCTCGGCGATCTCCTGGTCGTAGGTCAGGTCGGTCCTCAGCGCGATGCCCTGCTCGATGGCCTTCATCGCCACCGCCGCGGCCTCGCGGGGGAAGACCTCCCAGTCGTCCATGGTCGGCATGATGTAGTCGGCGCGCAGGCCCTTGTCCTCGGCGACCTTGGCGAGCTCCTCGGCGGCGGCGATGCACATCTCGTCGGTGATCGTCTTGGCGCGCACGTCGAGCGTGCCGCGGAAGATGCCGGGGAAGCCGAGCGAGTTGTTGACCTGGTTCTCGAAGTCGGAGCGGCCGGTGGCGACCACCGCGGCGCCGGCCTCCTTGGCGTCCCAGGGCCACATCTCGGGCATGGGGTTGGCGCAGATGAAGACGATCGAGTCGGAGGCCATCGCCGCTGACCCAGTCCTTCTCGATCGTGTCGGGGCCCTGCTTGGAGAGCGCGATGCAGACGTCGGCGCCCTTGAGCGCCTCGGCGATGCCGCCGGTGCGCTGCTCCTCGTTGGTGATCTGGCAGTACTTCCACTTGTCGACCCACTCGGCCTTGACCGTCTTGATGTCGTCGCGGCCCTTGTGGAGGATGCCCTTGCTGTCGACGACGCGGCAGAGGGCCGGCGTGGCGCCGTAGGTGAAGATCAGCCGGCTGATGGCGACGTTGGCGGCGCCCGAGCCGATGAAGGCGATCGAGACCTCGTCGATCTTCTTGCCCACGACCTTGAGCGCGTTGATGAGGCCGGCGAGGGTGACGCAGGCCGTGCCCTGCTGGTCGTCGTGCCACACGGGGATCTCGCACTCCTCGCGCAGCGTGTCGAGGATGCGGAAGCACTTGGGCTGCGAGATGTCCTCGAGGTTCACGCCGCCGAGGCCCGGCTGCACGAGCTTGACGAACTCGATGAACTTGTCCGGGTCCTTGGTGTCGACCATGAGCGGGAAGCCGTCGACGCCGCCGAGGTACTTGTAGAGCAGGCTCTTGCCCTCCATGACCGGCATGCCGGCCTTGGGGCCGATGTCGCCCATGCCGAGCACCCGGGTGCCGTCGCTGATCACGGCCACCGTGTTCCACTTGTTGGTGTGCTCGTAGACCTTCTCGGGGTCGTCCTTGATCTCGAGACACGGCGCGCTGACGCCGGGCGTGTACCAGATGCCGAAGTCCTGGAAGTCGCGCACGCAGCACTTGAGCGTGGTCTCGATCTTGCCGCGATAGAAGGGGTGGAGGACCTTGGCGTCCTCCATGGGCTGATAGGCCTTGGCCTTCAGCTCCTCGACGGTGGGCTGATGCTCCTGCTCGGGCATGAGTGCCTCCTGAGCGGTCGACGGACGAGCCGGGCGGCGTCGCGGTCCCCTTGCGCTCGTCGAGCGCACCCCCCGGGACCACGACGCGGCAGCCGGCCGGTGGGACCGAACGCTAGCACGGGCACCGAAGAGCGGCAACGAGACCGCCGTGGACCCGCCGACCAAGAGGCCTCGTGGCGGCGGGACGGGATGGCGGGTGGGCGCGGCGGGACGGGATGGCAGGTGGTCGCGGCGCGACGGGATGGCGGGTGGGCGCGGCGGCGCGGCGCGGCGCCGGGAGTCGTCAGCCGGGCTTGCCCTTGCCCGGCTGCGCCTCGATGACCTCGGGCGGGCGCGAGACGACCATGACCGCCGCCACGGCCGTGGCGAAGAAGAGCCCGAAGAAGGCGAGGAGGAAGGCGGGGGCGCCGAGCGACGAGCGGTAGATCGCCCATAGGCCACCGGCCCAGACAGCCAGGAGGACGACCAGCTCGAGCGTCCAGAGGCGGCCGCGCCGCGCGAGGAGCACCAGCACGGTCACCCCGAGCATCGCCGCGAAGGCGACGAGGAAGCCGATGCCGACGAAGAGCAGGGCGCTCGGCTCGACGACGCTGGAGGAGACCTGGACATGGGCCCTGCCGTCGATGAGGGCGGCGAGCCCCTTGGCGGTCGCCCACCCGCCCACGACCGCGTAGAACGCGGTCCAGGGCAGCGGCACGAGCGCCATCACGAGACGCCCCAGCGGCCGGCGCTTCACGAGACCTCACCACCGCGACGCGTGCGTGTGCTCATCGTCCCCCTTCGCGTGCCGTTCGCCGCATTCTAGACCCGCCCCTCGAGAGCAGCCACCACGAGAGGAGCGACCTCGCTGGGGCGGCGGGCGACGGCGACACCCGCCGCCTCGAGGGCCGCCGCCTTGGCGGCCGCCGTCCCCGACCCGCCGCTGATGATGGCGCCGGCGTGACCCATGCGCTTGCCGGGAGGCGCGGTGAAGCCGGCGAGGTAGGCGACGACGGGCTTGCTCATGCGATCGGCGGCGAAGCGCGCGGCGCGCTCCTCGTCGTCGCCGCCGATCTCGCCGACGAGCACCACGACTCCGGTCTGCTCGTCGGCCTCGAAGAGCTCGAGACACTCGACGAAGCCGACGCCGTGGACGGGGTCGCCGCCCATGCCGACGCAGGTCGTCTGGCCGAGCCCTGCGCGGCTGAGCTGGTCGACGATCTCGTAGGTCAGCGTGCCCGAGCGCGAGACCAGCCCGACCGGGCCCGGCGTGAAGATGCCGGCCGGCATGATGCCGGCGTTGCAGCCGGTGTCGCCGCCGGTATCGGCCGGCTCAGCTTCGGCCGCCGGCTGCGTGGCCGACACGAGGCCCGGCCCATTGGGCCCGACCAGCCGGGCCCCGCGGTGCGCCAGGTGCGCGGCCGCCTCGCTCATGTCGCGTACGGGGATGCCCTCGGTGATGCAGACGACGAGGCGTACCCCGGCGTCGGCGGCCTCGATCAGGGCGTCGCGCGCGAAGCGCGCCGGCACGAAGACGACCGAAGCGTCGGCGCCGGTCTCGTGCACGGCGTCGGCGACGCGGTCGAAGACCGGCACGCCCTCGACCTCCTGCCCGCCCTTGCCCGGGGAGGTGCCGGCCACGACGGCGGTGCCGGCGTCGAGCATGCGCCGCGTGTGGAAGGCGCCCTCGCGACCGGTCACGCCCTGGACGAGCACCCGCGTGCCGCCGTCGACGAGGATCGCCATCAGGGCGCTCCCTCTGCGGAGCCGCGCCCCGCAGGCCCGGTCGCCGCCGGCCCTGTCGCCACAGGCCCTACGGCCTTCGCCGCGGCGACCGCCTCGACCACCGCCTCGTCGACGCCGGAGGCGACGCGCAGGCGCGGGAGCCCGACCTCGGCGAGCAACCGGCGACCCTCGGCGGCGCCGTTGCCGTCGAGGCGCACGACCACGGGGACGTCGGCGCCGCCCTCGCGCCGCGCGAGCGCGGCGAGCAGCCCGCGGGCGACCTCCTCGCCGCGCGTGATGCCGCCGAAGATGCTGACGAGCAAGGCGCGCACCCCGGGGTCGGAGAGGATGACGTCGACGGCGGCGCCGACCGCCTCGGCGCGGGCGCCGCCGCCGACGTCGCAGAAGTTGGCGGCGCTGCCCCCGGCGGCCGCGACGAGGTCGAGCGTGCTCATCACGAGGCCGGCGCCGTTGCCGATCACCCCGAGGTCGCCGTCGAGCGAGACGTAGCTCAGACCGGCGGCGCGGGCGCGGGCCTCACGCTCGTCGCCGGCGTCGCGGAGCGCCGCGAGGTCGTCATGACGGTAGAGCGCGTTGTCGTCGATCGTCACCTTGCTGTCGAGACAGATGACGTCGGCCCCTGCGGTCAGGACGAGCGGGTTGACCTCGACGAGCGTCGCGTCGAGGTCGCGGTAGAGCCGCCACAGGCCGCGCACGACGGCGGCGAAGGCGGCCGGCGTCTCCCGGCGTCCAGGCGACGGGCCGCGAGGCGACTGCCGTCGCGGCCGCCGCCACGACGTCCCGCACCTGGTAGTCGGCCAGGCCGAGCAGAGGATCGATGGTGAAGCGAAGCAGCGCCTCGGGCGTCTCGCGCGCCACGGTCTCGATGTCGACTCCGCCGCGCGTCGAGAAGAGCAGGACCGGGGCACGCTCGTGCCGGTCGAGGGTGAAGGCGAGGTAGTACTCGTGAGCGATGGCCACGGCGCGCTCGAGCAGCACGCTCTCGACAGGCTTGTCCTTGATGCGCAGCGCCATGATGCGCGCGACCGCGTCGAAGACCTCGGGGGTGGTCTCGCAGCGCTGCACGCCACCCGCCTTGCCGCGGCCGCCGGTCAGCGCCTGCGCCTTGGCCACGACAGGGACGCCGAGCTGCCCGGCCATACGCCGGCCGGCGTGCGCCGAGGTCACGCGCGCGCCCTCCGGAACCGGAAGCCCGGCGGCGGCGAACAGGCGCTTGCCCTGATACTCGTAGAGGTCCACGGCGCCTAGTGTAAAGTCTGGGGGGCCTGTCCCGCGACACCGACCTGCGGGACGCGGTGGCGTCACCATGCCGGAGTCCAGCACATCGGAGACCATCGCCCGTGCGGCGCGCGCCCTCGCCGGCGCCCGTCACGTCGTCGTCTTCACGGGCGCCGGCGTCTCCGCCGAGTCGGGCATCGCCACCTTCCGCGAGCCCGAGACCGGTCTCTGGGCGCAGTACGACCCGATGGACCTCGCGACCCGGGAGGGCTTCCTCCGCGACCCGGAGTTGGTCTGGCGCTGGTACGAGCACCGCTTCGGCCTCGCCGCCGAGGCCGAGCCCAACCCCGGTCACCGCGCGATCGCCGAGCTCGAGCGCCTGATCCCCGGCACGACCGTCGTCACCCAGAACATCGACGGGCTGCACCAGCGCGCCGGCTCCTCCGACATCGTGGAGCTCCACGGTACGATGCACAGCTTCAAGTGCCTCGACGGACGCCACCGCGGCTACGCCCTCGCCGACCTGCTCGGGCAGGCGGCGCGGCCGCCGCGCTGCCCGGAGTGCGGCGACCTCATGCGGCCGGACGTCGTCTGGTTCGGCGAGGCCCTGCCCGAGGACGCCCTGCGGCGCGCGCAGGGCCTCGCCGCAGCCTGCGACGTCGTGCTCGTGGCCGGCACGTCGGCGATCGTCTACCCGGCCGCCGGCGTGCCTTTGATCGCCCTGCAGGGCGGGGCCGTGCTGATCGACGTGAACCCGCAGCCGAGCGCCCTCAGCCACCAGGCCACGCACTTCCTGCAGGGGAGGAGCGGGCACGTGCTGCCGCGGCTTGTGACGGCGGTCGGGGAGGTGCTCGGCGGCGGCCCCGACGCGGGGGGGGTCGCCCCGCCCGCCAGCGCGACCGCGGACGGCGCCTCCGCGGGCGGTGCCTCCGCGGACGAGGCCCCCGCTACCGCGGACGGCTGAGGCGCGCCTCAGGCCCTTTCGCCGGGCCGCGTCCCGGCGGCGGCGCGCCGCACGACCTCGGCGACGCGACGCGCCCTCGTCTCGGGCCGCTTCGCCTCGAGGACCCAGTAGACGTACTGGCGGCGGTGTGACGGCGCCCACGTGCGCCAGCGCTCGGCCGCCGCCGGGTCGGCGTCGAGAGCCGCCTGCAGGTCGTCCGGCGTGGTCTCGGTCCGCTCCGAAACGGCCTCGTCCCACGTGCCGCGACGCCTCGCCTCCTCCACCAGGGCCATCCCCTCGGGGCGCATGCGACCCTCGGCGATGAGCTTCTCGACCCGCGCGACGTTGCTCTTCGCCCACACGCTGCCGGGCTTGCGGGGCGTGAAGCGGATCGCGTGCGAACGGTCGTCGATGCGCCTGAGCTGCCCGTCGATCCAGCCGAAGCAGAGGGCCTCCTCGACGGCCGCGCCGTAGCTCAGCGAGGGCTCGTCGACGTGCGCCTTGAGCAGGACGAGCCAGATCTCGCGCTGCGTCGGCGTGGTGCCCCTCGAGCCAGGCGTGCCACGCCGCGAGGTCGGGGGCGAAGAAGGTCTCGGTGATCTCGGCCATGACGGAGGTGGTACCCGGCGGGTCCGGCTCCGACGCCCTCAGCGCGCGAAGGACGAGAGGTCGGCGCCGAGGCCCTGCTCGAGATAGGCGAGCGCGCGGCGCGCGTAGCGGCCGCTGAGCGCGACGCGTTGCGCGAGCTCTTCGTCGGTGACCTCGCGCACGACCCTGGCCGGAGCGCCGACGATGAGGCTGCGCGGCGGGAACCGCTTGCCCTGCGTGACGAGAGCGTTGGCGCCCACGATGCTGCCTTCGCCGATCTCGCAGCCATTGAGCAGCGTGCTCCCCATGCCGATGAGGCAGCCGGCGCCGACGGTGGCGCCGTGGACGATCACCCCGTGACCGAAGAGGGAGTCGGCGCCGGCGACGAGGGGGAAGCCGGGGTCGCAGTGGGCGACGGAGTTGTCCTGGAAGCTGACCCCGGGGCCAAGGTTGATGCGCTCGACGTCGCCGCGCAGGACGGCGCCCGGCCAGACGTTGACGCCGTCCCCCAGTACAACGTCGCCGATGACCGTCGCGTCGGGGTGCACGAACACCTGCGCGCCGAAGACGGGTACCTTGTCGTGGAACGCGTGGATCGACATCGGCCGGCAGTATACCGGGACGGAGGGTGACATGGAGTTCGTGCACGTGGCGACGCGGACCAAGGACCTCGACAAGGCGATCGTCTTCTACGAGACCCTGGGGATGCGCTGCAGTCGCAAGAGCGAGTTGACGAAGAACAAGGCCACGCTGGCCTTCATGGAGCCGCCGGAGGGCAACTTCGCCATCGAGCTGGTCTACAACTGGGGCAAGGACACGCCCTACGACGGCGGCGAGCGCTTCGGGCACTTCGCCTTCGACGTCGAGGACATCGACGGCACGTACGCGGCGCTGGTCGCGGCCGGCGCCGAAGAGGTCGGCCGCCCGCCGGCGCCGCTGCAGGGCGACGGTCACCGCATCGCCTTCGTCGCCGACCCCGACGGCAACTGGATCGAGCTCATCGAGCGGTAGGCGGGGCGCAACCGCCGGAGCGCGGGGGCGCGGCTGGCCGAGGCGCGGTGGCAGGGTCGGCCGAAGATCCGGGTCGAAGAGCGGCGGGGCGGGGCGGCGGGCTGCCGCCCGCCGCCCCGCCCCGCCGCCGCGCTCACATGCCGCCGCCGGCCGTCGGGAAGGCCCCGACCCGCATCTTGTCGAGCTTGGCCAGCATGCTGCCGGGCTCGTGGAACTCGACGCGCTCCCGGCTGAAGCTGCGCGGGATGTGGACCTTGTCGTCCCCCTGCCGGTGCCAGCGACCCTCGCCGTCCTGCGCGAACAGCGTGTAGTAGTACTTGACGTCGGAGACCACGTCCTGGTCCTGGCACTGCGTGCCGGCGTCGAAGTAGATCGCCTGCTGGTCCGGGCGATCGACGAAGAGCTCGCGCAGGTCCCTTGCCGGCCCCGTCTCCGACTTCACGACGACGACCTCGACCGGGTCATCGACGTGCTCCCACTTCACGACCACCCAGTTGTCGTCGCCTTTCGCCTTGACCCGACGGATCAGGCGCGCCTCCCCGGACTGTCCCATGTGGCCCCCTCGCTCGGGCACGATGACCGTGCCCCGACATTGTAGTGCGCCGCTACGAGCGCGAGAAGGTCGCGCTGCGGCTCCACCCCATGCGGCCGGCGCCGAACGCGCGCGGCAGGCTGAGCAGCATCAGTGCGCCGAGGAGCAGCGACAGGACCAGCGACACGTCGTCGGTGGCGACGCGCATCATCACCACCACCGAGTAGACGTAGGTGCCGGCCGCCATCACGGCGACGAGCCCCCACGACCCGCGGTGCGGCATGGTCAGCAGCTCGAGCACCAGCGCCGCCAGGTAGAGGGCAGCGGGGAAGAGCAGGACGGGCAGCACCTGCAGGCTGCCGGGGTCGAAGGGGCGATCGTAGGGCAGCTCCTCCTGAGCCGCGGAGACGACGATCCAGAGCTGGGCCACGAGGCCGGCGATCAGGAAGGCGATGACTGCGAGGCGGCCGAGCGCCTGGCGGTCGTGCCGCGCCATCGACGGGGTGCGCCGCCGCCACGCCCGCGAGCGTACGAAGGCGTGGATCGCCATGCCGATGGCGATGGCCATGAAGAGCGGGAGCGGCAGCCAAGGCTGGTCGACGAGCCACGGCAGGTCCGACCAGGGCGACGTCGTGTCCTGGCGGATGACGTAGCCCGCCGTCCCGTCGGCCGGGTAGATCTCGCGCACGACCCCGCTCTCGCCGTCGACCACGACCGCGATCCCGGTCAGCTCCTCGAACTCGAGGCGGCGCATCTCGGGTTCGGCCTCGGCCGCCGCTCTGTCGAGGACCGGCCACTCGACGGTAGCGGCGCGCGTCTGCTCGGCGGGCCACGTGAACGTGACGCCGCCGCCGAGCGGCGACAGCGGGCCGGTCTCGGTGGTCACCACGGCCTCGGCCTCGACGCCGGCCAGGATCGCCGCGACCCGCGAGTCGGCGCGCGCCGCCTCTTCGAGGGCGGCTTCGGCGCTGGTCGGCTCCTCGGCGGCCGCCTCGTCGTCGTCCTGGGCCGCCGCCGTGGCGGCGGCCCCGAGAGCGACGGCGAGGACCAGCACGGCCGCCGCCCAGGGCAGCAGCCGCCGCAGCCGCGCCGCGCGCCGCGCCCCGGGGCGGACGCACGACTCCTCCCAGCGCATCCACTCACCGCCGGGGTGGCGGGCGAAGACCGTGTAGCAGTAGCGCACGCCGCACTCGAGCCCGGTGTCGCGGAAGGAACCGCTCACGTCGTCGTACACGAGGTGCTGCTCGGCGCTCGGGTCGGGGCCCGCGGCGAAGCCGCGCGTGGAGCGCAGGATGCGGACCTCGAGGAGCGTGCTGCCGGGGTAGTCCCAGCCGAAGGCGACGTACCGTTCGCCGGCCGCCACACGCAGGCGACGCACGCGCACGTCGGTCGTCGTCTCCAGACGGTGGTCGTGGTGCCGGCGTCGCCGCACCCGCTCCCTCCTCGCGTGGCTCCCGGTCGCGCAAGCATACCAGCGCCTCCGAGTCGTGCGCTCGACCCCACCTTCGGCTCCGGCCTGTAAAGCCTGCCTCCGTGAGGCCGATACAGAGCCCAGGATGAGACGCCGCTTCGACACACTGCTCGCCCCGCGCCTCGCGGGCCTCCTTGCCGTGCTCGCGCTGCTGACCCTCGCGGCGGCGTCGGCGGCGCCGGCGGAGCCGAGCGGGGCGCGCACCGACGAGGATGCCGACGTCTTCAGCGTCGTCAAGAAGGAGAGCGGCCGCTCGCTGCGCGAGTTGCAGGAGGAGGCCAAGCGCGTGCGCGCCGGCATGGAGCGCCTGAGGGCCGAGATCGACGCCGTCGCCGGCGCGTATGAGGCGACGCGCGCCGAGCTCGACGGCGTCGGGCGCGAGCTCGTCGAGACGCGCGTCGAGCTCGCCCGCACGGACTCGCTGCTCGCGGCGCAGACGACGGTCGTCGTCGCCCACATGACGGCGATGTACAAGAGCGGCGACGCGACGTGGCTCGACGTGCTCGCCCGCTCCGGCAGCTTCGCCGACCTCGAGGCCGACGTGCGCATGCTGCGCCGCGTCATGGACGAAGACCAGAAGGCCCAACTCGAGCTGATGCGCCTCACCGAGGCCGCCGAGGGCCTCGAGTCCGGCCTCGCCGAGCGGCGCGAGCGCACGCTCGTCCTCGAGACGCGGCTCGAGGAGCAGCGCGCGACGCTGGACGACGCACTGGCCGAGCGGCGCGCCCTGCTCGAAGGTCTGACGGCGCGCATCGAGGAGATCCTCGTCGGGCGGCTCCCCGCGGGCCTCGCGAAGGCGCCGAAGGGCGGCTACAACCAGCTCACCTGGGCCAAGGCCGTGCTCAAGAGCCTCGGCGCCCCGCCGACCACGCCGAACCTGGCGGCGATGGTGGCCTGGGAGATGGCGGAGGGCGGTCACTGGAACAACTCGGCGCACTACAACCCGCTCAACACCACCTGGAGGATGCCGGGGGCGACCTCGATGAACTCGGTCGGGGTCAAGGCCTACGTGAGCTGGCAGCAGGGCTTCAAGGCGACCCTGAACACGCTCCACAACGGGTACTACGACGGCATCCTCAGGGCGCTGCAGAGGGGCGACAGCGCCCAGGCGGTGGCCGACGCGGTGGCCGAGTCACCCTGGGGCACGCACGCGTTCACGGTGCGCTGACGCCGACGGCACGCCGTCGGCGTCCCGTCGCGGCCCGGTGAACGCCCGCGCAGTTATCTGGTATCATGTCCGCCCGCTTGCCCCATCGCGGCGCGTTCGTCTAGGGGCCTAGGACGCCGGCCTCTCACGCCGGTAACACGGGTTCGAATCCCGTACGCGCTGCCACTTGCCACTCTCACCTCGCCGCGCGAGCGCCGGCGCCGCTCTGGTACGCTACGGGCATGCTCCGCGCGGTGACCCTCGACTTCTGGAACACGCTGTTCGTCGACGTGCGCGGCCGCGAGCGCGAGCAGCGCCGCGTCGAGATCCTGCGCGAAGAGCTCGAGGCGCTCGGCCACAGCCTGCCGCCGAGCGCCTACGACGAGGCCCTGCGTTTCGGCTTCGACTTCTTCGAGCGCGTATGGCACGACGAGGCACGCACGCCGAGCGGCCGCGAGATCCTCGACGCCGTGCTCGGCAGCCTGCGCGCCAGGGTCCCGGACGAGGTGCACGACCGCCTGACCACGGCCTTCGAGCGCATCCTGCTCGACATCCCGCCAGAGCCCGTCCCGGGGCTCATTTACACGCTGCCCGCACTGGCCGAGCGCTACCGCCTGGCCGTGGTCTGCGACACCGGGTACTCGCCGGGGTCGGTCCTGCGGGAGCTGCTCGAGCGCCACTGCGCGCTCGAGCCCTTCGCCTACCTGTACTTCTCCAACGAGCACGGCATGAGCAAGCCGGACGTGCGCGTCTTCAAGCACACGCTCGCCCAGATCCGCGTGCCGGCCGGCGAGGCGGCGCACGTCGGCGACATGCAGCGCACCGACATCGCCGGCGCCCAGGCGGCCGGCATGGCGGCGGTGCACTTCGTCGGCGCCAACAGCCGCGACGCCTCACGCTCCACGGCCGACGCCGTGGTGCGGCACTTCGAGGACTCTGCCGGCCGCCCTCGGCGGCCTCACCTGCGCCGGGTGCTGAAGGCGGACCGAGTGGCGTGCTCCGCGGCGCTCGTCAAGGGCGCACGGAGAGTCCGGAAGGCAGCTCGCCGCATCGGGTGATCCAGGCCGAAACCGCTGAGACCGCGGTGTCAGTCCATGAGGGTCGCAGCCTGCGTCAGCCGGGCCGCGACGTCAGTCGACGAGGCCCGCGGCCTGCGTCAGCCGAGCCGCGGCCTCCTCGTGGCCGAGCAGCCAGAGCGACTCGAAGAGGCCCGGCGTGACCGGCTGACCGCTCATCCCGAGGCGCAGGGCGGCGAAGACCGCCTTGGGCTTGACGCCGAGCTCCTCGGGGAGGGCGCGGACGAGCGCCTCGACGCCCTCGACGGTGTACGGCTCGAGGGCCAGGAGACGCTCCGCCGCCACGGCCAGAGTGCGCCCCGCTTCGGGCGTGCCGGCGAGCTTCTCACGGGCCTCGTCGCTGAAGCGCGAGCGGCCGGAAGAACCAGCCGGCGATGGGCACGACGTCGGCGAGCACTTCGACCTTCTCGTGCACGAGCGGCGCGAGAGCCCGCGTGAGGCGCTCCTGCTCGGGGGACGGCGCGGACGGTCGCGGCGGCGCGTCGTCGTTGACCGCCGCCGGGGCCGTCCAGTCCTGCGGGTCGGCGTAGAAGCCGGTGCGCGTGAGGTAGGCGACGAGGCGCTCGCCGAGCTCCTCGTCGCCCAGCGCACGCACGAAGCGCCCGTTCATCCAGCGCAGCTTGTCGGGGTCGAAGATGCTGGCGCTGGTGCCCAGCTCCTCGACCTTGAAGCGCTGCACCAGGTCGTCGAGCGTCCAGGCGATCATCGACTCGTCGAACTCGGTGGAGAGGAAGCAGAGGTAGTTGCGCACCACCTCGGGCACGAAGCCCATGTCGACGAGCTGCTCGAGCTTGGTCGCGCCGTGCCGCTTGCTGAGCTTCTTGCGATCGGTGCCGAAGAGCAGCGGCATGTGCAGGAAGCGGGGGACCTCGGCGCCGAGCGCCGCGTAGATGGGGACCTGCTTGGGCGTGTTCGAGATGTGGTCGTCGCCGCGGATCACGTGGCGTGATCTCCATGGTCACGTCGTCGACGACCACGGCGAGGTTGTAGGTGATGGTGCCGTCGGAGCGCTGCACGATGAAGTCGCCGACGGTCTCGCTCTCGACCTCGACGCGGCCGCGCAGCATGTCGTCGAAACCGATGCGGCCGTCGGGCACCTTGAAGCGCAGCGTCCAGGGCTCGCCGCCGGCCTTGCGGCGCTCGACTTCGTCGGCGCCGAGCGCGCGGCAGCGGCCGCGAGTAGACCCAGGCGCGCTTCTCGGCCTGCGCCGCCTGGCGCTCGGCCTCGAGCTCCTCGGGCGTGCAGAAGCAGGTGTAGAGGTGACCGGCCTCGAGCAGGCGGTCGATGTGCTCGCGGTAGACCGCCTGGCGCTCGGTCTGCCGGTAGGGACCGTGCGGGCCGGGCACGCCCGGCCCCTCGTCCCAGTCGAGGCCCATCTCCTTCATCGAGCGCGACGATCTGGGCGATCGCCTCGTCGGTCGAGCGTGACGGGTCGGTGTCCTCGATGCGCAGGATGAACGTGCCGCCGCGCTGACGCGCGAAGATGTAGTTGTAGAGCGCCGTGCGTGCGCCGCCGAGGTGCAGGTAGCCGGTCGGTGAGGGCGCGAATCTGACGATGGTGCGGGCCATGGCGGCCCATGATACCCCACCCGCGCAGGGGGCGGCCCGGGCGGGGCCGCGGAAGCGCCGCCCTCAGTCCGTCTCCGGCACCTCGATCGGCGGCTCGATCGGCTTGCCGAAGCGCGAGAAGGCGAGGACGACCTCCTGCAGGAAGCCGTTGCCGCCGTCGAGCCGCACCAGCCAGCGCTCGGTCAGGTCGTGGACGTACCCGTCGTCCTCTCCCACCTTGAACTCGGCGATGGCGAGGCCCTTGGCGAGCGCCTTCTCGCTCTCCTCGGCGGAGAGGCCGAAGGTCTGCGCGAAGGCCGCCTCCATGTCGATCTCGACGCGCCCGCGGGCGTACTCGAGCGGGTCCATGGTCACGCGGATCAGCTGCATGCCCTGGCCGTCCTCGACGCTGGTCTTCACGACCTCGGTCTGCGTCGCCATCGCGAGGTACCGCTCGATCTCCTTGCCGAGGTCGAAGGGGACCGCCATGGGCGAGTCGGAGAGGCTCCACGGCTGCTCGGTGTCGTTCGCGTCCCGGGTGTAGTAGTCGACCCCGTCGACCGTCACCACCTCGAGCGCGCCGCCGCTGTCGTCGGCGGTGACGTCGACCACGTAGCGGATCTTGGTCGGCATCTCCAGGTCGCCCGACCCGGTGGCCGTGACCGTGCTGTTCAGCTCGGGGCCGTCGAAGACCAGCTGCGTGCCGAAGGCGATGTGCGCGGTGAGACCGTCGGTCGACATCTTCGCCGCCGCGTCCTGGAGGATCTTGACGGCGTCGACCGACGAGGGCGAGGCCGTGTCGTCGGCAGAGGGCGTGTCGTCGCCGCACGCCGCAGCGAGGAGCATGAAGAGGAGCAGGAAGGCGACGAGGGTGAGCGGCAGGGCGCGCGGAACGGTGCGCGGCAGGACGCTCGACAGGGTGCGCGGGGCCGCGCCGAGGGACTTCGTCGGGGCGCGGCCGCTCACCGGCCGCTCTTCGCGTGAGCACCCATAGGAGAGCCAGTATAGCGCGCCGTCGCGCTCGCTGTAGCATGGGCAGCGACGAAAGGAGCCTCATGAGCACGGACCTTCGGTCGTGGTGCGAGCGGGCCCTCGAGCTCGGCGCCGACCGGGCGACGATCCTTCCCGCCGACGCCGTCGTCGTTGCCGAGTGGGTGCGGATGAAGTGCCTCTACGGCTGCGACGAGCCGGGCCTGTCGCGCACCTGCCCGCCCGACGGGGCGCCCTCCGTCGAGCAGACACAGCGCGTGCTCGACGGGTACGAGGAGGCGATCGTGCTCGGGGTCGGGCCGATCGTGGGCGAGGAGCGCTCCGACGCCGAGTCGCGGCGCCTGAACGACTCGGCCCTCGCCCTCGAGCGCGAGCTCTTCCTCGCCGGCTTCCACAAGGCCTGGACGATGGGCGCCGGCCCGTGCGACCTCTGCGCCTGCTGCCGCGCCGGCGAGCCGTGCCCCACACCCGAGTCGGCGCGGCCCTCGATGGAGGGCTGCGGCATCGACGTGTTCACGACCGTGCGCGCCGCCGGCTGGGAGATCGAGACAGTGAGGTCGAAGGACGACGAGTACCGCTACTTCGCTCTCGTGCTCGTGCGGTGACGGGACGCCGCGGGCAGGTCGGGCGAGACCGGCGGCCAAGAGTCGCTACCGAAGGCGACCAGAGCGAACGGAGGAGCGGAGGACGATGGATGACCGGCTGACCCTTCGCTCGGCGTGCGCCCACAAGGCCTCCTACCACGACCCGCTCGCCGGTCGCGCCGGCGACGAGATCGAGGTGGGGCCGGCCGACGTCGAGTGGGCGGAGTGGCGCTGGTGCACCGCCGCCGACGGCCGGCGGGGTTGGGTACCCGAGGCCCTGCTCGAGGGCGCCGGCGCGCGCCGGCGCCTCGCGCGCGACTACGATGCGCGCGAGCTCACGGTGCGCGCCGGCGAGCTGCTCGAGGTGCTCGAGACGGAGAGCGGCTGGGCGCGCTGCCGCACACAGGACGGACGCGAGGGCTGGCTGCCCGGGCGGCTGCGTCAAGCCGGCCGCCGGGACGTAAGATTCACCGGCGCGCACTCGGGCGGGCGCGCACTCGGGCGGACTCGGGCGCGCACTCGGGCGGGCAGAGGCCTCGGACGCGCGCGCCCGCGCAAGCCCGCGCGCCCACCCCTGACGCGCCTGGCCCGCTACTCAGTGCTCGTCGTCGCGGCGGGGGCGGGGGAGACTCTCAGGGCGTCCGGGTCGTACCCCTCGGCGTAGACGACCCCGAGCTCGGTGATCGTCGCTTCGACCCACGCCTGCCACGCCTGGGCGCGAGCCGACTCCAGGAGCGACTCCCGGATCTCCTTCTTGGTGTTGGCGAAGGTCGCGACCTTGTCGTTCTCCTCGGCGCTCTCCTTGATGGCCGCCTCGTTCTCGTCCCAGAACGCCTTGACCTCGGCCGCCGTCACCTTCACGTCCTCGATCACCTTGTTGTACACGGCCTCGCCGAGGAGGCTCGCCCGCACGTCCTTGCGCACCTCCGCGAAGGTCATGCCCTGCTCCGCCAGCTCCTCGAGGAACGCGTCGTGCCCGCCGTACGACGTCTCGAGCTCGGCGATGTAGAGCGAGACGTCGACTGCGGTCACCTCGACGCCGAGCTTGGCGGCGCCCTGGGCGACGACCTCGTTCTGGACGAGGTAGTCGAGCAGGCTGGCCGCGTACTCGTCGTACTCGGCGGACCCCTCGGCCGGGAAGGAGCCGGACTGGCTGATGACCGTGGCCTTCGCCTGCTCCATGTACTTGTCGAAGTCCGCCTTGGTGATCGGCACGTCGCCGACCACGGCGACGGCGTCGTCCGGGATGTCGTCTCCGCATCCGGCGACGATCAGCGCCCCGAGTATCAGGATCACGGCCACCGCGACCGCCGCGGCGCCGGTGCGTCTACGCTTCATCGAGCCCCTCTCGTGACACGGTCGATCCGCGCCTGCGGCTACGGACCCTGCCGGACCACAGTATGCCACGGCCGAGCTGAGGACGGGCTGTGGCCTCGCTGTGCGCGAACTGTGGGGCCTCACGGCGTCGCGGATCTCACGCGTATCGGGCGACGACCGTTGCGGCCCCGGCGTCGTAGCCTGCCCGTGACGACCACTGCTCGGAGTGAAGGAGGGGCCACGGACACGGCGCCGACAGGGTCACAGGGGAGCGTCAAGGTGCTCATGCACGAACTCGGGCTCGACGGCAGGGACGGCCGGTACGACGGGACGGCCGTGCGCTGCCAGTGCGCCCACTGCGAGCCCCTGCCGACCACGGCGCAGTGCCGTTGCACGCACCCGTCGAGCGAGCTCAAGGACGGGGTCATGTTCTCCGGCGCCCCGACCTGCGCGGCCTTCGTGCCGCGCCACGGGACGCGACACGGGATGTCCAACGGTCAGGGCGGGATCTCCTGGCTCCACGGCAGCTGACGCTCCCCGGGCTAACGAGTCGACCCGGCGAAGCGCCGCGCGCAGCGGTCGGAACCACGCGGCGGCCGTCGACGCTGAGATCACCCGAACGAGCGCCGGCGGCCTGGTCAATCGGACGGGGCGCCGGCCTCCAGCTCCGCCCTGCCCAGCTCGTCGAGCCGCCTCGTCACGACGCCCGAGGCTGCGCGCTTGGCCGAGGCGTGCCCGGTCAGGGCGAGGACGAAGGGTTCCTTCTCGAGGCAGTAGACCTCGGTCGGCTGCGTCGCCGTCACCGTCGCCGTGCGCGGCACGTCCTCGATGAGGGCGATCTCGCCGAAGCCTTCGCCCCGTGACAGCCTCGCCACCTCCTTCCCGCCGTGGGTCACGGCGACCTCGCCGGCGGCGATCGCGCAGTAGTGCTCGCCCACCTCGCCCTCGCGCATCATCACCGCGCCGGCGGGCGCCGACTCGGGTGTCAGCGCACGCGCCAGACCCTCCGAGCTGCGGCGCGGGCAGAGGAGCGAAGATGGGGATCGACTGCAGCAGGCGGATCTCGACGTGGGGGACGGTCGCGGCGGCGTCGACCGAAGAGAGCCGACGCCAGCTCGCCGCCATGATCAGCAGGAAGATCACTCCCGTGCCGATCAGCGCGGCGCGGGCGCCGCTCAAGCCGACGAGGATCGGCACGATGATCGAGCCGAAGGCGAGGCCGACGTTCATGAGCGACTCGAGCATCGAGAAGACGTCGGCGAGCACGTGCGGAGGGGCCGAGCGCTGCAGGAGGATGCGCCCGGTCACGTCGAGGACGGTGCGGCCCAAGCCGGCGAGCGCGAGCAGGGCGAAGGCGGTGAGGACGGTCGGGAAGATGCCGAGCAGGCCGAGGGCGAGCGCCGCCGTGAGCACGCCGGCGCCGAGCGCCGGCGCCAGGCGTCGGCGCGCCACGAGGCCGGCCGTGAGCGCGGCGCCGATGAGCCCGCCGGCGCCGAAGGCCGAGTTCAGGTAGCCGGCGCCGGCCTCGCCCATCCCGAGCACCGAGATCGAGAGCACGACGTAGAGCACGTCGAGGGCGCCGACGAGGATGTACTGCGAGCCAAGCAGCAGGACGAGGAGTCGCACCGAGGGCTCGGCGCGCACGGCGCGGATGCCGGCGGCGACCTGGGCGGTGAGAGAGACCTTGCGGCCCGCATCGCCGCCCGCGTCCGCGCCCCCGCCTGGCAGACCCTCGACCCAGTCTTCGACGGCCCACTCGTCGTCCGACCGGCCGGCGCCGCCCACCGCCGGCCGCCCGGTCCTCTCCTCCGTCACCGCGCGCGATCGGCGGCGGCCCCGGGATCGGCAGCACGAGGGCGGCGGCGGCGAACGACAGGGCGGCGAGGAAGACGATCGCCAGCTCCGGCCCGCCGACGCCGAGCAGCACGCCGGCGATCGCCGGCGCGATCAGCACGCTGCCGTTCTCGGCCCAGCTGGAGACGACGTTCGCCGCCGTCAGCTCGATGGGCTTGCGCACGATGCTCGGCAGGAGCGCCGACTGCGCCGGCCGCGGCACGGTGATGCCGAGATTGATGGCCGGCGCCATCGCGAACACGACCCAGTCCGGCGCGTCCAGGGCGATCGCCGCCGCGACCGCCGTCATCGCGACGCCCTGGATGAGGTAGCCGACCAGCAGCACCCGGCCGGGCCGGTGGCTGTCGGCGAGCGCGCCGATGTACGGCGCGAGGAAGATGCACGGGATCAGCTGGACGAGCGCCATGGCCCCCGCGGCGGTGGCCCCGCCGACCGAGTACGCGTAGACGAGCAGCGCCACCCAGACGGCCCACTCGGCGCCGTTGAAGGCGGCGAACGCCAGTTCCAGTGAGAGCAGCGTGCGGTTCCGGATGGTCGTCGCGAAGATCGAGACGACCGATGCGCCCCCGTCCTTGGCCACAGCGCCCCCCATCACCCTGCCGGTCGCCGAGTCCTCCAGCGGCCGCCAGCACCACACGCTCGCCCGGCAGGCCAGCGCACGCGGCGCGCGCCCCGTCCTCAGGCCCTCCTGTGCGTCCTACTACACCGTGAGTCGTATGGCAATGCGGGGTGCTCGCGCTCTCGTACCCCGGAGAGCTTGCAGAACCCCCACACATGTCACCCGGACCGGGTGAAGAACGGCCGGCCCCCACGCACTAGCCTGAGTCTCACGGAAGGTCGTCTGAAGGAGGGGAGATGGAAGGCACGATGACGGTGGCGAACTCGGTCCCTACCACGGCCGCCGCGAAGCAGCGGCGCCGGCGGCCGCTCGTCGTCGCCCCAGTGTGCGCCGACTGCCGGTTCTCGGAGGTCTACGCGCTGCAGGTGCGCACACACTGCGCGCACCCGAACGCGACGCTCCATGGCTCGATCCTCTTCGCCGGCCAGCCGGCCTGTCGAGGACTTCGTCGCCCGCGACGGCAAGGACTTCTCGCTCAACACGTTCCACGCCGGGCGCACGATGCCGCTCGCGTGACGCGCGACCGCGCTCCACGCGCCCCGGCTCTCCGAGGCCGTGGAGGTGGAGCAGCGGAGCGAGGCCGGGCGGAGCGAGGGGCCGGGGCCGTCGGTGAGAGGGGCCGGGGGTGGGCCCCTTCGGCGCACCCCCTGACCCCCGGCCCCTCTCTCCGTACCGGTCTGCCTTCCTGGGGACAGACACGGCCAGCTCCCGCCTTCTCGAGCGTCGCCCTCCGGCCTCCCTCGGAGGCATCCATGGGGCGCTGCCCATGCGCTATTGACGGTGTCTGCGATCGGCCACCAGACTACGGGCCGGAGCCGCCGCGACGCGATGGCGGGACAGGGGCCGTGCGAGGACCGCGTTCATGGGGCACTCGGAGAACTCGGCCGGATCGGGCTCGCCGGACCGGCATCTGCTGCGGGCGCAGCCGCTCGACCTCAAGCTGCGCCCTCCGCGCCCCAGCCTCACCCTCGTCGAGCGCCGGGGGGTCCTCGCCACCCTCGCAGCCACGGACGCTCCGCTGGTCGTCGTCTCGGCGCCGGCCGGGGCCGGCAAGACCCTCGCCCTCCTGCAGTGGGTCCAGGCGGACGGGCGCCCGTTCGCGTGGATCACGCTGGACGACGTCCGACGACGACCCGGTGGTGCTGCTCCGGTCGCTGGTGAGCGGCCTCATGGCCGTCGCGCCCGTCGATCCCGCCCTGCTCGAGCCTCCTGCAGCTCGCCGTCCCACCGGTGGACGAGCAGGTCGTCCCCGGCATCGTCGCGGCCCTCGAGCGCGCGGCGCCCTTCATCCTCGTGCTCGACGACGCGCAGTGCCTCGGCGCGCCTCGCTGCTGGCAGGTCGTCGCCGCTCTGATAGCGGCGCTGCCGCGGGGCGCGCAGATGGCGCTCGGCACGCGCCGCGACCCGCCCCTCCCGCTGGCCGCGATGCGGGCCCAGGGGAGACTCGCCGAGGTGCGCGCCGACGACCTCGCCTTCGGTCGCGACGAGGCGGCCGAGCTCTTGGGCGCCCACGGGGGGCCCGGCGACGGCGAGACCGTCGACGACGCCACTCTGGACGCGGTCCTGGCGGCGACCGAGGGGTGGGCCGCCGGCCTCTATCTCGCGACGCTGGCCGGACGCGGGATCAGGGACGCACGACCCCGGGGGTCGTGGCTCGCACGGCTCCACGGCGACCGGCGCGAGATCGCCGGGTACCTTGCGACGGAGGTCCTCGAGCGACAGCCCGCCGACGTGCAGGAGTTCCTCCTCCGCACGAGCATCCTCGAGCACGTCGGCACGGCCGAGTGCCGACTGCTGACGGGGCGCGAGGATGCGCACGACGTCCTGGCGCGCCTCGCCGACGAGAACCTCTTCGTCGTCCCTCTCTCCGGTCACGGTGGAGCGTACCGCTACCACCACCTCTTCGCCGAGTTCCTGCGCGCCGAGTCGGCGCGCCGCGACCCCGAGGGTGCGACGCGCCTCAGCCGGACGGCGGCGGAGTGGTTCTTCGATCAGGGCGACGTGGACCAGGCGGTGCGCCACTGGCTCGCGGCCGGCGACGTGCAGCGCGCGGCCGACACCGTGGCGAGCATCTGGCCGACGATGTGGAGCCGCGGCCAGCTGGAGACGGTGCGGCGCTGGCTCGAGGGCTTCAGCGACGCGCAGATCCTGGCGCACCCCGGCCTCACACTCGCGGCCGGCTGGGCGCTCACGGCGCTGAGCGACGCCCGCCTCGGGCAGCGCTGGGGCCAGGCGGCCTGCAGCGCCCGGCTGGGCGACGAGCCCTCGTCGGACGGCGCCGTCTCGCTGCGCTCGTCGCAGGCGCTCCTGCGCGCCACCCTCGGCCTGGACGGCGTCAAGCGCATGCGCGAGGACGCCGAGCTGGCGGCCAAGCTCGAGTGCGTGCCGGGGGCCAGCTGGTACGCCGACGCGCAGGGCATCCTCGGCGTCGCGCTCTGGCTCTCCGGCAGCGAGCGCCGCGCCGAGGCGGCGCTCGAGCGCGCGGCGCGCGAGGGCGCCGTCTCGAACGCCTCGGCCGAGCTGGCGGCGCTCGGCACACTGTCGCTGATCGCCGCCGACCGCGGCGACTGGGAGGCGGCGCGCGACTTCGCCGACCGCGCCGCCGCGTGCCTTGAGGAGTCCGGCTTCGGCACGCGGCGGCGCAGCCTGCCGATGCTGCTCGCTCGCGCGCGCCTGCTCGCGCGCGAACGCGGACCCCGGCCTCGCCGAGGTGGAGGAACGCGTCGTCCGCGTGCTCGAGCGCATGGTGCCGCACCCCTGGATGACGCTCCTCGCCGGCGTGATGCTCGGGGAGGCGCAGCTCGAGGCCGGGAACATCCGCGCGGCCCAGGGCTGGAGCCGTCGGGCCGTGGAGTTGCTGCGGCGCTACCCCGACGCGGGCATCCTCGGTCCGCGCGCGGAACGCCTGCGCAAGGCCGTCGAGGAGGCCGCCGGCACCGAACCGCTGACCCCAGCCGAGCGCCGGATCCTCGAGTTGCTCCCGACGCACATGAGCGAGACGCAGATCGGCGAGCGGTTGTTCGTGTCCGTGAACACGGTCAAGACCCACCTGCGCGCTGTCTACCGCAAGCTGGGGGCGGCCTCGCGCGCCGAGGCCGTCGCGCGGGCGCGCGAGCTCGGGCTGCTCAGAAAGCCCTAACGGAGCACGGCGGCCACCGGGAGGCATTTGGCCCTCGTGCGCCGTCGCCCGCGCCGGGCCTCACACGGCGCGCAGGAGCGTCTCGGTCTCGTCCAGCGCCGGCCGCGCCTTGAGCCAGGCGAAGATCTCGCGCGCGTGCTGGAGGACGGGTGCCGCCTCCGGCGCTCTGCCGAGCGCGATCAGGCAGCGCCCTTGGCCGAGCAGCGCTTGTGCCTCCTCGTAGGGCATCTCGAAGTCGCGCCAGCCGGAGGCGGCTGTGGCGAAGCCGGGCGCCGCCTCGGGCTCGCCCCGTGCCTCCGCGAGCAACGCACCGGCGGTCGTCATCGCGTGCTGCCACAAGGGGAGCTTCGACTCGGGTAGCTCGGACTCGGCTGCTCTCACGACGGCCGCGGCCAGTTCCACATCGCCGGCGCCGAGCGCGATCCTCGCCGCGTGCGGGATCCGATCGACGATGTCCATCGCGACGCGAGGCCTGTCGAAGCACTCGGCGAGCAGACTCCGCGTAGTGGCGGCGTCGCCGAGACCGCACCGCACAGCCGACGCCGCCAGGAGGGCATAGCCCCTCGTCCAGCCGACCTCGGTCTCGCGGCCCTGCGCTGTGAGCCAATCGACGAACAGCGCGGCCTCGTCGACGTCGCCACGCCACACGAGCATCTCCGCCTGCACCGACCGCAGGAAGACGACGTCCCAGACGTCCTCGGCGCCCTCGAGCTGCGGCACCAGATCGCCGATCTCCGCCATGGCGCGGTCCCACTGACCCATCCGCATCAGAATCGCCACGAGGCCAGCACGGCACGCCAGGACGAACGCCGCGAGCCCATGGCTACGAGCGAACTCCATCGCCTCGACCATGGCCTCGTAGCTGACTCGCGCGCCTCCCACTCCGAACAGGGCGTCGGCGGCGTTGAACTCTATCGTCGCCCGGTCCGACCCAAGCCCTTGGGCCCGGGCCGCGGCTATAGCCTGCAGGTTGTCCTTGAGGCCGCCCAGATCACCAAGGTTGAGACGCGCGAGGCCGCGCACGCTGATGGCCATGGCCGGCCCCGCCAGTTCCAGCGACGACGCGCTTTCGATGGCCCGCTCGGCCACCGCGATAGCGACCTGCGGATCCCGACCCGTCAGCAGGTGCGAGAGTGCGAAGTGAGCGAGGACGTCCACCTGTTCGCGCGACGGCTCGTCCTCTACGACCAGGTCGGCGGCCCTCCGCATCAGGTCCCAGGCGGGCTCATTCAGAAACGCGGCTGCGTCGGCGAGCCACCGCGTGGCCACCGCCTCGCCGCGCGTGTCGCCACACGCTCGGCACCCGGCGACAGCCTCTTCGCAGGCCGCGACCGCCTCACGGTACCGGTTGCGCAGCAGGAGCGTCTCCGCCCAGCGCGGGAGAAGCCTCAACCTTTCAGCCGCCTCGGGTCCGGCGAGCGCCAACGCGTGAGCGAAGTGACGCTCAGCCGCCGCCACGTCGAGGCGCAGCGCCCGGTCTCCAGCGCGGGCGAGAGCCTCGATCGTCGGCACCGCGAGCGAGGAGGCTCGCGCCGTGTCACCAGCGGCCACGGCGAGATCGAGCGCGACGTCGTAGTGGTGCGCGATGATCTCGGCGAGATCGTCCACGCGCTCGCCGGCCTTCCGCTCGATCCACTGGGCGGCAGCCGCGTGCTTGCGTGCCCGCACCATGCGCGGCAGCTGCCCGTAGGCCACGTCGCGGGCGAGGGCATGCCAGAAGAGGTACTCGCTCTCCCCCTCCACGGTGGGTCTGGTCACGGGTCGTACGAAGTCGCGCACCGCGAGCGCCGCCATGGCCTCGTCGACCACGTCCGGCTCTCGCCCGGAGAGCGCAGCGACGGCACCGCACCAGAAGGTCTCACCGATCACGGCGGCGTCACAGAGCAGCGCCTTGTGCCAGGGGGGCAGGGTATCCAGGCGCGCGGCGAGCACGGCCTGCACGGTCTCGGGGAGGGGCAGGCCGGCGCTCGTCGCCGGGTCGCCGCCGTCGGGAATGGGCGCCTGCTCGCCGCGGTCGCCGAGCAGGCGCACGTACTGCTCGGCGAAGAGCGGATTGCCGCCGGCCAGGTCCGCGATGCGCGCCCCGGCCTCAGCCGCGAGGTCGCGGTCGAGCAGATGGGTGATCAGTGCCCTAGTGTCCTGCTCCGACAGGGTGGGCAGCGTGATGTGGCGCAGGCGCCCGTCGTCCGTGCGTGCCGTCAGCGCGCCCTCGTGCCGCTGCAGCAGCTCGGGCCGCGCCGTGGCGACGACGAGGAGCGGGACGTCAAGGTCCCGAGACAGCAGGTGCTCCACGAACGCCAGCATCGCCTCGCCGGCCCAGTGGAGGTCCTCGAGGACCAGAACCGTCGGTCGCGCGCTCGCGACCCGCTCGAGGAAGAGTGTCCAGGCGGCGACGTTCTCCGCGCGGGCCGCCTGCGGCGCCTCGAGGCCGAGCAGGGGACGGAGCCGCTGGAGGAGCCACGCGCGGTCCTCTTCCTCCTGCGGGACGGCTGCGTCGAGCTTGGCTTCGACGGTGGCGACGACGTCCGAGTCGAGGATCCCGACCTGCGCCTTGACGATCTCGCCCAGCGCCCAGAACGTCACACCCTCGCCGTAGGGAAGACACCGGCCCTGTCGCCAGGTGACCATGTCCGGGCGCTCGTCGAGGGAACGGGCGAACTCGAGCACGAGGCGGCTCTTGCCGATGCCGGGCTCACCGACGAGGAGGACGAAGCGCGCCGCGTGCACTCGCGACGCCTCGCGGAGCGCATCGTGGAGCGCGGCGAGCTCCCCGGCGCGGCCGAGGAACGGGGTCGTCATCGGCCCGCTCGTGCGCAGGCCCGTGCGCGAGAAGGGCCGCAGCGCCCGGTAGGCGACGACCGGCTGGCGCTTGCCCTTGGCCACCACCGGGGGCAGGCTCTCGTAATCGATGGTGCGGACGGTGAGGTCGTGGGTGCGAGCGCCGACGGCGACGCCGTTGGGCGGCGCGGCTGCCTGCAGCCGCGCCGCCACGTTGACGGCGTCGCCGGTGAGGAAGCCGCGGCCGGAGAGAGGGTCGACGTCGAGACGCACGAGGGCCTCGCCGGTGTTGACACCGCAGCGCGCCTCGAGAGCCGTGCCGTCGGGACGGGTCAGGCCGCCCAAGGCTTCGAGCAGGCGCAAGCCGGTGCGGACGGCGCGCTCGGGGTCGTCATCGTGCACGGCGGGCACGCCGAAGACGCCGACCACGGCGTCACCGATGAACTTCTCCACGGTGCCGCCGTGGGACTCGATCAGCTTGCGCGCAGCCTCATGATAGCGACCGAGCACGGCGGCCACGTCCTCAGGGTCGGCGGCGTCGCTCATCGCCGTGAAGCCGACGAGGTCGCAGAACAGCGTGGTGACGACCTTGCGCTCCTCGGCGATCGGCGACGGGGCCGCGAGCGCCGCCCCGCACGACATGCAGAACCTGGCGTCGTCGGGGTTCTCGGCGCCGCACGCCGCGCAGACCGTCATCGCGGTCTCCGTCCCTCGCCTACGTGCACGCCCACCACGGCCTCACGTCGTGGCCGCGCCGCTCGTACCACTCGTCGCCGCCGTAGACCAGCACCGATCGGCGCGTGAGATAGCCGGGTCGCCCCTCGGCGGCAGCGCGCTCCGCGGCGCTCGCCGCCAGCCGCTGGTAGTTCTCCAGGCCGCGAAACGCATCCGCGGCCACGGTCATTCCCGCCTTCGCCTCGACCGGCACCCTGCTCGTCCCGAGGTCGAGCAGGACATCCACCTCGCGGCCGTTGCTGTCGCGCCAGAAGTACAGGGGCGGGCGCTCCCCGTGGTGCACAAACAGCTTGATGAGCTCCGACACCACGAACGTCTCGAACACGGCGCCGCGCAAAGGGTGCACGCGCAAGTCGGCGGCCGTACGCACGCCGAGCAGGGCGCACATCAGCCCTGTGTCCAGGAAGTAGAGCTTGGACGTCTTCACCAGACGGCGCGAGAAGTTCTCGTGGTGAGGCCGCAGCATCGTGACGATGTACGACGCGGACAGGATGGAGAGCCAGCGCGACACCGTCACGCGGCTCACGCCGGCATCGCTGCCCAGCGACGTGAGGTTGACCACCTGACCGGAGCGGCCGGCGCACAGGCCGACAAAGCGCGCGAAGCTCGCGAGGTCGCCGATGGCGCCAGCCAGACGCGCATCGCGCTCCACGTAGGTGGTGAGGTACGAGTCCAGCCACGGCGACGGCTCGAGGCCGCGATCATGGATGGCCGGGTACATGCCGGCGAAGAGCACGTCGTCGAGCGAGCCGGGCGCGGTCGCCGGCGCCACGCCGGCGCCACTGGCGAAGGGTGCGGCCTCCGCCCACGCGTCCGGCGCCAGCGCCGGACGCCGCCACAGCTCGGCCGCCGAAAACGGCAGCAACTCCAGCACGGCGGCACGCCCCGCCAGCGACTGCGAGATCTGGGCGCCGAGCAGAAACTGCTGTGACCCCGTGAGCACGAACGGGCCGGCGCGACGCTCGTCGACCACCTGCTGAAGATACGAGAAGAGTTCGGGCACGCGCTGCGCCTCGTCGACGATCACTCCCGCCTCTCCGGCCACGCTCCTCAGAAAGCCGTGCGGATCCTCCTTGATCGCCGCGCGACGCTGCAGATCCTCCAGATTGACGTAAGCGAAGTCCGGGAAGGTGGCGCACGCCAGCGTGGTCTTGCCCGACTGCCGCGGTCCGGTGAGGTAGACCACGGGGTACGGACCCGCGACGCGCCGGAGCGCCGCACTCAGCGTCCTCGGGAAGAGACCGGCCACACCACGTCCCTAGGTATGTAAATCGTACACTGAGGTTGCGCTTTGCATACTATCAGGAATCGCGGCCGATGACCATGGCCGCCGGGGATTCGAGAGTTGACGATCGGGGCCTCCCGCCGCGCGCAAGGACCGCGTCCGCTCGGCGAGCGCCTGGCAGGGATGCGCTTGAAGTGGAAGGCGGGGCGGCTCACGCCGCCCCGCCCTGCATTCGCGCTCACGCGGCTCGCGCCGCGATCGTCCTCACGGGATGTAGATCAGGCTCGCCTTCCCGTCGCACTGCCAGATGTGTGAGGCGCTGGCGACGTCCGGTCGCCCCGTCACGCCGTCACCCTCGAGGTTGCCGAGGTCGTAGCTGTCCCGAGTGACGCGGTAGCCGCGACCGGCGAACCAGTCGTCGACCATGCCGGCGGCGTTCTCGCTCATGCCGTACCACGTCGCCACGCCGGGCGTCTGCCCGTACTCGTTGTTGTCGAAGTGCGTCGTGCAGAGCACGTAGTCGCCCCAGGTGGCGTTGTGGCTCCGGTCGCCGTTGTGCGCATACAGCCTGATGTGGAGCACCTGCGTACGCGCCACCAGCCTGAAACCGGACCAGTACCAGGTGCTCTGCTTGCGGCCGGCATCGCCGCGCCACTCCCAGACACCGGTGGTGTCGCTGAGCCGGGCGTACATGTTCGAGCCGATCGACGGCAGCCACGACTTGATGATGGTCCGCACCTTGCTCACCGTGGCTTTGCCCGTGAAGACGATCGTCACCGGCCAGTCGTTGTGCCCGATGACGGCGGGGTCCGGGTACGCGAGAGACGAACCCTTGTCGTAGTCGTAGTTCCAGAAGGAATCCTCGTCGACGGTGACCAGCTCGAGGTTCTCCGCCGTGTAGCCCGCCCCGAGCGCCGTGGCCGGGGCCGTCGCGGTGCAGATGGTGAGCACCGCCAGAGCGACGATCGTGAGCATGATCCTGTGTCGAGCCATGGCTCCCCCTTTCAGGCCTCAGCGCTCGAAGACGACTGAGGCGGATCCCTTCCCTGGCCGTCGCATCGGCTCTGCTCGGCGTACGCCGTCACCGCCCCGGCGAGAGGCGGAGGTACGTCGCCGGTAGGGCCGACCGCACGGCTTCGCGTTCTCACGGTGCACCTTACGGTCGGCGGGCGTGTTCGCGCCTCACCCGGTTCGGGTGAGATCGCCGCCGGCGAGCAGTGTGGACGGGCCCGCGTTGGCCCGCGCCGGGCACCTCTGCGCGATCAGACCCAACCGGCCCGCCCGGCTTCGGCAAACGCTTCCTCCAGGAGATCCGCGGTCGCGGCGCGGTCGTCCCGCTCCCAACACTCGACGGCCGCGGAGAGGCGCTCCTCGATGCCTGCAGGAAGACGCATGAGTGTGGGAGCGAGGAGCTCTGTCGCGTGGGTCATCGCGTCGTCGGCCCGTCCCTGAACGAGGCACACGCCGATCAACGGCCACAACGCCGTCCACTGGAACGCGGCGCTCGCGTGGCCCGCGGGAAGCTGAGCCCACTGCTCCAGCGCGCTGTGAGCCTTTGACTCGCAGTCGTCGAGGCGGTCTTCTCGCCAGGCGACCCACGCCAGATTCGCTTGAGCCGTGGCCACGTACTCGGGCATGTGAGCGGCGACAGCCGCCGTGAGGCTCTGAGCGGCGAGAACGCGGACCTGATCTGTCAGTCCACGCTTGCGGGCGGCCACCGTGAGATACGTGAGACAGCGTGCTCCGGTCGTCACGTCTCCGGTCTGCTCGGCCAACACGAGACCGGACTGGCATTCCCGCTCAGCGGTCGTGAGGTCGCCGTACCACAGATGTGCGAATCCGCTCATGAAGTGCGCCACCGCGGACTCGCCGGGATCGCCGACGTCCTGCTGGGCGGCGACGTACGCTCGAGCGTGGCCGAGCATGTCGTCGCTGACTACGTAGCGTGTCCGCCGCAGCTCCGAGAGCAGCAGAGCGTTGAAGAAGGCGCCGCGCTGCATCGCCGTTCCGACGCGTTCGACGATGGGTCGCACGTCCGCCACCAGCTGCGCCATCTGTTCGACGCGGTTGTCCCAGTAGCACAACCACGTGCGATCCCCCTGGATCTCCACCCACTCCTGCCACCAGGCAATATCGGACTCCGGCGTACGCTCGCCCAGGGCCTGCTCGGCCTCGGTGAACTCCCGCACCGCCTCGTCGAAGCGGCGCTCTGCCACCCACGTCTTTGCTGTGAGGCGATGGAGCCGGGCCGTCGTGATGGCGTCGTCGTCGGGTTGCGAGGCCATGGCGGCCGTGAACTCGGCCCTGGCCTGCACGTGCTCGCCGGTCGTCGCGAGGAGCCGGCCCAGGCGCTCACGAAGGTCTCCCGTCGTTCGCCGACCGGCCTGCGGCGCCGTCTCCAGCGCGGCCCGGTAGTAGGCGATCGCTTCAGCGTTCGAGAACGTGGCGGCGGCACGTTCCGCCGCCACGACGAGATACTGCAGGGCCTTGGCCGCCACGCCTGCTTTGCCGTAGTGGTGGGCGAGCGTGCCCGAGAGCTCGTCGAGTCGACCCGGGAACAACGCCTCGATGGCTTCGGCGGTCGAGCGGTGGAGTTGCGCGCGTCGCGAGACGAGGAGGCTGTGGTACGTGACGTCCTGCGTGATCGCGTGTTTGAAGATCAGTTCCAGATCTGTGCGTCGCCGCACGAGCTCGCGATGCTGGAGCTCCGCCAGGTGTACGGGAACTTGTCCGTGCACGCCGTCTCGCTCCATCAGCCAGGCCAGCACCGGCTCCTGGAACACGCGGCCGATGACGGCGGCCGTCTGCAGGGTCCGCTTGTCGTCGGCAGGCAGGCGGTCGATGCGCGCCGAGATGACCCCCTGGAGCGTGTCCGGCACGTCGACAGCCTCGATCGCCTTCGTCGCCACGATGCGGTCGCCGCGCAGCAAGAGGAGACCACTGTCGATGAGGGAGCGCAGCAGCTCTTCCAGGAAGAACGGGTTGCCCTCCGCCTTGGTGAGGATCACGCGACGCGTCGAGGCCGGCAGATCCTCGACCCTGAGGAGGTTCTCGACCAACTGACGGCTGTCGCTCTCGGTGAGCGGCGCCAGCTCCAACATGCGGGCGCGCGGGGTGCGGGTGTCGCCGGGCTCTCCGGCCACCCGGCGATACCACTCCAGTGCCTCGCCCTCCTGGGGGCGGAAGGCGAGAAGCAGCAGCAAAGGCTCCCGGGAGGTAAGGGGGAAGAGCGTCTCCAGGAGTCCGAGCGAGGACGGGTCGGCCCAGTGGAGGTCCTCCCAGACCAGGACCACAGGGCCGTGCGCGCAGAGCGCCGTCACGAGGTCCGTGAACGCGCGGGTCATGTGCCCGCGCAGCGCCTCCGGCGAGAAGCGGGACAGGCGCTCTTGGGCGGACCCGTCGAGGGACAGGTCGCAGAGGCGAGCCAGGTATGGGTACACGTCCTCGCGCGCCGCCGTCTCGCCGAAGAGGGACTGCAGCGCTTCCTGAAGCGCTCGGTCGAGCGTGGCCGGCGCCGCGTCCGGACACAGGCCGATGAAACCGGACAACAGGCTGCGCACCACCCGGTAGCTCATGCTCTCCGTATGCGATTGCGCGCGTCCTTCGATCCACCGCGCGTCGGCCTCTGTGCGCTGGCGCACTTCGGCGACCAGCCGGCTCTTGCCGATACCCGGCTCGCCCGCCACGGCCAGGATGCCGCCGGTCCCGGTCTCGAGTTCCCTGACCGCGGCGAGCAGCTCCTCGAGCTCGGCGTCGCGACCGACGAGCGGCGAGGCCAGGCCGGCCACGCCGTGGCTCGTGCTCATTCCGGCGCGGACGCCTCTGAGGCGTGCGACGGCCACGGGTTCCGCCTTGCCTTTGACCGCCATCGGCGGAAGCGCGTCGAAGTCGAAGAGCAGCGCCGTGAGCCGGCATGTGGCGGGGCCGACGAGGATCTCGCCCTCCGAGGCGGCGTTCGCCAGACGGGACGCCAGGTTCACGGTGTCGCCCATGACCGAATACTGCTCACGGCCGTCGGAGCCAAGGCCGCCGGTGACCACCGTGCCGCTGTTCACGCCGATATGCATGCCGAGACCTACGTGTTCGGCGGCCGCGAATCCCGCCATGACCTCCTTCATGTCCAGTGCGGCGCGCAAAGCTCGCTCGGCGTCGTTCTCGTGAGCCAGCGGCGCACCGAAGAGCGCCATGATCTCGTCGCCGATGAACTTGTCCACCGTGCCGCCGTAGCGCTCGACGACTGGGACCAAGGCATTGAAGCACCGGTTGACGATGTCGCGGACGAGTTCGGGGTCGAGCGCCTCGGAGAGCGCCGTGAACCCGGAGAGGTCGGCGAACATGACCGTGACCAGCTTGCGCTCGCCCTCCATCGAGGACGGCGGTCCGTGCTCGCCGGCGGCCAGACGTTCGCGCAGTGGGGCGAGCGCGCTGTCGACCACGCCGTCGCCGAGAAGGGCACGTTGTGCCTCCAAGGCCGAGATGACGCGCTCGAGCTGCTCGCGCTCGTCGTGCGCATCGGGTCCGTCAGTCATCACGTCTCCATCCCCCGGCCGCTGCCCCGAGGGGCCGGCGCGCGCCGCGCCGGCGCCGACTCGTGGCCGTCAGAAGCGGATGCGCTCGATCTCCGGCTCCTTCAGAATGTCCATGAGTGTCCAGAAGTGCGCCTCGCCGTGCGCGATGCGGAATACCTCGGTGATGGGCTCGAGCGGGCGCCCGATGATGCCCTCGAGGGCGGCCCTTTCTTGGGCTACCTTGTGGGTCAGGTCCGGGTCGTTGACGAACTCCACGGCGCCGGTGACCCGCATCTGCTTCGCCTCGGGCAGCTCGGTCGCCCCATTGTAGAAGCAGACCTCAACGTTGGGGTCGGCGTGCAACTGGCCACTGAAGGCCTTGGGCGACATCGTCATGAAGTAGAAGCCGCGTGGGTCGGCGAACCACAAGAGGAAGGCTCGCACCCGGGCCTGGGCCCCGTCCTCCGTGCCGAGAAAGCAGATCGGGTGCTCGGTGGCGAACTCGATGCAGTCGCTGAGATCCATCACCTCTCCTTTCGTGACCGCCCACTGAGTGGGGCCTCTTCCACCAGAGCGGCCGGATCCGACGAGTCGCCCTCAGTTTCGAGGGGTCGAGCGCGCGGCGCATCACACCAATCGTGTGATTTCGCCGGCAGGAGCGGCGAGCCACCGTGAGGGCGCCCGGTCGGTGAAGGCGTCGGCGGTCACCGCGGGGGCGACGCGTGAAGCGGCGGCCGCGGCGCGGCGCTCAGCGCTCGTCGGAGGGCCGCAGCAGCCCCAGCTCGCGCGACCGCTCGACCGCCGCATCGCGCGTTGTGACGTCGAGCTTCGCGTACAGGTGGCGCATGTGCGTCTTGACGGTGTTCGTGGTGACGAACAGCCGCGCCGCCATCTGCTTTGCGGTCAGACGCGTCGGCAGCAGGTTCAGGACGCGTCGCTCGGCGGCGGTGAGCGGCTGCGTCATCCGCCGTTGTTCGAGCGCCTCGCGCAGCCGCGCCGTGCGCCCCCGCAGGATGCCGGCGTCCGGATAGCGCCCGAGGATCGTCTCGGCGCGGGCCGCCCAGGCCTCGGCGGCCTCGGCGTCGCCGTACTCGAGGAGCGACTCGGCGAAGACGACCGCGTTGTGCAGCGCGTTGTAGTGCAGAGCGCCGAAGTTGGCCTCCAGCTCTCTCGCGGCGCGCTCGACGTAGGCGGGGAGGGCCGGGTCTCCGCGATGCGCGAGGACGCGGGCACGGGCGAGCAGGATCGGCCCCTGCTGAGGGACGGCCAGGTCCGAGAGACGTGCGTCGAACTCCACGATCTCATCCCAGCGGTCCTGGTCGGCAGCCACGAGTATCAGCAGAGCGAGGATGAACGATTCCTCGTCGCGGTCGTGCGTGGACAACGGCAGAGCCTTGCGAAGCACCTGTTCGGCTTTGCGCGACGCGCCCGTCATGTACAGCGCCCGGGCGTAGACCCTGGCTGCAAACAACGACCAGCTCGGGTCCTCGGCGAACTCGAGCCCGTAGGCCAGGGCCGCGTCCTCGCGCATGCGCGTCACGCCGTCCAGGCCCAGGACGGCTCTGTAGACCAGCTGCCACTGATGCATCGAGGCGCCGCCGAGCGGCGTGGGCTCGTCGCCGACCGCGGCTGCGAGGCCGGCGCGGGCCCAGCGTGTGACGCGATCGTCGGACACGCTCACGGCGAGCATCGCCGCCGTCATCTGAAGAATCGGGCTGTCCTTGATGAGATCGTCGGGAAGGCACGCGAACAGCTGGCGAGCGAGTTCTGCCTGTCCACCCATGAGGTGCGCATCGCACGTCTGCGCCGCCAGATCCACGAAGGCCTCACCCTCGCCGGCGGCCAGTCCGTGGCGCACCGCGCGGTCGCCGTCACCGTGCGTGCGGAACCACTCTGCGGCACGACGATGCAGTTCGGCCACGTCGTCGGGCTCGCGACGCTCGAGCTCGGCCTTCAGGAGTTCGCCGAAGAGGTGGTGGTATCGGTACCACTCGTCACGGTCGTCGAGTCCCAGGACGAAGAGGTTCCCACGCACGAGCCGCTCAACGAGGTCCTGGGCGTCGTCACGGAGGGTCACCGCTCGACACAGCGGCGCCGACATCTGGTCGAGGATCGCCGTGCGGATCATGAAGTCCTGCACATGATCAGCCTGACGGTGAAGGACCTCGGACGTGAGGTAGGCGGCGATGTCGTGCTGGTCGCCCTGAACGCGGCGGACGGCCTTCGCAGTGGGCGCGATGTCGCACCTGTCCGCCCCGCGGCCTGCGAGGCCTGCCAGCGTCAGGCCGATCGGCCAGCCTTCCGTCGCCTCCACGAGGTCACCGACCTCGTCGCCTCCGACGTCGCAGCCGAGCGCCTGGAGTAGTGAGCGCGCCTCGACGCCGGCCATGCGCAGGTCGTCGACGCGGAGGACGGTCACGCGGCCGGCGGCGCGTAGTCGGGCGAGCGGCAGCGGCGGCGTGTGCCGCGTTCCGATCGCTATGTGCGCGCCGCTGGGGATCTCCTCCAGACAGCACGCCGATGTAGCGCCAGCAGGTCGCGCTGTCGACGTGGTGACCGTCGTCGAGCACGAGGAGGAACGGGCTCGCGGCGGCGATCGCCGACGCGAGCCCCGGCAGGATGCGCTCCTCGACCGGCGGCGAGCGCAGCTCGAGGAGGTCGAGGAGCCCCGGGTCGATGGGCGCGACCGGTCCCAGGGCTGCAGTCAGGTACCTGAGGAGGCCGAGAGGGTCGTTCTCGGTCGTGTCAAGCTGGAGCCAGGCGCACTGGGACTCAGCCGCCGCGGCCCATTGCGCCAGCAAGGTACTCTTGCCGTAGCCGGCGGGGGCCTCGACGATCGCGAGCGGTTCGCGAGCGTGCATGAGGGATTCGACCAGCGCGGCGCGGAAGACCGCGGCCGGTGGAGTGTGCGGCGGGCGCAGCTTGGTGGGCAGCGGTTCGAAGCGAACCGCCGCATGGTCCCCGCGACCGCGATGATCATCGTCCCCCATGCCGGCACCGCCATCCCCAAGAGAATCTAGCATCACGTGGCGGCCTGCCGGCGCCGCGTGCCGTTAGCGTCCGGTGACGTGGTGTGCGAAGGACTCCAGAGCGGTCGCCCGGAGGAGAGGTGGCCACTGCTCCATCCTCGAGGGTGCAGAAGCCCGGAAGACGACGCGGAGTCAGTGGGCGAGAACAACGTACGAGATCGCACCGTGCGCACTACCTCGAAGCCGTCGACCCCGGGCAGGCCGACGTCGAGCACGACCATGCCGATGCGGCATGCCGGAGGAGCTCGGCAAGGGCCTCGCCGCTGCGCGCCCAGCACCACGGGGTGTCCGTCGCGTTCCAGGTACGTGCGCACGAGGGCACCGATACTGTGCTCGTCCTCGACCAGCAGAACCGTGACGCCCAATCCCCGACCCCTTCCTGACGCCATCGCCATGCTACGCCACGACAGCGCCCGCATGAGAGGCGTTGCGACAGCGACCGGCCCCGCCGCGGCGCCCGTCGGTGCGTCAGCTCCTATCGCCGGCACATCGGTCATGGGTACCGTTCCACTCGTCCCGCTCAACGCCCACCTCCCTGTGACTCCCCGATCTCGCGGCGCAGCCATCCTCCGGAAAGCGTGTCATGAGTGTGCGCCGCCAGTGTCATGGCTTCGTCATGGCGAGAAATGCGGGAGGTCCCCTTTTGCCGCCTTCCGCCCCATCTGGTAGCGTTTCGCCCTCGTGAACCCGCCCGTTGACAACCGCGCGTCCCGCCCCCTGCGCCTCGTCGTCCTCGTCAAGCAGGTCCCGGACACGGCCAACGTGACCGGAGAGGCGATGAAGGAGGACGGCACCATCAACCGTGCCGCCCTGCCGACGGTCTTCAACCCCGAGGACCTCAACGCACTCGAAGAGGCGCTCAAGCTGAAGGACCGCCACGGCGGGCGCGTGACCGTCATCACGATGGGCCCGCCGGCCGCCGTCGGCGTGTTGCGCGAGTCGCTCTTCCGTGGGGCCGACGAGGTCATCCTGCTCACCGACAAGGCGTTCGCCGGCGCCGACACGCTGGCGACGAGCTACGCGCTCGCGCAGGCGGTGAAGAAGGCCGGCGCCTTCGACCTCGTGCTCTGCGGCCGGCAGGCGATCGACGGCGACACCGCCCAGGTCGGGCCGCAGACGGCCGAGAAGCTGGGCGTGCCGCAGATCACCTGCGTGAGCCGCATCGACGAGGTCGTCGGCCGCGAACCCAGTGACGCGGCCGCCGGCGACGACACGGCCCAAGGCGACGACGTCGCCCGCCGCGGCCGCATCGTCGCCACGCGTTCGGTCGAGGGCGGCTTCGAGACGCTCGAGAGCTCGCTCCCGGCGCTGCTGACGATCACCTCCGAGGCCAACGACCCGCGGCCGCCGAGCGTCAAGCTCGCCATGGTCTACAAGGACATCGCCGCCGAGGCGCTGCCCGGCTACGACGACACCTACCTCGACCCGGAGGCCGACGAGGCCCAGGTCTGCATGCTCGACCGCGGCGGACGGCCGGTCTGCCGCGCCAAGGTCGTCCAGTGGGACCACGCCGCCATCGACGCCGAGCGCGAGCTGGTCGGGCTGCGCGGCTCGCCCACGCGCGTCAAGGAGATCGAGAGCGTCGTCCTCGCGCAGAGCGAGGCGCGCATGGTCGAGGCCACCGAGGACGGCATCGCCGAGCTCGTGCACGAGCTGATCGAGGAGCACATCCTTGGCTGACGGGCCGGAGCAGACGACGCCGCCCGCGGGGGCGACGCCCGCAGTCGGCCCGGCGCCGGCCGCCGGCCTTCGGCCACGGCCCGGGCGCCGGCGACGTCTGGGTCTTCGTCGAGCAGCGCGACGGCGTCGCGGCCGAGGTCAGCCTCGAGCTGCTCGGCCGCGCCCGCGAGCTCGCCGACCGGCTCGGCGTGAAGGTCGGCGCCGTGGTGGCCGGGGCGGGCGAGCCCGTGAGGGCCCTCGCGCCCGCCCTCGTCGCCCGCGGCGCCGACACCGTCTACCTCGCCGACCACGACGACCTCGCGCAGTACCTGGCGCTGCCGTACACGCGCCTCGTCGCCGGTCTCGTGCGACGTCACCGGCCGCAGATCGTCCTCTACGGCGCCACGACCACCGGCCGCGACCTCGGCCCCCGCGTCGCCAGCACCCTGCGCACCGGCCTCACCGCCGACTGCACCGACCTGCGCATCGGCGACCTCGAGCTGAAGGGCGTCGTCACGAAGGACCTGCTCTACCAGATCCGCCCCGCCTTCGGCGGCAACATCATCGCCACCATCGTGAGCCCCGAGCACGTGCCGCAGATGGCGACCGTGCGCGAGGGCGTCATGGTCATGCCGGAGGCGGACGAGTCGCGGACGGGCGAGATCGTCGAGGTCGCCGTCGCGCGCGGCGACGGGTCGGCGACGCCGGCCGCGGGCTCTGCGGCCACGGCCGCCGACACCGCCTCCGCGGGCGACACCGCGACGACGGCCGCCTCCACCGACGGCCCCATCCTCCTCGACGACACCGACTTCGCCGTGCGCATCGTGCGCCGCGCGCAGGAGGAGAAGTCCGTCGACCTCAAGGGCGCGCGCATCGTCGTCTCCGGCGGCGTCGGCGTCGGCTCGCGCGAGGGCTTCGCCCTCGTCGAGGAGCTCGCCCGCACGCTTGGGCGGCGTCGTCGGCGCCTCGCGCGCCGCCGTCGACGCCGGCTGGATCGACCACGACCACCAGGTCGGCCAGACCGGCGTCACCGTCCGCCCCAAGCTCTACATCGCCTGCGGCATCTCGGGCTCGGTGCAGCACCGCGCCGGCATGGACCAGTCGGCGCGCATCCTCGCCATCAACTCCGACCCCGGCGCGCCCATCTTCTCGGTCGCCCACTACGGCGATCGTCGGCGACCTCCACAAGGTCATCCCCCTGCTGATCCGCGCCTACAGGAAGAAGGGGACGGGGTGAGCAACTTCTTCACCGACAACGCCGACCTCGGCGCCACGCTGCGCCGCCTCGACCTGTCGCGCATCGTCGCGCTGCGCGAGGACGAGTACGCGCAGGCGCGCGACTTCGCCTACGCCCCGCGCGACTTCGAGGACGCCCTCGACTCGTACGAGCGCGCCCTCGCCATCGCCGGCGACATCGCCGGCGAGTTCGTCGCCCCACGGGCCGAGGCCGTCGACCGCGAGGGCTCGGCCCTCGTCGGCGGCGAGGTCTGCTACGCCGGCGGCATCAGCGAGTCGCTCGAGCGCCTCCGTCAGGCAGACCTCATGGGCATCACCCTGCCGCGGCGCTACGGCGGCCTCAACTTCCCCGTCGCCGTGTCGGTGATGATCGTCGAGATGATCTCGCGCGCCGACCCCGCGCTGATGAACATCTTCGGCCTCCAGGACATCTCCGAGACGGTCAACAAGTTCGCCTCGGAGGAGCTCAAGGAGGCCTACCTGCCGCGCTTCGCCAGCGGCGAGGTGACCGGGTCGATGGCGCTCACCGAGCCCGAGGCCGGCAGCGACCTGCAGAACGTGCAGCTCAAGGCGACCCTCGGCGAGGACGGCGTCTGGCGCCTCAACGGCGTGAAGCGCTTCATCACCAACGGCTGCGGCCAGGTCTCGCTCGTGCTGGCGCGCAGCGAGGAGGGCACGACCGACGGCCGCGGCCTCTCGATGTTCCTCTACGAGCGCGACGAGCACATGCGCATCCGCCGCCTCGAGGACAAGCTCGGCATCCACGGTTCCCCGACCTGCGAGCTGCAGTTCGACGAGGCGCCGGCGGTGCTCGTGGGCGAGCGCCGGCGCGGCCTCACGACCTACGTCATGGCCCTGATGAACGGCGCCCGCCTGGCGATCGCCGCCCAGGCGCAGGGCATCGCCGAGGCGGCGTACCGGGCGGCGGCGAAGTACGCCAACGAGCGCGTGCAGTTCGGCGCGCCGATCGCCGAGCTGACCGCCGTCAAGGCGCTGCTCGCCGACATGAAGGTGAGCATCGAGGCGGCGCGCGCCCTGCTCTACGAGACCGCCCTCATCGTCGACCTCAAGGAAGGCCTCGAGCACCGCATCGCGCAGGTGCAACGGCTGCAGGAGAACGGAGTGACAGGCAGCGGGGACGCGACCGGCGGACGCGGCGGCGAGGCGGCGGGCCCTGGCACGACGGGGGCGGCCGAAGCCGACGGCCGCGGCCGGCCGCCGGGCGGCGGCCTCCCGCCCGTCCCCGTCGACGACCCCGCCGCGACGCTCAAGGAGCTGCGTGCCGAGCTCAAGCGCATGAACCGCCTCGCCGGGCTCTACACGCCGCTGGCCAAGGCCTGCTGCACGGAGATGGCGAACCAGGTCACCTACGACTCGCTGCAGGTGCACGGCGGCTCGGGCTACATGCGCGACTTCGCCGTCGAGCGCCACAGCCGCGACGCGCGCATCACCAACATCTACGAAGGGACGACGCAGCTGCAGGTCGTCGCCGCGATCGGCGGGGTGCTCTCGGGGACACTCGCCGGCCGGCTCGACGAGTACGAGGCGGGCGAGCACGGCGCGACCCCCGAGCTCTTCGAGCGCGTCCGCGCCGCCCGCGCCCGCCTCCAGGCCGCCGTCGCGCGCGTGCGCGAGCTCGACGACGCGCGCTTCCGCGACTACCACGCGCGTCGTCTCGTCGAGATGGCGATCGACGTGATCTGCGGCTACCTGCTGGTGCGCGACGCCCAGCGCGACGCCCGTCGCCTGCTCGCCGCGCGGCACTTCGTCGCCGGCATGACGGGGCGCGTCGAGGGCGCCGCGGCGATGGTCCTCGCCGGCGACCCCGGCGAGCTCGACGTCCTGTCGGCGCTGACCGCCGACTGAGACTTCGAGGCTCTCAGGCCTCGCCCGCGGCGACGATCCGGTTCCCGCCGGCCCGGCGCGCCGCCGCCAGGGCGGCCTCGGCGACGGCGGCGAGCTCCTCGGCGTCCTCCGCGTTCGCGGGGAAGCCCGCCACCGCGATGCTCACCGTGCAGCGCTCGACGCGCGCCGACTCGTCGCTCCGCAGGGCGGTCCCCTCGACCGTCGTCCGCACCCGCTCCGCCACGGTGCCGGCGTGCCCGCCGAGGGCCGGCGTGTTGGGGAGCATGACGGCGAAGCGCCCGCTCCCCTGGTAGCAGGCGACGTCCACCTTGTCGCGCAGGCAGCCGCGGACGAGACGCGCCGTGGCGCGCACGACCTCGTCGAGGCCGAGGCGGCCCTCGCCGCAGAACCGGTCGGCGTCGTCGAGCTCCGCCAGCATCAGCGCCAGAGGCGCCTTGTAGCGGCTCGCGCGGGCGACCTCGGCGGCGAGCCGCTCGACGAAGTACCAGCTGCTGTACAGCCCCGTCAGGCCGTCGGTCGCCGAGCGGTTCTCGAGGACACGAAAGACGCGCGCGTTGCGCAGCGCCACGGCGACCTGACCTGCGAGCAGGCCGACGAGTTCGACCTCCTCCTCACGGAAGCGGCGGGCGATCCTGCCGGCGAGGTCGAGGCAGCCGGTCACGGAGCCGTCGACGACCATCGGCACGATGAGACGCGTCGTCCCGGCGTCGGGGCGAGCCTGCTCCACCCGCTGGCGCTCGACGGCCTGACGCGCGAGGGCGTCGGGCCGCCACACGGCGCCGGCGCCGTCGGCGCACGACTCGGCGCCGTCGGTCACAGCCTTCCCGAACGTACCGTCGTCGCGCCGCACGTAGACCTCGATCTCGAGCTCGACACCCGGCAGGACGCTGGCGATGTCGGCCCTCACCCGGTCCACGGCCTCGCGCACCCTGAGGGTCGCGGCCACGGAACGCTCGGGGTCGAGGAGCGCCACGAGCCGGCGCATGCGCTCCTCCTGGCGCTCGACGGCGACGACCGCGTCGAGGGCCGAGGCCGCGAGGTGACAGAAACGGCCGAGCCGCGACTCGTCGGCCGCGCTGACGAGGCGGTCGTCGCGAGCGTCGGCCACGCTGAGGATCCCGAGGATCCGGTCGTGCAGGATGAGCGGGTAGTCGACCCGGATGCGGCAGCCCTCGGCCTTCAGGGTCTCACGCTCGACCGCCGGCTACCTCGGGGTCGTCGACGCGGCGGACCGTCGGGCGCCCGGTGAGGATGAGCCGGCGGAGGTCGTTGCTCTGCGTCAATCCGATCACGGTGCCCACCCGGTCCCTGCCGAGATCGCCGGCATCTTCGCATGCCCAGAACGCCCGGCAGGCGATGGTGTCCTGCTCGGGCGCGAAGGTCCAGAGCTCGACCCACCAGGCGCCCAGCGCCGCGCCGACCGCCTGGGTCACGGTCTGTAACATCGCCGGCAGGTCGGGAGCGGCGTGGCCCGCGCCGGGCTCGACAAGCGGCTCGCGGGTCACCTGATCCCTCCCGAGTAGACCTCGACGCGGTTCTTGCCGCCGCGCTTGGCGGCGTACAGCGCCTCGTCCGCGTACCGGACGAGGCGGTCGACGTCGCCGGCGGGCCGCGGGAACGCGGCGACACCGACGCTGACCGTGAGCCGGCCCGTGCGTCCCTTCGCCAGCAGCGACCCCGCCTCCACCTCGCGGCGGATGCGCTCGGCGACCGCTACCGCGCCGTCGAGATGGCCCGGCGCCGGCACGTCGTCGCCGGCGCCCACCGCCGTGCCGGGTTGCTGCCCCCCGCCGCCGGCGAGCGGCGTGTTGGGGAGGATCACGGCGAACTCCTCGCCGCCGTACCGCGCCGCCAGATCGACACCGCGCCGGAGCTGTGTGGTGAGGATCTCGGCGACGCCGCGCAGCACCTCGTCGCCCATGACGTGGCCGAAGCGGTCGTTGAATCCCTTGAAGTCGTCGATGTCGATCATCAGGAGCGAGACGGGGCTCGCATAGCGGCGCGCCCGCGCGACCTCCTGCCCCAGGCGCTCGTAGAAGTAGCGATGATTGAACAGCCCCGTGAGCCCGTCGGTGCTGGCCTGCTCCTGGACGGCCCTGTAGAGCCGGGCGTGCTCGATGGCGCTCGCGGCCTGCTCGCCGAGCGCCTGCGCGAGAGCCAGCTCGTCGGGGGCGAAGTGCCGCTCGCGCTCGCGCTCGACGAGCACGAGCAGACCGATGGGCTCGTCGTTGAAGACGAGCGGCACGTTCAGGTAGGTCCTGTCACCGAACCGCTGCATGCTCTCGCGCGTCGACTCGGGGAGCGCGGGGTCCGAGAGCTGCTGCTCCACCGTCAGCTTGCGCTCGAGCATCTCGAGCTCGTCCGGCTCGTCGGCGAGCGAGAACGTCTTGCCGAAGCTCTCCCGGGCGACCGGGTCGGGGCGGCGCTGGTAGTGGCCGCTCACCGTCACGCTCTGCGTCGCGGCATCGTAGGATTGGATCTGGCACTGCTCGCAGCCCAGCGCCTCGCAGGTGGTGCGCGCGACGGTACGCAGGACGACCTCGAGGTCGACGCTCGAGGTGATCGCCCGCGTCGACTGGAGGAGCAGGTCGAGGCGGTTGTTCTGCGCCTCGCTCCGCTCGAGGAGCTGGGCGCGGTGGATCGCCGCCGCGGCCTGCTCGCCGAGGGCGCGGGCCAGCTCGATCTCGGCGGCGTCGAAGTGCCGCTCGGCATCGGTGGCGAAGAAGGCGAGGATGCCGATCGGCCGGTCCTCGAACCACAGCGGCACGCTGAGGACGGTCTTCTCACCGTTGGCCTCCATCGAGGAACGGTTGACCGGGTCGACCGCGGGATCGGAGAGTGTCTCCTCGACGACCTCGCGGCCGAACAGATGCGCCCGGTCGGCCGCGTACTCGGCCAGCGGATAGGCGCGGCCGAGCACGTCCTCTCCTGCAGCCGCCCCGTCCCTCCGGTGATAGGCGGCGACCGTGAGCGTCTCGGTCGTCTCCTCGTAAATGTCGATCGAGCACTCGTCGGCGCCGAGCGCTTCGCCCGCGACTTCGGCGATCGTCCCCAGGAGCGGGCCGACCTGTGCCATCGACGACATCGCTCGGCTGGTGGCCAGCAGTGACTGCAGGCGCACGCGCTGGTCGCCCCAGGAGCGGCGCAGGCGAACGTGCTGGATCGCGACCGCCGCGGGGACGGCGAGCAGCGTGAGCAGGTCACGCTCGTCGGGGCTGAAGCGACGCGCGCGCTCCTTCTCGATGAGCGAGAGTGCGCCGATCACGGCGTCACCGGCGATGAGCGGCACGCAGAGGACGGCCTTCTCGCCGTAGTACTCCATCAGCCCGCGGTTGTACGCCGGCAGGTCGGGGTCGGCGACCGACCGCTCCCAAGGCCGTCGTTCGCGGATCGCGTGCACGAAGCTGCGCGGCTTGTCGAGGACGTAGACGGTCCCCAGCCAGCCCGCGTCGGCGGGCGTGGGGGAGCGCGCCCAGAGGCCGGCGGCGAGGACCGTGTCGTCTTCGGCGCGATACTCCCAGATGTCGCACTCGGAGGCGCCGAAGACGCGCCCGACGTGCTCGGCGACCTTGGACAGCACGTCGTCGAGCGCCAGCTCGGCGCCGATGGTCGCGCCGATCTCCGAGGCGACCCTGAGGACGTCGAGCGCGCGGCGTGCGCGGCGCAGGGGCTCGGCGGCGCTCATGCCGGCTCCACCTCCACCCTGTCCTTGCCCGCTCGCTTGGCACGGTAGAGCGCGCGATCCGCGGCGGCGACGAGCTCCTCGGCGCTGCGGCTGCCCGCGGCGCTCATGGCGACGCCGACGCTCACCGAGACGTGCGAGGCAGGTCGGTCGTCGCGGCCGGCGAACGCGCTCGTCGCGATGCTCCTGCGCAGGCGCTCGCCGACGAGCGCCGCGTCGGCCCCGCGCGGCGGCAGGTCGGCGGCGGCCAGCTCGCCGCGCAGACGGTGCCCCAGCGCCTCGGCGCCGGCGATCGCCGTGTGCGGCAGGATCACGGCGAACTCCTCGCCGCCGTAGCGCGCCGGGAGGTCGATGCCGCGGCGGATGCCGGAGCTGAGCAGCGCCGCCACCTCGCGCAGGACCTCGTCGCCGCGCTGATGTCCGAACTCGTCGTTGAAGCGCTTGAAGTCGTCGATGTCGATCATGAGCAGCGAGAGCGGGAGCTCGTAGCGCAGGGCGCGGGCGCACTCGTCGCGCAGGCGCTCCTGGAAGTGCCGGTGGTTGTACAGCCCCGTGAGACCGTCACGGATCGCCTGCTCGCGCACGCGACGGTACAGGCGGGCGTTCTCGAGGGCGACGCCCGCCTGGTTGGCGAGGAGCTGCAGCGCTTCGACCTCGCCGTCCGAGAACCGCCGGCGGCCCGGCACGGTGACCTCGAGGACGCCGCGGGCGGCGCCCTTCGCGCCCAGCGGCACGTGCAGAGCCGAACGCGCCTCCCCGGTCTCCTGGACCGGGGCGAGGACGCCGACCGCGCCCGGCGCGCCGCGCCCGGCGCCGCCGGCGCGGTCGCCCGTCGGGTCGCCGAGCATGGTCACTCGCGCATGCGGCTCGTCGGCGGGCATGAGGCTCTCGCTGCCGCGAGCCACGCGCTCGAGCACGGCCTCCGTCTCCAGGGTGCCGACAAGGGCGCGCGTGGTGTCGACGACGTCGCGCAACCGGCGGCTCTGCTCCCGCTGCCGGTCGTAGAGCCGTGTGGTGTTGATGGCCGCCGCGGCGAGCTCGGCCAGCCCGCGCAGCAGCTCGACCTCGTCCTCCGTGAACTCGCGCTCGCGCTCCATGTCGTAGACGCGGATGAGGCCCACGGGGGCGGCGCCGAGCCACAGTGGCACCGTGAGGCAGGTGCGCTCTCCCCAGGCCAGCATCGAGGCGCGGCGGTCGGGTGGCAGGTCGGTGTCGGAAGCGTGCTCGACGACGACCCGCCGGCCCTGCAGGATCGCCCGCTCGCCCGGGTACCCGGAGAGCTCGTACGCCGTGCCCAGTGTGTCGTCGGGCGCGGCCCCGGGGGCGACCGTGCGCTCGCAGAGGGCCCGGTAGACGACCGCGTCGCGGACGGCATCGTACTCGTAGATCGCGCTCTGCGAGCAGTCGACGGCGGTCACGGCCTGACGGACGAGCTCGGCCAGCACCTCGTCGAGCTCCAGCGTCGAGCTCAGGACCCGGCTCGCCTCGAGCAGCGTCTCGAGGCGGCGCGCGCCCTCGCGCCGCGCCGTGTAGACGCGAGCGTTGTGGATCGCCACCGCCGCCGGCACGGCGAGCATCCGGATGAGCTCCTGTTCCTCGTCGGTGAAGCGGCGCGGCCCCGAGGTCTGGCAGACGCCGAGCAGCCCGATGACCTCGTCGTTGAAGATCGAGAGGGGTCTCCATCGAGGCGTGCTCGTGCCAGTACTCCATGACGCGCCGCTCCTCCGGGTCGAGGCCGTCGTCATCGAGGTACTCGACCACAAGGCGGCGCTCGTCGATCACCTTGAAGCGGCCGGGCCGTTCGGCGCGCGTCACGACCGTGCCCACGTAAGCCAGCTCGGCGTCGCTGACCCCGGGGCCCCACTCGCAGGCGTAGATCAGCGCTTCGCGCGCCGCGTCGTACATGCTGATGTCACACGAGTCGACGGCGAGCGCCTCGCCGACCCCGCGGGCCACGGCGGCGATCGCCTGCTCGACGTCGAGCTGGGCAGCCAAGGCCGCGCCGACCTCGAAGACGGTGCGGTGGGCGTGATCGACGGCGCTCACACGCCCCCCCAGCCCTCGAACGTCTCGACCCGGTTCTTCCCCGCGCGCTTGGCCAGGTAGAGCGCCTTGTCGGCGTTGCGCACGAGCTCGTCCGGGGCGGCCGCCTGGCCGGGCGCGGCGGCGATGCCGATGCTCACGGTCACGTGCGCCCCCCCCGCCCCGGTCACGGCGTCGAGACCACTGCCCGCGATCGAAGTACGGATGCGCTCACCGACCTCGCGCGCCGGCCTCCCGGCCGGTGGAGCCTCGGCGCCCAGGCGCTTGGCGAGCTCGCCGAGCTCGCGCGCCAACCTGGCGCCGACGACGTGCGCGCCGTCGCGCGCCGTGTTGGGCAGCAGGACGGCGAACTCCTCGCCGCCGTAGCGCGCCGGGAAGTCGATCCCGCGGCGGATCTGGCTGCTGAGCACGCGGCCCACCTCGGCGAGCACCTGGTCGCCGGCCGGGTGTCCGTAGCGGTCGTTGAAGCGCTTGAAGTCGTCGACGTCGATGATGAGCAGCGAGAGCGGCAGCCCGTAGCGCTGCGAGCGGGCGAACTCCTCGTGCAGGCGCTCGTAGAAGTAGCGGTGGTTGTAGAGCCCGGTGAGGCCGTCGGTGATCGCCTGTCGCTCGACGGCGCGGTACAGACGCGCGTTCTCGAGGGCGGCCGCCGCCTGGTTGGCGACGACCTGAACGAGTTCGACCTCCTCGTGGCCGACCCTCGCCGGACCGGGGCAGCGGAGACTGATGAAGCCGATCGCGTCGTGCTCGGCGACCAGGGGCACGACGAGCGTCGTCAAGTCGTCGACGGTGTCCTGGGCGGGCCCCAGCGACGTGACGGCGGCAGCCGTGACCGGGTCGAGGCCGTCGAGGGCGGCGGGTCCGACCTGCCCGCCGCCGCCCTCGACGGCCTCCTCCCAGGCAGCAGCCGCCTCATCGGGCGACACGAAGCGCCCGTCGGGCGCGCGCAGGGCGACCACGACGTCCTCCGCAGGCAGAGCGAGCAGCTCGGCGAGCTGGACACGGGCATTGACGAGGACCTCCGCCGGGTCGAGCGCCGCCGCGACCGCGCGGCTGGTCTCGAGCAGCGCCAGCAAGCGCGCGTTCTGCGTACCCTCGCGCTCGTACAGCCGGGCACGCGCGATGGCCACGGCAGCCTGTTCGGCAAGACCGCGGGCGAGATCCAGCTCCTCCTCGGTGTAGCGCCGCTCGCGCTCCGTCTCCCCGAGGATGAGCAGCCCGAGGCGCTCGCCGCCGTACACGAGCGGCACGCAGAGTCGGGTCCGCTCGCCGAACACCGCCATGGCAGCCCTCATCCCGTCGTCCAGCAGAGGGTCCGCAGCCGCAGTGACCAGCGGCTCGTCACCGTCAGGCATCGCGCCCGCCGCGACGCCGCGCGACCGCAGATCGCAGCAGCCGTGAAGCTCGTCGGCCTCACCCGCCGGCCCTCGTCGCGACGCGGTCGCGCGCTCGACGAGCGCGCCCGTCCCCGCGTCGGCCTCGCAGATCGCGCAGCGATCGCTGTCGAGCGCCCGTCGCGCCTCGCGCGAGACCAGCGTGAGGACCTCGTCGAGGGCCAGCGTCGTCACCAGGGCCCGGCCCGCGTCGAGCAACGACGTGAGGTGCCGCGTCTGCTCGGCCTGACGACGGAAGGCGCGCGCGTTGTGGACGGCGGTGGCCGCCGGCACGGCGAGCAGCACGGCGAGCCGCCGCTCTTCGTCGTCGAAGCGTCGCGGGTATCGCTTCTCGATCAGGGTGAGACACCCGACGACGGCGTCCTGGAACACGAGCGGCACCGTCATCGTTGCGAGCTCGCCCCACTGCTCCATCAGCTGCCGGTCGAGGGGGTCCTCCTCGTCGTCGATGTAGGACTCGAGGATCTTGCGGTCGACGATCGTCGCCCGATACGTGGGCCGCTCCTCCAGGGTGGACATCGTGCCCAGCCACGCCTCGTCCTCGGGCGTCAGCTCCTCGGCCCAGATGGCGCTGCCGACGAGCGTCCCGGTCTCGGGGTAGTACTCGTGCAGGTCGACCTCCCAGACGTCCAGCGCCGTCGCCACCAGGCGGGCCACGGTCTGCAGGACGTCGTCCATCGCGAGGCTCGCGGTGATCGCGGCCCCGACCTCGCAAGCGAGTTCGTACGGGTCCCTATGGGTCGACTGTTGTCTCAACGGCTTACACCTGTCACTCCTATCGGCACCCGAGCCTGCCCGGATGAGCGTTCCGTCGTGTGCAGGCGTGGGCGGCGAGTGGCGCCGGCCCAGAGCTCCATCGAGGCCGGCGGCGACACCGGCCCATGGCTCCACATCGGCCTCCGGCAAGGCTGACTGAAGCGGAATCCGCGCGGCTGGACGAACGAGCATGCTCCGCGGTCGGAAGAGGAGGGCGTTCCGCCCCGCCGGCGCGACCCGGCCCGCGCGGGGTAGCGGTCGCGCTCCGGGGCGGCGGCGACGATCTCATGGTGACGGGGGACCACGCCGACGGCTCCTCGGACGCGGCTCGCCGGGGAGCCCGTCCGACCGTTGTCAGAAGAGGATGCGCCGCGTTTCGCCGAAGTGCTAAAGGAAATCCGGGGGATGCCGATTCATGCTGGCGGTACCCCCTTGAAGGGTCGGAGCCGAAAGGTTCCGGCCCTTCCCCCTTATGCCCCCGGAACGGTGCGGATCCGGTCTCCGCTTCGGCCGCCGAGCCGCCTCGACCGCGCCCGGAGGCCGCTCGTCCGCCAGTCGGCGCGGCGAGGGGCCGGGCGGTGCCGGCAGCACCGCCCGGCCCCTCGCCGCCCTTTCGTCGCGCTCGCGCCTTCTGCTACAGTGGCGCCGTGGAAGGAGGCTCCGCGTGATCTACTGTGTGGTGCCGCCCGAGCTCGGCGAAGACGCCTACCGGCGCCTCGTCGAGCACTACAAGGGCAACCCCAACATCACCGTCATCATGGACCGCCGTCAAGGCGAGCGCCGCACCGACCGCAGCCACGGCGGCGAGCGCAAGCAGCGCGACCGGCGGCGGCAGCGCCTCCCCGGCGACTTCGACGTCTGAGCCTCCCGGTCGTTCACCACCCCACGCCATGACACATCACCCCACGACCGGGCCGCTCCCCGCCGGCAGCCAGACGAGCGTCGTCCTCTCCTCGCTCATGAACCCGGCCGACGCCAACTTCATGGGCAACATCCACGGCGGCGTCATCATGAAGCTCATCGACGAGGCGGCCGGCACGTGCGCCTTCCAGTTCTGCCGCACGCGCGTGGTCACGGCCGCCATCGACCGCATCGACTTCCACTACCCCGTGCAGATCGGCAACCTGATCACGCTGAAGGCCAACGTGAACTACAGCGGCACGAGCTCGGTCGAGGTCGGCGTGAGGGTCGAGGCCGAGGACCTGAGGACTGGAGTCATCACCCATTGCGCCTCGGCCTACGTCGTCTTCGTCGCCCTCGGCGACGACGGGCGTCCGATCCCGGTCCCCGCCCTCGTGCCCCAGACCGACGAGCAGAAGCGCTGGCTCCGCGACGCCGAAGCGCGTCGCGCCAAGCGCCTCGCCGAACGGCGGCGACCGCAGGAGTAGACGCCGCCGTCCGGTCCCGCCGTCCGGCGGGACCGCTTCTCAGCCTCCGCGCCAACGCGGTCTGACGCGCTCGTCGCGGCGCCGCCGGCGGGCGCTCTTCGTTCAGGCCGGCGCCGCCGACGCCTCGAGCCGCAGCAGCTCCTCGAGCGCGATCTGGGCCACGTCGAGTTGCTCGTCCGTGGGCTCGCTCGTCGTCACCAGACGCTGCAGTTCGAGACCTGGGCGCTGCAGCAGGCGCGCGAACGGGTGCTCGCGGTGGCGCGCCATCCACGAGAACAGTTCCATAGCGGTGCCGATCGAGACCAGCCCGGCGACGAACGTCGCCACGGGCTTGCGGCTGCGCCCGGCGCCGTGCAGCAGGAGGCTGCCGGCGAAGTTGGTGAGCAGGAGCGGCGCGACCAGGTTCGTGCCGCAACGCGCGTGCTCGCGGGCGGCGGCGCCGGCCTCGGCGTCGCCCTCGTAGGCGGCGACGCTCTTGTGCTCGGCGCCGTGATAGCGCGCGAGGTCGCTGTCGCGCAGCGCCATGAGGACGGGCACCAGGGTGACGCCGGCGACGGCGGCCTCACGCACGACCGGCGGGCCCCACGGGAGCCGCCGCAGGGCGACGCCCGCGACCGCGCTCGCCGCGGTCGCGGCGAGCAGTCGCGGCTCCTCCTGCGGCAGCACGGGTGTGCCGGTCCCGCGCCGCACCGCCGGCAGTACGGCGACACTCTCGCCGAGGCGCACGAGGCCGCGCAGGACCGGCACCTTGAGCAGCACGTCGCGCCCCGGGAGCATGACCTTGCGCCCCGAAGCGACCTCGACGCCGCCGCCGGGGGCGCGCACGGCGGCGGCCCAGAAGCACTCGCTCTGCAGCAGGACGCCGTCGCGCAAGGCCATCCCGCCGAGCTGGATCTTGCTCATGTCTCCTCCGCCTCGTCGCCGGCGCTCAGACGCGCGCCGGCGCATCGCTCTCGATCACCCGCCTGATCCCCCGCACAGCCTGCCGGATGCGGGCCTCGTTCTCAACCAGGGCGAAGCGCACGAAGGCGTCGCCGGAGCGGCCGAAGCCGACGCCGGGCGAGACCGCCACCCCGCCCTGGCGCAACAGCAGCGTGCTGAACTCCAGCGACCCCAGGTGGCGGAAGCGCTCGGGGATGGGCGCCCACACGAACATCGTCCCGCGCGGCCGGTGCACGTGCCAGCCCAGGCGATCGAGCCCGTCGCAGAGCACGTCGCGCCGCCGCTGGTAGACGCCGGCGACCTCGGCCGGCACGTCGTCGCACTCGTTCAGGGCGATGATGCCGGCGATCTGGATGGGCTGGAAGACGCCGTAGTCGAGGTAGCTCTTGAGGCGCTGAAGGCCGGCGATGACCTCGGCGTTGCCGGCCGCGAAGCCGAGGCGCCAGCCGGCCATGCTGTGGCTCTTCGAGAGCGAGACGAACTCGACGGCCACGTCCTTGGCCCCCGGCACCTCGAGGATACTCGGCGGGCGATAGCCGTCGAAGGCGATCTCGGCGTAGGCGAAATCGTGGACGACGAACGTGTCGTGGGCACGGGCGAAGGCGACGAGCCGCTCGAAGAAGCCGAGGTCGACGCAGTGCCCGGTGGGGTTGTGAGGGAAGCTGACGAGGATCACCCGCGGCCGCGGCCACGTGCGGTGATAGGCCTCCTCGAGCTCGGCGAAGAAGTCCTCGGTGTCGTGCGAGAGGTGGACGCTGGTGACGTCGGCGCCGGCGAAGACGGCGGCGAATTGGTGGATCGGGTACGACGGCTCGGGCACGAGGGCGGTGTCGCCTGAGCGCACGAGCACCCACATCAGGTGGGCGAGGCCCTCCTTGGCGCCGATCGTGACCAGCGCCTCGCGCTCGGGGTCGATCGGCACGGCGAAACGGCGGTCGTACCAGGCGCTCAGGGCGTGACGCAGCTTGGTGATGCCGCGCGAGGCGGAGTAGCGGTGGTTGCGCGCGTTCCGCGCCGCTTCGGCGAGCTTCTCGACGATCGGCGCCGGCGTCGCCAGGTCGGGGTTGCCCATGCCGAGGTCGATCACGTCCTCGCCACGGCCGCGGGCCTCGATCTTCAGGTCGTTGACGATGTTGAACACGTACGGCGGCAGGCGATCGATGCGACGGAGCTCCACGGTGGCCTCACTCTCCAGGGCACGGCACAAGAGCGCATAAGTATGCCCCGGCCCGAGTACCAGGGGAAGGCCGCCGGTCGCCGGGGCCGCCGGCCGCACCGTAGAATCGCCTTGTCCCTCGACCTCGCCCCCCGTGGAGGATCGTGCCCCACCTCGACCGCGACCTCAAGCTGCTCATGGTCGCCATCGTCCTCTACGCGCTCGGCGTGGGCATGTACCTCCAGCTCATCTTCGTCTACGCGATGGACCTCGGCGCGTCGCGCTTCACCATCGGCTGGCTCAACGCCGTCATGCTGGGGACGATGGCCGTCTGCTACATCCCCGGCGCCTGGGCCACGAACCGCTTCCGGCTGAAGACGGTGATCGTCGCCACCTGGTGGCTCACCGTCCCCGCGGCGGTGTGCTTCGCCCTGGCCCCGTCGTGGCCGTGGCTGCTCCCCGGCCTCGTGCTGACCGGCATCTCCAACGCCAACAACCCGATCCTCAAGGCCTTCATCTGCCTCCGGAGCGACCCCGCTCGTCTGGCGCGGAACCAGACCCTCGTCTTCGGCGCCTACCCCGCGGGCCTCGTCGTCGCTCCCGCTCGTCGGGGGCTTCCTCGCCGCGCGCTACGGCATGCCGACGGTCTTCTGGCTGAGCGCCGCCCTGTACGCGCTCTCGGCCACCGCGACGTCGCTGATCCACGACGAGCCCTACTGTGCCGGCGACACACCGTGGGTCTTCGCCGACGTGCGCCGCAACCGCACGTTCCGGCGCTACATCCTCTTCTTCCTCGTGGGCTTCCTCGCCGTCTACGTCGGCCAGCCCTTCCTCAACCCCTACCTCGCCCAGGTGCACGACCAGGGCTACGCCGCGCTCGGGGTGTTCGCCGCCCTCGCGGCGCTGGGCGCCGCGCTGCTCACCCCGCTCGGCGGGCGCATCGCCGACCTGCGCGGCCCGCGCGCCGGCGCGGCGGTCATGCTGACGCTCCTTCTCGCCGGCACCCTGCTGTTGCTCGGCGGCCCGTCGTGGGCGTCCTGGGCGCTGGCGATGTTCCTCTGCGGTGGCTACGACGCCTTCCGCCTGCTCGCCACCGGCATCGTCGGCCGCTCGTTCGGCGCGATCCCCCCGCCCTGGGGCTACGCCCTCTTCGACACGATGATGGGGCTGCCGATGGCGGGCGGCGCGATCCTCGGCGGCCTCCTCTTCCGCACCGGCGCGACGCTGCCCTTCGTCTTCGTCGCCGGCGTCGTCGCCGTGCTCATTCCCGTGCTGCTCGTGTGGCGGCCGGCCGCGCTCAGGCGCGCGCGTGGTCCGGATTCGGCTCGGGAGGGGTAGGTACGAGTCGCCGGCGCGTGCGCGCCCGGCGCGCGGCGAGAACAGCCGCGCACCACCACGGAGGAGGGCAGATGGGCATCTTCGACAGCATCAAGGACAAGGCCGGGGACCTGGCGGACGACGCCGGCCGCGCGGGCAAGGTCACGGCCGCGCAGGTGAAGCTGAAGTCGCTGCAGGGCGACGTCGAAAAGGCTATCGGGTACCTGGGGCACGAGGCCGTCGACCTCATCGACCGGGGTGAGCTCGTCTACCCCGGCCTCGATCCCGCGATGGCGAGAGTCCGCGAGGCCAAACAGCTGGTCGCCGACAAGGAGGCCGAGATCGCCGCGCTGCGGGCTGAAGGCGAGTGAAGCGGGCCGACACGAACGTCACCGTCGCAGGGCTCGGGGTGCCGGCATGCATCTGCTAGTCTTGCCCGCGACCAAGGAGGCCGGATGAAACTGAGCGACGCATGGCCCGAGGGGGCCCCTGACCAGGACCAGGCCGGGGCGGCGGCGCGTACCAGCGTCGCCGACCTCGTCGACGGGCAGACGGTGACGAGCTACTACATCTGCCCCGAGCGTGAGGTCAGGACCACCAAGAACGGCGGGACCATGGTCAATCTCACCCTGCTCGACGCCACGGGGCAGGTCAAGGGGGTGCACTTCGACCCGTCCGAAGAGGTCCTCGCGACGCTCGCCCCGGGCCGGGTGGTCAAGATCCACGGCCGCTACAAGGTCGACGCGAAGTGGGGGGCACAGCTGGTCGTCGACCGTCTGCGCACGCTTAAGGAGGGCGAGTACGACGCCGCCGCGCTGATCCCCGTGTCGCCGGTCGGGGTCGACGAACTGCGTACGCGGCTCGCGGCGCTGCTCGCGAGCGTAGCCGAGCCGCACGTCCGTGCGCTTCTCGAGAACGCCCTCGACGAGAGCCGCGAGCCCGGCGCCTCCTTTGCCATCGCTCCGGCCGCGGTCCGCAACCACCATGCGTATCGGCACGGCCTGTTCGAGCACTCCGTCGTCGTCGCCGAAGTGGCGGCCGGCGTGGCCGAGCGCCTGCCGACCGTCGATCGCGACCTCGTGGTCGCCGGGGGGCTGCTGCACGACATCGGCAAGATCGTGAGCTACTCGACCGACCCCTTCGCCCCCGGCTTCACCGACGTCGGGCGGCTCCACGGCGAGATCGTCCTCGGGCACGAGATCGTGCGGGGACTGATCGACGAGGTCGACGGCTTCCCCGCCGAGCTCTCGTCGCGGCTGCGACACGTCATCGTCGCGCACCACGGCGAGAAGGAGAAGGGCAGCCCCGTCGTGCCGATGACGCGGGAGGCCGTGGTCGTCCACTACTGCGACGACATGACCGCGCGCATCGCGGCGATCGACGACGCCGAGCGGGCCGCGAGCGCCGGCGATCGCTGGTCGGCGTTCAGCCGCATGCTCGACGCCTTCGTGTACCTCGGCGACGGCGCGCCGGCCGACGCGGCGCCGGGCGACGGCGACACGAGCGACGGGCCACAGCTCTTCCCCGACGCAGGGTGAGCGAGGCCGGCGGCGCGATGCGCCGCCGGCCTCGCCGTCCTCTACCCCCAGGTCTCCCTGACCGCGGCGAGCACATCGGCCGCGTGTCCCTTGGGCGTCACCTTCGGGTAGATCTTGCGTAGCGTGCCGTCGGGGTCGATCAGCCAGGTGGTCCGCTTGGCCACCCCGACCAGCGGCCGCGCAACGCCGAAGGCGGCGGCCACGGTGTGCTCGCCCGGATCGCTGATCAGCGGCATGCGCAGGCCGTGCTTCTGCGCCCAGCGCTCGTTCGCCGCGGCCTTGTCGACGCTGGCCCCGATCACCTGCACGCCGAGCGCCTCGAACTCGTCCATCAGGCCGTTGAACTCAACGGCTTCGGTCGTTCAGCCGCCCGTGGCGGCCTTGGGGTAGAAGAACAGCACGGTGCGCACACCGGGCGCGCCCAGATCGAAGGTGCGGCCGTCGTACGACGTGCCGGTCACGGCCGGCGCCTTCTCCCCTTCCTTCAGCATACTCGCTCCTCGCTCCATTGACAGGACTCTCTCAGGCCGGGGCCGCCGGCCGGTCGTCCCGCCCGCACGACCCGTTCACACCGCCGGCTCACGCCACCCGCGCGGAGCTCCGCCGGTGCGCCGGACTCAGCGGCGCAGACCCCAGAGGCGACGCACCTCCTCGGGGTCCTCAGCCGGGGCGATCTCGGCGTCGTCGTCCGCCGGCGGCGCCGCGACGCACAGGAAGGTGAGCGGGCCGAGGCCGGCGTTCGCCAGCTTGCGCCATGAGCGCGCCGGGACGGCGATCGCCTCGCGCGGCCCCACCCGATAGCGCACACCTTCGACGTCGATCATCGCCGTGCCCTCGAGCACGATGTAGAGCTCCTCCTGGGTGCGGTGCAGGTGCTGGGACATCGCGCCCTCGGCGAGCGAGTAGACGTTGGCCCGCAGGTTCTCCATGCCGAGAGCCGTGCTGAGGCGGGCCACGCTGAGCTGCTCGCTCAGCTGCTCGTTCGGCGCGATACGGACCACGGTGCGCCTGACGTCGGGGGTCGGCTCGGTCAACGTGTCTCCTTCTCGACCACCTGGACGGGGATCCTGCAGAGCCGGCGCAGGCGCTGGGCGTCGTCCGGGCTGCCGATCTCGAAGCCGTAGTGCATCGGGATCGCGACGTCGGCCTTGATCACCGTGCAGGCTTCGGCGGCTTCGCCGCCGGTCATGACGTAGGTGCCGCTGACCGGCAGCAGGGCGACGTCGACCTCGATGCCCCGCATCTCGGGGATCTCGTCGGTGTCGCCGGCGTGGTAGATGGTACGGCCGTCCATGTCGAGGATGTAGCCGACGTACCCGGCCTCCTTGGGGTGGTACGGCACACCCGGCGAGCGGAACTTGGTGAGGTTGTAGGCGGGGACCGCCGTGACCTTCGCCGACTTGACCTCGACGGTGTCGCCCGGGGCGACCGTCAGGGTCTCGAAGCCGCTCACCTGGTCGGTCACCACTTTGGGCCCGACGATCACCGTGTCGGGACCGGCGATCTTGCGGATGTCGCCCATGTCGAAGTGGTCGTAGTGGTCGTGAGTGACGAGGACGATGTCGGCGGACGGCGCGTCGGGGGCGAGCTTCCACGGGTCGAAGTACACGGTGTGCGTGCCCTCGACGCGGAAGCAGTCGTGCCCCAGCCAGTGGACGTTCTCGACCATGACTCCCTCCTCCATGCCGAGCTCCGGCGGCGCCGGGGCGGCGCCTCGGCGCCAGCCTACACCCTGAGCGGGGATGCCGGTCGGCGGCGGGGCGGGCGCTCACGAGGTCGCCGGCGGGGCGCGACGCCGTCGACGGCCCGCGACGCCGGCGACGGGCGTCGGCGACGGGGCGCTTCGAGAAGCGCCTAGCAGCGCCGCACGGAGAAGATCGCGATGCGCGCCGTGAGGTTGGGCCGCCGCAGCCGGGCCGGGGGCCGGTCGAGCGCGCGCAAGGCGATCTCGCGCTCGATGCAGAGCCCCTCCTCGCGGCACAGGGCGCGGAAGTCACGGATCGTGCAGAGGTGGATGTTGGGCGTGTCCCACCACTGGAACGGCAGGTCCTTGGACACCGGCATGCGGCCACGGAAGGCGAGCTGGGCGCGCAGCGACCAGTGGGCGAAGTTCGGGAAGCTGACGATGGCGAGCCGCCCGACGCGGGCCATCTCGCGCACGACCATGCGCGGCCGGCGCAACTGCTGGAGGCTGAGGCTCAGGATGACGGCGTCGAGCGAGTCGTCGGCGAAGTCGGCGAGACCCTCATCGAGGTCGCCGTGCACGACGGGGAGGCCGCGGGCGACGCAGGCTTCGACCGCGGCCTGCGAGATGTCGACGCCGCTGCCGCGCGCGTGGCGCCTGGCGATCAGCTCCTCGAGGAGCTGCCCGTCGCCGCAGCCCAGGTCGAGCACCGCCGCGCCCTCGGGCACGAGGCTCTCGATGAGTTCGTAGTCGAGCCGCGCCACGTCAGCCTCCCGTCACCTCAGCGTCGCGCCCGTCGCCACAGGACGACGGCGAGCGCGCAGCACCACCCCGAGGGCCGCGGCCGCCAGGGCGGCCGCGGCCCAGAGCGGGAGCCCCCAGAGGACGCCCGGGTCCTGCGGCCGCAGCCGCAGGTAGGAGTCGATCTGGTAACCGCAGACGACCCCGCCGCCCTCGCCGGGCGATGGCGCCCACCCGCTCCAGTGCCTCGTATCGTACGCCTCGAGCGTGCGCGTGTAGACCAGGGGGACCATCGGGGCCTCGGCGGCGATCAGGTCCTGCATCCGCCAGACGAGATCGCGACGCGCGACGGCGTCGAGGGTCCGGGTCTGCTGGCGGTACAGCTCGTCGTACGCCGTCGAGGACCAGCCCGCCTGGTTCCAGGTGCCGATCGAGGACGTCGTCAGCGTCGAGAGGACGAACTCCGGGTCGACGTCGCCGCGCCAGCCCCAGAGCAGCAAGTCGAAGTCGGGGCGCGTCTCGCCGTCGACCGTGCGCCAGACGCGCGCCGCGAGGCTCGCGTCGTCGAGCTCCTCGACGTCGACGGCGACGCCCACCGCGGCGAACCACTCGGCGATGAGACCGGCGGCGGCCATCTCAGGCGAGGCCTCGCGCACGAGGAGGCGCAGGGCGAGGGGACGGCCGGAGGCGTCCTCCCGCCGGCCGTCCCCGTCCGCGTCGCGGTAGCCTGCGGCGTCCAGCTCCGTGGCCGCTCGCTCCGGGTCGCAGGTCGCGGCCTCCTCGGGAAGCGCGCGGTGATAGTCGATGGGGCCGGCGGCGAGACCGGCGGGGACGAGGCTCCCCGCCGGCTCCCCTGCCGGCCCGTATGCCTCGTCCGCCAGTCGTTCGCGGTCGATCGCCCACGCGAGCGCTCCGCGCACGGCCGGGTCGTGCAGCGCCGGGTGACCGTCGCCGTCCTCGGCGCAGTTGAAGACCAGCACGTCGACGTCGGGCTGGACGGCCTCGACCGTCTCGCGGCCGCCGCCGTCGAGATCCTCGAAGCGCCCGGCCGGGACCCCCCAGGCGCCGTCCAGGCGGCCGGCCTCGAGGTCGTCGGCCAGGGCGTCGCCGTCGGCGTAGAAGCGCACGACGACCTCGTCGACGACCGGCCGGCCGCCCCAGTACGCCTCGTTCGCCTCGAGCCGCAGCGACTGTCCGGGCCGCCACGAGACGGCGCGGAAGGCGCCGCTCCCGACGAGCGGCGGCGCCCCGCCGAACCCCTCCAGCACCTCCGCCGCGGAGGCGTCTCCCCACACGTGCGCCGGCAGGACCGGCAGACGCAGGTCGAGGAGGTCGGCCTTGGGCCGGCTGCAGCGGATGCGCACCGTGCGGTCGTCGACCGCCTCGACCTCCCTGACGCCCTCGAGCGCCCCCCGCCACAGCGGGACGTCGTGCTCGAGAGCGAAGGCGTACGTCCAGGCCACGTCGCGCGCCGTCAGGGGACGCCCGTCCTGCCAGCGCACCCCATCGCGCAGCGTGAACGTCCAGACCAGCCCGTCGGCCGAGTGGTCCCAGCTCGCGGCCAGACCCGGCGCCGCCTCCAGGGTCTCGGCGTCGTAGTCGACGAGGGTGTCGTAGACGAGATCCCAGACGAAGCGGCTCGAGCGCGCCGCGCTGAGGTACGGGCTGAGCGTGTCGGGCTCCTCCGCCCAGCCCACCCGCAGGATGACCGGGGCGGAGGGCGACGGCGAAGGGCTGTCGGCGAGCGCCACGCCAAGGCCGGCGAGCAGGCTCGTGGCGAGGAGCGCGGCCGTGATCAGCACGGCGGCGAACGCGACGGTCGCGGCCCCACTCGCGACGAGCGGCGCCATTCGGCCGCGGCGCGTCGCAGGCGCGCCCCGGACGACGCGCCGAACGCCGGCGGCGAAAAGACCGCGTCGCCCGGCGCGCGTCACCACAGTCTCCTGTGCGGTATCACCCGCCGGGCGGGGTGAAGCTGCGCGCCCCGCTGGCGAGGAACGTGCCGATGATGCCCTCCATCTTCTCGCGCTCGAGCAGGAAGGCGTCGTGGCCGTAGTGGGAGCTGACCTCGTAGTAGCTCACGTGCTTGTAGGTCGCGCGCAGGGCGCCGACGATCTCCTTGAGCTGGTAGGGCGGGTGCAGCCAGTCGCTGGAGAAGGCCATGACGAGGAAGCGCGCGGTCACGTCGCGGAAGGCCTCGACGAGGCTGCGGCCGTCGCGGGTGAGGTCGAAGTAGTCGAGCGCGCGCGTGATGTAGAGATAGCTGTTGGCGTCGAAGCGGCTCGGTGAACGAGAGCCCCTGGTGGCGCAGGTAGCTCTCGACCTCGAAGTCCGCCGAGAAGGTGAACGAGTAGTCGTGGATGTCGCGCAGGCGGCGGCCGAACTTCTCGTTCATCGCCTCGTCGGAGAGGTAGGTGATGTGGCCGACCATGCGTGCGACGGCGAGCCCCTTGGCCGGCGGCTTGCCGCCGTAGTAGTCGCCGTCGCGCCAGTCCGGGTCGGCCATGATCGCCTGGCGGCCGACCTCGTTGAAGGCGATGGCCTGCGTGGGCTGCCGAGCCGCGGTGGCGAGTGGGATCGCGAGGTGGAGCCGGTCGGGGTGCGCGACCGTCCACTGGAGCACCTGCATGCCGCCCATCGACCCGCCGACGACCGCCAGGAGCTTGGGGATCCCGAGGTGGTCGAGCAGCATGACCTGGGCGTTCACCATGTCGCCGATGGTGATGATGGGGAAGTGCGTGCCGTACGCGGCGGCCCGTCGCGGGGTCTTCGGACGACGGGCCGGTCGAGCCGCCGCACCCGCCGATGACGTTGGCGGAGATGACGAAGTAGCGGTCGGTGTCGAGCCCCTTGCCCGGGCCGATCATCATGTCCCACCAGCCGACCTTGCGATCGTTGGCGCTGTGCCGCCCGGCCACGTGCGCGTCGCCGGACAGGGCGTGACACACGAGGATCGCGTTGTCGCGCGCCTCGCTCAGCGTGCCGTAGGTCTCGTAGGCGATGGTCAGCGGCCAGAGTGTGCCGCCGCCCTCGAGCTCGAGCGCCTGGCCGGGCTCGTCGAAGGTGACGTGCTTCGTGCGGACGATACCGGCCGAGCCCGCGTCGTCGCCGAGACCGAGCGGCACGTCGCCGATGACCTTGCCGCCTTGCCTCGGGAGCGGTCACGCGAGCCCTCTCCCGTGCGCGCCGCAGACGCCGAGGCGCGCGTCGAGGTCGGCGAGGATGTCGTCGAGCGTCTCGAGGCCGACGGAGAGGCGCACGAACTCCTCGCTCACGCCGGCCGCCTCGAGCTCCTTCGCGCTGAGCTGCGAGTGCGTCGTCGAGGCGGGGTGGATGGCCAGCGACTTGGCGTCGCCGATGTTGGCGAGGTGCGAGAAGAGGCCGGGCGCCTCGACGAAGCAGCGGCCGGCGTCGCGGCCGCCCTCGAGCTCCGATGCCGAGCATCGCGCCGTAGAGGCCGCGGTGATGGTAGCGCTGCGGCGGTCTCGTGCGTCGGGTGTGACGGCGAGTCCGGGGTAGAGCACTCGCCGGACGCGCGGGTCGGCCTCGAGCGCCCGCGCCGCGGCGAGCGCGTTCTCGCTGTGACGCTCCATACGCAGCGGCAGCGTCTCGACGCCGAGCAGGATGAGGAAGGCGTTGAAGGGCGACAGGCTGCCGCCCATGTCGCGCAGCAGCTGAGTGCGTACCTTGCCGGCGAAGGCGGCCGCGCCGAAGGCCTCAACGTGGACGAGTCCGTGGTAGCACTCGTCGGGCTCGGTGAAGCCGGGGAAGCGGCCGCTCGCCGCCCAGTCGAAGCGGCCGCCGTCGACGAGCACGCCGCCGATCGAGGTGCCGTGGCCGCCGAGGAACTTGGTCAGCGAGTGGAAGACGACGTCGGCGCCGTGCTCGAGCGGCTGCACGAGGTACGGCGACGGCATGGTGTTGTCGACGATCAGCGGCAGGCCGGCGTCGTGCGCGACCCCGGCGACGGCGGCGATGTCCAGCGTGTCGAGCTTGGGGTTGGCGACGGTCTCCGCATAGAGGAGCTTCGTCGCCGGCCGGATGGCGGCGGCGAAGGCCTCGGGGTCGGTCCCGTCGACGAACGTCACCTCGATGCCGAGACGGCGCAGGGTGTGCTGGAAGAGCGTGTGGGTGCCGCCGTAGAGGGCGGCGGCGGAGACGAAGTGGTCGCCGGCGCCGGCCAGGTTGAGGACGGCGGCGGTCAGGGCCGCCTGACCCGACGAGAAGGCGACCGCGGCGACGCCGCCCTCGAGCGCCGCGACGCGCTCCTCGAGCACGGCCACCGTCGGGTTCGAGATGCGCGAGTAGATGTGGCCCTCGGCTTCGAGGGCGAAGAGCCGCGCCGCGTGCTCGGCGTCGTCGAAGACGAACGACGTGGACTGGTAGATCGGCACGGCGCGCGCGCCCGTCGGCCGCGTCGGGCGTGTGCCCGGCGTGCAGGGCGAGGGTCTCGAAGCCGCGCTCGCCTTCGTTCGTCTTCGTGTGCTCGTCGCTCATGGGCCGCTCCGTCCCGTCCGTGACCTGCGAAGCATACCCTCTCGCGCAGGTATGATGGCCCCGTGAGCGAGCTCAGGGAGACCCTGCGGCGCGAGCTCCCCGGCCTCGAAGAGGCCGTCCCGCTCGCGCCGCTCTGCACCTACGGCGTCGGCGGACCGGCCGAGTTCCTCTACCGGGCGACGACGACCGACGCGCTCGTGCACGCCGTCGCCGTCGCCCGCGACCTCGCCGCGCCCCTGACGGTGCTCGGCCGCATGACCAACGTCCTCGTCGCCGACGAGGGGCTGCCCGGCCTCGTCCTGGTCGCCCGCAACGAGGCTCAGCATCTCGACGGCGAGCGACTGACGGTGGGCGCCGGGGCGGAGCTGCCCGCGGTGGTGGCCGGCGTCGCCGAAGGCGGCCTAGCCGGTCTCGAGTACGCGGGCAACATCCCCGGCTCGGTCGGCGGCGCCGTCGTCGGCAACGCCGGGGCGTACGGCCGCTCGGTCGGCGACGTGCTCGTCACCACCCGCCTGCTCGACGGCGGGCGCGTCCGCGACGCCGGCCCCGAGGAGCTCGAGTTCGGCTACCGCACGAGCCTCCTCAAGCGGCGTCGCGATGTCGTCGTCCTCGAGGCGACCTTCGCCCTTCAAGGCGGAGAGCGCGACCGGCTGCTCGCCGAGATCGCCCGCGACGCCGAGCTGCGCCGCACCAAGCACCCGCTCGAGTACGGCTCCTGCGGCAGCTACTTCAAGAACCCGTCGCGCGAGCTGCCGGCGGCGAAGCTCATCGAAGAGGCCGGCCTCAAGGGCCTCACCGTCGGCCGCGCGCAGGTGAGCACGAAGCACGCCAACTTCCTCGTCGCCCTGCCCGGCGCGAAGGCGACCGACGTGCTCGCCCTCTCCGACGAGGTCAAGCGTCGGGTGCTCGAGCAGAGCGGCGTCGAGCTCGTCGAGGAGGTGCGCCGGCTCGGCTTCGACGCCGGCGACGACCCAGCCTAGGCTCCCGGCTATACTGTCGCCGGCGGCGGCGAACCGCCGGCGCACGGGACGCGTCTCTCCTCAGGAGGTCGAGGATCGACGAGCTGCCCCCGGCCTGGTCGACCGGCTCCGCCGGGCGCAGCCCGAGGCGCGCGCCGCCTTCTTTCGCCGGTACGCGGCCCAGGTGCACCGCATCCTCTTCCTCCAGGGATACTGCGACGAGGTGGACGACGCCGTGCAGGAGGTCTTCATCAAGGTGTTCAGGGCCGAGCTCCCCGCCGAGGAGGTGTTCCTCGGCTGGTTCTACCGGTTCATCCTCAACACGGGCCGCGACCTCGGTCGCCGGCGCCGCACCCGGCAGGGCCTCGCTCAGCGGCTCGAGCAGATCGCCCCGGCGAGGCCGCACGACGAGGAGCCGCGGGTCGCCGCCGACCCGGCCCTGCGGGCCGCGCTCGGCGACCTCGGCCCCGACCTGCGCGAGGCCGTCGCCCTGCGCTACTTCGCCGACCTCCCACTGGAGGCGATCGCCGCCGCCCAGGACGTGCCGCTGGGCACGGTCAAGTCGCGCCTGCACACCGCGATGAAGCGGCTGCGCGAGGCGCTCGAGACTCACGGGTTCGTCCATGACTGACACACCGGACAAGAACACGGAAGCGAACGCTCGCGACGAGGGCGCGGCGACGAACGTGCCCGAAGGCGGCGCGATGCCCGGGTCCCGCGAGCGCGGGATCCCGCTCGACGAGCCCCATGCCGGTGCGCCGGTGAACGTGCCCGACGACGTCGCGTCTTCGACGACGACCGCCTGCTCGCCCACGCCCTCGGGCTCGAGGACGACGCCGAGCTCGAGGCCGCGCTGGGCGAGGACGAGGCGCTGCGGCGCCGGCTGGAGGCGCTGCAGGCCGGCCTCGACGAGGTCGGCGCCGGCCTCGAGCGCCTCGTCCCGGCGCCCGACGAGACCTACGCCGACCCGGCGGCGGCGCGCTGGGACGGGCTGCGCCCGTTCTTCGCGCCGCCGCCCGACCGCCGCCCCGCACGCGACTCCGTCCTCGCCGTGGCGCGTCCTCGTCCCGGTCCTCGGCGCGATCCTCGCCGTCGCCGTCGTCGGCGCCTTCGCCCTGCGCGACGGCCCGATCGGCACCCAGAGGGCGACCGACGAGGCCGGCACCGCCGCCGAGTCGGCCGACGCCCCCGCCGTCGGGGGCGACGCCTTCAAGTCCGCGTACGGCGCCAAGGAGGTGGCCGCCGACCTCGAGTTCTACGAGACGGCCTTCGTCGGCCGGGCCGGCGAGGTCACCGACGGCCGGCAGCGCTTCACGGTGGTCCGCCAGGTCAAAGGCACGGTCACGGGTGACGTCTACCTCGAGGTCGTCGACCAGCCGATCCCGACCGAGACCCTCACGCTCGTCATGCTCGGCGCCGGCGCGCTCGGCGCCGACGGGTGCGACGCCAGCGCCGGCCCCGACCGCCCCCGATGCCGAAGCCCTGCAGAGGATCCGGTCGACCGCCTTCCTCACGCTCGACGCTGCGGGGCGTCCAGGCCGTGGCCATCCCGCTGCCGCCCGACGTCGACCTCGACCAGCTGTTGCCCTAGCCTGGCGGCGGCCTCTGAGCGAACCGTGCGCGGCCCCCGCGCGTCTCCCGATCAGACCGCAGCCACGCGAGGACGCGCATATGAGCACGCGCGCAAGGCGTTCGGCGCCAGACATCTCGTGGACGGGAGGCCGATCGTGACGACGCGCATCGTCTGCCGTGGCACTGGTCGCCGCCGCACTCCTCGCTGCCGCTGGCCGGCGTGCTTCCTCGGCGGTTGCGGTGACGAGCGCGGCCGGCGAACGCGAGCGCCACCACACCATCGCCGGCTCCCGCCTGGCTCGTCGAGGAGGCGGCAGCGCAGGCAGAGAGGCTCGGCGACCCCGCTCCGGAGGCCGCCTTCTGGGGCTTCCTTCGCGACCCCGAGCTCGGCAGCGCACTGAGCAGCGGTCCGGACGACCCGCGCACGACGCCTACGTCGTCGTGCTCGTCGGCGAGTTCGCGCACAGCCCGTTGATCAGGACCGCGCCCGTGCGTCAGTCCGAGAGTCGGCGCGCCCGCCGGACCGGTCCGCTCGAGCCGAGCCGCTGGGTGCTGCTCACGTACGGGGAGTCGCACGACTCAGCGTCTTCGGTTGCGGCCCCGACGCGTTCGACGCCTCGGCCTATCCGAGCCTCCACGCCCTCTCGCTCTGAGCCGCGCGGGCGGGCCGGCGGGCCGCTCGGCGGCCGGCCGGCTTGCCGCGTCGACTCCTGGACCCGTGTCGGACGGCTGGTAGACTCCTCCCGTTCGCGAGCGGACTCCCGCGGGGGTCGGACGGACGGGGGCGCATGAGCGGTCTGCTGCACGACAAGAACATCCTCGTCATGGGCGCGGCCAACCAGCGCTCCATCGCCTGGTCGATCGCCGAGGCGATCCACCGCGAGGGAGGGCACGTCGCCCTCACCTACCAGGCCGAGCGCCTCAAGGGGCGGGTCACGCGGCTGGCCGATGAGCTCGGCGGCGCGCCGATGATCGAGTGCGACGTGGGCGACGACGACGCCGTGCGGCGCGCCGTCGACCGGCTCGCCGAGACCATGCCCGTCCTCCACGGCATCGTCCACAGCATCGCCTGGGCGCCGGCCGAGGATCTGCAGGGCAGCTTCGTCGAGACCACGCGCACGGGGTTCGCCCAGGCCAACGACATCAGCTCGTACTCGCTCATCGCCGTCGCTCGCGAGGCGCGCCGCCTCATGACCGAGGGCGGCGCGGTCGTGACCATGACCTATGCCGGCTCCTGGCGCGTGATCCCCAACTACAACGTGATGGGACCGGCGAAGGCCAGCCTCGAGAGCTCGGTGCGCTACCTCGCCGCCGACCTGGGGCCGGCCGGCGTCCGTGTGAACGCCGTCTCGGCCGGCCCCATCGCCACCGTCGCAGCGCGCACCATCAAAGACTTCAGCGGCATGCTCGACCTGCTCGAGAGCCACACGCCGCTGCGCCGCAACGTGACCGCCGACGAGGTCGCCGACGCCGCCGTCTTCCTGCTCAGCGACCTCGCCCGGGCGATCACCGGCGAGGTCGTGCACGTCGACGCCGGCGCCCACGCGGTCACGTGAGCGACCACCCCGCGCTAAACGAAGGAGGCACCCATGGCCGCTGAATCGTCCTTCGACGTGGTCAGCCAGGTCGACATGAACGAGGTCCGCAACGCCGTGCAGATGACGCAGAAGGAGCTCGCCTCGCGCTTCGACTTCAAGGGCTCGGTCAGCAAGGTCACGCTCGAGGAGCACAGCATCATGCTCGTGAGTGACGACGAGGGGAAGCTCAAGTCGGTGATCGACGTGCTCGAGGCGAAGCTCGTGCGGCGCAAGGTGCCGCTCAAGGCGCTGCAGTACGAAAAGGTCGAGAGCGCGCTCGGCGGCACCGTCCGCCAGACTGTCGCGCTCGCCGCCGGCATCCCCGAGGAGAAGGCCAAGGCGATGAACAAGCTCATCCGCAAGGAGTTCAAGCGGGTTAAGGTCGTCATCCAGGGCGACAGCCTGCGCGTGTACGCCAAGAGCAAAGATGACCTGCAGGCCGTGATGGCGCTGCTCAAGGAGCAGGACTACGGCCAGCCCCTGCAGTTCGTCAACTATCGGTAGGCCCCTCCGCGCCGCGCCGGCGCTCACACGGTGACCCGACGGCGGCGCCCACGCGGTGACCTGACGGCGGCGCCCGCACCGTGACCAGAGCGGTGAGCACGGCGCTACGGACTTCGCCGTTTCGGCAGGCGGCGGCGCCGAACGCCGCACATTCCCCTGTCGCAGGGTTTACGCGGCGCACGCCCGCACGTACACTAAGCGCCTGCGGCGCTCCGCCAGGGGCGCCCGCGCTGCGCAGAAGTGGAGTCAAGGCTCTCGTAGTGCTCCTCCGAACCCGAGTCCCGGTGGGAGGTGGTAACGACGTGCGGCGCCCGGCGGAGCATGCCCGGCGCACGGACGCATGAGACACGCAGATCCCCGCCTCGATCGCCCATCGGTCGCCTCTGAGCCGACACGAGACTCGCGAGCGACACGTCGAGGCCATGCCTGTCTGGTCGAAGGAGAAAGTCCGTCTCCCGCGCCGTCCCACGGCGACCGGTGACAGGACGACACGAGAGGAACGAGATGGCAGAAGAGCCCAGAAAGCTGCAGTACTGCGTCAACGGTGAGTGGCTCACCTCGAAGACCGACAAGTACATGCCGGTCAGCGACTCGAGCACCGGCGAGGTCTTCGCCGAAGCCCCGTGCTGCACCAAGGACGAGGTTGAAGAGGCCATCCAGAACGCGCACTGGGCGTTCCAGAGCTGGTCCGCCCTGCCGATCCAGAAGCGCACCCAGGTCATCTTCAAGTGGAAGCAACTGCTCGGCGACAACGCCGAGGAGCTCACCCACCTCTGCTCGCGCGAGCTCGGCAAGAACCTCGACGAGGCACGCGGCGAGATCGTCAAGATCATCGAGGGTTGCGAGGTCGCGGTCTCGGCCCCGATGACCATGAAGGGCGAGTCGCTCATGAACGTGTCCACCGGGCACGACACCGCGAGCTACCGCGAGCCGCTCGGCGTCTTCGCCGGCATCGCCCCCTTCAACTTCCCCGGCATGATCCCCTTCGGGTGGATGCTGCCGCTGTGCATCGTCACCGGCAACACCCTCGTGCTCAAGCTCGCCAGCATGGTGCCGACGACCGGCATGCGCCTGCTCGAGCTCCTCTATGAGGCCGGCCTTCCCGCAGGCGTCGTCAACGCCGTCACCTGTTCGCGCAACGAGGCCGAGCTCATGATGACCCACCCGCTGGTGCGCGGCGTGAGCTTCGTCGGCTCCACCAAGGTCGGCCTGCACGTCTACTCGACGGCCGCCGCCCACGGCAAGCGCGTCCAGGCCCAGACCGAGGCCAAGAACCACGGCCTCGTGCTCGCCGACGCCTCGCTCGAGCGCGCCGCCGCCGGCATCATCAACTCGACCTTCGGCTGCGCCGGCATGCGCTGCATGGCGCTGCCCGTGATCGTCGTCGAGAACAAGGTCGCCGACGAGTTCATCGGCTACATGCTGAAGTACGCCAAGCAGCGCGTCGTCGGCTGCTCCTACGACCCCAAGACCGAGCTCGGCCCGGTCGTCAGCGCCGAGCACCAGGCGTTCGTCAAGAAGTGGATCGACAAGGGCGTCGCAGAGGGCGCCGACCTGCTCATGGACGGCCGCGACTGCGTCGTGCCGGGGTTCGAGAACGGCTTCTTCGTCGGCCCGACGATCTTCGACAATGTCACCGAGGACATGGAGATCGGCCGCGAGGAGATCTTCGGCCCGGTCTGCTCCGTCAAGCGGGTCGACGACTTCGAAGAGGGCATCACCCTCATGAACGACAGCCGCTTCGCCAACGGCTCCTGCGTCTTCACCGAGAGCGGCTACTACTCGCGCGAGTTCGCCCGTCGCACGCACGCCGGCATGGTCGGCATCAACGTCGGCATCCCGGTGCCGGTGAGCTTCTTCCCGTTCGCCGGGCACAAGCAGTCGTTCTTCGGCGAGAGCCACGTGTTCGGCCTCGACGGCATCCGCTTCTTCACCGAGAGCAAGTGCGTCACCACGCGCTGGTTCACCGAGGCGGAGAAGAAGGAGAAGAAGGTCGGCACCTGGGAGGGCACGGTCAACAAGCAGTGGTGATCGTCGCCTGAGCAGTGCTCCCGGTGCCGCGCAGGCGCTGCCGGGTCTTCGAGAGGGGCGGGGCCGCGAGGCCCCGCCCCTCTGCGTTCCCCTTCCCCCCGTCCGCGGTCCGGCGGCGGCGCAGCGCGAGGTTCACACGGGCGGCGGGACCGGCGCGTGTGGGCCCAGAAGGCCCTGCCGGGTAGAGTGCCCCCGACATCCGACCGGCGCCGGGCCGCCGAGCGAGGCCGCGCGGTCGGAGCAGCCCGACCGACACGACAAAGGAGAGCAGCGTGGCACGCCAGTTCCCCAGCATCGTCAACTTCGGGTCGGCCTTCCGCTTCGCCCTGGAGGCCGAGCAGGCCGGCGCCGACTTCGCCGCGGCCGCCGGGGTCGTCGCCCCGGACGAGGCCTGGCAGGGCAAGCTCGAGGAGCTCCTCTGCGGGCACGACGACCGCGTCCAGAAGCTCGGCAAGCTGCGCGAGCAGGTCAACGAGATGACACTCGAGCCTCTGCACGCCCTGGACGGCTCGCCGTACGCCGCCATCCTCGGCGGTGAGCCGGCCGTCACGTGGCCGGCCGCCGGCGAGCAGATGGCGGCGGTCGAGGACACCATCGCGGACTACCACGAAGCGTTCGTGGCACACGCACGGGACGCCCTCGGCGCGCAGGCGCGCGCCTTCGCCAAAGCCGGCGCTCAGGCCCGCGCCGCCGCGGAAGCGCTGCGCGGCATGCTCGTCTGACGGTGGCTGCGCGGCGCACCGCAGGGTGCGCGCGCCACGGCTTGCCACTACCATGAGGCTCACCGAGAGGCCGCCCTCGCCCGCGCCACACGATCGGCGGGGCGGCACGGCGGCCGGGACGGGGTGAGGCGATGGGCGAGGGCCGGAGGCGCGGCGACACCACGTGGCGGAGACTCCGCCTGTCGCGCCGCGCCGTCCAGGTCGCCGCCCTCGCCCTGTTCGTCGTCCTGCTCTTCAGCGGCCTGCAGCGGCGCGACCCGCTGCCGTGGACCGACCTCTTCTTCCGCTTCGACCCGCTCACCGCGCTCGCCACCATGGTCGCCGCGCGCGAGTGGCTCGAGCGCCTCGCCTGGGCTCTCGTGACGGTCGCCGTCACGGTCGTCGTCGGCCGCGTCTGGTGTGGGTGGATCTGCCCTCTGGGCACGCTCCTCGGCTGGTTCCGCTTCGGCACGGCGCGGCGCCTCGAGGCGCGCGTCCCGCCGCGCCTCCGCGTCACGAAGTACGTGCTGCTGCTGGCGATCGCGGGCATGGCGGCGTTCGGCGTGCTCACGCTGCTCGTGCTCGACCCGATCACGATCCTCACGCGCACGGCGACGGCCTCCCTGCTGCCGGCCTTCGACTACCTCGTCACCGAGGCGCAGCGGCTGGCCCTCCAGTGGCCGGCGCTCGACCCCGTCGTCGATTGGGTCGACACGACCTTCCGTGGCAGCGTGCTGCCGGTCACGCCGCCACGCTTCGAGCAGTCGCTCATCATCCTCGTCGTCTTCCTCGCCGTCGTCGCCCTCAACGTGCTCGCCGACCGCTTCTGGTGCCGCTACCTCTGCCCCCTCGGCGCCCTGCTCGGGCTCATCGCCAAGGTGCAGGTGCTGCGACCGCTGGTCGGCACCGCCTGCTCGCGCTGCGGCCCGTGCGCCGACTCCTGTCGGCTCGGCGCCATTGACCTGCCCGACGAGGGCGGGGCGCGCGTGACGAGCTCGGAGTGCACGATGTGCCTCGACTGCCTCGTGGCCTGCCCGAGCGCGGGAGTGATGGGCATCGGCAGGGACGTGCCGGCCGGCCCGTGGCGCGCGTACGACCCGGGGCGGCGCACGCTGCTCGCGGCGGGCGCCGGCGGCCTCGCCGCCGGCGCCCTGCTCGCCGTCGGCGTGCGCCCGGCCGCGGCTCATGCGCGCCTGCTGCGACCGCCGGGCGCCCAGGACGAGGCCGCCTTCCTCTCGCGCTGCCTGCGCTGCAGCGAGTGCATGAAGGCCTGCCCGACGTCGGGGCTGCAGCCCACCCTCGGGCAGGCCGGCATCGAGGGCTTCTGGACCCCCGTCCTCGTGCCGCGCATCGGCTACTGCGACCACGGTTGTGCCGCCTGCGGCCAGGTCTGCCCCTCGGGCGCGATCCCGCCGCTGCCGCTCGACGAGAAGCGCCGACAGGTGATCGGCATCGCGGTCATCGACCAGACCCGCTGCCTGCCGTGGGCCGAGAACACGCCCTGCATCGTCTGCCAGGAGATGTGCCCGGTGCCGGAGAAGGCGATCAGGCTCACCGGACAGGGTCGCGGGGGCGGGGGCGGCCTCGGCTTGGGTCAGGGGCAGGGGCAAGGCCTCGGGGAGGGCGACGGCCTCACGCAGGACGGCCTCGTCGAGCGCGTCGCGCGCCCCAAGGTCGTGGGCGACCTCTGCATCGGCTGCGGCATCTGCGAGACCAAGTGCCCGGTCGAGGGCGTCTCGGCCATCGTCGTCAGGCGGCGCCCGTGAGCGCGCTCGACGACCTGCGCGCCGCCCGCCTCTTCGGCAGCCTCCCCGAGGAGCAACTCGATCGCCTCGCCGCGATCGCGCGACCGCGCGCGCTGCCCGACGGGCACTCGGTCTTCGCACAAGGCGACGGCGCCGAGGCGTTCTTCCTGCTCGCCGAGGGCCGGGTCAAGGTCTACAAGGCGTTCCGCGACGGGCGCACGGCGACGCTGCGGCACGTCGAATCGGGCGAGACCTTCGGCGAGTCCGTCCTCTTCCACGAGACCTACCCGTCGAGCGCCGAGACGATGGCGCCGAGCCGCCTGCTGCGCTTCGGTACCGACGACTTCCTCGCCGTCTGCGTCGAATACCCCGAGATCGCCGTCAACCTGCTCGCCGCGATGGCGCGCCTGCTGGTGCTGCTCAACCGCCGCGTCGAAGAGCTCCTGCTGCCGGTGCCGGCGCGCCTCGCACGCTACCTGCTCGAGCTCGCCGACGAACAACTGGAGCCGGCGGTCGCCGCGCCCGCCGGCGAGGGGCCGCGCGTGGTCCGCCTGTCGACCACGAAGCGCGAGCTCGCCGCGCGCCTCGGCACCGTCCCCGAGACCCTGAGTCGCACCTTCGACCGCCTCAAGCGCGGCGAGGTGCTGCGCCTGAGCGGCGACCACGAGCTCATCGAGATCCTCAGCTTCGAGAAGCTGCGTCGCATCGCCCAGGAGTAGCGGGGCGAGGGGCCGGCCCATCAGCGGCGGCGCCGGGCGACCCCCCGGCGACCGGCGAGCGCAAGGGGGCGGCGCTCAGCTCGTGTAGCCCCCCTTCCCGACCCGCTTCACCCAGACCTGCGTGACAACGAGATACACGACCGCGCCGGTGAGCAGCGAGGGCACGCTCGCCGTCATGTAGGGGAACGGCGCCGAGTACCAGAGCGAGACGGGGTTGAGCAGAAGCAGGTACACCGCCACCCCGGCCGCCAGGGCGACGTAGGCGGCGACGTTCCACCCACCCCAGAAGTCGTAGGGGTCACCCTTCCGCCGGCTGAAGATCGCCCAGAGATCGAGCGCCTGCCTCCGGAGGATGAAGTAGTCGACGATGACGATCCCGATCACCGGCGCGTACACCAGGCTGATCCAGTAGAGGAACTGGAAGAAGTTGTCGTAGACCGCGCTCGGCTTGATCAGCAGAAGCGCGGAGAGGCCGAGGAAGATCCCGACGAGGAGTGGCCATGACATCCCGGCGAGGAACTTCACGCCCTCCTGCCGCATGGCCACACACGTCTGGTAGGCCTGGACCGACATCGTGGTGATGTTGGCGAAGGCGATCCAGATGAGGATGAGAACGCCGAAGCCGGCCCCGGTCAAGGGGATCATCCAGCTCGTCGGATCGGAGTCCTCGTAGACCAGGGCGGCCATGAGGCCCACGGTCTGGGCGATGAGCGTGACGACGAAGAGGCCGACGACCGTGGCCCAGAGCGCGCTGCGCTGGGTCGTCGCCAGGCGGCACAGGTTACCCTGCGCCGGCCACCACGAGAGGCCGCCGGCGATCGAGAACTCGACCACCATGACGAAGTCGAGCAGGGGGTCGCCGAAGGGCTCGAGGGGCTCGATCGCGGTGAAGTCAGACCAGCTGTTGTCGCGGAAGAGGAAGAAGAGCATCACGACGATGACCACCGAGAGCCCCGGGGCGGCGATGCGGTTGAACCACTTCAGCGCGACCGGGCCGCGGACGACGATCAACCAGGAGCAGAACAGGGCGACGAGGCCGAAGAGGGCGACGAGGAAGTGGTCGCCGTCGTAGCTCGTGTCGGCGAGCTCGTTGACGACGTTGACGGCGGCGCGCCCGAACATCACGGCCAGGATCCCCGACCATCCGATGACGACGAGGAAGTTGAGGATATAGATCAGCGGCTTGACTCCGTGTCTCCCGAACACGGCGCGTAGGAGCGAGAAGTGCTCGAGACCGTACTTGGTGTCGCCGAGCACGCTGACGACGACCACGGCGACCCCGATCGCGTTGCCGATGACCATGGCGGCGATGCCGGCCTTGAGGCCGAGGAAGTAGACCACGTCCCCGCCAATGAGGAAGGCCCAGGTGGCGATGGCGAGGCCGATCATCACCCAGCTGAAGTCGAAGAATCCCCAGACGCGGTCGCCGCGGTTGACCGGGATGGTACCGAAGAGGGCGTCGTTCTCGGAGATCTCGGCGAACTCGTCCTGTAGCTCGGTCGCCATCAGTACCCCCAGACGGTGAAGCCGACGGCGCAGGCGACGAGGAACCCGACGAAGACGAGCCAGTCGAGCGCCGTCAGGTTCTTGCGCGCCGGGTCGACGTACTCCGGGCTTGTGATCTCGTCGAGCCGGGCCCGGATCTTCGGGTCAAGGTCCTGAGCGACGGTCTCGCTCCCAGCAGATGGCTCGTTCATGGCGCTTGCGACCCCCTTGTCGTTGCCCTCACCCCACACCCGTGAGTGCGGGGCATCTCTCCTGCGTCGTGCGGAGCACCCGAGGCCTCGCGCGACCCTCCGTCGGCCGGACGCATCGCCGGCCGTCTCCTCAGGAACCAAGCCTCTCGTGTCGTGCTCATCGGAGCAACGTTTCGGCGATCTCGCCCAGCTCCGGGTCCGCCGGCGCCGTGTCGATGCCGATCAGCGCCAGCAGCAGCGCCTTCTGGAAGTGCTTGCGGTTCTCGGCCTCGTCGAGCACGATCGAGAACGGCGCGTCGAGGATCGCGTCGGTCATCTCCTCGCCGCGCACCGCGGGCAGGCAGTGCATGAACTTCGCGCCGGGCTTGGCGTGCGCCCAGAGCTCCTCGTTCACCTGATACGGACGGAGGATGCGGCGCAGCTCGTTCCTCTCCTCCTCGGGCTGCATCCACCACCAACCGACGGTGAAGACGACGTCGGCGGCCTTCACGGCGGCGACGGGGTCGTCGGTGAGAGTGAGGAGGGCACCGCTCGCGGCGCAGTTGGCGCGCGCGAGCGCCGCGATCTCGGGCGTCATCTGCTCCTCGGGCGGCGCCGCCATCACCATGCTGCTGCCGAGGCGCGTCATGGTGAGGGCGACCGAGGTGCCCATCGCGTCGGCGCACTTGCCGACGAAGGCGCAGGTCAGGCCCTCGGCGGTCCCGAAGTGCTCGAGGACCGTCATCGCGTCGGTCATCGACTGCACCGGGTGGTCGTAGTCGTCGGTGAGTCCGTTGATCACCGGCACCGTGGCGTGCGCGACGAGCTCCGCCAGCGTCGCGTGGTAGGCGGTGCGCGCCATGATCGCGTCGACGAGACGGCTGACCACGCGCGCCGTGTCGGCCACGGTCTCGTGGCCGCCGAGGTGGATCTCGCCGGGGCGCAGGTACTGCGCATGCCCGCCCAACTCACTCATGCCGGCCTCGAAGCTGATGCGCGTGCGGGTCGAGGGGTGCTCGAAGATCATCGCCAGGGTGCGGCCCTCGAGGAACGGCGTGTGCGGCCGGCGGCGGTAGAGGGCTTTGAGCGCGACCGCGAGGTCGAGCAGGTCGAGCAGCTCGTCGCGCGTGTACTCCTGGTCGGTGAGGAAGTGGCGGCCGCGCAGGGCGGCGAGGTCGGTGCGGCGGCCGGTGGGGTGTGCGGTGGGGCTCATCTGCGGGTGATCCTCCTTGCGGCACACGGCCACCGGCGGGTCCGGGGCCGCGAGTTAAACGCTCATATAACTCAATGACCGTTTAACTCGCGCCTGTCAAGTCCGAGTGCCGATGGCAGCAGCGTCGAGCGGCGCCCCTCGCGGCCGTCGCGGGAGGGAGGTCGGTCGGCGCCGGCCGTGGCTGAAGCCACCCGCACGGCCGGCGGCGGTGAAGGTCAGCCGGCGCCCGAGGAGCAGGTCGGCCGGCGCCGGAGGACGAGATCAGTCGGCGCCGGGCTCGTCGGGGAGGCCGAGGTACCGACCGACGACGGTGCGCCACATCCGCCACGCGCCGGCGTGGTCGAAGCCCTCGGGGTCGAGGGCCCGCTGGATGCCGAGGCCCTCGACCACGGCGATGCTGACCGCGGCGAGCGCCTCGAGCTGCTCCACTGTGGGCGCGGCCGGCGCCGCGCCGAGGCAGTCCGCGTCGACCCGGCGGTAGACGCGGTACTCCTCGGCGAAGCGCTCGCGGACCTCGGGGTCGCGGAGGGCGTGGGGGAGCAGCTCGTAGAGCATGCGGTTCACGCGGTCGTTGGCCGACACCGCCTGCTGCCAGTCGAGGAAGGCCGTCGTGCGCTCGCCACCCTCGGTCGTGGCGCGGATCTCCTCGACGAGACCCGTGTCCGGGTCCTGGAAGAGCGTGTCGACGAGGGCCGCCACGAGCCCGGCCTTGCCGCCGAAGTAGTAGGAGACGAGGGCCCGGTTGACGCCCGACTCCTGCTCGATCGCGGCCATCGTCAGCTCGGCGTAGCCGCGCTCGGCGAGGATGGTCCGCGCCGCGGTGAGGATCCTCCGCGCGGTCGGTGCGAGGTCCTGGAGACGGGGTGGTGTCGCGTCCGTCATGGCGGCGACACGGTATCACGGCGCGCGGCGCGGGCGCCGGGGAGCCCGTGCGGACGGCGAGGGGGCGGGCGGCGAGTCGGACTCGCCGCCCGCCCCCTCGCCGGGCCGGCGCGCTACGTGAGCTCGGCGAAGACCTCGGCGACGGCGGTCTCGACGTCGACCACGCCGTCGTAGCGCGCGAAACCCTCGGCAAAGACCGGCCGCTCCCGCGTGAGAAGGTGACCGAGCGCGACCGGCCCGTCCGACGCGTAGTCCCACTCGCGGATCTTCGCCAGCGCCGCCGGCTCGTCGCGTGGGTCGTGACCCTCCAGCTCGTAGACGCGCTCGTTGTACGACTCGTACATGTTCCTGAAGGTCACGCAGACCTGCAGCGTGTCGACGAGGCTGAAGCCGCGGTGCGCGATGGCCTCGCGGTAGAGCTTCTTGAGCAGGGGGATGCCGTGCGTGTAGCCGCGCCCGAGCCAGGTCGCCCCGGCCACGTGGAGCAGCTCGAGCGGGTTGAACGGCGTGCTCTCGCTGCCGTACGGGGTGGAGCGGCCCTTGTAGCCGGGCGGGGTCATCGGTCCGGCCTGCCCGATAGTCAGGCCGTAGACGCCGTTGTCGTGCACGATCACGGTGATGTCGGCGTTGCGCTGAGCGGCGAAGACGAGGTGCTCGAGGCCCTCGGCGTAGGCGCCGCCGTCGCCGACGTGCACCACCACCGTGAGCTCGGGGTTCGCCAGCTTGACGCCGACCGCGGTCGGGATCGCCCGGCCGTGCAGCGAGTCGAAGCTGTTCACGCCGATGTAGTCCATGATCTTGCTGCTGCAGCCGATGTCCGCGACCACGACGATGTCCTCGCGCCGGGTGCCGTTGGCGATGAGACCCTGGAAGACCACCTTGATCGCGTTCAGGATCGCGAAGTTGCCGCAGCCCGGGCACCAGGTGTTCTTGGCGTAGGTGCCGAGCTTCACGGCCGGGGCGGCACTCTTCGCCACGGTGTCGTTCTTCGCGCCGTTGCTCTCCACGCTCATTTCAGCGCTCCCTCGACCTTGGCCCTCAGCTCGCCGACGCCGAAGGGCCGCCCGTCATAGCGGTTCGCGGCGGCGTCGACGGGCAGGCCGTAGCGCCGCATGAGGCCGGCGAACTGCCCGGTCGCGTTCATCTCGACCACGACCGTGCGCTCGCTGCCGGCCAGGGCGGCCTCGAGCTGACGCGTCGGGAAGGGCCAGAGCACGACCGGCTGTACGACGCGCACGCCGATAAGCTCGCCGATCTCGCGCAGCGCGCCGACCGGCGAGCCCCAGGTCACGACCGTCCGCGTCGCCTGAGGGTCGCCGTAGACGTTCACGAGCGGCAGGCCCTCGAGCTCCTCGGCCATCGCCCGCCCCTTGCGCAGCCACTTGTCCTGCATCCGCACCGTCATCTCCGGGTCTTCGGTGGTGACGCCGTACTCGTCGTGGGTGTAGCTGTTGGCCTTGACGATGGCTCCCTCGCGGCCCGGGAAGGCCAGCGGCGAGACGCCGTCGTCGGTGATGAGGTAGCGCTGGTAGGCAAGGTCGGGATCGTCGCTCATGGGGGCGCCGTCCCAGTCGAGCTGCCGCAGGCGCGGCAGCGCGGGCACGGCGCCCATGTCGAAGCTCTGCGAGCTGTCGTGCAGGGTGCGGTCGCCGAGGACGATGACCGGCAGTTGGTACTTCCACGCCAGGTCCATGGCCAGGGTGCTCCAGCCGTAGGCCTGCTCGACCTCGCCGGGGGCGATGATCGCCCGCGGGAACTCACCCTGGCCGGCGGTGAGGGCGAACTCGAGCTCGGTCTGCGAGGTGTAGGTCGGCAGCCCCGTGCTCGGCCCGGGGCGCTGGCCGAGCACGACGACGATCGGCAGCTCGGCCTGACCGGACATGCTCAACCCCTCGACCATGAGAGCGAACCCGCCGCCCGAGGTACCGACGGCGGCGCGCTCGCCCGCGTACGCGTGACCGAGCGCCATGAGCATGGCGGCGATCTCGCCCTCGGGCTGCACTACCTTGAGCTCGAAACGCTGCGCCTGCTTCGCCAGGAAGTGCAGGAGACCGGTCGCCGGCGTCATCGGGTAACTCGCGTAGGCCTTGAGACCGCCGCGCACCAGCCCCAGGCCGATCGCTTCGAGACCGCCGAAGATGGGTTGCGGCGCGCCGCCCGGGAGGTCGACCATGAGCTTCTCGGTCGCGAGGTCGTAGCCGCGACGCGCGACCTTGAGGTTGAGCTCGGTCCTCTTCGGCTGGTAGCGCGTGATGACGTCCTCGAGGACCTCCCACGGGATCGAGATCGCCTTGCAGAAGGCGCCGAGGATCGCCGAGTTGCGCATCACCGGCGGCGCCTCCTCCTGCTCGAGGATCGTCTTCACCGGGATGCCGGTGCGGAACGGGTGCAGGCTGGCCGGCAGCCCCGCCGGTTTGATCGCCTCGGAGTCGAACACGGTGATCGGCCGCTGCTTGAGCCGCCACTCGTGACGCTCGATCGTCTCCGCGTTGAGCGCGATGAGGACGTTGACGTGATCGCGATGGGCGCTGATGCGCTGCCGGTGGGCGCGCACGATGACGAAGTTGTGGCCGCCGCGGATCAGCGACGGCGCTTCGACGTGGCTGAACAGCCGGTAGCCGATCGCGTTCAGCAGGTGCGCGATCATGCCGCCGGCTTGTGTGATGCCGTCGCCCGCTTTGCCACCGATGAGTACGGAGAAGGAGTCCATCGCAGCTGACTCTACCCCGAGGGGGCCCGGGCGCGCACGCGTCCGGGCCCGGGAAGCACGCGTCCGGGCCCGCGAGAACGCGGTCAGCTGTCGTCGTAGCCGCCCGCGGGGGCCAGGGTCGCGTCGGCGACGAGGAGCCCGACCACGAGACCTGCGGCGATCACGAGCGCCGCCCCCAGCAGATCGATGCCGGCGCTCGCCCCCATGAGCGCGGCCGTGACGCCGCGCTGCCCGAGCGACCCCGGCACCAGGACGGCCAGGCCGGGCAGCAGGGCCAGCGCCGCCGGCCGCCGCGAGAGGCGGGCGTAGGCGTTGCTCCAGAGGCCGAGCCCGAGGCTCGCGAGGGCGACGCCGAGCGTCGCCCCGAGCAGCCACGCGCCGAAGCGCGCGCCGACCAGGGCCACTGCCACGGAGACGGCGACCAGCCACATGTCGGCGGGCCGCGAGTTGGTGGCGATGAGGAGAGCCACGCTGGAGAGCCCGGCAGCGGCCACCAGCATCCACAGTGTGGCCGGGTCGCCGGGCGGGCCGGTATCGGGCACCAGGCCCAGCTCCGACATGATCCTGTAGCCGAGGAACGAGCCGATGCTGAGGTTGAGCAGGGTCATCATCGCCCCGGCGAGGCGCGCCGTGCCGGCGGTGAGGTGACGCGCCGCGATCTCGGCCACGCCGAGGGTGATGCCGAGACCGGGAAGGAGCAGGATCACGCTGGCCAGCGACACGCTCGCCGGGCGGACCTCGGGCAGGATGTGGGCGGCGGCAAGAGCGAGGACGGTGGCGAGCATGCCGGCGAGCAACTCGGTGAGCCGGGCGAGCCGGGCGTACCGCCGGCCGAGCACGATCAGCACCCCGATGGCGAGGCCGACCCCCGCCGCCACGGCGGCCTCGATCCAGTGCCCGCTCAGCAGGAGGTCGAAGGACGCCGCCCCGACGCCCGAGGCGAAGACCGCCATGAACCAGGGGAAGCGCAGCGGCGACCTGGTGATGAGGTTGAGCTCGGCGTGCGCCTGCTCGGCGGTCAGGTCGCGCGCGATGACGCCGTCGAGCACGCCCGTCACCAGGGACAGGCTCTGCAGGTCGATGGTCGCCTCGTGCGTGCGCAGCAGCACCACGCGCTGCCGGCCGGGCACGCCGAACGAGGCCATGATCGAGGTCGGCGTGACGTGGAACTCGGCCCGCAGGTCCAGGGCCGCGGCGGCGGCCCTCAGACCGCGCTCGGTCGCGTCGGCGTTGAGGCCGAAGCGACTGAGAGCGCCGGCCATGGCGCTCAGAAACTCGATGCGTATGTCGCGCGGCTCCACGGCGCCAGTCTATCGCGAGCGCCCCGTCGCCCCGACCGCGCCGCCGTCCCGGTTGACGCACGTCAATGGCGGCAGCCCCGTCCTCCCCCTAGAGTAACCACTGTAGACGGAGTGTTTATCCGCCGTGCCGTCGCGCCCCCGAGCGCGGCAGACCGGCGAGACGAAAGGACGTGAGATGGCCTTACGCAGCATCGTGAGGATCGACGAGGAGCTCTGCACGGGCTGCGGCCTGTGCGTCACGCCGTGCGCCGAGGGCGCGATCGAGATCGTCGACGGCAAGGCCAAGGTGATGAAGGAGGAGCTCTGCGACGGGGCCGGCTTCTGCCTCGCCGTCTGCCCCGAGGGCGCCCTCACCGTCGAGAAGCGCGAAGCCCCCGACTTCGACGAGGAGGCGGCGGCCGAGAAGATGGCCCAGAAGCTGGCCGCCGCGGCGACGATCCAGCAGACCTGCTTCAACTGCGGGCGCAGCGAGATGGACGGCGTCCTCTTCCCCTGCCGCCTCAAGGGCGAGAGCCTCTGGGCCTGCGCCAGGTGCCTGCCGCAGCTCATCCACGGGTGACCGCCGGCCGTTGACCCGGTCGCAGACTCCGCACCCGTGACCACACACGACCGCAGCCGGCCCACTTCCGGGCCGGCCCAGCAGACGCACCGCACCCATCCCGCGCCCACGACGGGTCGCCCCAGAATCGGAGGACCAATGGACAGCTATCACGGCTCAGTCAACACGATGGTGGAGAGGGCCCGTGCCGCCGGCGAAGAGACGGTGTGGGACAGGATGGAGGCGCAGGGCAAGCGCTGCAGCTTCTGCGAGGGCGGCATCCGCTGCTCGCTCTGCTCGCAGGGCCCCTGCCGCATCACGCCCAAGGCGCCGCGGGGCGTCTGCGGCATCGACGCCGACGGCATGGCGATGCGCAATTTCCTCCTGCAGAACACGATGGGCACCGCGACCTACATGTACCACGCCAACGAGGTGTTCAAGACCCTCGCCGAGGCCACGCCCGGCGGCACCTTCGAGGTCAAGGACTGGGGCAAGCTGGAGACGCTCGCCGGCGCGATCGGCCTCGAGGTCGAGCCGAAGGACACGCTGCCGAAGCGCCTCTCGACGGCCCTCATCGCCGAGCTGGCCCGCGACCACAAGGACCCCTCCCCCTTGGTCAAGGCCTTCGCCCCGGCGCCGCGCCAGAAGGTGTGGGAGGAGCTCGGCATCTTCCCCGGCGGCGCCCTCCAGGAGAACACGGTCGCGACCGCCAACTGTCTCACCAACGTCAACGGCGACTACGTCTCGCTCGCCCTCAAGAGCCTGCGCCTCGGCATCGCCACCGCGTACGGCGTGCAGGTGCCGCTCGAGTTCGTCCAGGACGCCCTCTTCGGCACCCCGACGCCGCACGCCATCAAGACCGACCTCGGCATCATCGACGGCGACTACGTGAACATCGCCGTCAACGGCCACGAGCCCATGATGGGCGCGGCGCTGATCGACGCGGCCCACACCGAGGCCGCCCAGGCGAAGGCCAAGGCGGCCGGCGCCAAGGGCCTGCGCATCGTCGGTTCGATCGAGACCGGCCAGGAGCTCGTCCAGCGCTTCGAGGTGGACGACGTCTTCGTCGGCCTCACCGGCAACTGGCTGAACGAGGAGCTCGCCGTGGCGACCGGCGGCCTCGACGTGTTCGCCGCCGACATGAACTGCACCGTACCGACGCTGGCCGACACCTGTCACCGGCACGGCACCCTGCTCGTGCCCGTGAGCGATCTCGTCGGTGTGCCGGGCATGGACGAGGGCGTCATCTTCGACCCCGCCAAGGCCGCCGACCAGGCGCAGCAGCTGATCGCCATGGCGGTCGCCAACTACCCCAAGCGCAAGGCGATGGGCAACGGTGCGCCCGAGCTGCGCACCGGCGACGCCGTCGCCGGCTTCTCGACCGAGAGCATCCTCGGCGCCCTCGGCGGCTCGCTCGACCCGCTGCTCGACGTGATCAAGAACGGCACCCTCAAGGGCGTCGCCGGCCTCGTCAGCTGCACCACGCTGCGCGACTCCGGCCAGGACTGCATGACCGTCGAGGTCGCGAAGGAGCTCATCAAGAACGACGTGCTCGTGCTGGCCATGGGCTGCGGCAACGCCGCCGTCCAGGTCGCCGGCCTCGAAGCGCCCGAGGCGAAGGAGCTCGCCGGCCCCGGCCTCAAGGCCGTCTGCGAGCTCCTCGGGATCCCGCCGGTGCTGAGCTTCGGCACCTGCACCGACACCGGCCGCATCCTGGTGCTGGTCGGCGCCATCGCCGACGCCCTCGGCGTCGACGTGCCGGCGTTGCCCGTCGTGGCAACGGCTCCCGAGTACATGGAGCAGAAGGCGACGATCGACGCCATGGCGGCCCTGGCCTTCGGCCTCTACACGCACGTCAGCCCGGTGCCCTTCGTGACCGGCGCGCCGCGGCTGGTGCAGCTCGTGACCCAGGACCTCCCCGGCGTGACCGGCGGCAAGCTCGCCGTCGAGACCGACGCCAAGGAGGCGGTCGCCGGGATGCTCGCACACATCGCGGCGAAGCGCGAAGCGCTGGGCATCTAGCCCAGCACTCACGCGAGCGGACGATGCAGGGGGCGCGCCGCGAGGTGCGCCCCCTGCATCAATGAGAAGCGGGCCGCGCTAGGGATCTGAGCGGACGCAGAGCGTCACCCCGCGCCGGAGCACGGGCGCGGAAGCGGCGAGGGGCGGGCCTCATGGCCCGCCCCTCGCGTTCCAGGCCGTTCTCGCGCTGGGCCTCGCGGCCCGCCCCTCGTGCTTCACAGCCTTCACCTGTCGGGCCCGGCGGCTCCCGCTGCGTCGCCACAGCAGGCGCCGCGCCGGCCGTGACACCGGGCGCACCCTGCGCTATGTTCCCTCGGAGCGGTCCGGCAGGCGTGACGCGGCCGGACCGTCGATGCTGACCCCTGGGGGCACGATGCCACGCACAACTCGCCATCGCCCGAGACATCTCCCGACGATCGCGGTCGCCGTCGCCGTCACTGTCATCGTCGTCGCGATCCTGGCCCTCGCCGCCGGATGCGGCGACGACCCGGGCGACGAGTTCGTCGGCGAGTGGACCAGCGACGTGATGGGCGATGCCGTCGTCACCGTCACCCGGGACGGTGACGAGTTCACCATCGAGCTGCCCAACAAGACCTACAAGGGGCAGCTGGAGGACGAAGCGGTGTTCGCCCCCTTCGACGACCCGACCATCGTGCTCGAGATGAAGGGCGAGGACCTCATCATGCGCTTCTACAAGGAGGGCAACGCCCTCCTCCTCAAGCGAGTCGAGTAGGTCCGAAGCCGCACGCCCTCGACGGCTCGGCCGGACGGACTCCTCCGTCCGTCGGCAGCGCCGACACGGTGCAACTTGCACGTTCGCCGTTCAAATTGCCGGATATCGCCCGCTCGATGAGTCGCGGGCAGCGACTGGGGCGGGGGCGCGGCCTCTCGGCCCGCCCCCGTCGCGCTCCCACTCCGCGCGGGGGCGCGGCGCCACCGCGCCGCGCCCCCGCCCGCGTTCATTTCACGCGGGCCGACCCTTCGTCACCCGGCCCACGATCGCGGCACGGTTCACGCCGCTCAGACCTCCTCGGCCCGCCCGCCGCGCGAGCGCAGCACGAGCCAGGCGACGAGGCCGGCAACGACCGCCGCGACCACGACGATCAGGACGATGGTGCCGCCGCCGAGGCCTCCGCTCTCCTCCTCCGCCGCGCTCGCCGGCGCGACCAGCGCGTAGTTCTGCACGTTGTCGCTCAGATAGGCGACCGCGCCCCCGTTCTCGGGGATCCGCGTCCAGCCCTCCCACGCCGAGGTGTTCCAGCCCTGCAGCGTCTTAGGGTAGGTGAGGATGATGTACGGCGACTCCTCGTAGAAGACCTGCTGCATGCGCCAGACGATCTCCTTGCGCGCCTGCGGGTCGAGCTCCTGCGACTGCGCCTCCCAGAGGGCGTCGTACTCCGGGTTCGACCAGCAGGCGTCGTTCTGGTTCTCGATCTGCACGCTGCGGAAGTAGCCCAAGCGGCGGCCGGGGTCGGAGCCGCTCGGCTGCCACTGCCAGATGTAGATGTCGTAGTCCGGCTTGTAGGTGTCGCCCTCGTAGTTGTAGCCGCCGTCGATGAGGACGCCGTTGTCCTGCACCGAGTACTTGATGTCGACGCCGATGTCCTCCCACCAGCCGGTGATCAGCTTGCCCATCGCCTGGCTCTGGGGCGACTCGCGCCGCGACCAAAGGCGGAGGGTGATGTTCTCGTCGCCGTTGTTCGGGTCGTTCACGACGCCGTCGCCATCGGTGTCGGCGTAGCCCGCGTCGGCGAGCGCCGCCTTCGCCTTCTCGAGGTCGAAGGCGAAGGCGGCCTCGGCCGGCGGTGTCCAGTGCCAGTCGAGCTCGGGGTCGTAGAAGTCGCGCTCGAAGAAGGTGTCCGCCGGGTCGGCGAGGCCCTGGTAGGCGATGGCCACCAGCTCGTCCTTGTCGACCGCCCAGTTGAGCGCCGCGCGGAAGGCGGGGTCGCGCAGTGCGGGGTTGCCGAGCGACTCGCCCTCGTAGCAGTTGAAGGAGAGGTAGTCGAAGGCCTTCTGCGAGCACGCCGCAGCCTCGAGGTTCGGGTCCGCGTTCAGCGGCTCGACCTGCGCCGGCGGGACGTTGATGGCGAGGTCGATCGTCCCCAGCTTGAGGTCCTGGGCCAAGGTGTCCTGGTTCGAGTAGCGGCGGAAGATGACCTCGTCGACCTTGGGCGCGCCGCCCCAGTAGCCCTCGTTGGCCACGCAGCGCACGTAGTTGCCCTTCTCCCACTCGACGATCTGGAAGGGGCCCGAGCCGACGATCGGCGGGGTGTTGGCGAACTCGGTGATCTCCTCGTAGCTCTCGAACTGGCCCCAGATGTGCTCGGGGACCACCGGGACCCACATCGCCGTGATGTCGGCCTTCGGCCGCGAGCACTGGATCACGACGGTCGTGTCGTCGGGCGCCGTCACGGTCTCGATGCCGTCGAGCGCCGAGAGGAAGTTGCCCAGCTCGTACTCGATCTGGAAGTCGTAGCTGAAGGCGATGTCGCTCGCGGTCAGCGGCTCGCCGTCGTGCCACTTCACCCCCTCGCGGATCGTGAACGTCCAGGTCAGGCCGTCCTCGCTCGACTCCCAGCTCTCCGCCAACCCGGGCACCGTCTCGAGGAACTCGAGCCCGAAGTCGGTGAGGAAGTCGTAGCTGATGTGGTAGAGCTCGTAGGACGACTGCTCGATGCCGACGAAGGGGTTCAGGTTGTCCGGGTCGGTCATCCAGCCGACGTCGAGGACGACCTTCCCGTCCGCGGGCGCCGCGCTCTCGTCGGCGGCCAGCGCGCCGGCCAGGCCGACGGCGAGGCTCACGACGAGCACGGCAGCGAGGAGGAGCAGAAGAACGGTGCGGTGGCGAAGACGAGACACGGCGGACTCCTTTGCTGTCGACTGCACTGTCGCCCCGGGCGCGCAGGCACAAGGCAGGCCCCGATGGCGGGATACAAGCATCGCAACGGTGGTGCGTCAACAGTGACTGGGGCGCCGGCGACGCACGGGCGGCGACGGTGAGGGCGGCGCCGTCCGTCAACCTTGCTAGACTCGGACGGTGACGCCCGACCCGACGCACCCGCTCGCCGACCCCCCCGGCCCCGCCGCGCGCGGCGACGCCTCACCTGCCGCCGCGCCGCGCGCTCCCGCACCGTGCGCTCCCGCGCCGCGCACGGCCCTCGACGCGCTGCGCGACGTCTTCGGCTTCCGCGAGTTCCGCCCGCACCAGGGCGAGATCGTCGAGCGCGTCGCGGCCGGCGGCGACGCCTTCGTGCTCATGCCGACCGGCGGCGGCAAGTCGCTCTGTTACCAGCTGCCGGCGCTGCTGCGCCCCGGCACCGGCATCGTCGTCTCGCCGCTCATCTCGCTGATGAAGGACCAGGTCGACGCGCTGCGGGCCGCCGGCGTCAGCGCCGCGGCCTACAACTCGTCCCTCGAGGGCCCGGAGGCACGGCGCGTGCTGGCGCAGCTCCACGGCGGCGAGCTCGACCTGCTGTACGTCGCCCCCGAGACGCTCATGACCGCGTCGTTCCTCGAGCGGCTGCGCGGGCTCGGCGGCGCCCCGGGCATCGCCCTCTTCGCCATCGACGAGGCGCACTGCGTCAGCCAGTGGGGCCACGACTTCCGCCCCGAGTACGTGCAGCTCGGCGAGCTGCGCGGGCTGTTCCCCGGCGTCCCCGTGCTCGCCTGCACGGCGACGGCCGACCCGCAGACCCGCGACGACGTGCGCCTGCGGCTCGGGCTCGCCGACGCGCCCGTGTTCGTCACCGGCTTCGACCGCCCCAACATCCGCTACACCGTCGTCGAGAAGCGCGAGCCGCTGCACCAGCTCAAGGCGTTCCTCGCCGTGCACGAGGGCGAGTCCGGCATCGTCTACTGCCTCTCGCGCAAGCGCACCGAGGAGGTGGCCGGCAAGCTCGCCGCGGCCGGCATCCCGGCCGCGGCCTACCACGCCGGCCTCCCCGACGACGAGCGCCGCCGCGTGCAAGACGCGTTCGCCCGCGACGACGTCCTCGTCGTGGTCGCCACGGTCGCCTTCGGCATGGGCATCGACAAGAGCGACGTGCGCTTCGTCGTCCACTACGACCTGCCCAAGACGATCGAGAGCTACTACCAGGAGACGGGGCGCGCGGGGCGCGACGGCTTGCCGGCCGAGGCGCTGCTCCTCTTCGGCCTCGGCGACGCCGCCGTCGTGCGCTCCCTCGTCGAGGGCGGGGGTCGGCGCGGCAACGGCGGGCGCGGCGGCAACGGGCTCGGCGGCGCCGGGCTCGGCGGCAGCGGGCACGGTGACCGCGGGTCCCGCGACAGCAGTTCCGGCAGCAGCGGGCGCTGGGGCGACCCGGAGTACGAACGCGACCCCGAGCAGGTACGCGTCGAGCTGCACAAGCTCAACGCCATGGTCGGGCTGGCCGAAGCGCTCGCGTGCCGCCGGCGCGCCCTCCTCGGCTACTTCGGCGAAGAGCTCGGCCACGACTGCGGCAACTGCGACGTCTGCCTCGACCCTCCCGAGACCTACGACGCCACCGAGCACGCGCAGATGGCGCTGAGCTGCGTCTACCGCACGGGGCAGCGCTTCGGCATCGGCCACGTCGTCGACGTCCTCCGCGGCAGCGAGAGCGAGAAGGTCCTGCGCTACGGCCACGACCAGGTCAGCACCTACGGCATCGGCGCCGAGGTCGAGCGCGACCACTGGGTGAGCCTCATCCGCCAGCTCGTGCATCGCGGCTACCTCGTGCAGGACATCGCCCAGTACTCGGCTCTGCGCCTCACGCCCAAGGCCCGCGACCTGCTCAACGGCGACGAGCGGCTCGTCCTCGCCAAGCCGCGCACCAGGGTGCCCACCAAGAAGCAGCGCCTCGCGACCGAGCGCGCGGCGCGCGTGGCCGGCCTCGCCGACCTCGAGGTCGACGAGGCCCTCTTCGCGCGCCTCCGCGCCCTGCGCAAGCGACTCGCCGACGAACAGCGCGTGCCCGCCTACGTGGTCTTCAGCGACGCGACCCTGGCCGAGATGGCGGCCCGCAAGCCGGGCACGTACGTCGACCTGCTGGGCGTCAACGGAGTCGGCCAGGCCAAGCTCGAGCGCTACGGCGACGCGTTCATCGAGGCGATCGCGGCGCACGAGGGGTAGCGGGCGGGCTCGATGCGGCCGTCCGGCAGCTTCCTGCCGCGGCCCGCCCGCGCCGGTGCGCCGGCTCTATCTGCCGGGGTCGAGCAGCTCGAAGCCCGTCGCGGGGTCGAGGCGGCGGGCGGCGGCGCTGCCGAGCAGCTCGATCACGATCGCCTCGCCGACGACCCAGGTGAGCACGCCCTTGCGGATGCAGCCGGCGACCACCTGGTCGTCGCGGCCGAAGGCCGCGTGCAGGTGGAGGACCGGCTGCCCGGACTCGTCGGGGAAGATGGTGCCCACGCCGGCGACCTCGTGGGCGCCCTGAAGCACGCGTTCCATCGGCACCACGCGTTCGGCTCTGCTCTCCTCCGGCCCGACGACCACGCGACTGCCGTCGTCGGCGCCGCCGAGGAGGAGCACGGCGGCGCGGCTGATGCCCTCGGCCCGCGCCGCCGCTTCGATCGACTCGTGGACCACGTCCCCGTCCTCGAGGCGGACGACCAGGGCACGACCGAGGGTCGCGCTGGCGTACTTCACGGTGACCTCCTCACGATCGCTGCCCTTCATCGCCGTCGCGCGCGTGCGCGCGCCACGACAAGACTACCCCAGCTACGCCAGCCGCCAGCCCCCGCCCCGTGACCCCGCTCTGGCGCCACCCGTTCGCGGGCCGCCGCTGCCCGAGCACGGCTCATGGGTCACCGCTGCCGGAGCACGGCTTGCGGACCGCCGGCGGCGGAGCCCCCCTCTCGAAGCGCCGCACCGGCACCCAGCCGTGACGGCGCCAGCTCCGCGTCCCTCCCGTGGTAGCGTTGCCGCGTGGACCTGGCCTTCTTCGCGACGGCGCCCCGGGGCGTCGAACGAGCGCTTGCGAGCGAGTTGCGCGCCCTCGGCGCGGCGCACGTCCGCGAAGCCCGCGGCGGAGCCTCCTTCGAGGGTCCGCTGGAGACCGGCTATCGTGCCTGTCTCTGGTCACGCCTGGCCACCCGCGTGCTCCTCGGGCTCGCGCGCTTCCCCGCCGCCTCGGCCGACCAGCTCTACGCCGGCGTGCAGACCGTGGACTGGCGCGACCACCTCGGGCCCGACGCCACACTCGCAGTGAGCTTCACCGGCACGAGCGACACGATCCGCGACACGCGCTTCGGCGCCCTCAAGACCAAGGACGCCATCGTCGACCAGCTTCGCGCCGCGACCGGCTCGCGGCCGTCGGTCGACACACGCCGGCCGGACGTGCGCGTCAACGTGCACCTCGAGGGCGGGCGCGCCGACCTCGCCCTCGACCTGTCGGGGGAGAGCCTGCACCGCCGCGGCTACCGCGCCGAGCGCGTCCAGGTCGAGGCCCCGCTCAAGGAGAACCTCGCCGCCGCCGTCCTGGCCCTCGCCGGCTGGCCGGCGGTCGCCGAGCGCGACGGCTCCTTCGTGGATGGCCCTGGCGACCGGCAGTCGCTGGCCTCTCCTCTGTCGCTGGATCAGTCTGACGACCACCTTGCTGGAGTTCAGCCTGGTGAGCTCTTTATTATTTCTGGGCTTACAACCGCAGGCCGGGGCCTACCGGGGTTTGGCTGCTGGCGGAGGATTACTCCTGGATTCCCAGCCTGGGGGTCAGCTACAGTCTGGCGGCTGGATGGGATAAGCCAGCTGCTCCTGCTGCTCACGGCCTTTATCAACATCCTCTGCACCCTCGTCTCCTGGCGCGCCATTACGACCAAGATAGGCTCCTTCCATTTCTTTCTGCTGTTTTTGGAATCCAGCGTCATGGGCCTGTTCATGGCCACCGACCTCCTGCTCTTTTACCTCTTTTGGGAAATCCAGATCATTCCCATGTTTTTTCTGGTGGGCCTCTGGGGCCATGAGCGGCGGGTTTATGCCGCGGTCAGTTTGTTTTGTTCACCTTATGCGGCAGTCTGCCGATGCTCATCGCCCTGGTGGCCCTCTATGTGCTCCATGGGCAACAGACGGGAGTCTATACCTTTTCTGTGGTGCAGTTAATGCACACGAACTTTAGCTACACCACGGAAATTTTGCTCTATGCGGCTTTTATGCTGGGGTTTGCCATCAAAATTCCCATCGTGCCTTTGCATACCTGGTTACCCGACGCTCACACCCAGGCCCCCACGGCCGGCAGCCTGGATCTGGCCGGCTTACTCTTGAAAACCGGATTTTATGGATTTTTCCGCTTCGCTTTCCCGCTCTTTCCCCTGGCCGCCAACGCCTCCATCCCGCTGCTCATTGCCTTGGGATTGGGGGGCATGTTCTTTACCTCCTGGATCGCCCTGGCCCAAACCGATATCAAACGCCTGGTGGCTTATTCCAGCATCGGCCACATGAGCCTGATGGTTGTGGGCGTCGCCACCTGGAATCTCCTGTCCTTGAACGGGTCGCTGCTGCAAATGGTCAACCACGGTCTCTCCACTTCGGCGCTCTTCATCATGGTGGGCATAATCGGCGAACGGATCGATTCCCGGGATTTTGCAGATTTGGGCGGCCTCTGGGCCAGGATGCCGATTTTCAGCGTCTTCTTTCTCTTCTTTGCCCTGGCCTCCATGGGCTTGCCGGGGCTCAATAATTTCGTGGGGGAAATCCTGCTCCTGGTGGGCATCTTTGAGGCCCGGCCGCTTATCGGCATATTAAGTTTCGGCGGACTGATTTTTACGGTGATTTATATCCTGCGGATGGTTAAAGACACCCTGTTCGGTGAACCGAAAACAACGCACACCTGGGTAGATGTCAACGCCCGGGAAGTGGCCATTCTCACGATCATGGCTCTACCCATCCTGTTTCTCGGTTTGCACCCCGGCCCGGCTTTGCGTCTGTTGGAGCAACCGGTGCAGCACCTGCTGGCACAATTCAGCGTCCTGGCTTTGGTCAGGTAAAGGCTCATATTCAACCAGTTTTTGGTGGCACCGGCTTTCCAGCCTGTGTGAGGGTTTCGCACCACCTGGAAAGGCGGTGCCACCAGTCAGAAAAACTTGTGGGTAAGGATAAGGTCCTCAAAGGGGGGAAGTCGCTCCTGATCCAGCGCCCAAGTAGTAAAGCGTGGTGGAAGCACCTTAACATAAATCTCATAGAAGGACGGAACCACATGAAAATCCTGGTAGTGTATTACTCCATGTACGGCCACGTCTTGAAGCTGGCCCGGGCTGCGGCCGACGGGGTCCAGACGGTGGCAGGGGCGGAAGTTGTCCTGCGCCGGGTCCAGGAACTGGAGACGAACCTCCCCAAGGTCCAGGCCAGCAAGCACGCCCAGGAAGTGCTGGCCCGGCGGCGGACGTCCCCATGGCGACCATGGATGATCTGCGGGCCGCCGACGGCGTCATCTTCGGCACCCCCACCCGTTTCGGCAACATGTGCGCCCAGATGAAGCAGTACTTCGACGGCGCCGTGGATCTCTCGGCCCAGGGGGCCCTGGAAGGCAAGCCGGCCGGGGTCATGGTCTCGACGGCCACCACCCACGGCGGCCAGGAGACCACCTGCCTCACCATGATGGTGCCGCTGCTGCACCTGGGCTTTATCATCGTCGGGGTGCCCTATTCCACCCCGGGCATGCTCCACACCGAAGGCCGGGGCGGCACCCCCTACGGCGCCACTACGGTGGCCGGAGGCAAGAACGACCTCGAACCGGCCCCGGAGGACCTTTCCATCGCCAGGGCCCTGGGGCGGCGGGTGGCCGACGTGGCCCAAAAACTCCGGGGTTAAGAGGACCCTTAGTCTATGTCCACCGACTGGACCGGCCTGCTCCCCCTCCTGATCCTGGCCGGCGGGGGTACCGCAACCTTCCTGGTCGGCGCCTTTTGGCGCCGGCGGGCGGCGGGGGTGCTCTTCGCCCTGGCGCTGGTCACCGCGGGAACGGCGGCGGCCGCAACCCTGCTGCTGCCGTCCCTGGGTCCGGGCTTAGAGGACCTGCTGGACCTGGGCGGCTACTTCCGGTTCTTCACGTCTGTCTTGATGTTCATTACCCTCATCACCCTGCTCTTCGTGCGGCAGTACAGTGTAACCCACGGTTTTGCCGGGGATGAATTGTACGCCTTCCTGATCTTTGCCGCCCTGGGGATGGTGCTGGTGGTGGCCGGGGCCAATTGGGTGATCTTTTTCCTGGGGTTGGAGCTGATGTCCCTGGCCCTCTACATCCTCATCGCCATCAGGAAAGGCGAACCTCACGGCAATGAGGCGGGGTTGAAATATTTTATCATGGGCGCGGTGTCCTCGGCGTTTTTGACCTTCGGCATCGGCCTCCTCTATGCCATGACCGGCACCTTCGAGATCACGGGGTCCCTGGCCGCAGCCAACACCTATCCCGGCCGCCTGCCGGTGATCCTCCTGTCCCTGGCCCTCATCTTTACGGGCATCGGGTTCAAGATCTCCATCGTGCCCTTTCATCTCTCGGAGGTGCGTGAGGCTGGCCGTGGCCAAGAGCCTTTCCAGCTACGCAAGACAGCACAGCGTGGTTCGCCGCCTGGGCGAGGTGCTAAACAAAGAGCAGAGCCCCGAGGTTCGCGCCTGGATCGTCTTCTCCCTGCATGGCGGCTCACCCGAGGCGAAGGTACTGGTGCTCGGGGCCCTGAAGGGGGATGCATCCGACTTGGTGCGGGCGAAGGCGGCGCAGCGGCTCAACCTCGCACACTTCGGGCGGGACAAGGACGTTCGGGAGGCTCTGCTCCATGCCCTCCGGAAGGACCCGTCGGAGGAGGTGAGAAAGCGGTCCGCCGAAAGCCTGGGACAAACCGTCGGGGACGCCGAAACCGAGAAAGAGCTCCTCGCGTGCCTCGGGAACCCTTCCCTGGGCCCGCACTGCGGCATGGGGCTTGCGCGTCTGGGCGCCGCGGGAGGCTACGCGGCGATCCTCGACCTCGTCAGAAAGGGGGCTGCAGATCGATCGGTGCATCCCCTGCACCTGCTCAACCTGTCCGATTTCGCCCATCGTCCCTTCTTCTCTGCGGCGGCTGTGAGGCCCTTGTTTACGGCCGTGGCTCGCAACGAGCGTATGGCCCTTGGGGCCAGACACTATGCCACTCGTGCCCTGGGGCGTCTGGCACGAGATGTCCCCGGGGAGCGAGCCGCGGTTCAGGCGGCGCTGCGGGCCCTTGCCCAAGACAAGATCCTTGGGAGTTACGCCCGCTCGGAGCTCGAGCAGCTGGGGCAGGGCGGACAGGCGGCCCCCGGCGGTCGGTAGGGGTGGACGGCATTGACGCAAGGATCAGCATTCACGGGGAATCCCCTGGCGCCCTCGCGCGTTGCTAGCGTCATGACGCCGCGTGTCCAGCCGCTCCGTTGGGTTGTCCTCGGCCTGCTCGTCCTCTTGCTCGCCCCGGGGAGCCAGGGTGGAGCGGGGGCGGCATCTCTTCGTGAGGATTGGCGCTCCCCGCAGGCCCCGGGGCAGGGCCGCTCCTTTGGCTTCGCCTGGTTGCTGTCCTGGGGGCAGACGGCGCTGGACACCGACGCGGCTCGTGGGGGCTCGGAGGAGCGGGAGGATGTCATCCCGCTCGTCACGCCGAGCGATCTCACGGGCACACCAGGCAACTCCGATCCGGGATGCGCCGCGCAGCTCGCCTCGGAAGGCCTGACCTTCGATTTCGTCGAAGCCGTGGAGGGCATCGCCACGCCGATCCGGACCTCCTCCCAGAACATCGGTGGTGTCCGCTATGTCTGGTACTACCGCGGGCCGCTACCCTGGGTGTTCGACTGCCGCCTCGCCCTCGCCCTGGTGCGCGCCGCGCCAGTGCTTCGGGCCAATGGGGTGGCGGAGGTGATCTTCGCCAGCCACTATCGCCCCTCCCTCGGCAACCTCAGGCTGGGCCACTACCATTACCACGCCCAAGGACTCGCCATCGACATCAAGGGGTTCCAACTGGTCAATGGGATGCACTTGGACGTGGCGAGGGACTACGAGGCCGGCCTCGGCTTCATGGATTCCTCGTCCTGTGTCGGACGTCCCCTCACTTCGAAGGGGCTTCTATTGCGCAAGCTCGTGTGCGACCTCGACGAAGCAGATGTGTTCGAGGCCATCCTGACGCCAGACTACGACGAAGTACACTGGAATCACTTCCATTTCTCTGTTTTTCATTCTCAGCAGCGCTCCCTCGTCAGAGCTCGGAGCACCTCGCTTCTGGAAGTGCCTCTGTCCGCGCTCCCGGACTGGGCCCTCGAGCGCTCGTTCCAGCAGCAACCCCTGTCTAGAGCCTGGGACCGCGTGGCAGGGCGCCCCTTGCCCCCCGAGCATCGGGAGGTGCTGGAGGCTCTGGGGCTCCCTCGTGGCGTGGACCCTTCGGAGGCCGCCGCCGCCCTCCTCGTGGAATCGCCGGACTTGACCGGGTTCGTCCGACTGATCTCCTCTGCCCTGGAAGAAGTGGGCCCCGCCTGGCTGGGGATGCTCGGGCTCACGGTGCGGGAAGCCCCGTCCCTCTGAGAGACGGCCGTGGATTGAATCCCTTCTCTTTGCTATCCTGGATCCCCTTGACCGAGCGGGTCTTTCGCCATGCCCAACGAGGACCATACCATCCTGGTGGTGGACGACGAGAAGAACATCCGTCGCACATTGCGGATGGTGCTGGAGGGTGAGGACTACCGAGTGGAGGATGCGCCCTCGGCCGAGCGCGCCCTCGAGGTGCTCTCCGAAGTGGATCCCGACCTCGTGCTCATGGACGTGAAGCTTCCGGCCGAGAGCGGGCTCTGGGCCTTGGAGCGCATCATGTCAGGGGCCTATGGCCAGCCCCCCGTTCCGGTGATCATGATCTCGGGGCACGCCACCTTCGCCGACGCCGTGCAGGCCACTCGGCTAGGCGCGGACGACTTCTTCGAAAAGCCCATCGATCGGCAGCGGGTACTGGTCTCTGTGAGAAACGCGCTGGAGCGCGCCGCTCTGCGCCGGAATCTTTCGCAGCTCCAGGCCTCCCTGGAAGAGGGCTTCGAGCTGATTGGCACGTCAGAGGTCATGAAGTCGCTGCACGCCCAGATCAGCAAGGTCGCCCCCACCCGGGGTCGGGTGCTCATCCTGGGTGAGAGCGGCACCGGCAAGGAGCTCATCGCCAGGGCGCTGCACCGAAGCAGCCAATTGGCCGAGGGGCCCTTCGTGAAGGTGAACTGCGCGGCCATTCCGCCGGAGCTCATCGAGTCAGAGCTGTTTGGCCATGAGAAGGGCGCCTTCACCGGGGCCGTGAACCGGAAGCGCGGGCTCTTCGAGGTGGCCTCAGGGGGGACCATCTTCCTGGACGAGATCGGCGACATGAGCCTCTCGGCCCAGGCCAAGGTCCTTCGCACGCTGCAGTCCAGTGAGATCACGCGAGTGGGCGGGGAGCGCCCCATCCTGGTGGACGTGCGGGTCATCGCCGCCACCAACCAGGCCCTCGACGAGCTGGTGGCCGAGAACCGCTTTCGCGAGGACCTCTACTTCCGGCTGAACGTAGTGCCTCTCCGCTCGCCGCCCCTGCGAGAGCGCGCCGCGGACATCCCGATGCTGGTGGAGCATTTCGTGGGTCACTTTTGCCGGGAGAACGGGTTCCGGAGCAAGCGGGTGGCGCCGGAGGTGCTCCAAATGCTCTCCGGATATCGGTGGCCGGGAAATGTCAGGGAGCTGAAGAACATCTGTGAGCGGCTGGTGATCATGAGCGGCGCGACCATCACCATGGAGGATCTGCCGCCCGAAGTGAGTCGCGCGACCGAGCCCTCCCGGTCCCCGGAGGCCTATGGGCACCTAGGTCTCAAGGAGTTCAAGGAGGAGATGGAGCGAGTCTTCATCCTCCAGCGGCTCAAGGAGAACCACTGGAACATCTCCCGCACCGCCTCGGCCCTGGGCATCGAGCGCACGAATCTGCACAAGAAGCTCAAGGCCTACGACATCCAGCGGCAGGAGCGTTGAGGCTCCGCGAGAAGGCGCTCTGCCCAGGATTGGGCCGACTCCCGGCGGTGTTTCGGGCGAGGGCTCGAGTGTCCCACCAGTCAATTCCCGCCCTTTGGGCTCTCCCCACCCTTTGGGGCTGCCGCCTCTGGGGAGTCATCGGATTGCTGGTGCTCGCTCTAGGCCTCAACTCTGCCTGTGGTGACAAGGGCACGAAGCGTCCATCCGACCAAGCCGACCTGGTGTTCTCGGTGGGACGGGGTCCCCGGGTGGCGCTTCGCTACGCCTTTCGGCGGGGATTGGTACTGCACTACCGCCTCCGGTCCGTGCGGAGCCTCGTGGGGGCCCCCGACCCCGAGGAGCGGCAGATCCGACACCTGACCCTGGCCGTGGACCGGGTACGCGGCGCCCGGGCACAGGTGCGTTGGCGGGTGGAGCCTGGCCTCGGGGTTGGCACCGACGCCTCGGGCCGGGCCCTTTGGCTCCAGCTGACCGACCGCGGGGCAGTGGAGGCCCAGGCGCCAGGGCGGGGGCAGGGGGAGCTCGACGCCTGGCTCGGGGCGGCTCTCCGGTCCGCCTTCGCCCGTTTTCCAGCAGAGGCGCTGGGCGCCGGGGCGAGGTGGCGGGAAACCCGGAAGCAGGAGCTGCGCCCCAAGCCAGAGCTCCCTGCCGTGGAAACTCGGCTGGTGGCCGACTATACCCTGGAGCGGTTTACGCCCTGCGGCAGCACCCGCTGCGCCGAGATCTCGATCCACAGCAGGGTGAGTCTGGCGCACCGGCTGGGCGCCCGTCGCCTGGTGGGCGAGGGCGCGGGGCGAGGTCAGCTGATTTTCGATCTCGGGCGGGGCGTGCTGGTTTCCTCGAGCAGCTCCTCTGAGGTCGAGATCCGAGTTCTCGGGCCTCTAGGCCAGGTGAAGGAGACCTTTCGGCTGCGCCAAGAGCTGGAGGAGATCCGTGTCCCGCTGGGCCAGGGCGCGTCGGGAACCCGGCCTACTCCGGCTCCAGGCGGGCGCCCGACCGCTCCCGAGTCAGGGCCCCCAGTCGCTCCCCCAGCGCGATGACGTCATCGCGGCCCCGTCGATCGTTGACGAGCCCTGCAAGGAGCCGCTCCGGTATGGCAGCCGCACCATAAAAGGCGCCGGCCACGGCGCCGGCCAAGGCACCCAGCATGTCGGTCTTGCCACCGCAGTTCACGGCGGTGACCAGTGCCCCTTCGAAACTGTCGGTGAGCAGGAAGGCGGCCAGCGCCGCAGGAACGGTCCCCACAGCGCCGCCGTCGCAGGCGTAGATCCGGGCAAGCGCGGTGGAGAGCGCGTCGATGCTCACCGCGGGTGGGATGTCGGCAATGCGCTCCACGGCGTCCGACAGGGCGACGCTCACGTCGCTCACGGGCCCAAGGATCTTCTTGAGGAGCTCATCCTTGGGCACGGTGGATTCGAATAGCCCAAGGGAGGTCGCCTCGGAGACCGCCACGGCCTGGGCTACCGCGCCTGCGATGCCGTTCGGGTGGGTGTGGGTGATGATGGCCTGCTTGGCGGCGTGGTCGGCTACGGCCCGATCGTCGGCATACAAGACTCCGAGGGCTGCCACCCGTGAGGCCGCATCGGCGCCAAAGGAGCTGTTCCCCGGCAGCTCCCACCCGAGGCCCTGACGGATGCGCGCCATGATGCCGTAGACGTGGGGGCTGTAGCCCCGCCACGGAGTGAAGTGGGCGGCCAGCCGTTCGGCCACATGCTTTTGGTCGAAGGCCCCCACTTCCAGCAGGGACTCACAGAGGTTGATGGCCATCTCCGTGTCGTCGGTGTACTCACCGGCCGGCAGTGGTCCCTCCTGCAGGGAGTCCAGCCTCCCCAGCTTGGTCCGGATCTCTTCACGGGTCATGCCCTCGGCGGGCATCCCCAGGGAGTCACCTACGAGGGTGCCGAGCATGGCCCCCACTGCGGCGTCGACTAGGTCACGTGACAAGGTACGACCTCCATGGCCCGGTCGGGCGGTGGGCTCTTGGCTCCCCGACCCGCAGGGAGTATAGGGGGAAGGGATCAGACCTGGCAAGGCATTCAAACGGCCGGGTGTCGGGGCTCCGAACGGTGCGGATTCGAATCTCGGTGTTGACGACGCCCCAGGGATGTGATCTTATCCGCTCCGTAGCGGGCTAACTGGATCCCGGCAATTGGGGTGGAGCGATGAAGGATTTGATCAAGGACCTGAGTCAGAGCGCCCTCACCACGGGGGAGCGGGCCATTCGTCTCTTCCTAGACCTCATTTCCGTGGCCTCGGAGCGGGTGCGCGAGGTGTCCGGGCCGCCCCGGCCCTTGCCCATGGAGCCACCGCACGTGCCCAAGGAGCCGCCGTACGTGCCTCGGCCGGCGGCGCCAGAAGCTCCGCGGGTCGCAGGCCCCGCCGCCTCCCCGGCGGAGGCTCGGCCGCCCAAGGCCAAGACGCCGAGCCGAGGCGCCCCCAAACCCAAGGCCAAGCCCAAGAAGAAGGCGGGCGTCAAGGGGCGGGTGGAGAAGGAGCGGCCCGATCAGATGATCCGGGTGCTCGAGCTCCTCACCGAGTCCGGCAAGGCCTGGCAGAGCGCCAAGGAGCTCTCGGACGCCGGCGCTCGGGCGGGGGCGCCCATCTTGCCCGGCAACGTGCGCAAGGTCGTCCGGGCCCGCGGGGGAGATCTCATCGAGACCCGGCCGAGGGACGGAAGTCGGCGAGGCGCTCTCGAGTACCGCATCACCGAGGCGGGTCGGAAGGCCCTCGGGTCTTAGCGCCGAAGTAGGACGCTCGCTTTCGGCTCCGTGCTCACCGAGCCTCCCCGGGCTTCTCACGGCCAGGCGGGCGCCTGTCCAGGGGGCGGGTCTCTCCGGCAGCCGCCCGAGCGGCGTCCAGGCTCGCCGTGATTTCGAAATAGTCCTTGCGGGGGTAGCGGACATTCAGGATGTGGAACTCCTTCTTGATGAGTCCCACACATCCATAGCAGTAGGTGCAATCCACGCAGTCCTGACAGAGCGCAAGGTACGCGCCACCCTGGCAGCGCGTCGAATCCCGGCAATACGCGCACTCGTGACAGCGGCGGCAGGAGTGGCAATGGGTGCAGGAGCTGCAGTCCACGCACCCCTCGCAGTGGGTGCAGTGGAAGCAGTCCTCGCACCGCTCGCAGAACATGCAGCTCGCGCACCGGAGGCAGGCCTCGCACTGGAAGGAGGCGAGGTTGGCGTCCTGTCGCCCGCACTCTGATCGCAGGCGGCCGAGCTCGGAGAGGAAGGTGTCGAGTTCCATGGAGCCAGGGTCCAGTATGGCGGGGTCCTGTGTCAAAGAAAATGCCCCGTCCCCAGCAGGCCGCCTCCCGGCGTGGACCCTTGAGAAGGCCCCAGGCGTCAGCTCATCGAGCTCCTCTTGCGCGGAGCCGATTTCCCTTGAACTCGCTGGGGGAAGGTGTATGTACCGATGAATACTGAATCCCTGCCTACGCGGTCCTTGCGGGCCAAGGGGTCTGCCATGGAGACCGACGCTTCACCCCGTCACCGCCGCGATGCACTGCTGGCAGCCAGCGCCTGCGCGGTGCTCGGCGGCCTGTGGATCGTTCTGCGGCTCTACTGGCAGGGGGCGTTGCTGCTGGGAGTCGCGGCGGGGCTGGGAGTTCTCTATCAGCGCCTCGGCCAAGGGGCCCCCAAGGCAGAGGCTCTCGCGCCCTCTCCCAGGGAGAAGGCGCACTCGCCGGCCGGGCCTCCCAACAGGGAGAAGGCCCACCCGCCAGCCGGGCCTCCGAAGGGCAAGGATCGGAAACGACGGCGGTGATCTCGGCACTCCACGGGCTTATTGCCGCTTCGAGTCGGGGTTGACAGTCGGGCACTGGCCGAGCATTTCTCTTGTATGCAGGCGCCTTGGCGGTGCCGGAGGACGTTGCGATGGCAGACGATGAGCGTAGTGCGAAGGAAAGAGACGCCAAGGCCAAGAAACACGGTCGCACCATCATCAACATCGAGCGTTGCAAGGGCTGCGGTTTTTGCGTCGCCTTCTGCCCCGCTCGCAACCTGAAACTCTCCAGCCAGTTCAACCGCAAGGGCTACCATTTCCCCTTGGTTGCGGACCCTGCCGTGTGCAAGGGATGTGATCTCTGCGGGATGCTGTGCCCGGATTTCGCCATCCACGGAACCCGCGAGCCCTAGCCCGCCAACTCCGTGACCGACGCACCGAGGAGAGGAGCGCGATGCATTCAGCCGAAGGAAGCGTGCTGACAGGCACCCATTTCATCGACGGAGACGTGGCCTGCGCCGAGGGGGCCATCGCTGCGGGTTGTCGGTTCAGCGCGGGATACCCCATCACCCCCTCCACCGAGGTCGTGGAAAGGCTCGCTGCCCGCTTCCCCCTGGTGGGCGGGATGTTCGTACAGATGGAGGACGAGCTGGCCTCTTCCATCGCCATCATCGGCGCCGCCTGGGGGGGAGTGAAGACCATGACGGTCTCCTCGGGCCCGGGTATCTCGCTCATGCAGGAGCACATCGGTCTGGCGGCCATCACCGAGACCCCCACGGTCTGGGTCAACGTGCAGCGCGGGGGGCCCTCCACCGGCCTGCCCACCCTGCCCGGCCAGGCGGACATGATGCAGGCGCGCTGGGGCTCCCACGGGGACTACCCCATGATCGCCCTGTGTCCGAACTCGCCCCAGGAGGCATTCGACCTCACCGTGGTCGCCTTCAACCTTGCCGAAGAGTACCGCACCCCCGTGCTCCTCATGCTGGACGAGGCTGTGGGGCACATGCTGGAGAAGGTCGTGATCCCAGAGGCCGAGACCATCGAGGTGCGGCCCAGGCGCTTCACGCGCAAGTCGCCTGCCGAGTATCAGGCCTATGCCTGCGCCGAGGGCAGCCTCGTGCCCGAGATGGCGCCCACGGGCAAGGGCTACTACTTCCACGTCACGGGCCTCACGCACGACGAGCGGGGCTACCCCGCCATGAACGCCGAGGCCCAGGATCGACTCATCCGGCGGCTCAAGGAGAAGGTAGATCGCGACGCTGATGGTCCCTTGAAAAGAGTGGAAGCCTCGGAGCTCGAGAGTGCCGAAGTGCTCGTGATGAGCTATGGCATCACCTCCCGGGTCGCGGAGCGGGCCATTCTGGAGGCGCGGTCGAAGGGTCTCAAGGTGGGCCACCTCCGGCTCCTCACGGTGTGGCCCTTCCCCGAGCAGCTCATTCGGGACCTCCTCGATCAAGGAACGATCCGGCACGTGGTGTTCCCCGAGCTCAATCTTGGCCAGGTGGTCCTCGAGGTGGAGCGGGTGGTGGCTGGGCGCGCCCGCGTGCGCCGCGTGACCCACGCAGGCGGCACGGTGCATGATCCTAAGGTGATCCTCGACGCCATCCTGGAGGTGCGGCGATGACGACCGACGCGCTCGACTCCCACGGGCAGCCCGTGAACAGCTCCATGGAGGACTGGCTCCGGATGGACCGCATGCCGCACATCTGGTGCCCGGGCTGCGGCATCGGTACCGCAGTGAACTGCTTCGTGCGGGCGGTGGAGGCCAGCGGCATCCCACGAGAAAAGCTGGTCATCGTGTCCGGCATCGGCTGCACCGGGCGAGTGGCGGGATACATCCGGCTCGACTCCTTCCATACGACCCACGGTCGGGCGATCCCGTTCGCCACGGGTCTGAAGCTGGCCGATCCGGAGCTCCACGTGGTGGTCTTCTCCGGCGACGGGGATCTCATCGCCATCGGCGGCAACCACTTCATCCACGCCGCCCGACGGAACGTGAACCTCACGGTGATCTGCGTCAACAACTTCACTTACGGCATGACGGGAGGCCAGGTGGCGCCCACTTCCCCGGAGCTCACCACGGCCACCACCACGCCCTACGGGAACCTGGAGCCACCCTTCAACTTGGCCCACCTGGCCGATTCGGCTGGGGCTTCCTTCGTGTCGCGCTTCACCACGTTCCACGTGAGGCCCCTGGTGAACTGCATGAAGGAAGCCCTCCTGAAGGACGGCTTCTCCTTCGTGGAGGTGCTCTCGCCCTGTCCCACGCTGTTCGCCCGCAGGAACCGCCTGGGGGACGGTCTGGACATGCAGCGGCTCTTCAAGGAGAAGGCGGTCCGGCGCGACGGTGAGTCCACCTCCTCGGCCTACGTGGACCTCGAGAAAGGGCCAATCGTCATCGGCAAATTCAAGGATCGACCCCGACCGGCCTTCCTGAGCGTGTACAACGACGCCATGTGCAAGGCCCTGGGGCCGGAGCGCTTCAGGCCCTACGGCCCCGTCACCATGGTGGAGCCGGAGGCGTAAGAAACAACGGACCCGCCGGGGCCGAGGTGCCCCGGGGGATGCGGGAGAATCGCATGGATCTCGGGAAAGCCTATGAGGTGCGTATCGCCGGTTTCGGCGGTCAGGGCGTGATCCTCGCGGCCATGATCCTCGGGCGGGCGGTGTCCATCGTGCAGAACAAGCACGCCACGCTCGTCCAGAGCTTTGGCCCTGAGGCACGGGGCGGGGCCTGCAGCGCCCAGCTCGTGCTCTCCGAGGAGAAGGTGCTCTACCCCTACGTCCGCCGGCCGGATCTGCTGGTGGCCATGAGCCAGGAGGGGCTCAGCACCTACATCGACCACCTCAAGCCCTCGGGAAGGCTCATCTACGAGTCGGACCTGGTGGACATCTCATCGGTGCCCGCCGCCATCCCGCGTTTCGGCGTGCCCGCAACGGCCCTGGCCGAGTCGCTCCGGCGGCGCATCGTCACCAACATCGTGATGGTGGGCTTCATCGCTTCGGTGGTGGAGGAAATCGGCGGCGACTCGGCCCGCGCGGCAGTGCTCCAGTCGGTGCCCAAGGGCACGGAGCAGCTCAACGGTCGCGCCTTCGACTTGGGGTTCGAGTACGGCCTTGAGCACAAAGGGAGGGCGTAGACCATGAAGCTGAACGTCGAGAACATCAACGGCAGCAAGTACCCGAAGCTCTTGGAGCTCAAGGATCATCGTCAGGTGATCGTCGCTCCCCTGGCCGAGGAGGACGAGGACGTCCTGCTCAGTTTCTATCGCTCCCTGCCTCCCGGAGATCCGTCTCCGACTGAGACAGGACAACACCAACCGGATCATCCTCAAGCGGTTCCTCGAGGAGATCCAGCTCGGGGGCATGATTCTACTGGGGGCCGTCGCCCCGGGCACCGATCCGCCGGAGCTGGTGGGGGAGATCACCCTGCGCATCCTGCACCACGGCTGGGCGCGCCACGTGGGTGAAATCCGGTACTGCCTGAACCCGGAAACGGCCCCCGTGGATCTCGGCGGCCAGCTCATCCATGAGATCGTTGAAATCGCGGCGGCCCAAGGCCTCGACAAACTGACCTACCAGGTGCTAGACGACCAGCTCCGTCTTCGGGCCCTGCTCAAGAATCTGGGTTTCACCGAGGAGGCCGTCCTCCGAGACCACGCCACCGACCTGACGGGCAAGAAGCACGACGTGTTCATCATGTCCAACTACATGGCGGAGCTCTGGCGCAAGATGGAGGACATGATCATGGACCACGAGTTTCCGTCCTCACATTGAACCGACGGAGCTTCGTCAGCCGGGGATCCGTCCGCGCACTGGTTCGGCCCCGAGGCCGCGATCCTGTAGCCGCCGCTGTTGAGTTCCCATGGCGCCACCCCATGACGTGATCGAGGACCACGACCTAGAGTCCTCCCCCGGATCAAGCAGATGAGCTACGACCACCGCACTATCGACGTCAAGTGGCAGGGCCGCTGGCTCGCGGAAAAGACCTTCCGGGCCGAGGATTGCTCCCCCAAGCCCAAGTACTACGTGCTCGACATGTTCCCCTACCCCTCCGGGGCCGGGCTGCACGTCGGGCACCCCGAGGGCTACACGGCCACTGACATCGTGTGCCGCTACAAGCGCATGCGGGGCTTCAACGTCCTTCACCCCATGGGATGGGACGCCTTCGGCCTGCCCACCGAGAACTACGCCATCAAGACGGGCATCCACCCGGCGGAGGCCACGCGCCAGAACGTGGACAACTTCAGGCGCCAGATCCAGTCCTTGGGCTTCTCCTACGACTGGGACCGGGAGGTTAACACCAGCGAGCCGTCCTACTACCGCTGGACCCAGTGGATCTTCCTCAAGCTCTTCGAAAAGGGCCTGGCGTACCAGGACGCGAAGCCCATCAATTGGTGCGTCTCCTGCCGGACCGGCCTCGCCAACGAGGAGGTGAAGGAGGGCGCCTGCGAGCGGTGTGGCAGCGCCGTGGAGAAGCGCCCCCTGCGCCAGTGGGTGCTCCGCATCACAGACTATGCCGAGCGGCTCCTCGCAGACCTCGACGATCTCGACTGGCCCGAGGGCATCAAGCAGATGCAGCGGGACTGGATCGGGCGAAGCGAGGGAGCGGACGTGGACTTCGCCCTGCCCGAGCTGGGGCGAGGCGATCCGGGTCTTCACCACGCGGCCCGACACCCTGTTCGGCGCCACCTACATGGTGCTCGCGCCCGAGCACGCCCTCGTGGAGCGCCTCACCACCGACGCCCAGCGCGCCGCGGTCCAGGCCTACGTGCAGGCCGCCCGGCACAAGAGCGACCTGGAGCGCACCGACCTCGCCAAGGACAAGACCGGCGTGTTCACTGGCGCCTTCGCCATCAACCCCGTGAACGGCAAGCGCCGTCCCGGTCTGGATGGCCGACTACGTGCTGATCTCCTACGGCACCGGCGCCATCATGGCCGTGCCCGGCCACGATCAGCGCGACTGGGACTTCGCCCGAAAGTTCGACCTGCCCATCGTCGAGGTGGTCTCCGGCGGCGACGTGCACCCGGGAGGCCTACGAGGGCGACGGGCTCCACGTGAACTCGCCCCTCATCGACGGCCTCGACGTGCCTGCGGCGCAACGCCAAGGTCACGGCCTGGCTCGACGAGCGGGGCCTTGGCCAGGCGGCGGTGAACTACAAGCTCAGGGACTGGGTCTTCTCCCGGCAGCGTTACTGGGGCGAGCCCTTCCCGCTTCTCCACCTCGAGGACGGCACGGTCGCGGCTCTGCCCGAGGAGGCCCTGCCCGCTCACGCTGCCCGAGTGGACGCATTACTGCCCGCAGACACGGGCGAGAGCCCCCCTGGCACGCGCCCTGATGGGTGAACACGACCGACCCGCGCACGGGAGCGCCCGCGCGACGCGAGACCAACACCATGCCCCAGTGGGCCGGCTCCTGCTGGTACTACCTGCGCTTCCTGGATCCGACAGAACGCCGAAGCCGCTCTGGGATGCGGCGAAGGAGCGCTACTGGATGCCCGTCGACCTCTACGTGGGCGGCGCGGAGCACGCCGTGCTCCACCTCCTCTACGCGCGGTTCTGGCACAAGGTGCTCTTCGATCTCGGCTTCGTGTCCACGAACGAGCCCTTCGCGAGGCTCGTCAACCAGGGTCTCATCCTCGGCGAGGACCGGGAGAAGATGTCCAAGAGCCGAGGCAACGTGGTCAACCCGGACGAGATCATCCGGGAGCACGGCGCAGATGCCTTCCGTTGCTACGAGATGTTCATGGGCCCCCTGGAGGTGGTGAAGCCCTGGTCCACGCGGGACGTGGTGGGCGTGCGACGCTGGCTCGAGCGGAGCTGGCGACTCCTCCTCGACGCCGAGGGCCACCTTCTTGGCGCGGTGCAAGACGTGCCGCCCTCCGAGGCTGTGACGCGGCTCCTTCACAAGACCATTCGGGCCGTCACCCACGACCTCGACCAGATGCGGTTCAATACCGGCATCGCCCGGCTCATGGAGTGCGTCACGGGCCTCACCGCCGAATCGATTCGGCCGCGTTCGGTGCTCAAGACCTACGTCCTTCTGCTCGCTCCCTTTGCCCCGCACCTCGCTGAGGAGCTCTGGGAGAAGCTCGGCCACACCCAGTCCCTGGCCTACGAGCCATGGCCCACCTACGACGAGGCTTTGGCGTCGGACCCGGAGATCGAGCTTGTTGTTCAAGTGTCGAGCAAGGTCAGGGCCCGGCTGATGGTGCCCGCGGACGTCACACAAGGAGGACGCCCTCGTCCTGGCAAAAGCCGACATCCACGTGCAGGAGTTTCTTTCGGGCAAGACCCTCGTCAAGGAGGTCTTCGTGCCCGCGCGGGCGGGGAAGACTCCGCTCGTCAACCTGGTTGTGAAATAAACCTCGCGTCGCCCATGCGGGGTGAGGCGTTTGGACCGCGGCCGCGCCCTCGGCGCCGGCCCTGGGGAGCCGCCCCATGTTCAGCTACATCGACCCCTCCATCGTGGATCTGCTTCTCTATAAGAAGAAGCTCGTGCACCTCGATCGGGAGGGTCGTTCCCTCCCTCCCGAACACGAAGACCAGCGCTACCTCTCGCTCCTCGGACCCGTGCCCCTGCCCGTGAGCCTCGAGGGCCCCGGTGGCGAAGAGGCGCTCTTCCAGTGGTACGCCTTCGTGCGCCATGCCGAGCTCGACCTCATCGAGGAGGTCTCTTCTCGGGTGCGCCGGGACGAGAAGCGCGACATCGTGCCGCTGCTGTCCACGTTCATGCAGGTGAGCTCGGTGCTCGTGCACGGCGGTGAGGCGTTCTCCACCGCACGTGCTCCCCTCGTCAGGGTCCACTCGTGCTGCATGACCTCGGACGTCTTCGGCTCCCGCCGCTGCGAGTGCGGCCCGCAGCTCCATCGGGCCTTCCGCCAGATCGTGGACGAGGGCACGGGCGCCGTGGTGTACATGTCGAGCCACGAGGGCCGCGGCATCGGGCTTTGGGCCAAGGCCGTGACCTATCTTCTACAAGATATGGGACAGGACACCTACCAGGCCAACACCACCCTCGGCCTGCCCGAGGACTCGAGGGACTTCACCGACGCGGCCGTGGTGCTCCGCTTCCTACGCCCCGCCTCGCCGCGGATCCGGCTCCTCACCAATAACCCGCTGAAGGTGGAGGATCTCCGGCGGGGCGGTATCGACGTGGTGGAGCGCGTCCCCCTCGTGGTGGGCTTCACGCGGCACAACCTCGGCTACATGCGCGTGAAGCGGGACAAGGGGCACGAGATTCCTTCGGACGCCATGGAGGAGGGCAGCGCCTCCACCGCGCCCAAGGATCCGAAGGGTCCGAAGGGTCCGAAGGGTCCGAAGGATCCCGCGAAGACCTGAACGGCCTGCAGCCAGATCAAGCCGGCCTGGTGCCCGATCTAGGGAACGGACCTGCAGCGCAACGGTCACTACGGCGTGAAATTCGTCCTCTCCTTCGGTTGGCGGAAGAAGAACACGTTCAGACATGGGTGGTACGGGATCGGGAACTGGTCGTAGAGGTTGTCTGGGTGGACTTTTACCTTCGCGTCCTTTGGAATCCAGCGACGGCTGTGCAGTCGACGATACGGCACGGTCACCCGGACTGCCTGATAGAGCGTCATCACCTCGTCAGGCAACCTGTCGTACAGGCGTGCAAGCAAACGCAAGAAGGCCGGAGCCTCGTTGCAGTGGAGTCGACGATCTTCGCCGCAGGGGAGCCAATACGTAATCGATGGCTCAAACCCCTCGCGGCTATGGCTCTGCTGGACAGCTGCCAGTCCATCGGAGTGCGCGACAAGGTGCCCCAGCAGCCCACAGTGTTTGGCATCGAAGTGCTCTCCAGATCGTGGAGCACTCTTTAGAACGGGCTGGCAGGATAGACAAAGGAAGGAGGCTAAGAACGGAACAAGGAAACGGGGCAAAAAGTGATGAGATTCCATTCTGCCAGCGCTTCTCTCTCTGCTCAAAGCGGATCACCCTGGAAAGCGAGTGCCAGAGCCCCGAACCCGATGCCCTTTGTCGCACTGCCTCCTCTTGATCGCGATTGTCGAGGGTGACATCGGGTGGTGTCAACCTGTCCCCTTCAACTGGTGATCATGCCGCAATCATCGGAGATCAGGTGCAAGGGGTCCAAGATCGCCCGGGGCCTCTAGCCCAGCAGCGCGTCGATGGCGTCGGCGGCGCGGGTGGCCAGGGCCATGATCGTGAGCTGGGGGTTGATACCCAGGGGGCCGGGCACGGCGCTGCCATCGGTGACGTACAGGCCCTGGACGTCATGGCACCGGTGGTCTGGTCGGACGAAAGAGGTGCGCGGATCCGCGCCGAGGCGCGCGGTGCCCAGGGCGTGGAAGGCGATGAGCTCCAGGTCGCTCATGCCGAATCGGGCCCGGGCCCGGGCCCGGGTCAAGCGACCCAGGTCGTCCTCGGTCCGGAGCTCGGCGAAGCCGGGGAGCCCGGGGTAGATCCGCGTGGCGCCAGCAGCGAGAAACAGGCGGGAGATCCTCTCGATGCCGAGGAGCAGGCTCGAGACGTCGGCGCGGTTCAGGTGGTAGACGAACAGGGGCAACCCGCCGAAGGGCGTCGGGAGCACGCGGCCGCGCGTGGTCTCGGCGATCATGGCGCCGAACATGGCCACGTGGCTCCAGCGTTCCATGAGCGCCATGAACGACGGGCCGATGTCGGGGAAGGCCGAGGCGGCCATGGGCAGGCGCGGGAAGCCCTCCTCGAGCATCATGCCCTCTTCGCGGAACTCGGTGACGGCGTAACCCTGGGGCACGCCGTCCCAGCCGCGCACCTCCTCGGGGAGCTCGGCGAACACGGGCACGGCGGGATGCACGGTGAGGTGCTGTCCCAGGGGGCTCGGCCAGCCGCGGACCGGGTTCGGCCAGCCGCCCAGGCCGCTCCGCCAGAGCAGCGCGGGAGTGAGCAGCGCGCCGCAGGCCACCACCACCACGGGCGCGCGCACGGTGAGACGCGACGGGGACCGCCGCCGCCCGTTCGGGCGGCGAGAGCCTCCCCCCCCACGGCCCGGTCGCCCTGGAGCAGCACACGAGTGACCTTGGCGCCGGTGTAGAACTGGCCGGCGCCGGCCCCGAGGGCCTTGGGTACGTAGGAGACATCGGTGCTTCGCTTGGCGTCGGTGGGGCAGCCGAAGGCGCAGTGCCCCAGGCGATCGCAGTCCGGGGCGTTGCGTTTCAGCGGACCGTGCCGCCACCCGAGCACCTCGGCCCCGCGGGCCACCGCGTGGGACACGCCGCTCAGCCGCTCGGGCCGCACCGGGGCGACCTGGAGGACGGCCTCCACGCGCTCGTAGTAGGGAGCCAGGGAGGCCGCGGTGAGCTCGGTGAGCCCGAGCTCGGTCCCCCACCTGGAGAGCACGGCCGCAGACGCCCGCTCGCAGGTGCCCGAGTTGATCGTGGTGGAGCCCCCCACGGTCACGCCCATGTGGATCGGAATGGGTCGGCCCCCCAGCGTCGTGGTGGTGCCGCCAGCCCGGTAGAACCGGAGGAACTTCTCCGTGGGCGTGGCCGCGAAGTCGGCGCGTCGGTAGTAGGCCCCCTCCTCGAGCAGCACCACCGCATGGCCCTTTTCGGCAAGCTCCTTGGCCACCACCGCGCCGCCGGCGCCGCTTCCCACCACCACGACCTCGGCCTCGATGGTCTGATCGCCGGGCAGGGAGGGCAGATCGTGCACCTGTCGCAGGTAGCGCGGCGGCGACTCCATCACGGGCTCCGGGCAATGCCCAATGCCGAGCGCCCGGTGCACCTCCACCGTTTGGAAGTGCGCCATCTGGAGCACGGTGCAGAAATCACGCGGATGGCAATGGCCCAGGGAACGGGAGCCAGGAGCCACCGTTCGACCAGGCGCTAACGGGTGGCAATGGGCAAGCGCGTGAAGCGCCGTCCGGTCCGGCCGAGGGGAGCGACCTCCACGGCCCAGAGCCAGGCGCGAAAGACCTGCACGAACGCCTTGGGCTGCGACCCGAGGTTCACAGCGACGCGCTGGGCCGCGGAGGGTCCTGCGCCGGGAAGAATGGCCCCGGGGGGCAGCGCGGCCTCGGCGATGGCCGCGAGGATGCGCTGCTCGCGCCCCGAAAGGGTCGCATGGTCGTCCATCGATTCTACCGGCATGAAGTCTGTCCGTGCCGTCTAGGGCACCTCGTCAGCGCCCACGTCGAAGGGCGCCGAGCGGTCGTCTCCGTCCAGGTCGGTGTCGCACCAGGTGACGGGTACCGCGGCCCCGGCGCCAATGGCTCCGGCACCAGCGGCAAGGTGCAAGTCGCCCCCGGCACCGTCGGCGAACCAGGAGAGCGGCGCGGCCTCCAGGTTGCCCGACAGGGTGGCCACCCCGCCGCGATCCATCAGGTTGTGGCTCACCAGGTTGTTCGTCAGGGTCACTTCCGTGTTGTCGAAGCGCCACTCGATGCAGTTGAACGGCGCCGTGGTGGACACCACGGTGTTGTGCAGCACGCGGGTGCCCCGCGCCTGATCCAGCATGATGCCCGTGTCGAACCGGGCGCCGATGTCGGCGAAGATCATGTTGTTGCGGATGATGCCGTCCAGGTGACCCATGTAGCCCACCCCCGGGTAGGGGTCGTCTTCATAGGCCCGGCTCGCGCCCGTCTCCCCCAGCCCATACCCCACCCCGCGAGCGCAGTTCACGATGACGTTCCGCTCCGTGACGGTGTCGCGGCTGCCGGTCCAGAAGTGCACCGCGTGCTCCGACAGGCCGTCGTCGCACCAGAAACCCTCGATGCGGTTCAGTCGCACCTCCCAGCCCCAGGCCTGGTGGCCGTCCACGCCCCCCGTGTAGCAGCTGTTGCGGATGGACGGGCGGCCGGCGCTGGTGAGCTCGAGGTGCGAGCACTCCACGCGCCCCTGGTCAGCGTAGGTCAGGTCTCCGCTCGGGTTGATCTTGATGGCCTGCTCGCCCGGGTCGATCAGATGGACGTCGTAGATGCGCGTCCCCACGGTGTCGCCCGTGGCGCCCCCCCGTGACGTGGATGGGATGGTAGTAGGCCCGCCAGAGCGTGAGGCTGGCGATGGTCACGTTGCTGGCCGCAATGGTGACCAGCTCGCCGGTGACGTATCCGCCATCCAGGATCACGGCCTCTCGGTTGCCGCTGGCACTGCGCAGCGTCACGCCGTCGGTGTAGAACGACAATCGGTGGCTCACGTCGCCGCCGTCCATGACATACGTGCCGTCGTAGAGGAGGATCGTCGTGCCGCTGGCCGCGTCGAGCACCGTCTGGCGCAGCGTGTCGGCGTCCGTGGGGTACACCTCGATCACCGGGCCCGAGGGCGCGGGCAGCGCGACGCACTCCTCGGGCGGCACCACCGTGCCGCTGTCAGGGTCGGTGCCGGCGTCCTGGGGCGCCGCCCCGTCCTGGGGCGCCGCCCCGTCCTGGGGCACGGCGCTGTCGGGCGCGACGCCGTCGGGTGCGCGAGCATCCCTGCCGGAATCGTCGTCGCCGCAGGCGGTGACGAGGACGCAAAGGCCCGTGAGCAGCATGACCCTGGTGGCTCGCATGTATCGCGCTCCCCCGGGCTTGGCCCGGCCCGGCGATCCTATCGCGGCGGGGAGCCTCCACCAACGGGAAAACGTTGGCCCCGCCCCCGGCTCAGGCCCCGCCCCTGGCTCAGGCCCCGCCCCCGGCCCCGCCCCCGGCCACCGATCCAGCCTCGGCTTCCTATTCGGATGTCACTTGGGATAGACTGATACCATGATGAGAGCCCTGTCAGGACGCATCGCGCTCGGAGCGACCCTCGCGCTCTGCATGCTCGGCGCCTCGGCGCCGGCCCGGGCCGTGCTCCTCACGGTGCCTTCCTACAAGCAGTGCGACTCCGCCTGGGGGAGCGACCCGCTCGGCACCTGCTCGGAGACCATGTGCTCGGCGGGCTGCGCGGTCACCTCGACATCCATGGTGTTCGAGTACTTCGGCGGCACGCAGGATCCAGGGGAGCTGAACGCCTGCCTCACCTCGAACGGGGGCTACGCGAGCGGGTGTTTGATCTACTGGAGCAACAACTGCATGCCGAACGGCGTCTCCTACGACGGCACGGGTGGCGACATCGACACGGCGCTCGCGAATGGATACCCCGTGATCGCCTATGTGACGAGCAGCCAGACCTCCATGCACTTCGTGGTGATCATCGGCAACAACGGGGGAGAGTACCAGATCCACGATCCTGCCTGGAACTACGCGACCATCTCCGATGGCGGCTACACCATCCAGGGGCTGCGCTTCTACAGCGGCAACGTGGCGGTCTGCGAGTGCTCCTCGGGAGACCAGGAGAGTCGGGCCTGCGGCTTCTGCGGCACGGAGACCCGCTCTTGTGAGTCTGGCTGTGACTGGGGCGCCTGGGTGTGCCAGGACGTGGGCGTGTGCCACGCGGACGCCGAGGAGGACTGCGGACTCTGCGGCACCCGGATCTGCGATCAGGCCTGCGCGTGGGGCGCCTGCGACGACCCCTGCTCCGAGGACGCGGGGGCGGGCGACGGCGGGGCCACGACCGACGGCGGGGTCGGGCAGGATGCGGCGCCCGAAGGGGATTCCGGCGTCGAGCCCGACGCCTCCTCGGGCCGGCTCGACCCGCGCATGGTCAGCGGCTGCGCCTGTCACACCACGAGCTCCGGCGCGGATGGTTTCTCCCTTGTCTTTGTCCTGGCCTTCGCGCTCCTGACCGTCGGGGGGCTCGCTCGTCACCGTCGTCGGAGTCGGAGATCCTCGCCCGCCGGTTCGACGACCTCGGGAACCCGCTTTACCTCGAGCCCTGAGTTAAGGTTCCGCGCCTAGATCATCGCCTGGCAGCGCCGCACTACGGCGTCCCGCTCGGCAGCGTCGAGCAGGTGGTCCACCACGGGGTAGAGGATCCGCTCCTCGGCGGCCACGTGCTCCCTGAGCACGGCCTCCAAGGTGCCGAGCCTCTCCTTCAGAATGTCGAGAGAAGGGTCTGGCGCCCCCTCCGACAGGGAGAAGTCCGCCTCCAGGAGATCGAGCTCGGTCTCGAGGGTCATGTGATGATCCCTAAGGAGCATGGCCGGGCCCCGGGGGCTGCCCAGCTTCTCGGCCACCAGGGGCAGGAGCACCTCCTCTTCCATGCGGGCGTGCTTTCTGAGGCCGGTGCCGAAGTAGCGGAGGATGCGCCGTGCCTCTCTGAAATCGCCGCCGTCCAGGGCCAGTGCCGCGTCGGCGAGGAGCTCGATGAACCGCTCGTGATCCCGGTCCATGAACTCGAGTACACGGCGCCTCTGGGGCGAGTCGCGATCCCGTCGGACCACCAGGATCCGCCAGGCCTCGGGGCCGTCGAGGAGCGGCCACCAGTCGAACTGCCCCGGGTGCTCGCCTTGTAGCGCCTCAAGGGCTTCGGTGGCGGCATCCGGTGAGAGCAGGGTCAGGTGGGCCCCAGGGGCCAGGGCGGAAAACCCGAGGAGCAGCTCACCCCGGCGGGCTGCTAGAGGAAGGGATGAGAGATCCAAATCCATGAGCCGCCTCTTCTCCTGGCCTCCGACACGCCGCAACTCGTGGCATGTGAAGACCAGATAATACTCTACTGCATTGGTAGTATTTTACAAGCGCGGGTTCGGAGCGGGTCCGGCGTCCTTGGCGCTACCGTTCCTGAAGCGGGTCCTAGGGAGAGCGCGGCCTGTGGGTGCGGGCGGCATCGCGTCGGGCGGCGTCGCGTCGGGCCTTGGCCTCCTCGCGGCGTTTGATCTGCTCGGGCGTGCCGCAGCCGAGGTCGTGGGCGGTGCGGGGGTCCCGGTGCACGCGGTAGCGGCGGGGCGCGGCCTTTCCCAGGGGGCCGGGGGTCTCGCCCGCCCGGAGGCGCTCCACGGCCCAGAGGTCATTCGAGCACCAGCCCGTGACGTAGATCTTCCGGTCGTTGGGGTGAACGACGACGCCAGAGCCTTTCTCGATGTCCAGGGGCAGGGTCACCGACTTGCGGGCCTTGACGTCCACGATGGACAGGGAGTGGCCTGGGAAGGAGGCCACGTACACGAAGCGCTCGTCCTTGGAGAGGTCGATGGTGCGGGGCCCAGGGGCCACGGGCACGGAGGCCACCACCTTGCGGGCGTTCGTGTCGATGATCTGCAGGTAGCTTCGCTTCATGGTGGAGACGTAGAGCCAGCGCCCGTCCTTGGTGAGGGCGAGGTGGCGGGGGAGATCGTCGGTGCGGATCTGCGCCACCAGGGCTCGGGCGCGGGTGTCCACCACTGACACGGTCTTTCCACCGGCGTTGGCCACGTACACGAAGCGGCCGCGAGGGGAGACGGCAATGCCCCGGGGGTGCCGCCCGGTGCGGACCTGCCAGGTGACTTTCTCGGGTGGCGATGTCCACGGCCACCAGGGAGGCCGAGGACCAGTTGGTGACGTAGAGGGTCGGCCCGTCGGTGGCGATGGCCATCATCTTGGGGAAGCTCCCCGGCCGGAAGGCGTGCTCGATCTTCCAAGAACGGGTGTCGTGGATCTGCACGAGGTTCCCGTAGTAGTTGGTGGTGTACAGGAAGCGTCCCGAGGGGCAGACCACTGACTCGATGGCGTTGCCGGGGAAGCTCACCTGCCGGCGCCGCACGAGAGAGGCGGAGTCGATGACGTCGACGTTGTCCTTGTCCCGGTGGCCGAAGTTGGTGACGTAGAGGGTGCCGCCGTCAGGAGAGATGGACACGGCCTTGGGCATGAGCCCGGTGCCCACGCTGCCCCAGATGCGAAAGGTGTCGCCGCCCAAGGTGACGCCATAGCCCACGTGGCGGGGGCCGGGCTTCCCTTGGGCGCGCGCGATTCCCTGGAGGAGGAGCAGGCCGAGCCCGCCCACCAGCGCGCAGACGAGCCCGCCCACCAGCGCGCAGACGAGCCCGCGACGCATCTTCTAGGGTCCTCCCTGGGCGCGGGGTCGGGGAGGCGCGAGCCTGGGTGCCGGCCGCCCAGGCTGCCCTGAGCCGTTTGGTCCACTGGGCCCCTTGGAGTAGCCGGCGTCCTTGAGCATCTGGTCCGCGAGGCGGGCCGCCTCGTCCTTGCCGCCGCCGAGATCCAGGTCACCGGTCCAGCTCGAACCGAGCCACAGGTGCAGGCGCGGCTTGGCCGAGGGCAGGATCGGCGGGGGCCGTCGGGTCGTGAGGGCGGGGAGGCGGGTGAGGGGCAGCTTGGTGGGATCGGAGATGAGCTCCAGGCCAATGGGGCCCGCAGAGATTTCGTCCGGGCGCAGGGCGCGGCCGTCCAGGAGGAGGGCCAGGGCCACGCTGGCGGGGGGGCAGCCAATGAACTCCAGCTCCGCCTCCGCGGGCTGGCCCGGGTGGCTCTGGAGCTGCACGGCCACTGTGCCCTGGCCCTGGTAGGCGGCGTGGGAGCTCGGGCCCCGCAAGCCGCGCACGACCACCTGGCCGTCGCACTTGAGGGTGCCGCGGAGGAGGTGGGGTCCGGTCCCGCCCCAGAGCCGGAGGCTCAGCCGCAGCCCCTCGGCGGCGAAGGGATCCGACTTTCCAGGGGTGGCGCTGCCGTGTTGCCCAAGCACCAGGGACAGGAGGCGCTCGCGCATCTGGCGCGTGCGCTCGGGATGCGCCGTGGCGAGGTTCCGGGTCTCGTGCGGGTCGGCGTCGAGATCGTAGAGGTCCTCCGGCCAGTAGTGCTGCTGCGTCGGCGTATTTGGGCGCCGGAAGGCGCGGGTGAAGTGCTCCCGGTAGAGGTACTTCCACTTGCCCTGCCTGAGGGCGAAGACGTTCCTGGCGATGGCCACGATGTCCTGCCGCTGGGGCGGCTTGCCTTCGCGCAGGGTGGGGACCAGGCTCTGGCCCTCGTGACCTGCGAGGGGAGGGAGCCCGGCGAGTTCGAGGAGGGTGGGTACGAGGTCCATGTGGGACACCGGAGCGTCCACGCGCCGGCCCGCAGGCACGGCCCCGGGCAGGGAGATCAGGAGGGGAACCTGGAGGACCTCCTGGAAGAGCGACCAACCATGGGCGTGCCGCGTGCGGTTCTTCTCCCCGTAAATGACGTCGTGGGCGTCGTGGAACACTTCGCCGTGATCAGCGGTCACCACCACGAGCGTGTCCTTGGTGAGACCGAGCCGATCGAGCGCCTCGAACACGGGCGCAAGGTGCTCGTCGGTGAAGCGGGTCTCGCCGAGGTAGACCTCCCACGTCGAATCGCTCGGGGCGCCTGGCGCCCTCGCGCCCTTCACCGCGTAGCCCGGAGGCACTACGTAGGGCTCGTGGGGACCGTCGTAGTGCAGGTAGAGGAAGAAGGGCTTGTCCCGGTGCTCGGCGAGAAAGCGCAGCGCGCCCCGGGTGATGGCCGGGGTGTCGTGGATGATGGCCCGGATGTCAGTTACCCGGTCGTAGCCCCGGTCGAACCCGATGGGCGTGTAGCCCGGCAGGAAGAAGTTGTTCCCGATGGCCTCCACCCAGTAACCCTGCTCCCTGAGGTGCCAGGTGAGCAGTCGCGGCCAGCGCCGGTACATCCGCTGCTTGAGAGGCTCGGGTAGCCAGAAAGCCGTATTGAGCTGGGGATCGAAGCGTGAGACGTGCTCGCCCGTGAACATGCCGAGGAGGGACGAGCGGGTCCAGCTCGCCAGGGCGTGGCACTGGGTGAACACCGCGCCCCCGGCGGCCAGGCGGTCGAGGTTCGGCGTGATGGGGTGCTCGCCCGAGACGGACTTCACGGCGTCAGACCGAAGCGTGTCCACCAGCACGAAGAGGATGTTCTTGCCCTTGTGGCTCGCCTTGGCGCGCCAGATCACCGGGTTCGAGAAGAAGGCGTAGGCGCCTTTGGGGCCATTGCTGCGCAAGGTGAGGCGGACCTCCTGATCGGCCCAGGCCGAGAGGTCCACCCGGCGATCCTGCCAGAGGTAGCGCTCTTCCTGCTTCACCGTGAAGCGGGCGATCTCGGTGCGCGGTTGGTCCTTGAGCTCAAGCTCTACGAGGAACGTGACCTCTCCCCTCGGGCCGTTCAAGGGCACGCCGGTGCCGAAGGTCAAGCTGGCCCGTTGGGGGAGCTGCATTCGGAAGGTGAAGGAGGCCGGCGGCGGGGCGAACAAGGCGAGGCGCATCTCGTTCACCCCGGGGGTGCGGTTCATGCGCCAATCCGTCCCGAGCTGCAGGCGCGGCTTCTGGCGTTTCGGGTCGGGGTCGACCTTGGCGTACCCCTGGACATCATAGGAAGCGAAGTTCATCTGCACCCGCAGGGGCCGGAGGGGCGGGGGGAGGCGGGACCAGGGGTCCACGTAGTGGCGCCACTCCCCCGGGGCTCCCTGGGCATAGGACAGGGAGCGATAGGCTGACAGGAGGTCCGGGTGGCGCCGGTCGGCGGTCTCCAGGTGATCCAGGAGGCGGATGGCGGGGACCTCCCACCGGCCCTCGCCCTGGGCCTCCACGGCGATGGTGCTTCGCTCCCGCTCCTTGGCGAGCTCTGCGTCGCTGATGCGGGGCGGGCGCGGGGGCGCCAGCACGGGGAGCTGCCCCGCCCACAGGAGGGCGCCGGCCACGGCCAGGGTGGCCGCGGGCACGAGGCCGAGGGGCAGGAGGGGTCCGAGCCTCATGGCTCGCCCGCCCTCGGAGCGGGCAGCACGTAGCTCCCCACTTGCAGTGAGCCCCGCTCCTCGCGCATCCAGGCGAGGAGCCGTCGGGACAGGCGCTGCGTCACGTCGGGGTGCTGGACCGAGACATCCTGCAGGCAGAAGGGATCCTGCTTGACGTCGAAGAGCAGGGTCCGCACCCCGGATCGCAGGGGGACGTAGACGAGCGTCCAGTCCTTGGTGCGGATGGCGCGGTGCTTGGCCGCCACCACGAGCTCCTCGTACTGCGGGGAGAGCACGAGAATCTCCGTTCCTCTTTTCGTCCATGGTCACCAGGCCGCCCAGCACGGGGGGGTAGGACAGGCGCATATCTTCCCCCACCTCGGGCAGGTCGTGGGTGAACCAGAGGCCGGTCTCCATGAACGCGGCGCGGTCCTTCGGCCCAGGCTGTCCCGCCATCTGGGGCCTGAGAATCCCGCCCCGACACCTTCGGCAGGGGTCGACCCACTAGGGCCGCCAGGGTGGGCGCGAGGTCCACGTCCCGCGTGATGTCGTCCACCACGCGGCCCGGGCGTGGCTGCCGTGGATCGTACAGGGTGAGCGGGAGACGCGTGGCCGGGTCGCCCCGCAGGTGGTCGCCGTGCCCCATGCCGAGCCCGGCCTCGTAGAGGTTCTCCCCGTGGTCCGCGGTCAGCACCACGATGGTTTTCTTCTCCACGCCGATCCGCCGGAGGTGATCGAGCACCCGGCCGATGGCCTCGTCCGCGGCGGACACGGAGCCGTCGTACAAGCCCCGCATGTGGCGGATGTCCGTTCCGGTGGGCGGCCCTTCATTGAGGATCCGCTGCTTGTGATACCGGTAGGGGCCGCGATAGTCGCGATCGGTGAAGCGCTGGTAGTGCGGATAGGGCGCCGCGTAGGGGAAGTGGGAAGCGGAGAAGAAGGCCACGAGGAGAAACCGCTTCCCTTTCGCCACGCGGTCCAGCATCCGGATTACCCGATCGGCCAAGAGGAGGGGATCGGCGTTTTCCGGGAGGCCACCCATGGGAGGCGCCAGGCGTCTTCCCAGCCCCGTGGCCAAGTAGGGCAGCAGATGCGTGTGCGCCGAGATCACCCGTTGCCGGACGATCTCGTAGAAGGAGAAGGCCGAGACGTCCACGTGGTGGAAGCCGAGGTCGATACGCCCGAAGACCTCCCCAGCATAGTCGGACACCACGGCGGTGCGGTAGCCCGCCTCTGCCAGGTGGCGGGGCAGGGCCAGGCCCGCGCGCCGCCTGGCCTCCCAGGTGGGAAACATGTGGCGGATCCCGTGGTCGTGGGGCTCTCGGCCCGTGAGGAGCGTCACCCAGGAGGGGAAGGTGCGCGCCAGGGTGCCGTAGGCGTTCTGGAACCGGACGCCCTGGCGGGCCAGGCGTCGCATCCGGGGGGCCACGCGCGCGTAGCGGTCCTTCTCCAGGCGATCTGCCCGCAGGCTGTCCACGGCCAGGATCACGATGTTGGGCCCCTGGTTGTCCTTGGCTCGGCGCGGCGCGGTGGAGATCCCGGCGGCACCCACAGCCAGGGCGAGAAGCCCGAGGATCGCGGCGCCTCCCACCAGCGGCCGTGGGCCGATGGCTGGCAGGCGGAGGCGGCCGAGGAGTCGCAGCGCGGGGAGCAGCACGAAGAGCGCGAGGGTCAGGGCGAGCCCAGCGTCCAGCAGGCCAGGCGGCATCCAGTCGGTCAGGAACACCTGTATTTCCCGCCTGAGGCCTCCGCGCGCGTAGAAGGTCTCGGTGTAGAGCTGCGGGTACACCACCATTGAGCGGGCGAGGAAGTAGCCGTGCAGGCCGCCGATGACGAGCAGGTGACGTCCCACGCGCCAGAGCCGGGAGGTCGGTCTGCGGCCCCGGAGGAGGTCTCTCAGTCGGCTCAAGCCGCTCGACAGGAGCCCGCCCACCAGGCCGACGGCGACGTAGAGGCCGAGGATGCGCACCGCTTCGGCGGCCACCTGCGGGCCGTACACCCGGATGGCGAGACGACGCAGCTCGTCGGACGCGTGGCCGAAGTAGCTCAGCTTATCCAGGGAGAGGGCCCCGAGGACGAAGAGGATCACCCCCATGACCGCGCCCACGACGGGACCCGAGCAAAGAAGATCGGCGATGCGCTCGGCCCATCGGACGGCGCTCTGTTCACGGGGCTCGGTCACGGGTGTTGATCTCGGCGCACCGGGCATCATGGCTTCGACCGCTCCCGGTCGCAAATGGAATTTTCCCGGCGGTTCCCTCGGTACTCGGAGAGAGCGTCCTCCCCGGGTCGAGCGAGGGGCCACCGTGAGATTCCAAAGGATGGTGGGGGCTCCTCTGCCGCGCTATGATGGGAGGCCACCGAGGAGAGCGCCATGATCGGTCCACAGTGTCTGCCTGTCTTGTCACCGCCACGGATGGCCTGGGTGGCGGCCCTGTGGCTCTGGAGCCAGGTCACACCTGTCGGGGCCGTCCCAGATCGCCCAGGCGAGATCCCCGCCCTTGGCGTGCTGGTGGCCCAGACCTTCCTGCGGGCCGTGTCCGAGGGAGATCTCCGCACCGCGTTGCCGCTCTGCGCCCAATCTGTGGACTTCGACGGGGTGCTCGCAAAGGGCGACGAGGCCGTACGGGCGCGCCTCGGGAAGCTGCGCAAGGCCCTGCGGGAGGGGCGCGTCCTTCGCAAGATCGTGGTGATGCGACTCGCCGAGGCGCGGAGCCTCTTCGGCCCGCCGCCCGCACGGCTCACGCTCCCTGCCGAAAGAGAGGTGATCGTGGGCTTCGGTCGCTTCACCCGCGGTGGGCTCGTCGTCTTCGTGGCCCAGGAGCGCGAACGTTTCCGCGTCGTGGCGCTCACTGACTGAGCGGGGCCCCGCACGCTGTCCCAGGCCATTGGTCCCCGGCGCGTAGAATGAGGCGCTAGGTGCTAGTGAGCAGCCCAATGAGCGCGGCACACAGGAGCAGCAGCCCTCCCGCGAGGATGCCGAAGAGGTAGGCCAGGCGGCGCCAGGAGCGGACCTCCTTCTGCCAGAGGGCGAGCTGCGGATCCACCACCTGACCCGTGCTGGCGCCGATCTGCAGCAAGGCCGGTGAGGGCAGGGGGGCCACCACCAAGGTTTCGTCGTTGCGCGCGGCGGCCGAGGGGACAAGACCCATGGGCGCAACCGCGTTCCCCCAGTCAGGGCCCTCGATGCCGGGTCGGGGTGGTGGGGTCGGCCGAGGCAAAGAGGCCCGGCCCGCGTCGGTCCTCGGGCCCGGCCCTGCGGGCCCGGGCGCTGGCCAGGGGGCGGGCGCAGGCGGAGCCGCCGCGCCCGTCTGCATCGCCGGGGGCCGCGTTTGAGGCACTGGCCCGACGCCGGTGATGAGCTGGCTGAATTGCGGCAGCGCCCGGATGGGATACCACTCCTTGCGTCCCTGGATGCCCACCGACGCTTGCCCATCGATCTGTCCCTTGCCGAAGGCGTCCCGGATGTCGGCCGCCGTCACGGGTCCCACGGTCTGCCCGCCCAGCTTGCAGTAGTAGACGCGGCTCTGCTCATCCAGGCGGCGGACCTCCTCGGGTACGGCATCGACCGGGGGTTGCCCGGATCGGATCACCTGGTACCGGGGCTCCTCCGCGGGCGGATTCACCCCGAGGGGTTTGCGGCAGAACAGGCACTCCGTGGCCAGCAGCGGCACCGGGTTTCTACAGTGAGGGCAGACACGTTCCGGGTTCACGAGCAGGGTCCTTGGGCCGAGCATTCAGTAGTAGGATCCCTTCGGGCCCAAGTCAACCGGGGCTAACTCGATCCTGGCTCGCGTCAGTGGCCTGAGCAAGCCCGAGGAGCAGGAAGCAGTGCCCCATGGGCGCGGCGCGGACCTGGCCCGCAAAGGCCCGGAGCAAGGCGGCGGCGTGGGCTTCGTACCGGGCGTCTCCGGTGAGGCGCCCTAAGCGGAGGAGGTTCTGGGCGGAGACGCTGTTGCCCGACGGGATGGCTCCGTCGTACACGGTTTTTCGGCGCAGGATCAGGGCCTCGGCGTCATCGGCGGCCAAGAAGTAGCCCCCCGCTTCCGCGTCCCAGTGGTGGTGGTCCAGCGTGGCCTGCAGCGCCTGGGCGCGCCCCAGCAAGACCGGGTCGAGGGTGGCGCCATGGAGCTCCAACAGGCCCCAGATGGTGAAGGCGTAGTCGTCCAAGTATCCGGCAATGCCGGCCTCGCCGTCGCGGTAGCGGTGCCACAGGCGGGTGCCTTCGACCCGGGGCCTGCGGAGGGTGGACCAGAGGAAGTCGGCAGCCTCCCGGGCCACCCGGGCGAGGTCCGGCCTGGAAAGCACCTGCGCGCCACGGGCGAGGGCCGCGATCATCAGGCCGTTCAGATCGGTGAGCACCTTGTCGTCCCGCGACGGTCGCACCCGGCGCTCGCGAGTCGCCAAGAGGATCGCCCGCGCCTCCTCCAGGCGAGAGGCCAGGGTCTCGGATGACAGCCCGTGCCGCGAGGCGAGGGCCTCCTGCGGGTGGGGCAGGTGAAGGATGTTTGCGGCGCTCGGTCGCCCACTCGCCTCCCCAGAGAAGTTCCCGGCCTCGGTGACGCCCCAGGCGTCTTGGGCCAGGGGGAAGAGACTGTCGGGCAGGGCCTCTCGCAGATCGGCGGCGGTGAAGACGTAGAATCGCCCCTCCTCCCCCTCGCTGTCTGCGTCCTCGGCGCAGAGGAAGGCCCCGTGGGCGCCGCGGAGATCCCTCAGCACGTACGTGAAGATCTCTTCGGCCGTGCGGCCGTAGGAGGGTTCGTGGGTGAGCGCCGCTGCTTCGAGGTAGGCGAACGCGAGCAGGGCCTGGTCGTAGAGCATCTTCTCGAAGTGGGGCACCAGCCATTTCGAGTCTGTGCTGTAGCGGTGGAAGCCGAGGCCCACCTGGTCGAAGATGCCCCCTCGGCGCATGGCGTCCAGGGTGGCTCGCGCCATGCGGATGGCCTCAGCGTCTCCGGTCCGGTGACCTTGGCGTAGAAGGAAGATCAGGTTGTGGGGCGTGGGGAACTTGGGTGCGGTGCCGAACCCGGCGGAGCGGGGGTCGAACCTTAGCCCGAGCTGCGCCCGGGCGGCGTCGAGCACGTCCTCTCCCAGCGCCTCGCCGGAGGCCGGCGAGCTTTCCTCGATCAGGGCGGTCCGCAGGCGCTCGGCCGATTGGATCGCGTCCTCCCTCCGATCCCTCCACAGGGCCTCCACGCGATCCACGAGCTCCCCCAGGCCGATCCGACCGAGTTGGGACTCCTTGGGGAAGTACGTCCCGGCGAAGAAGGGCTCGAGGTTGGGCGTGAGCAGCACGGTGAGTGGCCAGCCTCCGCTGCCGGTCAGGAGGTGACAGACGGTCATGTACAAGTCGTCCACGTCCGGACGCTCCTCGCGGTCCACTTTGATGGGCACGAACACCTGGTTCAAGCGGGAGGCCAAGAGCTCATCCTCGAAGCTCTCGCGCTCCATGACGTGGCACCAATGACAGGTGGAGTAGCCCACGGAGAGGAAGATCGGCCTGTCCAGGGCCCGGGCTCGCGCAAAGGCCTCCTCTCCCCAGGGGAACCAGTCCACTGGGTTATGCTGGTGCTGCAGGAGGTAGGGGCTCTTCTCGAGCCCGAGACGATTTTGGACCCTGTGTGTCATGGTGGGGTCCGGCTTGGGTAGGGAGGTGTGGGTTTCCTTCATGGGAGCATGCCTATGGTTCGCCGCCCAAGTGGCGGCGGAAGGCTAGAACGTGGGCACGCGAGCCAGGGCTGCAACTTCAGGGAGGGCCGGATGCAGGCATTGCGCCTCCCTCATGTGGTGGATTTCCATTGGAAGAAGGCTGCAGTAGAACGAAATCGTCTTCTTGGTTCCTTGCTGCCCGGGGGATTGGGGAGCCTTCCTCTCTCGGTCGACCTGAATGAGTGGTTTCGCATGGCGCTCCACGCGGCGGTCTGGAGGAGAACCTGGATTCGGATCGCCGCCGCTCACATGTTTTACACTGAATATATCTTAAGAAAAACACAGTGATGCTCTAATTGTGGCAGATCGGTGCTCACGGGGGCAGGGGAACCTGGAGGCACGGACGCTGCGAGGGATCCGAGGTGACTACCTCGATCGAAGCAACTCCAGCAGCGCACGGGCCTTGTCCGGGTCGTCCAGGAGGGCCCGGCAGCGCTGGCGCAACGCGGCTTCGTCCAGGCCTGAGGCGCCGGTGAGCCGCTCGACGTGGCGTGCCACCCGGAGGAGGTCGGGCAGGGGTAGGCTCGTATCCACTTCAGGCCCGGCGGCTGGCTCGGACCAGCGTGGATTTCCTGGGACTTTTCCCGCTCCCCGGGGAGCCTTGGCGCGCCAGGGGCCGGCGGGGCGATCCGAGGCGTGCAGGGGCCTGCCTTCTCGGGTGGTGGAGGCGTCCAGGGGGAGCCAGCGAGGGCCCAGGTCCGAGGGCAACAGGGCCATGGCCCACAGGTGATCGGGCTCATCCACCCGTCCGCGATCAAAGGTCCATCCCGTGGCCACGGCCGCGGGCACGTCGACACGTCTGAGCAGCTCGCAGCAGAGCACTCCGAGCTCGTAGCACACGCCGGCGCCCAGGTGGCGGGCGTCCCGGCCAGCGTGGAGCAACGCCAGGTGAGCGTTGGCCCTGCCACGTGCGAGGCTCGAGAGCCAGCGGGCGAGCTCTGGGTCCTCGAGGTAGGAGGGATCATAGCGGTAATGCTGCTGGACAAAGGACCTCACTCCGAGGGCTCGCGTGAGGGGAGGCGCCGAGGAAGTGGCCAGGGCAGCCGCGAAGGCGAGCACGGGCTCGGGGAGCTCGTCATCGGGCACCGTAGCCTCGAGGAGATGAGGGGGGAGCTGGGCGCTGGCCCAGGTAGCCAGAGCCGCGTCCCCGGGGCTTTCGAAGCGGGGTGCGCCACCGAGGCTCACGCGCAGGGAAATTTCGGTCGGCGCGGCGACCGAGCACAGGAGCCTGCCGGGGCGGGATTCGAGAATTCGCACGGGCCCTTCTAGGGACTCCAGGCGGCCGTACAGGGGCAGCGGGAGCTGGAGCTCTCCGGCTGGGATGCGGCCTTCGAGGGCGAGCAGTCCCTCCCGGCGCTCGGAAGGGGTGTCGAGACCCGCAGGAAGGGCCGTGGGCAGCCAGCGCTGGCTGCGGGGCTCGAAGCAATCGGCCAGAACCAGGGGAGCATAGAGGTAGGGCAGAGGCACCCGTCCTGGGGCGAAGGCGAAGCCATAGGCGGGAGGCCGATCCCGGTCCCGCAGCCAGCTGGGGCCTCCCTCGAGCTGGGTGGTGACCGAGTCCCGCGGCGTGAAGAAGCGGCCGTGGGAGGGGGGCGCGGCCCCTGGATCGTCTGTGCCACGGGCCGGCCGCGCCTGTCCTGGGCCTCGAGCCTGCCCGTCGTGTCTGGCGCCGTGTCCGGCGGCACCGGGCGGCGGCGCGGCGGCGCGATCCGGGTCCCGGGGCTCCCTGGCGGAGTCATCACCCTTGAGCCACCGCCGAAACCGGCCGAGCAGGCTCTTTCCTTCTTCTTCTGCCGGCGGCTCCGATCGGGCGCTGGCCGTTTGGGGAGGAGGGGCCCGTCGTGGTTCGGGTGGTGGTGGAGGCGTCGAGGGGCGAGTTGGCGTCTTGGTCCTCTTCCGAGTGTCAGGGGCTGCGTCTACGGCGGGAGCGGGACGCGGCGCAGGCGCGGGCTCGGAGCGGTGAGGCCCGGGTTCGGGTGCGCTCGGCGCTGTCGAGCCCCAGCCCACTTCCAGGAGGTCCGCGACGCCCGCCACCACCGCGGGGTCGGCGAAGCCGCGGAGTAGCCGCTCCCTCGTCAGCACTTCGGCCACGCGATCCAAATCCTCGAGGCCCGTGGGGGTGGCGAGCAGCCGCTTGCCCTCGAGCGCGACAGCGACCTCCACCTCCAGGTGCACTCCGGCGAGAGACCCCCGGAGCACCAGGGGTGAGACCACGTGGATCTCGCTGGGCAGCTCCTTCTGGCGCCAGCGGGACGGCGGCACCTGGGGGTGCGCGTGCGGCAGATCCCGACGCCGTCGGGCGAGGGTCGCGAGGCCGCGCTCCAGGCGGGCTACGGCTAGCGCATGGGTGGAGGTGAGCTCACGGGGAAGCTTACTGGGAAGCGGGTCTGGGGTGAAGCGCTCCCCGAGGGTCGGGCAGCCAGCGCGCCCCAGCGCCTCGTGAAGGGCCGCGGCCTGATCCCTCAGCAGGGGCACGCGCAGGGAGATGCCCCGCTCCCTGGCCGCCTCCGCCAACTCCCGGGGCTCGGGCAGGCAGAGGCGGTCATCGTCGTCGAGACAGAGGGTCAGGATCTCCTCCCCGGGCCGCGCGAAGTCCATGACGGCGAGCACCAGGGGGTGCGGCAGGGGGTCGCCCAGCTCTGCGAGCCTCGCCAAGCAGCGCGGCAGGCAGCGTAAGAGCTCCGGCTCGGCCTCGGCGAGGGCTTCTGGTCCCTGCCCGAGCGCGTCCTGGGTGACCTCGGCGAGAAAGCGCAGGAGTTCCCGCCGCCCGGGCTCGCGAGCGATGCCCAGGGCATCGGCGAGGCGGCGGAACCGCTGCGCCTCGGGCCAGTGTCCTCGACGGGCGCCAAACAGGCTCGCCACCTCCACCCGGAAGACATCGGCTCCCCTGCGGAGGCGGCCCTGGGTGTCCCTGAGGAACGGCAGGGGCCCGAGGGCCTCTCGCACGTCCTGGGCCGAGAGGCGCCTGCCGGACAGGCCCGACTCGATCCAGGCGAGTGCGGCGAGAGGCACTTCGTTGCGCTCGGACGCTCTCTGGAGGCTCTGTTGCACCTCGCCCAGCAGTGCGGCCTCCAAGGGTCGGAAAGGCAAGCTCTGGGCCAGCGCAGCCGGGACGGTGAGGAAGAACTCCGGGTGGGGGTAGCACTCGGGACGATCGCCCAGCACGGCCCAGGCCTCGGCCGACGGCCAGGTCAGCTCTGCGGGGCGTCGGAGGGCGCCATGGCCATCGGGGATGAAACACCGCTCCCCCAGGCCCAGCGCCTTGGCGAGGCCCGGCTCCTCGGCCACGCGGCGGGCCAGGTAGCGCGCCAGGGCGAGCCCAGCCCCCAAGCCTGGCCGCAGGCCCACGCCCCCCTCCAGGAGGGAGAGGAGCGTCTCTGGCCGGAGGTCGTCCGCGGCGCCGAGGGCCGAGAGCAATCGTCGCAACCGTTGGGGTCGGTAGCTCGCCGATGCCCGCTCCGGGGGCGCGGTGAGGAATGCTTCCACGAGTGCTCCGTGATCAGGATCCGGGGCCAGGAGGCGCCTGGGCCGCACCCAGGAGCCCGCCGTCGTCTCGACGCGGATCCGCCGGTGGAGCTTGAGTCGGCGGGGCAGCTCGGGGAGAGGGCCCTCTTCCGCGAGCCCAAGGAGTCGCGCCATGAGGTCCAGCAGCTCCGCGGAACGGGCGCCTTGTTGTGCCGCCACGGCTTCCTCGTGGAGGGCCACCAGGTGGTCCACGAGACGATCCACCTGGCGATCGTCCAGGGGAAAGGTCTCTTGCAGCCACGCGAGGAGCGTCTCGGGCAGCTCCTCGGCGGGGCGCTCGGGAGCGAACACCTCGGGCAGCGCGGGGTCGTATAGGAGTTGGCGAGGAGAGACGAGCTGCCCCTTTTGGTTGGCGAAGAGGCAGGCCTGGCCGAGGGGGCCCCTGGCCTGATCGTCCTCGGCGATGACGTTGCGAGATTCGAGGATCCAGGCGTAGAGGCGGGCTCTCGCCTGCGGATCACCAAAGCGAGGATGGGTCTCCACGGACACCATGTCGCGCGCAGTCTCGGCCAGTGCCAGCAGAAGGCGCCGAGGGGTGAGGCGCGGTGCGAGGTCTGGGTCCACGGCCGAGGCCTGCTCCGCCCAGAGGGGATCGGCCAGCTCCAGCTCCACGGGCAACCCCTTGGCGAGGGCGATTTCCATAGGAGTGGCGCGGTGGAGCCGCCTCGACACCAGGCAGCCCCGGGCATCGATGGAGATGGGGAGGGAGTAGAGGGCCTCCCGGCCCAGCGAGGCGCAGAGCAGCCCCACGAGGGGTCCCAGGCCCTCGGGGCGCCTAAGGAACGCGGGCTGTTCGGCGAGGGGTGCGCCGGGCAGGGCCTCGGCGCGCAGCCGCTCCACCACGAGGAGGGCAGGGCTGCGGAAGCCGAAGACCCCCTCCATATCTCGCGCTTCGGGGGCCGCCACCTCGTCGAGCAGGTCGTCAGGTGCGCCCGGGGCGTGTCCGAGGCCCGACCCTCCGAGGGCCTCTTCGAGGGCCGAGGGGCGCACCAGGGCGGAGCTCGGGCGCAACCGCCCTCCCTGGCTCGGCCACAAGGGGAGGGCTCGCAAGCGTGGATGCCCGCGCTCAGACGCCTCGGCGCTTCGGGAGGGAAAGGCGTGCGCGAGCATCTCGCGCTCCGTCCAAAGGGCTCTACGCACGGCTTCGCAGGCCGCGGCGGTGCGCAGCGCGGCATCGGTCTCCACGGCCTCCACCAAGGCCGGCAGATCCGCAGGACGAGCGCCCAGGGCTCGCAGGAAGGGCTCGAGCCGGTGCGCGTCGCCCTCGAGGAGGAGCGGCCGAGAACCGTGGGCCAGGGCTTCGGCGATGGGCCCCGCGGCCGGTGCGCAGCGCGTGGGGTCGAAGGGAGGAGCCTCCCAGTCCCCGAGAGGCAGCTTCCGGCCGTCTGTCGCCGGGTACAGCGGGAGGTCGCTCAGGGTCGCCAGAGCGGATCTTGGCAGGGATAGGGCGGCCGCGTTCAGGGCGTCCCCCAAGAGTGGCCACAGGGGCGGCAGGGTCACTTCGACCAGGGCGGGGGGCGACGAGGACTGGAGCTCTTCGACCAAGCCCGGGAAGTCGGAGCGTCGGAGCGCCCCGCCGAGGTGAAGCGCCTCGGCGAGCGCGACGGCGGACAGGCCTTCCTCGGCGTGGATCTCGATGAGGCCCGCCGTTGGCCAGGCGGCCCACAGCGCCACAAGGGACGGTTCTGTGGGGGGGAGGCGCAGGGTTTGGAGGGGGCGCGGAGCTCCGTCGGCGTCCAGCCAAATCGGAACACTGGCCAGGCGGTCGAGTCGGGCGGAATCCAGCGTTGGCGCTCGACGGGCGAGGTAGGCGTAGAGCCGCCGCAGGTCCGGAGGCGTGGGGAGCCCGCCTGGAGGTTTTGCGTCTCTTGTAAGGGCATCGACCACGTCGCGTGCGCCGAGCTGGGGGACCCCGAGCTGGGCGAGGAAGGAGAGGGAGGCCACCGCGGGCAGCAACCAGGGCGCCTGCGGAAAAAGCGCGCGCAGCTCTGGGTCGTCGGTGTGGAGAGCCCGCTCCGGACCGCGGAGCGGACGACGGTCTCCCGCGGTGGTGGGGAAGATCGGTGCCTCGGTGAGCCGGGCCCCTTGGCGAGGGGTCAGCTCGGCGCGGCCTTGCTCCAAGGCGAGGTGCAGGGCTTCCAGATCCCCATCGCTTGGGTCGAGGGAGCCTACTTGAAGAGCATCGAGGAGATCATCCAAGCCCTTCTTCCGCACGCCGAGCCGATCGAGTAGATCGCCGTGGGAGGCATCGAGGGCGGTCTCCAGGAGCGGCGGTTTGCCTCCGGTCATGGACCGCAGCCAGCGGCCGAGCGGCCCGCTGGGAGGGCGCCAGACGGTCGAGGGGCCCCCCGGCGTCTCACGCAGGGGCCTTCGGACGCCGTCCTCGCCGGGGAAGATGGCCAAGCTGGGCAGGGGCGTGAGGATCCGCTCCGGCTGTCCGGCCAGGTAGTCGAGCAGGGGTCCGAGGCCTGCGTGGGTCATCAACGCCTCGCCGCGGAGCGGGTCGGCCAGGTCGATCACCAGGCTCTGGGCGGAGAGCACGGGCACCCCCAAGGTGTCCAGGAGGCCCAGAAGGCGACCGGGTGGGTGAGGAGGAGATCCGATCCGGCATCGCATCGGCGCGCTGGCCGGGGCGCATGGAGGAGGTGGGCGGCGTGCTGCTCGACGGCGCGCACAACCCGGACGGCGCGTCGGCGCTGGCTGCGGCGCTTCCGGTGCTCCACCCGTCGCGCCCCGTGGAACTGGTGTTCGGGGTCCTGTCCGACAAGGACCACGAGGGAATAATCTCGGCGCTCGCCCCGGCAGCCCGCCGCCTCCACCTTGTCGCCCCCGACTCGCCGCGGGCCCGGAACCCCGGCAGCTACGTCCAGGTGGCCCGGGCGCTCGGCGCCGATGCCGACGTCCACGTCTCGCTCCCGGAGGCGCTCGCCTGCGCGCGCACGGCGGCCCTGGACGGGGCGCTGGTCTGCGTGGCCGGCTCCCTCTACCTGGTCGGCGAGGCGCGGCAGCGGCTCGCGGGTGAGGAGATGTAGGCCTCCGCTTCTCCTTTGTGGGTCCCTGCTGGGTGCGTGCTATCTTCCCGCAAACGCCCGACGGGAGCGCTCCATGCGCAAGTCCACGCTACTCTCCGCTGCACTCATCCTCGTTCCTGCCGCGGCGTTCGCCACCGGCATCAACGGCATCACCGCCATCGAGGTCGCCGAGAAGGGCGGCGTCGCCGAGGTGACCATCGGAGCCTCAAAGGCCCCGTCGTTCACGACTTTTTCGCTCGTCAATCCCCCACGCTTCGTGGTCGACGTCTCGGAGGCCGGGCTGGACGGGGCGAGGAGGAAGGTGCCGGGCGTCGGCCAGGTGAAGGAGGTGAACGCCATCTCCTTCGGTGAAGGAACGCACGCCACGGCGCGCATCACCGTCACGTTCGCCAGCGTCGTCGAACCGCCCGACGTGGTGGTCTCCGGAAACCGGATCGTCCTCCGCGTGCTGCCCTCGGCCGGGACCATGGTCGCCGCCGCACAGGCTCCCCCGCCTCCGGCTCCGCGCCCCCGCGCCTGCGCCGCGCCTGCACCGGCGGTCGCCGCGGCGCCACCGCCCGCTCCTGCGGCGCCGCCTCCCGCTGCGGCGCCTGCGGCCGCTCCCGCTGCCGTCGCGGCGACCGCTGCCGCTGCGGAGGCCGAGGCTGCCGCGGAGGCCAAGGCTGCCGCGGAGGCCGAGGCGGCCAGGGAGGCGCAGGCCGCGGCGGAAGCCAGGGCCGCTGCCGACGCCAGGGCGGCCGCGGAGGCGCGAGCCGTCGCCGACGCGAAGGCCGCTGCGGAGGTCCGCGCCGCAGCCGAGGCCAGGGCCGCTGCCGACGCACGAGCCGCGGCGGAAGCCAGGGCCGCCGCCGACGCGAAGGAGGCCGCCGCCAGGGCCGCTGCCGTCGCATCCGTACCGAAGCCGGCTCCGGCACAGGCTCCGGCCGCCACGACGCCGACGCCCGCCGCCAAGCCGGCGCCCGTCGCAGCCGAGCGCAACGAGGTCGAGTTCCTCGGCTTCAAGCAGACCGCGACCGGGTCCCGGGTCTTCATCCGCCTCCGCTCGGCCCCGAAGTTCAGCGTCTCCGAGCCCCAGGAGAAGCTCGTCCGGGTCGAGTTCCCGAACACGCGGGTCCCGCTCCAGAACGACCTCAAGGCCCTCGACACCTCCTTCTTCCCGACGGCGGTGGCGAAGGTCACCCCGGTCCGGCAGGGCAAGAGCTACGTCCTCGAGATCCGGCTCCGCGAGCGCGTGGCCTGGCAGCAGCGGATCGAGGGGACGACGCTGTCCCTCGACTTCGACCGGCCGGCAGCGCCCCCGACGCCCCCGGCGCCGGCGAAGGCAGCCATCCCGGCCAAGCCGGGCAAGTAGCGGGTGACGCGGCCGCTCGCTCTTCTCGCCGGGCTGCTGCTCCTCCTCCCGGGCGCGGCCCGGAGCGCCACGGCCTCGCTCCCCGGTCCGGGCGGACCGGTGGAGGTCGAGGCCGACCTCGTCACCTACGACGCGGCCCGCGAGCGATTCCTCCTCGAGGGCGGCGTCCGGCTCCGCCGCGGGGCGGTCCTGCTGCGCGCCCGGACCGCCAGCTACGACCCGCGCACCGGCGAGGTGGACGCCACCGGCGACGTGCTCCTCACCGGGCCGGGGAGGGTGGTCGCGGCCGAGGGAATCCACGCGGTCCTGGACGGCGCCTGGGAGGCCCGCGGCGTCCTGGCCTTCTACAAGGACACGCCGCTCGACCTCTCCCGCCACGACACCATCGCCGAGGCCGGGACGGACGGCCGGAATCGCCTCTCGGTGCGGGCCGACCGGGCCGAGGGAGCGGTTCCCGGCGGCGACGCGCCCTCCCGCCTCTCGGTCGAGGGGGTCCGGCTCACGCTCTGCGACTGCTGCGGCGGGGCGCCCTCCTGGGAGATCCGGGCCGCGCGCGCCGAGATCGAGCCCGGGAAGACCGCCACCCTGACCTGGCCGATCGTCTACGTCACCCCGCGCTTCCTCTTCATCGACGAGCCCATCCCGGTCCTGCCGCTCCCGTGGCTGCAGGTGCCGCTCTCCGGGCGGCAGACCGGCTTCCTCTTTCCCACGGTGGACGTCGGCTCGCGCACCGGCTGGTGGCTGGCCCAGCCCTTCTTCCTGACCCTGGGGGAGAGCCACGACCTCACCTTCACCGCCGGTTACGCCTTCGGCCCGTCCCGGTCCACGGTGGACTCCCGGATCGCCGAGGGGCAGAACCCGGGGGTGCGCGGTGCGGGCGGCGCGATCGAGTACCGCTGGGCCCCTTTGCCCGGAGTGAAGGGCGAGGCGAAGCTCCTCCTCCAGCACGACACCCTGGCGTATCGCTGGAAGCCGGAGAGCGGGGTCCGCTCCGGGATCGCGCTGCGCAGCCAGGCGCGTCCGTCCCCGGGGAGCTTCGTGAACGCCGAGGCCTTCCTGGTCGGCGACCCGGCCTGGTCCCAGGACTTCGTGGGCGACATCCTCCAGCGCGACGCCCCCTACTACCGGTCTTCGCTGGCGGCCGGGTACGCATTCCCCCACCTGCTGCTCGAGGGGGACCTGACCTACGTCGAGCAGATCGGGACCCTGGGCCAGGCGAGCCCTCCCGGCCAGCCGGTGATCCCGCTCGTCCCCTTCGGCTTCCTGGGCGGGAGCGTGCCCTCCTTCCACCGGCTCCCCGCCGTCTCGGCGACGCTGCTGCCGGTCCAGGTGGCGGGGCCGCTCGCGGTCTCGGCCCAGGCAGGGATCGCCCGCTTCGCGCCCCTCTCCGGGATCACCGACCAGAGCGTGAACGGGATCGGCCCCGGCCAGCGCGGCTGGCTGGGGCCGGCGCCGCCGCCGGGCGACACATGGGTCGCCGGGCAGCGCCTCTCGGCCTCACGGGCCTGGACCCGCGCCGAGCTCCGCGCCCCCCTTTCCCTCGGGGGCGTCGCCCTGCTCGAGCCGTGGGTGGCCGGGAACGGCGCGGCCTACCTCTTCGGCGCCGACGCACAGCCCGCCCTGGCGAGCGGGTGGGTGAGCGGCGGGGCCATCCTGGGAACCTCCATCTCCCGCACCTTCGGCGCCGGCCCCGACACCCTCCGTCACGTCATCGAGCCGCGCGTCGAGTGGCGGGGATCCACCGGCATCGGCGGCACGCCGCTCCCCGCCTATGCCTACGACGAGCGGGACGCAGCCCCCGTCCTCCCCGGCGCTCCCTGCCTCGCTCCGCCGTCCGGCCTCACCGGCGCCTGCCTGCCGCTGCGGACCCTCTCCGCCACCTTGCCCGGCGGCTTCCAGCAGATGCGCATCTCGCTGCGCAACCGGCTCGTCGCCCCCGGGAAGGGCATGCCCAGCGTGACCCGGATCGACCTCGACGTCGGGCAGGACCTCGACCTGTCCACCGGGCGGCTGGGCGAGTCCTTCGTCCGGGGAGCCGCCGAGTGGGGGCCGGTGCAGGGGCTCGTGCTGGCCCGGTTCCTCGCCTTCGGCGCGGCGCCGGCAGCCGGGACCTGGGGCTCCCTCGACGCGGGGTTCCTGGACCACTTCACCGAGATCCGCCTCGACCTCGCCGCCGCGGATTCCCGCGGCGACCGGCTCACGCTGGGCTTCCTGGCGATCTCCTCGGCGTCCTCGGCGACGCTCAGGGCCGGGCTCGACCCCCTCTTCGACCCTCGCCCGGTGCCCTTCCAGACCTTCGGGCAGGGGACCGCCGGCTTGAAGATCCACGTGGCCGGCGGCCTCGACGTCCAGTGGGACACGCTCTTCTCCGTGCGGACCGTCTACGCCACGCCCTGCAGCGGCGGCGCGCCCGTCCCGGTGGGCCCCTCCATGCAGCAGAACACCGTCACCGCCTCCTGGAACTCGCCCTGCAACTGCTGGCGGGGCCTGGTGCGGGTGCAGGTCTCCCAGTGCGGTTACTACGGCGTGACGGCAGGGCTCGACCTCTCCGCCATCACCGGCATGACGCTGGTCCCGTAGCCCCTACGGGCCGTTTGACTGTCCCCGGGAGGGCGCGTAGCCTGCGGTTGACTCGGGAGTCAATGGTGGCACGCCAGCGAAAAAGCACCGAAGCGCCGCACCCAGCCACTCCCGTCGAGGGGGAGCCGGAGAAGAGGCGCGCCATCCTCCACGCCGCGCTCAAGGTCTTCGCCGAGCGGGGGTACCACGGCTGCCGCATCGCCGACGTGGCCAGCGAGGCCGGCGTCGCCTACGGCCTCGTCTACCACTACTTCCGGAACAAGGACGAGTTGCTCGAGAGTGTCTTCGACGAGCAATGGCGGATCTTCCTCGGCGCCATCCGCTCCATCGCCGACGGTCCGGGCAGCGCTCCCGAGCAGATCGCCTCGGTGATCCGCTTCGCCATGGACGTCTTCCGCACCGCGCCCGCCGCGGTCCGGGTCCTCATCCTCGAGGTTCCCCGGTCGCCCGACGTCGTACGCGCCGGCAGCACCCGCCAGACCTTCGAGACGGCCATGCGGCTCATCGCCGAGATGGTGCAGCGCGGGCAGCGGGAGGGCGACCTACGCACCGACCTCGAGCCGCTGGTGGCCGCGGCGAGCGTGCTCGGCGTGCTCGACATGAACCTGGCCGGCATGCTGACCGGGCTGCTCACGGCGCCCCAGCCCAGCGAGGAAGACCTGGAACGGATGAAGCGCCAGGTGGTGGCGGCGGCGCTGGGCGCGATCCTCCCGCCCGGGAGTCCAGCGCCGGCACGTTGACGCACCCCCGGAGCGCCGTTAAGCGGGGAGTCCACCCGCTGCCGCCGTCCCGGAGAACACATGGCCCACCGCGTCCTCGTCGCCGACGACCTCTCCTCCGAGGGGGTCGAGGTCCTGCGCCGCGCCGGCCTGGAGGTGGACGTCCGGGTCGGGATGAAGCCGGAGGAGCTCGAGGCGGCCATCGGCGACTACGACGCCATCGCGGTCCGCAGCGCCACCAAGGTGACGGCCCGCGTGCTCGAGAAGGCCTCCCGCCTGCGCGTGGTGGGTCGGGCCGGGGTCGGGATCGACAACGTGGACCTGGACGCGGCCACCCGCCGGGGCGTGGTGGTGATGAACTCGCCGGGAGGGTCCTCGGTCACCGTGGCCGAGCTCGCCGTCGGCATGATGCTCGCGCTCTCGCGGCACATCTCCCAGGCCACCGTCTCGATCAAGGCCGGCAAGTGGGAGAAGAAGCGCTTCCAGGGGCACGAGCTCTCGGGGAAGACCCTGGGGGTGGTCGGCATCGGGAACATCGGGTCGGTGGTGGTGGACCGGGCCCGGTCGATGAAGATGAGCGTGGTGGCCTACGACCCCTTCATCTCCGCCGAGGCCGCAGAACAACTCGGCGTGGAGCTCGTGACCCTCGACGAGCTCTGGGCCCGCGCCGACGTGGTCTCGCTCCACGTGCCGCTCACCGAGCAGACCCGCAACGTCGTGAACGCCGCCACCCTGGCCCGCATGAAGAAGGGGGTCCTCCTCGTCAACTGCGCCCGCGGAGGCCTGGTGGACGAGAAGGCGCTCGCCGACGCGCTCGCCTCGGGGCACGTCGGGGGCGCGGCCCTCGACGTGTTCGAGAAGGAGCCGGTCTCCCCGGACAACCCGCTCCTCGCCCAGGACCGCTTCATCTGCACCCCGCACCTGGGCGCCTCCACCGAGGAGGCCCAGGCCGCCGTCGCGGTGGGGATCGCCGAGCAGCTCGCCGCGTACCTGACGCGGGGCGAGGTGCGGAACGCCGTCAACGTCCCCTCGATGTCGAAGGAGGCCCGGGAGCGCTTCGGCCCCTACCTGAGGCTCTGCGAGAAGCTCGGTTCGCTGGTCGGGCAGATCGCCCCCGCCGGGGTGCGCGAGGTGCGGGTGACCTTCGCCGGCGAGGTGGCCGACGCCCCGCAGCGGCTCCTCACGTCCGCCGTGCTGAAGGGGCTGCTCTCCACGGTGGAGACCGCGCCGGTGAACGAGGTGAGCGCGCCGGGCATCGCCCGCGATCGGGGGATCGCGGTGCTGGAGGAGCGCGCGGCAGGGTCCCAGGACTACGCCAGCCTGGTGACGGTGTCCGTGGGCGGGGCGGGCGGGGAGGCGGCGGTGGCGGGGACGGTCTTCGGGCACCGCGACGCCCGCATCGTCCGGGTGAACCAGTTCCACCTCGAGGCCGTCCCGGAGGGTCACATCATCCTCTGCGTGAACGACGACTCCCCGGGCGTGGTCGGGAACGTGGGGACCGCGCTGGGCAAGGCGGGCGTGAACATCGCCGGCATCTCGCTCTCCCGCGACGTCGCCGGGGCCGAGGCCGCGTCCCTCCTCAACGTGGACTCCGAGCCGAAGCCGGAGGTGCTCGACGCGCTCCGGGCCCTGCCGCACGTCCGCGACGTCCGGCGCATCCGGCTGTAGAGTCGGGGTCATGCTCGACCTCTCGCTCCCTCTCGGCCTCCGCGATCTCACCCCCGACCACTCGGCGCACCTGGCCGACCTGTCGGCGCGGCTGCACGAGGTCTTCGCGTCCTTCCGCTACCGTCGCCTGCTCCTCCCCACGCTGGAGCGGCTCGAGGTGGTGGAGCGGGGGCTCTCGCCCGCGGCGCTCGCGCAGGTGCTGAAGTTCGTCGAGCCCGGCTCGGGCGAGGTGGTGGCCATCCGGCCCGACATCACGCCGCAGATCGTGAGGCTCTACGCGGCGCGCCCCGACGCCCTGCCCGACCCGGCGCGGCTCTGCTACGACGGGCCGGTGCTGCGGGCCCGCGAGGCCCGCGCCGGGAGGCCCCGCGAGGTCTACCAGGCCGGGGTCGAGCTCCTGGGAGCGGGCGGACCGTCGGCCGACGCCGAGGCGCTCGCGATCCTGCGCAAGGCGCTCGACCGGGTGGGGCTCGACGCCGCGGTGCTCGAGGTGGGGCACGCGCGCTTCGCCGGCGCGGTGCTCGATGCGGCCGGGCTCCGGGGCGCCGCACGCGCCGAGGCCGAGGAGGCCCTCTCCCGCAAGGACCAGGGGTCGCTCTCCCGCCTGGCCGGGCGGGCCAGGGGCTCGCTCATCGCCCGCAAGGTGCTGCCCTCCCTCGCCACCCTCTACGGCGAGGGGGCCCTCTCGCGGGCCCGATCCATGGCCAGGGGCGTGCCGGGGGCGGCCGGGCCGCTCGCCGAGCTGGAAGCCGGGCTGCGCCTGGCGCGCCGGCGGGGCGTGCGCGAGGTCGAGGTGGATCTCGGCGAGGTCCGGGGGCTCGGGTACTACACCGGCATCACCTTCGCCGGGTACGCGCCGGGCGCCGGCAGCGCGGTCGCCTCGGGCGGCCGCTACGACGGTCTGCTGGCCCGGTTCGGCCGTCCCGGTCCCGCCATCGGCTTCGCGGTCGACCTGGAATACGCCACCCAGGCGCTGGAGCGCCGGACCCCGGGCCGGTCCCGTCGATGACGGTGGCCCCCGCCGCCCACCCCTGGTAACGTCGGACATCGCGCGCGCCGAAGAGACGGCGCATCGCTGCGAGGAGCCAGGCACATGCCGAACGTGGTCGTCGTCGGCGCCCAGTGGGGCGACGAGGGTAAGGGAAAGATCGTCGATCGCTTCACCGAGTTCGCCGACGTCGTGGCCCGCTACCAGGGGGGGAACAACGCCGGGCACACCCTGGTGGTCGGGGGCGAGAAGACGGTGCTGCACCTCATCCCGGCGGGAGTCCTCCACGAGGGCAAGACCTGCATCATCGGGAACGGGGTGGTCGTGGACCCCACCGTCTTCATGATGGAGATCGACCGGCTGAAGCAGAAGGGCTACCTGGCCGACGACTCCCAGCTCGTCCTCTCCCTCGACGCCCACGTCATCATGCCCTGGCACAAGGCGGTGGACATTGCGCGCGAGAGCGCCATGGGCGCCGGGAAGATCGGCACCACCGGCCGGGGCATCGGCCCCACCTACGAGGACAAGGTGGCGAGGCGGGGCATCCGCGTGCGCGACCTCCTCGACCCGGCCAAGCTCGCACGGAGGGTGAACGAGCGGCTCCCGGTGGCGCGGGAGGAGCTGCGCCGGCTGGGCGCCGACGCCGGGCTCGACGCCGCCACCATCACCCGGGAGTACGCCGCGCTCGGCAAGCGGCTCGCCGTATACGCCGGGGACGCGTCGCGGATTCTCCACGGGCTCATCAAGCAGGGGAAGTCGGTCCTCTTCGAGGGCGCCCAGGGCACCATGCTCGACGTGGACCACGGAACCTACCCGTTCGTCACCAGCTCCAACACCGTCGCGTCGAACGCGGCCACCGGGACGGGCGTCGGTCCCACCTCCATCGACGAGGTGATCGGGATCGCCAAGGCCTACAGCACCCGCGTGGGCGGCGGTCCGTACCCCACCGAGCAGACGGGGCCGGTCGGCGAGGAGCTCCGCCGGATCGGGCAGGAGTTCGGCGCCACCACGGGACGCCCCCGGCGCACCGGCTGGTTCGATGCCGTCGCCATGAGGTACGCGGCGCGGGTCAACGGGCTGGACGGCCTCGCCATCATGAAGATCGACGTCCTCTCCGGGTTCCCGGAGCTGCAGATCGCGGTGGCCTACGAGCTCGACGGCAAGACCATCGACGAGATGCCCGGCGACCCCGAGGACCTGGAGCGCTGCAAGCCGATCTACGAGACCCTGCCGGGATGGACGGAGCCGCTCACCGGGATCCGGACCTGGGACGGCCTGCCCGCGGCCGCACGCTCCTACGTGAAGCGGCTCGAGGTGCTGACCGGCGTGCCGGTCATGGCGGTCTCGGTCGGTCCCGACCGGGAGGAGACGATCCTGCTCCGGAACCCGTTCGCGGCCTAGATTCGCGGCCCGGATCCGGCAGCCGTCAGGCGGCGCGCCGGGAGCCGGGCGCCGCGCCGAGAAGGCTCGCGACCCGCTCCTGCCGGTGGTCGAAGATGCGCGCCAGCGTGCGGCGCACCATGAGCGGGTGCGCGACCTCTCCGAGCGCGCCCAGGGGCAACCGGTACTCCACCCGGTCGGCGACGCGCGTGCCCCCGTCCACGTCGGCGAAGGTGTGGGTGTGGTGCCAGAGGGCGTAGGGGCCACGCTCCTGGACGTCCACGAAGCGCAGGCCCGGCTGCCAGGCGGCGATGCGGGTCCGCCAGTTGCTCGATCCTGCTGGTGGAACTTTAGGTTTTATGTACCAGGCAATTGAAGTTGCTGTTAGATGAGTTTAAAGAAAAGTATGGTGAAGGTGCAATAAAAGATTTTCTTAAAGAGCAGTATTACAAAACTTTTATGCGTTTGAATTGATGATGGCTCCGTATGCAATCGGTCATATGAAAATTTCTTTTCTGCTTGAAGAACTTGGCTATAAGATGAAAGATGATGAAAGAGTAAAGTATTATCTTACTAATACACTTGATATGAAGGAACTTGATGAATCAAAGTTTCCTGGAATGTCATCACTATCTCACGAAAGCCACGAAGCAGGAAAAGTAAAAAAAGATGTTCCGATCTTGTTGTGCTTGGTAATCCACCGTATTCAGGTCATTCATCAAATACAGGAAATTGGATTTCAGATGAAATAAAGGAATATTATCAAGTAGATGGAAAACCACTTGGAGAAAAAAATCCTAAATGGCTGCAAGATGATTATGTTAAGTTTATCCGATTTGCTCAATGGAAAATTGATCAAGCTTGGTGAAGGTGTTTTAGGTTTTATTACTAATCATAGTTATTTGGATAATCCGACATTTCAGAGGAATGAGACAAAGTTTAATGAATAGCTTTGATGAAATTTATATTCTTGATCTTCACGGAAATAGTCTAAAGAAAGAAAAAGCGCCTGATGGAAGCAAAGATGAAAATGTTTTTGATATTCAACAGGGTGTTGCAATTGCTTTCTTTATTAAAAACAAAGATGGAAAAGTAAACAAGATTTTTCATTCTGAACTTTTTGGTTTAAGAGAAACGAAATACGATTGGCTTAAAAAATAATATTAAAAAAGTAAAGTGGAAAAAACTTAACCCAACCTGATTTTTATCTTTTTATTCCAAGCAGATAAAAAGTTACTATAAAATATTATAAATTTTGGAAAGTCAACGAAATATTTCCAGTTAATAGTGTTGGAATTGTAACTTCAAGAGATAATTTTGTAATTGATTTTGAAAAGATAAACTTGATAAGAAGAATTAAAGATTTTATTAATCCTAAAATTAGACGATGAAATCTTAAAAAAGCTTATAATCTAAGCGAAACTAAAGCTGGAAAATTAAAGTACAATGCAGAAAAGAATTAGACATCAGATTAAGATTGGAAAGATTATTTTACTAAGATACTTTATAGACCATTTGATATAAGATGGATAATTTATACATGATGGATTGATTGAACGACCAATTGAAAAGATATTATGCGTCATATGTTAACAGATAACATTGGCATTATGTGTTCGACGACAAGTGTCAATTAGGATCAAATACTTATGACATTTTTTACTGAATCATATTTGTGATCTTAATTAACATTAAGACGATGGGGTGAATTATCTTTTCCCACTCTATCTTTATCCTGAAATAAGCGAAAAAGAAAAGATCCTTATTCAATTGATGATGTTCGAACCTGAAATTAAATATCAACCAAACAACCAAATATAAAACCAGAAATATTTGAGCAACTTAAAACAAATTTCAAAAAAGAAGTTACACCGGAAGAAATATTTTATTACATCTATGCAGTTCTTTACAGCAACACTTACCGTACAAAATATGCAGAGTTTCTAAAGATAGATTTTCCTCGTATTCCATTTACAAAAGATTACAAACTATTTATTAAACTTGGTAAACTTGGTAAAGAACTTGCAGATTTACATTTGCTAAAATCAAAACACCTAGATAAAACAATTTCTAAATTCCCGATAAGGGTAACAACAAAGTTGAAAAACTAAAGTATGAAGATGAAAAAGTCTGGATAAACAAAGATCAGTATTTTTCAAATGTTAAACCAGAAGTTTGGCAATATCAAATCGGTGGTTACCAGGTTTGCGAAAAGTGGTTAAAGGACAGAAAAGAAAGAACTCTCAATCTTGAAGAAATTCAAACCTACTGCAAAATAGTTACTGCACTAAGTAAAACAATTGAATTACAAAAAGAGATTGATGATAATTATGAGGGAGTAGAAAACTAACCTAACTTCATACAACATTCCTTAACATTTAACAATTATTTATATTTGGTGGTGTTGCTCACGCTCATACTCATCAGGATTAGGCTCATACTCATCAGGATTCTACTCGTACTCAAGTTAATAAAAATAATTGCCCTTGGATCTTATAAGCAAGCAAAGTAATGAGTATAAGGATTCTGTAAAGTATTAACCGCCCTTAAAATCATAAAAGCGAAGACTGAAATAAAACAATCTTCGCTTTTTTATTGCGGAGAGGGTGGGATTCGAACCCACGGTACCCTTGCGGGTACACTACCTTTCCAGGGTAGCCAATTCAGCCACTCTTGCACCTCTCCAATAAAAATATTTTAAGAACAATTATTTTAGGTACGGTCAAATATATTACTTAAGCACTACCTAACAAAGCATAAAACATCACAGAAAGATTATTTTTTTTTGTAACTTTACACTCCATTTCCGGAAAGGTGGCAGAGCGGCTGAATGCGGCAGTCTCGAAAACTGTTATACCGGGTAACTGGTGATCGAGGGTTCAAATCCCTCCCTTTCCGCTATATGAAATGAATGGCTGGTATCGATATTTTACTAATTATTAAGTGCTCTTAGAAATCACTTTATCCAATAACTGTATCAACTGAAGCCTTGTGAAAGGCTTTGATAAATAATGAGAACAACCGGCACTCAGTATTCTTTCTCGATCTCCTGAAAGTGCATAAGCAGTTAATGCAATAATTGGCGTATTTTTATACTGTGTCATTGTTCTAAGTTTTTTTGTTACATCTAAACCTGTCATTTCCTTTTTCAAGCCAATGTCCATTAAAAAAATATCATAGCACATATCAATTGCTTTCGTCAATGCTTCATCGCCTGAACGTGCTAAGTCTATTATATATTTATCCTTAAGAAATGATGAAACCATTCTAATATTTAGTTCATCATCCTCAACCATTAGAATTTTTATATTATTTTGTGAATTATTATCCATTAAAAGATATTTCTTTAGATTTTAGTAATTGCTGGAATTAAATGAAAGCTCAATAAATTTCTAAAAAAGATTACTTTGCAAAAAACATTTTTAGTGAAATAAAAAATAAAGATATTGCAAATATTTTTTGAAGAACGTTTTGAGGAAGACTAACCGCGAATTTTGCCCCTAACCATCCACCAAATATAAAACCAATGCAAATTAGTGCGGCTATTTTTATATCAACATATCCCTGCTGATAATATGCATACGCCGCCAATATACCAATTGGTGGAACCATAAGTGCCAAAGTTGTACCTTGTGCCTGCTGCTGTGATAATCCAAATAAAAAAACTAAAGCCGGAACAATTATTACTCCGCCACCCAATCCCACAACACCGCTAAATGTACCTGCAACTAATCCAAGAATTATAAATAGAACTTCTTTAGGCATATCAACCTCAAATTATTTAATTATTGTTTATTCTTTTATTTTTTGCCATGCGCCAATAATAAAATGGCAGACCTAATAAAATTAATAATGATCCCATCGCTGCATTTTGATAGTCTGAAATTAAAGTGTTAACCAGAAATAAAAATGAAAATACAACAAAAATCATTGGTGTATATGGATAACCCCATATTTTGTAAGGTCTATGAACATCAGGCATTTTTTTTCTAAGTACAATCACTCCGTACGCACCTAACATATAAAATAACCATGCGGCAAAAATCACATAATCTGTTATTGTATCAAAGCTGCCCGAAAGCACCAATAGACAAGACCAAATTCCTTGAGCAGCAAGCGAGATGTGAGGAGTTCCGAATTTAGGGTGGATTTTGCCTAAACTTTTTATGAACATATTATCTCTGGCCATTGCAAAACAAACACGGGCAGTGGCAAGTATGCTTCCGTTGAGTGCACCAAATGCTGAGATTATAACGGCAATAGAAATTAAAGAAGCTCCGGAAGAACCGAATACAACTTCAGCCGCTGATGCAGCTACTAATGGAGATTTAGCCATCTTTTCGATTGGTAAAACGTATAAATAAGCAACATTAATAAGCATATAAACTACTACAACGATGATAGTTCCAAATAATAAGCCAAGCGGAACATTACGTTGAGGTTGTTTTATTTCACCCGCAACAAATGTTAAATTATTCCATCCATCATAAGCCCAAAATGCGCCAGCAATTGCTAAACCAAATAATGCAATTATGTTAGTTGAAGTTGCTGAAGGAATTGCGAAACCGGTTGATAAATTTTCAAAACTCCCTGATCCGCTTGTTAATAAAAGTATGGATAATAAAACCATGGAAGCAATTTTGACGTATGTAATGAATGATTGAACTGCACCGCCAAATACTACACCTGTATAATTAATTCCTGTTAAAAATAAAATACAAACTATGGCTAATAGTTTAGCTCCATATTCTGCAAATGGAAAAATGTT
>CAWFDC010000009.1:0-160176 GCA_963814545.1 uncultured Thermoleophilia bacterium | reverse complement strand
GGGCGTCATGACCAGGATCCCGCAGCAGCTCCACGACCTCCTCGCCGGCGGGCACGACATGTGGGTCGCGACGGTCGGCTCGGACGGCATGCCCAACGTCTCGATCAAGGGCAGCGGCGCCCTCCTCGACGACGAGCACCTCTACTTCGCCGACATGTTCAGCCACAAGACACGCGAGAACCTCGAGCACGACGCGCGCGTCGCCGTCGGCATCTACGACTGCGATCGCAAGGTCGCCATGCAGGTCAAGGGACACGCAGAGCTGATCGACCACGGCGAGGTCTTCGACCGGGTCCACGAGCAGCTCTGCGCGCAGGCCGAGCCCCTGCCGTGCCCGCCGGTCAAGTGCGTCGTGCGCATCACCGTCGACTCGGTGTGGGACATGACGCCGGGGCCGCACGCCGGTGAGGAGATGCGGCCCGTCTGACCTGCTGCGGCTCGGCGACGCGGCCGGCTCCCTCCTTCATGAGGTTATCGATGGTCTCCGTGCTGCGTTGAAGACATACGCAGGCTGGGGGGCCTGCGAACCCGAGGGGGGACCATGAAGACACGCCTGAGTATCGCCATCCTGCTGTGCGCCGTGCTCGTCGTCGCCGCGCTCGCCGCGGTCGCGCGCGGAGGGCGCGGCCGGACCGGCCGCGCGGGCCACCGGTCGCGGCCGACGTCGGCGCCACCGGCGTTGCCGCCGCGACCGCCGCCCGCCAGCAGTGCAACTTCGTGCTCGCCGGCAAGGGCGCGACCGCCGACGGCTCCGTGATGATGACCTACAACAACGACTGGTCGCCCTACAACGCGCCCTACTTCGAGGTCGTGCCGGCCACCGAGACGACGTACGGCTTCGTCAAGATCCTCTGCATCGGCGACATCGAAGAGGGCGGCATCAACGAGCACCAGTTCGCCGTCAACTACGGCACCGCCACCGGGCTCGACCCGGCCGTGCTCGCCGCCGATCCGTACGAGGCCCAGGGCATCACCGGCGAGTTCTGGGACCTGCTCCTGCAGAAGTGCGCCACCTGCGACGAGGCGCTCGACCTGATCGCCGAGATCGCCGAGACCCGGGGCTTCAACTCGGGCTGCGCCGGCAGCCTCGGCTTCGCCGACACCGACGAGGCCTGGTGCTTCGAGCTGCTCGGCGGCCACCACTGGGTGGCGCAGCGCGTGCCCGACGACGCCGTGCTCGCGCACCCGAACACCATCGTCGTGCGGCAGATCGACCTCGACGACCCCGACAACTTCCGTGGCTCGGCCGACCTGCAGGAGTTCGCCGAGAGCATCGGGCGCTACGACCCCGCCGAGGGCCCCTTCGACGTCGCCTGGGCGTACAGCGACCGCGAGAGGCTCCTGACCTACTACAACACCAACCGCATCTGGGGCGCCTTCAACAGCGTAGCGCCGTCGCTCGGGCTCGTGCCCGAGATGCCCTACGAGACGCGGCCCGTCTGGGTCGTCCCCGACGAACCGGTGACCCGTCAGGACATCATGGCGATCAGCCGCTACCACTACGAGGGCACGGAGCTCGACCAGACGGAGAACTACACGCTGATGAGCCCGCACAAGCAGACGAACCGCCCGATCTGCGACCGCACCACCGACTACAGCGCCGTCTGGCAGCTGCGCGACTGGCTGCCGGCGGAGGTCGGCGGCGTGCTGTGGGTCGCCCCCGGGCGGCCGTGCGCGAGCGCCTACACGCCCTTCTACGCCGGCATCACCTCGGTGCCCGAGAAGTGGGCCGAGAGGACGGCGGCGCAGGGCCTTCTGCAAGGTCGCCCTGAGGCTCGACCGCAGGGGCAAGATCGCCGGCGAGAGCTACTACGCGCACTACATCCCGCTGGTGCACGGCGTGTTCGGGGCGTTCGAGGACCAGGTCGAGGCCGAGCAGGCCGCGGTCGAGGCGACCGCGCTGAGCCTCGAGGGGGCCGAGCGGCAGGCCTACCTGACGACGTACTCCGCGGAGCGCGCGCAGCAGGCCTACGAGCTCGCCCTCTCGCTGCCGTCGCAGATCGTGCCGCCCGGGCCGCGGCACCGGGTGAACATCAGCCGGGTGGCCGCGCTCTGAGCGGCCGGGTCTGAGGCCGGCCGCGTCAGGCGGCCGCGGCCGACGGCGTCGAGCGGCCGTGGCCGAGGCCTGAAGTGAGACGAGGGGGGCGGGGCCGCGACGCGGCCCCGCCCCCTCAGTCGTTCGCTGCAGCGTCGCCCATCGTCTGCTGCCGTCCCGCGCCGCCCGTGTCTCGTGCGCGGCCGGCACCCGGGCGCGACGTCCCTCAGGCGAGCAGCGCCCTGATCTCACGCTGTGCCGCGCGCTCGGTGTCGGCCACGCCCACGGCGAGGTTGACCTGCATCGTCGTCTCGGCCAGCTCCAGCAGATCGTCCGGCACCCGATACGCCTTCTCTGCTAAGCTCAATTCGTGCCGACGATCCCTTCCACAGCCTCGGAGCTTCCCGCCCCTCACGACCGAGCGCCTCCTGCTGCGGCAGGTGACGCTCGACGACGCCGAGCTGGTACCTCGAGCACTTCTCGGTGCCCGAGATCGTCTGGGGGCAGGGGTGCGCGCCGCCCGACGGCATCGAGGCGGCGCGCGAGCAGGTCACGCGCTACTTCGTCGAGTCGTTCGAGCAGCGCCGGGGGATGCGCTGGGGGCTGGTGCTGAAGGAGGACGTCGCGCGCGCCGGCGGGCGTGTGCCGCTCGCACGCCCGCGGGCCGCTCCGGGCCCGCTCGCCGACCCGGGCCGCCTCCGCTCATCGGCTCCGCCGGCTTCTACGACTGGGACGGCGAGGTCCGCTCCGCCGAGTTCGGCTACGACCTGCGGCCCGAGTACTGGGGGCGCGGCCTCATGGCCGAGGCCCTCACGGCGATCCTCGACTTCGCCTTCGGCCGCCTCGGCCTCAACCGCGCCCAGATCATCCTCATGCCGCGCAACCGGCGCTCGCGCCGGCTGGCCGAGCGCCTCGGCTTCACCGAGGAGGGCACCCTGCGCGAGCACGACTTCGACGAGCGCGGCGAGCTCTGCGACGACGTCGTCTTCTCGCTGCTCGCGCGGGAGTGGCGCGAGCGCACCGCGTAGCGGCCCGCCCCGGCCCTGACCGTCACGGTGTAGCATGGCGCTGCCGGACGGTCCCCGGGGACCCCCCGGCGTTCGCGTCGCGACGCCGTCGCCGCAGGGGGGGACGATATGGACGAGCCGGCCCGTCAGACCTACCGCGTCTACCCGTATCGCTGGGTCGTCCTCGCCGCCACGATGGGCGTGAACCTCACCATCCAGATGCTCTGGATCAGCTACGCCCCGATCACCGACGACGCCACCCGCTACTACGGCGTCTCCACGCTCGCGATCGGTCTCCTCTCCATGGTCTTCATGATCGCCTTCATCCCTCTGTCGCTGCCGGCCTCGTGGCTCATCGACCGGCGCGGCTTCCGCGTGGCCGTCGGCTTCGGGTCGGTGCTCATGGGCGTGTTCGGCATCGTCCGCGGGCTCGCCGGTGACGACTACACGCTGGCGCTGCTGAGCACGATCGCCATCGCCTGCGCCCAGCCCTTCCTCATGAACGCCTGGACGACGGTGCCGGCCAAGTGGTTCCCCGAGACGGAGCGCGCCACGGCCGTCGGGCTCGTGACGCTGGCCAGCCTCGTCGGGACCGGGGTCGGCATGGCGCTCACCCCGGTCCTCGCGACGAGCACGTCGATCGCCTCGATCCAGCTCCTCTACGGCGGGCTGGCCGCCGCCGCGGCGGCGGCCTTCCTGCTGCTCGCCCGCGAGCAGCCGGCCACGCCGCCCTCCGCTCCCGGCGCAGCCGTACGCGCCCTCGTGCTCGACGGGCTGAAGCACGCCCTGACGGTGCGCCCGTTCCTCCTCTACCTGGCCGTGATCTTCGTCGGCATGGGCATCTTCAACGGCGTCACCACGTGGGTGGAGGAGATCGTCCGGCCGCGCGGCTTCTCCTCGACCGACGCCGGCACGACCGGCGCCCTGATGCTGCTCGGCGGCATCATCGGCGCGCTGACGATGTCGGCCGTCTCCGACCGCCAGGGCAAGCGCGTCCGCTACATCACCCTCGGGCTGGCGCTCGCCATCCCGGGCCTTCTCGGTCTCGCCTTCGCGCAGAGCGCGTGGCTGCTCTTCGGCTCCGCCTTCCTCCTCGGCTTCTTCCTCGTCAGCACCAGCCCCATCGGCATGCAGTTCGCGGCCGAGGTGGCGCACCCCACCCCCGAGGGGACCTCCAACGGGCTCGTCCAGCTGGTCGGGCAGGTGGCGGTGGTGTTCGTCTTCGCGATGGAGGCGCTGCGCACGAGCAGCGGCTCGTTCGCCCCGTCGCTGGTCCTCGCCGCCGTCATGCTGGCGGTCGTCGCGCTGGTCTTCTCGCGGCTTGCGCGACCCGTCGCCGACGGCCGGCGACGGCGGCGGCGGCGCGGGGTCGACGACCGGCGCCGGCGCGGGCTGAGACCGCTCGACGGCCGGCGCCGCGGCGCAGGCTGAGACCGCGCCGACGCCCCCCTACCCGCCGTTCGCGTTCAGCCGGTGGTAGAGCCCCTTGAGCTTGCCGAAGAGCTTGCGGTACTCGGCGTACATGCGCCGCGTACGTCTGGCTGTCGGCCGACGGCTCGAAGGCCGCCGGCACGGGCACGCGCGCCGGCACGTCGTCGAGCGTGAGCTCGCCGAGGCAGATGCGCGCCCACAGCGCCACGCCGCGGAGCTGCGCGTTGCGCGGGTCGGCGACCTGCTCGACCGGGCGGCCGAGCACGTCGGCGTAGATCTGGCACCACAGCTCGCTCTGCGCGCCGCCGCCGAGCAGGCGCACCTTGGGGACCGGCCGCTTGATGAACTTCTCGTAGGCGTCGAGCAGCCAGCGCGCGTTGAGGGCGACGCCCTCGAGCACCGACCGCACCAGCATCGCCCGGTCGGTGCGCAGCGAGAGGTTGAGCCACCCGGCGCGCACGACCTTGTCCTCGGCCGGGCTGCGCTCGCCGCTGAGCCAGGGCATGAAGAGGACGCCCTCGCAGCCGGCCGGCGCCGTCGCCGCCAGACGCAGCAGATCGTCGTAGGAGGGCGCCGCGCCCTCGGGGGCGGCGCCCGCGGCGCCGATGCCGCTGCCGCCGCCGAGCAGCCCGTCGGGCGGCGCCACGATCTGCTCGCGCAGCCAGTGCAGCGCCGCCCCGCCCGTCTCCTGGTTGTTGGCCACCAGCGGGTGCTGCGGGTCGAGGCCCGGCACGGTCGCGATCTGGTGGATGACGTCGGTGCGCTTGAACGGCACGCGGCAGCCGATCCAGGACGTGGTCGACACGGCGATGTGCGTCTCGTAGAGGCCCGTGGCGCCCGAGCCGACGACCGCGGCGTGCAGGTCGGGGATGCCGCAGACGACCGGCGCGCCCGCGGCGACGCCGAGCTCGGCCGCGACCTCGGGCAGCAGCGGGCCGAGCACCGAGCCCATCGGCAGCAGCTCGGGCAGCCGGTCGCGGTCGCGCTTCGTGCGCGCGACGAGCTCGTCCACGTAGCCGAGCGGCGCGCCCGGCCGGTTGTCGGTGAGCCAGGAGCCCATCATCGAGGCCGCGGTCGCCGCCGCGCGGCCGGTGAAACGCAGGCCGAGGTAGTCGACGGGCTCGAGGATCACCTTCGTCTTGGCGTAGACGTCCGTGAGCCGGTACTTGAGCAGCAGCGCGTGACCGGTCGGGTCGGCCCCGCTCGGCGCCGGCGCCCCGCCGGTGATGCGCACGAAGGGCAGCGTCTTCAGCGGCGCGAAGCCGGCGACGTTGACTGGTCCGCCGATGACCCCGCGCGAGAGCTCGCGGGCGCGGGTGTCGGACCAGATGAGCACGTCGCCGGCCGGCTGCCCGTCGGCGCCGACGGGCACCGACGAGGCGAACTGCCCGGTCACGGCGACGGCGTGCAGCCGGGCGCCGTCGGCGCCCGCCGCCGCGATCGCCTCGCGGGCGGCCTCCAGCAGCACGTCCCACCACTCGACGGCGTCCTGCGTGACCGCGCCGTCGCGCCCGACGCGCACGTGCACGGGGCGGAAGGCGACGGCGCGCAGGTCGCCGTCCAGCGAGCACACGGCGACCTTGGGGCCGCCGTTGCCGAGGTCGACGGCGAGGATCCAGCGCGCGCCCGCGCGCCCGTCGGCCGGTACCTCCGCGCGCCCGTCGGCCCGTGCGTCCACGCGCCCGCCGGAGGGCTCGCCCGGGGCTCCGCCCGCGGGTTCGTCCACGCTCGCGCCCACGTCAGGACGCGCGCTCGGGCGCGACCTCGTGCATCGCGTCGAGGACCTGCACCATCACCATCTCGACGAGCGCGTTGCCCTGCGGCGTGCCGCCGAAGCCGTACACGGCGCCCGACTTCGCCCTCTCCGCCCTTGTGCTCGCGTGGCGTACGCCACGGCCCCCCGCAGCGCCTCGAGGAAAGCCTCGGCCACCCCGGGTGCCGTGTTGGGCCGCGTGATGCAGAAGTGCAGCGCCGGCGGCAGCTGCAGCGGGTTCATCCGCCATCCCTGGGCGATCAGCGCGTCGTTGACGAGGTAGATGTCGAGGTCGTCCGCCGCCTTGAAGGCGATGAGGAAGACCGGGTCGCCGATGACCTCGAGCTCGGGGATGCCGTCGCGGATGCCGTCGCGGATCGCCGTGGCCGTCTTCATGATGCCGTCGGCCGCGGCCAGATAGCCGCTCTCCCCCGTGGCCAGCAGCGCCGCCCAGGTGGACGCCAGGATGCCGCCGCTGCGCGAGCCGGCGAAGCCCGGCGAGATGTACAGGCCGCCGGGCCAGTCGGGGAACGTGAAGTACTGGTGCTTGCGCAGCGCCTTGTCGCGGTACAGCAGCACGCTCGAGCCCTTGAGCCCGTAGCCGTACTTGTGCGTGTCGGCCGAGATGGAGGTGACGCCCGGCACGCGGAAGTCCCAGAGCGGCAGCTCGTAGCCGAGCCGCTCGACCCAGGGCAGCAGCCAGCCGCCGAGGCAGCCGTCGACGTGCATGCCGATGCCGCGCGACTGGGCGAGGGCGGCGATCTCCTCGATGGGGTCGATGAGGCCGTGGGCGTAGTTGGCGGCGCTGCCGATCACGGCGATGGTCTGGTCGTCGACCAGGTCGGCCATCGCCGCGACGTCGGCCACGTAGTCGGCGGTCGAGCGGCGCGTGGCGCATCTCGATGCCCATCCAGTGCGCACCCTTGTCGAGGGCGACGTGGGCCGTGACCGGCTTGACGACGTTGGGGCGCGTGACGCCGCGGGCGCGCGCCTGCTCGCGGTACGAGTAGAGCGCCGTGATGAGGCTCTCCGAGCCGCCGCCGGTGATCGACGCCCACGCCGGTGCCGTGCAGCAGCTCCGAGGTCATGGCGATGATCTCGCCCTCGAACTTGGTCGCGCTCGGGTACATGTCGCGCTGCAGCACGTTGGCGTGCGAGTAGAGGTCGAAGACCTCGCCGAGGAAGTGGTAGTGGTCGTGGTCGCCGCAGTACAGGCTGCCCGACACGGTGCCCTTGTCGCCGCGCTCGTCCTCGACCCGGGCCATGCCGGCGATCTCGGCCAGGATGGCCGCGCGGTCGACCGGCTCGGCGGGCACCGCTGCGGTACGTCGTCGTCTTGTCGCCGTAGGGGTAGAGATCGCCGATGATCGCCGCGAGTGGGTCGTCAGCCACCTGTCTCACCTCGCTCTTCGAAGGGTGCGGGGAGCGCCGGCCGTCAGCCCCCTCGGGGCCGGCGCATGGACTCCGCGCCAGCCTATGGCCGCGTGAGGCGGGGCGTCAATGCGCACCCGGAGGGCGAGAGGGCGACGCCCGGCGAGGGCGGCGGGCGAGAGGTCGACGCCCGGCGAGCGCTGCGGGCACGACCGCCCTGCCCGGCGCGCCGATGCGCGCCCGGCGGGTGTAGGGTTGTGACCGGTCCGCAAGCCGCACACCGCCACGAGTCGCGAGGGGGAGCCACGTGAGCACGATCGTCACCGACACGACGCCCGCCGAGCGACAGTGGACGCCGCGAGTCGGCTCGGCGATGCTCGCGCGCCTCGCGGCGCGCGCTGCGGTGACCGAGCCGACCGACGTCGATCCCGGTCGAGACGCCGTTCACCGGCGAGCCCTTCGGCGCAGTCCCGAAGGGCGGCTCGGCCGACATGACGGCCGCCGTCGCCCGCGCCCGCGAGGCGCAGCGCGAGTGGGCGCGCTGGCCGGTGGCCGAGCGCGCCGAGCTCCTCCACCGCTTCTACGACCTCGTGGTCGCCCGGACGCCCGAGATCTGCGACCTCATCCAGCTCGAGGCGGGCAAGGCCCGCCGCGACGCCTACGAAGAGGTGCTCGACGTCGTCACCAAGGCCCGTCACAACGCGCACATCGTCGGGCCCTGCCTGCACCCCAAGCGTCGGCAGGGCGCCATCCCGCTCCTCACGAAGACACGCGAGCTGCACCCCCCGCGCGGCGTGGTCGGCATCATCTCGCCGTGGAACTACCCGTTCACCCTGTCCGTCGGCGACGCGATCCCCGCCCTCGTCGCCGGTAACGGCGTCGTGCTCAAGCCCGACAGCCAGACGCCGTTCTGCGCCCTGTGGGCGGCCGAGGTCATGGCCGAGGCCGGCCTGCCCGAGGGCCTCTTCGCGATCGTGCCGGGGAGCGGCGCCGAGCTCGGCGAGCCGCTGATCGACGCCACCGACTACATCACCTTCACCGGCTCGACGGCGACCGGCAGGCTCGTCGCCGCGCAGGCCGCCTCGCGGCTCAAGGACTGCGCGATGGAGCTCGGCGGCAAGAACCCGTTGCTCGTGCTGCCCGACGCCCGCCTCGGCCCGGCGGTGCGCGGCGCCACGAACGGCATCTGCGCGAGTGCCGGCCAGCTGTGCGTCAGCATCGAGCGCGTGTACGTGCACGACGCGGTGTACGACGAGTTCGTCCCGCGCCTCGCCGAGTCCCTGCACAACGTGCGCCTCGGCGCCCAGCTCGACTTCAGCGTCGACACGGGCTGCCTTATCGGCGCCGAGCAACTCGCCAAGGTCGCCGGCCACGTCGACGACGCGGTCGACAAGGGGGCCGAGGTGCTGGCGGGCGGGCGCGCCCGCCCCGACCTCGGCCCCTACTTCTACGAGCCGACGCTGCTCGCCGGCGTCACCGACGAGATGGCCGTCTGCCGCCAGGAGACCTTCGGCCCCGTCGCCTCGGTCTACCGCTGCGCGTCGGTCGACGAGATGGTCGCGCAGGCCAACGACTCCGACTACGGCCTGAGCTCGAGCGTGTGGACGCGCGACGCCCGCGCGGGGCGTGCGGTCGCCGAGCGCCTGCACATCGGCGCCGTCAACATCAACGACGCCTACGCCGCGGCGTGGGCCTCGGCCAGTCCGATGGGCGGCTTCAAGACCTCCGGCCTAGGGCGACGCCACGGCCGGGCTGGCCTCCTGCGCTTCACCGAGACGCAGACCGTCGCCCACCAGAGGGTGGCGCACATCGACACGCCGCCCTTCCTGACGCACGAGCAGTACGCCAAGGTGCTCGGCGTCGCGGTGCGCGCCTTCAGGCACGTGCCCTGGATCGACTGACCGAGGCCGCCGGCGCGACGTGAGGTCGCGCCGAGCGTCGCGCCTTGACGAAGGTCACGACTCGCGGCGCGCCCTGCCGGGTACCGTGCCCGACGACCACACCCGCCCGCCGGGACCACCCGCGGGCGCACCCCCGATCGACGGAGCGCCGCCATGCAGACCATCACGCCCGACCAGATCCCCGTGGCCGACAACCCCCACGGCGTCGACGTACGCCACCTCCACGCCAACCCGCACGTCGTCGTCTCGCAGATCACGCTCGAGCCCGGCGAGGTCGTGAAACCGCACAAGGCGCCCGTGGACGCGTTCTTCTACGTCCTCGAGGGCACGCCCGTCGTCGAGATCGAGGGCGAGACCGTCACCGCGGCGCCCGACACCCTGATCCCCAGCGCTCCGCGGCACCTGCACAGTATCCGCAACGAGAGCGCCGCCCGGGTCCGGTTCCTCGTCGTCAAGACGCCCAACCCGAAGGGCTGAGAAGCGAGGCGGCGGCGCGGCGTGATGCCGCGCCGCCGCCGATCCGCCCGGCGAGGCGCCGAGCCTGACGCCGTGGCGCCGAGGCTGACGCCGTGGCGCCGACGCCTCCCGACTCGCCGCCGGACCCCGCTCGCCCGGCTCCGCCCTCACGTGACCCGGCGTAGCCGCTCGACCTCGACGAGCGTCGAGTGCATCGTCGCCCCACGGCTCGGCAGCGTCGGCTCGTCCGCGGTCAGCACGTTCGCCGCGCCGGCCACGTCACAGCCCTCGCCGTCGAACTCCGGCTCGATGCCCTCGCAGAGCGACACCACGCCGGGCATGACGTCCTCCGTCACCCGGCAGGCGCAGCGCACCCGTCCGCGGGAGCTGCGCACCAGGACCGCGGATCCGTCAGTGATGCCGCGCGCTTCGGCGTCGCGCGGGTTCAGCCAGAGGCTGCGATCGTCGCGCGCGCGGAACCACGGGATGTCGGCGAGCTGTGAGTGCACGCGGAATCGCGACTTCGGCGTGACGAGCCGCAGCGGATGCGGGCCGCCCGAAGCAGGCGACGCGGCCGGCGGGGCGGCCGTCGGCGGGGCGGCCGTCGGCGGGGCGGCCGACGCCTCTCCCGACTGCGCCTCGGCCGGCTGTGCCCCGGCCGCCTCCGCCTCGGCCGGCTGTGCCTCGGCCGCCTCCGCCTCGCCCGTAGCCACCTCGGCCGGCGGCATTCCCGCCGGCTGAAGTACACGCGCCTCGGGCACCTCCGAGAGGCCGGCCGCCGCGCAGGCACGGCCGGCGATCTCGACCTTGCCCGACGGCGTGCCCAGCGGGTGACGTTCCGGGTCGGCGGCGAAGTCGGCCAAGCCCACTCGCTCCTGATCCGGAGCCGTGTAGATCCCCGTCCGGCGGAACTCGGCCTCCTCGGGGATCTCGGAGTCCGCGACAGCGGCGCGCAGCCACGCGTCGGCGTCCCTGCCCTCGGTGAACTCGGCCCCGCGACCCATGCGCGCGCCGAGGTCGGCAAAGACGTCGTAGTCGTCGCGCGCCTGCCCCGGCGGATCCGCGACCCGGTGCGAGAAGAGCAGGTAGTTGGCCGTGGTGAAGACGACGTCGTCCCGCTCGAGCCAGTGCGTGACCGGCAGGACGACGTCGCAGTACCGGGCGGTCGCGGTGAGGAAGAGCTCGTGGCAGACGGAGAACTCGAGCGCCTCCATGGCGCGGATGCTCCTGGCGACGTCCGCGCCCTGGGCCACGTAGTTGCCGCCCACGTTGTACGCGGCCCGGATGTCGACAGGGTAGCCGCCGTCGCGCCCCCGCAGCACCGCGTCGGCCCAGTCGTTGGCGTCGATCGTGGAGCCTGCCGGGCTCACTCCGGCCTCGATGCCCCTCAGCCGGGGCCCCGGCAGCCCGTTCCAGGTCTGCGAGCCCGAGGAGCCGCCGAGCCGACCGAGGTCGCCGGCCGCGACCTGCAGGGCGATGGCGAGGCGCACCGCCTCTTCCCCGCCCATCGTGCGCTGGATCGAGAGGCCGGGGACGAGGGCGACGGGGCGGCGGCGCGCCCACTCGCGCGCCAGCGCGACGATGCGCGCCGCCGGCACACCGCACACCCCCTCGGCCCACTCCGGGGTGGCCGCCTGCCCGGGGTCGAGGCCGAGGGCGACGCCGGCCTGCCCGGTGCCGCGAGCGGCCTCGTCGCCGCGCCCGCAGGCGCCGGCCCCGCTGAGCCGCGGGCGGGCGGCGTCCCCGCCCCCGGGGCCGCCGCCCTCCCCGAGCACGCGCTGCCGCAGCCGCTCGAAACCGGTCGCATGCGCTGCGACGAAGGCCTCGTCCACCGTCCGGTCCGTGATCCACACGTGCAGGATCGCCAGCATCAGCGCGCTGTCGGTGCCGGGCCGGACGGGCAGCCACTCGGTGCCGAGCGTCTTGGCCGTCGCGGTGCGGCGCGGGTCGACGACGACCACCGGCGCCCCGCGCCGCTTCGCCTCGCGCACCCGCGCCCGCCATTCGCAGCCCATGATGCAGTCGACGAGGTTGGCGCCCCAGAGCACGATCATCCCCGAGTGCCGCAGCGTCGCCGGATCGACGCCGGCCTTGCGCGTGCCGAGCACGATCCGCTCCACGTACGCGGAGGCTGCCGAGCTGTAGGTCGACGACTCCTCGACGCAGCCGCCGATCAGGTTCAAGAAGCGCGGAAGCAACTCGGCCGTGTTGTGTACCGCGCCCCGGCACGAACCCGACCCCCCCAGGGCGAGGATCGCCCCGTCGCCGTGCCGCTCGCGCACCGCCGCGAGTCCGTCGGCGACGCGCGCGAGAGCCTCGTCCCAGCCGGCCTCGCGGAACTGCCCCGCGCCGCGCGGCCCGGTGCGCACGAGAGGCGTGGTCAGGCGCCCGGGCGCCTGCTGCTGACGCCACCCCTGATAGCCACGGACGCAGCCCCGAAGGTACGGGCCACCGGCCGGGTTGTCGGCGATGCGCACGACCCGGCCGCCCTCGACCGTGGCGAGCAGCGGGCAGCCGCCGCCGCAGTCGCGGTTGCAGGCCACCGGCAGGTGGACGACGTCACCACGCCCGGTGCCGCGCGCGGTCGGCCGTGCGCCGACGTCGCGCGGTCGCCGCGTCTCGCCGGCATGCGGCCCCCGCGCGCATGCGGCCGCCGCGTCTCGCCGGCATGCGGCCGCCGCGTCTCGCCGGCATGCGGCCGCCGCGTCTCGCCGCTGTGGAGTCCGCTCACGCCCGTGTGTCGTTCGAGGCCATAGACGACGCGGATGCTAGCACGCTCCGCGGCCCGGGGTCGGTCTGCGCAGACCTGTTCAATTGCGCAGGATCCTGCCCGATTGAACAGGTCCGCGCGGCAGCCCACGGGAGCCCCCCGGGCTGCAGTATCATCCGGGGCAGGGTCTCACTCGGGGGAAGGATCTGCCGTGGCTGACGCACTCGACGGCCTGCTCATCGCGAAAGGTACGTCCACGACGGGCCGCGCAGAGGTCCACCTGCTGCCGCACATGGCCAACCGCCACGGGCTCGTCGCCGGCGCAACCGGCACGGGCAAGACGGTCTCGCTGCAGGTCCTCGCCGAGGCCTTCAGCGGCATCGGCGTGCCGGTCTTCGCTGCCGACATCAAGGGCGACCTCTCGGGCGTCTCGCAGCCCGGCGGCGGCAACGACAAGGTCGACGACCGCATCGAGCAGCTCGGCATCGCCCCGTGGGCTTTCGAGGGCTCGCCGGTCATGTTCTGGGACGTGTTCGGCGAGCAGGGGCACCCCGTGCGCACGACCGTCTCCGAGGTCGGCCCGCTCCTGCTCGGCCGCATGCTCAACCTCAACGAGATCCAGGAGGCGGTGCTCACCGTCGCCTTCCGCGTGGCCGACGACAACGGCCTGCTGCTGCTCGACATGGACGACCTGCGCGCGATCCTCAAGTTCGTCGCCGACAACGCCGGCGAGATCGGCACCACGTACGGCAACGTCTCGGCGGCCTCGCGTCGGCGCCATCCAGCGCGCGCTGCTCAGCCTCGAGGAGCAGGGCGGGCAGAGGCTCTTCGGCGAGCCCGCCCTCGACCTCTTCGACTTCATGCAGACCGACGCGAGCGGCCAGGGCTTCATCAACATCCTCGCCGCCGACAAGCTCATGCTCGTCGCCCAAGGTCTACTCCACGCTGCTGCTCTGGCTGCTCAGCGAGCTCTTCGAGCGCCTGCCCGAGGCCGGCGACCTGCCCAAGCCCAAGCTCGTCTTCTTCTTCGACGAGGCGCACCTGCTCTTCACCGACACGCCGCCGGCGCTGCTCACCAAGATCGAGCAGGTCGTGCGCCTCATCCGCAGCAAGGGCGTCGGCGTCTACTTCGTCACCCAGAACCCCGTCGACATCCCCGACACCGTGCTCGGCCAGCTCGGCAACAAGGTGCAGCACGCACTGCGCGCCTTCACGCCGCGCGAGCAGAAGGCCGTCAAGGCCATGGCCGAGACGTTCCGGCCCAACCCGGAGCTCGACGTCGAGACCGCCGTCACCGACCTCGGGGTCGGCGAGGCGCTCGCTCTCGCTGCTCGAGGACGACGGCAGCCCGTCGATGGTGCAGCGCGCGTTCGTCGTGCCGCCGCACGGGCGCATCGGCGCGATCACGCCCGAGCAGCGGCAGCAGGTCGTGGCCGCCTCGCTCGTCGCCGGCCACTACGAGCAGACGATCGACCGCGAATCGGCCGAGGAGGTGCTGGTGGCGCGGGCGCAGGCGGCGATGGCGGCCGCCGAGCAGGCGGCCGCGGCGGCCGCGGCGGCGACCGAGAAGGAGACCGCCACACGCCCTGCGCCGCGCCCGCCGTCGCCGACCCCACGGCCGGCGCCCAGGAAGTCGTCCGGCGGCGGCTACAAGCGCCAGAGCATGGCCGAGGCCCTCGGCAAGAGCGTGGTGCGCGCCGCCGGCAGTGAGGCCGGGCGCAAGCTCGCGCGCGGCGTGCTGGGCTCGCTCCTGCGCCGGTAGCGCCGCTTGCGTGGCGAGCGGGGGCACACGCCGGTAGCGCCGCTTGCGTGGCGAGCGGGGGCACGCGCCGCTCCCCCCGCCGCCAGCCCCGCCGGGCTCCTCCCCGGCGGGCCCCTCCCCTTGCCCGGGCCCGTCGCGTAAGATTCCGCACGACCGCCGTGAGAGCCGGCCGACCCCGGAGGAGGCGCACATGGGTTGGATGGCGCGCGTCATCGACGCCGGCCACGACCACCGGAACCCGCTGGCCGACGTCGCCGAGGGACTCTTCGTCGACGTCGGCGACCGGCGGGCCAAGCTCTCCCAGTTCTGGATGCTGCTCGTCCTCTCGGCGACGATCGCCGCCGGCGGCGTCATCGGCGACGCCACCCCGGCGGTGATCGGGGCGATGATCGTCGCCCCGCTGGCGACGCCGATCTACGGCGTCGCCCTCGCCACCGCCATCGGGGCTCCCAAGCGCCTGCGCGCGGCCTTCCTCCTCCTCACCGCCGGCATCGCCGTGAACATCCTCATCGGAGTCCTCGCCGGGCTCCTGACCACACACCGCATGCCGCTCGACGCCAACCCGCAGATCATCGGGCGCACCGCCCCCACCGTCCTCGATCTCATCGTCGCGATCGCCACCGGTATCGCGGGCTCCTTCGCCCTCACGCGCCGCGACGTCTCCAACATCCTCGCCGGCGTGGCCATCGCCATCTCGCTGGTCCCCGTCCTCGCCGTCGTCGGCATCACCCTCGGCGCCGGCCGCTTCGACCTCGCCTGGGGCGCGCTGATCCTCTTCCTCACCAACGTGGCCGCGATCCTGATCGCCGGCACCCTCGTGTTCACCGCCGCCGGGTACGGCGCCGAGGCCGCCGAGCGTGACCCGAGGACGGCGCGGCGCGCCCGCGCCCTCATCATCGCCTTCGTCGCCGCCCTGCTGATCCCGCTGACCGCGGCCTCGGTCCGCACCGGCCTCTACGAGAGCTGGGTGTACTCGGCAAGCAACGCCGCCGAGGAGTGGGTCGCGGGCAGCGAGTGGACGCTCGACTCGGTCCACGTGGAGGGCAGCGAGATCGTGATCGCCGTGCTCGGCCCCGGCGAGCCGCCCCCCTTGGCGGAGCTGAGGGACACCGTGCGCCGCGACGTGCCGGAGAGCGTGCCGGTCAGACTCGTGGAGGAGTCGGGGAGAGCGACCGACCTCTGACCCGTGCGACCCGAGAGCGCCGGGCGGCGAGCGTTCGGGCCGCAGACACTCCTCGGCGAGCGCCCTGCGGAGAGCGGCCCGGCGACGACCACGGACCGGCGGCGCGCGGGCGACCGCTACCCGGAGAGCGGCTCGGCGCGGCCCATCAGCTCGTCGAGGAGGTCGCGCACTCCGAGCCGGGCCGCCCACTCGCACAGGTAGGCGTGGTCGAGTCGCGCCGCTTGCAGCTCGTAGACACGCAACGCATCGGTGAGCTGCTTCTCGCTGCCGCCTGACCGCCTCGCCCAGCGAAGCTTCATCAGGATCGTGTCCTCAGCCGACGACACATCGAACCGCGTGCCGAGCGCGTCGACGCGCCACCGGCGCGCGAAGCGCGATCTGTCGAACGGCTCGTCGGTCAGCGGCCAGAAGTCGACCTTGTCGCCGGTCCGGGATTGCACGAGATTGAAGATCGTCTGCTGTCTGACGGCTGCACGCACCGCACGTTCGTCGAGGTAGAGGTCGGGAGCGGCCAGGGCGCCGACGAGCCTCTCCACGTCGTCGGGAGCGACCGCGATCACGAGATCGATGTCATGGGTGGCTCGCGGTTCTCCCTGCAGACTCGAGGCCAGGGAGCCGGTCACCATGGAGGCGATGCCGGCCGCCTCGAGCGCGGCGAGGACGCGGATCAGGAGCGCCTGTTGTGACACTTGGCGAGGCGCTCCAGGTAGAGGCGCTGCAGTCGCTCTTCGCCGGCCGTCGGGAAGCGCCGACGCAGTCCTTCGCGGAACAACTCCCGGGAGAAGTCGGTGAGCTCGAACGCCTTGAGCAGGCGTTGCTCCGGCGTCATCGCCCGAAGCGCCCGAAGGTACACCTGGTGGTTGGGGTGCGGCTTCGCGAGCATGCTGCAAGAATAGCACCACGCCGTCGGCGGCAGCCGACCCGGCGTCGCGCGCCGGCGGTCGGGCGCGACACGGCGCGAGGGCCGGGTCGTCCACCGGCCGGGCGCGGAAGATCCGTCCCTGAGTCGACCGAGCGAGGTCCACGTGGAGAGAGAGCCCGGCACACGCACCTCGGCCGGCGCCGCCGAGAACACGCCACGCCGCCACGGCCTCGTCTGGCTCCTGCTCGGCTTCCTGGTGCTTCAGGGCATCGGCGGCATCTTCGGGGGCGTGGCCTTCGTGCTCGCCCCCGACGGCGACCTCCTGCGCATACCGACGTCCTATCTCGAGGGCACGCCCTTCTCGGACTTCCTGATCCCGGGGCTGCTCCTGCTCACGGTGCTCGGCGTCTTCCCGCTCGTGGTCGCGGTGGGCCTGTGGCGCCGTCGCCCGTGGGCCTGGTTCGGCGCCTTCGCCGTCGGCTGCGGGCTCGTCATCTTCGAGCTCGTCGAGTACGCGATGATCGGTCAGGACCCGCAGCAGCTCGTCTGGGGCTCGATCGGAGGGCTCATCGCCGTGCTCTGCATCGCGCCGTCGGTGCAGCGCTACAGCGGCGTCTGGTGGGGCCGGATCACCTGACCGGGGTGCCGCCGGCCGCGGCCCGACTCACCGCGAGTGACTCGACGGTCGGCGGCCGGTGACTGGATGGTCGGCGGCCGGTGGCTCGACGGTCGGCGGCTCGACGGTCGGCCCTCGGTGGCTCTACGGTCGGCGGCTCTTCGGTCGGCCGTCGGTGGCTCTACGGTCGGCGGTCGATGACTACGACGACGCCTCGACCCGCTTCTTGATGCCCCGCAACATGACGCTCACGTTGACCCAGTCGCCGAGGCCGATCACCGTCTCGACGAAGGGGTAGATCCACTTCGGCTCGTAGGCGACACGGGCGCGGACGACGAGCCGTGTCGCCTCCCGCCTCTCCCCCGTCGGCAGCGACTCCTCGACCGGCTCGAGCGCGAACACCCAGCTGAAGTCGGACGAGCGGATCGGCCCCCAGACGTGCCAGGTCGAGTGCAGCACGAGGTGGCTCGGCGGCTCGACCTCCTCGACCACGTACTTCGCCGTCCAGTCGGGGCTGTCGGGGACCATGTCGCCGACCTTCAGGTCCTGCAACTCGGGGCGAATGGTCTCGGCGCTGTGCGGCCGCTCGCCCCACATGAGCTCGTCGACCCAGTGCGGCGTGTACCAGCCGGCGCGCTCGGTCGGGTAGCCCATCTGGACGACCCAGGGCCACACCTCGGAGGGCGGCGCCGCGATGGTGAGCGCCCGCGTGGAGACCCAGTTCGGGGCGGGGACGATCTCGTCGCCGGGCAGGGCCTGGCGCGCTTCGTCGGGCGAGACGCCCGACCGGCGCGCCAGCCGGTGGACGGCCCACGCGGCCGCCGCCAGTGCGCCGGCGGTGACGCACACGGCTCGTTTCGACATGGTGCGGCTCCTTCTTCGAGCTGATCCCGGCGCCGCGAGTCTACCCCCGGGCGCCGCGTCGGGCATCCGCGCGGGTCGACCCTGCCCGCGCGTCGCCTCGTGCACCGTACGCTTCGGCCGGCGCGCGCACGGGCTTCGCGCGGTGGGCGAGCCTTCTTGTCGCCCCCCCGGTTCCCGCCGCCGTCGCGTATCATTGACGACGGCTCGCCCACCGACGACGGCGACAGGCGACCGGCGCCGACGCTCACTGAGGGGAATCGCCACGGAACGTCGCGTGCTCAACGCTCAGAACGTCAGCCGCAACTGCCTCGTCTGCGGGGTCGAGAACACCCTCGGCCTGCAGGCGCGCTTCTACGAGCTCGAGGGCGGCGAGCTCCTCGGCGTGTTCTCGCCGCGCGACGAGCACCAGAGCTACCCCGGCCGCCTGCACGGCGGCATCGCCTCGACGATACTCGACGAGACCATCGGCCGTGCGATCCTGTTGCGCGAGCCCGGCGCCTGGGGCGTCACTGCCGAACTCACGGTGCGCTTCCGCAGACCCGTACCGCTCGAGGACGAGCTGCGCTGCGTGGCCCGCATCACGCGCGACACGCGGCGCCTCTTCGAGGGCACGGGCGAGCTGCTGCTGGCCGACGGCACCGTCGCCGTCGAGGCTCGCGGCCGGTACCTCAAGATGTCGCTCGAGGAGATCGCCGCCGAGGGCATGGACGAGACCGAGTGGTTCGCCGACGAGCGCGAGCGGCCCGACGGGGTGAGTCTCTAAGCCGCCGGAACGCGAAGGGGGCGCCTGTCGGCGCCCCCTCCGCTCAGTGCCTCGGACGACGACCGGCGTCTACTTCACGACGAACTTCTTGTAGATGCTCGACGCCGTCGTGTAGTCCGTGTTCGCGACGTAGACCGTCTTGACGCGCCACGTGCCCCTCTTGCCGGGCTTGTACGTGAAGCTTGCCTTGCTGTAGTCAGCCAGCAGAGGATCGACCACGTCGACGTCGGTCAGCAGTCTGGTCGCCGTCGTGGTCACCGTCTTCCAGGTCCCGTCGATGTAGCGCTGGAAGACCCACTTGACCTTGCCGCCGGTCTTCCAAGGCTTGACCTTGCCCGTGACGGTGATCGTGCCGCCCAGCGCGAAACTGGTCTTGTTGAGCGACTCGGTGACGACGGGCGCGACCTTGACGAGGACCGTGCCGCGGGCCGGCTTGTAGAGGTACTCGCCGACGACCTGCCCCTTGGCCAGCGCCGCGTACTGCGTGTTCTTGATCGGTGTCACGGCGACGAAGGTGTACTTGCCTGTCGTGGCTGCGGTCACCTTCAACTGCAGCGTGTTCCAGTCGAACTCGGGCACACCACTGTTCTGAAGCAGACTGACACCCCAGCCGCTCACCGGCCACTTCGTGCCTTCGTCGTCGATCGAGTAGAGCACGCCAGAGATGACCGTCGTCCCGCCGTACACCACGGGCTGCGGCGACGCCACCGGCAGCGTCGTGCGATGGACGATGCTCGCCGGCTCTGGGTGTGTCTCCTCGTAGCCGACGTGGCACGTGTAGCAGTACGGGTACGGACCGCCGAAATCGTAGTCACGCGCCTCGGCGTACGGCTCGTGGACCTTCTCGAGCGCCCGGACGCCGTCGTGGCAGTCGTAGCAGTTCGCCTTGCCGTCGTCGTGGTGGGAGCTGCCGTTCGGCGTGCTCTGGGACGAGCTGCGATGACAGCCATCGGTGCAGGTCTTGGTGTTGGCGCCGAAGTGCGGGAGGTTGGCGGCGGGGTCGACGTCGTGGCAGTCGGTGGCCGCCGCACACCCATCGTACGTCTGGCCGTCGACCTGGTTCTGGACGACGTCCTGGTTCTCACCCGGGTAGTGGCAGCTCCAGCAGGTGTCGAAACCGCTCTCGACCGGGCGGTTCTCGAAGCCGCCGAGATGGCAGACCAGGCACTTGGCGGTGTCGACCGGAGCGTAGTAGTCGTTCGTCCCGTGACAGGCCGCGCACGAGGTGAAGAGCACCCCATCATCGTGCATCGTGTTGTTCCCGTTGTCGCAGACGACGTCGATCGGCTCGAAGACGGCCAGCGCCGTGGGGGCCGCCACGCCGAGGACGCCGATCGCGGCCAGCGTGATCACGACCAGGTACGCCCAGCGGCGCCGGCCGTGACCGTGACTAGAGTCCCCCATTAGACCTCCCCTGGTCAGAGCGCTCCACACTTCAGTGCATAGAGTGTAACTATTCTCGGGGCAGGCGCAAGCCCAAATGCTCGTTGCCGGAGCCGGTGTGCGTGCCCGCGTGCCGTGCTCCCTTCTACTTCACCAGGAAGTACTTGTACACCGTCTTGTAGCCGATCAGCGTCGTGGTCGCGGCCACGGACGCTCGCACCCGCCAACTCCCGCGCTTGAGCGGCTTGTAGGTGTGACTGTAGGTGCTGTAGTCGACCGTCGAGGCCACCGCTCTGCTCTTCGTCAACACCGTCCTCCAGACACCGTCCACCTTGCGCTGGTAGGTCAGCTTGACGTACCCGCCGGGGCGCGCCGGCGTGAGCCTGCCCTTCACCGTGATCGTGGCGCCGAGGGGCAGCGACGTCCTGCTCAGGCCGATGGTCAGCCGGGGACGGACATTGACGAGCACGGCGGCCAGCGATGGCTTGACCACGACCCCGCCGAGACAGGTGCCCGGGGTCAGCGTGCGGTAGGTGGTGATGGCGGTCGGGATGAGCGGGTCGAAGCCGTAGTCGCCGGCGGCTCCCGTGTACGTGGTGCCGACCTGGGCGGGAGCCGGCGCCGTCGCCGGCTTCGCCTGCAGGGTCACGGGCGCCCCGGGGAAGGGCGCCGCCCCGTACAGCAGCCAGCCCGAGAACCCGACCGCGTTGCCCCAGGCGACCGTCGTCGCCGTGGGCAGCAGGCTGAAAGCGCGGGCGGTGATGGAGGCCGGCGCCGGGTGCTCGACGTCGTACCCGGCGTGGCAGTCGAAGCAGGTGTGCTCGGGGATGAACGGCTCGTGCAGCACGTGGCACGAGCCGCAGGTCTCGATCGTGGGCGCCGTGCGCTCGTCGTTCGTGTGGTGGGCGCTGCCGTTCGGGGCAGCGGGCGACGCGGTCGTGTGGCACGAGGTCGTGCAGCCCTCGGTCGTCGCCCCGTAGTGCGGGTCGGTGAGGTGGCAGTTCGAGGCGGCGCAGCCGTCGGGCGTCTGGATCGCCGCCTGATCCTGCCCCGGGTCGTGGCAGCTCGTGCACGTGTTCTCGTCGCGTGAGACGAACCCCAGGTGGCATGAGCTCGTGCACGCGGTGTCGTCCGGGTACACGCCGCCCTGGTCGGGCGTGGGCCCCTTGTGGCACATGCCGCAGGTGGTCGCGATGCCGTGGAGGTACGTCTCCTGGGCCGCCGCCGGCGCGGGCGCGAACACGCCCGGCGCGAGGCACGCCACGAGCAGTGCGAAGATGCTGAAGATGAGCGCCGACGGCAGCCGCCGGCGACTCACGGACACGGTACGCCCCATGTACCCCCCTGGCCCGCGCGATACCTTCCGAGTGTGTCGACCTACTTTACGAGTCAAACGCACGAAGGTCAACGGGGAGCTGTTGCCTCGGCAGACGACGGGCGAAGGAAGGGCGGCCGCTCTCGTCGAAGTCTCGCCCGCGGCCGCCCGAAGGTTCAGGGCAGCCTCCGGCGGGCCGATACAGGGTCTGAGAGAAACGGGGAGCACCGCATGGCGTCACGCTGGTATCGCGAAGAGCAGACGAGGGTCTACTTCGCCTTCGCCCCGGCCGATCTCGCCGTGGTGACGCCCGTCGTCGACGACCTCAAGCAGCTGCGGCCCCGCATCACCGTCGACTACGCCCTCACCGGCGAACCCTTCGCCGTGCAGCGCTCCGACTACATCCGCGCCAGCCTGGCGCTGCGCATCCGGCGCGCCGAGACGCTGGTGTGTCTCTTCCGCACTGCCGTGCTGCGTGACGACTGGGTGCTCTGGAGCCTCGAGGTGGCGCACCGGCTGGGCATCCCGCTGGTCGGCACCCCGCTCGACGCGGCGACGTCGCCGGCGGCGGTCGACCTGCTCTCCTCGGTCGGGGTCGAGATCGTCCCGTTTGAGGCACAGGCCCTGAGCGCCCAGCTCACCGCCTCGCTGGCGCGCCCCCGCGTCGCGCCACCCGTAGACGACGCCCTGATCCTGCCGCTCCGCTTCATGGCGCACCAGGTACGCTGACGAGCCCTGCGCGGTCGGCCCCCGCAACGCCGCGGGCGGTCGGCCCCCCAGGCGCGACATCACGGCCGAACGGCGCGTCGTGGCGAATGCCGCCCCATCCGTAGACGGCGGCGCTGCTTCTCAGGCACACCGACTCACGCTACGCTGTGGGCGGCGACCGGCCGGGAGGACCGCGATGCCCAGCGTCTTCATCGTCGACAACTACGACTCGTTCACCTACAACCTGGTCCAGCTGATCGGTGAGATCGGCGCCGACATCGAGGTCGGCCGCAACGACCAGGTGACCTGCGACGACATCGCCGCCGCCGCGCCGACCCACCTCGTCATCTCGCCGGGGCCGTGCACGCCCAACGAGGCCGGGATATCAATCGAGGCGATCCGGCGCTTCGCCGGCGTCGTCCCGGTGCTGGGCGTGTGCCTCGGCCACCAGAGCATCGGGCAGGCCTTCGGCGGCGCGGTCCGCCGCGCCGGCTACCCCGTGCACGGCAAGACCGACGAGATCCGTCACGACGGGCGCACCATCTACGCCGGCCTTCCCCAGGGCTTCGTGGCGACGCGCTACCACTCGCTGGTCGTCGACGAGCACCTGCCCGATGCCCTCGAGCTCAGCGCCTGGAACGGCGACGGCGTGGTCATGGGCGTGCGCCACCGCGACCTGCCGGTCGAGGGCGTGCAGTTCCACCCGGAGAGCGTGCTCACCGACCTCGGCGAGTCGCTCATGCGCAACTTCCTCGACATGCGGGTCGAGTGAGGCCGGGGCCGCGGCCCCGGCCTCACTCCTTCGCCGAGAGGCTCGAACGCCCGGGCCAGCGCTCCGGCGGCGGGTACGACCAGCCGGCGTACCCGTCGAGCGCCGCCCAGTAGTCCTTGCGCACGCGCTCGGCGTAGCCGGCGTGGACCACGTAGCCGCCCCCGACGTGGATGCCCACGTGGCCGTGCTCGGAGAGGTCGTAGAAGACGAGCGCGCCGAGCGGCGCCTCGGCGGGCGAGCCGTCGTGGAGCGTGCCGTTCTTCGCGGCCGCCTTCAGCATCGCCCGGGCGTCGCGGAAGCCGACCTTCTTCGCCCCGTAGGCGTGGGCCACGAACCTGCCGCACCAGCCGCGGTCGGTGTACGACTGCTGGCGGTGGCCGTCGGGGGCGCGCCAGGCCCTGAGGCCGACCTGCAGCTCCGCCCACGCCGCCTCGGCCGAGCCGTTGCCGTCCCAGGCCGCGGTCTTCTGCGCCGCGAGGAGCACGCCGGCCAGGGCCGCCACGACGACGACGGCCACGACGACGGCCAGCTCGCGGGCGCGGGGCGACCAGCGGGCGCGCCCCGAGTCGCGATCGTCAGGGCCAGACGGCGGCCGCCGAGTGAGGCGCCTCACGCCGCCGCCTCCGCCCGCGGGGTGCGGCGCCTCACGCAGCCGCCTCCGCCCGCCGGCGCCGCGCCTCGTCGAGCAGCTCGTCGAGACGGGCGCGCGTCACCTCGGGCAGCGTCCACGCCGGCGGCTCGGCGCGCAGCTCGGCGACCCGCGCCTCGACGCGCCGGCGCAGGCTGAGGCCGCCGCCGGCCCGCCAGCGGTCGTGCATCACGCGGTCGAAAAGGGTGGGCAGCCAGAAGTCGCGCGTGTGCAGCCGCGTGTGGCGGCTTGCCAGGTGGTGGCCTCCCGGGCCGACCCGCATGATCTCATCGAGGGCGAGCGCCTCGTCGTCCACGCGCACGTGACGCATGAGCGCGCGCGCCCAGGCGACACACTCGTCGCCGAAGACCAGCGACTCGTAGCTCGACTGCAGGCCGACCTCGAGGTACCCCACGTCGTGGATCAGCGTCGAGCGTTGCAGGGCGCCGAGCACGGTGAGCGCGAACTCCTCGGCGCTCCACTGCTCGTCGAGGTCGTTGGCGTCGGTCATGCCGGCGTAGTTGAAGCTCGGCAGGCCGTAGAAGCGGGCGAGGTCGGCGCCGAGCTGCGACCCCAGCCACACCTCGGGAGCCCCGTGAGGGTCGAAGGCGGTGCGCATGTCGGGGGCGCCGACACCGGCGCCGTAGACGAACGGGGCGCCCGGACGTACGTGCTGGTGAAGCACCAGCCCGCTCAGGACCTCGGCGTTGCCGACCACGACCGCGGCCGGCACCGAGCGTGGCGCGGTCGTGCCGCAGGCCGGCGACGGCGCGTAGATGAGCGGCACCTCGAGCGCGGCGCAGGCGACGACCTTGCCGAGGGCGTCGCCGTCGTGCAGCAGCGGCGGCGAGGGCATCGCGTAGATCATCACCGAGCCGGCCTCGCCGCAGGCGGCGGCCATGTCGCGGACGACGCCAACGGCAAGGCCGTCCTTGGGGGCGACCAGCAGCGGCTTGCGCGTACCGGCGAGCATGGCGACGACGGCGGCGAGGTCGTCGACCTCGAGCGGCACGTCGCCGGGCAGACCCATGCTCATCACGAAGTCGAGGTTCGGCAGGCCGTCACAGACACGGGCGAGGCACTCCACGTCGGCAGCCGTGATGCGCCGGCGCTCGTGCGTGTCGGGGTCGCGCAGGTAGAGGCAGTCCGAACCGGGTCCGAAGTAAGAGTTGCCGTCGCTCAGGGTGAGGATGCCGCGGGGGGCGCCGGCGCTGCCGGCGCCCCCCGCGGCATCCCGCGCCGCCACGGCCGCGTCGTCGTCCGCCGCGCGCGCGCCGCGGTCAGGCAGCGGTCGCCACGGCACGAGCCAAGTCTTGGGGGCCGACGCCAAGGCGCGCTCGACAAGCTCGGGCGCGAACCGCACCCGGGGGCCATCGACCTGCGCGCCCGCGGCAGCGAAGAGCTCGAGCGACCGTGGGTGATTGCGCACCTCGACGCCGCACTCCTCGAGGACGGTGAGCGTGGCGTCGTGGACGCGGCGGCACGACTCGGGGCCCCACAGGGCCAGGTGTGCCCGCTCTGCTGTGCCCCCCACGACCACCCCCTCGGCACCTCGCTCGGGATCACGGCCAGCGGCATCCTAGCATCGCAGGTGCGAGGGGGCGAGACGGCGCCTCAGCGGTGCCTCAGCGGGAGCGCCTCAGCGAGCTCAGCGGATTGTCAAGTCTCACCACCCGTGTTCCACCTTGGCTCCGGCAGCTGTGTTACGTCTTGTCTCGTTGAGAACAGGGACGCGTTGCTGCGCTCGGGCCGCCCGCCGGGTGTCGAGAAGGCGCCGTGCTCTCTGAAGCGGTCGTGCCGTGCCGGCCAGCTCTTGAGCAGCCGAGCGTCCTTGGAGATCTCCACCGTCTCACCGACCACGCGCACCTCGACCTGCGCGCCGCGCCAGGCGTTGCCGACGCGGTAGCTCGTGCCGGCGAAGCTGACCCCGCCGTTGGAGCCCACCTTGCGCACCACCGGCCGACCGCCGTCCGCCGGCTGCGCGGCGGGCGGGCGCGGCGGGGGCAGCGGGAGGCTCACCTCGGCACGAGGGCGCTCGGCGTGGCTTGAGACGAGCACGCCGCGGTGGGTGACCTCGAGGAGGCCGTCGCGCACGAGAAGCTCGACGCTCTCCCCGGCGAGCCAGGCGCCGACCTGGTAGCGGTGGTCGCGGAAGCTCACCCGTCCCTCCGGGCTGACGCGCCGCCGGTGGCTGCAGGAGACCAGCGCACGCCCCTCGCACCCCTCGATCGCCTGCCCGGCCGCGAGCGCGAGCGCCGCGTCAGGCTCACGTGTGAGGGGCACGAAACGCTCCGCCGGGCAGGCCATCGCGATGCCCTGATGGGGGCGCTCGGAGTTGTAGCTCGCGACCCACTCCTCGAGGGCCGCCCGGGCCTCGCCTTCGGAGGCGAAGACGCGACCCGAGAGGAACTCACCCCTCAGCGTCTTGTGGAAGCGCTCGACCTTGCCCGTGGTGGTCGGGCTGCGCGGCGCGGTCAGCAGGTGGCGGATGCCGTGCTCGCGCAAGAGGCGGTCGAAGAGCACCTCGCCCGAGCCTCTGCCGAAACGCGCCGTGAAGACCTTGCCGTTGTCGGTCAGGACCTCGTCGGGGGCGCCGTAGCGCGCGACGGCGCCGAGGAGGGCTTCGCAGACGGGACGCGCCGTGGCCCTTGGGGTGAGCTGGGCGCAGACGCAGAAGCGCGAGTGGTCGTCGATGCCGGTCACCACCTTGAGCTCACGGCCGTCAGAGAGCCTGACGCCGCCCATGACGTCCATCTGCCAGAGCTCCATGGGGCGGCTGCGCTCCCAGCGGCGGTAGTCTCCGCGCTTCCTGCGCCGCTTCTGGGGCTCGATCAGGCGCCGGCGCACGAGGCAGCGGTAGATCGCCGAGCGCGAGGGCAGGGGCGAGACCCCCTCGCGCGCCAGGTGGTGGGCGATCGTGCGCGGCCCCCAGGCGTCGTGCTCACCGCGCATCTCGACGATCCGCGTCTCGACTGCGGACGGCGTCTGGTGGGGGCAGCTCAGGGGCCGCGAGGAGGCGTCACAGAGACCGGCGAGGCCGCTCCCCGCGTAGCGCCTGAGCCAGCGGTGCACGGTCTGGCGGGTGACGCCGTAGCGACGGGCGACCTCGCTCACGGAGAGCCCGTCGGAGACCTCCAGCACGGCGCGGTGACGCTGTTCCACGACTCCCAGCTCGATGAGCACGATCCCTGCCCTCCCTCGAGGCGACCAGCTTCTGCGGTCGTCTATCGAGCGAAGGCTGGCGCCGGTTGAACGAGCGTCAGGGGTGTAACACAGCTACCGAAGCCGCGTCCGGGAGTGGAACACACCTGCCGGAGCCACGGTGGAAAGGATGTACCGGAACCGCACAGCGAGCTCAGCGGATCGGGGATGGTGGGCGACGTTGGAATTGAACCAACGACCTCCAGCTTGTCGAGCTGGCGCTCTCCCAACTGAGCTAGTCGCCCACGCAGGAACGGAAGTATACCAAACGGCCGCCGGCCTTCCAGCCGGCGGCCGTCTGTCGACGTTGAGGCCTCGGGACCCGGTACGCAGCGCCTCAGCGCTTGCGCGGGCGGGCCCTGAAACCGCGCTGTGCGGAGCGCAGCGCGCCCCCGTTCCACACGAGCTTGCCACGCTTCATGGGAACCAGCTTGTCGGAGGCGGGGATGGCCCGCTTGTCGTACGCGAAGTCGGGCAGGTCCTGCCGCTCGATCGTCATGCCGATCAGGCGCTCGATGGCGGCCAGATCGTACACGTCTTCCTCGGTCACGAGCGTCACGGCGGAGCCGCTGGCGCCGGCGCGTGCGGTACGGCCGATGCGATGGACGTAGTCCTCGGGGTTCTGCGGCACGTCGTAGTTGACGACGTGCGTGATGCCGTCGACGTCGATGCCGCGGGCCACGATGTCGGTCGCGACCAGGACCTTGACGCGGCCCTTCTTGAAGCCGTCAAGGGCCTGCTGGCGCTGTCCCTGGCTGCGGTCGCCGTGGATGGCGGCGCAGGTCACGCCCTTGCGGTTGAGCGTGCGCGCCAAGCGGTCGGCGCGGTGGCGCGTGCGCGTGAAGATCAGCGTCGAGTCGGGCTCGTGATGGTTGAAGTACGCGACGAGCAGGTCGAGCTTCTGGTCGCGCGCGACCGGCAGCGCGCGCTGCTCGACGCTCTCGACGGGGGTCGCGCGCCCGCCGAGCTCGATGAAGACGGGGTGGTCCAGCGTGTCCTCGATGACGTTGAGGACGGCCTTGGAGACGGTCGCCGAGAAGAACAGGTTCTGGCGCTTCTCGGGGAGCTTGCGGAGGATGCGGCGCACGTCGGGCCAGAAGCCCATGTCGAGCATGCGGTCGGCCTCGTCGAGCACCAGCGTCGTGACCTCGCCGAGGCGCACGTCGCCCTGCTGCACCATGTCGAGGAGCCGGCCGGGAGTCGCGGCGAGCACGTCGACGCCGGCGCGGGCGCGCTTCGCCTGCGGCCCGTAGGGCACGCCGCCGTAGACGGCGACGACGCGATGCTTGGTGGCCGCCGACAAGGCGATGCCGACCTCTTCGATCTGCGCGGCCAGCTCGCGCGTCGGGGTCACGACGAGCGCGGTCGGCGTCGCCGGCCCCTTCTCGCCGGACCGGCGCTGGGCGTTGCCGTTCTGCCGCTCGAGGAGCTCGATGATCGGCAGCATGAAGGCGGCGGTCTTGCCGGTGCCCGTCTGGGCGCAGCCGACGACGTCGCGGCCCTTGAGCACGGGCGGCACGGCGTGCTCCTGGATCGGAGTGGGCTGCTCGTACCCGGCGGCGGTCACGCCGGCGAGCACGCGCTTGCTGAGGCCGAGGGCCGCGAAGGGGTCGTGGCCGGCGGCGGACGCCTCGGCGATGGCGTCGTCGACCGAAGCCGCGAGGGCGCTGTCGGTGACGACGTGGTCGGCCGAGGCCGCGAGGGCGCTCTCGTCGACGACGTCGTCGACGTACAGCGACTGGTCAGGGGTGAACACGGGTTCCATACACTCTCTCTTCCTGGCGGGCGCGCGGCGACGAGCACCCGGCGGGCCGTGAGGGCCGACGGGCGCACGGGCAGTGCGCAGCACTCGCCATGATGGGGGGCCGCCGAAGCGGCCAAAGGGGATAGGGCAGCTCGTCCTTTCGTTCAGAACGCTGCCCGGTCACGCAGGTGTCTGAGTCTTTGTTGGAGAGGCGGCCCGTTCGGCCGGGCGCCTGTACCGGCTCCGTCTACGATTCGTATCGTGACAGGGTGGTTCCCCAAACGCAAGCGGCCCACACTCCGGACACGGCGAGGGCGCGCCGCGTCGGGCACCCTGGCGGGCCCTCGTCAAACAGCCCGGCGCCACCCGCGAAGCGCCCGTCAAGGCGCCCGGAACGCGCCCCTCAGGGCGCCGGTCAGACACGCCGCCCCGCGGCGCGGGCGCTCAGGCTGACGCCGCCCCGCGGCGCGAGCGCTCAGGCTGACGCCGCCTCCCAGTCGCAGGCCTCACCGATCCGCCGCAGGCGAGCCCGCGTCGTGTCGTCGCACAAGGCTCCGGCGAGGGCGTGCTCGTACATCGCCCGCGGCGTGTGGCCGAGCGCGACCGCGGCGGCGCAGTTCTCGGCCAGGTCGGTCTGCATGAGCACGGGGTCGTCGCTGGCGATGGAGCACTTCACCCCGGCCGCGAGCATCGCCGGCAGCGGGTGCTCGTCGAGCGCCGCGATCGCCCCCGTGCGCAGGTTGCTGACCGGGGTCACGTCGCAGACGATGCCGCGCCCGGCGAGCTCGGCGAGCAGCGCCGGGTCGTCGACCGCCCTGATGCCGTGGCGGATGCGGTCGGCGCCCAGCACGTCGAGGGCACCGCGGATCGAGGCGGCGCCGGCCTTGCCGCCGGCGAACTCGCCGGCGTGCGGCGCCGCCTTCAGCCCGCCGTCGCGAGCGATCGCGAAGACGCGCTTGAACTTCTCCGGCCCGACGCGGCGCTCGGAGCCGCCGAGGCTGAGCCCCACCACTCCCCGCTCCCTGTACTTCACCGCCCACCGCGCCTGCCGGCGGCCCACGAGCACCGGCAGGTCGCGCGTCACGTCGGGCGTGAAGCGCACCTCGACCCCGTGCACCTCGGCGGACTCCGCGGCGCCGTCGCAGTACCCCTCGAAGACCTCCTGCCAGCCGCTGCCCCGCAGGACGGGCTCCGACGGCGAGAACAACGCCTCGATGTAGACGCAGCCCTGCGCCCTGGCGCGGCCCGCGTAGTCGACCACCACCTCGCGGAAGTCGTCGTAGCGCTGCAGCACCGAGCTGGTCCTGATCCAGCGCTGGATGAACTCCTCGAACGTGGTGCAGCGGTAGAAGTCGAGCAGGCCCTCGGGCGTCTTCGCCGGCAGCGAGGCCTCGTTGCGGTCGGCGATCGCCAGCAGCAGCTCGGGCCGCACCGTCGCCTCGAGGTGGACGTGCAACTCGATCTTGGGGTACGGCACGGCCCCCGGTGCGGTCCCGCCCTCGCCTGCGTCCATGCGTCGCTCCCGCGTCGCTTCCCCGGCGGCCTCCGGCCGGAGGCTGCCGTCACCCGGCCGCGCTACTCCCTGACGAACTCCTCGGCGAGCAGGTCGAGGAGGAGCGCGTCGCGATAGCGGTCGCCCTCGACGCGCTCGTAGCGCCGCAGCACGCCCACCGGCCTGAATCCCAGCCTGCGGTACACGTGGATCGCGCGCGCGTTGGCCGCCGCCGGATCGACGGTGAGGCGGTGATGGCCGCAGGCGTCGATCAGCCAGGCGACGAGCGTGCGCATCGCGTCGCTGCCGACCCCGCGGCCGTGGGCGGCCGCCGACACGAAGATGTCGACGGCGGCCGACCGGTAGTCCGGGTCGGTCTGCTCGGTGTACTGGATGCAGCCGACGACGCGCCCGTCGAGCTCGATGGCGAAGGTGACCGCGCCGAGCTCGTCCACACGCTCCCACTCGGTACGCCGCCACCACTCGGCCACCTCGGGCTCCTCGAGGATATCGTGCAACACGGGCAGGTCGTCGACGCGGACCGGGCGCAGCGCGACCAAGCGCCCGTGCAGCGTCGGTTGTGGACTCCCCTCGTTCACGCCGCGGAGCCTACCAGACCGGTGCGTCCGGCTTCGTCACGGACTATCCTTGTGCTGCGACACGCGACCCATACGACGGAGACGAGGAGGCGCGCCGGTGGATCTCTCCCGCGGCTGCCCGGGGAGCGACCGCAGCTCCTGGACCCCGGACGACATCTTCGAGGTCGCCTGCGAGCGCTGCGGCGCCGCCGTGGAGTTCTTCAAGGACGACGCCCGGCGGCGCTGTCCGTCGTGCGGCGCCACCCTCGCGAACCCGAAGCGCGAGCCGGGCTGCGCCGACTGGTGCGCGGCCGCCGAGAAGTGCTCGCTCGGCCGCGAGGTGCTCGGCGCCGGCCTGGACGACGACGGCACGCACGGCGCCCGCCCGGACGACGAGCGGACGGGCGGGATGGACGCCCCCGGCGACGCGGCCGACGGCGGCGGCGAGCGCCGGGGCTGACGCACACGGGGCGACGCGCGAGGGCGGATGGGGCGGCGGCGCCGGTGGCGCCGCCGCCCCATTCGCAGGCCCCGCGTCGCGCTCAGATGCGCAAGTACGAGTCGGCGTAGAGGATGTCGTTCCCGAGCATCCGGCAGGTCTTGAGCACGTCGACCTGCTCGGGGTCGTCTTGGTCGACGAGCGCCGGGTCGAGCGGCTCCATGGCCGCCGAGGCATCGTGGAGGGCGACGAAGAGCCGGCCCAGCGGCGTGCTCTCGTCACGCTCCTCGACGATCCGGATGGTCTCCTTCAGCGGCGCGTCGAGCGGGTCGGCGATGGCGCTGTCGAGCCCCGCCCCCATCAGCATCACCATGTAGGTGCGATTGATGAGGCTGCGGATCGCGTCGGGGCAGCCGTTGCTCACGTTCGAGAGCCCGACCGTGGTCATCGGCGGCGGGTCGCTCAGCATCTTGAACATGCGGATCGCGTCGACGGCGACGCCGGCCACGTCCTGGTTGCAGGTCACGGTCAGCACCAGCGGGTCGAGCAGGACGGCCTCGGGTGAGAGGCCGGCGGCCTCGGCCGCCGGGAGAAGGCTCTCCATAGCGATGCCGGCGCGCCCGTCGGTCGTCGTCGGGATCCCGTCGACGCCCATCGCCAGGGCGATCACCCTGGCGTCGTACCGCGCCGCGAGCTGCATGACGCTGTCCAGACGCGTCGGGTCGGCCGAGGCCGAGTTCAGGGTGGCACGCGAGTGACAGACCTCGAGCCCGGCCTCCATAGCGGCGAGGTTCGTGGTGTCGAGCGAGAGCGGCACGTCGGTCACCTCCTGCACCGCCTCGACGATCCAGGGCATGATCTCGGCCCCGTGCTTCTTCTGCGGCCCGATGTTGAGGTCGATGATGCCCGCGCCTGCCTCGGCCAGGCGCAGGGCCATGCGTTGGATGGCCGCCGCATCGCGGCTCTCGATCGCCTCCTTGACGACCGGTGAGAGGATCTGGATGTTCTCGGCGATGATCAGCACCGGGCCCCTCCTTGTGACGGGGTGAGTTGCGGGACGAGGCGGTCGACGAGGTCGCGAACGAGCACGACCGTGGGGTCGTCGTCGGGCAGGTCCACCAGCGGGCGGCCGGTGGCGTCGAAGTCGTTGATCAGCGGGTCGGCCGGGATCGTCGCGGCCACCTCGAGACCGGTGGCCGCGATCGCCCCGGCGAGCCCGCCCGGCAGCTCGCCGGTGACGCGATTGACGACGAGGCGGGCGGCGCCGACGCGCGTGCCCAGCTCGGCGACGAGCCCGGCGACGCGCCCGGCCGCCGTCACCCCGCGCATGGTCGGGTCGGTGACCACGAGCAACAGGTCGACGTCCTTCGTCGTGCGCCGCGAGATGTGCTCGAGGCCCGCTTCGGTGTCCATGACGACCCAGGCGTAGCCCGCGGCGATGCGGTCGACGATCGTGCGCAGCATCGTGTTCGCGGCGCAGTAGCAGTGCGGCCCCTCGGGCCGGCCCATCGCCAGGAGGTCGACGCCCGTGCCCTCCTCGAGGCAGCGGTTGATCTCGTAGTCGAGCAGGTCGGCCTTGGCCACCCCGGCGTCGAGCTGACCGGCCTTGGCCCGCGCGACGGTCTCTTCGCGGATGTCGCCGACCGTGCGCTCGAGCCCCATGCCGAGCACCGCGTTGAGGTTGCTCGAGGGGTCGGCGTCGATGGCGAGCACCGGGCCGGTGCCACGCTCGATCAGGCCGCGCACGATCAGACCGGCCAGCGTGGTCTTGCCGGTCCCCCCTTGCCGGCCACGGCGATGGTCGTCGTCATGGTGCGTGTCCCCCTGTCGGCGTGGCGTTGGCCGGGCGCCGTGCGAGCAGGGCGGCGACCGCTCGGGAAGGTCTCGATGTCGGTGTGCGGCAGGAAGAGCGCCGACGTGTACTCGTCCATGAAGGCGTTGTCGGCGCTCAGCTCGAGGTAGGTCATCTTGCGCGGCGATCTCGACGGACCTCGTGGCGCATCTCGACGCAGAGCAGCGCGGTGTAGGCCCCCAGGGCGCTGGTGTTGCCGAGGTAGCGTGAAGCGCTCCGAGCGGCTGGTCGGGGAGCAGGCCGATCTGGATGGCCTTCTCGACGTTGATGTACTGGCCGAAGGCGCCGCCGATGAGGATCTGCTCGACGTCGGCGAGCTCGACGCCCGACGCTGCGACAGAGGACCGAGAAGCCGGCGTAGACCGCGGCCTTGGCGCGCACCAGGCTGCTGATGTCGCTCTCGCTGACGGCGACCGTGGCGACGTCGCGGCTCTTGCCCGCCCAGGCGACGACGTACTCGACGCCGCCGAGCCCCTCGCGGACGCGCGGCGTCGCGCGGTCGCGGCGGATGCGGCCGCTCTTGTCGATCACGCCGGTCACGAACAGCTCGCGCGACGAGGTCGATCAGCCCGCTGCCGCAGATGCCGCGCGGCGGCGCGTCGTCGACCGTGCGGTAGCTCGGCTCGAGGGTCTGCGATCGATCCACACGTCCTCGATGGCGCCGGCCGTGGCGCGCATGCCGCAGCGCGACGCCGCCGCCCTCGAAGGCCGGGCCGGCCGAGCAGGCGCAGGAGACGAGCCAGTCCTTGTTGCCGAGCACGATCTCGCCGTTGGTGCCGATGTCGATGAACAACGTCAGCTTGTCGGTGAGGAAGAGTCCGGACGAGAGCACGCCAGAGGTCGATGTCGCCGCCAACGTAGCTGCCCACCGACGGCATGCAGTACACGCTGGCGTGCGGGTTGACGTCGACCCCGAGCTCGCCGGCGCTGACGCGCGGCGGCAGCGAGATCGTCGGGATGTACGGCTCCTCGCGGATGTACTTCGGGTCGAGCCCGAGGAAGAGGTGGGTCATGGTCGTGTTGCCCGACACGGTGACCTCGTTGATCTCGCTGAGCTCGATGCTTGTTGCGACGCGGCAGCTCGTGCAGGAGATCGTTGATCGTGCCGACGACCAGCCGCTGGAGGCGTGCGAGACCGTCGCGGCGTTGCGAGTAGATGATGCGCGAGATGACGTCGTCGCCGCAGGAGATCTGCGCGTTGTAGGCGCTCGCCATGTCGACGACCCGCCCGTCGTGAAGTCGACGAGGTAGACCATCACGCTGGTCGTACCGATGTCGACGGCGAGGCCGAAGTTGCGCGCCGTACGATCGCCGGGCTCGACGGCGAGGAGACGGGGCGGCACGGTCGCGTCGAGCACCCAGTTGCGCATGTCGAGGGTCACCGTGACGTCCCAGTCGGCGTCGCGCAGGGCCTTCGCGAGCGTCCGCAAGGCGCCGATGCCGACGACGACGTTCTTGATGCCGTGCTGGCGGGCGAGCTCGCGGCGCAGCCGGTCGAGGTCGTTGGTGTTGTCGGAGAGCGACGGGGGCTCGATGCTCAGGCGGAACTTGCGGATCGCCGGCTGCTGGCGCCAGTCGCAAGCTGAACGGCAGGGCGATCTTCTCGGCCGCCGTCTCTGCCCTGGGCCGCTGCCCGGTCTCGTCGCGGGCGGGGCACGACGACCGACGCAGTCGCCCTTGACGACGGTCTGACAGGCGAGGGCGTAGCCTTCGCCCTCTTCGGCGGGCGTGAGCTTGGCGTTCGCCCGTCGCCCGACGGTCCCCGACTCGACCATCACCTTGCAGCGGCCGCAGCGGCCCTGGCCGCCGCAGGGCGCGTCGATCTCGACGCCGGCCGCCACGGCCACATCGAGCAGGCTGGCGCCGATCTCGGCCTCGGCCGTGACGCCCGGTGGCGTGAAGACGACCTCGGCCGCTGCGTCTTTGGCCTGAGCGTCTGCCATGTCCCGCCCGCTATGCCGTCCAGACGTTCTTGAGGTAGGACGGGATGTCGACCGCGTCGCGCGGTCCGACGAGGATCTGCCAGCCGGGCAGCTCCTCTTCGACCTCGCCCGACAGCCCGGCCACGTGACCGGGGATGACGAGCTTCTTGTGGCTGAGGAGGTCGGCGACGCCCGACCCCTGGACGGTCTTGGCGATCTTCTCGGCGTCGAACTTGCCCGCGGCCCAGCTCGTCAGCACCGACTGGCCGTCGGCGTCGGCGACCAGGAGGTACGCAGGCGTGCCGCTGCCCTCGACCTCGCCGGACACCGTGAAGTACGTCAGCGAGAAGTTGGTCGTGATCAGCAGCGGGCTGTCGGGGCCCGACGGCGCCGATCTCGTAGAGCTTGGGCTCGACCTGGATCGGCTTCTGCGGGTCGGTGTAGACGTTCTGCCGCAGCGTGAGCAGCGGGTAGAGCAGCGCCGGATCGGCGCTGTCGAGCACGACGACGCCGGCGTACTTGGCGATCGCCTGCGAGGCGAGCACGGTCTCCTCCTCGGCGGTCGCGGCGCCCGCGAAGGCGATGAGCGGGAAGCCCATGGCGCGCTGGTTCTTCTTGATCGCCAGGCGGCGCAGCTGGGTGGCGAGCGCCAGGGAGGCGGCGGGCGACGACGCGCCGGGGTCGAGGACGAGATCGTCGACGCCGGCGGCCTTCGCCTTGTCGACGACGGCGGCCAGCGAGTCGAGGTCGCCGTCGCCGCGGACGACGAGCGGGCAGCCGTGTTCCTTGGCCACGGCCGCCGCCGCGTCGCAGGTCGCCGCCGTCGCGAAGCCCAGAAGCGGCTTGCGCGCGGCGACCGCGGCTGCCGCCGCAGCCAGCGCCGCAGAGTCGTCGGTAAGCAAGGCGAGCGGGGCGTCGCCGGCCGCGGCGACCACGGCCGCGGCGGCGGCGAAGGCGGCCGCGTCGCCCCCGGCCTGCTCGAGGGCGACGCCGTCGAGCTGGAGGGTCAGGCCGACGCGCTCGACGGCGTACTCCTGCACCGTCTTCGCCTTGGCGGCCAGGTCCGCGTCGTCGCTGCGCAGCCGGACCATCAGGCCGGGCTGGTGGTAGAAGGTCTTCTCGTGGCGGAAGAGCACGACCTCGTTGCCGACCTCGAAGGCCCGGTCGCCAGCGCCGATCGGTGACCAGGCGAATCGGCGGCGCCGCGGCGGCGTCGAGCGACGCCCGCGTCTCGTCGGTCACGTAGGGGCACTTCGACAACTCGGTGCCCTTCTGCGCCAGCTTCATGGCGAACGCCAGGCAGGTCGGGAAGCCGCACTCCTTGCAGTTGGTCTGCGGGAGGAGCTTGTAGATCTCGAGTCCGCTCAGGGCCACGACCTCACGCTCCTTCCATCAGCGCGTCGACGGCGTCGCGCACGACGCCGATCGAGCGTGGGTGTCGGAGGACGACGACGTCGGCGCCGCTGTGCAGCAGGGCCGTCGCCGTCGTCACCTCCCAGGTGAGCCCGCGCGTGGCGAGCTCGCCCCACGCCGCGGGGACGCCTTCGGCCGCCCGCGCCTCCTTCTGGCGCCAAGCCTCTTCGCCGACCGTGCAGATCATGGGCTGCTGCGTCATCGTGTCGCCCATCAGGGCGGCGAGCCGCAGGCGCTCCATGACCGAGTAGGTGTACTCGACGCCGTAGCCCAGCGCCCCGGTGTTGGGGTCCATGAGCACGCGCTCGAGCGGCAGCCCCATGTCGCTGATGAGGATGTTGAGCTGCTTGGCGAGGTTCACGTCGATCGGCGTCTGCCCGACGACGAGGTGCCCGTTGCCGAGCGCGGCGGCGACGATGGTGCGGTAGTTCTTCTCCTCGCAGTTGGCGAGGACGAGACGCTCGCCCTTGGTCGCCTCGGCGACGGCGACGAGCACCTCGTTGTCCTTGTCGGCGGAGCCCGGTCCGTAGACGATGAGCGGCAGGCCGACCGCGCCGAGCACGGCCTTGACGGTGGCCACGCAGGCCTCGGCGCCGGCGTCGCCGCGCTCCGGGTGCGCGCTGCGCAGCTTGAGCGCGATCAGGTCGGCGCCGGCGTCCGCCGCCGCCTGTCGCCCACGCCGCCGGGTCGCGGGCGGCGTCGCCGAGGGCCTCGAGAAGGGCGGGCGACCAGTCCTCCGGGTACACGTCGGTCACCTCGGCGGCGACCACGGGGCGGTGGGGCATCGCGCCCTCGAAGTGAAGGAACGGCAGCGTCGTCTCGCCGCCGACGGTGACCGTCGACGCGCGCGTGCCGCCGTCACCGCTCGCCCCCAGGGTCACCTCGCGGACGGACCCCTGCCAGTTCTCTACCGGTACTTCCACTGGTGTCATCGCACCATCCCCCTCTGGGCGTTCATGGACATGACGATCCGGGCGGGCAGGGCGCGCATCAGAAGAGCGGGTCCATGGTCAGCGCCGGATGCTGTTTCTCCTCGAGGAAGGGCAGCAGCCCTTCGACGTCGGTGCAGACGGTCTCGTCGGCGATCCTGTCGAGCAGGTCGGGCACGCCTTCGTCCTCGCAGATCTGGGTGAGGACCGGCCCCATCTGCTGCTTGAGCAGGCTGCTCATCCACACGATGCGCTGGAGGCCGCCGTCGGCGGAGATGAACTTGGGGCTCGTGAGGTAGTACTTGCCGAAGCCCATCATGCCGGGGGTCTGCATGCCGCCGCCGGCGGTGCCGGCGAGGGTCGAGAAGGTCATGCCGCAGGGCGTCATGCTCGGGTCCTCGCGGCTGACGATCATGAAACCGTTGGCCTCGGGCACGATCACCATGATGCACTCGAAGCAGCCGCACGACGTCATGGGTGCGTCCATGATCGAGTAGAAGGTGACGCGGTCCACCGTCTGGTTGGAGTGCGCGTAGACGAACTCGTTCGGCCCCGTGAACTCGCCCTTGACCGGGTCGAGGCAGGTGCCCTTGGGCACCGGCTGGTTCGGCCCCGTCGGGTTGATCTCGAAGGACGCCTTGCAGTCGAGCCAGTTGTAGGCCCCGCAGAGGCCGACGCGCTGCGGGTTGACGACGCAGACGTGGTTGGGGGCGAAGCTCTGGCAGAGCAGGCACGAGTAGAAGGTGTCGACCGACTCGTCGGTGAGGCTGGCGATGCGCTCGTTGCGCTCGCGATAGGCGTCGCGCGCCTCGGCGAGCATGGGCTCGATCTGCTCCTCTTCGGTGATCAGCGTGACCTGCACCTTGTCGACGATGTTGCCGAACACCTCGTGGATGCGCGCGTGCAGGAGCTTGCCGAGGTGCTCGAGGCGGAAGCCCTTGTCGAAGGAGCTCGTGCTGACGCGGATCCAGGTGATGTCGCGCTGGCCGTTGTGCTGGATGCCCTCGGCGCCGTTGGTGAAGTAGTGGAACTGGCGCTCGACGATGGGCTCGAAGTCCTTCTGCATCTTGCGCCCCGCGACCTCGGCGACGATGCCGAGCGACATGGCTCCGCCGGGCTCGGCCGTGTCGAGGTCGGGGCCGACGAGCGTGACGCGGCCGTCCTCGACCTCGTCGGACCGGAGCGTGCGCAGGTACTCGAAGGCGCGCGCCTTCTTGCCGCCGAACTCCATGCGCATCTGCTCCTTGCGCACGCGCTCGCCCTCGAACGCCGAGCCGTAGGCCACCGGGATCGGCACCTTGGCGATCTTGACCTTGACGCCGCGCACGTCGATGCAGCGCTGGATCAGCTTCTCGGCGCGCTCCATGTCGTCGGCGCCGGGGATCTCGTCGAAGGGCATCGAGACGACGTGCTCGTAGGTGGTCACGCCCGTGGGCAGGATCTGCGGGATCCGCGTGTCGGCGATCACCGGGAAGCCGTACGAGATCGCCCCGGCGGCCGTGGCGTACTTGAGGTCGTCGACCTCGCCCAGGGCGAGCACGAAGGCGAAGACGCGGTACTTGTTGTAGAGCATGATCTCGCGCGCCTGGCCGGCGTCCATGCCGCCGAAGGTGAGCGCCGAGCGGGCGGCGAAGCCGAGCGCGTACACCGCCGAGATCGTGTCGATGCCGAACGGCACGGTGAAGGTGTCGTAGCCGAGCTGGATACCCTCCTCGGCGAGCTGGTGGATGATGCTGCGCCCATTCACGTTGCCGCTGAGGAAGATGAGGATGCCGCGCGACTGCAGCTCGCGCACGATCTTGACTGCGACCTCGTTGGACTTGGCGCAGCCGACGATGGCGCAGAACCCCGGCATGCGCCCGTCGACGAGCTGGATGCCCCAGGCGCGCAGCTGGATGTCGTCGATCGGGCCGTTGAGACGCAGCACGTCGCCGTGGACGTAGGTCGACGAGGTCGAGACGCGCTCATCTTCGGAGGCCTTGTTGTCGAGCTTGAGCACCTGGGGCTCGAGGCCCTGCGCGAAGCGCACCCCCTCGAGCGCCTCTTCGGCGAACAGGGTCGCGATGCCCGAGTCGAGTGTCTCGCCCAGGTATGGCAGCCACATCGCGTCGTTGGGCACGGGGTGCAGGAGACCCTTGGCGCGCTCGATCACGGGCACGAGGTCGCCGAGGGTCTCGACCTTCGCGCCGGTGAAGGCGTAGATCACCGGCAGGAAGTAGGCGGTGTTGGTGAAGGCGACCGGGGTCTCCGGCCCGTGCTCGGCGAGCGCGGCCTGCAGGGCCGCGTCGGCCTCGGCGACCATGCGGCGCGCGCCGCGGATCGCGCGCGTGGCGATGTAGCGCGACATCAGGCGTCCTCCCCGTGCGCGTGCTCGGCCGGCGGCGCGTGCCCGTGGGCGTGCAGCGGCCCGGCGTCGTCGCCGTGCCCGTGGGCTTCGCCGTAGCCGTGTACGTGAGCATCGCCGTGGCCGTGATCATGGCCGGCGCCGCGCTCGTGCGAGTGACCCTCGGCGAGCGGGTAGACGACCGCGTCGACCGTCTCCACACCGCGCGCGGCCTCCTCCGCCTTCTCGGCGAGGTAGGCCCTGATGGCGGTGAAGTAGGGGCTGTCGCCGCTGTCGCCGAACTGCGCCGGGTCGTACGGCTTGAGCTTGAGCGCCTCACGCTTCGCGTCGATCAGCTCGAGCGCCCGGGCCAGCATCTCGTCCCAGTCGGGGATGAACTCGAGGTCGCCGCCGACCATCTCCTCCCAGCCCTCGGTCATCAGCCGGGTGGCGACGCTGGAGGCCGCGACCGGGCTGCTCACGCCGAAGATCACGTGCGCGCCGGAGGCGGCGAAGTAGGTGCCGATGGCGATCGCCTTCTCGCACATCCACTCGGGGCAGAGGCCGACGGCCGGCAGGTCGTCGATGTCGGCGCCGAGGCCGCCCTCGGTGGCCACCTGGGTGAGCACGGTGAGGATGCGCGAGTTGTCGACGCACGAGCCCAGGTGCAGGACCGGCGGTATGCCGATCGCCTCCATCACCTCGCGCAGCCCGGGGCCGGCGGCGTCGAGGATCTCGGGGCTCAGGTAGCCCGCCTTGGCGCCGGCGGTCGCGGCGCAGCCCGTGACCACGACCATGACGTCGCGGGCGACGAACTCCTTGATCATCGTGACGATGCCCTCGTCCTGGGTCACGCGCGCGTTGTTGCAGCCGACGACGCCGGCCAGGCCGCGGATGCGGCCGGCGATGACGGCGTCGTTGAGCGGGCGGAACGAGCCGCGGTGAAAGCCGCCCTGCATGTAGTTGAGGTACTCGTGCGAGAAGCCGGCGACGAGCGGCTCGTGGTAATCGGGGATGTGGATCGGCCCGCGGTTCGCGTAGTTGTCGATCGCCAGGCGGACGATCTCGCGCGCCGTCTCGGGGGCGCGGTGCTCGTCGAACTCGATGTGCACCGCGCCGGGGATCTTCGCCTTGGGCGAGGTCGTGATGAGCTTGGTGTGGAAGCGCTGCGCGAGCGGGCCGAGCGCCTGCATGATGCACTGCACGTCGACGATCATCGCCTCGACCGCACCCGTCAGCACGGCGAGCTCCTGATGCAGGAAGTTGCCGGCGGGCGGGATGCCGTAGCGCATGAGGATCTCGTTGCTCGTGCAGCAGATGCCGGCGAGGTTGATGCCTTCCGCTCCCTTGGCCTTCGCCTCGGCGATCAGCTCGGGGTCGCGGGCGGCCTCGACCAGCATCGCCGAGAGCGTGGGCTCGTGGCCGTGGACGACGACGTTGACCTGGTCGGCCTTGAGCACGCCGAGGTTGACCTCGGCCGACACCGGCGAGGGCGTGCCGAAGAGGATGTCGCTCATGTCGGTCGAGAGCATCGACCCGCCCCAGCCGTCGGCGAGGGCGCAGCGGAGCGACGCCTTGAGGATGTGCTCGGCGTCGAGGTCGACCCCCTCGTGGGTGCGGTGCAGGATCTCGACGATCTCGCGGTCGACGGCGCGCGGCGTGAGGCGGAGCTTCTTCCAAAGCGCCTGCCGTTTGGGCGTGGCGCGGCGCGTGTAGACGATCTCGCCGAGTGGCTGGCCGAACTGCGCCAGGGCGACGTCGGCCACATCGAGGGCGATCTCGTTGACGTTACGGCCGCCGGTCGGCACGCCCATGAAGGCGGCCACGGCCATGAGCTTCTGCTCGTCCTTGACCTGGTAGCCCTTCGCCTCCCCGGTGGCGACCGCGCGCAGCGTCATCGCCATGTCGCGGCCGTGATCGGAGTGCGCCGCGGCGCCGCCGGCCACCTGGCGGGCGAAGTGCCGCGCCGCGATCGTCGGCAGGTCGGCGCCGCAAAGACCGGTCTTCTCCTCGGCGTCCTTGCCGACCAGGCGACACGGACCCATGCTGCAGATGCGGCAGCAGGCCCCCGACTCCCCGATGGGGCAAGGCTTCATCGCGTCCGCCCGCGAGAAGACCGTCTCCACGCCGCACTCGTCGGCGTGACGCAACATCTCGAGGGCGGCCGGGTCGATGCTCTTCGCGTCTCCCATGCTCATCTCTCCCGCGTGTCTCGAAGGGATCAGTACTTGCGGTAGTCGCCGGACATGGCGAGGTCGGTCGCGTTGGTGCCCGTCACGCGCGGCGCCGTCGCCCAGGCGGGCTTGTCCTTGCGCGCCTCCTCGGCGGAGAGCTCGCCGGCCTCGTACCCGGCCGCGGCGAGCGCCGCGACGACAGCGTCCGGCGACGTCGCGGCAGGGTCGAAGGAGACGCGGGCCTCGTGATCCCTGGCGCTCGCCCCCACGGCGGCCACCCCGGGCGCTCTGGCGAGGGCCTCCCTGACCCTGAGCACGTGGTGGTCGGCCCACAGGTCAGGCAGTTTGACGACGAGCTCGTCCATCAGATCCTCCCCCCGGCGTGACGGCGGTCCGCCGGTCGCGAACGGCAGCGATCCCCTCGGGGGAGACCCCTACGTGCGAGCGGACGAGACCTTAGCGTCTGCACCCCAGATTCTGTACCAGATGGAGCGTCAACGCCACAGCTTTTTGCCGGAAGGCACAAGTGGAGAGCCCGGCTGGGGGTCGGCGCGCGGGCGCGGACCTCAGCTCAGTCGACTGCGCCGCACGACCGCGACGGCGTAGACCACGACCCGGGATGGCCAAGCCCTGGACGACCAGCGACCGGCGCGTGAGGACGCCGTGAGCGGAGGACGGCCGCGCTCGCGTCACCCGGCGCTCAGGCGAACGGGCGCTCGCGGCGCGACGGGAGCTCGCGCCACGTGTCGTAGCCCGCGCCGCGAGCGAGAGCGACGGCCTCGTCGAACATCCACCCGACCTGGCCCAGCTCATGGGCGTCGGAGCCGAAGACGATCGGCAGGCCCCGCGCGCGAGCCCGCGCCAGCAGTCCCGGCACCGGGTACATACGGCCGGCGAAGTCGAGGGTGCCCGTGGTGTTGACCTCGAGCGCGGCGCCGGCCTCCATGACGGCGGCGAGCGCGTCATCCTCCGCCGCCGAGATGTCGCCGGGGAGTGGGTGCCCCCAAAGACGGATGTAGTCGATGTGCGCCAGGACGTCGAAGAACCCCGTCTCCATGGCGCGACGCACGAGCGCGTAGTACCGGCGGTAGAGGCCGGGGTCCTGCCAGCGCCGGTCGTCGCGGCTGGGGGGGTCGTCGAAGGAGAAGCCGTCGACGAAGTGCAACCCGGCGATGACATAGTCGAAGGGGTAGGCAGCGAGTATCGAGGCGAGCTCGTTCTCGGCCTCAGGGACGTAGTCGGCCTCAAGAGCCAGCAGCACCGTGATCTCGGGGTGACGCCGCGCGGCGTCGTGCACGGCCGCCACGTAGTCACCGAGCCGGTCCCGCTCGACGCCGTAGCCGCCCTGCTCCTCCAGCACCCCGGGCGCGTAGTGGTCGCTGATCCCGATCGCCGGCAGGCCGAGCGCCAGGGCTCTCTCCACGAGCTCGGCGGGTTCGCCCTCCCCGTCGGAGAAGCGGGAGTGGGTGTGGTAGTCGCCGACGCGGATGCCGACAGCGGAGCAGATGCCGGCGCCGGCGGGGGTGCTGTCGCCGGCGGCCCCCACCCTACGACCGCGGCGGGCTCCCGGCGGCGCGCCACACGAGGAACGAGTGCACGAACCCGTCGAGGTCGCCGTCGAGCACCCCCTGGGCGTTGCCGACCTCGTTGCCGGTGCGCAGGTCCTTGACCATCTGGTACGGGTGCAGCACGTAGTTGCGGATCTGCGAGCCGAAGTTGACCGCCATCTGCTCGCCGCGCTCCTTCGCGAGCGCCTCGGCGCGCTTGCGCTCCTCGAGCTCGACCATCCGCGACTTCAGCATGTTCATGGCCACGGTCTTGTTCTGCAGCTGCGAGCGCTCGTTCTGACAGCTCACGACGATGCCGGTCGGGAAGTGCGTGATACGCACCGCCGAGCTCGTCTTGTTGACGTGCTGGCCGCCCGCGCCGCTGGACCGGTAGGTGTCGATGCGGATGTCGTCGTCGTTGATCTCGACCTCGACGTCGCCGGTGACCAGCGGCGAGACCTCGACGGAGACGAAGCTCGTGTGCCGGCGGTTGGCCGAGTCGAAGGGGCTGAGACGGACGAGGCGGTGCACGCCCTTCTCGGACTGCAGAAGGCCGTAGACGTTCTCGCCGTCGACGGTGACCGTCGCGCTCTTGAGCCCGGCCTCGTCGCCCTCCTGCGCCTCGTTGATCTCGACCTTGAAGCCGCGGCGCTCGAACCAGCGCAGGTACATGCGCAGCAGCATCTCGGCCCAGTCCTGGCTCTCGGTGCCGCCGGCCCCGGGGTGGATGGTGAGGATCGCCCCGCCCTCGTCGAAGCGGCCGCCGAAGAAACGCTGCTCCTCGCCGCGCTCGAGCTCACGCTCGAGCTCGGCGACGCCGGCGACGAGCTCGCCGAGCAGCTCCTCGTCGACGAGCTCGGCGGCGAGACTCTCACGGGCGAGCTCCTCGGTGGTGTCGAGATCGTCGAAGCGGCCCTCGAGCGCGACGAAGTCGTCGAGACGGCGCTTGACGCGGCTGTACTCGGCCGAGGTGCGGGTCGCCGCCTCCTGGTCGTCCCAGAAGTCGGAGGCCTGCATGCGCTCCTCGAGCGCGGCGATCTCGGCTGTCAGCCTGGGGGGGTCAAAGATAGCTCCGCAGCCACTCGAGGCGCCCGTGGGCGTCCTTGAGTCGCTCGCGGAGCGAATCCAGCTGGACGAGTGCGTCTGGGGCGCTGCTGCTCATGGGGCGGTAGTGTAGCGAACTCGGCGGGCGGCCGCGAGCGAGTCACGCCCCGTGGCACTGCGAGGCAGAAGCCGAGCAGCGCCACCGCACAATGAGCCGCCCCCGCAGGGAGCGGCTCATGCTCCGTGGCACCTCTTGTACTTCTTGCCGCTCCCGCACGGGCACGGGTCGTTGCGCCCGACCTTCTCGACGACCACGCGCTGCTTGACCGCGACCGGCGCGCCCTGGCGGCCGTCGGCGGCCACGGCGCGCGGCGGCTCGTCGGCCAAGTCCGCCCCGCCGGGGGCGGCGTACCCGCCGTCCACGGCCGCGGCGCCACCGAACGAGGTCGTGTTGGCGAGCTCGTCGCCGCTCGAGTAGTTGAACGCCTGGACCGGCTGCTCGAGGGCCATCGCGGTGAAGATGGCGAGGTCCTCGGGGCGGTTCTTCATGAGCGTCGTGACCGTGCTCGTCTTGATCGAGTCCATCATGTCCTGGAAGAGCGCGAAGCCCTCGTTCTTGTACTCGACGAGCGGGTCGCGCTGACCGAGAGCGCGCAGGTGGATGCCCTCCTGCAGGTAGTCCATGTCCTGCAGGTGCTCCTTCCACTTGCCGTCGATCACCTGCAGCAGGACGGCGCGCTCGACGTCGCGCATCTGCTCGACGCCGATGAGCTCCTCGCGCTGCCCGTACTGGGCGACGGCGTCGTCGACGACGAGGTCGACGACGTCCTGGACCTGGGCCGACTCGACGTCGATGTCCTGCCGTCGCACGCCCGGGTCGTACAGCATCTTGAGGGCGACGAAGAGGGCGTCGAGGTCCCAGTCCTCGGCGTACTCGCTCTCGTCGAGCTGGCCGCGGACCGCACCTTCGAGCACGCTCGGCGACCATGTCGCGCACCTGGTCGCCGAAGTCCTCGCCGTGCAGGATCCGGCCGCGCTGCTCGTAGACGATGCGGCGCTGCTCGTTCATGACCTCGTCGTACTTGAGCACGTTCTTGCGGCGCAGGAAGTTGAGCTCCTCGACCTTCTTCTGCGACTTCTCGACGACGCCGGTCAGCATCTTGTGCTCCATCGGCTCGCCCTCGGTCGGCCCGAGGCGGTCGAGGATGCGGAACATGCGGTCGCCGGCGAAGAGGCGGATCAGGTCGTCCTCGGCCGAGAGGTAGAAGCGGCTCTCGCCCGGGTCGCCCTGGCGGCCGGAGCGGCCGCGCAGCTGGTTGTCGATGCGCCGGCTCTCGTGGCGTTCGGTGCCGAGGACGTAGAGGCCGCCGGCCTCGCGCACGCCCTCCCCGAGCTTGATGTCGACGCCGCGGCCGGCCATGTTGGTGGCGATGGTCACGGTGCCCTTCTGGCCGGCGTTCATGATGATCTCGGCCTCACGGGCGTGGTTCTTCGCGTTGAGCACGTCGTGCGGCACGCCGCGGCGCTCGAGCAGGCGCGAGAGCAGCTCGCTGACCTCGACCGACACCGTGCCGACGAGCACCGGCTGACCCTGCTCGTAGCGCTCGACCAGGTCGTCGACGACGGCCTCGTACTTCTCCTTGCGGGTCTTGAAGATGAAGTCGTTGTGGTCGCCGCGCACCATGTCGGCGTTGGTGGGGATCGTGACCACCTCGAGGCCGTAGATCTGGCGGAACTCGTCCTCCTCGGTCTTGGCCGTACCGGTCATGCCCGCGAGCTGCTCGTACATGCGGAAGTAGTTCTGCAGGGTGATCGTGGCGAGGGTCTGGTTCTCCTCGCGGATCGGCACGCGCTCCTTGGCCTCGATCGCCTGGTGCAGACCCTCGGACCAGCGCCGGCCCTCCATGATGCGACCGGTGAACTCGTCGACGATCTTGACCTCGCCGTCCTGGATCACGTAGTCGACGTCCTTCTTGTAGAGCGCCTGGGCGCGCAACGCCTGGATCAGGTGGTTGACGAGGCTGCCGTCCTTGTAGAGGTTCTCGATGTCGAGCGCCTGCTCGATCTTGGCCACGCCGCTCTCGGTGATGGCCACGGTCTTGTGCTTCTCGTCGACCTCGTAGTCGTCGTCGGGGTGAAGCCGCGGGACGGCGCGCGCGAAGCGCCGGTACGTGTCGGCGGCGGTCTCCGGCGCGCCGCTGATGATGAGCGGGGTGCGCGCCTCGTCGATGAGGATCGAGTCGACCTCGTCGACGATGCAGTAGTAGTGGCCGCGCTGCACCTGGTGCTCGCGGCGCATGGTCATGTTGTCGCGCAGGTAGTCGAAGCCGAACTCGCTGTTGGTGCCGTAGGTCACGTCGGCGTCGTAGGCGAGGCGTCGCTCGGCCGGGGGCATCATCGCCTGGATGACGCCGACCTCGAGGCCGAGGAAGCGGTAGACCTGGCCCATCCACTCGGCGTCGCGCCGCGCCAGGTAGTCGTTGACGGTGACGAGGTGGGCGCCGCGCCCGCGCGAGGGCGCGCAGGTACATCGGCATCGTGGCCACGAGGGTCTTGCCCTCGCCGGTCTTCATCTCGGCGATGTCGCCCTCGAAGAGGATCGTGGCGCCCATGACCTGGACGTCGAAGGGGCGCATCTCGAGGGCGCGGCGGGCCGCCTCTCGGGCCGCCGCGAAGGCCTCGTTCATGAGGTCTTCGAGAGGCTCGCCGTTGCCGGCACGCTCGCGGTAGGCGAGCGTGAGGGCGGCGAGCTCGGCGTCGCCCAGGGCCTGCATCTGCGGCTCGAAGGTGTTGACGGCCCTCACCTGCTCCTCGAGGGCCTTGAGGCGCCGGCCTTCACCGGCGTGCATCAACTTGTCGACGATCCTGATCACTGTCGCTCCTGGGGCCGGGGCCGGCGCCGTGCCGCACACGCGGCCGGCGGCTCCGCCGTCTATTGTCGCACAGGACCGCGCGAGCGTCGTCGTGAGGCGGGCGGCGCCTCACCGGCGCTTCCCGACGGCCGGTCGCGCGGACGCTGCGGCGGCGGGGGCGCGGGCCGCCGGCCCGCGCCCCCGCCGCCGTGCCCTCAGTGCTCGGCCGGCTCGATCAGCCCGTAGTGGCCGTCGCGACGCCGGTACAGCACGTTGGTGCGCGCCGTCTCGGCGTTCTGGAAGACGAAGAAGTCGTGGCCCACGAGCTCGAGCTGCAGCGTCGCCTCGTCGACCGACATCGGCTTGAGGGCGAACTGCTTGACCTTGACCACGCGCCCGTTGTCGCCGGGCTCCTCGCCGGCCATCTCGGCGCCCAGGACGGCGGCGGCGGCGAACGGCGCCTCACCGGGCGGCGCGGGCTCGGGCTGGACGACGATCTTCTCGTGGCCCTTACGGGTCTTGCCGTGCGTCTTGTCGTGGTACTTCCTGACCCGGCGCATCAGCTTGTCGGTGACCAGATCGATGGCCGCGTACATGTCGTCGGAGCGCTCGCGGGCGCGGATGACCGGCCCGCGGGTGAAGATCGTCGCCTCGGCGATGCTCGGCTCGGGGATACTCGGGTTCTTCTCCACCTTGAGCTCGAGCTCTACGCGCGTCACCTCGTCGATCTTGCGCTGCTGGAGGAGCTTGTGGACGCGGGCGACCTTGTCCTCGGCGTACTCCTGCAGGGCGTCGGTGACGGTGACGTTGCGGCCTTTGATCTGTGTTCTCATCGGCTTCGCTCCTTTGCATGGAAGGCTGCCTCGCGATGAGCTGAGGACGCTGGGATGGACGAGCGCGCGGCTCGCGGGGACGAACGGCGGACGGCGCGTGCGAAGGTGAAGGCTCGGGGGTCGACTCCAGCTTCTGAGAGCACGCTCGCGCAGTGGTTCAACGTTTCACCTGTGGTGTATACGTCGTCAACGATCACCACTCGCTTGAATCCAGTTAATACCCTGTCGGCCCCCGGCCGCAACTGAAAGGCGTCACTGACGTTGGCCGCGCGCTCGGCCCCATGCAGGCCGCTCTGGCGAGCCGTCGCGCGGGTGCGCCGCAACAGGGGCACGGCGGGCAGCGCCGCCAGGCCAGCGAACTCGCGGGCGAGCAGCTCCGCCTGGTCGAACCCGCGCTCGACCGTGCGCGTGCGATGAGCCGGGACCCAGGTGACGGCGAGCGCCGGGTCGGCGGCTGCGTCGCCGTCCGCGGCGACGCCTGAGCCGGCGGCCTCAGCGCCAGGAGCGACCGGGGCCGGGCCGGCGGTCTCGCCGCCGCAGGCGGCGACAAAGGCCGGCCCCGCCAGCACGGCCATCTCGCGGGCGAGCGAGCGCAGGGAGCGGAACTTGCAGGCCGTGACCAGCGCCCGCGCCGGCCCCTCGTACACGAAGGCGGCCGCGGCGGCGCTGAAGGCGAGCTCGCGGCCGCCGCACTCCGCACAGGCGGGGCCCCCGTCGGGCGCGCACTGCGCCTCGGGCTCCTCACGATCGCCGCGCGCCGCCCGCCGATCGCGCGCGCCGCGGTTCACCGGCGCCCGCGCGGGCGCGCCACAGCGCGGGCAGCGCTCAGCGGGCAGGGGCGTGAGCTGCGCCGCGCACGCGCCGCAGAGCCACGCCCCGACCGTGCGGCACTGCACACAACGGCGCGGGAAGACGAGGTCGAGGACCTCCTCGAAGAGCTCACGGGCGCCCACGGCGCGCCCGCCTCAGGACGGCTCAGAGGTGTCGCCGCCGAGTTCGGCGTGCGGCCCGCAGCGCGAGCCGGCGGGCACGACGACCCTGGCCGCCACCTGCGAGCGGTCGCCGATGACGGCGTCTTCGTGGATGACCGCCTCGTGGTGGACGACGACGTTGCGCCCGAGGATGCTGCCGGCGAGCCGCGTGCCGCGCCCGGCGCGGACGCCGTCCCAGTGGATCACGCCCTCGAGGACGGCGCCGCGCTCGATCACACAGCCGTCGCCGACGATGAGGGGCCCGATGAGCTCGGCCTCGGGCTCGACCGTGCAGCCGGCGCCGAGCAGGATCGGCGGCTCGAGGTGCACGCCGGCGGCGACCTCGGTGCCCTCGCCGATCCACACCCCGGGGTGAAGCTCGCGCCCGGGGACGTCGAGCTTGACCCGACCGAGGAGAGCGTCGAAGTTGCTCGTACGGTACTGCTCGATGTTGCCGACGTCGTTCCAGTAGCTCTCGAGGGGCCACACGCACAACGGCACACCGGTCTCGAGCAGCGCCGGGAACACGTCCTGCGCCCAGTCGACGAAGACCCCCGGCGGCACATGGTCGAAGATCTCGGGCTCGAACGCGTAGATGCCGCAGTTGCAGAGGTGGGAGAGCTCCTCGCCGGGCGCGGGCTTCTCCTGGAACCTCGTCACCCTGCCGTCGCCGTCGTGGACCACGACTCCGTAGTGGGAGGGGTCGTCGACCCGCTTGACGGCCATCGTGGCGACGCCCGCGCAGGCGCGATGGGCGGCCACGAAGGCGGTCAGGTCGATGTCGGTGAGGCCGTCGCCGCTGACCACGACGAACGTCCCGTCGCCGAGGAACTCGCGAAAGCAGCCCACGCCGCCGGCCGTACCGAGCAACTCGCGCTCGTAGTTGTAGCGGAGATCGAGGCCGAACGCGCTGCCGTCGCCGAAGTAGGTGCGGATCTTGTCGGGGTGGTAGTGCAGGTTGGCCGCCACCTCGCGGACGCCGTGGCGGCGCAGCAGGTGCAGCATGTGCTCCATGACGGGACGGTTGAGGATGGGGACCATGGGCTTGGCGGTGCGCCCCGTCAGCGGGTGGAGGCGCGTGCCCAGCCCCGCCGCCATGATCATCGCCTTGAAGGCGCCGGCCGGCGCAGCCCCGCCGGTGCCGTGTGTCTCTCGCTCGCTCACGTTGACACCCCTCTCATCGCACCGCCCCCGCGGACACCCCCGTGCCTCTCGGCCACACCAGCGCCTCCCGAAGCACGTCGCCTCCCCGACGCGCCTCGGCCGCCGGCCTCACGTCACTCCCGGACGCACCACAGCTCTCGGCCGGGCCTCGACACCCGGCCGCGCCTCGGCACCCGGCCGCGCCTCGACTCTCGGCCGCCCCGGCACCTCTCAGCCACCCTGCCGGCAGGCGCCGGCGGCGCACGCCGCGGCGAGCGCCGGCCCGAACGGCGGCCGCAGCACCCCGGCCTCGGTGACGATTGCCGTGATGTTGGCCGCCGGGGTCACGTCGAAGGCCGGGTGCCGGGCCCGTGCGCCCGCGGGCGCGACCCGCCGGCCGGCGAACGACGTGACCTCGCTCTCGGCGCGCTCCTCGATCGGGATGGCGGCGCCGCTCGCGACCGTCAGGTCGACGGTCGAGAGCGGCGCCGCCACGTAGAAGGGCACGTGGTGCTCCTTGGCGAGCACCGAGACCGTGTAGGTGCCGATCTTGTTGGCCGTGTCGCCATTGGCGGCGATGCGGTCGGCGCCGACCACGACGCCGTCGACCTCGCCGCGGCTGAAGAAGAAGCCGGCCATGTTGTCGCTGATCACCCGGTAGGGGATGCCCTCGACCTCGAGCTCCCAGGCGGTGAGGCGGGCGCCCTGCAGCCAGGGGCGCGTCTCGTCGACCCAGACCGAGACGCCGCCGTGGCGGGCGTGCGCCGAGCGAACGACACCGAGCGCCGTGCCATACCCCGCCGTCGCCAGGGCGCCGGCGTTGCAGTGCGTGAGGATGCGGGCGCCGGCGGCGAAGAGCCCGGCGCCGTGCTCGCCGATCGCGAGGCAGCGGGCGATGTCGTCGTCGTGGATCGCCTGCGCCCGCGCGAGCAGGGCGGCGGCGACAGCCGCCGGCCTCGCGCGCTCGCCGCCGGCCGCGAGCTCGCGCTCCCAGGCGGCGCGCATCTCGTCGAGCGCCCAGCGCAGGTTGACCGCCGTGGGACGCGTGGCGAGCAGGCCGGCGGCGGCCTCGTCGAGGGCGGCGCGGAAGGCGGCGACGTCGTCGCCGCCCCGGTTCGCCGCCTCACGCGCCGCGAGGGCCACGCCACCCGCCGCGGTGACGCCGATCGCCGGCGCCCCGCGCACCGTCATGTCACGGATGCGGCCGGCGACCTCGCGCCACGTCGTGCAGGTGACGTAGCGCTCGTCGTGGGGCAGCGCCGTCTGGTCGATGAGGACGACGGCGTCGGGCAGGATCTCGATCGTGCGCACGCGCAGCCGCGAGCCCCCGTGACCGGTGCCGGCCTCAGCGGCGGTCATCCCGACCTTGACTCTCGTCGCCCGTCGTGCCTCGCGATCAGGTCCCCTGGTCCCACGAGGCCAGGTACGCCGCCTGCTCCTCGGTCAGCGTGTCGCACTCGACGCCCATCGTCTCGAGCTTGAGCCGGGCGATCTCGTCGTCGATGTCCTTGGGCACCACGTAGACCTTCTTCTCGAGCTCGCTGTGGTGCTTGACCATGTACTCGGCCGAGAGCGACTGGTTGGCGAAGCTCATGTCCATGACCGCGGCGGGGTGACCCTCGGCGGCCGACAGGTTGACGAGGCGGCCCTCGGCCAGCAGGTAGATGCGGCGGCCGTCGGCCATCGTGTACTCGTCGACGAACTCGCGCACGGTGCGCGTCTTGACCGCGAGCTTCTCGAGCGCCGGGATGTCGATCTCGACGTTGAAGTGGCCCGTGTTGGCGACGATGGCGCCGTCCTTCATGACCTCGAAGTGCTCGCCGCGGATGACGTGGATGTCGCCGGTCGCGGTGACGAACACGCTGGCGACCTTGGCGGCCTCGGCGATGGGCATGACGCGGAAGCCGTCCATGACCGCCTCGAGCGCCCGCAGCGGGTCGACCTCGAGGACGACGACGTCGGCGCCGTGGCCCTTCATGCGCATCGCCAGGCCGCGGCCGCACCAGCCGTAGCCGGCGACGCAGACCGTGCTGCCGGCGATGAGGATGTTGGTCGCGCGGATCACGCCGTCGAGCGTGCTCTGGCCGGTGCCGTAGCGGTTGTCGAACATGTGCTTGGTGTTGGCCTCGTTGACGGCGACGATCGGGAACATGAGGCGGCCCTCGGCCTCGAGCGCCTTGAGGCGGATGACGCCGGTGGTCGTCTCTTCGGTGCCGCCGATGATGTCGGCCGCCATGTCGGGGCGCTCGCCGTGCAGCACGCCGATGACGTCGGCGCCGTCGTCCATGGTGATGTTGGGCCGGTGGTCGACGCAGGCGTTGATGTGGCGGTAGTAGGTGTCGTCGTCTTCGCCCTTGATGGCGTAGACGCGCACCCCGTACTCCTCGACCAGGGCGGCGGCGACGGCGTCCTGCGTGGACAGCGGGTTGGAGGCGCAGAGCACGACGTCGGCGCCTCCGGCCACCAGGGTACGCATGAGGTTGGCGGTCTCGGTGGTGACGTGCAGGCAGGCGCCGACGCGCACGCCCTCGAGCGGCCTCTCCTTCGCGAAGCGCTCGCGGATCGCCTTGAGGACCGGCATGTGCATGTCGGCCCACTCGATGCGCAGCACGCCCTCGGGGGCCAGACCGATGTCTTTGATGTCGTGATCGGGGCTCACAGGCAGTTCACTCCTCGTCGATGGGCGGCCCCTGCACGACCCCGCAGGCGGCCAGCGCGTGTCCGTAGTATGCCGCGACGACGGCCGGGGGGACGATCAGGTCGGCGGCGCCCAGGCAGCCGGCGCACCGGAGCGCGGCGCGCTCGAACGGCGTGAGCCGCGCGAGGTCGCCGACCCCGGCCACGACGCCGCCAGAGTATACACGCGGCCCGGCCGCGGACCGTACCACGGAGGGTTGATAACGGCCGGTCATCGAGGGGAAGCCGCGCGGCACGGCGGCCGGCCAGGGGCCGGTGAGCGGGCCGCGCAGCTCGAGATTCACGTGGTCCTCGACGGCGACCAGGCCCGGCGGGGACTCGCCGGACGCCAGGCGCTGCACCGTGCCGGCCGCGTGGTGCTCCGCCGCGCCGGGCGCGTGGCGCTGCACCGTGCCGGCCGGGGCGACCCGCGGCCCGCGCGGCGACGGGTACGTCGCGGCGACCACGCGCAGCGGGACGACGAGGCCGACACAGGTGCCGGCCGGGAGGCCCGCGAGCGTCGTGAAGAGCCGGCCCTCGAACGGCCGCGCCGGCCGCATCTCGTCGCGAGCGAGCGCGACGAGCCGCGCCTCGGGGAAGACGGCCGCCGCCGCGGCCGCCAGAGCCGGCGCGGCGAGCACGACCGGGACGGCGGGAGCGGTCACTCCCCGGCGGCCAGCCGCCGCTTGAAGCTCTCGATGGCGCCGACCGGCGTCGGGTCGACCCCGTAGAGCATGGCCAGGTAGTACGACACCCAGTCGCCGAGACCGATCAGCGAGGCGGCGCGGGCGAGCGGAGCCGACCCCCGCGCCGTCAACCGCTCGACCCCGGCGCCGTGGGCGGCGAGCTCGGCGGCCGTGAGGTGGGCGCGCCGCGCGAGCCTGGCGCGGCCACTCGGGGTCCTCGAGCAGCACGACCTGGGTGCTGGCAGCGAGCTCGGGCAGGCTCGACCACCCCTCGATCTCGTTGTGGTCGAGCTCGGGCAGCTCGGCCCAGAAGGCCGGCGCCTTGGCGTTCTCGTTCACCTGCGTCTTCCAGCGGCGAGCGACCGGCGCCGTCACGCCGGCGCCGCAGAGCGAGGACGAGGCGCCCGGCCAGGCGCCGCGCCAGCGCCTTCGCGCCGTTGGCTTCCTCCGGCACCTCCGGAGCCAGGTCCGAGGCGAGCTGGTCGAGGACGGCCCCGGCCTCCCCCACGTCGGCCGTGAGGTCGGCGCACAGGCCGGCGTGCGCCAGTGCGGCCGCCACCGGCGTCGCCAGGACGCCGAGGGCGGCGCGGGGCTGCAGCCCGGCCGGCACGGAGACCGCCGGGAGCCCCTCGGCCGCGGCGATCGCGGCCAGACGCCCGCCGCTCGCCACGCAGACCGGGCGGCAGCCGCGGGAGAGCGCCGCCTCGACGCAGGCCAGGGTCTCCTCGGTCTCGCCGGAGTAGCTCACGGCGACGACGAGGGTCGCGGGCCGCACCCACGCGGGCAGGTCGTAGCCGCGCACGACGCTCGCCGGCACGGCGAGCTCGCCGGCCGTCGCCAGCACGAGCTCGCCGCCGATCGCGGAGCCGCCCATGCCGCAGACGGCGACGCCGTCGGGGCGCGCCGGGCTCGCCGGCGCGCCCGCCCCGGCGTCGCCGCCCAGCGCCCGCCGGGCCGCGTCGTAGCCCTCGACGAACTGCCGGCCGAGCCCGGCGATGGCAGCGGCCATGCCGGCATCCATCGAGCTCGGCGACCCTCGCGGGCCCGAGCTCGACGGCGTCGTCGGGGCCGAGCCCGACGCCCGCAGCCGGCGTGTCGTCGGCCGAGGTGATCTCAGGCCCCGATCGTCGCGCGAATCATCTCAAGCCCCGATCACGGAGAGCACGAGGTCGCGCTTCTCCTCCATGAGCTCCCGGCTGTCGGCGCCCAGGTTGAGGCGCAGCAGGGGCTCGGTGTTGGAGGGGCGCACGTTGAAGTGCCAGTGCTCGTAGTCGACGGAGACGCCGTCGAGCTTCGTGATCGCGCCGTCGGCGAAGCGCTCCTCGATGCGCGCCAGCGCCGCGGCGACGTCGTCCACCGTCGAGTTGATCTCGCCGGAGATGAAGTACCGGCTGCGCAGGGGCTCGAGCAGCTCGGCGAGGGTGGCCTTCTTCTGCGAGAGCAGCTCGAGGATGAGCAGCGCCGGGATGAAGCCCGAGTCGGCGTTGAAGTTGTCCCTGAAGTAGTAGTGGCCCGAGACCTCGCCGCCGAAGAGCACCGGCTCGCGGCGCATACGCTGCTTGAAGAACGCGTGCCCGACGCGGTTCACGAGCGGCACTCCGCCGGCGGCCCGGACGATGTCGGGCACGGCGCGGCTGGCGCGAAGGTCGTAGAGGATCGCCGCGCCGGGCTCCTTGAGCAGGAGCGCCTCGGCGAGCAGCGCGGTGACGAAGTCGCCGGGCACGAACTCGCCGGTCTCGTCGATGAAGAAGCAGCGGTCGCCGTCGCCGTCCCAGGCGATGCCGAGGTCGGCGCGCTCGGCGAGCACCCGGGCGATGATCTCGCGACGGTTCTCCTCGAGCAACGGGTTGGGCTCGTGGTTGGGGAAGGCGCCGTCGACCTCGAAGTACATCTCGACGGCACGGATCGGCGTGGCGGCGAAGACACGGGGTGCGAGAGCGCCGGCGATGCCGTTGGCGGCGTCCATGACCACGCGGTACGGCGCCAGCGCGCCCACGTCGACGAAGCCGTGGAGGTGGCGCACGTAGCCGTCGTACAGGTCGATGCGGTCGCGGGTCGCCGTCCCCGAGACGGGTGGCAGCTCGCGTGCGGCCTGTACGCGGCGCAGCAGCTCGGGCATGCCGGCCTCTCCCGAGAGCGGCAGCGCGCCCTCCCCGACGAGCTTCAGGCCGTTGTACTGCGGCGGGTTGTGCGAGGCGGTGACCATCGCCCCACCGTCGAGGCCCCGGCTCGCCACCCCGAAGTAGACCATCTCGGTCGCGACCATGCCGAACTCGGTGACCGACGCGCCGGCGCGAGCGGCGCCGGTGGCGAAGGCCTCGGCGATGCCCGGCGACGACGGTCGCGGGTCGGTGCCGACGCCGAGGGAGCGCGCCTCGAGCTGCCGGGCGAGGGCGAAGCCGATGCGCTCGGCGACCGACTCGTTGAGCTCGGACGGGTACAGGCCGCGCACGTCGTAGGCCTTGAAGATGCCGGCCGGGACCGGTGCGGTCATGACTCCTCCCTGCCGCGCAGCTGCTCGCGGAAGTCGACGGCATTGTCGGGCAGCGTGATACCCGGCGCCAGGCAGATGCCGCCCGTGAGGCGGTTGCCGGCGCCGACCTCGCAGCCTTCGCCGAGCACGCAGGCGGAGAGCTGGCTGCCGGCGCCGACGCGTGAGTCGCGCACGACGATGCTGCGCTCCACCAGCGCGTGGTCGGCGATCTCGACCCCGGACTGCACGACGGACTCGGCGACCACGGCGCCGGCGCCGAGGCGGGCACCCGCGCCGAGGACCGCGAGCGGTCCCACGCGGGCGCCCGCCGCGACCCGGGCGCCGTCCCCGATGTAGCAGGGCGGCACCAGACGCGCGTCGGGGGCGAGACTTCGGCGCTCGGCGCCACGTAGCGGTAGGTCTCGCCGAGCGCCTCTCCGGCGGTCGTATGGACGACGCGTTCGAGCACGTCGACGTGCGCCTGTAGGTAGCTCTCCGGGGTGCCGATGTCGCGCCAGTACCCCTCGCCCACGTACCCGTAGAGCGAGCCCGCCTGCGCGAGACGGGGGAAGACGCCACGCTCGATGGAGAAGAGCCGGCCCCGGGGGATGAGCTCGAAGACCTCGGGCTCGAGGACGTACACGCCGGCGTTGATGAGCGCCCGGCCGGCGTGCTCGCCGGGCTTCTCGAGGAACTGCGCGACACGCCCGTCGCCGGCGAGCTCGACGAGCCCGTAGCGGCGCGGGTCGTCGACCGCGGTGAGGTAGATGGTCGCCATGCCCCCGCCGCTCCGCGTGCAGGCGGCCGAGCGCCGTGAGGTCGACGTCGCTCAGCACGTCGCCGTTGAAGACGAAGAGAGGGCCCTCGTCGAGCGCCCCGGCGCAGTTGGCGATGGCCCCGGCCGTGCCGAGCGGCTCCTCCTCGACCACGTAGTCCACCTGAGACCGTAGGCGGCGCCGTCGCCGATCTCGGCCTCGACCACCTCGGCGAGGTGGCCGCTCGAGAAGATCGCCCGCGCGACCCCGTGACGAGCCAGGTTCTCGAGGATGTAGGCGACGAAGGGCCGCTCCACGAGGGGCGCGACCGGCTTCGGCACCCGCGAGGTCACGGGACGCAGGCGGGTGCCCGCACCTCCGACCAGGATCACCGCCTGCGTGGGGATCATGATGGCGCCGCCCACACCCGACGGGCTAGTCGAGGTCGGAGAGCCCGTCGCCAAGACCGATGCCCTCGTACTCGAGGCCGGCCGCGCGAGCGACGGCGGGGTCGATGAAGTTGCGCCCGTCGACCAGGAGCGGCCGGCGCATGGCCGCGGCCGCCGCGGCCCAGTCGAGGCGGCCGAACTCGGACCACTCCGTCACGAGCACGGCCGCGTCGGCGCCGTCGAGCGCCGCCGCCGCGTCGCGGACAGATCGTCACGCCCGGGAAGAGCGGGTGCTCGGCGGGCTCGATCATCGGGTCGTAGGCACGCACCTCGGCGCCTTCGTCACGGAGACGCGCCGCGAGCACGATGGACGCCGCCTCGCGGAGGTCGTCGGTGTTGGGCTTGAACGTCAGGCCGAGCAGCGCGATGCGCGCCCCGCGGAGCTGACGGAGATGCTGCTTGAGCTTGCCCACGACGCGGCGCTTCTGCAGGGCGTTGACCTCGATCACCGCGTTCAGGAGCTGGAAGTGGTAGCCGCTGTTGCCGGCGAGCTGCTTGAGGGCCTGCACGTCCTTGGGGAAGCACGAGCCCCCGTAGCCGATGCCGGCGTGGAGGAAGTGCGGGCCGATGCGATGGTCGAGCCCCATACCCTCGGCGACCACGCGGACGTCGGCGCCGACCTGCTCGCAGACGTTGGCGATCTCGTTGATGAAGGAGATCTTGGTGGCGAGGAAGGCGTTGGAGGCGTACTTGATCATCTCCGCCGTCGGCACGCTCGTGTGGATGACCTCGGCGTCGATGCCGCGGTAGAGGTCGGCGACCGCCTCGCCGTCGGCCTCGTCGAAGGCCCCGACGACGATGCGGTCGGGCTCGAGGAAGTCCTGGATCGCCGCCCCCTCGCGCAGGAACTCGGGGTTGGAGACGTAGCGCACGCCGTCGGCGCCGAGGGCGCGCAGGTCGGCGCGCAGGCGCCGGCCGGTACCGACCGGGACGGTGCTCTTCATGACCACGAGGCGCTCCGCCGCCGCGAGCGGCGATCTCGGCGATCACGCGCTGCACGCGCGAAAGGTCGGCGTCGCCCGACGGCGACGGCGGCGTATCGACCGCGACGAAGAGGATGCGGCAGGGGGCCAGGTCGTCGTGCGAGGTCGTGAAGGTGATCCGGGCGGCGTTGTCCTCGAGGAGCTTCTCGAGCCCCGGCTCGTAGATCGGCGCGCGCCCCTCCCGGAGAGCGGCGATCTTGGCCGCGTCCACGTCCATCGAGACGACGTGGTGACCGAGATGGGCGAAGCACACCGCCGACACCAGACCGACGTACCCCGTGCCGACCACCCCGACCGGCGCCTCATCGTGCATGCCGACGACCACCTTTCGTCACCAGACCGTCACCGCCCCGAAGGCGGGGCGTCAGTCTACCACGCGCCCGGAGCGTGGCCGGCGGCGGCGCGAGCGCTCGCCGTGGCACGGATGACCCCGCCGTGTCCGCCCCTGCGCGGGACGGTCGGCGTGGCGGCCCACGCACCGGCCTCAGCCTCCCGAGCGCCGCACCTCCCGCAGGGCTACCGACAACTGGAAGGCAGTCATGTCGTCCAGGGGGTCGAGCTCGAGCGCCCGCACGAAGGCGTCGGCGGCCTCCCCCGGCTGGCCCAGGGCGTTCAGCAGGACGAGACCGCGCTGGTAGTGCACGTCGGGGTTCTGCGGCTGCAGGGCGGCGGCCTCGTCGAGCGTGGCCAGCGCCGCGCGAGCCTGCCCGAGTTGCTGCTGCACGAGTGCCAGCGTGATGAGCGGACGCACGGCCAGCGGGTTGCGGGCGCGCGCCGTCTCGGCCTCGCGCACGGCGAGCGTGAGCTCGCCGGCGCCGGCCGCGGACACAGCGCGCTCGGCGGCGCGCTCGCCCAGGTAGGGCGGCAGCCAGCTGAGCGCCGCGAGCAGCGCGAGACCGCTGAGGGCGACGCGCACCGGCAACGGGGCATACGGGGCGCGGGTGTGCCGCCGGGTTCCGGCGCCGCCGTCGTCACCGCCGGCCTCAGGCTGGCGCTGCGCCCCCGCCGACGGGGGGGCGATCCCAGCTCCGGCGACGGTCCCGGCCGGCTCGAAGGCGCCGGGCTGCGCGTCGGTCCCGGCATCCACGACGGAGGCTCGTCCCGGGGCTCCGGCGACCCCCGCGGCGGCATCAGCGTCCGCGTCGACGCCGGCGGCGGCGACGGCCTCTGCGGCCACGGTCTCTAGGACGACGGAGTCGGCGGCCCTCGCGGCAACGGCCTCTACGGCGGCGGCCTCTCCCGCCGGGACGGCGACGCGGACGACGGCCGCCCTGGTCGCCTCACCCGGCTCGCCGCCGTGCCCCTCCGACGCCCGCCGTGCGTCGGCGAGGTCGTTGCCCCGCGTCGTCAGGAAGGCGGCGGCGGCCGCGGCGAAGAGGAAGAACACGGAGCCGGCCACGGCCATGTCCCAGTCCCAGTCCCAGGAGATGTGGACCACGATACCGAGGACTCCGGCCTGCAGCGCAGCGAGCAGCGGGCGCTCGGGGTCGCCGCGGTCGTGAGTCAGCCGGCGGAAGGCGGCGACCACGAAGAGGGCGATCGCCGCGACGAACAGCGTCAGGCCGATCCAGCCGAGCTCGCTGAGCACGTTGAGCCACTGGCTGTGGGCGTGCCTCACCACGCCGCCGGTCTCGCGGAAGCGCTCATGCGTGAAGAAGAAGGTGCCGGCGCCCGTCCCCTTGGCCGGCAGCACGCGGTACTGCTCGACCGCCTCGCGCCACAGCGGCGGCCGGCCGGTGTTCAGGGAGAAGACGCGCGCCGGGGTGTCGGCGCTGCCGCGCTCGTCGCTGTCGGTCGCGAACGCCTCGTACTGCTCACGGAGCCAGCCGCTGCCGCCCTGGTCCTGGACGTACGACCAGCCGCCCCCGAACGTCACCCCCACGACCACGACCAGCACCACCGCCCCGGCAGCGACACGAGACCACCGCGGCCAGGGGATGCCGCGGTGCAGCAGGACGAGCCCTGCCTGGAGGACGGCCGTGACGGCGAGCGCGACCAGCGACCAGCGCAGCAGGACCGCCCCTTCTGTCGCCCTGAGGGCCGCGTCGGTCGTCGCCGTGAACACCGTATCGAGGTCGCGCACCAGCCAGAGGACGACGGCGGCGGGGCCGACGATCACGACCAGCGACAGCAGACTGGCGAGCCGCGTGGTGGTCACGGCGAAATAGACGAGCAGCACGACGGCCAGGGCGACGTAGCCGCCCCTGGAGTAGGAGAAGAAGAAGGCGAAGACCATGGGCACGGCCGCGGCCGCCACGGCGACCCGCGACGCGAGCGGCGAGTGACGGCGAGAGGCGAGCGCCACGGCGACCATCGTCCCCATCACCATGAGCAGGGCGAGCACGTTCCAGTAGCCGACCGGGGCGTCGAGACGGGCGTACCTGTGGGCGTGCGTCACGATGTCGGGCACCGTCTTGCCGGCGAAGGCGTAGATGCCGATGGCCGCGCCGACGGCGACGAAGCCGAGGGCCAGGACCCGCAACTGGAGGCGGCGGGCGGGCGTGAGCCCGACCGCCGCCGCTATGGCGAGGTAGAGCAGGCACACGTTGAACGCGTGCCAGGTGAGGTCGGGCCCGAAGGACCAGGCGATGGAGGCGCCGGTCCAGAGCGTGTAGGCGGCGAAGACGGCGAGCGCGGCGAGGTACAGGCGCGACGGCCGCTGGGGACGGACGAGCCAGACCCAGACCGCGGCGCCGACGAGCAGGGCGACGGCGACCGGCGTCGCGCTGCGCGGGATGTAGCCGCCGGAGAGGAACGCGAACGCCGTCGCCGCGGCGAGCACCGCGACGATCGGGGGGAGGTCGCGGGGCCGGCTGCGGCGCAGCCGCAGGCGGGCTCCCTCCCACGTGCCGGCTGCGATGTTCGCCTCGGGCGGCATCGTGGGCATTATAGGGCATGGCTCGCGCGCCGAGCTGCCTCAAGATGTACTGGCGGGACGCGTTGACGGCTGTCACGTTGCGCAGGCAAGCGTATGGTCATGCAGGGAAGGGCGTGGTATAAGCATGAGGTGGGCCGAGAGAGAGAACCCGTTCGGTCGGGTGGACCGACGCGGAGGGGGGTGAACTGATGTCGAAGCTGATCATCGTGGCGCTGGTGACCGTGCTGGTCCTGGCGGTCGCCGCCGTGGCGTACGCCGTGTCCCAGTCCGTCATCGACGCCATCATCGACGACGCGCAGGATGGCACGATCGACGGTGACTGGACCGTCGAAGAGCTCATGGCTGCGCTCGCGTACCTGCGCGACGACCCTCTGTACCAGCAGTACACTGATATCGAGGGCGTCATCGAGGACTACCTCGCGGGGCTGCAGGACCCGGGTGTCGCGGGGGCCGACGAGCTCGCCTTCACCGGCGCCGAGATCCTCCTGCTCCTCGGAGCGGGGGCCGGTCTCGCCGGCAGCGGCGCGCTGTTGCGCCGCCGGCGTGACTAGCCGCTAGGCCGACGACAGCACCGTTCGACGACGACGAAGGCGTTGCCTGACCAGGCAACGCCTTCGTCGTCTTCGCGTCTCGTGTGGCGCCTGCGCGTCGCGCCCGCTCGCCCAGCGACCTCAGGGGACGACGGTGACCGGCGCCGGGGCGTCCGCGTCCTCGACGACGAGCGAGTCCGGCACGCCCAGGTCGCCGGCGACGGCGACGGCGAGGCGCCGGAGGCCGGGGTGGTACGCCACGCGCACCACCCCGGCCTCCGGCGCCCAGTCGCCGCCCGCAGCCTCAGGCACGTACCCGCAGACCGCGAGCCAGGCCCGCTCCGCGGCCGCCCCGATCCCCGTCGAGGACCGCGAGCTCAACGGTGCGGCGCTCGGCGAACGTGACCCCGCGCGACGTGCCCGGGAGCCCGGGCGCGAGAACCGCCGGCCAGCAGGCGCGCACGGCGGCGGCGGCGGCGGCCCGCCCCGCCTCCCGCCAATCCGCACGGAGACTGACGGCAACGGTCGCCGTACCGCCCGCCGCCGACGGGCTCGCCGCCGGCGACGGCCCGTCGGCCGCCACGGTCGCCCCACCGCCGGGGACCTTCACCGCGACGACGGGCACCCCCGACGCTTCGAGCTCGTCCGCGACCTCGACCTCGACGCCGTCCGGCACACCGGCGACGGGAGCGACCAGGACGGCCGGCTGATACAGGCGCTGCAGGCGGACGGCGCAGTCCAGCGTCGCGTCCAGGCGCGCCTCCCCCCCATCCGCGTCGTCACCGACCCCCTCCGTGGCGCTCACGAGCACCACGGCGAGCGGCTGCGACGCCGCGACGCGTCGCCGCCAGAGAGTCGGCGGCGCCAGCCGACCCGCAGCGGACGGTCGTGACGTCGATCCCGGGGCCGGCGCTCTCGGCGACCGCCGCGCGCAGCCCCTCCGTGAACTCCGCCGCGGCCATCGCGCCCAGCCCCGCCGGCAGCGCCACGACCACACCGCCCGTCCGCTCCGCGGTCGTGACCGCGACGGTCGTCCGCGGAGGCCACAGGCCCAGGCGGAGGGCGTCGGCGAGCCGGTCGGCCGTCCCCTCGCGCGGCCGCCAGAAGACCGCTTCGCCGCGGGTCTCGCGCACGACCGGCAGCGCGCGGACGGCGACGTCGTGCGAGCGGACCTCGCGGGCGCTCCTCGCGAGCGCGGTCGCCTGCTGCAGGTCGAGGTCGCTCTCGGCCAGTTCCGACCCCAGGGCGTAGTTCGCCACGGCGACCACGCTCAGCGACTCCAGCGGGACGCGCGGCAGCGCCTCGGCCAGCTGCTCGGTCTGCCGGCGGGCCACGGTGGTGGTGGCGCCGCGGCCGGCCCACGCCCTGAGGGCCGCCCTGCGCTGGCGCCGCTCGCGCTGCGAGTCGCCACTCGGGAACATCGTCGGGACCGCCGCGGCCAGCCCTTCCGCGCTCAGCGACACCGACCCGGCGAAGGACACGCCCAGCGCCTCACCGAGCGCGGCGGTGGCCTCCTCGGGACCGAAGAGACGGACCACGCGGCAGAGCCGGTCGAACCCGGCCCCGGGCACGGCCACCTGGGTCTGCACCGGCACGACGACGGCGGTCAGCGAGGGCTGCTCGTGCTCGACGTGCAGCCACACCGCCGCCGTGCAGTCGTCACCCTCGGCGCCGCCGCGCACGAACACCGCGACGTCGCGCGGGACCGTCTCCGGCGCGGCCGCGGGCGGGGCGCCGACGACCTCACGCCAGGGGCCGGGCGTCGCGAGGAGGATGATGACGCCGAGGACGACGACGACACCGAGGAGCAGCGCGCCCCACGCGTCGAGGACCCGTGCTGCCGGGCGCAGCAGGCCCACGACGTCAGGGCTTGACGCGCGTGGACGAGGTGGCGAGCGCCAGCATGAGCTTCTCCGGCAGCTGATTGTCGAGGGTGTTGATCACCCAGTACACCGTGCCGCTGCGCCGCCAGGCCACCATGTGCAGCGCCTCGCCCTCGTAGAAGAGCCAATACTTGTGCCCGTCGATCTTCTCCGTGCTGCTCGGGTGTGCGATCGCCGGCGGATCGGCCCAGTCGAGCGCCTGGATGCCCCAGTAACCCCCCTGGGCCGTGGTGCCGACGACGATGGCGGCGGCCTTGTCGCGACCGTCAGTGCCCTCCACCTTGTAGGCGTGGAACTCCTCGTAGCCGAGCCCGGACGCCCACGCCGTGGGCGCGAACAGCTTGACCTTGGCCTCGGCGGCGAGCGCCTGCCACTCGGCCCACCCGTACTGCTGGTCCTCGAGGATCTCGACCTCGGGCTCGACGGTCTCCTCGGGCACGTCGAGGAGGCCGTCGAACGAAGTGCCGACGAACACGTGCACGTCGCCGTCGGTGCCCGGCGAGCGCGGCGTGAGGCGGATCTCGGCGGGGGCGAGCAGCTCGGCGAGCTGGCGAGCGGCCCTCGCGAGGTACTTGGGCGCGTAGATCACCGTCGTGTCGACCACCTCGTCGGCGTCTCCGACCGCCCGGGCCCGGTACCCGAGCGCCTTGAGCTGCGACGCGGTCGACGCCGCCATGCCGGCGTAGCCGTTGGCGTTGTAGACCTGCACGCCGTACAGGCGCTTCGACACCTGCCGTGTCGCCTTGATCGGCTTGTAGAGCGGGTCCTTGAAGGCCTTCACCTTCTCGGCGATCTCCTCCTCGGACGCGGACACGTACGAGATGCCGTCGATCATCGGTGTGTCACCCTCCACGTGGACGGCGGAGATGCGCGACGTGTCGAGGGTGAGGGCCAGGCTCGCGAGAGGCAGCAGCTTCTTCAGCGAGTCGAGATCGGAGGTCGTCTCCGCGGTGATCGCCTTGAGCAGCTTCGCCACCTTCTGCCAGTCGCGGTTCCAGCGGCCGGACTGACGCTGCAGCTCGCGGAGGAAGAGCTGCTGCCGCTGCATGCGCGAGAAGTCGCCCTTCTGGTCGTGGCGGAAGCGCACGTAGTCGAGCGCGTCCTTGCCGCGCAGCTTCTGGTAGCCGGGCTCGAGGTCGATCGACTTCCAGGCCGAGTACTTGGAGTTGTAGTAGCGGCGGTCGACCGGCACGTAGACGCCGCCGAGGATGTTGACGGAGTGCCAGAAGCCGGCGAAGTCGATGCGGATGAAGTGATGGACGGGCACACCGGTGACCGCGGTGAACGTCTCGACCGCGAGCGCGGGGCCGCCATACGAGTACGCCTCGTTCAGCTTGGCGCTGCCCACCCCGGGGATGTCGACCAGCAGGTCGCGGGGCAGCGAGAGCATGGAGATGCTCTTGGTGTCCGGGTCGAGACGCACGAGGAGGAGCGTGTCGGAGCGGCCCGGATCGCCCTCGACCTGCTGATCGCTGCCGATGAGGAGGATGTTGACCGGCTTGCCGGGCAGCGGCGGCTTGAGCTCGCGCGCCGTCGCCTGGACCTCCTCCTCGACCTCGTCGCTGCGCTCGCTCACCGTGTTGACGACGCCGTTGGTCCAGCCGAGGGCGAAGCCCGGCGCCGCCAGCGCGGCGACGACGACCGCGAGGCTGAGGACCTTGAGGCTGAGGCGACGGCCGAAGGCGAGGTAGGCGGTGACGCCGGTCACCACGAGCAGGCCGAGGGCGGGTACGCCGTACAGGACCCAGGACGGCACGCGGCCCGTCTGCTCGGCGAGGTCGAGCACGCCGACGGCGTTGCCCAGGGCCTCGCGGCCGTAGAGCCAGGCGAGCGCGACACCCGCGACGGCGGCGAGCGCGACGAGCGCCGTCAGCAGCAGCGCGCGGCGGCGGGCGCCCGCCGAGGGCGCGCGCCGTGCAGGCGGCGGCGCGCCCAGCGGCGGCGCAGGGCCGCGGCGGACGGGCTCGTCTTCGCCGACTCTGTAGACGCGATAGTTCCCCATGGGCGTGCGGGCTCGAGGCCCTGTCTAGATGGTACCATCGGTCGCCGCGCCCGGCCCCGCCGCGCCGGCGCCGGCCCCCGGCGAAGCCGCGCCGGGGGCGTCGCTCGCGACGTCGGCACCGAGGGCGCGCAGCTTCTCCTCGAGTCTCTCGTACCCGCGGAAGATGTGCCCGGCGCCGCGCACCTCGGTCGTGTTGTCGGCGGCCAGGCCGGCGGTCACGAGGGCGGCGCCACCCCGCAGGTCGGGCGCCTCGACGACGGTGCCGCTCAGGCGCCGCGGTCCGGCGACCACGGCGTGGTGGCCGCTCGTGACGATGCCGGCGCCGAGCCGGTTGAGCTCGTCGACCACGACGAAGCGGTTCTCGAAGACGTTCTCGGTCACGATCGAGGTACCCTCGGCGAGCGAGAGCAGCACCATGATCTGGGCCTGCAGGTCGGTCGCGAACCCCGGGTGCGGCAAGGTGGAGATGTCGACCGGGGCGAGCGCGCCGTCGCGGCGCGCGCGGATGCGCCGCTCGCCCTCGTCGACCTCGACCCCGGCGGCGCGCAGCTTGGCGAGGAAGAGCTCGAGGTGCACGGGGTCGAGCCCCGAGACCGTGACGTCGCCGGCCGTCGCCGCCCCCATGATGAGGTAGGTGCCGGCCTCGATGCGGTCGGCGATGACGGTGTGCTCGGCGCCGTGGAGGGCGTGACCGCCCTCGACCTGCAGGGTGCTCGTGCCGGCGCCCTCGACGACGGCGCCCATGGCGCCGAGGAAGGCGGCGAGGTCGACGATCTCGGGCTCGCGGGCGGCGTTCTCGATCCTGGTGACGCCGTCGGCGGCCGTCGCCGCCATGAGCAGGTTCTCGGTGGCGCCGACGCTGGGGTAGTCGAGGGCGACGACGGCGCCCTTGAGCCGGTCGGCGCGCACCTTGATGAAACCGTGGTCGATGTCGATGCGGGCGCCGAGCTTCTCAAGCCCGCGGATGTGGAAGTCGATGCGCCGCGGGCCGATGTTGCACCCGCCGGGCATGGCGATCGTGGCCTCGCCGAGGCGCGCGACGAGCGGCCCCATCACGATGATGCTGGCGCGCATCTGACGCACCAGCTCGTAGGGCGCGCAGCCCTCGAGGCGACCGCCCGGGTCGATCGTCAGCGTCGCACCCTCGGTGGCGACGCGCGCGCCGAGGGCGCGCAGCATCTCCACCATGAGCTCGACGTCGGTGATGCGCGGCACGCGGTGGACGACCGAGGTCTCGGGCGTCAGCAGACTCGCAGCGAGCAGCTTGAGGGCGGAGTTCTTGGCGCCCGCGAGGACGACCTCGCCCTCGAGGCGGGCGCCCCCCCTGACGAACAGCCGCTCCCCGTGCTGAGGCACCATCGTGTCCGTTCCCTCGCCCACCGTGCCGTCTCCGCCGCGTGCGGGTCAGCCGCGCCGCTGGGCGACGTGCAGGCGGTTCTCGGCGCGGCGCAGCGCCTGCTCGGCGCGGTACAGGTCGACCTCGGCGCGGGCCTCGGGGTCGTCGCGCAGGCGCAGGCGCTCGGCGGCGCGCCGCCGCGCCACCTCGGCGCGCTCGACGTCGATGCGGCCCGCCTCCTCGGCGTGGTCGACGACGATGAGGACGCGGTCGAAGAGCACCTCGGCGAAGCCGATGCCGGTGGCCACGTAGTCGTACGTGCCGTCCGCCTTCTGGATGCGGGTCTCGCCGACGGCGAGCAAGGTGACGAGCGGCTGGTGCCCGGCCATGATGCCGAGCTCGCCCTCCACGCCGGTCAGCACGACGAGGGTCGCGGCGTCCTTGTACACCACGCCTTCGGGCGTGACCAGCTCGACCTGGATCGGGGGGTGCTCCGCCATGCCGGGCTCAGCCTCCTTCGGCGCGGCCGCTCATCTGCTTCGCCTGCTCGGCGGCCTCCTCGATGCCGCCGACCATGAAGAAGGCCTGCTCGGGCAGCTCGTCGTGCGTGCCCTTCGAGGATCTCCTTGAAGCCGCGCACGGTCTCGGTGAGCGGCACGTACTTGCCCGGCCGCCCGGTGAACTGCTCGGCGACGTTGAACGGCTGGCTGAGGAAGCGCTCGATCTTGCGCGCCCGCTGCACGACGACCTTGTCCTCGTCGGAGAGCTCGTCCATGCCGAGGATGGCGATGATGTCCTGGAGGTCCTTGTAGCGCTGCAGGACCTCCTGCACGCGGGTCGCGACCTCGTAGTGCTCGTCGCCGACCGCGTCGCGGCTGAGGATGCGCGAGGTGCTGTCGAGCGGGTCGACGGCCGGGTAGATGCCCTTCTCCGAGACGGCGCGAGAGAGCACGGTCGTGGCGTCGAGGTGCGTGAAGGTCGCCGCCGGCGCGGGGTCGGTGAGGTCGTCGGCCGGCACGTAGATGGCCTGCACCGAGGTGATGGAGCCGCGCTTGGTGCTGGTGATGCGCTCCTGCAGCTCGCCCATCTCGCTGGCCAGCGTGGGCTGGTAGCCCACGGCGCTCGGCATGCGCCCGAGCAGCGCCGAGACCTCGGAGCCCGCCTGCACGAAGCGGAAGATGTTGTCGATGAAGAGGAGCACGTCCTGGCCGCCCTCCTCACGGAAGTACTCGGCCACGGTGAGCCCGGCGAGGCCGACGCGCAGGCGGGCGCCCGGCGGCTCGTTCATCTGCCCGAAGATGAGCGCCGTCTTGTCGATGACGCCCGACTCCTTCATCTCGAGCCACAGGTCGTTGCCCTCGCGCGTGCGCTCGCCCACGCCGCAGAACACCGACAGCCCGCCGTGCTCGGCGGCGATGTTGTGGATCAGCTCCTGGACGATCACCGTCTTGCCCACGCCGGCGCCGCCGAAGAGGCCGATCTTGCCGCCCTTGACGTACGGGGCGAGCAGGTCGACGACCTTGATGCCGGTCTCGAAGATCTCGTCGGTGGGGTCGAGCGACTCGAAGTCGGGCGCCGGGCGGTGGATCGGCCAGCGCTCGACGCCTTCGATCTCGCCGAGCATGTCGATGGTCTGGCCCATCACGTTGATGAGCCGGCCGAGGGTCTGCTCGCCGACGGGCACGGTGATCGGCTGGCCGGTGTCGGTGACCTCGACGCCGCGGCCGAGGCCGTCGGTCGAGTCCATGGCCACGGCGCGCACCTTGTCGTCGCCGAGGTGCTGCTGCACCTCGCACACCAGCTCGACCGTCTGGCCGTCCGCCCGCTCCAGCGGGATGGTGAGCGGCGTTGTAGATGGCCGGCAGCTCGTCGGGGAAGCGCACGTCGACCACCGGGCCGATCACCTGCACCACTGTGCCTCTGTTCATCAGCTCAACTCCGCTCGTCACCGTTGTCGTCGGCGCCGCGCCGGCACGGCGCGGCGCCCTCCCCTACCCGAGGGCGTCGGCGCCCGCCACGACCTCGAGGATCTCCTGCGTGATCGCGGCCTGGCGGGCCCGGTTGAGCGCCAGGGTCAGCCCGCCGAGCATCTCCTCGGCGCTGTCGCTGGCGTTGCGCATGGCGGTCATGCGCGCGCCCTGCTCGCTGGCGCTCGACTCGAGCAAGGCGCGGTACACGGCGATCTCGACGTAGGCCGGCAGCAGCCTCTCGAAGATGGTCGCCGGGTCGGGCTCGTACAGGTACGCCCCGGGCCGCGCCGTGCGGGTGTCGTCGGTGACCCGCTCGTGGGGCACCGGGATGATCGACTCGTCCACCAGCGTCTGCTCCATGGGCGAGTCGAAGTGGTTGTAGATCACCCGCACGCGGTCGACCTCGCCGCGCAGGTACAGGGCGATGAGGTGGTCGGCGATCTGCTTGGCGCTGTTGTACTCGGGCCGGTCGCTGAGCCCCTGCCAGCTGCGCTCGATCGTGCAGCGGCGGAAGCGCAGCGTACCGATGCCCTTCTTGCCCACGGCGAGGACGCGGGTCTCGCGGCCGTCCTCGCGCAGCGTGCGCTCGACCTCGAAGGCACGGCGCAGGACGTTGGCGTTGAACGCCCCGGCGAGGCCGCGGTCGCCGGTCATCACGAGGACGGCGGCGACGCTCTCGGGGTCGCGCTCCTGAAGGAGCGCGTACTCGCTCGTCTCGCCCGAGTACGTGGCCAGGTCGACCATCATCTCGATCATGTCGGCGGCGTACGGGCGAAGGGCCTCGATGCGGTTCTGGGCGCGGCGCAGCTTGGCCGCCGCGACCATCTCCATGGCCTTGGTGATCTTGCGCGTGTTGTTGACCGACGCGATGCGGCGGCGGATGTCGCGCAGGGTGGCCACCTCAGGCGTCGCCCTCCCCGGCGGCCGCGGCGGCGGGCGCGATCGTGCCCACTGGCGAGAACGAGGTGTGGAACTGGGCGATCGCGCGGCGGAGCTCGGCCTCGGTCTCGGGCGTGAGCGCCTTCTGCTCGCGGATCGTGCGCAGCAGGTCGGCGTGCTGGGCGCGCATGGCCACGCGAAGCTCCTCGCGGAAGGCGGCGACACGGTCGACCGGCACGTCGTCGAGGTAGCCCTGAGTGCCGGCGAACAGCACCGCGACCTGCTCCTCGACCGGCATGCGGGTCGAAGCGCCCCTGGTTGAGCAGCTGGATCATGCGCTCGCCGCGGGCCAGCGACTTCCGCGTGGACTCGTCGAGGTCGCTGCCGAACTGCGCGAAGGCCTCGAGCTCGCGGTACTGCGCGAGGTCGAGCTTGAGGCGCCCGGCGACCTGCTTCATCGCCTTGATCTGCGCGTTGCCGCCCACGCGGCTCACCGAGATGCCCACGTTGATGGCCGGCCGCACACCGGAGTAGAAGAGGTCGCTCTGCAGGAAGATCTGGCCGTCGGTGATGCGAGATCACGTTGGTCGGGATGTAGGCCGAGACGTCGCCCGCCTGGGTCTCGATGACCGGGATCGCGGTGAGCGACCCGCCGCCGAGCTCGTCGCTGAGCTTGACGGCGCGCTCGAGCAGGCGCGAGTGCAGGTAGAACACGTCGCCGGGGAAGGCCTCGCGGCCCGGCGGGCGGCGCAGCAGCAGGCTCATCTGCCGGTAGGCGTCGGCGTGCTTGCTGAGGTCGTCGTAGAAGCACACCGCGTGCCGGCCGCCGTAGAGGAAGTGCTCGCCCATGGCGGCGCCGCAGTACGGCGCCAGGTACTTGAGCGGCGCCGAGTCGGAGGCCGTGGCCGCGACGACGATGGTGTAGTCGATGGCGCCGTACTCCTCCAGCTTCTGCACCACCTGCATCACGGTGCTGAGCCTTCTGCCCGATGGCCACGTAGACGCAGATGACGTCCTGGCCCTTCTGGTTGATGATGGTGTCGACGATGAGCGAGGTCTTGCCCGTCTGGCGGTCGCCGATGATCAGCTCGCGCTGGCCGCGGCCGATGGGGATCATCGCGTCGATGGCCTTCGAGCCGGTCTGCAGCGGCTCGCGCACGGGCTGCCGCTGCACCACGCCGGGCGCCTTGAACTCGACCGGGCGGAACTCGTCGGTCTCGACGGCGCCCTTGTCGTCGAGCGGCACGCCGAGCGGGTTGACCACGCGGCCGACCAGCGCGTCGCCGACCGGCACCTGCAGGATGCGGCCGCTGCGCTTGACGAGGTCGCCCTCCTTGATGAGCGTGTCCTCGCCGAGCAGCACGACGCCGACGTTGTCCTCCTCGAGGTTGAGCACCAGGCCGGTGACGCCGTGCGGCAGGTCGAGCATCTCGCCGGCCATGGCGTTGCGCAGCCCGTAGATGCGGGCGATGCCGTCGCCGACCTCGAGCACCGTGCCGACCTCTTCGACCTCGACCTCGGCCTGGTAGCCCTCGATCTGGGCCTTGAGGACCGCGGTGATCTCTTCGGGGCGCAGCTTCACTGTCGTGTCACCTCACACTTCTGCCGTCTGCAGCCGCCGCCGCAGCTGATTGATACGGGCGCGCACGCTGCCGTCCACGATGGTGTCGCCGACGCGCAGCACGAGGCCGCCGATCACCGCCGGGTCGACCCGCTCGGCGAGCTCCACCCGGCGGCCGGTGGCGGCGCGCATCTTCTCGACGAGGCGCTCGCGCGAGGCGCCCTTCAGCGCCACCGCCGTGGTGACCTCGACGGTCACGATCTCGGCTTCGCGCGCCGCCAGGTGGCCGTAGCTGCTCCGCCAGGCCGGGGATCGCCGCCGCGCGCCCCTTCTGCAACATGAGCTGGAGGGTGTTCGCCAGCAGCGGCTGCGCCTCGCGGGTGAGCTCGCCCACGACCCGTCGCTTGGCCTCCGAGTCGATCTGCGGGTCGTGCAGGGCGTGACGCAGCGGCGCGGAGGCCGCGAGGGCGGCGACGAACTCGCCGAGCTCGCCGCCGACCCGCTCGACCGCGCCCGCCTCGCGGGCGGCGTCGAAGAGCGCCTGGGCGTACACGCGGGCGACGGAAGTCTCGCTCATCGGCCGGGCCCCGCCCCCAGTCCGTCGAGGTCGATCTCGCGCAGGGCGTCGTCGACCAGGCGCTGGTGGTCCTCGGCGCTCAGGCTGCGCACGGTGACCTTCTCGGTGGCCAGCGCCGTGAGCTCGGCGACCTCGGAGCGCAGCGCGCGCAGCGCGCTGCGCGTGTCGCGCTCGACCTGCTCCTGCGCCTTCTCGACGATGCGTTCGGACTGCCGCCGCGCCTCGTCGACCATCTCGGCCCTGGCCGTGTCGCCGGCGAGGCGCGCCCGCTCGACGATCGCCTCGGCCTCGCTGCGCACCTCGGCCAGCGTCTGCCTTGTACTCCTCGAGCAGGGCCTGCGCCTCGGCGCGCGTCTCCTCGGCGGTGTCGAGGCTCTCCTGGATGCGGGCGCGGCGCCCGTCTATCGCGCGCTGCAGGGGCCCGAAGGCGTACTTCCACAGCACGAACACCGAGAGCCCGAACGTGAGCAGCGTCCAAGGGATGAGACCCCAGTTCGGAGTTCAGCATGCGTCTCTCCGATCGTCCGGTCGCGGTCCTCGGCGGCCTCAGGCGACGAAGATGCAGGATCAGGGCGACGACGAACGCGTACAGCGCGACCGCCTCGGTCACGCCGATGCCGATGAACATGTTGACGCGGATCTCACCGGACACCTCGGGCTGCCGGGCGATGCTCTCGAGCGCCTTGCCGATCAGCATGCCCAGACCCAGGGCGGGCCCGATGGCACCCGACACCCATCGAGATGCCTGCGGCGAGCAGTCTTGGCGGAGTCAGCGTCCATTCAGTTTCCTCCTTGACGGTTCTCAGACCTCGTGGTCGAGCGGCTAGTGCTCCTGGTCGAGTGCCCCTCCGATGTACACCCCGGAGAGGATGGCGAAGATGAACGCCTGGATGAAGGCGACGAAGAGCTCGAACAGGTAGATCAGCACCGAGCCCCCCTGCAGGAGGAGGGCGGCGGCGTAGTTCTGGAAGATCAGCGCCATGGCGAAGAACACCGCGAGGATGGCGTGCCCGGCCAGCATGTTGGCGAAGAGACGCACGGAGAGCGAGACCACGCGGAAGACCTCGCTGACGGCGTGGATGACCCAGATGAGCTGCCGCAGCACCGGCGGCGCGCTGGCCGGCGCCCAGTTGCGCACGTAGGCCACCGGGCCGTTCTTGCGCACCCCGGCGTAGTGCGTGAAGACGAACGTGCAGAGCGCCAGGGAGAGGGTCACGTAGAGGTTCGCCGTGGCCGCGTAGAAGCCGAGCGACCAGTGCTCGGCGAACGGCAGCGGGACGAGGCCGACCAGGTTGACTGATGAGGACGAAGAAGAACACCCCCGCGACGTAGGGGAACCACGTGTCGCGGCCGCTCTTCATCACGACTGCCGACGATGCCGTCGCGAGCCAGCTCGTAGAGGGTCTCCATGGCGAACTGGAAGCGCCCGGGCACGGGCTTGACGCCGCGGTTGATGAAGAACGCGAGCACGCAGACCACGCCGAAGGTGATCCACAGGTAGACCACGGTCTTGTTGACCGAGAGGTCGACCGGGCCGATCGAGGGCAGGTGGATGAGCGGGTGCGTCGCGAACTCCTCGACCACGTCGAACTCGGCGCTCTCGCCGCCGGGCAGGAGGAAGAGCACGACGGCGCCCAGCAGCACGAGGGCGAGGATGACGAAGAGGCGGCCGCGCTTCACGAGCGCCTCGCCTCACGGGTGCCGAGCGCGCCGGACAGCAGCAGGAGCCGGACGGCGAAGTACACGGTGAAGCCGAAGAGGAAGCTCAGCGCCGCGGTGGACAGGGCCGGGCGCGCGAGCAGCGCCACGACGACCAGGCCGCCGACCACGGCGGCGATGCGCAGGACCATGCCGCCGAGGGCCACGGCGATGGCGTCGGCGAACTCGCCGCGCACGCCGCGGCGCCAGGCGAGCTCGTCGAGCGCCCAGTAGACGGCGACGAGCGCGATGCCCGCGACGGCCGCCCACACGGGGTGGCCCACGGCCGCCGCCACGACGGCGGCGAGCACGGCGAGACCGGCGATGAGCACGGGGATGAGCGCCTGCCGCGGCATCGATCCGCCTCCTGCCGTCGTCACTTCGTCTCGAGATACACCGCGTACAGGGCGACGGCGAATCCGACGAACACCCCGATCGCCGTCGTCAGAGGGAAGGTGCCGAGAGCGTAGTCGATGCCCCCTCCGACGGCGATGCCGGTCACCACGCCGCCGAGCAGCAGGAACGCCACCGACTCGGCGGACGCCGACGACTTCGGCTTGCCGCCCTTCCCCTCACCGTCGCCTCTGCGCTGAGATGTCACACTCTACCTGTCGCGTCGTGCGCCCGCAACGGAGCTCTAACCCTCAGCCCCACGCTCAGTATCTCCCTCGCCGTCGCCGTCGTCACGCACGAGCCGTCCGCCGCTGTCGCGCCTCACGGAGCGGAAGCGGGTGAGGAGGCGGAACATGTAGACGGTGGCGACGGCGGAGGTCGCCCCGAGGACGGCGATCCCCAGGGCCGACCCGCGCTGCATGGCGATCGCCAGACCGTTGAGGAGCAGGCACCAGCCGTAGAGCAGGAGCACGCTCTTGCGCTGCGAGAAGCCGTGCACGAGGACGAGGTCGTGATGGACGTGGTCCTGCCCGGCGGAGTAGAAGGGCACGCCTCTCTTCCAGCGGCGCCAGACGATGAGGAAGAGGTCGGTGAACGGCACCGCGAGCACGAGCAGCGGCAGCACGAGGGCGACGGCCGCCGTGCTCTTCAAGGGGCTCTGCACGCTGATCGCGCCGAGGGTGAAGCCGAGCAGCATCGACCCGGCGTCGCCCATGAAGATGCTCGCCGGGTGGAAGTTGAAGCGCAGGAAGGCGAAGGTCGCCCCGGCGAGCACGGCGGCGACGATGCCCATGGTCGGGAACCCCGTCGAGAGCGAGATCACGCTGAAGGTGAGGGCGGAGATCGCGCACACGCCGGCGGCCAGGCCGTCGAGGCCGTCGATGAAGTTGACCATGTTGATGATCGCCGCCATCCACACCGCGGTGACCAGGATGGAGAGGATCGTCGGGAAGTGGATGAAGACGTCGGTGAAGGGTACGGCGACACGGGTGATGCGTACCTCGAAGTAGATCGCCACCCCGATCGCCAGCAGTTGGCCGATGAACTTGAGGATGGGCTCGAGCTCGTAGAGATCGTCGTACAGCCCGACGGCGACGACGATCGTCGCGCCGCCGATGATCCCCCAGACCGGGCGCGTGACGTCGACCAGGAGGACCGTCGAGACCAGCCACGCGGCGTAGATCGCGAGCCCGCCGAGCAACGGGATCGCGGCCATGTGCATGCGACGCTCGTCGGTGGGCAAATCGACGGCGCCGGCGCGGTGGGCGAGGCGGGCCATGAGCGGCGTCAGCAGGTAGACGAGCACCGCCGCCAGCACGAAGCCGAGCACGGCGGTGCGCACCGAGGTCGAGAGGCTGAGGAGCCCGCCTATGACAGTGTCTCCCTGTGCAGCCGCACGCCGGCCTCGTCGAGCAGCGACCGCGACAGCTCGTCGGGGTAGCCCTCGAGGTAGTGGATCTCACGCACGCCGCAGTTGATCAGCATCTTCGCGCAGAGGACGCAGGGGTGGAGCGTGGTGTACAGGGTCGCGCCCTCGATGGCGACCCCGTGGAGGGCGGCCTGGATGATGGCGTTCTGCTCGGCGTGGATGGCACGGCACAGCTCCTGGCGCTCGCCCGACGGGATGCCGAGTTGCTCGCGCAGGCAGCCCACCTCGAGGCAGTGCGCCACGCCGCGGGGCGCGCCGTTGTAGCCCGTCGCGAGGATGCGCTTGTCGCGCACCAGCAGGGCGCCGACCTGGCGCCGCAGACAGGTCGAGCGGGTGGCCGCCTGGCGGGCGAGCTGGAGGAAGTACTCGTCCCAGCTCGGCCGCTCCGGGCGGCCGGGCGCTGGGCCGGCGGTCTGCGGCCCGTCGCCCATCAGAGGAACTCGTAGAGCGGGAAGCGGTCGAGGAGCTCGACGACCTCGCCGCGGATGACGCCGAGCGCCCCGGGGTCGTGCCGGTGCGCGATGGCGCGCAGCACGAGCTCGCCGGTGGCCCGCATGTCGGCCTCTTCGAAGCCGCGCGTGGTAACGGCCGGCGAGCCCACGCGCAGGCCGCTGGTCGCGTTGAAGGCCGCGTCGTCGAAGGGGATGACGTTGCGGTTGGCGGTGATGTTGACCGAGTCGAGAAGCTGCTCGCCCTCGCGGCCGGTCATGCCGACGCTGCGCAGGTCGACGAGGGCGAGGTGCACGTCGGTGCCGCCGGAGACGAGACGCAGTCCGCCTTCGGCCAGCGTCTCGGCAAGGGCGGAGGCGTTGCTGACGATCTGCCGCTGGAGGCGCTGGAACTCCTCGCTCGAGGCGATCCTGAAGCAGACCGCCTTGGCGGCGATGACGTGCATCAGCGGCCCCCCCTGCATGCCGGGGAAGACGGCCTTGTCGATCGCCGCGCCGTGCGCGCCGCGACACATGATGAGGCCGGCGCGCGGCCCCGTCAGCGTCTTGTGCGTGGTGCTCGTGACCACGTCGCAGTACGGCACCGGGTTGGGGTGGGCCCCCGCCGCCACGAGGCCGGCGACGTGGGCGATGTCGGCCATGAGCAGGGCGCCGACCTCGTCGGCGATCTGACGGAAGGCGGCGAAGTCGATGATCCGCGGGTACGAGCTGTACCCGCAGACGATGAGCCGCGGCCGGTGCTCGAGCGCCAGCGCCCGGACCTCGTCGTAGTCGATCGTCTCCGTGTCGCGGCGCACGTGGTAGGGCACGAAGCGGTACGTGCGCCCGGAGTAGTTGAGCTCGAGGCCGTGGGTCAGGTGACCCCCGTGCGCGAGCTCCATCGCCATGACGGTGTCGCCGGCATCGAGCAGGGCGAAGTAGACGGCGAGGTTGGCCGACGAGCCGGAGTGCGGCTGCACGTTGACGTGCTCGGCGCCGAAGATCGCCTTGCAGCGGTCGATGGCGAGCTGCTCCACCTCGTCGACGACCTCGCAGCCGCCGTAGTAGCGCGCCCCGGGGTAGCCCTCGGCGTACTTGTTGGTGAGCACCGAGCCGGTGGCCTCGAGGACGGCGCGGCTGGCGAAGTTCTCGGAGGCGATGAGCTCGAGGGTCTCCTGCTGGCGGACGAGCTCGGCGCGCAGGAGCTGGTTGAGGACCGGGTCGAGCTCGTAGATCGGCTGCCGCCGCCACTCCCGCCCGACGACGCGGTGCGGTGTCACCCGCCCCGCCCCTCGCCCTCGATGCCCTCCACACGGCGGGCGTGGCGCCCGCCCTCGAACGGCGTCGCCATCCACACCTCGGTCACCGCCCAGGCCTCCTCCTCGGAGAGGATGCGACCGGCGAGGCAGAGGACGTTGGCGTCGTTGTGGCGCCGGGACATCTCGGCGAGGTGCGGCGTCGTGGCCACGGCCGCGCGGACGCCGTGGTGGCGGTTGGCCGCCATGCACACCCCGAGCCCGGTGCCGCAGACGAGGACGCCGCGCTCGGCCTCGCCGCTCTCGACCATGGCGGCGACGGCGTGGGCGTAATCCGGGTAGTCGACCGACGTCTCGCCGTCGGTGGCGCCGAGGTCGACGACGACGTGGCCCTGGGCGCGCAGGCGGCGCACCACGGCGTCCTTGATGCTGAACCCTGCGTGATCGCTGCCGGCGGCGAGCTTCACGTGAGGCCTCCTCTCGAGAGCGTGACGCGCGGCCGGCGACGCACCGCGTCGCACCGGCCGCTCAACGCCCGGATTCTACCAGCGGCACCGCCCGGCGACAGCCGTGACGACGGCGAGCGCTGCGAGCGCGCCGGAGCGCCGTGTGGGTGCGCCGCGCCCGGCTCCGGCGCCACGGCGTCGCGAGGGAGCGCTGCGACAGGCTCCGGCGCCACGGCCTCGCGACGCGCACCCTCCCGGGACACGGCGTCAGGGCGCCGGCAGGTCGTCGCGCTTCTTCGTCAGCAACTTCTCGATGGTCCCCGCGTCCCACGGTCCCGGGCGCAGCAGGCGCCAGCGCCCGTCGTCCTCGTAGGTGCTGAGGTCGACGACGCTCGAGGCGAGGCCGGCGACCGGACCGGCGTCGAGCACCAGGTCGCAGGCCTCCAGCAGTGCGGCGTCGATCTCGGCGAGCGCGGTCGCGGGCCGCTCGCCGCTGCGGTTGGCGCTCGAGGCGACGAGCGGGTACGGCAGCGTCTGGAGCAGGCGTGCGTCGCCGGGCCAGCGCGGCACGCGGACACCCAGCGTCGGCACGACCACCGTCTCCGACCGGCCGAGGCGCCGACGACGCTCGGTGCGCACCTCGCCGGGCGGCGGCACCGACCAGTCGCCGGGGTACGGCACGAGCAGGGTGACGGGGCCGGGCAGGAGGCGCCGGCAGGCGTCGCGCAGCCGGCGCCCCAGCGGCACCGTCGCCAGCAGCAGCTCGCGTGCCGGGAAGACCACCTGCAGGGGCTTCGAGGGCTCGCGACCCTTGGCCGCCGTGACCGCCGCGACGACCGCCGGCGAGAGCACGCCGCCGACGCCGTACACCGTGTCGGTCGGGAAGCAGGCGAGCTGCGCCGCGGCCAGCGTCGGCCGCCAGCTCGAGCGCCTCGCCGGCGCCGATGGCGCCGAGGTCGATGCGTCGCGGGCCGGCCGCGCTCACGCCGCGTCCTGCACCGGGCGCACGGGGATGCCGCGCGCGGCGAGGAAGCGTCGCGCCTCGGCGATCGAGTACGTGCCGTAGTGGAAGATCGAGGCGGCGAGCACGGCGTCGGCCTCGCCCTCGGTGAGACCCTCGGCGAGGTGCTCGAGCGTGCCCACCCCACCGGAAGCGATGACCGGGACGTCGACGGCGCGGGCGACGGCGCGGGTGAGCTCGAGGTCGTAGCCGTCGAGGGTGCCGTCCCTGTCCATGCTCGTGAGCATGAACTCGCCGGCGCCGAGCTCGGCCGCGCGCACGGCCCACTCGAGGGCGTCGATGCCGGTCGGGGTGCGCCCGCCGTGCACGTAGACCTCCCAGCGCGACGCCGGGCCCTCCTCCCCGCCCGGGCCGCTCCTCCCCGCCCGCTCCTTCGGCGCCAGCCGACGCCGCGCCACCCCCCGGGGCCCGAACGGCGCCCGGGCCCGCTGCCGATCCGTCCCGGCCACACGCTTCGCATCGATGGCGACCACGATGCACTGCGAGCCGAAGCGCTCGGCGCAGCGCCGGACGAGCCCGGGGTCCTCGACCGCGGCCGTGTTCATCGTCACCTTGTCGGCGCCGGCGGCGAGGATCGCGCGCACGTCCTCCTCGCTCGCCAGCCCGCCGCCGATGGTGAACGGGATGAAGACCTGCTCGGCGCAGCGCGCAGCCAGGTCCGTCGATGATCTCGCGGCGCTCGTGCGAGGCGGTGATGTCGAGGAAGACGAGCTCGTCGGCGCCCTCGGCGTCGTAGCGCGCCGCGAGCTCCACCGGGTCGCCGGCGTCACGCAGGCCGACGAAGTTGACGCCCTTGACGACGCGGCCCTCGCGCACGTCGAGGCAGGGGATGATGCGCTTGCAGTGCACGCCCGGCGCCGCTCAGGCGCGAACGACGTCCATCGCCTCGGCGAGCGTGAACGCCTTCTCGTACAGCGCCCGGCCGAGGATCACGCCGACGACGTTGGGCGCCTGCAGGCGGCGCAGGCGACGGAGGTCGTCGAGGAGCGCCACGCCGCCGGACATGATGACCTCGAGCGACGTGGCCTCGGCCATGTCGCGCAGCCCGATCAGGTTGGGGCCGCCCATCATGCCGTCGCGGGCGACGTCGGTGTAGACCACGCGGCGCACGCCGTGCTGCTCGAGCACCTTGACGAAGCGGATGGCGCTCATCTGCGTGCGCTCCTGCCAGCCGTGCGTCGCCACCATGCCGTCGGTGCAGTCGAGGCCGACGACGAGCCGGTCCTCGAGCCAGTTGACGGCGTCCTGCAGCAGGTCGAGCGCGGTGATGGCGGCCGTGCCCATGACCACCCAGCGCACGCCGATGCCGGCGACGAGGGCAAGGCTCTTGGGGCTGCGGATACCCCCGCCGTACTGGACGGGCAGGCTGACGGCGCGCGACGATGCGCTCGACGATCTCGAAGTTGACGAGCTCGCCGGTGCGTGCCGCGTCGAGGTCGATCACGTGCAGCGCCTCGGCGCCCTGCGCCTGCCACTGCTGGGCGAGGGCCACCGGATCGTCGGAGAAGACGGTGGCGTCGTCGAAGTCGCCGCGCCGCAGGCGCACGGCCTTGCCGCCTTGGATGTCGATCGCCGGGAACACGATCATGAGCGCTCAGCCTCCCCGCGCCGCGGCGGTCACGAAGTTGCGCAGCAGGCGCAGCCCGACCGCCGAACTCTTCTCAGGGTGGAACTGTACCGCCCAGACGTTGTCGCGCGCCACTGCCGCGACGTGCGGGCCGCCGTAGTCGGTGACCGCGGCGACCACGCCGCGGTCGGCGGGGACGGCGGCGTACGAGTGCACGAAGTAGACCGCGGCCGGCGCCGGCAGGCCGGCGGCCATGCCGGCGCCGGCCGGCCGCCACTCGAGCGTGTTCCAGCCGATGTGCGGCACCTTGAGCCCCGTCTCGAGGCGCTCCACGGTGCCGCGCAGCACCCCCAGACCGGGCCGGCGGCCGCCCTCGGCGCTGCTCTCGAAGAGCAGCTGCAGGCCGAGGCAGACGCCGAGGAAGGGCACGCCGGCGGCGATGCGCTCGACGACGGCGGCGCCGAGCCCCGAGGCGTCGAGGCGCGCCACGGCGTCGCGGAAGGCGCCGACGCCGGGCAGGACGACGGCGCCGGCGGCGCGCACCGCCTCCGGCGCGTCGCTCACCGTGACCGCGGCGCCGGCGCGCTCGAGCGCCTTCGCCACGCTGGCGAGGTTGCCCATGCCGTAGTCGACGACGACGAGCCGCGGCGCGGCCACGGAGCCTCCCGGGGTCAGAGGACGCCCTTGGTCGAGGGCACGGCGTCGCCGCGCTCGCCGCGGCCTGCGGCCGCGGCGAGCGCCCGCGCCGTGCCCTTGAAGACCGCCTCGACGATGTGGTGCGGGTCGCTGCCGGCGAGCAGGCGCACGTGCAGCGTCGCCCCGGCCTGGGTGGCCAGCGAGCGCAGGAAGTGCGCCGTGAGGTCGGCGTCGAACTCGCCGATGCGCAGGCCGGTCAGCTGCAGGTCGTGGGCGAAGAACGGTCGCCCCGACAGGTCGACGACGACCATGGCGAGGGCCTCGTCCATGGGCAGCAGGCAGGAGCCGTAGCGGCGGATGCCGGCCTTGTCGCCGACCGCCTCGCGCAACGCCTGACCCAAGCGTGAGGCCGATGTCCTCGACCGTGTGGTGGCCGTCGACCTCGAGGTCGCCCTCGGCGCGCACGCGTGAGGTCGAAGCCGCCGTGGTGGGCGAAGAGCTCGAGCATGTGGTCGAGGAACCCGATGCCGGTCGCGACCTCGGCCGCACCCGAGCCGTCGAGGGCGAGGCTGAGGGCGATGTCGGTCTCCTTCGTGGTGCGGCGGACCTCTGCGCGGCGTGGCGTCATGGCAGCTCCCCGGGGCGGGCGGCACGGAGGGCCGCCGAGCGCGCGTGGGCGCGCAAGCCCTCCTCTTCGGCGATCGTCGCCACGGCGCCGGCGAGGGCGGCCGCCGCGGCGTCGTCAAGTTCTACCACAGCCACGCGGCGCTGGAAATGCGCGACCGACAGGCCCTGGCCGAAGCGCGCGACGCCGCCGGTGGGCAGCACGTGGTTGCTGCCGGCGGCGTAGTCGGCGAAGGCCGTCGCCGCGTTGGGGCCGACGAAGACGGCGCCGGCGTTGCGCACCCGCGGCACCAGCGCGGCCGCGTCGTCGAGGTGCAGCTCGAGGTGCTCGGGGGCGAAGGCCGCGCAGAGCTCGAGCGCCGCGTCGAGGTCGGGGCAGGCGACGGCGACGAGCTGCTCGTGGCCCAGGCCGAGCTCGGCGCCGAGGCGCTCGACGGCCGCGCGCACGGGCTCGGACAGCGTGCCGCCGACGTCGGCGAGACAGGCCATGGCGCCGGCGCCGTGCTCGGCCTGCGCCAGCAGGTCGGCGGCGAGCCACTCGGGGTCGGCGCCGGCCGCGGCCACGACGAGCACCTCGCTCGGGCCGGCGAGCCCGTCGATGCCGACCTCGCCGACGAGCTGCCGCTTGGCCTCGGTCACGTAGGCGTTGCCCGGGCCGGCGATCACGTCGCAGCGCGGGACCACACCCGTGCCGAGGGCCATCGCCGCCACCGCCTGCGCCCCGCCGACCGGGTAGACGTGCGCGACGCCGAGCAGGGCGCAGGCGGCGGCCACGCCGGGCGCGACGCCGCCGCCGGGGCGCGGCGGCGAGCAGACGACCACACGATCGACGCCGGCGACCTGCGCCGGGAGCACCGTCATGAGCACCGAGGACGGGTAGTCGGCGAGACCGCCGGGCACGTAGAGCCCGGCGACCGCGACCGGCACGACCTCCTGCCCGACGACCTGACCCTGGGCCAGCGTCGCCCGCCAGGGCCCGGGGGCCTCGTGCTCGTGGTAGGCGCGGATGTTGGCCGCCGCCAGCTCGAGGGCGGCGCGCAGCGCCGGCGCCGCGGCGGCCAGTGCGGCCCCCAGGTCTGCACGCCGGCACCGCGTACTCGTCGCCGAGCTCGACCCCGTCGAGGCGCCCGGTCCACTCGCGCACGGCGACGTCCCCGCGCTCGCGCACGTCGGCGACGATCGCCGCGACCGCCTCACGCACCGCCCCGGCCGGGGGCGCCAAGGTGCGCAGCTCGGCGACCACCCGTGCCGCGTCGCCCGGCCATGCGATCGTCCTCACGAGGCGACCGCCCCCCGCGCGCGGCGCGCGAACGCCGCCAGCTCGGCGCCGCGCAGGGCGTGGGCGGCGAGGCCCGCGACCAGGCGCAGGCCGCCGGCGGCGACCTCGCCGCGAACGGCGAACGGGGGCTCCGGCTCCTCGCCCTCGTCGACCAGCCCGACGACCAGGTCGAGGCGGAGCAGCCTGCCGGCGAGCCACGGCTCGTCGACGAACTCGACCAGCCGTGGCTGGCAGCCGTGCGCCTCGAGGTAGCGCCGCGTCAGCCGCGGGTGCGCGGTGGCCACGAGCGGGCGCCGCGGGAGCTCGCCACCACTGCCCCCACCGGGGGCCTCGCCGTCACCTGCGGGACACACGGCCGCCACGAGCCGAGCCTGTCCCACCTCGAGGTCGAGCAGCTCGACCACCTCGGGGCCGCGCTCGAGGAGCACCTCGGCGCCGAGGATCGCCGCGTCGAGGGCGTCGCGCCGGCAGAGGGTCAGAAGGTCGCCGGGTCGGGCGAGCGCGACCGTGTGGCCGCCGCCCACGACGAGCTCGGGCCGCGCGAGCCCGCGAAGCGGCTCCGCCGGGACCCCGGCGCGCACCGCGAGCTCGACCGCGGCGGCCGTGCGCTTCGGCGGGCCGAGCGCGATCCCGAGTCTCACCTGAGCCCCAGGGCCTGCAGCACGTCGCGCCACGAGCCGCTCACGGGAGCCCCGTCGAGCGGCTCCAGCTCGTAGCGCCCGCGCTCGTGACGAAGGACCGGCCCCGGCCGCGGGCCGGCCGGCGGCGGGCAGCGCCGCGACGGCGAGGCCGCCCTGCCGCAGCTCCCTCGTCTGCTCCGGCAGCTCGAGGCCGCCGACGAACTGGAGCGGCGGGGCGAGGGCCGTCAGCGCGACGCCCGCCTCCTCGAGCGCGAGCCGCAGCCTGTCGACCGACAGCGCGACGCCGACGCCCGGCACGTCCCACTCGAAGTGCGCGCCGAGACCGTCGTAGCGCCCGCCGGTGGCGATGGGCAGCCCCACCCCGGGGGCGTACGCCTCGACGACGATCCCCGTGTAGTAGGCCAGGTCCTGGAAGAGGCCGAGGTCGAAGGCGAGAGCGTCCTCGTACCCCGCGGCCGCGACCAGGTCGCGCACGGTCTCGAGCCGGCCCACCGCCTGCTCCATCGAGACCGTGCGCGAGAGCCGCCGGGCGTGGGCGAGCACCTCGCGCGCCCCGCTCACGTCGACGGTCTGCTGCAGGGCGCGGCGCGCCTCGTCGTCGACGCCGACGTTGTCGAGGATCGTCTCGAGGAGCGGGTAGTCGCGGTCGTGCAGCGCGTCGAGCAGGGCCTGCTGCGTCGTCGGCGCCGATGCCGAACGACTCGACGAGGGCGGCGCTGAACGCCATGGTGCCGACCACCACCCGGTGCTCGCGCAGGCCCAGGGAGGCGAGCACGTCGCAGAGCAGGGTCACCACCTCGGCGTCGGCCGCCGCCGAGCCGTCGCCGAGCAGCTCGACGCCGGCCTGCACGAACTCGCCGTCCTGGCTGCGCTGCGGCGCCCAGGGCCGGCAGGCGGAGCCGAGGTACGAGAAGCGCAGCGGCAGCGGCTTGCCGCGGTAGCGGCTCTCCGCCATGCGCACGACGCCGACCGTCAGGTCGGTGCGCAGCATGAGCTGGCGGCCGTGCTCGCCGAACACCCGGTAGCCGGCCTCGAGGGTGTCGTCCTCGAGGCGCTCGAAGGTCTCGGCGAACTCGAGGATCGGCAGGCGCACCTCGTCGTAGCCGTAGGCGGCGAAGCGCTCACGGACGGCGGCCTCGATGCCGCGCAGCTGGGCCACCTCGGCCGCGAGGATGTCCTGCATGCCTTCGGGGATCACCGACCCACCGCCTCGCTGCAGGGGAACCCGCCGAGCTCGATACAGCTCTCGCCGAGCAGCGCCTTGAGCTCGGCGTACAGGCCGGAGGCGGGCGACACCCGCAGCCCGTCGCCGACCCGCAGGCGCGCCCTCTCGTCGCCGCGGACCATGTTGAGCACCACCGGCACCTCCCCGGGGAAGTCGGCCAGCACCTGCCTGATCTCGCCGAGCGCCGTGGCCGGCACGCGCCCCGCGTCGATGGTCACGGTGAGCGGGTGGTACTCGCTCACGCCGCCGAACGGCTGCGCGTCGAGCACCATCAGCTTCACCTCGTCCTGGGTCTTGCGGTCGACGCGCCCCTTGACCTTGACGATCGCGTCCTCGGCCAGCAGGTCGCGGAACTGCTCGTACGTGCTGGCCCAGCAGATGCACTCGCAGCCGCCGTCGACGTCCTCGAGGCGGAAGACGAGCCAGACCCCGCCCTGGCGGTTGACCTTCTTCTGGGCGCTCGTGATCACGCCGCCGGTCCACAGGATCGACCCGTCGGCGGCGTCGTCGAGCGCCGACACCGGCATGTCGATCTCGTCGCGCAGCTGCTGGCGCAGACCCTTGAGCGGATGCGCCGAGACGTAGAGGCCGAGGGCCTCCTTCTCGAGGCGCAGCAGCGTGGCCTGGTCGTACTCACGCGACGGCACCGCCGGCGCCTGCGCGGCGCTGTCGTCGGGGGCCATCATCTCGAAGAGCCCGCCCTGCCCCTGGGCGCGGTCCTTGCGCCGGCGCTCGCCGTCGGCCATCGCCGCCGGCAGCGCGTCGAGCATGCCGCGCCTGGGGTCGCCGGTCGAGTCGAAGGCGCCCGCCTTGATCAGCGCCTCGAGGGTGCGCTTGTTGACGTGCTGCGAGTCGACGCGGGCGCAGAAGTCGTAGATCGAGGCGAAGGGCTCGCCGCCGCGGGCGGCGACGATCGCCTCGATCGCGCCCACCCCCACGCCCTTCACGGCGTTGAGCCCGAAGCGGATCTTGCCCTCGACCACGGTGAAGTCGTTGGCGCTCTCGTTGACGTCGGGCGGCAGCACCTCGATGCCCATCTCACGGCACAGGTGGACGTAGAAGGGCACCTTGTCCTTGGTGTTCATGACGCTCGAGATCGAGCGCCGCCATGTACTCGACCGGGTAGTTCGCCTTGAGCCAGGCGGTGCGGTAGCTGATGAGCGCGTAGCAGGCGGCGTGGCTCTTGTTGAACGAGTAGTCGCCGGTGGCCTCGAAGTTGGCCCAGAGCCGCTGGCTCACGGCCGGCGGCACGCCGCTCGCCGTGAGCCCCTGCATGAACGGGCTCCTTGAGCGAGGCCATGAGCTTCTTGTCCTTCTTGCCGATCGCCTTGCGCAGGTCGTCGGCCTGGGCCGGGCTGAAGCCGGCGACGCGGCGGGCGATCGCCATGTACTGCTCCTGGTAGATCGTCACCCCGTGGGTCGCCTCGAGGATCGGGCGCAGGGCCTCGTGGTCGTAGACGACCGAGGCCGGGTCCTTCTTGTTGCGCGCGTAGGCCGGGATGTACTGCATCGGCCCCGGGCCGGTAGAGCGCGACGATGGCGATGAGGTCCTCGAACGCGGTCGGGACGACCTCGCGGAGGGCGTCGCGCATGCCCCCCGACTCGAACTGGAACACGCCCGTGGAGTCGCCGCGCGCGAGCATGTCGTAGGTCTTCTCGTCGTCGAGCGGCAGCGTCTCCATGTCGATGCGCACGCCGTGCGTGGCCGCGATGATCTTGAGGGCGTCCTCGATGACGTCGAGGTTGCGCAGGCCGAGGAAGTCCATCTTGAGCAGGCCGAGCCGCGTCGACGTCGTCCATGCGAACTGGGTCACGACCTCGGCGTCGCCCTTCTGCTGCAGCGGCACGTACTCGGTCAGCGGCTGGTCGCTGATGACCACCGCCGGCGGCGTGGATCGAGTCGTTGCGGATCAGGCCCTCGAGCGACATCGCCAGGTCGACGACCTGCTTGACCTGCGGGTCGGAGTCGTAGGCCGGGCGCAGCTCGCCGCCCGGCAGCATGGCCTCCTCGAAGGTCGCCGGCGGCGCCTGCTCGGGGATCATCTTGGCGATGCGGTCGCCGACGCCGTACGGGAGCCCCATCACCCGGGCGGCGTCGCGCACCGCGGCCCGCGCCGCCATCGTGCCGAAGGTGATGATCTGGGCGACGCGGTCGCGCCCGTACTTCTCGGCCACGTACTCGATGACCTCGCTCGCGGCGCTCGCACCGAGAAGTCGATGTCGATGTCGGGCATCGACTTGCGGCCGGGGTTGAGGAAGCGCTCGAAGAGCAGGTCGTACTTGAGCGGGTCGATGTCGGTGATGCCGAGCGCAGTACGAGACGATGCGAGCCGGCGGCCGACCCGCGGCCGGGCCCGACCGCGATGCCGGCGCGCTTGGCGAAGTCGACGAAGTCCCAGACGATGAGGAAGTAGGCGTCGAAGCCCATCTCGGCGATGACGCCGAGCTCGTAGCTCGAGGCGCTCGCGGACCTCGGGCGGGACGTCGGCGCCGTAGCGGCGCGCGCAGCCCCGCCTCGCACAGCTCGCGCAGGTACGAGCTCTCGGTCGTGCCCGTCGGGCACCGGGTACGTGGGCAGCCGGTAGGTGCCGAACTCGAGCGTCGACGTTGCAGCGCTCGGCGATCTCGGCGTGGTCGCGCAGCGCCTCGGGGTACTCGGTGAAGCGCTCGGCCATCTCCTCGGGCGACTTGAGGTAGAACTCGTCGCTCGAGAGGCGCATGCGGTCCTCGTCGGCGAGGAAGCTCTGGGTCTGGATGCAGAGCAGGGCGTCGTGGGCGTAGGAGTCCTCGCGGCGCAGGTAGTGCACGTCGTTGGTGGCGACGGTCGGCAGGCCGGCCTGCGCCGCCAGCGCGGCGAGCTGCGGTAACAGCTCGCGCTGCTCGGGCAGGCCGGCGTCCTGCAGCTCGACGTAGACGTTGTCGGCGCCGAAGAGGCCGACGAGGCGGTCGAGGTCGGCCGCGCGCGTCCTCCTCCCTGCCGTCGCGGAGCGCGACCGGGACGCGGCCGCTCATGCAGCCCGTGAGGCAGATCAGGCCGCTGTGGTACTGCTCGAGCAGCTCCCAGTCGGCGCGCGGCTTGTAGTAGTAGCCCTCGAGGAAGGCGAGCGTGGAGAGCTTCACCAGGTTGCGGTAGCCCTCGTTGTCGGTCGCCAGCAGGGTGAGGTGGTGGTAGCGCTCCTTGACCCCGCCGCGCGCCCGGCGGTCGTTCACCACGTAGAGCTCGAGGCCGATGATCGGCTTCACGCCGTGACCGCCTTCGGTCGCGGCGCGGTAGAACTCGACGGCGCCGCCGAGCGTGCCGTGGTCGGTCAGGGCGACCGCCTCCATGCCGAGCTCGCCGGCGCGCTGGACCAGGGCGGGGATGCGACAGGCCCCGTCGAGCAGCGAGTACTCGCTATGGACGTGGAGATGAGCGAAAGGGGCCATCGGTGGTCTCAGATTCTAGCACCTCGGGGAGAGGCCGCGAGGGCCTCCCGCCGTCGGCCGCGGACGACGTCGATGCGGCGGGGCGTCGACCGGCGGCGGGGCCGACGCGCGGGGCGTCGCCGGTCGCCGGCGGGGCCGACGCGCGGCGGAGAGTCTCAGCCGCGGACGAGGCTGATGAGGCGGCCGACGCCCCCGACCTCGACGGTGACCGTCTGGCCGGCGGCCAGCGGGCCGACGCCCCGCGGCGTGCCCGTGAGCACGACGTCGCCGGGCTCCAGCGTCATAACGCCGCTGACGAAGGCGACGAGCTCGAGCGGGCTCACGAGCATGTCGCCGACGAGGCCCTCCTGCACGACCCGCCCGTCGAGCCGGGCGACGACGCGCGCGTCGGGCGGCGGCGCGTCGGGCACGACCCAGGGCCCGAGAGGGCAGAAGGTGTCGAAGCCCTTGGACCGCGTCCACTGGCCGTCGAGCGCCTGCAGGTCGCGAGCCGTGACGTCGTTGGCGCAGGTGTAGCCGGCGACGCACCCGGCGGCCGCGGCCGGCGAGACCTCGCGACAGCGGCGGCCGATCACGAGCGCGAGTTCGGCCTCGTAGTCGACGCGCGTCGACCGGGCCGGGAAGACGATGCCGTCGCCCGGCCCGATCAGCGACGTGCGCGGCTTGAGGAAGAGGATCGGCTCGGCCGCCGACTCGCTGTCGAACTCGGCCGCGTGGGCGGCGTAGTTGAGGCCGACGGCGACGATCTTGCCCGGCACGACCGGAGCCAGCAGGCGCACGCGGCCGAGGTCGGTGGCGCCGACCTCGACCGCGTCCGGGTCGTAGGCCGGCCGGTCGAGCAGCACGGCCACGCCGCCGGCGAAGCGGCAGTCATGCACGTGCATGCCGACCGAGAGACGCCCGAAGGCGCCGTCGGGAGGGCTCGACGGGACGTCGGGCGGGGTCGTGCCCGACGGGTCGTCCGGGGCGCCGGGCGGCGTCGCGCCCGACGGGTCATCCGGGGCACCGGGCGGCGTCGCGCCCGACGGGCCGCCCGTGGCGGCGCCGGCCGCGCTCACCCGCGCTCCTGTGAGCGCAGCATGCCGTACTCGATCGAGTCGACGAGCGCCTCCCAGCTGGCCTCGATGATGTTCTCCGAGACGCCGATGCTGCCCCAGGTCGTCTCGCCGTCGCTGGCGTCGAGGAGCACGCGGGTCACGGCCCCGGTGCCGTGGTTCTCGTCGAGGATGCGGACCTTGTAGTTGACGAGCTCGATGTCGGCGAGGTGCGGGTACTTGGCGACGATGACCTGGCGCAGCGCGGTGTCGAGCGCGTTGACCGGGCCGTTGCCCTCGGCGGTGCTGATCAGGCGCTCGCCGCCGAGGTGCACCTTGATCGTCGCCTCGACGACGGCGCGCCCGTCTTCGCGCTTCTCGACGATCACGCGGAAGCTCTCCAGCCTGAAGAGCGGCTCGTGCGGCGCCAGCGCGTCGCGCACGAGCAGCTCGAGCGAGGCGTCGGCGGCCTCGTAGTGGTAGCCGCGGTGCTCGCGGTCCTTGAGGCTGTGCAGCACGCCGGCGACGCGCTCGTCCGTGTCCTCGAGCACGAGGCCCATGTCGTGCACCTTGCGCACGATCGCCCCCTTGCCGGAGAGCTCGGAGAGCAGGACCCGCTCCTCGTTGCCGACGCAGACCGGGTCGACGTGCTCGAAGGTCCGCGGCGCGCCGCTGATCGCGGCGACGTGCAGGCCGCCCTTGTGGGCGAAGGCGGCGCGGCCCACGTAGGGCGCGTGCGCCGAGACCGTCATGTTGCAGACGTCGGCGACGAAGTGGGCGGTCTCGGTGAGCCGCTCGAGCTGCGCCGCGTCGAGCGCCGGGAGCCCCATCTTGAGCTGCAGGGCCGGGATGATGGAGACCAGGTTGGCGTTGCCGCAGCGCTCGCCGTAGCCGTTGATCGTGCCCTGCACCTGGCGCGCGCCGGCGTCGACGGCGACCAGGCTGTTGGCGACGGCGCAGTCGCTGTCGTTGTGGATGTGCACGCCGACCGTCGTCCCGAGCGCGCCGCAGACCGTGGCGACGGCGCCGGCGACGAAAGGCGGCAGGGCGGCGCCGTTGGTGTCGCACAGGCAGAGCACCTCGGCGCCCGCCTCCTCGGCCGTGCGCAGGGTCGCCAGCGCGTACTCGGCGTCGTCGGCGTAGGCGTCGAAGAAATGCTCCGCGTCGTAGACCACGTGCTTGCCCTGCGCGACGAGGAAGGCGACGCTCTCGGCGATCATGCGCAGGTTCTCGTCGCGGTCGACGTGCAGCACCTGGGCGAGGTGCAGCTCCCAGGTCTTGCCGACGACGGCGACCGTCTCGGGCGCTGCGTCGGCGAGCACGCGCAGGTTCGGGTCGTCCTCGGCGCGCAGGCCCTTGCGGCGCGTCATGCCGAAGGCGACGAGGCGCGCCTGGCGCAGGCGCTCGCGCTCCATGCGGGTGAAGAACTCGGCCTCCTTGGGGTTCGAGGCCGGGAACCCGCCCTCGATGAAGTGCAGGCCGAGCTCGTCGAGGCGCAGGGCGATGCGCACCTTCTCGTCGACCGAGACCGACATGCCCTCCTGCTGCATGCCGTCCCGCAGGGTGGTGTCGTAGAGCTGTATCGTCTGGTCGCCCATCGTCGCCTCCGTCATCGAGCCGTCGGCTCGCGTCCCGTCAGGCCTCGACGTAGTCGAGGAAGTGCGCGAAGGCCGCGTCGCGGCCCTCGACGAGCTCCCGGTAGCGGTGCTGTATGCGGCGCGTGACCGGGCCGGGGTCGCCGATGACGTGGTCGTCGACCTCGCGGATCGGGACGATCTCGGCCGCCGTGCCGGTCAGGAAGAGCTCGTCGGCGACGACGAGGTCGCTGCGCACGAGCGTGCGCTCGCGCGCCTCGATGCCCTCGTCGGCGGCCAGCCGCAGCACGGTGTCCCGGGTGATGCCCTCGAGCACCCCGTCGGCCGGGAACGGCGTGTACAGCACACCGTCACGGACGAGGAAGAGGTTCTCGCCCGAGCCCTCGCAGACGTGGCCGGCGGCGTCGAGCATGATCGCCTCGTCGTACCCGGCGTTCGTGACCTCGATCTTGGCGAGGATGCTGTTCAGGTACTGGCCCGTGGCCTTGGCGGCGCGGGCGAGCTGCGTGTGGCCGAGCGCCTGGATGCTCGACACCTTGGCGCGGATGCCGTGCCGCACGCCGTCATCGCCGAGGTAGGCGCCCCAGGGCCAGACGGCGATGACCGCCTCGACCGGCGCGTGGAGCGGGTAGAGGCCCATCTCGCCGTAGCCACGGTAGGCGAGCGGGCGGATGTAGCAGGCCTCGAGCCCGTTGGCCGCGATCACGTCCTTCGTCGCCTGGGCGAGCTCGGCCACCGTGTACGGCAGCTCCATGTAGTACAGCTTGGCGGAGCGGCGCAGGCGCTCGAGGTGCTCGGTCAGGCGGAAGACGGCAGCCCCGCGCTCGGTCTCGTAGGCACGGATGCCCTCGAAGACGCCGGAGCCGTAGTGGAGCGCGTGCGTGAGGACGTGGGTCTTCGCCTCGTGCCACGGCACCAGCTTGCCGTTCATCCAGATCTTGTCGACTTCGGGGATGGGCATCGGTCCTCCTGACCTTCACGCGCGCTCCGCGCGGCGGCTTCAGTCCCTCCTCAAGGGGTGGCGTGGCTCTCCGGCACCGTCAGACGCGCTCGGCCACGAGGTCGCCGACCTCGGACGTCGAGTAGCCCATCTGGCCGGAGGCCATGCCCTTCATCTTCGTGCCGGTGACCTCGGCCACGGCGCTCTCGACGTCCTGCGCCGCCCGGCTCTCGCCCAGCGTGTCCAGCATCATAGCGCCGGCCACGATGGCGGCGACGGGGTTGATCACGCCGAGACCCGTGTACTTGGGCGCCGAACCGCCGATGGGCTCGAACATGCTGACGCCCTCGGGGTTGATGTTGCCCCCGGCCGCGACGCCCATCCCGCCCTGGGTGATGGCGCCCAGGTCGGTGATGATGTCGCCGAACATGTTGCCGGTCACGAGGACGTCGAACCACTCCGGGCTCTTGACCATCCACATGCAGGTGGCGTCGACGTGGTAGTACTCGCGCTTGACGTCCGGGTACTCCTCCTCGCCGATCTCGTTGAAGCGGCGGAACCAGAGGTCGTAGACGTAGGTCAGCACGTTGGTCTTGCCCACCAGGCCGAGCGTGTTGTCCGGGCCGAGGCCGCGCGCCTTCCGGCCGTGCTGGCGCGCGTACTCGAACGCCCAGCGCAGGCAGCGGTCGACCTGGGCGCGGCTGTACAGCATGTTCTGCACGGCGACTTCGTGCGGCGTGCCCTTCATCATCACGCCGCCGCCGCCGGCGTACACGTCGCCCGAGTTCTCGCGGACCACGGTGTAGTCGATCTCCTTGGGGCCCTTGTCCTTCAGCGGAGTCTCGACCCCGGGGTAGAGACGCACGGGACGCAGGTTGATGTACTGGTCCAGCTCGAAGCGCAGGCGGAGGAGCAGGCCCTTCTCGAGGATGCCGGGCGCGACGTCGGGGTGGCCGATGGCGCCGAGGTAGATCGAGTCGACGCCCTTGAGCTCGTCGACGACCGCGTCCGGCAGGATCTCGCCGGTGCGCAGGTAGCGCTCGCCGCCCAGGTCGTAGTGCGTCAGGTCGAGCGCGAACCGGTGCTTGGCGGCGGCGGCCTGCAGGACCTTCAAACCCTCGGCGACCACCTCGGGCCCCGTGCCGTCGCCCGGCAGCACCGCGATCTTGTAGGTCTTCCCCATGGTCCCTCTCTCTGCCGACGAAGGAGACTCCACTGTCTCCATGTCGATGTCGGTGTCCATGTCGCTGCCTGTCTCTGTGTGTGTCGCTACCTGTCTCTGGGTGTGTCGCTGTCTGTCTCTGTCGAACTCCGTCTGTCTCTCTGTCCGCTCCGCGCGCCGCTCAGGCGCCGGCCTCGGTCTCGAGCCGGCGACGCACGTAGGGCAGCAGACCGCCGCTCTCGACCAGCTCGCGCATGAACTCGGGGTAGGCGTCGGCGGCGTAGGTCGTGCCCCTGGTCAGGTTCTCGACCCGGCCGGCGACGACGTCGACCCGCAGCCGGTCGCCGGCCTCGGCCTCGCGCGCGGCCTCCGGGCAGACCACGATCGGCAGCCCGGTGTTGAAGGCGTTGCGGTAGAAGATGCGCGCGAACGAGGCGGCGACGACGCAGCTCACGCCCGCCGCCTTGATCGCCACCGGGGCGTGCTCGCGCGAGCTGCCGCAGCCGAAGTTCTCGCCGGCGACGATGATGTCGCCCGGCTTCACCCGGGCGACGAAGCCGGCGTCGATGTCCTCCATGCAGTGGGAGGCGAGCTCGGCCGGGTCGCTGGTGTTGAGGTAGCGGGCCGGGATGATGACGTCGGTGTCGACGTCGCGGCCGTACTTGTGGACGGTGCCCTCGAAGATCATCGCTCAGCCCTCCGCCGCCCGGCGGCGACCATGTCGGGGGTGGCGACGTGGCCGGCGATCGCCGAGGCCGCCGCCACGTACGGGTTGGCGAGGTAGACCTCGCTCTCCGGGTGCCCCATGCGCCCGACGAAGTTGCGGTTGGTGGTGGCGACGGCGCGCTCGCCGGCGGCGAGCACGCCCATGTGGCCGCCGAGGCAGGCGCCGCAGGTCGGCGTCGAGAAGGCGGCGCCGGCCTCGACCAGCGCCTGCATCGTGCCGTCGCGGCTCGCGGCGAGGAAGACCTCCTGCGAGCCGGGCAGGATGATGAGGCGCACGTCGGGGTGCACGCGGCGGCCGCGCAGCACGCCGGCCGCCTGCTGCAGGTCGGCGAGCCGGCCGTTGGTGCACGAGCCGATGACGACCTGGTCGATGCGCACGTCCGGCGAGCTCGCGCGGCCGGCGCCGTGTTCGACGGCAGGTGCGGCCGCGCGACCGTCGGCGGCACGGCGGCGGCGTCGATCTCGACGACCTCCGCGTACGCCGCGTCCGGGTCGCTCGCGAAGACCTGGCCCGGCCGTGCGCGCCCGGCTGCCCTCGGGCCGGCCCTGGAGGTAGCTCGTCGTCTTCTCGTCGAAGCCGACGATGCCGCTCTTGGCGCCGGCCTCGATCGCCATGTTGCACATGCTGAAGCGGCCGTCCATCGAGAGCGTCTCGATGGCGTCGCCGGCGAACTCCATCGCCTTGTAGAGGGCGCCGTCGACGCCGATCAGGCCGATCGTGTGCAGCATCAGGTCCTTGCCCACGACCCACCGCGGCGCGCGGCCGTGGTAGACGAAGCGGATCGTCTCGGGGACGCGCAGCCACACCCGGCCCCAGGCCATCGCGGCGGCGAAGTCGGTCGAGCCGACGCCGGTCGAGAAGGCGGCCACGGCGCCGTAGGTGCAGGTGTGCGAGTCGGCGCCGATCACGAGGTCGCCCGGGGCGACGAGGCCCATGTCGGGCAGGATCACGTGCTCGATGCCGACGCGGCCGGTCTCGAAGAAGTGCGCGATGCCGTGCCGGCGGGCGAACTCGCGCATGCGCTTCACCTGGCCGGCCGTCTTGATGTCCTTGTTGGGCGTGAAGTGGTCGGGCACGAGGGCGATGCGGGCCGGGTCGAAGACCTTCGTGAACCCGGCCTTCTCGAACTCGTCCATCGCCAGCGGCGCGGTGATGTCGTTGGCCAGGGCGAGGTCGACCTGGGCCTCGACGATCTCGCCGGCCGTGACCGCGTCGCGGCCGGCGGCCCGGGCGAGGATCTTCTCGGTGATCGTGTGCGCCATCACTGCCCTTTCGCCGTCGTCGCCGCGCGCGCCTGCGGGCGCTCCCGCCCCTGCGCCCCGGCGGCGTTGTTCATCGCCCTCACGTAGGCCTTGGCCGAGGCCTCCATCACGTCGAAGCTCACCGCCTGGCCGTTGTAGGTCTCGCCGTCGACGGTCACCGCGACGCGCACCTCGGCGAGGGCGTCCTTGCCCTCGGAGATGGCCCGCACCTGGTAGTCGGCGAGACTGCCCTTCATGCGCACGGCGTCGTCGATCGCCTTGAAGACCGACTCGACGGTGCCGTTGGAGAAGCTCTTGCCGTGGCGCACGCGACCCCGCACCTCGACCTCGACCTGCGAGGTCGGGATGATCGCCGACCCCGACTGGCTCACGAAGCTGCGCAGGGTGAAGAGGTCCTGGCGCTCGCGGATCTCCTCGCCGACGAGCGCCTCGAGGTCGAGCAGCGTGACCTCCTTCTTCTTGTCGGCCACGTCCTTGAAGCGGCGGAAGGCCTCGTCGAGCTCGGCGTCGGAGAGCTCGTAGCCGAGGTCGGCGAGCTTGGCGCGCAGGGCGTGACGGCCGCTGTGCTTGCCGAGCACGAGGTCGCTCTCGGCGAGCCCGACGTCGGCGGCGCGCATGATCTCGAAGGTCGAGGCCTCCTTGAGGATGCCGTCCTGGTGGATGCCGGACTCGTGGGCGAAGGCGTTGCGCCCGACGATCGCCTTGTTGGGCTGGATCGCGTAGCCGGTGACGTTGGAGACGAGCCGGCTCGTGCGGGCGATCTCCTCGGTCTTCACCCCGGTCTCGGCGGCGAAGTAGTCGCCGCGCGTGCGGATCGCCATGACGACCTCTTCGAGCGAGGCGTTGCCGGCGCGCTCGCCGATGCCGTTGACGGCGCACTCGACCTGGGTCGCGCCGGCGCGCACCGCGGCGAGCGAGTTGGCCACCGCGAGCCCGAGGTCGTCGTGGCAGTGACAGCTCACGGTGACGTCGGCGAGCGCCGGGCAGAGCCGGTAGAGCTCGCGGATGAAGTCGCCGAACTCGAGCGGCTGCGCGTAGCCGACGGTGTCGGGGATGTTGATCGTCGTCGCCCCGGCCTCGACGGCGATGCCCAGCACCTCGGCGAGGAACTCCGGGCTCCGAGCGGCTCGCGTCCATGGCGCTGAACTCGACGTCGGCCTCCGGGCGCTGTCCGGCCAGCTCGACGGCGAGCCCGACCATGGCGCGGGTGTCGGCCTTGACCTCGTCGGGCGTCTTGCGGATCTGGTACTTCATGTGCACGGGGCTCGTGCTGATGAAGGTGTGGATGCGCGGGGCCTCGGCGTGCCGCACCGCGTCCCAGCAGACGCGCACGTCCTTCTCGACGGCGCGCGCCAGGCCGCAGACGCGCGCCCCCTCGACCTCTTTGGCGATCGCGTGGACCGCGTCGAAGTCGTCGGGCGAGGCGACGGGGAACCCGGCCTCGATGACGTCGACGCGCAGCTTGGCGAGCTGGCGCGCGACCTCGAGCTTCTCGGCCCGGTTCATGCTCGCGCCGGGGGCCTGCTCGCCGTCGCGCAGCGTGGTGTCGAAGATCCTGATGTGACGGGTGGTGCTCACGAGAGCCTCACTTCCCCCGTGACGTCGCGCGACGGCACGGCGAAGGTCGGTGCGTCGGTACCGGATGGAAGGGTGGCCGCAGCGGCCGGCAGGTGTCTACGCATCCCCCCGCAGGGGGAGCAGCAGCAGGTCGCCGAGGAGGACGCGGGCGCGTACCCCAATGTGGGGCTCCCGGGCGGACTCGCTTGTGACGGCGCGACACATGGTCCCGAGATTCTACGCGCACGCCGCGAGCGGGCGCAAGCATTCGCACCCGCTCGCGGGCGCGAGGCGGGTCCGTGGCACGGCCACGTGAGGCGCGGGGACCGGCGACGGTCCCCGCGCCTCGTCAGTCTCTCGCCAGCTCCCGCTCGCCCTCGTCGACGATGCGGCGCAGGTCGTCGGCGGCGCCGTCGGGCAGCGGCAGCGGCCGGTGCTCGGCGAGGATCCGGCGCGCCTCGTCGAGGGCGCGCCGGTAGACGTCGGTCGAACCGGCCGCCTTCCACTCGTCCCTGACGCGGCGGTCGATCAGCTTGGGCTGCGACTGCCCACGCATGTACTTCATCGTGCTGTCGAGGCTGAGGAAGTCGCCGAAGGCGCCTACCTTCTTGATCTCCTCCACCATCAGCGTCTCGTCGCTCACCGGGATGCCGGCGACCGACTGCTTGATGAAGCGCGCGAACTCGTGGTCCAGCACCAGCTGACCGTAATCGATCGTCATGCCCGACTCGAGCATCCCCAGGCCGTAGATCAGGTTGGCGCCTGCCAACGCCGGCAGAAGGCCCGTGAGCGTCTTCTCGTGGCCGGACTGCGCGTCCACGATCTTGCCGTCGCCCTACGCACCGGCGACCCAGCTGGGCAGCAGGTAGAAGCGCGCCAGGCAGGCGACGCCGGCGTTGATCAGCGCGCACTCGGGGGTGCCCACCGAGGCGGCGGCGAGGCGGAGGTCCATGGCCGTCGTCGAGCTGCCGTAGATGACGGCCGCCCCCTCCTTCGTCAGCTGCGCGAGCGTGACCCCGGCGAGCACCTCGGCGTTGTGGGTGACGATCGTGCCGGCGAGGGTCACCGGCGACGAACCGCCGGCCATGGCCATCGAGAGCACATTGACCGCCGTGCCCGTGCGCGCCGCGCCCATGATGATCTCGCAGGTGTCCTGAACGAGCTTGAGCGGGCTGACCGGGCAGGTGATGAACGAGATGATGGGGCGGCGCAGGAAGGCGGCCATGCCGCCGGCGATCGCCGCCCCCATGTCGACGATGCGCGTGAGCAGCTCGCCGTTGCCGGGGCCCATGAAGACGTGCTTGCTCGTGTTGGTGAAGGCCATCTCGGCGTTGTGCAGCTGCACGACCGCCTGCGGCACCTCGTGCGCGCCGATGGCGCGCTCGTAGACGTCGACCTCGGGCAGCGCGTCGACGAGGCGGGCGGAGTCGCCCACGTCCTGCTTGGTCGGCTCGCGCAGCTCTCCGGTCTCGACGTCGACGATCTTGATGCCCTCGCCGAAGTTGGTGAAGCCGACTCGCCCCGGCCCCATGACGAAGTCGTTGGCCGGGTCGCGCCCGGCGAGCAGCAGCGTCGAGGGCGCGCTGCGGATCGCCGCCTCGACGACGTGCGGCGGGATGCGCACGACCCTGGTCTCGTCGTCGACCGCGCAGCCGGCGGCGGCGAAGAGCCGGCGCGCCTCCCCGTCCTCGACGAACACGCCCGTGTCCCAGAGGACCTCGAGCGTCGCCTGATGGATGTCGACGAGCTCGTCCTCGGTGAACATCTCGAGGCTGAGCGCGCCGAAGCGGCGTCGCCCGGCCTGCGGATTACGTCTCATAAGGCTCACCTCCGGTCGGCGTTCGGGAGGGCCGCAGCCGCCCCCAAAGGGGCGATGGGGGCGGCTGCGGCCGCCGGCGGGGCCCCGGTCATGGAGGGGGAGGGGCCCGCGTCGGGGTGGGAAGGGCGCCGGCAGGGCGCCTGGTGACTACCGTAGCGGGGCGCCGATCTTCTCCTTCATCCGTTCGACACAGTTGATGCGGATGTCGAGCAGCTCGGCGATGCGCGCCTTGGCCTCGAGTCCCTTCGCGAGCCCCGGCACCGCGGTGACGACGCCGATGTCGAGCTCCTCGCGCACGGTGCGCATCACCGTCGAGTCCGACAGGTCGAGGAGGCTGACGCCGAGCTTGTCGGCCACGTAGCGCTTCGCCTCCGGGAGCCTCATCTTGTTGAGCTGCATCCTCGCCACCAGATCTCCGGTGGTCTTGATGCCGCCCATCGACGAGGCGAGGGCATGCGCCATCCCCATGCCGCTGGGGTCGCCCGTGCCCACCTACAACCCGTCCGCCTTGCCGATCTCGATCATCGCCGCGCTGGCGCGGGAGACCATGTCGGCGGGCACGACCTCGCACGTCGGCACGCCGCCGACGCCCATGCCGACGTTGGGGTGGATCGGGATCGTCGCCTCCGCCGTGACCGCCTTGACGAAGGTCACCGCCCGGGCGACGTTCCAGGCGCACGACTTGCGCGTGTTGGTGTTGACGACGGGACCGAAGATCGCCGCCCCGGCCTTCTCGACCAGCTTGAGCTGCTGGTGGGGCCAGAGGCCGGCGAGCCGCACGCCGTCGTACTCGAGCTCGCCGTGGAAGCCGAGCACCATCTCGGCCGCCATGCCGATCTCGACCGGCAGGTCGGTGGTCGCGCTGATCTCCTCGCACGCCCGAAGGGTCGCGAGGAAGTCGGCGTCGCCGGTCGAGGCCACGGTGTCGTAGTTGATGCCGTCGGCGGCGACGTCGATCATCTGCCGGCTGAGCCAGACGACGTCCTCGCGACAGGCCTCGAGCGCCTCCTCCTGCGCGGCGCGCGCCTCGGCGATCTTGCCCATCGGCAGCAGGTCGGACGGGTTCGGGTAGGGCCCGTCGGGCCGGTAGTACAGCCCCAGGTTCGGCATGAAGCCGTAGAACAGCGGCAGGACGGTGACGTGCTGCAGCAGGTCGAGGTGCTGCGCCTCGAGGCTGGCGAGGAACTTGGCCGGCTTCACCGAGTAGTCGGTGTGCCCGACCTCCATCGTGTCGAAGGCGAAGGCCGTCTCGAAGAGGCGCACCGCGGCCTCGCGGTTCAGCGGCGCGCAGACGCCGCTCGAGAGCCGCGAGGAACAGATCGTGTTGGTCGAGCCGTCCTTGGTGAGGATCGCCTCGTGGCCGCGCTCGACCCCCCAGATGCGGCTGGGGCTCGTGAACATCTCGACGAGGTACTCGACCTCGCGCTCCTCGAGGACGGGGACCTTGCCCTTGGCGGCGGCGGCCTCCGAGCCCTCGACGATGTCGCGGCGCAGCTCGTCGGCGGTCATCTCGACCGTGGCGGCGTCCCCCATCCGCGTGATGATGGTGCTCACAGCGGGCACTCCTCCCTCCTCGCGGCGGCCGCTGCCCACCCGGCAGCGCCTCGGCCGGCCGCGCTCGTGGTCATCCACCCAGGTGGATACATCTTATGCAGCGCCTGGAGACTGTCAAGGACGCGGTCGTTGCCCGTCGTCCTCGCCGCCGTGCGGGTCTCACCTGCCGTCGCCGGCCGCAGACGCCATGTCCTTCAGCTGCGGCAGCGCCGCGTCGATCAGGAACTCGAGGGCCCGCAGCGGCCGGTCGACGTCGAAGGCCTCGGGCTCGAGCAGCGACTGCACGGCCAGCCCGTCGACGACCGCCGAGATCAGCGAGCCCAGCCCGGCCAACAGCTCCGGGCACTCCTCGGGGTCGGCGCACTCGAGGCCGAGCAGTCGCAGGTTCTGCTCGGCCCACCACGGGTAGCTGCTCCAGATCCGCCGGCGCAGGAGCTCGTCCCGCAGCGCGTGCGGGCAGGATGTCGAAGAGCCCCTGGAGCCTGTCCGTGGCCGCGAGGAGGTGGCGCTTGCCCTCGACGAGCGCGCGCACCCGGTCGTCCGTGGGCACCGTCGCCAGGGTCTCGGCGCCGTGGATGAACTCCTCGTGGATCACCGAGTCCACGACGCTCGCCACGAGCCCCGCCTTGTTGCCGAAGTTGTAGCGGATCGACGCCTTGTTGACCCCGGCTTCGGCGGCCACCTTCTCCAGGGTGACGGCCTCGTAACCCTTCTCGACCAAGAGCTTCCGGGCCGCGTTGAGGATCTTCTGCGCGGTGACCGGGAGGCTCGACAGAGGGTTCTCGACGGGGATGCCGAGCGCGGGTACTACCTCGTCCTGAGGTGAGCTCATGCTGTACTCCTGTCCTGTCGGGGCCCCCGGCGCGCGGTCACTCGGCTTCCGTGCGGGATCACCAGGACCCGCGCGTCCCGGCCGGCGCGAGTCCACAGCGGCCGCGACCGCCGCGCCCACGTCGTCGAACGGTGTCATGTGCATGGCCCTCACGAGGTCGTCGGGGAGCTCCGACACCAGGTGAAGGTCGACGCGCTCCAGCAGCGCCGCGATCGCCGCCGCCTTGTGGCCGCCGAGCACGAACTCGCGACGGATCCGGTCGACGAGGTCGCGCGGAGCGCGCATGCCCGTCATCCACTCTTCGAAGACGGCGTTGCCGAGTCCTTCCCGGCAGCGGGCGACGAGCACGATCACCCCGCCGTCGCGCACCGCACCGGCGACGTTGTCGAGCGTCTTCTGCGCCTGGTAGAGGTTCATGTCCTTGGGCGCGCCGCCGGGCGACGCGACGACCACGTCGGCGGCCTCGTCGACGCGCAGGTCGCAGCGCGCGTCGTAGAAGGCGACGCCGGCGCGATGCGCGGCGAGGTAGTCGCCGGCCACGGCGCGCACCACGCGCCGCTCCTCGTCGAGGACGACGTTGAAGAGGTAGTCGATGCCGATCGATGCCGCCGGCCTCGTCGATGTCCTCGCGCACGGGGTTGCCCTCGAGCACCCCGGCGCTCGCCGACTCGTCGAGCATCATGCCGTGGTTGGCGCGGATCGTGTCGTAGGTGCAGATCCCCGGCACCACGGCCTTGGCGCCGCCCGAGAAGCCGGCGAAGTAGTGGTAGTCGATGTTGCCGGTGCAGACGCGCAGGTCGGACTCGAGGTAGGGGCGGAAGACGGCGAGCGGCGTGCCGCGGCTCGTCGTGCCGACCGGGACGCAGTCGTCCCGGTCGAGGTCGAGCAGGCGCACGCCGCTCGCCGCGACCTCCTCGCCGACCAGCGCCCGCTGCTCCTCGGGGGTGTGCGGCCGGTGGCCGCCGAGGGCGAACACGATGGTGACCGCCTCGGGAGGCAGCGGCCGCAGCTCCTCGAGCAGGGCGGGCAGGAACGTGTGGGACGGGCAGGGCCGCGTGACGTCGCTGACGACGATGACGGCCGACGAGGCGCGCGGCCGCCAGCTCGCGGAGGCGCGGCGCGCCGATCGGCTCCGCCAGGGCGCGCCGGATCTCCGCCTCCTCGTCGGCGGCCGTCGGCGCAGCCGTCGAAGGGCCGGGCTCGCCGACGCCCGGCCGCCGGCCGGTCCCCGGTCGCCGCAGGCCTCGTCCGGGCCCGCGGGCGCGCAGGCCTCGCCCGCGGCCCCCGAGATGACGCCGGCCAGCGCCGCGTCCGGCACCTCGAAGGCGAGCTCGGTGTCGCCGTACGGGACCGTGAGCTTCACCGGTCGTTCCCCCGCTCAGGCAAAGCGCGCCGCCGCGCCCCTGAGCGCCTCGACGACCGGCATCGGCTTGCCGGAGAGGAACTGCACCATGGCGCCGCCGGCCGTGCAGACGTAGGAGAAGCGGCCGGCCAGGCCGTACCGGTTCATCGCCGCGATGCTGTCCCCGCCGCCGAGCGCCGTGTACCCGGGCGCCTCGGCCATGGCGAGCCAGATCGATCTTCGTCCCGTACTCGCTCTCCGGCTTCTCGAAGACGCCGGCCGGTCCGTTGACGAACACCGTCCCCGCGGCGCCGATGGCCGCCCGGAAGGCGTCCACGGTCTCGTGCCCGATGTCGACCAGCAGCTCCGCGGCCGGCAGCTCGCCGACCGGGATCTCGACACGGGCGCCGTCCTTCACGCAGGCCAGGTCGACCGGCAGCACGACCTTGTCGCCGTGCTCGGCGAGGATGGCCTTCGACTCGTCGACGAAGCGCTCGAGCTGGCTCGCCTTGATGAACTCCATGGACGGCGCCCCGATGTCGACCCCGCGCGCCGCCAGCATGACGTTGGCCACCAGGCCGGCGGCGAGCACGGTGTCGACGACGCCGTCGCGGAGCGCCGCGGCCATCATCGGGAAGGCCTCCTGGATCTTCGTGCCGCCGAGCACGAAGACGCACGGCCGGTCGGGCTCCTCGCGCAGGTGCGAGAGGTTCTCGTACTCCCGCTCGAAGAGCCTCCCCATGGCCGACGGCAGCACCTGCTCGAAGCCCACCAGGGAGGGCTGCGAGCGATGGGCGGCGGCGAAGGCGTCGCAGACGTACAGGTCGGCGAGCGGCGCCAGCTTGCGCACCACCAGCGTCTTCGCCTGCTGCTCGGGGGTGAGCTCGAGCTTCCTCTCGAAGAGCGTGAGCTCCTCGGCGACGAAGCGCACGTTGTCGAGCAGCAGCACCTCGCCGTCGGCGAGCGCGGCGATGCGCTCGCGGGCGGCCGGCCCGACGACGTCGTCGATGAAGCCGACGGGCCGGCCGACGAGCCGCGCTCATGACCGCGGCGTGCGGCTCGGTCGAGGCGTAGTTGTGGTACTCGAGGTCGCCGCCCTGGTGGGCGAGCAGGACGACCCGCGCGCCCTTCTCGGCGAGCTCGGCGACCGTCGGCGCGCAGCCCTCGAGCCGGGTCGTGTCGCGCAACCCGCCGGTCTCGGGGTCGAGCGGCGCGTTGATGTCGACCCGGCAGAGGACGACCTTGCCGGCGACCTCGAGGTCGTCCAGCGTGGCGATGCCGTACTTCACGGCGCTCCTCCCGTCACGTCACGTGTCGGCGGTCGTCGCGCCCGGGCGCGGCACCGCTCCCCGCCTCACTTCAGGCCGAGGTACTCGTTGGTCAGCCCGACGGCCTCGAGACGGTCGGTCTGCAGCGAGAGCGCCGCGCGCACGGCGTCCATCGTCTCGGGGATCACGACCGCCTCCTGCGGGATGTTGATGGCGAACATCAGCTCGCGCCCGCTCACCGCCACGGTCTCGTCGAAGACCGCGATGTCGTACATGTCGGCGCGCTTGTGGCCGAGGTCGCGGGCGTAGCGGAAGAGCGAGGTGTTCGAGTTGAAGCCGTCGGCGATCTTCACGACGCGGATGCGCGGGTGCGCGGCGAAGAGCTCGAGCGCCTTCTCCTTGGTCATCTCGCCCTTGAGCGTGGCGATGACGTTGATGATGTGGCCGTGCGTCGTCGGCACGTGGACGAGCAGGCCGGTGGCCTCGACGTGCGGCATGATGGTCATGAGGTCGAGGGCCTGGTGGTTCGGGACGGGCTCGACCTGGGCCACGTCGACGAGCCCGCGGTGGGTGTCCCCGGGGTCGGCGACGCGACGCACGATGGTCACGATGACGCGCTTCGCAGCCCACGGCGCGGTCGAGGCAGTCGACGGCGCGGATCAGGCCGGTGGTGTTGCACGAGGTCAGCTTGAGGTAGTCCTTGCCGACGCCCTTCTCGTAGTTCGCGTAGCCGTGGAAGAAGACGTCGACGATCTCGTTCTTCTCGCCGCCCTGGAAGACGGCCTTGACGCCCTTGGCCTCGTAGAGGACCTTGTTCTTCTGGCCGATCCCGCCGGGCGAGGCGTCGAGCACGATGTCGACCTCGCCGAGCAGCTCGTCGAGGGTGCCGCTCACCGGGATGCCGAGCGCGTCGAAGGCCGCCTTCTGCTCGGCCGCGACGACGAACAGCTTGTAGGGCATGCCGATCTCGTGCAGGGCGCGGATGGCGAGCGTCGGGGCGACGTCGACGACGCCGGCGAGCTCCATGTCCTCCTGCAGGGCGACGCCGTCGGCGAGCCGCTGCCCGATGACGCCGTAGCCGACGACGCCCACTCTTGCCTTGGCCATTGTCTTCGCTCCTTTGCCTCGTCGGGCGGTCAGTAGCCGAGCTCTTTCTCGACGACGCCGATCGACTCGTCGAGCACGCGCACGACGGTGTCGATCTGCTCCTTGCTGATGATGAACGGCGGGGCGATGGCGTGGCAGTGGCCGCCGCCCAGAAGGCGCACGAAGACGCCCCGCTTGAAGGCCTCGTCGCGCACCTTCACCGCCGCGCCGACCGCGGGAGGGAACCACTCGCGCGTCTCCTTGTCCTTGACGTACTCGATGCCGGCCACGAGGCCGACGCCGCGCACGTCGCCGACGATGGGGTGGGCGAGCAGGGTCTTGAGGCCCTCCTGGAAGTAGGCGCCGACCTCGGCGCAGCGCTCGACGAGATGCTCGCGCTCGATGATCTCGAGGTTGGCGAGCCCCGCCGCCGAGCAGAGCGGATGGCCGTTGTAGGTGGCCCCGCTCATGAAGGTCTTGTCGCCGCCGCCGAGGAAGGCCTCGTAGACGTGATCGCGGGCGCCGACCGCGCCGAGCGGCAGGTAGCCCGACGAGAGGCCCTTGGCCAGGGTGATCAGGTCGGGGTCGGAGCCGAACTGCTGGAAGCCGAACCAGGTGCCCGAGCGCCCGAAGCCGGTGATGACCTCGTCGTTGATCACGAGCACGTCGTTGGCCTTGCAGATCTCGCCGACCATCGGCCAGTACTCGGGCACCGGCGGGATCACTCCCCCGGTGCCGATCATCGTCTCGCCGAGCATGGTGCCGACGTTCTCGGGGCCGTAGAAGGCGATCTCCTCCTCGACGACCTTGGCGCACTCCATCTTGCAGTCCTCGCCGTAGGTCTTGTGCCAGGCGCAGCGGTAGCAGTAGGGGGCGCCGAGCTTGATGAAGCCGGGCAGGAGGGGCTCGAACTTCTGCCGGTTCACCGACGAGGCCCTGGGCGCTCGTCGAGGTCATCGTCGTGCCGTGGTAGGAGCGGTCGCGGAAGAGGACCATGTACTTGGTGCCGTGGCCGCGGTTGCGGTGGTACTGGCGCGCCATCTTGACCGCGGTCTCGACCGACTCGCCGCCGCCGAGGGTGAGGAAGACGTGGTTCAGGTCGCCGGGCATCAGGGAGGCGACCTTGGCGGCGAGCTTGATCGAGGGTTCGTTGGCGATCTGGAAGATGTGGTAGATCGCGAGCTTCTCCATCTGCGCCTTGATGGCGTCGTAGATCTCGGTGCGCCCGTGGCCGACGTTGACCGTCCACAGGCTGGCGAAGGCGTCGATGTACTCGTTGCCCTCGGTGTCGTAGACGACGGCGCCCTCGGCGCGATCCATGATGACGGGCTTGAGGCCCTGCATCTGGGTGAACGGCGGCCAGAGGTGGCCGAGGAAGTCCTGCTCGAGCTGCTGCGTGCCGGGATCGTCGAACCCCTGTGCCATGGTGCCTCCCATCGTGCCTTCAGAGCGTCGCTGCCGGGGGTGCGGCCCCTGCGTCGCCGGCCATCTACCGGCGAGCCGCTCGCGCCCCGCGGCGCACCGCCGCGCGGCGCGCAGCCTGCCGGCGCGGAGCGGCAGCACCGCAGCGCGAGGAGCAAACCACCCGGGTGGGTGAAGCTTATCCGCTGGCCCGGCGCTGTCAAGGCGGGACGCCGTCGCGCCGGCCGCAGGGGCGCCCGGCGCGGTAGGGCGGTGCGGGCGGGCGGTGCCGCGGTGCGGCGGTGCGGGCGGGCGGTGCGGGCGGCGCGGCGCGGGCGGTGCGGGCGGTGCGGGCGATGCGGGAGCGGCCGCTCAACGGGGGCCGCCCGTCGGCCCCGCGCTCGCACCTTGGACGCCGCCTCACCCGCTGATAGCCTTGCGCGCGGATGGTCGGCGGCGCCGGAGGTGAGTGATGACGGTCGGTCCAGGGGCGAGCTCGAGCCTGCCGCAGGCGGGCGTGTACTGGTGCGGCGGCGACGAACGCTGGGCGCCACCGCCCGAGGTCACGCCTCTGACCGACGCCATCCACGCCGATCTGTGCATCGTCGGTGGCGGCTTCACCGGCCTGTGGACGGCGCTGTACGTGAAGCGCCTGGCGCCGGAGACCGACGTCGTCCTCCTCGAGCAGTTCGTCTGCGGCCTCGGCGCCTCGGGGCGCAACGGCGGCTGGGTCAACGGCTGGCAGGACGCGCTGCCGTCACTCGTCGGGCTGTTCGGCCCGGAGCGTGCCCGCTGGCTCCTCGAGCAGTCGGTGGCGAGCGTGGGCGAGATCGCGCGCACGGTCGCCGATGGCGGGGTCGACTGCGACCTCACGCTGAACGGGGGCGTCACCGTCGCGCTCTCCGAGGCGCAGATGGCGCGCTTCGAGGAGGAGAACGCCGAGCGCGAGCGGTACGGCGCCTCGGGGTACGTCGAGCTCCTCGACGCCGAGGCCGCGCGGGCGGCGTGCGGCTCGCCGCGGGCGCTCGGCGGCGTCGTGCTCAAGACCGCCGGCGGCGTGCAGCCGGCGCTGCTCGCGCAGGGCCTGCGCCGGCTCGCCGTCGAGGCCGGCGTGCGCGTCTTCGAGGCGAGCCCCATGACGCGCCTGCGCCGCTCGGCGCCGGCCGTCGTCGAGACCCCCGCCGGCTGCGTGACGGCCGAGAAGGTCGTCCTCTCCGGCGGCGCCTGGATGGCCCAGGTCGCCGAGCTGCGGCGGACCGTCTTCGTCATCCCCTCGCACGTGGTGGCGACGGCGCCCTCCGCCGCGGTCCTCGACGAGATGGGCTGGCAGCGCGGGCGGCCGTTCTCGGACGGGCGCACGGCCGTGCACTACGGGCAGCGTACGGTCAGCGACCGGCTGGTCTTCGGCCGCGGCGGCGGGCAGCTCGGCTTCGCCGGCCGCGTCATCCCGGCGCACTTCCACGACAGGGCCAACGTCGAGCAGCATCGTCGCCGATCTGCGCCAGCTCTTCCCCGCCTCGCAGGGCCTCACCATCGAGTGGCGCTGGGGCGGGCCGGTCGAGCGCACGCAGCACGGCTTTCCCTGGGTCGGGACCCTCGGCAAGGGACGCAACATCCACTACGGCATCGGCTACGGCGGCAACGGCGTCGCGCCGAGCAACCTCATCGGGCGCACGCTCGCCTCCGTGGCCCTCGAGCGCGACGACGACCACGCGCGCTCGCCGCTGGTCTCCGACCCGCCGACCTACCTGCCGCCCGAGCCGCTCCGCTTCGTCGCCGCCCGCGCCATGCGCTCGGCGATCGAGCGCTACGAGGTGCTCGAAGACGAGGGCCGCAAGCCCGACCCGGTCTCGGGCTTCCTGCGCCGCGGCCTCGGCCTCTCCGTCCCCAAGGGGCCCGAGGTGAGCCGCCTGCTGCACCGCGACGACGAGTGAGCGTCGGCGCCGCGGCGCGACGGCGAGTAAGCCGCAGGCCGCGCGCGACGAGCGGCGGATGACGGCGACGGGGGCGGGGAGCGCAGGCCTGCGCTCCCCGCCCCCGTCGCCTGACGGGTCAGACGCGTCAGCCCTACTTCAGAGCGCGACCACGTCGCGCGGCCGCCCGCGCCCCACGTCAGAGCGTCACCCGCTTCGCGTCAAGCAGCCCGGCGGCGGCGATGACCTCCGCGAGCTGGGCGTCGCCGATGGCGTCACTGACGGCGAGCCCCATGACTTCGGGCTCGCCGGGCAGGGACGGCGCCACCGTCACCTGCGAGATGTTGACGCCGAACTCGCCCATCTTGGTGCCGATCTTGCCGAACGTGCCCGGGACCTGCGCCCTGGCGCGCAGGAACACCATGTTCTCCACCGGCTCGATGTCGATGCTGTGCCCGTAGATGCCGACGAACCGCGGCCGGTGCGCCGCGCCGATCGTCGTCCCGGCGACGTCGAGAGGGCCGCCGGCGTCGCGGGCGCTCACCCTGATGACGTTGAGGTAGTCGACCGCGGCCGGTTCCTTGACCTCGTGGGCGCTCAGGCCGCGCTCCTCGGCGATGCCGGCCACGTTGACGAAGTTCACGTCCTCGACCTTGCCGGCGAGCATGCCCTGCAGCACGCCGAGCGTGAGGATGCGCGTGTCGTAGCGCCCGATGACGCCCTCGTAGGTGATGTCCACGGCCTCGACCGGGCCCTCGGCGACCTGCACGACGAGCTTGCCGAGCATCTCGCAGAGCCCGAGGTAGGGCATCAGCTCGTCGGCCTCCTCGCCGGCCACCAGGGGCACGTTGACGGCGTTGGGCGCGAACTGGCCCTTCAGGACGAACGCGACCTGCTCGGCGATGATCGTCCCGGCACGCAGCTGGGCCTCCTTGGTCGAGGCGCCGAGGTGTGGCGTGCAGACGACCGAGTCGTGGCAGAAGAGCGGGCAGGATCGTGGTCGGCTCCGACGGGTAGACGTCGACGGCCGAGGCCGCGACCTTGCCGCTCGCGATCGCGCGAGTCCAGGCCTCCTCGTCGATGATGCCGCCGCGGGCCACGTTGATCACTCGCACGCCGTCCTTCATCTGGGCGAAGGCGTCGTCGTCGACGAAGCCCATGGTCTCGGCGCTCTTGGGGAGGTGCACGGTGATGAAGTCGGCCTCGCGGTAGATGCGCCCGGGCGTGTCGGCGCGCTCGAGCCCGAGCTCGTGGAAGCGCTCGGCCGGCACGAACGGGTCGTAGGCGATCGACCTTCATCTTGAGGCCGCGGGCGCGCTCGGCGACGAGGAAGCCGATGCGGCCGAGGCCGATGATGCCGAGCACCTTGTCCTGCAGCTCGACGCCGCCCTTGCCCCAGCGGCCCTTCTCCCAGCGGCCGGCCTTGAGCTCGCAGTGGGCCTGCGGGATGTTGCGCGCGCAGGCCATGATCAGGGCGACCGTGTGCTCGGCCGCGCTGAGCACGTTGCTCTGCGGCGCGTTGACGACGACGACGCCGCGCTTGGTCGCCTCCTTGACGTCGACGTTGTCGACGCCGACGCCGGCGCGGCCCACGACCTCGAGCTTCTCGCCGGCCTGGAGCACCTCGGCGGTGACCTTCGTCGCCGAGCGGATGATCAGGCCGTGGTAGTCCTTGATGCGGGCGAGCAGCTCGTCGGCGTCCCACTCGGTGCCGACGTCGACCGCGAAGCCCTGCTCCTCGAGGAAGGCGATGCCCTCGGGGGCCAGCTTCTCCTTGACCAGGACCCTCTTCTTCTCCGTCATGCCCCCTCCTCTCAGAGCTGGACGGGGCTCGTCATGAGCACCCGCTCCGCTGCCCCGACGCCGGCCCCGAAGGCGACGTCGTAGCCGAGTTCGGCGAGCACCATCTCGACCACGCCGAGGCCGACGAGGATGTCGCTGGCGCCGAAGTAGCCGCAGTGCCCGAAGCGGAAGATCTGGCCCTTGAGCTTGCCCTGCCCGCCGGCCAGCCAGACGCCGTACTTGTCGCGCGCCAGCTTGGTGATCCTGCCGCCGTCGACGCCGGCCGGCACCTTGCAGGCGGTGACCGAGTTGGCCTCGGGGTCGTCGGGGCCGAAGAGCTCGATGCCCAGCGCCTTGACGCCCTCCTTGCAGGCGCGGCCGAGCACGCGGTGGCGCTCGAAGACGCACTCGAGGCCCTCGTCGCGGATCAGCCCGATGGCGGCGTTCTGGGCGACCATGAGCGAGACCGCCGGGGTGTAGGGCGTCTGCGCCGACTCGCCGGTCATCTTCTTGCGAGCCGCGACCCAGTCGAAGTAGAAGCGGGGCTGGGTCGCGGCCTCGACGACCTTCCACGCCTTCTCGGAGACCGCCACGTAGGCGAGGCCGGGCGGCACCATCGAGGCCTTCTGCGAGCCGGCGACGCACACGTCGACGCCCCACTCGTCGGTCCTGAGGTCGGTGGCGCCGAGGCCCGAGATGGCGTCGACGACGAGGATCGCCGGCGTCCCGGCGACGATCTCGCCGATGGCGCGGATGTCGTTGACGACCCCGGTCGAGGTCTCGGAGAACTGGACGTACACGGCCTTGGCCTCGGGATGCTCGGCGAGCGCCCGCGCGACGTCGGCCGGGTCGGCCTTCGTGCCCCACTCGTACTCGAGGGCCACGACCTCGGCCCCCCACTGGCGGGTGAGCTTGAGCCAGCGCTCGCCGAAGTTGCCGACCGACGCCACGATGACCGTGTCGCCGGGGTTCACGAGGTTGACGACCGCCGACTCCATGGCGCCCGTCCCCGAGGCGGCGAAGACCAGCACGTCGTTCGCCGTCTGGTACACGTACTTCAGGCCCGCCACGACCTCGGTGAGGATCTCGGTGAACCGCGGCGCGCGGTGGTGGATGACGGGTTCGCTCAGCGCGGCGAGCACCTCGGGCGGCACCGGCGTCGGCCCCGGGGTGAGGAGGAAGCGCTTCAGCATGGCGGTGTCCTTTCTTCGGTCCTTGAGGCCGCGCCCGCGAGGGGCCGCGTGCCGGATGCATCGACGTGCAGGTGGGCCATTCTAGGTACATGTGACGCACTGCACAAATAGTGAACAGCCATTCGTGTGACTCCTGAATGACCATTCAATCCGGGACGCGATCGGGTGATCGTCAGGCGCGGCCGCAGCCGGGCCTCGCGCAGGCGCGGGGCGTGGACGAGCGCGACCTCGGCGTGCCCCACCGCACGGGCGCCGGGACGTACGGACGTGAAAGGACGAGCCTGCGAGGGGAGAGCGGAGCCGGCTGGTGCGGGCGGGCCGGCTTGAGCCGGCCCGCCCGCACCAGCCGTCACGACGGGCGATGCAGAAGGCTCCGCATGCAGCGAAGGGTAGTCGAGCGCGGCGCCCTGTCCAGTCAGGCGCCGTCCGCCCGGCGCGACGCCGACGGCGTGCGCCCACGCATCGCGGGGAATGGCTCACGCATCCGAACGAAAGGGGTGAGGTCATGGCCCTCAAAGACACCGCCATCGTACCGGTGCTCGCCGTCGACGACGTCGACCGCGCGGCCGCCTTCTACCGCGACAAGCTCGGCCTCGAGGTGGATCGCTTCGAGCAGGATCCCACCACCGCCATGGTGCACGTGGGCGAGACGGGCTGGCTCATGCTCTACACGTCCTCGTTCAAGCGCGGCGAGACGACCGCCGCCTCGTTCATCGTGCCCGACGTCGAGAACACGGTCTCCGAGCTGCGCGAGCGCGGCGTGGAGTTCGAGGAGTACGACCTCCCCGGCCTCAAGACCGAGCACGGGATCGCCAGCCTGGAAGGCTTCAAGACGGCCTGGTTCAAGGACAGCGAGGGCAATACCATCGCCGTCTCCCAGGACCAGGCGGCGGCCATGCGCCGCGCCGCCTGAGGCACGCGCTCAGGCGACGGGGCGGCGGGGAGCGCGATGCGCTCCCCGCCGCCCCGTCGCCCGTCGTCTCGGCACGCGCCTTCGGGCGCCGCGCCGTCGGCCGCAGACCCGTACGTCCTACAGCTCGACCGCCCTCGCGTACAGCAGCCCGCACTGCGCGGCCAGCTCGTCGGCCTGCTCCTGGGTGAGCACGTCGTCGAGGGTCAGCGCCATGACCGACTCGTTGCCGCGCTTGCCGCGGCCGACCGACATGTGGGCGATGTTGACGCCCCACTCCCCGAGCAGCGTGCCGAGCTTGCCGCCGATGCCGGGCGCGTCGACGTAGCGCAGGAAGGCCATGTGCGGCGAGGGCTCGATGTCGACGTCCTCGCCGAAGAGGGTGACGAGTCGCGGCTTGTGTCGCGGCCCGAGCGTCGTGCCGGAGAGCGACACCTCGGCGCCCGGCCCCACGGTCGACACCGTGATCAGCCGCGGGAAGTCAGGCAGACCGGCCTGCTGCTTCTCCACCGCGGTCACACCCGCGCCTGCGGCGACTGCCTCGGCGTTGACGTAGTTCACGGGGTCGCCGGTGCGCTGCCTCAGCACGCCGGCGAGGACGCCGAGCGTCAGGAGCCGGGTGTCGAAGTACGCGATGCTCCCGCCGTAGGTGATCTCGACCTGCTCCACCGGGGCGTCCGCGAGCTGGACGAGCAGCCGGCCGAGCTGCACGCAGAGCCCCATGTGAGGCATCGAGTCGGCGGCGTCGACGGCGGCCGCGGCGGGCACGTTGACGGCGCCGGCCGGCAACTCCCCACGCAGGACGGCGGCCACCTGCTCGGCGACCGTCATCCCGGCACGCAGGCGCGCGTCGGCCGTGGACGCGACGAGCAGCGGCGTCAGGAGCACGTTCGGCGCCGCGGCGAGGACCGCGACGGCGGGCGCCTCGGGCCCCGGGACGCCGACGGCGGCGGCCGCGACGCGGCCCCCGCGCAGCGCCTCGGAGAGCGCCGCCGCGTCGACACCGCCCCCCGCGGAGAGGTCGATGACCCGCACGCCCGTCTTCATCGCGGCGATCTCGGCGGCGCCGACGACGGGCGGCCCGGCGCCGGCGGGCGCGCCGACGACGATGAAGTCCGACTCCGCGTAGAGGCGGCCGGCATCGACGGACTCCACCGGCCACTCCGGCGAGGGCGCGCCGGTCTCTCCCGGCGTCGCCGTCAGGACGCGCATGCCCAGCGCGCCGCCGGCCTCGCTCAGCAGGCTGGAGCTCTGGTCGAGGCCGAAGAGGCCGAGGGTCTTGCCGCGCACCTCGACCGCGCCGTCTGCCCAGGGACGGGGCTCCCAGCCGCCGGCCCTGAGGTCGGCGTCGGCCCCTGCGAGGTCTCGAGCGCAGGCGAAGAGCAGCGCCAGAGCGAGCTCCGCCGTCGAGACGACGTTGCCCTCGGGCGCGTTCACGACGACGACGCCGCGGCGCGTCGCCTCGGCGACGTCGATGCCGTCAGCTCCGGGCCCCGTCGTGCCCACCACCTGCAGCTTGCGACCCGCCCGCAGGACGGCCGCCGACACCGGCGCCGACGGCCCGACGATCAGGGCGTCGTAGCCGGCGATGGCGCCCTCGAGCTCGGCCTCGCCCCACTGGCGGACGACGTCGGCCGCGAGGCCCGCCTCCTCGAGCGCGGCGATGCACTCGGCTGCGAGGTCCTCCTGTATCGCGACCCGCTTCTGCTCGCTCATGTCACGGCTCCCGTTCGCCGGTGAGGGGTCTGGGGTGCGGCGTGCTCCCCGCGGGCGACGCGCTCGCTGGGCGCGGCGCGCCGACCGCCCGCCGCCGGCTTCACTCGTCGAGGTCGAGCCCGCCCTCGTCGATCCAGCTCATCATGCCGCGCAGCTCCTTGCCGACCTGCTCGATGAGGTGCTCCTTGCCGCGCCGCTTGAGAGCGTTGTAGACGGGCCGGTTGGCCTGGTTCTCGAGGATCCACTCGCGCGCGAACTCGCCGCTCTGGATCTCGGCGAGCAGCTCGCGCATCGTCTCGCGCACGTTCTCGTCGATGACGCGCGGGCCGCGCGAGAGGTCGCCGTACTCGGCCGTGTCGCTGATCGAGTAGCGCATGCCGGCGATGCCCTTCTCCTACATCAGGTCGACGATGAGCTTGAGCTCGTGCAGGCACTCGAAGTAGGCGATCTCGGGCTGGTAGCCGGCCTCGACCAGGGTGTCGAAGCCGGCCGTGACCAGCTCGGTGCAGCCGCCGCAGAGCACGGCCTGCTCGCCGAAGAGGTCGGTCTCGGTCTCTTCCTTGAAGGTCGTCTCGATGACGCCGGCGCGGGTGCCGCCGATGCCCTTGGCGTAGGCGAGCGCGAGCGTCGTGCGCCTTGCCGGTCGCGTCCTGGTGGACGGCGATCAGCACGGGCACGCCCTTGCCCTCGCTCGAACTGGCGGCGCACGAGGTGGCCGGGGCCCTTGGGCGCGACCATGGTCACGTCGACGTCTTCGGCGGCACGATCTGCCCGAAGTGGATGTTGAAGCCGTGGGCGAACATCAGCATCGCCCCGTCCTTGAGGTTGGGGGCGACGTCGTTCTTGTAGACCACGGCCTGCGTCTGGTCGGGGACCAGCATCATGACGGCGTCGGCGCGCTTGGTCGCCTCGGCGGCCGAGAGCACCTCGAAGCCGGCCTTCTCGGCGCGCTCCGCGTTGGGCGTGCCGGGCACGTCGCTGACGACCACGGCCACGCCGGAGTCGCGCAGGTTCTGCGCGTGGGCGTGCCCCTGGCTGCCGAAGCCGACGACGGCGACGGTCTTGCCGGCGAGCAGGCTGAGGTCGGCGTCCTTGTCGTAGTACATGCGGCGTCCCTCCTCTGGGCGGCCCTTCGGGCCGGGTGCACTCAGGAGCGTGAACTCTACTGACTTCGCGGAGATGCGGCAACGCCGGGAGTCACGGCCGCGCGTCTTCGGCGCCGCCGGGGTCCGCCTCGGCCCTCAGGCGGCCACCCCGCACCGTCGCCCCGATCACGATGCCGGCGCTGATCAGCACGACGTTCTTGATGATGTACTGCCCCTCCAGCGTGGGCGCGTACGGCACGTGGGTGAAGCAGGCGTCGGGGAAGAGAAACAGCGGCGTGACCGTGCCGAGCATCTGCAGCCAGAGCAGCGCCAGCGTCGCGCGCAGCCACACGCCGAGGAGCAGGCCGAGGCCGATCAGGGTCTCCCAGGCCGCCAGGATGACGACTGCCGTGCCCGCCGAGATCAGGCCGAAGGTGAGCTTCTCGATGGTGTCGCCGGCGAGACTCTCCGCCGGGCTCAGGTCGGGGAAGAACTTGAGCACGCCGAACCAGAGGAAGACGGCGCCGAGGCTGAGGCGCAGCAGGGTGATGCCGTGGCGGGCCATCCACCCGGTGAGGGCGATGTCCGTACGTTCGAATGAGGGGAGCGCCATCGTCGTGTCCTCCAGGTCGGGGCGGATGATCCCGTCGGCTGAGGATACCCCGGCGACCACGGCGCACGAGAGCGGTCGAGACCATGCCTCGGGCGGCGGCGACCGGCCCCAGGCCGACCGCGCCGTCGACCCTCACCCGAGGAGAGCCGCCGTCACTGCCTGCTGGCGGTAGGCGAAGATGCGCGCCAACTGATGCCGCACCAGCGGGTAGGCGACATCGCCCAGGGGCGACAGCGGCAGGCGGTAGCGCACCTGGTCGTCGATGAGCGTGCCCACCGCAGTCGGGGCGAAGGCGTGGGTGTGCTCCCACACCGCGTACGGCCCGCTGAGCTGCACGTCGATGAAGCCGTGCGGGGGGTCCCAGGCGGCGATCTCGGTGCGCCAGCGGAACGGCACGCCGAAGAGACTCAGGCGGTAGTCGAGCAGGGTGCCGCGCCGCATCTCGACGGGCTCAGGCGTCAGGATCTCGAAGCCCAGCTCCGACGGGGTTATGCGCTGCAGATTGCCGGCCTCGGCGAAGAACGGGAAGACGCCCTCGACGGGCAGTGGCAGCTCGAGCGTGGTGTGCAACACGTGGTCCATGTGCTCTCCATCATACGGCGAGCCGTGGCCGCGCCGTGAGAGTCGCACCGGGCCGGGCCGTGAGCGTCGCACCGGGCGGTGAGGCCCGCGACCGGGCCGCGGCGCCCTACTCGTACGTGCGGCCCTCGTGGCGGATCCACCCCGGGGCGTGCGACCCGCCGGGATCGTGGTGCGTCCAGTGTACGAGGCCGCCCTCGGCGTTCCACTCGTAGACGCCGCGGAACGCCACCGTTTCTCCCTCGCGCAGGCCCTCGATCCGGGGGGCGACGTCGATGTTGTGCGCGACGAGCAGCGTCTGCCCGGACGCGAGTCGCACGATGAACCGCTGGTGCCGGTCGCCTTCGGCGTCGTCCGCCAGGACCCTGGTCACCGTCCCGCGCCCCTCGACCGGCAGGTCGTCGGCCCGCTCGTCGAAGGCTCGGGCCAGCGCCGCGTCGCCGACGGCGACCGACGAAGTCGCGGCGCCGGGGTGCGCCTCGTCGGCCGAGGAGGCGCACCCCGGCGCCAGACCGGCGAGCACGACGGCCGCCGCCACGACCCTCGCGGCCCGAGCGGCGGCGACCGCGGGGGCGCCCAGCGAAAACGGCCGCTTCATCACGTGACTCGGGCGGTCGTCACACACCACCGGTGAAGAGCGGCGCGCAGGCCACGGCGATGTGCTCGAGATGACGCTGATCGGTGCCGCAGCAGCCGCCGAAGACGTTCAGCTGCGGCAGCCGCCGCTTCAGGCGCGCGTACTCGTGGCCGAGCTCCTCGGGGTCGCCGGGGTCGGGCGCCGGCAGGGCGTCGAGCTCGGCGTGACTGAGGCGCGAGGCGTTGGCCCGCAGGCCGCGGATCCTCTCGACCCACGCCCCGCCCTCGGCGAGGACGGCGTCGAAGTGGCTCGGGTGGGCGCAGTTCAGCATGTAGTAGCTCGGGTACGCGGAGGTGGCGGCCTCGACCTGCTCGATCGCCGCGCCCAGCGGCTGGCCGGTCGCGAGGCGGCCGTCGGTCTCGACGGTGAACGAGATCGCGACCGGCATCCCGGCCTTCTCCGCGGCGCGGGCGATGCCCACCGCCTCCTCGACGTTGTCGATCGTCAGGGCGCCGATCATGTCGGCCGCGGAGGCGGCGAAGGTCTCGATCTGCGTGCGGTGGTACGCCTCGGCCGTGTGCTCGGACGGCGCCGGCGCCTCGTCGTCGACAGGCAGAGGACCCAGGCAGCCGCTGATGACGACCGGCACGTCGGCCTGCCCGGAGGCGGCCACGCCCGCCACGGGAACCGCCTCGCCCTGGGGCTCGGCGCGGACCTCCTCGAGCATCGTCACCGCGCTCAGATTCACGTCCCGCAGGTCCGCCGGCGAGAAGCCGAGCTTCGCACCCCACCCCGCACTCGCCCGCCACGTCGCCGTCTCCAGCACGAGCCCGGCGCCCCAGCGACGGGCGATCTCGACGTACGCACGGAAGTAGCGCCGCAGCGCCGCGTCGCCCTCCTCCGTCCTCAGCAGCGGGAACACGGCGAACTCTCGCAGCTCGAACCCCTCGAGCGCGATCATGCTGGTCTCGATGCCGCCGTCGGTGAGGAACAGGCGACCGCCGAGCTGGGGCAGGGCGCCGCGGTGCGTCGCCATCAGCTCGTCGCCTCGCGCGGCGCCGGCTCTCCCCCGACGGTGCCCACGAAGACGTAGGAGGCCTTGCCCTGGTGGCGCGCGGCGCCCTCGACGCCGGCCGTCCTCATCAGCTCTTCGAACACGACCGGCTTCATGAAGTGCCCCGGCTCGCCGGCGAGGCACTCGGCCGCCGCGACCACGCGCACGGCCCAGATCGCCGGGTCGGGCTCGAGGACCACGACGCCGCCACCCGGGCGTACGACGCGCGCCATCTCGCGCGCGGCGACCGGTGGGGCGCCGAAGTGGTGGAACGCATCGGAGACGAGCACGGCGTCGAAGGCGTCGTCGGCGAACGGCATGGCCTCGGCGTCGCCGCCCACCGGCGTCACCCCGGGCAGGCCCTCGGCGTGGCGCAGCATGTGCGGGCTGGCGTCGAGGACGGTCACCGCGGCGTGCAGGCGCTCGGCGAGCCGGGCGGCGAGCGCGCCCGTGCCGCCGCCCAGGTCGAGGAGGCGGCCTCCGGCCGGCACGTAGGGCCCGAGCGTCCGCGCCAGGGCGTCGGCGTCGCCCATGCTCCAGCGCGAGCCGACGCGCGCGAAGACCGGCGCCGCCCACCTGAACATCCCTCCCGCCATGTCTCCTCCCCGCGCTCCGCGCGCCGCCCTGACGGAGGACCCCATGGCCCACCCGGGAGGCGCACGGCGAGACTATCAGCACGAGAACGACCCGGGGAGAGCCGGGCCCAGAGGCAGGGCCGGGCCGCCCGGTCGCTGCCGGGCCGGGTCCGGGGCCGCGCCCGAGAGCTTCTCGTCACGCCCCGAGACACGGTTTGACCGCCCGCGATCGCCGCCGCCATACTCGCATCTCGCCGCGAAGAACACCGTCTGACCGCGCCGCGACCCTCGCCGGCCAGGCCGGCCGCGGGCCGTTCTCGCCGTGCGGGCTGAAGGCGCTCGACCGAGAGGAGAACGTCGTGAGACTGAGGAGGATCATGGGCATCACCGTCGCGGTGATCGTCGTCGTGCTGGCCGTGGGGTGGCTGGGCTTCCAGTTCAAGCCGGCCCCCTTCGGGGACTACCCCGAGCCGAGTCAGCCGGCCGAGACGGTGCCACTCCCCGAGGGCCTCCCCGCGCCGGTCGAGCGGTACTACCGCGCCGCCTACGGCGACGAGATCCCCGTCGTCCGCTCGGTCGTCATCACCGGCCGCGGGAAGATGCGCCCGTTCGGCCTCTGGCTGCCGGCGCGCTACCGGTTCACGCACGACGCCGGGCAGGGCTACCGCCACTACATCGAGGCCACCTGGTTCCGCATCCCGGTCATGAAGGTCAACGAGCGCTACGTCGACGGCAAGGCCCTGATGGAACTCCCGTGGATGAAAGACGAAGGCGAGAAGCTCGACCAGGCCGCGAACATCGGCATGTGGGCCGAGCTCGCCGCCTCGGCGCCCGCGGTCTTCCTCACCGACACGCGCGTGCGCTGGCAGGCGGTCGACGACGAGACGGCGATCCTCATCGTGCCGCTGGGCGACGACGCGACCGACACCTTCGTGGTGCGCTTCGACCCCGAGACAGACCAGATCGCCTCCCTCGAGGCGATGCGCTACCGCGACTCCAAGAGCCCCGTGAAGGTGCTGTGGATCGCCTCGTACGTTGAGGACTCGGGAGCCATCGGCGACGCCGGTGTGCCGGCGACCGGCGCCGCGACCTGGCTCGACCAGGGCAAGCCCTGGGCCTACTTCACCGCCGAGGACATCCGCATCAACGTCGACGTCGACGACTACCTGAGAGCGCGCGGGCTCTGACGCGGCCGCGACGGCGTACGTCCGGCCGAGGCGGCCGCCGGCGCCGCCGGCGACGGCGTACGTCCCGCCGCGCGCCCGCTTACGCCCGCGCCGGCTCGGCGGGTTCTTCGACCGCCGCGGGCTCGTCGGCCGCGGAGGCCGCACCCGACGCCGCGACGTCGGGCACGCAGATCTCGTTGCGACCCACGGCGATCAGCGTGCGCGCGACCAGACCGGCGACCAGCACGCTCACCGCCGCCCAGAGCACGGTGGCCGCGTCCGCATAGAAGTCCGACCCCGTCTCCTTGCCCACCAGGAAGGTGGCGATGGTGAGCGCCGCCATCGGGAACGTGTAGGCCCACCAGGAGATGTAGAAGCGGATGCGCGCGAAGAGTCGCAGGTGAGCGATGAGGAAGACGGCGAAGAAGACGGCGAGGAAGTACATGATGCGGGCGAACGAATCGAACGACCCGGTGAGCTTCACGTAGGCGACCGCCGCGACCGCCGGCGGGGCGATGATGATGAACAGGGTCGGCAGGTGCCGGTCGTGCAGCGGCTGATGGAAGACCATGCGGTACACGAAGATCACCAGCAGTACGACGGCGAACACGATGCCCACGGCGAAGAACAGCCAGGAGACGTCCGCCGGCGCGTGCTCCACCCCCACCACCGGGACGATGAGGTTGCCCACCACCGGGATGAACCACGCCGGGCTGAAGTGGTTGACCTCGAAGTTCGTGTGCCGGATCCAGATGGAGAGCACGACGATGGTGAACAGCAGGTTGAGGGCCGCGCCCGCGACCCAGAGGTAGAACGACAGCGTCTCGGCGACGTCCAGGTAGCCGATGCTCAGCAGCAGGAGGGAGATGGAGAGCGCCGGGAAGAAGCTGATCATCACGGGGTGCCGGAACTCCGCCGTCACGGCGTCGCGGTACCGCAGGACCTTGACGGCGTAGAGCCCGACGAGGAGGACGTACACGGCGCTCGTCGCGACGAGCAGCACGGTCGGCCAGGACTCGCCCCAGCCGAGCCCGGCGAAGACGCGCTGCGTGGCGATCGCGTAGCCCGAAAGGCCGAGGACGATCGAGAAGACGGAGATCGGCAGGTAGCGCAGGCGTGCGGGCATGGTCCTCCTCGGGGACGAACGGGTCATGGGCGTATGCCCACAACGTCCCGACGGCGAAACGCCGGCCCGGGCGCGCCCGCTCAGCCGGCGGCGGGCTCCCCCGTCCCCCAGTGCTCGATCACGTAGTCGAGGTCCTTGTCGCCGCGACCGCTGAGATTGACGAGCACCGTCCCCGTCTTCATCTCGCGCGCCTTGACGAGCGCGTGGGCCACGGCGTGCGCGCTCTCCAGGGCCGGGATCAGGCCCTCGAGGCGGCTGAGCTTGAAGAAGGCGTCGAGGGCGTCGTCGTCGGAGGCGGTCACGTACTCGACGCGGCCGGTGTCCTTGAGGTAGCTGTGCTCGGGGCCGACGCCCGGGTAGTCGAGGCCGCTGGCGCACGAGTAGACCGGCGCCGGCTAGCCGTCCTCGTTCTGCAGCAGGTAGCACTTGAAGCCGTGGATGACGCCCTCGCGCCCGTAGGTCATGGTCGCGGCGTGCTCGCCGACGGCCTCGCCGCGCCCAGCGGCTCGACGCCGAGGAGCTCGACGGGGTCGTCGAGGAAGGCGGTGAAGATGCCGATGGCGTTGGAGCCGCCGCCGACGCAGGCCTCGACGACGTCGGGCAGGTTGCCGGTCATGTCGAGGAACTGCTCGCGGGCCTCGATGCCGACCACGCGCTGGAAGTCGCGCACCATCATCGGGAAGGGGTGGGGGCCGACGACCGAGCCGATGCAGTAGATCGAGTGATCGGAGTCGGCGAGGTAGGCCTCGAAGGCCGAGTCGACGGCCTCCTTGAGCGTGCGCAGGCCGAGCGAGACGGGGACGACCGTGGCGCCGAGCAGCTTCATGCGGCTGACGTTGGGCGCCTGCTTCTCGATGTCGACCTCGCCCATGTGGATGTCGCACTCGAGGCCGAAGTGGGCGGCGGCGGTGGCGAGGGCGACGCCGTGCTGGCCGGCGCCGGTCTCGGCGATGAGCTTCTTCTTGCCCAGGTACATGGCGAGCAGCGCCTCGCCCATGCAGTGGTTGAGCTTGTGGGCGCCGGTGTGGTTGAGGTCTTCGCGCTTGAGGTAGATCTGCGCACCGCCGTTCTCGAGCGAGAGCGTGCGCGCGTGGTAGACGGGCGTCGGCCGGCCCTGGAAGTGCTTGCGCAGGTAGCGCAGCTCGGCGATGAAGGCGGCGTCGTTCTCGATCTCGTGGTAGGCCTGCACGATCTCGGCGAAGGGCTCCTCGAGCTGGGGCGGCAGGTACTGCCCGCCGTACTCGCCGAAGTACCCGTGCTCGTCGGGCAGCGACGCTTGCCGCCTGGTCGCTCCGCCCTGCGTCTCGTGCTCAGCCATTCGTCACCTCGTCGATGATGTCGCCGTCACGGCGTGTCTGCCGTCGGGCGCTCGTGCAGTCGCGGCCGTCGTTGCGCAGCCGGCCGCGGCACTCGTGCGCTCGCGGCCGTCCCTGGCGCTCCTGCCGTCCCGGCCGCCCGTGGCTCTCGTGCGCTCGTGGCCGTCCCCGCCGCTCCTGCCAACGGGGCCGTCACGGCGCTGCCGCCGCTCGACTCACGGCGCGGACCGGCCGGCCGCCAGTGTACGGGATGCGGCGAGGTCGTGCGCGCGGCGCACGATCGCGCGCCGCGCGCGACCACGGGCCACAAGCCGTCAGGGCGACGCGGCGTAGTGCAGAGCGGCCCCACGCACGCGGCCCTGCTCGTCGAAGCGCGCCCCTTCCATCGCGAGCAGGGCGCGCTTCATCGACGGGCCGCCCTGATAGCCGCCGAGACGGCTGTCGGAGCGGATCGCGCGGTGACACGGGACGATGAGCGGGAAGGGATTGGTCGCGAGCGCGTTGCCCACGGCGCGCGCGGCGGTCGGCCTGCCGAGGTGCGCGGCGAGGAGCCCATAGGTGCTGACGCTGCCGCGCGGGATCGCGTGCTCGGCGCGCAGCACGGCGCGCTGGAAGGCGGGGCAGGTGCCGAGTTCGGCTACTTCGAGCGCGATCTCGACCGGCTCACCCTCGAGCAGGGCCGCGAGAGAGTGCACCAGAGCCTCGACCTCCGGGCACGAAGCCTCCGGCGCCCCCGGATAGACCGCGGCGGCTTGGGCGTCGGCCGGCGACGTCGGCCGCGACAGGAGCACCCGGACGACCTTGGCGTCGCCCCCGCGCCGCGCCCACACGATGACGACGGGGCCGAAGGGCGTGGTCGCGATGGTCCGCCGGCTCAGGAGCCCGGGAGGGCTCGCGTCACTCCTGCGTCGCGTCGAGACTGCTCGACGTCCCCGCCGGTCTCCCATCCTCGTCCCTCTTGAGGGTCACCCCTCAGCGTCCGGCGCGAGCACAAAGTACTCGACGAACTCCAGGGCCCGACCGTCAGCGTCCAGCGTCACGAGCCAGAGGTTGTGGAACACCTCGCGGCGCCCGCCCGCGTCCCGGGTGCCCTCGGGATAGCGGGTCACGGCGCGGACGATGAAGAGGTCGCCTTCGTTCGCGAGCACCTCGTGGTCGAAGCTCCAGGGGATGCCCGACTCCGCCTCGCCGAGCCAGTAGGCGGTGACCTCGTCGATGCCCTCGAGCGGCTCGGCGAACGGGGCGGTGAAGTACCGCACGTCGCCGGCGAAGAGCCGGCCGACCTCTGCGGGGTCGTCGGTCGCCCAGGCGCCGCGGTAACGCTCGAGCCAGTCGTCGATGCGTGTCGTGTCGAGCATGCGGGGTCTCCTCTCGCCGCCGCGCTTCCCATCGGCGTCCTTCCCCTGGATCGCGAGGAGGGAACGCGTGCGGAGGCCGCCGACGACCCGCGACGAGGCCGCGAGGTCAGCGCGCCGGCAGGCGGGGAGTGGTCGCACGCGGCGGGCGGGACGCGGTCCGGCGACGGCGGCGAACTCGTCGAGCGAGAGTGGGGCGTCGAGGTGGCACGCGATGCGAGCGCTCACGCCTTCCCCGCCGGCGGCGCGTCGACCCGCTGCCCCTCATCACCCTGCTCCGCCTGCTCCACGTCGGCGATGACGGCAGGCCGGAACTCCCGCGACCCGACGCGCGTCAGCAGTGCCGCGCCCAGTCCCCAGGCGGCGGCGAGAAGAGCGATCGCTCCGCCGGCCAGCGGCACGAGCGCGAGCAGCGTCACGACGACCAGCACCGCAGCGGCCAGGAGACCGGTGACCAGCGGATGCGGCAGCCGGGGCGGGGCCACGCGCGCGGCGACGTGCGCCGCCAGTCCGGCCCAACCCAGCGCCACCGCGACCAGCCCGCCGAGCCCCATCAGCACGGCCACCGGAAGCAGAACGAGGGTGAAGCCCACGAGGACGACGACGACGAGGCCCGTCAGGCCGGCCATCACCCCCGTGGCCAGGGAGGCGACGGGGTGCCGCACGGCGGCAGCCCCGACACGGGCGAGCGGCACACCCCACCAGACGGAGACGACCAGGGCGAGCACGCCGAGCAGCAGAGCCGCCTGCAGGCCCGTCCGCAGCCGCGGGCCGGCGGACGCCCCGTCACCGGACACCTCACTCAGCGTCTCCGTGGTCTCACCCTCGACCTGAGCTCCCGCGGCCACGTCGGCGTCGCTCCCTCCCAGGACGAGGTCGCCCCCGACGTGGGAGCCGTCGCTCAAGGTGAGTCGTCCGGCCAGACCCGTCACGTCCCCCTCGACGGCGCCCGACACGACACAGGCGCCCCCGAGCACCCAGACCGAGCCCCGCACCTGCGCGCCCTCGTGGATCTCTGCCCGACCGGCGAGCACGACGAGGTCGCCCTCCAGGCTCTCGCCGCGCACGACGGCGTGCTCGCCGTCGAAGACCACGGCGCCGCGGACGATCCCGTCATCGCAGCCGCCGAGGAGCATGACCGCCACGGGCAGGACGAGCAGAGCGAGAGCGCGCACGGCGCGGGCGGACGTCATGAGGCCTCCCGGCGGGCCCGGCCACCGAGCGCGGGCTTGAAGTACAGGGCGGCGATGACGAGCAGGAAGAGCACGACGGCGATCGAGTCGACGATCCGCAGGTGCGTGTCGAGGTCCATCTCCGCCTGTCGCCAGGCCAGGGCGAGCGCCGTGCTGACGAAGGTCGCCGTCCACCCGGAGAGCCCGACGCCGATAGCCGAGTTGCGGGCGATGGTGCGCGGCGTCGAGAGATCCGCCCAGAGCGCGAAGTTGAGCACCGTGTAGACGCTCACGGCGAGCGCGTAGACCATAGGCTCGGCGAGCACCGGCGCCGGCTCGCCGAGCCTCAGCGGGAACGTGTAGAGCAGATGCACGAGCCCGAACAGCCCGAAAGCCCAGGCGAAGAGGACGCGGTAGTCGAAGACCGAGTAGAAGACGGCCGCCACCCACGCCCCCACGACGTGCACGACACCGATGAACACCCGCACGGACACGTCGCCCGAGAGCCAGGCTCCCTGCATGTACAGGGTCTCCTCCGACAAGCGGAGGAAGCCGAGACTGTCGATGAAGAACACGCCGAACATCAACGCCGCCAGCGTCACGAGCGTGAGGACGCCCCCGTGGCGGCGTTGCGCCGTGTAGCGGCCGATCCCGAATCCGGGGTCGGCGCTCTGCCGGGCAAGTCCGTCGACGAACCGGTTCGGGACGACGGCGAGCACGACGGCGCCGGCGGCGCCGGCGGCCATGACCGGCAGCACCTGCGCGCGCAGGTGCTCGAACGTCCAGGGGTACGAGGCCACCGGCGCGAGGAAGTAGGCGACGCCGGTGATGAGGCCCGCCACGGCGCCCCGGTCGCGCACCGGCACAAGATCGACGGCGAGTCCGAAGGTGGCGGGTATGCCCACGCCCATGGTGAACGCCGCCGCGACCAGCCACGCCGTGAAGCTCGCCTCGCCGCCGATCGAGGACGAAGCGAACGTCAGAGCGACCTGGACGGCCGCCACCGCCGCCGCGACCCGCAGCTTCGTGCGCATGTCCGCGCTCCAGCCCTGCCGCGTCATCGTGAAGCCGACGACGAGCGACACCGCGCAGGTGATGACCGCGAAGAGCGCCATGAGACGGACCACTGTGTCCGATGACAGACCGAGGTGCGTGGTGCCGAGATCGAGGAGGCCGAGCTGCACGAAGGTGACGTTGTAGTAGTAGCCGACCGCCATCATCGAGACGAAGAGGCCCGTGCCGATGACGGTGGTCCAGCGGCGCTGTCTGATGAAGCCGATGGTCTGCACGGTGCCCGTCCCGCTGCCGTCGGTTCGTCGGCCCGAAGGGCGAGGCCGCGGCCGCACCCCATCGGCGAGCGGCCGCTCGACCCCGGGGCCGCCCTCGCCCACGGGAAAGTCTACCGGGCCGTCGTCGGGTAACGCATCCGGGTCGCCGGTGTCCGCACGCTGCGCGGACCCCGCCCTTCGCTCACGGCCCGGGCCGTCCGTGCCGCCGGATCAGCTCTCGCATCGCGTCGGCGACGCGCTCCGCGAGCTCACGCTCGGCGGCGAGCGCGTCGCCGCCCGTCGGCATGCCCACGGGCGCACGATCGCCGGCCCCGTCGGGCGGACGATCGCCGGCCTCGATGCCGTTCGCCGCAACGACGGGATGAATCGGCTCGCCGACGACGTAGCGAATCTTGCACGGCAGCGGCAGGTGAACGGCCGTCGAGAACGGCAGCGGCAGGGGCAGCAGCCCTATTGTGAGCGGGTCGCGGTACGAGTCGTACTCCGGACCCAGGCGGAGGATGCGACGGTACAGCAGCCTGCCGAGCCGGCGCCCGCTCGTCAGGAAGAGATGGCCGTTGTTCACCCCGACGCTCACGACCGGGACGACCGGCACGCCGGCGTGGATCGCCACGCGCGCGAACCCGGTCCGGCCGCGCCAGTCGACGTGCTCGCGGCCGTACCGGCTGCTCATGATCTCGGGGACGCCGCCCGGGTAGGTGAGCGCCAGCTCTCCCGCCTCGAGCACGCGGCGTGCGTTCTCCCGCGTCCCCTCGACCACGCCCGCCGAGGCCATGAGGCCGCCCGCCACCGGGAGCCCGGACCACAGCCGGTCTCCCAGGAGACGCACGAGACGCCCGGTCGAGCGCAGCACGAGCAGGGAGAGGATGAACGAGTCGAAGTCCAGGCGCCCGTGGTTGCTGACGAGCAGCGCGCCGCCCGTCGCCGGCAGCCGCTGCGCGCCCTCGAGCACCGCGCGGTGATAGGCGCGGCGCGGGCCCCACATGCGCAGGCGCCTGGCGGCGAGTGCGCGGTCGAGGTCGAGCGCGCAGTCGGCGCCGGGCCGGCCGTCCCTGTCTCGCACGGGGCCTCCGCGCGGCCCCGGGGCGGACTCGCCATCGTTCGAGCGGTAGCGCGTCATGCCGGTGGGGTTTGGTCCCGGGTGACGAAATCCTCCAGCACGACGCGGACCGGCCCGACCGAGCCGCCGGTCCGTGCCCGCCGGTGCGTGCCCGCCGGCGGGCGTCTCCGGCGTCGCGAACGCAGCGACAGGCCGTGGTAGGGTCGTGACGTGGCCGACTACCTGCTCATCGGCGCGAGCTCCTCCACACTCGCGCTTCTTGGGCTACTCGCGTGGCGCGCCCTCTGGGGCCCCTGGCACACCAGGCGCGCGTTCGTGGCCCGGCTGCTCGTCGTCACGCCCGTCGCCCTCGTGCTGGTCGCCGCAGGGGCGTACCAGCTCATGGGCTCGCGCTCGCTCCAGCTCACCGGCGAGCACATCCGGCGCGTCGAGACGGAGGAGCGAGTCGTGGCGATCACGTTCGACGACGGTCCCACTCCGGAGCACACCGACGAGGTGCTCCACGTGCTCGCCGCCCACGACGCCCGCGCGACGTTCTACCTCACGGGGAGGGAGAGCCGGGAAAACCCCGAGGTCCTCCGGGCGATCGTCGCCGCCGGTCACGAGCTCGGCAACCACACCTGGTCGCACCGCCGGCTGGTCTTCGTCTCGGGCGCGACCGTGGCAGACGAGATCGAGCAGACGGACGCCGTCTTCCGCGCCGCCGGGTACGACGGCGCCATCACGTTCCGTCCTCCCGGGTGCAAGCGCCTCCTCACCGCGCCGCTGTACCTGGCGCGCCACGATCGCACGACCGTCATCTGGGACCTCGAACCCGACTCCGTCCCCGAGGTCGCCGACGACGCCGACGCGATCGTCGCCTACGTGACCGAGCGCGTGCGCCCCGGCTCGATCGTCCTGCTGCACGCGATGTACGACTCGCGCGAGGCGTCGCGGGCGGCGCTGCCGCGCATCCTCGAGCGGCTCGCCGCCGACGGCTACCGGTTCGTCACTGTGTCGGAGTTGCTCGCCCTGCGCTAGACCGCGGCGTGCCGGCCGTCTCCCGACCCCGGCGGCGACGCGCCGGCCGCGGCGAGCGTCCCCTCCAGCCACGAGCGGAGCGGCTCGCCTATCTCAACGTCGTCGACGTCCGCGGGCCACAGTGAGCGACCCTCGTACGCGAAGCAGACGAGGTCGTCGAGCGCGGACGCCCGGCGGTGCCGGGGCACGCGCGCGCGCAGGTTGTACGGGTAGTTGCAGGCCGCGGGCAGGATGCGGAGGCGTGCCGGCTCGATCGACGAGGCGACGAGAGCACTGAAGAGCGCTTGGAAGAGGAAGACGCGGTCGGGCTCGTCGGCACAAGCCCCCGCCTGGAAGGCGGGGTCGTCGACGAGCCCCCCGAACAGCCGCAGCCAGCGGTGGCAAAGGCCCAAGCCGGGCCGCACGGCGAACCCGTGCGAGTTGAAGAAGGCGCGCAGACGCGCGCCGTCGACGAACGACTCGACGGTCGACTCGACATCGGCGACGCCGGCGGCCGCGTAGACCCCGCCCCAGAACGCGTCGAGCGGCTCGCCGGGGAGCAGACCCACGCCCTGGAGATGGACGGGGCGCACGGCGACGTCGGCGACGTCCCCCAGATCGAAGGCGACAGGCGGGCGGACGACGAGGCACTCCGGGTCGAGCCAGATCAAGGAGCGGGTCTTGGCCTGCGCCCGCGCCTCCGCGCGGGCGCAGGCCACCACCTTCGCCCCGTACGGGTAGGCGGCGAGCGAGGGCGGCACGTCGAGCGGGACTGTCTCGACGCCCGGCGCCGCAAGCCCCAGTGCGCCCGCGTCCGGCGCGGAGTCGAAGACCCAGACCTGGCCGACGCCCATCTCGCCGCCGAAGCGGCGCAGGCTCGCGACGAGCAGACCGACCGCCGCAGCCTCGGCGGCGCTGCCCACGAGGGTGACGAAGACCGCGTGCATGCCGACAGACATCCTACGCGGTCACGCCTGCGCCCCCGTCGCGGCCTCTTCCGGCTCCTTCAGCTCTTCCTCCACCTCGGCTGCGCCCTCGGCGCAGGACTCCTTCTCGTCGGGAGCGAGCTCCGTGAGCAGGCGCCGGGACACGCCCGCACGCACGCGCTCCTCGTCGGCACTGTCGGAGAGGACGGCGACGGCCGCCACGCTGTCCTTCGACTCGGCCAGACGCATGGAGAGCGGTAGGGCCTCGTACTCGGCGGCAATGGAGAAGCGTATCGCCCGGACGAGCTCTTCGTTGGCGAGCTGCCTGTCGTGCGCGAAACCTGAGAACGGTGTGCCGAGCTCGGGCATGACCCTCCTCCCTCCGCGAAGTGTGGAGAGCCTGTGACGGCCACTCGCCACAGGGCCGGCCGTGACCTCGGCCCGGCCTTGCCTCTACCCCCACCCCTCCGTCGCCCCCGTCCCCCCCGTCACCCGAGCGGGGCGAGGATCCGAAAGCTCGGCCGACATGCGCCCGCCTCGACCCGCGCACCGAACCCGTCGAGGTAGTCGTCGAAACCGGTGCCGAATGCCCGACGGAACACGGCGTCGTGGTCACTTTCGTCCATGAGGGCGGCCACGTAGGCGAAGAAGGTGTCGCGGCCGTAGCGGGCGACGAGGTCGTCGACGATGCAGGCGAACTCGCAGTACATGAAGGTCATGCGATCGTCGACCTCGAGGGGCACGTCATCCTCGCCCGACGTGCGGTAGAGACTCGGGGGCATCCAGGCGCCGGCGGCGATCAGCGCATACGTCTCTTGAGCGCTCGGGTAGGCGAAGGTGCCCATCTGGCCGGCGCTCCAGGTCGCGACGCCCTCGAGCAGCCACTTCGGGTAGCGGAGCGCGGCGCGCATGCCCATGTGCTGGTACAGAAGGGCGTGAGACAGCTCGTGTCTGAGATAGACGTCGAGCGACAGCACGCCCTCGGCATCCTCGAGCTGGACCCATGGCGAGACCACGATCGTCCCGTTGTAGTAGGTGCAGGCGCGCGCCCTCGTGGTCGTGCGGCGGGCGTAGGTCCCCGCGTCCCGGAAGAGGAGAAGTCTCGGCCTCGACCTGAACCTTAGACCGTGGGCCTCCTCGACCTCGGCGACGAGCGCGTCGATCGCGACGAGGTCCGGCCGTGACGCGGCCCCCGCCGACGAGCCGTCGCTGCCGGCGTGGGCGATGCCCGGCCCATCGTCGCGCTCGACGTAGACGACGATGTCGGGCAGGTCGTGTCGCTCGAAGCCGAACACGACCGGCCCGTAGGGTGAGTAGCGTCCCCAGACCAGGAGGTAGACGAGGACGGCGCAGGCGGCGGCGCCCAGCAGGGCGCCGCCGACCACGAGGCGCCGTCCCCCGCCGCCGGCCGTGTGCGCACGAGCCACCTTCGCCGCGCACCGATCGTCCCTCGCTCCGAGGCACCGCCGACCTGCCTCGCCCGGCGCTACGCGCGCGCACTCCGGGCGCGCCGCGGCGGCCGCGGCACCAGCACGGGCGTCCGCGCCTTGTACGCCTCGTAGTCCTGCTGCCCGCCCCATTTCTCGTCGGCGCGCTTCTCGAGCAGCGGCACGCCGCTGACGCGGGTGAGCAGGAGGGTCACGAAGACGGGGGAGATCAGCGTCACCCACTGCCAACCCTCGAGGACGGGTACGGCGACGATCGCCACCCCGACCCAGAGCACGATCTCGCCGAAGTAGTTGGGGTGGCGCGACCACGCCCACAGCCCGCTGCTGATGAAGCGGCCCTTGTTCGCCGGGTCGGCACGGAAGCGGCTCTTCTGGCGATCGGCGGTCGCCTCGACACCGAACCCGGCGACCCACACGAGCGCGCCGATGACGGTGACGACGCCGATCGCCTCGCGCGCCGTCGTCGTGATCGCCGCCAGCGCCGCCGCCAGGGTCAGGCTCACCCACAGCCCCTGCAGCGTCCAGGCGTTGAGGAAGCGCACGAACGACGGCTTGATGCGGTCGAAGCGCTCGTCCTTGCCCGCCTTGCGGATGCGGCGGAACAGGTAGGTGCCGAGCCGCCCCGCCCAGATCACGACCAGCACGAGCAGCAGGACCGAGCGGCCGTCGACCTCCGGCGAGAGGGCCACCGCGAGAATCGTCACCGAGATGTAGGTGAGACTGCCGGTCAGGTCGTAGAACCCTTCGTCCTGCAGGAGGAAGGCGGGGATGAAGGCCAGCCACTGGATGACGAAGGCCAAGGCGACGGCGAGAGCGAAGACCGGGACGCCCCCGACCTCCCCTCCCCCCTGGCTCCCGGCAGCCGCGACGCCGGCCCCGACCAGGACGACGATCGGGAAGACGGCGAGGGCCTTGAGGTCTGACTTCTCCATGGTCGCGTCCCCTCTCGTTTGGCCTTGGGCCCGTGAATGCCGCCCCAGTCTAGCCGTGGGTCTCCGTGCGACGCTCCCGCAGGAGCTCGCAGAGACGCGACTCGGGCGGCAGGGCGTCGGGCTGCAGGAAGACATCGTAGACCCTGACCGCGGCGAGGGCCACGTGCGCCGGGTTGTCGGCCCGCGGTCCTCCGGCGAAGCAGTCCGGGTGGTCCCGCAGGAACGCGGCGGCGGCGCGCACGGCCGCCAGTTCGCGGCGATCGTCGTCCGAGGGCAGGTCGAAGGCCCAGGTCCGCGCGCGCCGCGTGATCGCCGGCCGGTCGGCGTCGATGCCGGCCGCCGCGAACACCCGGCAGTCGTAGGTCCGGCAGGTGAGCGGCCGGTCCGCGTAGACCGAGCACCGGCCTTCGCGCAGCATCGGGCAGCGCCCCTTCAGGTCGTAGCCCATCACGACGTGACCGGGCGGCGCCCCCGGCGCGGGCACGAGGAGCTCGCCCGGCACGCGAGCGAGCGTACGCTCCTCGTCGGGCCTGATGTGGATGAAGTAGGACGACGTGCAGCAGGCGACGCAGTCGCCGCAGGGCACGTCGACGGCGGCGCCGGTCGCGTCGGCGGCGAGCGTCTCGCGCAGCCAGGCCGAGAACCGGCCCGCCGGCTCGCGACCCGCCTCGCTCGCGGCGGATACCTCCCCCGGATCGCGCCGCGGCAGGCTCGTGGCGCGCGCGTCCTGCGGCCCGCGGCTTCGGCGGCCAACCGGCCCACCGCCTGCAGCCCGGCCTCTCCCTTCAGTCACGCGGGCGCCTCGCTGCCCGCCCCGAGCGTGCGCTCCCGTAACGAGACCTGTTTCGTCCCGCTCGCGACCCACTGCGTCCCGACCTCGACGAAGCCGCGGCGAGCGTGGAAGGCATCGGAGACGGGGTTCGGCGGCTCGACGTTGACTTCGCACACGAGCCGCCCGACCCCGTGCCGCACCGCCCAGTCGGCGATGTCGTCGTAGAGCGCGCCCCCGACGCCCGTGCCCTGGTGGTCGCCGGCGACGACGACGCGGTCGATGTAGAGGAAGTCGTCCGACCGCGCCGCGAACCAGCGGTAGTTCGGGCTCTCGTATCCCTGCCCCGGCCCCACGGCGAGCAGAAAGCCGGCGACGCACCCGTCGACTTCGGCGACGCGGTGGTAGGCGGCCTGCGCGTGCAGGTCGCCGAGGGCGACCTCGTCCAGGGGGCTCGTGCAGTGCACCCAGGCGGCATTCAGGGCGAGGATCGCGGCGAAGTCGTCGGCCTCGGCCGGCCGGATCGCCACGTGGTCGCCCGCCTCGGCCGCCCCGATGACGCCGGAGTCGCCCGCCTCAGCCGCCCTCCTCACGGCCTCACCGCCTCCGCCTCACGTCGTCACCCCGTGACCCGGTAGTGCAGCCGCACGCGACCGGACGGCTCGCCGTCGACCGAGACCAGCTCGAGCGAGGCGGGCCGCACGGCCGGCCCGAGCTCGGGGCTGCGGAACAGGTGCGGCGTGTTCTCGCCGCCGATCAGGGCCGGCAGCAGCACGAGACTCAGCTCGTCCACCAGCCCGGCACGCAGCAGGGCCCCGTTCAACCGGCTCCCTGCGGTGCAGACGACACGCTCGATGCCGAGCAGGGTGCTGAGCTTGGCCATCACCGCGGCCAGGTCGACGCGCTCGCCACCGGTCACGAGGTAGGGCACGCCCCGGTCGCGGAGGAAGGCGAGGTACTCGTGCGGTGCGGCCGGCGAGACGAGATGCAGCGTATGCCAGCCCTCCCAGCCGGGGAACTCGGTCATGCCCGCGCGCACCCGGCCGCGGCCGTCGACGACGGCGAACCAGCCGCGATGGCCCGGGCGCCCGACGACGGCGTCCGGCAGGTAGTCCTGGAGCAGGTCCCGGTCGTCGTGACCCAACGGCAGCGGCGGCAAGGGCGCCAGGTCGTCGCCCTCCTTGACGAAGGAGCCGCTGCCCTCGAGCAGCACCTGGGGGCGAAACCTCTCGACGAGATCGTGCACGCTCTGCTCGAGATCGACGCCGGAGGCCCAGATGGCCTGCCAGCGCTCGTCGCCGACATCGTCGAAGCCGGTTCGACCCGGGCCGAGCGAGACGCGGCCGTCGACCGAGGCGACGGTGTGGACGACGAGGTAGGGGCGCGCCGCCCTCGGCGCCTGGGGATCCGCCATGAGCCGCTCCGTGGGTCCGTCGTGTCGTGCGCCCCCGGGGGCGCACGGTCGTCTCAGTCTATCGCGCCCCGTGCCGCAGAGCGGCGCGCGGTCGCGGCGGCGCGGTGCGCGGGTATCCTCCCTCCTGGAATCGACAGACCTACGGACGAGGCCCGCCCGTGTTCGACGCATCCAGGCTGCACGTCACGTTCGCGGAGGGCGTGCTGCGCGCCGGCCCGCCCACGCCGCGACGCTACACGCTGACCCACTCGGACCGGACCGGCGACCTCTTCCTGACGATCGGTCACGAGTACGACCGCGACGCGCTCCGCAAGCTGCAGGTGCGCCTCGAGCGCGACGAGGTGCTCGGCGAGTGGGTCCTCGCCGACGACGGTCCTCGCCTCGACCTCCACATGATGGCCCAGGGTGGACTGCCGGTGTTCGGCACCGGCGCCATGCGCCGGGACATCTTCCGGCGCTACCGCTCGATGGTGCTCGGCGCCATGCGCCACGGAGACGGCGCCTTCGCCGAGGCGCACCCCGAGCTCGACCAGGCGCCGGTGGTCGCGCGGTTCCACTGGCGCGACGACCGCCGCGACACCGAGCCGTGGAGCACGTGGGGGGACTACCGCTGAGGGTAGGGTCGGCCCCCAGGCCCACACCCGGGACCGTCGCAGACCCGACCCCCCGGCGATACCGCCGCCGGGTCGGCTAGCCCAAGGCGACACCGCCGCCGGGCCGGCTAGCTCCGCAGACGGCGCGCGATCGCCGGAGCCAGCACCCGGCAGACGAGCCGCTGGCCGGCCGCGTTAGGGTGGATGCCGTCATCCTCCATCAACAGGTCGTGCACCGACTGGCCCGCCTCGCCCCCGTACTCCTCGAAGGCGGCGTGCACGTCGACCAGCGGTACCGCCTCCTCGCGCGCCAGGTCTCGGACCTCCTGGGCGTAGAGATCGAGCAGCTCGTCGATGCCGCGTTCGGCCTCCGTGTCGAGCAGCCCCGGGTGGCTGCGGAACACCTCGACGTAGCCGCCCGCGACCCAGCGCATCGGGTTGGGCGTCATGACCGCGACGCGCACTCCGTCGCCCTTGAGCGTCCGCACGATGTGGCGCAGGTTGTCGCGGTACTCGTCGCGGCTCAGGCGCGGCTCGCGCCGGCCCTCGCCGGCGTCGATCCAGGAGTCGTTGATGCCGAACTGGACGACCACGAGGTCCGGCGCGTGGGCGCGCACGTCGCGGTCGAGGCGCTCGCGCGCGTCACGCGTCGTGGTATCGCAGATGCCGGCGTTGACGACTCGAGCCGCGACGCCGTAGGCCACCAGCGCGCCGGGCAGCAGGTCCGGATACGTCGGGACCCGCAGGCCGCTCCAGTCGTCGACCGCCGTTGTCGAGTCGCCGAGGGCAACGATCGTCAGCGGCTGTGGCGAGGGCCCGGCACCGCCCGGTGCACGCCGTGTCTCGTCGTTCACGTCACGCCCCCGGGGACCGACGCGGCCCCCGCCCCGTCTCGTCGGTCATGTCACGCCTCCTCGGGGAGGTCCCGCGCGACGCCGTCCTCGCGGCCGCGCTTCCTCCAGTCTTCCGCGCCCCGCCTGCACGGCATGCTCCGCGATCAGGAGCAGCTTGCCGCCCGGCAGGCGGTAGATCGAGACGACCAGCGCCACGCTGGCGCGTCTCGTCGCGACCACATCGGCGCGGAGATGCCGCGGCACTCCCGTCTCGGCCACCTCGCGCAGCGCCTGCGGCACCGCCAGTGTGTTCGCGAGGGGCAGCACCTGGTGGATCGTGAGCCCGGGTCCGGCGGGGTCACCGCGACCCGAGGCGGCCTCGGCGGCCGCTTCGTTCGTCCACTCGACCGTCATCGTCCCGGGGTCGATCAGGACCGCCAGTGCGTTGACGACCCCCGCCCCTTCGTCGCCGTTCGACACGCCCGCGAACCTCCCCTCAGCCCTGCCTCGCCCTCAGCCTCACCTTGCCGTCTCCCACGCCTCGGCCAGCCAGGCGCGGACCTCGTCGTCGACCTCTGACTCCGCGCGCAGCTCGAGATGATGCGTGAAGCGGCCCGGCACCGGCTCGACGATCTGCTTCCAGCGCGCCGAGTCGTCGCGGCGTCGCAGGCCGACGGCCAACACCAGAGGCGACTGGGTGGCGCCCAGGTACTGCCCCGGAATCCAGACGAACGCGAAGCCCGTCCCTCGCCGGAACGCGACCTGGCTCTTAGTCGCGCGGACCTGAGCAGGTCCGATGGAAGCGACGGCCTCGCGCACGCGCTCGAACAGGCGCCGCGCGTCGTCGTGCCCAGCGAAGAACTCGTCCACCGTCACGGCGCCCTCCCGACTCCTGCTCGGCCATGCCCCCGCCGCACCGCCGCCCGTCAGGCGGGCGCGGCGGTCACACCGGCCAGCCACTCCCGTACATCGGCGACGACCTGCTCGCGACCGAGGTCGTTGTGCGGCTCATGGTAGACACCGGGGTAGATCCTCAGCGTCGTGCCCGCGTGGGACGACCCCTCGGCGAGCGCCCGCGCGCCCTCGGCCAGGTTCAGCCGGTCGGCCTCGCCGTGCACCACGAGCAGCGGCACGTCGATGCGGCTCATGCCCGCCTTGATGCGACGCACCGTGTCGAGGCTCTCCGTCCCCCAGCGCACCGTCGCGCGCGAGGTGACCAGCGTGTCGGCCCGGTAGGCGGCTACCACGTCAGGGTCGCGCGACAGTGCGGCGGCATCGATGCCCAGCTTCAGCGACTGACGCGGCCGCACGCCTGAGAGGACGCGGGCGATGACGATCAGCAGAGGACTGCCGACGCCGGCGGGTTCGAGGGCCACGCCGCTGACGATCGCCCCCCTGAGCCCTGACGGCCGCTCGGTGCGCGGCCACTCCAGCAGGTAGTCGAGCACGACCAGCGACCCCATGCTGTGGCCGTAGAGCACGAGTGGCCGGCCTGGGGCCTGCTCGCCGACCAGCCGCAGGAAGGCGCCGAGGTCGTCGCGGTACTCGGCCCAGCGGTCGATGTGAACGCGCCGGCCGGGCGACCGGCCGTGCCCGCGCTGGTCGTAGACGTACACGGCGCAGCCGTCGTCGACCAGCGGACCGACCACGTTCGCGTAGCGGCTGCCGTGCTCGCCCACGCCGTGAACGATCACGACGGACGCCCATGGCTCCGACTCCGGCCGCCACTGCTGGTAGTAGAGCTCGAGGCCGCCCGCCCCGGCGAACCGACCCTCCTTGTGCTGCATGCTCAGCTCCCGTCCCGGTCGCCCGTTCTCCGACAGCTCATCCTACCGCCTGGTCCCAGCCGGGAGACGCGACGGAGACGCCGTCAACCCAGCGCCAGACAGACCACCCCGGCGAGCACCATCGCCGCCGCCAGCCACTGGACCGGTCGCAGGCGCTCGTGCAGCAGCACGCGGGCCCACACGATGATGACGGCGGGGCCGAGCCAGCCGAGGACGCCGACGACGCTCAGGTCGGCCATGGTCGTGGCGGCCGCGAAGGCGGCGTTGGCCACGAGGATCAACCCGCCGACGAGGAGGAGGAGTTGGAGCAGCCGAGCGCCGGAGGCGCAGCGCCGGGCGCGTCGTGACGACGAAGGCGACGATGCAGAGCGTGGCCGAGCAGCGCACCACAGTCACCGGCCAGTACGGGTCGCCGCTGCCGCCGCTGTCCAGGGCGACGAGCATCCCGCCGATGCCGAGAGCGGTGAGCACGGCAAGGAGCACGCCGGTCCGGTTGACGGCCCGCTCCCCCTCGGTCGCCCGGGAGTCTCCTCGCGAGATCAGGACGACACCTACCACGGCCGCAACGACACCGACCGCCTGCAGCGAGCCCGGCCGTTCTCCGCCGGCGACACCCCAGAGGACGGGTACGACGGCGGCGCCGGCGAGGATCGGGGCGACGACGCTCATCTTCGTCACAGCCAGCGCCCGGTAGCCCGCGATCACGCCGACGGCGCTGCTCGCGCCGCCGAGGGCGAGCACCGCGATGGTGCCCACGCCGGGAGGCGCCGGCGCCAGGACGGCGGCGACCACGAGCGCACCGGCCGCGGCAACCATCTGCCCGACGACGGCGACGCCCCAGGCCGACGAGCGTCGCGTCTCGACCCCGGCGAGGAAGTCGGAGGTGCCCCAGGAGAAGCTGGCCAGCAGCGCGAGCAGGCTAGCGAGCACCGCTACCGCATCCTGCCGGCCCGCCCCAGACGGTGCCTCACTCGCAGGGCTGAGCCGCTCACGCGTCCGGCCGCTCGGGCGCCGGCTGCTTCGGCGGGAGCGTCTCCTGGAAGAGCAGCCCCACCGTCGCGAGCGGGCCCAGGAGGACGGAGATGACGAACCAGTTCAATCCGCTCCTGTTCTTGCCCTGCGCGAGGCCCGCGTTGATGAGCGCAAGTGTGCCCCACCCGATGACGTACCCCTCCCCTGCCACCTGCGCCACGATCCCCAAGTCCATGCGGCCCCCCTCTCGGTCGAGCGTCTGTCGTCGGCTCGGCCACTGGAGTGGCCGTCAGCGACACTACCATCCTCGGGGAAGCGTGGAGACGAAGCACCGGCCCACGTGCGCGGACGCCGGCAGAGCGGGCGCCCGGCCGGCGGGTCGGACGCTGAACCCCTGCGGCCAGCGCGCGTCGGGCACTGAGCCCCTGCCGCCCACGCGCGAATCAGGCGCTGAGCTCCCGCCGGGCGGCGCGCGCCTCGCGCAGGATCTCGATGCCGCCGCGCACGACGACGACCGCGATCACCGCGCCCACGACCAGGTCGGGCAGGCGCGAGCCGAGCAGCAGGACGAGCGCCCCCGAGACGATCACGCCGACGTTGGCGACGACGTCGTTGGCCGAGAAGATATACGACGCCCGCATGTGCACGCCGGCGTCGCGGTGCCGCGCGACGAGCACCAGGCAGGTGATGTTGGCGGTGAGGGCGACTGCACCGACGATCATCATGAGGGCGCTGACCGGCTCGCTGCCGTAGACCAGGCGCCGGGCGACCTCGAGCAGAACGCCGGCCCCCAGGGCGATCTGCACGACCCCGCTCGCGAAGGCGGCGTCGGCCTGCAGCCGTCGCGAGCGCCCCACGGCGTAGAGGACGATGCCGTAGACCGACGCGTCGGCGAGCATGTCGAGGGAGTCCGCCACCAGGCCGGCGGCGTCGGCGAGCCACCCGGCCACGGCCTCGACGAGGAACATCGCGCCGTTGATGGCGAGCAGGATCCACAGGGTACGGCGTTCCAGCTCGGCGGCCTCGTCGAACTCGTTCTCTTCCTGCACCGACGACGCCCCGTCGATCGCGGCGGTCGTCGGCGGAGGGTCTCCGCTCACCGGCCCGGGCCGACCACACCCTCAGTCGCGTCGCCAGGCCACCTCGACCCCGTCCGAGTCCCCGACCGCCGCGGTCAGGATGCGGATCAGGTCCGCGCCGGCCCCCGCATCCTTGAGCATCTCGATCGTGTCGGGGGACACGTAGTAGTCGGTGTCCTCCGAGTCCTCCTCCTCGAGCTGGCCGGTCAGCAGGCGCAGGTCATCCTCGCCGATCGTCCCCAAGACCGCACCGCCGTCCTTCGCTACGAGCGTGATCATCGATGTGCCCCTTTCCGTGTCCCTTCAAGGAGACAGACTTCAGCCCGGAAGATGCACGCCGGGCGGCTCCACCATCTCGAACCGTGCAGGGCGGCGTGCACGACTCACCTCACACCGACACCTCGGCTCGGAGACTAGCCTTCTCGCCCGGGATTGTCAGCTTCGTGCCCCGAGCGACCCGGTGTTCGCGGCGCCACGGGCGACCCGGAGACGTCGACCTCGGCCACAACAGCCCGCACGCCCGGCGCGCGTCCCCCGGGGAATACCCGCTTCAGGAGGTGCTTCGATGAGAGGATCGAGAATTCCGGCCGTCGCCGTCGCGCTGATCGTCGTCGGCCTCGCCGGGATCGCCTCAGTGCTGCTCCTGAGCGGTCCCGCGCCTACGGCCCGTGACGGCCTGCGCGGACCCGGCGGCGGCATGGGCATGTTCGGCGGAGGCATGGGAGCCATCACCGGCGACGGCATGGATGCGATGTTCATCGAGCAGATGATCCCGCATCACGACGACGCCATCGCGATGGCCGAACTGGCGCTCGAGCGCTCGGAGCGGCCCGAGATCCGGCAGCTCGCCGAGGACGTGCGCCGCTCACAGACCGCGGAGAACGCGCAGATGCGCGACTGGTACCGCGAGTGGTACGGCATCGAGGTGCCCGAGGCGAGCGGCGGCATGGGCATGATGGGCGGGATGATGGGCACGATGACCGACCTCGACGCCCTGGCGCGGGCCGAGGACTTCGACAAGGAGTTCCTCGAGCAGATGATCCCGCATCACCAGATGGCCGTGATGATGACGAGGATGACAGGTCGCGCCGGCGGCAGGGAGGAACTGCGCGCGCTCACGGACTCCATGCGGCGCGAGCAGACCCGTGAGATCCGGATGATGGAGAGCTGGTACCGGGACTGGTACGGCAGGTGAGAGTCGCCGCGCTGCGAGAAGGCACGTCAGCAGTGCGATCGGACGAAGTCGCCTGAAGCGGAGGCCTGCTCGTCGCTCCGGCGCCGGCCGACTCTCCGCCCGGTCCCGGGCCCGTGAGGCGCAGGAGCCGCCCTCGGGCGGCTCCTGCGCCTCTGCCTCATGGAGGCGGTGTCACCTCGTTCCTGCGTCGGCCGCCAGCCTGGCAGACGCCGCCAGGACCCCATGGGCGACGTCGTCGCGGCCGGCCGCAGGGGCTACGAGAGCGGCGGCGGTGTGAGGGGTGGGGGTGTGGGCGGCGACACCGATGGCGCGCGTCGTTGGCTCCTCGGACGTTGGCTCCTCCGACGGCGCAGGCGTCTCCGCGGGCGCAGCAGGCGATTCCGCCGGCGGCGGTGGCGGCGGAGCGGAGGCGACCGTGGCCGGCGGCTGAGGCGGCGTGGCGGGCGGCTGCGTGGTCGCTGCGGCGGCGCAGCTGACGGCGGCGGGGGCGGCGGAGGCGTGGTCGACGCCGCCGCGTCCCAGGACGCCGCCGGCGGGGCCGGCGGTGCCGGCACGGGCGACATCGCGGCCGCGGCGGCGCCCCGACCCTTGGGGTCGGCGCCGTACTTGTTCGGCCCCGGTGTGCCGTCGAACACGGTGAACACGAGCAGGATGATCCCCCCGACGAACGGGACGAAGGCGATGAGGATCCACCAGCCACTGCGCTCGGTGTCGTGAAGCCGGCGCACGGTGACGGCGATGCTCGGGATCAGGACCGCCAGCGAGTAGATACCGCCCAGGACGCCGACGTTGCCCGCGTCGGACGAGAGGCCGACCGCAGAGTCGACCACCGCCAGCACGATGCTGATGATGACGTTGAAGAGGACGAAGAACCAGTACTCCTTGCGCCTCGCCCTGCCGTCGAACACCGCGTACTTCTTGAGGACTTCGATGTACCAGTTCATGGTCGTCTCCGTTTCTGGTCGCCCTGTCTGGCTCGGTCCGAGCCGGGCTGCACGGGTCCTCGTTCTGCGGCGAGGGTCCCGGTTCCTTCGCCGTCGCTCGCCGGAGTGGGGTCACGAGAGGCTGAGCGTGACCGCAGGACGCCGGCGAGAGCGGGGCCGGGCGAGCCTGCGCCCGAAGGCGCAGGAGCCGCCCAAGGGCGGCTCCTGCGCCTCACCTTCAGCGGGTCGCCGGCAGCGTCAGCCGCCGCGCCCGCGGCCGACCGCGATCAGGCCGGTGCGCACGACCTCGAGGACGCCGAGCGGCTTCAGCAGCTCGAGCATCGCCTCGAGCTTGTCCGCCGTGCCGACCACGCGCAGCGTCACGACCCGGCGGTCGACGTCGACGATCTTGGCGCGGAAGATCTCGGCGATCTGCAGCACCTCGGTGCGCTTCTCGCCCTCGGCGCGACCTTCACGAAGAGCAGCTCGGCGGCGACCATGCCCGTGGGCCCGAGGTCGCGGATCTTGACCACGTTGATGAGCTTGTGGAGCTGCTTCGTGACCTGGTCGATCGGCTGCTCGGCGCCGTCGATGGTGATCGTCATCCGCGACAGCGCGGGGTCTTCGCTCTCCCCCACGGCCAGGCTGTCGATGTTGAAGCCGCGGCGGGCGAAGAGGCCGGCGACGCGCGTGAGCACACCGGGCTTGTTCTCGACCAGCACGCTCAGCGTGTGCTTCACGACGTCCTCCTTCCCTTGCCCTTGGCCTGCCCGCCGATCATCTCGGTGATCTCCTGGCCGGCCGGCACCATCGGGAACACGTTCGACTCCGGGGAGGTCCTGAAGTCGATCACGGCCGGGCCTTCGCAGGCGAGCGCCTCGCGCAGCGCGGGCTCGATCTCGTCCTTCTCGGTGACCAGCAGGCCGAGAGCACCGTAGGCCTCGGCCAGCCGCTTGAAGTCGGGCTGCGCCTCGATGCAGGTGCACGAGTAGCGCTGGTTCCAGAAGAGGTCCTGCCACTGGCGGACCATGCCGAGGTAGCCGTTGTTCAGGATGCAGACCACGATGGGCAGCCCGCAGCTCACCGCCGTGGCGAGCTCCTGCACGGTCATCTGGAAGCCGCCGTCGCCGCTGATGTCGACGACCGTCTTCTCCGGGCGCCCGATCTGGGCGCCGATGCTCGCCGGCAGGCCGAACCCCATGGTCCCCAGGCCGCCGGAGCTGATGAACTGGCGCGGAGAGGTGTAGGTGTAGTACTGCGTCGCCCACATCTGGTGCTGGCCCACGTCGGTGCAGATCACGGCGTCGTGGCCGGTGACCCGGTCGATCTCCTGGATCACCAGCTGCGGCGCGAGCTTGCCGTCCTTCGGGTCTTCGTAGTCGAGCGGGTACTCCTCCTTGCGCGCGGCGATGCGCGCCAGCCACTCCGCCGTGCGCTCGGCCGGCCACTCCATGGCCTCGAGCTCGTTGACCAGTCCGGCGGCGACGTGCTTGACGTCGCCCACGATCGGGATCACCGCCGCCACGTTCTTGCCGATCTCGGCGGGGTCCACGTCGGCGTGGATCACGCGGGCGTGCGGCGCGAAGGCCTTGAGCTTGCCGGTCACCCGGTCGTCGAACCGGGCCCCCAGGTTGATGAGCAGGTCGCACTCGTGCACCGCGTAGTTGGCGGTCACCGTGCCGTGCATGCCGAGCATGCCCATCGACAGCTCGTGCGTCTCGGGGAAGGCCCCGATGCCCATCAGCGTGGTCGCGACCGGCAGGCGGCGCAGCTCGGCGAGCCGCAGGATCTCGGCGGCCGCGCCCGAGCTGATGGCGCCCCCGCCGAGGTACAGCACCGGCCGCTGGGCCTCGTTGATGGCCTTGGCGGCGGCGCGGATCTGCTTGACGTGCCCCCTGAAGGTCGGCCTATACCCGGGCAGGTCGAGCGTGTCGGCGTCGCGGTAGGCGAGCTCGCCGAGGGCGACGTCGACCGGGATGTCGATGACCACCGGGCCGGGGCGGCCGGTGGAGGCGATGTGGAAGGCCTCGTGCACGACCTGTGGCAGCTCGGCCGTCTTCTTGACCAGGTACGAGTGCTTGACGATCGGCAGCGTGATGCCGGTGATGTCGGCCTCCTGGAAGGCGTCGGTGCCGATCAGATCGCTGCGCACCTGCCAGGTGATGGCCACCAGGGGGGACGAGTCGAGGTAGGCCGTGGCGATCCCGGTGACCAGGTTGGTGGCGCCGGGGCCGCTCGTCGACACGCAGACGCCGACCTTGCCGGTGGCGCGGGCGTAGCCGTCGGCAGCGTGCGCGGCGCCCTGCTCGTGGCGCACCAGCACGTGCCGCAGCTTCTTGGCGTCGTAGAGGGCGTCGTAGAACGGGATCGCGACGCCGCCGGGGAACCCGAACATGACCTCGCAACCCTCGTGCTCGAGTGCCGCCACGAGGGCTTCAGAACCCTTCAGCTTCTTGTCTGGACTCATTGGAGGACAGCTCCCTTCTCCGCACCGGAGACGAGTTTGACGTAACGGGCGAGGTAGCCGGTTACGCCGGGGCGCGGCGTGAGGGGCGGCATCGCCGCCCGGCGCCGCGCCATCTCCTCCTCGGGCACTTCGAGGCTGAGGGTGCGTGCGGGGATGTCGATGGCGATCGTGTCCCCCTCGTGCACGAGGCCGATGGGGCCGCCGGCCTGGGCCTCGGGCGCGACGTGGCCGATCGCCGCGCCGCGCGTCGCGCCGCTGAAACGGCCGTCGGTGATCAGGGCCACGTCCTTGTCGAGGCCGCGGCCGGCGAGGGCGGAGGTCGGGCTCAGCATCTCGGGCATGCCCGGCGCGCCCTTGGGGCCGCAGTTGCGGATCACGACGACGCTGCCCTTGCGGATGCGGTCCTCGGTGATCGCGGCGAAGGCCTCGGCCTCGCTCTCGAAGACCTGGGCCGGGCCGCGGTGACGGAGCATGCCCTCGGACACCGCGCCCTCCTTGACGACCGCCCCGTTGGGAGCGAGGTCGCCGAAGAGCACGGCGAGGCCGCCGGTCGCATGGTGCGGGCGATCGAGCGGGCGGATCACCTCGTCGTCGAGGACGCGCGCCGCCGCGACCGCGTCGGCCTGCGTGGCGGCGGCAACGGTCTTGCAGGAGCCGTCCATGAGGCCGGCGTCGATGAGGCGCTTCATCAGCGCCTGGATGCCGCCGGCCTGGTACAGGTCTTCGACGTGCACGTCGCTCGCCGGGGCCAGCATGCACAGGTGCGGCACGCGGGCGGCGATCTCGTTGATGCGCTCGAGGGGGAAGTCGAGGCCCGCCTCGGTGGCGATCGCCGCCAGGTGGAGCACCGTGTTGGTGCTGCAGCCGAGGCTGGCGTCGAGCGCCAGGGCGTTGCCGATGGTCGCGTCGGTCAGGATCTGCCGCGGGGTGAGCCCTTCGGCGAAGACGTCCATGACGCGCATCCCCGCCTGTTTGGCGAGGCGGATGCGCTCGGAGTACACGGCGGGGATCGTGCCGTTGCCGGGCAGCGCCAGGCCGAGCACCTCGGCGAGGCAGTTCATCGAGTTGGCGGTGAACATGCCCGAGCACGAGCCGCAGGTGGGGCAGGCGCTGCACTCGATCGCCTTGAGGCCCTCGTCGTCGAGCGTGCCGGCCATGTGGCGACCGACGCCCTCGAAGACCGTGTTGAGGTCGATGGCCCGGCCGCCCTGGCGGCCGGCCAGCATCGGCCCGCCGCCGACCATCACGGCCGGGATGTCGAGCCGCGCCGCCGCCATCAGCATGCCGGGGACGATCTTGTCGCAGCACGGCACCAGAACGAGGGCGTCGAAGGCGTGCCCGAGGGCCATCGCCTCGACCGAGTCGGCGACGAGCTCGCGGCTGGGCAGCGAGTAGAGCATCCCCTGGTGGTTCATGGCGATGCCGTCGCAGATGCCGATGGTGCCGAACTCGAAGGGCGTACCGCCGGCCATGCGCACGCCGGCCTTGACCGCGTCGACGACCTGGCGCAGGTGCAGGTGCCCGGGGACGACCTCGCTGAAGGCGTTGGCGACGCCGATGAACGGGCGCTCCATCTCGGCGTCGGTCACGCCCAGCGCGCGCAGGAGCGAACGGTGCGGCGCCCGCTCGACCCCGCGCTTGACCTCGTCGCTCCTCACCGTGGCACCTCTTTCGATCGTCGCGGCGGCCCGTGCCGGCCGACGCCGGGGCCGCCGCCTCGCGGTCGTGAACCACGAATGATACCGGAAAGGCCGCGTACGCCGGGAGTGTCACGACGCGCTATGGTCGCCCGGCGGCGCATCGTGCCGCCGCGGCCCCGGCCCACGCGACGGCCCCGGCACCGGGGCGGCATCACCGCACGGGATTGAGGCCGGCGGCGGCGGGGCAAGTAAAACCCCGGGCGCAAGGTCGGTTACGGCTATACCCCCATGGGTATACAAGTGCCGGCCTCATCGCAGACCGGAGGGAGTCCATGCAGCCAGGAGAGTACGCCGTAGGTCGAGACGTGCCCGAGCCGTTCGACGTCGTCCTTCCCCGAGTGCGCGAGGCGCTCAAAGCGGAGGGCTTCGGGGTGATGGCCGAGATCGACGTGCAGGCCACGCTCAAGGAGAAGCTCGGCGTCGAGCGCGGCAGGTACGTGATCCTCGGGGCCTGCAACCCGCCGCTGGCGCACAAGGCTCTGAGCGCCGGAGCCCGACCTCGGAGTGCTCCTCCCCTGCAACCTCGTGGTCTACGAGAACGGAGCGACGACGAGGGTCGCGGCCGTCAACGCCGGGGCCATGCTCGGCGTCGTCGGCAACCCGGCGCTCGACGAGATCGCCGGAGAGGTCCAGGCGCGCCTCGCGCGCGTCCTCGAGAAGGTGTGAACCGAAGCGTGTGACCGCAGACGTGCACGCGCAGGCGTGCGACAGGACGAAACGGCCGCCGCGCGTGGCCGGCCGACAGGCAAGGAGGAAGTGGTGGCCGAAGTCAAGACCCTGACCGACGAGAGCTTCGACAAGGAGATCGCCGACGCCGCGACGCCGATGATCGTCGATTTCTGGGCGCCGTGGTGCGGTCCGTGCCGCATGGTAGGGCCCGTCATCGAGGAGATCGCCAACGAGCACGACGGCAAGGTCGCCGTCGGCAAGCTCAACGTCGACGAGAACCCGGCGACGGCGAGCAAGTTCGGCATCATGAGCATCCCGACCATCATCCTCTTCAAGGCCGGCGAGCCCGCGAAGAAGGTGATCGGCGCTCGCTCGAAGGCCGACTTCGAGCGCGAGTTCGAGCTCGCCTGACGCCCGGCCGCCAACGTGGCGGCTGGAGCGCACGACGGACACCGACGAGGCGGCCGACGGCGAAGCGACGACGAAGGGGGCGGGAGGCTGTCGAGCCTCCCGCCCCCTTCGCGCCTCTCCGCACTACTCCAGAGTGCTCACCGGGTGTATCGTGCCGGCAGTCGCCGAGGATCGACGACCGGAGCCATCCGGGAGGGGCCATGACACGCGTTCGGGGCACGCGGACCATCCACCTGCGGCACGTCGTCGCACTGCTCCTGTTGATGCTGCTCGCGGCTGTCTCGTCATGGACGGCCGCCTGCAGCGGCGAGACGAAGGATGAAGACCAGGCGGCGACCGCGGCGATCGCTGCCGAGGTCGCGGCGCAGATCGAGGCCCTCGACGCCGTGGGCCGGCGTCTCGAGCGGACCTCGTCCCGGGCCGACGCCCTGCAGGCGGCCATCGTCAGGGTCGCCAAGGCGAACCGGGCAGCGGCCGCCGCCTGGAAAGAGGAGTGGGCCGAACGGCGCAGCGCCTACGAGGCCGAGGTGGCCGAGGTCGAGGAGTACAACGCCTCCGTCGCCCACCCGGCAGAGAGCGGATCGTTCACCGTCGTGGACCCCGCGACAGGTGAGACCACGACGGTCGAGTTCCAGACGGCCGAGGCCGTGCCCGAGAAGGCGCTGCCGGCACCGCCCGAGCCACCGGCCAAGCTCAAGGTCCGCATGGCCGGCAGGCTGGACAAGCTGAGAGGCCTGACCGAGTCCGCCGACGCGATCGAGGCCGAGTTGGCCTCCGTGCCGCTCCGGCCGGAGTTGGCGGGCGCGGCGGGCGCGCTCACGGCCGCCATCGCCGAGGTGCAGCGCGTGCTGACCCGCACGCGGGCGTCGGTGCGTGAGGGAGTCGAGCGCGATGCCAGGATGGGTCAGGTCTGCGAGAAGGCGCTCACCAGGCTGGACCTCTCCGCCGCGGCCGCGATCGAAGCCGCACGTGCGGCGCTCGCAGGCGCTGCCGCCGAGAACGGCTTCGCCGCCGGCCTCCCGTGGGCCTCGGCGACGCCGACCGACTGACACCCGGGGGCGAAGAAGGGGGCGGGTGGTCCGCACGGACCGCCCGCCCCCTTGGCCCCAGGAGGCTGCTACTTGACGGCGTCGCGCCCGCGCTCACCCGTGCGCGTGCGGATCGCATCGTCGACCGCGCTGACGAAGATCTTGCCCTCGCCGATCTGGCCGGTCCTCAGCGACGCCTTGATGCGCTCGACGACGGCCTCGACCTCGGGCTCCACGACGACCATCTCGACCTTCATCTTGGGGTGGAAGACGTACTGGCCCGGCTGCACGTCCTCGCCGCGCGTGAAGCCGCGCTGCACGCCGAAGCCCTTGCACTCGGTCACGGTCATGCCCTGCACGCCTTCGACCGCCAGAGCCTTCGCTACCGCGTCAAGGCTGTACGGCTGGATGTAGACCTCGATCTTCTTCATCGCCTGCGCTCCTTTCAGGCCCTCATGCGGGTCCTGTCACCTCGAGTCCTGTGCCGCCTCGGCGCCCGGGTCTTACCCGAGCCCCGAGGCCGTGAACCGCTCGCGGCCCTGACGACCGGAGCGGGTCCGGCGGGGCCGGGCGCCTCGCGCCCGGCCCCGCCGTCCGTGCCGTCGCTCAGACGACGCCCTGGGCCATCATCGCATTGGCGACCTTGAGGAAGCCCGCGATGTTGGCGCCCGCCACGTAGTTGCCGTCCATGCCGTAGGCGGCGGCGGCGTCGACGCACTGCTGGTGGATGCTCTTCATGATGCCGTGCAGGCGCGCGTCGACCTCTTCACGCGACCAGCTGAGGCGCAGGCTGTTCTGCGACTGCTCGAGGCCGGAGGTCGCGACGCCGCCGGCGTTGGCGGCCTTGCCGGGGCCGTAGAGGAGCTTCTTCTCGACGAAGAGATTGACGCCCTCGGGCACGGTCGGCATGTTGGCGCCCTCGGAGACGAGGTAGACACCGTTGCTCACGAGGTTCTGCGCGTCCTTCGCGTTGATCTCGTTCTGCGTCGCGCAGGGGAAGGCGCAGTCGGCCTTGTGGTCCCAGAGCGGGTTGAAGCCCTTGGCCGGGTCGGCCGGCGTGAAGACCGCGCCCGGGTACTTGTCGGCGTACTCCTTGACGCGGCCGCGCTTCACGTTCTTGAGCTCGAGCAGGAAGGCGAGCTTGTCGCGGTCGAGACCGGCCTCGTCGTAGATGTAGCCGCTCGGAGTCGCTGCAGGTGACCGGCTTGCCGCCGAGGTCGAGGGTCTTCTCGATCGCGTACTGGGCCACGTTGCCGGAGCCCGAGACGAGACAGGTCTTGCCCTCGAGGGTCTGGTCGCGCGTGGCTAGCATCTCGGCGGCGAAGTAGACCGCGCCGTAGCCAGTGGCTTCGGGGCGGATGAGCGAGCCGCCGAACTCGATGCCCTTGCCGGTGAGCACGCCGACGAACTCGTTGCGGATGCGCTTGTACTGGCCGAACATGAAGCCGATCTCGCGGCCGCCGACGCCGATGTCGCCGGCGGGGATGTCGGTGCGGTCGCCGATGTGGCGCGAGAGCTCGGTCATGAAGCTCTGTGTGAAGCGCATGACCTCGAGGTCGCTCTTGCCCTTGGGGTCGAAGTTCGAGCCGCCCTTGCCGCCGCCCATGGGGAGCGTGGTGAGGGAGTTCTTGAAGACCTGCTCGAAGGCGAGGAACTTGAGGAGGCCGAGGTACACGCTGGGGTGGAAGCGCAAGCCACCCTTGTAGGGGCCGATCGCGCTGTTCATCTCGACGCGGTAGCCCTTGTTGATCTGGATCTCACCCTTGTCGTCGACCCAGGGGACGCGGAACATGATGACGCGCTCGGGCTCGGCGAGGCGCTCGAGGACCTTCGCCTCGCGGTACTTCGGGTTCTTCTCGAGGACCGGCTCCAGCGACTCGACCACCTCCTGTACGGCCTGATGGAACTCGGGCTCGCAGGGGTTGTCGGCCTTGATCTTGGCCATGAACTCGTCAACAAAAGCGCTCATCGATAGCCCTCCACTCGGGACCCGGACGGTGTCGCGGGGGGCGCGGCTCGCGGGCGGCTCGCGGACGAGCGCCGCACCGGCCCCCCTGCCCACTCTCCTCTTGTCGCGCGCGGGCGTGAGGGGGACTCGACACCCGGGCGCTGATCGGCATGCGCCGCGGCCGGCAAGAGCAGGAGCCGGCCCGCGACCGCCCGCAGTATATGTGCGGGCCCCCCGGCGCGCATAGTCCAGAACGGCCCAAGTTGGCGCGCCGCAGCGTGCCAATCCGTACAGAGCGGACAAACGGGGTGAAGCGTCGGCGGGCGGCGGAGGAGGCCCCGGGCGGGCGCGAGCGCCGCCGACTCCTGGTGCCCCCCGCCCTCAGACCCCCCTCCAGCCTCGCCGGCCGCACTCCGCCGGCGCCGGCACGCTCGTCGCTTGGACATCATGTCCAAGAGATGGCCCCTCCGTTGCCATCAGGTTAGTGAGAATTGACTAAGCCCGCAGGGCTTTCTATAGTCCGTATGGAGAGGGCGACAGTCCCCCTCGGACCCTCCCTCCCCACCGCACCGAACCAACCGCGAGCGCCCCGTCTCGACGCGCGCCCGCGCCCGCCCGGCCAGCGCCGCGCCCACCCGCGAGGGCGCGAGGAAGGAGTCGCACGCATGCCGCTCAAGACCCCCGAGGAGTTCGTCCAGAGCCTCGCCGATCTCGACCTGCAGATCTACCTCTTCGGCGACAAGGTGGACGACTGGGTGAACAATCCCGTCATCCGCCCGAGCATCAACTGCATCGCGATGACCTACGAGCTCGCCCGCCAGCCCGAGTACGAAGACCTGATGCTGGCCACGAGCCATCTCACCGGCGAGAAGGTCAACCGCTTCACCCACATCCACCAGTCGACCGAGGACCTCGTCAAGAAGGTCAAGATGCAGCGCCTGCTCGGGCAGAAGACCGGATCCTGCTTCCAGCGCTGCGTCGGCATGGACGCGATCAACGCCCTCTACTCGGTGACCTACGAGTGCGACCAGGCGCGGGGCACCGGCTATCACGCCCGCTTCAAGGACTACGTGAAGTTCCTGCAGGAGAACGACCTCGTCGCCGACGGCGCCATGACCGACCCCAAGGGCGACCGCAGCCTGCCCCCGCATCAGCAGCCCGACCTCGACATGTACGTGCACGTCGTCGAGCGCCGCGACGACGGCATCGTCGTGCGCGGCGCCAAGGCGCACCAGACCGGGGCCTGCAACTCGCACGAGATCATCGTCATGCCGACCATCGCCATGCGCGAGGGCGACGAGGACTTCGCGGTCAGCTTCAGCTGCCCGGCCGATGCCCCCGGCGTCTTCTACATCTACGGCCGCCAGAGCTGCGACACGCGCAAGCTCGAGGGCAACGAGCTCGACGTCGGCAACGCCCAGTACGGCGGCCAGGAAGCGCTCATGGTGTTCGACGACGTGTTCGTCCCCTGGGAGCGTGTCTACCTCTGCGGCGAGGTCGAGTTCTCGGGCGCCCTCGTCGAGCGCTTCGCCGGCTTCCACCGCCAGAGCTACGGCGGCTGCAAGTCCGGCGTCGGCGACGTGCTGATCGGCGCCGCCGCGGTGGCCGCCGAGATGAACGGCGTGCAGAAGGCGAGCCACATCAAGGACAAGCTCGTCGAGATGACGCACCTCAACGAGACCCTGTACTCGTGCGGCGTGGCCTGCTCGGCCGAGGGCTCGCGCATGCCGGCCGGCAATTACCAGATCGACATGCTGCTGGCCAACGTCTGCAAGCAGAACGTGACTCGCTTCCCCTACGAGATCGCCCGCCTCGCCGAGGACATCGCCGGCGGGCTCATGGTCACGATGCCGTCGGCCCAGGACCTCGCCGACGAGAAGATCGGGCCGATCGTCGAGAAGTTCCTCGTGGGCCAGTGCGACACGCCGACCATCGACCGCCTGCGCGTCCTCAGGCTCGTCGAGAACCTGACCCTGGGCACCGCGGCCGTCGGCTACCGCACCGAGTCGATGCACGGCGCCGGCTCGCCGCAGGCGCAGCGCATCATGATCGCGCGGCAGAGCAACATGGACCACAAGAAGGAGCTCGCCAAGGCACTGGCCGGCGTCGGCAAGCCCTGGGACAAGACGGCGGTCAAGAAGCCGGCCGCGACCGCGGCCGGGTGACGGCCGCCTGTTGACCGCCGCCGCGACCGTGAGACCGTGACCGCCGACCCCGGCACGCCCGACGCCGCCGCCGCGGCCACCGACGGCCGCGACCGTGAGACCGTGACCGCCGACGTCGGCACGCTCCACGCCGCCGCCGACGGCCGCGCTGCCGGCCCCACCGACGCGCACGAGGTCGTGCCCGTGTCGGGCGGCGGCGCGCCGGCTGCCGTCGGCGCCGCGCCGCGCGTCGTCTTCTGCGGCGGCTGCAACCCGCACATCGACCGCGGCGCCGTGGCCGCCGAGCTCGCCGCTGCGAGCGGCGGCCAGGCCGACGAGGCGACCGGCGCGGCGAAGGCCGACGGCGGGGCGACCGCCGGCAACGTGGCCGACGGCGGGGCGGCGGCGACCGTGTACCTCAGCGGCTGCCCGCGCGCCTGCGCCTCGGGCCACCGCCTGACCGGCGATGCGCCGGGCGACGTGGTCGTCGCCGGCGAGGTCGTCGACGGGCGGCCGATGCCGGCAGACGACATCGCCGCGACGATCAGACAGAAGCTGAAGGAGTGATGGGATGGACTGGAAGGCCGACTACGCGAAGAAGGTCGTCACGGCCGAGGAGGCCCTGAAGGTCGTCACCAACGGCGACCGCGTCGTCTTCGCCCACGCCTGCGGCGAGCCGCTCGAGCTCGTCGACGAGCTCGTCGCCCGCGCCGCCGAGCTGCGCAACGTCGAGATCGTGCACATGGTCGCGATGGGCAAGGGCGAGTACGCGAAGCCCGAGTACGCGGAGAGCTTCTACCACAACTCGGTCTTCGTCGGCGCCAGCACGCGCGACGCCGTCTACCAGGGCCGCGGCGACTACACGCCGACCTTCTTCAGCGAGATCCCCGACCTCTTCCTCAAGGGCTACCTGCCGGTCGACGTGGCGCTCGTCCACCTCTCGCCTCCCGACAGGCACGGCTTCTGCTCGTTCGGCATCTCAGTCGACTACACGAAGCCGGCGGCCTCGGTGGCCAAGACGGTCATCGCCCAGGTCAACCCCAACATGCCGCGCACCCACGGCGACTCGTTCATCCACGTGACCGAGCTCGACCACATCGTCGAGAGCGAGCAGCCCATCATCGAGCTGCCGCCGCCGAAGATCGGCCCGGTCGAGGCGGCGATCGGCAAGAACATCGCCGACCTGATCGACGACGGCGCCTGCCTGCAGCTCGGCATCGGCGCGATCCCCGACGCGACGCTGAGCTTCCTCCACCACAAGAACGACCTCGGGATCCACACCGAGATGTTCAGCGAGGGCGTCGTCGACCTCTACAACGAGGGCGTCGTCACCAATCGGCGCAAGAACCTGCACCGCGACAAGATGACGGCGACCTTCCTCATGGGCACGCGCCGCCTCTACGACTTCGTCGACGACAACCCGATGGTCAACATGTTCCCGGTGAGCTACACCAATGACCCGTACGTCATCGGGCAGCTCGACAACGTGGTGTCGATCAACTCGGCCCTGCAGGTCGACCTCATGGGCCAGGTCGTCGCCGACACCATGGGCCCGATGCAGTTCACCGGCATCGGCGGCCAGGTCGACTTCGTGCGCGGCGCCGCGCGCAGCAAGGGCGGCAAGGCGATCATCGCCCTGCCCTCGACGGCCAAGAAGGGCGAGGTCAGCCGCATCGTCGCCACCGTCACCGAGGGCGCCGCGGTCACGACCATGCGCGCCGACGTCGACTACGTGGTCACCGAGCACGGCGTCGCCCACCTCAAAGGCCGCGGCCTGCGCGACCGCGCGGCGATGCTCGTCGAGATCGCCGACCCGAAGTTCCGCGACCAGATCAGGGACGACGTCAAGCGGCTGCACTGCGAAGGCTGGCTGCCGCGCTGACCCGACAGATCAACCACTCTTCAGGAGGAGTCATGGACCACGTCCACAACGAACCCGAGCCGCGCGTCTTCTCGTCCGCCATGGGCGGGCAGCAGGTCGAGCGGCGCAGGGTGGAGCGCAAGATGCGCATCCATCGCCAGCCCAAGACGCTCATCACCGGCATCGGCGCCGTCGACCAGCTCGGCGAGGAGGCCCGGAAGCTCAACGGCACCAAGGTCCTGGTCATCACCGACGAGGGTGTGAGCTCGTGCGGCATGTGCGCCGACGTCGAGCGGCCCCTGCGTGAGGCCGGCCTCGACGTCGCCTTCTACGACAAGACCGTCCCCGAGCCGCCCATGGGCACGATCGGCGAGATCGTCGAGATCGTCGAGGAGGGCGGCTACGACCTGATCGTCGGCTTCGGCGGCGGCTCCCCGATCGACGTGGCCAAGGCCGCGGCCGTGCTGCCCAACACGGGCCACACGGTCTACGACTGGGTCGGCGTCGACAAGGTGCCGCGCAAGGGCCTGCCGATCATCGCCATCCCGACGACCGCCGGCACCGGCTCCGAGTGCACCGCCATCGCGATCTTCGCCAACGAGAAGCTCAACGTGAAGCAGGGGCTCGTCAGCCCCTTCCTGATGCCGAACGTGGCCCTCATCGACCCGGCGCTCACGGCGAGCTGCCCGCCCAACGTCACCGCCGCCTCCGGCATGGACGCCCTCATCCACAACATCGAGGCCTACATCTCGGTCAATGCGACCATGCACACCGACTCGTTGGCCTACGAGGGCATCAAGCTGATCAGCCAGAGCATCCGCACGGCCGTCTACGACGGCTCCAACATGTGGGCTCGCGACAACATGGCGATGGGATCGATGATGGGCGGCATCGCCTTCGGCAACGCGGGCGTCGGCGCGGTGCACGCGCTCTCGTACCCGATCGGCGGCATGTTCCACGTACCGCACGGGGTCGCCAACACGATGGTCCTGCCCTGGGCGATGGAGTACAACATGCTCTCCTGCCTGCGCTGGTTCAAGCAGTTCGGCGCGGCGATGGGCGAGAACATGGTCGGGCTCTCCGACCGCGAGGCCGCCGCGAAGACGGTCGCCGCCCTGCGGCAGCTGGCCGACGACCTCGGCGTGCCGCAGTACCTGAGCGACGTCGGGATCCCCGAGTCGGCGATCCCCGATCTCGTCGAGGGCGCCAAGACGCAGGCCCGCCTCTGGGCCAACAACCCGCGCAAGTTCACCCCCGAGGACATGGAGCAGGTCTACCGCAACATGGCCCTGCGCCCGGGCAGCAAGCCGGTCAAGGAGAAGAAGCCGGCGGCCGCCAAGGCAGCGAAGAGCTAAGCACGATGGGCGGCCGCGCGGCGCGCTCTGCGCGCCGCGCGGCCGCGAGAGTCGGCGCGCGGGCGACGGGGCCCGCCCGCGCGCCATCGACGGGCCGGCAGCCCTGACGGGCCGCCGGCCCGTCACCATCGTTCGCCGCGCGATGGGCTCGCGGCAGCGAGGCGAAAGGCGGCGGGGCGACCTCACGGTCGCCCCGCCGCCTTTCGTGCGTTGCGCGCCTCGCCTCGTGGGCCCGTTGTCGCTCCCGTGGCCTGACTCGCAGCGAGGGGAAGCCATCCGTCCGCCTATGAACAATTGGGCATGATCCTGACCAATTGTTCATAGGTGGACGCAGACGCGGCCGGGTGCGGCGACCTCGGGACAGGAGTCGCACAGCGGGGGCCCGCGCGGGTTCGCGTGGGGCCCGGCGGGGCCCGCGCGGGTTCGCGTGGGGCCCGGCGTGGGGCCCGCGCGGGGTTCGCGTGGGGCCCGGCGCTGCGGGCCCGCGCGGGGTTCGCGTGGGGCCCGGCGTGGGGCCCGCGCGGGTACGGGACCGGTCGCGCGTCGGCCCGCAGGCGGGCGCCGGCAGGGCGCGCCCGCCTCAGCGCCGCAGCGCGCTCTCCACGTCGGGGGTGACCTCGCAGACCGCGGCCAGCTCGCGCCGCTGCTCGGGCGTGAGCGGCGGCTCGCGCTCGGCATGAGCCGCGAGCATCTCCGCCATGACCTCCCGGGCGACGGCGGTCTCGTCGCGGCCCGCAGCCTGCCAGGCGTCGAACCCCGCGCGCGTGAAGACCCGCGTCCTCAGGTGCTCGCCGGCCCGCAGACGGCGCGTCGTCTCCTTCTCTCTGAGGAAGGTGCCGCCGATCCCGACGCGCTCGACCATGTCGGCCATGATCGTGCTCGTCGAGACCTCGACCTCGGCGAGCAGCCGGCGGATGACGCCGGCCATCTCCCCGTCGGTGACGATCTGCGGCAGGTACAGGGTGTTGGCCGCGTCGATCAGGCCGACGCCGCCGCTCAGGATGTCCGCCTCCGCGGCTACCGTGAGCAGGCCCTTGGTGCCCTTCTCGAACCCCGTCTGGAGGGCCGCGTACTTCGCGTCCGTCGCCATGCCCGGGGCGCTCGCCGGCACGCCCAGCCGGTGGGCGACCTCGACGCAGGCGACGCCCATCAGCGCGGCCTCGGGCGAACCGTACGAGATGCCCCCCGCGAAGGGATCCATGGTCGTCGGTGAAGGTCCCCAGATCAGGCGCGACCCCGGCTCGAACGTCTGCAGGGCGGCGGTCACGCCGAGGAGCTCGGCGATGGCCTGAGTGATGGTGCCGGCGAGGGTCACCGGGGACGTGGCCCCGGCCATTGGCACGGTGTAGACCTTCACCGGCACGCCCCACGCCGCCAACCTCGCGTGGAAGTCGAGCAGGGCGCCGTCGGCCTTGAGCGGGGACGCCGCGGTCAGCAGCGTGCTGAACCGCGGTCGCGCGCGAAACGCGGCCGCGTCGCCGGCCAGGACCGGGATCATGCGTTCGATCGGGTCGGCCTGCGACGGGCAGTCGACGAACACGACGTGCTTGTGCGAGGCGCCGAGGACGGTGTAGTAGCCGACGAGCTCGCGAACCTCGATGGGGACGTCGTTGGCCGTGACGGTGGTCCACAGCAGGTCGACGTCGGGCGTCTCGTCGAGCAGCGCCGTCGCATCCCGCAGGTCGGCGAGCGTCGAGGGCCGGCGCCGGCCGGTGTCTGTGTCGAGCGTGAACGCGGCGCAGCCCGACGAGCAGAAATGCGACGGCTCGCCCTCGTCGAGGACGACGTCGAACTCGGGCGCGGAGCCGGCCATCACGACCCGGCGCGGCGTGTGTGCCGAGGCATCCAGCACCATCTGCGGAGGGAAGCGCACCACGCCGGAGGCCGCGTCGACCGTCGCCCCGGCCTCGGCGAGGGCCGGCAGGCCCGCCGAGCCGGCCATGCTCATGCCGACGCTCTCGAGAAGCGCCAGGGCCTGCTCGACGACCAGGTCCGCCTCGGCCTCGCTCAGCCAGCTCATGTGCGTGCGCATGCGTACCCTCCGGTCGTCCTCATCCCCCGGTCATCGCGGAAGCGCCCGGGGGCCTCGCCACACTCGGCTCGTCGCCGACGGCGGCCGGCACCATCGCCTTGGTCCGGTCGTCGCCGAGGCGGCGCGAGTCACCTTCGTCCTCTGATCGGCGCCGAGACGGCGGCGGGTCTCCGGCCCTCGACGCGACGCGCACGCGCGGTCGGAGCGAGGTCAGATCGTCGGCGTGTCGGACAGCAGCTTCTTGGTGTAGTCGGCCTGCGGGTCCTCGAGCACGGCGTCGACGCCGCCGAACTCGACGATGCGGCCCTCGTTCATGACCGCGACCTCCTGGCTGATCGAGCGCACCAGGGCGAGGTTGTGGGTCACGAAGAGCATCGAGAGGCCCATCTCGCGCTGCAGGTTGGCGAGCAGCTCGATGATCGCCGCCTGCACGCGAGACGTCGAGCCAGCTCGTGACCTCGTCGCAGACCAGGACCGTGGGCTCGGCGGCGAGCCCGCGGGCGATGGCCACGCGCTGGCGCTCGCCGCCCGAGAGCTGGTCGGGGTAGCGGTTGAGGAGGGTGGCGTCGAGCGCCACCTGCTCGAGCGCCTTCTCCATGCGCGCCTCCATCTCGTCGCGCGAGAGGTCGAAGAAGACCTTGAGCGGCGCGGCGAGGATCTGGCGGATCGTCTTGCGCGGGTTCAGCGAGCTGTAGGGGCTCTGGAAGATGTACTGGATCGCCTGGCGCGTGGCCCGCGGGCGGTCGCGGGCGTCGCGCGCCAGCGGCTTGCCCATGAACTCGATGTCGCCGACGATCTTGTGCTGGTGCAGGCCGGCGATGCAGCGCGCCAGGGTGGTCTTGCCCGAGCCCGACTCGCCGACCAGCGAGAGGCAGCGGCGCTCGCAGAGCGTCGCGTCGATGTCGTGCAGGGTCTCCTTGTGCTGGTAGAAGGCGACGAGGTCGCGCACGCTGATGACCGTCTGTGTCGGTCGGCCGTCGCAGGCGTCGAGGCTCTTGTCGCGCAGGACGTCGTCGGTCTCGGCCGCCTGGGCGCCGACCTCCTTCCAGCGCCAGCAGCGCACGCGGTGCTCGGCCGTGGGCCCGTCGACCGGCGGGAACTCCTCTGCAGCACTTCTCGACCGCCCAGCTCGCAGCGCGGCGTGAAGGCGCAGCCCGGCGGCCGCTGGCCGGGGCGCGGCGCCCAGCCGGGGATGCCCTTGAGGGCGCGCTCGCCGGTGATGTCGGGGATCGAGGAGAGCAGCTTGCGCGTGTAGGGGTGCTGGCCGCTCTCGAAGAGCTCCTGCTTGGTGCCGATCTCGACGATGCGCCCGGCGTACATCACGGCGATGCGGTCGGCGAGGTTGGCGACCACGGCGAGGTCGTGGGTGACGTAGAGGGCCGCGACCCCGTAGCGCTTGGTCAGGTCGCGGATCGTGTCGAGGACGTGCGCCTGGGTGGTCACGTCGAGGGCCGTGGTCGGCTCGTCCAGGACGATCACCTTGGGCCGGTTGGCGAACGCCATGGCGATCGCCACGCGCTGCTGCTGGCCGCCGGAGAGCTGGTGCGGGTAGCGGCGCAGGAAGTCGTGGTCGGAGGGCAGGAGCACCTCGGCCATCATCTCGGCGAGGCGCGCCTCGCGCTCGGCGCCCGAAGCGCCGAAGTCGTGCGCCTCGAGGATCTCCATGAGCTGGGTGCCGATGCGCAGGGCCGGGTTCAGGGAGGCCGAGGAGTCCTGGGGCACGTAGCTGATGAGGCCGCCGCGGATGGTGCGCAGCTCGTCGTCGGCGAGGGCGAGCACGTCGCTGCCCGTCGATCGTGATCTCGCCCGCCGGAGATCTTCGCCCCGCGGCGCTGGTGGGCGAGCAGGCTGGTCGCGGCGGTCGTCTTGCCCGAGGCCGACTCGCCGACCAGGCCGAGGACCTCGCCCTGGCGGATCTGAAGCGAGACCTCGTCGTCGATGTTGCGGCCCGAGGGGTCGAGGACGATGGTGAGGCCCTCGACGGTGAGGACGACGTCGCGCTCGGCGGCCGCCGCGGGACCGGCGGTGGACACGGTCGCCATCACGCACCCCCCGTGTCGCGCTCGATGCCGATCAGCGCCCGCCCCATGCCGTCGGCGATGAGGTTGGTGCCGATGGTCAGGATGCCGATCAGCAGCACCGGCATGAAGACCGGCCACGGCTGGACGATGATGCCGATGCGGTTCTCGTTGATCATGAGGCCCCAGTCGGCGGCCGGCGGCTGCAGGCCGAAGCCGAGGAACGAGAGCGCGGCGATGAGGCCGATCGAGTAGGTGAGCCGCAGACCGAACTCGACGAGCAGCGGGCTCGTCGTGATGGGCAGGATCTCGCTGAAGACGATCTTGAGGCGCGACACGCCGAACGCCTCGGCGGCGCGCACGAAGTCGCGCTGCGCGACCTCGAGCGTGGCGGCTCTGATGACGCGCGCGATGCGCGGCGCGTGGCCGATGCCGACCATGAGCACGATGAGCCAGAGGCGCGGGCCGAGGATGGAGACGAAGAGCAGCGTGAGCACGATCTGCGGGAAGGCGAGGACGACGTCGAGGATGCGCATGATCGTCTCGTCGACCCAGCGCCGCGCGTAGCCGGTGATGAGGCCCAGGGTGACGCCGAGGCCGAGACCGATGACGGTCGCCGCGAGGGCGAGGGTGATGACCGTGCGGCCGCCGTAGAGCACGCGCGTGACGACGTCGCGACCGATGTAGTCGGTGCCGAGCCAGATGCCCGACGACGGGGGTGCGAACGGCAGCCCCACGAACTCGGTCGGCGAGTACGGGGCGATCCAGGGGCCGACGACGGCGAGAGCCACGATGAAGGCGAAGATGCCCACGCCGACCTTCGTGCGGCCCATGCCCCACGCCTCGCGGGCGGTCATGAGCCCACTCGGCGTGGCGCCGCCCGGCGTGCACGGCCGCCGGCTCGACCAGCTCGGAGTCGGTGATCGTGGTGACGTCGCTCATCGCAGGCCCGTCCTCAGTCGCGGGCTGACGAGGATCGTCAGGATGTCGGCCGTGAGGTTGGCGACCACGTACACGCCGGCGATGATCAGGCAGACGGCCTGCACCATCGGCATGTCGCGGTTGGCGACCGCATCGACCAGCGCGTAGCCGATACCGGGGAAGTTGAAGAGATACTCGACCACCACCACGCCGCCGGCGAGCCAGGCGAGGTTCAGGGCGGTGACCTGCAGGGCCGGCGCGAGGGCGTTGGGCAGCGCGTGGCGCCAGAGCACGACGCGCTCCACGAGCCCCTTGAGGCGCGCCATCATGACGTACTCGCTCTCCAGCACCTCGATCATCGAGGCGCGCAGGATGCGGGTGATGTAGGGGGCGACCGCCAGAGTGCAGCGTGATCGCCGGCAGGATGAACAGCTCCAGCTGCTGGTAGATGGGCACGTCCGGATTGACGCGCGACACCGCCGGCGCCACCTTGAACACCGTCGTGGCGAAGAGCAGGATCAGGACGATGCCGATGACGAACTCCGGCAGGGCGGCCAGCGAGAGGCTGCCGATGGAGACGGTCATGTCGAACTTCGAGTCTCGTCGCAAGGCGCTGAACGAGCCGAACATCAGCGAGATCGGGATGCTCATCAAGGCGGCCAGGAGCACCAGCACGGCCGTGTTCAGGACGCGCCGTGAGAGCAGCTCGGTGACCGCCTTGTCCTGGACCAGTGAATTGCCCAGATCCCCGGTCACGACCCCGCCCAGCCAGTTGACGTACTGCATCACGACCGGCTCGTTCAGGCCGAGCTGCTCGCGCAGCGCCTCGTAGCGCGCGACGTTGGCGGCCTCCCTGCCCAGAATCGCCCGGGCCGTGTCGCCGGGCAGTGCCTGGGTGGCGGCGAACACGACCACCGAGACGAGGAACAGCGTGAGCACGCCCAAGCCCAGCCGGATGAGGATGAGTTTGAGAAGCGGCGGCATCGCGACCGGTCACCCCCTGCGTTCGGTGCCGGGCCGCACGACCCGGTCTTCCCCGGCGGCGACGCCGACAGGCGCGCCGCCCGATCCTCCCGTGAGCCTCCCCGCGGCGCATCGCGCGGGCGCCTGCGCGGCGTCCGCCAACGCCCCCCGGAAGCCTCAGTCACACACAATCACCCAGTTCGAAGCCCGTCAAGGCCGCCTCCCCATTGCCGGCGCGCCGCTTCGGGCTCGCCGCCCGGGCGGGTCGACGCCAGCCGTCGTGCTCCGGCTCGCGACAGATCGGGACGGGCGCGAGCTTCCACCCACCCGGGTGGTTTCTCACGAGTGCCCGGAATGCTAGCCACGGAGGCCGGCCGTGTCAAGGAGCGCACGCGGCGGGCGCGGAGGTCGATGGGGCGCCCGCCGCGCGCGGGGGCGCCCCGACATCGAGAGCTTGACCTCGGCCTCCAGCCCGGCTCTCAGACGAAGTAGACGTCCTTGAAGTACATGCGGCCGATCGGACCGGCGAGCTTGTCCAGCTTGTAGTCGGTGGTCGTCTCGGATGGGCGTCGAGCAGGTTGCGGAACGCCCAGACGATGTAGCCGCCCTCGTTGTACTCGATGGTGCGCCTGCCTGACCAGCTCGTTGCGCTCGGCGTCGTCGACGGTCGCGAAGCCCTCCTGGACGAGCGCATACCACTCGTCGTTCTGCCAGTGGGTCTCGTTGTAGGGCGCGTCGGGCGTGGAGCCCGGCAGGCCTGCGCGAGGTAGTTGCGGTAGCCCAGAAGTCCATCGAGAACGGCCACGAGAGGTAGTCGTCGCCCCAGAGCACGCCGGCCTCGACCTTCCTGACCTTGACCTTGACCCCGGCGACCTTGGCCTGCTCGGCGAACACCTGCGCGAAGGCCACGAGCCTTCTCCGACGGAGTCGCTGGCGATGAGCTCGACCTTGAGGCCGTCGTACCCCGCCTGCTTGAGCAGCGACTTGGCCTGCTCGATGTCCTGTTCGCGCTGCGGAAGATCGGGGGTGCCGCCAGCAGGCTGAC
>CAWFDC010000008.1:0-204331 GCA_963814545.1 uncultured Thermoleophilia bacterium | reverse complement strand
AGCGCCTCTCCGACCTCTGCAAGAAGTACGGCTGGATCCTCTACAACGACGAGGTCCAGGAGGGCATGGGGCGCTGCGGCGACTGGTTCCTCCTCGACCAGTACCCCGAAGTCGAGTGCGAGCTGCTCTCGCTCGGCAAGGGCACCTCGGGCGGCCTCATCCCGATCTGCTACACGCTGGGCTCCGACCGCATGAGCGAGCCGGCCGGCGAGCTCTACACCGGCGGCACCTTCGCCGGCTCGCCGGTGGGCTGCATGGTCGGTATCAAGATGATCGAGATCATCAAGCGCGACAACGTGCTCGACAACGTCAAGGAGATCGAGAAGGTCGCCAAGGCCAAGTTCGGCGCGATGAAGGAGAAGTACGAGGTCGTCGGCGACGTGCGCGTCAAGGGCTGCTACCAGTGCGTCGAGTTCGTCGAGGACAAGGAGTCCAAGACGCCGGCGCTCGACATCACGCGCGAGGTCGTCTACGGCATGGAGCGCCGCGGCGTGATCCCGATCTACGAGCCGGCGTTCAACTGGTTCCGGCCGACGCCGGCCCTCAACATGCCGCCCGAGCTCTTCGCGCTCGGCTGCGACCTCGTCGAGGAATCGGTCGCCGAGGTCTCGAAGAAGTACGGCAAGGGCATCGCCTGAGCGCGAGGCGCGGGCCCGGCTGAACGAGGCGAGGGCGGCGGCAGGTCCGAGGGCCCTGCCGCCGCCCTCGCCGCTCCCCGGTCCGCCTGCACCGCTCTGCTTGACCACGGCCGGCGCGCCTCCGAGGACGAGCGCGCCGTCCGATTGACACGAGGAGGACGACATGGGCAACGGCGAGATGCCGTACGCGGGGATCGCGACGTTCCTGAAAGCGCCGCACGTCCCCGAGCCGACCCTCGACGACGGCGAGATCGCCGTGCTCGGCATCCCCTTCGACGAGGCGACGACCTCGCGCAGCGGGGCGCGCTTCGGGCCGCGCGCGATCCGTGACATCTCGACCTTCTGGGCTTACCGCACAGGCTCGGAAGCGTACCTCGACGTCGAGCTCGGCGAGGGCTCGGCGCGCGAGATCCTCGGCGGCGTGCGCTTCGTCGACGCCGGCGACGTCGTCCTCGGCCCGACGCAGCCGGTCGACGACCGGCACGCCGCCGTCGGCGCGCGCCTCACGCCCATCGTCGAGGCCGGCCTCTTCCCCGTCGTCCTCGGCGGCGACCACTCCGTGACGCTGCCGGCCATGATGGCCGTCCACGCGGCGCGCGGCGGCAAGCCCTTCCAGCTCGTCCACTTCGACACCCACACCGATTACTGGGACGAGGAGGGCGGCCAGCGCTACACGCACGGCAACCCGATGATCCGCGCCGACGAGCAGGGCCTCCTCACCGGCATCACCCAGTACGGCCTGCGCGGACTCTACGGCCCCGACATGGACTTCGACCTCATGGCGAAGCGGGGAGCGAAGCTCTTCTGGTGCGAGGAGGCCAAGCTCATGTCGCCGGAGGAGCTCGTCGCCCACCTCGAGCCCGGCGTCGACACCTACGTCACCTTCGACATCGACGCCCTCGACCCGGCGATCGCCCCCGGCACCGGCACCCCCGAGCCCGGCGGCTTCAGCTACTACGAGGCCAAGGCGATCCTGCGCGCCGTCTGCGCGCGCGTGAACGTGATCGCCATGGACATGGTCGAGGTCGCCCCGGCCTACGACGGCCCCGGGCAGCTCACGGCGCTGCACGCCACGCGCCTGATCATCGACACGGTCGGGGCGGCGTTCGCGGCGCGGGGGTAGGGTCAGAGGAAGAGCACGAGGCTGGCGGCCATGACGGCCATGCCCGCCGCCAGCCCGCCCATCGCCAGGTGGTGCTCGCCGTACTCTTGCGCCGTCGGCAGCAGCTCGTCGAGCGAGACGTAGACCATGATGCCGGCGACGAAGGCGAAGAGCAGCCCCATCGCCATGTCGCCGAAGAAGGCGCGCAGCAGGAAGTAGCCGACGAGCGCCCCGATGGGCTCCGCGAGGCCGCTCGGACGCCGAGAGCACGAACGCCTTGCGGCGGCTGCCGGTGGCGTAGTACACGGGGATCGACACGGCGATGCCCTCGGGGATGTTGTGGATCGCGACCGCCATCGCGATGGTCAGACCCCGAGCGTCGGGTCCTGCAGCGCCGCGACGAAGGTCGCGAGACCCTCGGGGAAGTTGTGGAGGCCGATCGCGAGCGCCGACATCATCCCCATGCGCAGCAGGCGCTTGTCCTGAGGGATGTCGGCCGGCGACGTCCGGCATCTCCTCGACGCGCCGCGCCTCGTGCGGGTTCTCGTAGGAGGGCACGAGGCGGTCGATCAGGGCGATCAGCCCGATGCCCGCGAAGAACATGAGGAGCGCCAGCCAGCCGGCGGCGTCGCCGTCGAGCTCCTCGGCCAGGGCGTCCTGCCCCTTGGGCAGGATCTCGACCAGCGAGACGTAGATCATCACCCCGGCGGAGAAGCCGAGGGCGATCGAGAGCAGCCGCGTGTTGGTGCGCTTGGCGAAGAGCGCGATGACGCTGCCGATCGCCGTGGCGAGCCCGGCGAAGAGCGTGAGGAGGAAGGCCTGGAGGACCACGAGCGCTACGCGCCGGGAGGGACCCGGCCGAGCGCCGCGGCGAGGGCGGCGATGTGCGCCGGCGTGGTGCCGCAGCAGCCGCCGACGAGGCCGGCTCCCCGCGAGGGGAAGCCGGCGACCACGGCGGCGAAGTGCTGCGGCGTCTCGTCGTACACCGTGACCTCGCCTTCGAGGCGCGGCTGGCCGGCGTTGGGCTGCGCCAGCACCGGCAGGCCGGCGGCCGCATGCAGGTCGGCGACGAGGGCGCCCATGGCGTCGGCGGTGATGCTGCAGTTGCAGCCGACGAGAGTGACCCCGGCGCCGAGCAGCGCCTCGGTCGCCTGTTGCGGGCTGACGCCCATCATCGTGCGGTAGCCGCGCGCCGCGGGCTTGTACGTCATCGAGCAGCAGACGGGGCGGCCGCGCGAGGCGGCGACCGCCCCCTCGGCGGCGGCGAGCGCCTCGCCGAGGTCGAACATCGTCTCCATGTGCAGCAGGTCGACGCCGCCGCGCACGAGGGCCTCGGCCTGCTCGGCGAAGGCCTCACGGAGCGCCGCCGGGTCGGCGTCGCCGAGCGGCGGCAGCATGAGGCCCGTGGGGCCGATGTCGCCGGCGACGAGGCGGCCCGGGAACTCGCGGTCGCGCAGCGCGACCGCGAGCCGCGCTGCCCCCTCGCTGATGTCGGCCGCGCGCGCGCCGAGGCCGTGGGCCTCGAGCTTCGGGCGGGTACCGCCGAACGTGTTGGTGTGCACGAGGTCGGCGCCGGCGGCGAAGTAGTCGCGGTGCACGGCCTCGACGATGTCGGGCCGGTCCCGGTTCCAGAGCTCGGGAGGGGTGCCGCCGGGCACGCCGCGGGCCATCATCTGGGTGCCCATCGCGCCGTCGAGCAGCAGGGTGCGCTCGGCCGCCAGGGTCCGCAGGTCCACGGTCACCTCCTCGTCGTCGCCGCCGGGACGAGGCGATTGTACCAGCGGGCGGCGGCGCGGCGGGCGGGCGGAGTCGCCGCGGGGCGCGGCCCCCTACTCGGCCGCCGCGTCCCCGGCGAGCTCCTGCGTGAGCCGTACGGCGTCGCGCGGCCCCCTACTCGGCGGCCTCGTTCTTGGCGAGCTCCTGCGTGAGCCGTACGGCGTCGCGGCGCGGCACGCCGAGGCAGACGTGCAGGGCGGCGGCGGCGTCGCGGCGCGAGAGCCCGCGCGCGAGCAGCGCCGCCCCCGCCTCGCGCGCCTCGGCCTCGCGCCCGGCGACCTCGGTCTCGGGAGCGCCGAGGTCGACGACCAGCGTCACCTCGCCGCGGACCTCCTCGCGGGCGGCGATCTCGGCGGCCAGGGCGTCGAGCGACCCGCGCAGCACCTCCTCGTGCACCTTGGTCAGCTCGCGGCACACGGCCGCGCGCGCCCCGGGGATGAGCACGGCCAGCCGCGCGAGGCTGGCCGCCAGGCGGCGGGGCGACTCGAAGGCGACCACCACCCCGCCGCCGCGACGCCACTGCGCCGCGCTGCGGGCGAGGTCGGCCGCGCGGCGCGGCAGGTACCCGACGAAGCGGAAGCCCTCGTCGCCGGCGAGGCCGGAGGCGACGAGAGCCGTGGTCACCGCCGACGGACCGGGCAGCACGGTCAGCGGCAGGCCTTCGCCGGCCGCCCGCGCGACGAGGCGCGCGCCAGGGTCGGCCACGCCGGGCATGCCGGCGTCGGTCACGAGGGCCACGTCGCGCCCCTGACGGAGCAGGCCGAGCACGCGCTCCGTCTTCTCGGCCTCGTTGTGGGCGAAGAGGCTGGTCAGCGGCGTGTGGAGGTCGAAGCGGCTCAGCAGGCGCCGCGTGCGCCGCGTATCTTCGGCGGCGATCAACTCGACGGCGCCGAGAGCGGCGAGGACGCGCGGCGAGACGTCGTCGAGGTTGCCGATCGGGGTCGCGCAGACGTAGAGCACGTCAGAGCTCCGTCTCGATGAGGAGGGCGTCGATGTCGCGCCCGCCGATGCGCACGTGACGGCGGGCTCGGCCGACGACGGTGAAGCCGAGGCTGGTGTGGAAGGCGAGCGAGGCGTCGTTGTCGGCGCGCAGGTCGGTGAAGACCTTGGTGTAGCCGAGCTCGCGGGCCGCGGCGGCGCCGGCCGCGAAGAGCGCGCGGCCCACGCCCTGCCGCCGCCACGCCACGAGCACCCAGGTGCCCATCGTGGCCACGTGATCCTGCGAGCCGGCCGCGTCGTCCAGCGGGGCGATCGTCTGCGCGCCGACGATCTCGCCGTCCGCGTTCTCGGCCACGTTCACGAACCCGCGCGGGCCGAGCCCCGCGATGTACGCCGCCTCGTCCTCGGCCGAGAACCGGCGGTCGAGGATCGTGGAGCGGCCGTCGGCGATGGCCTCGTTCAGCACGCGGGCGACGCCGGCCGCGTCGGCCGGCGTCGCCCGCCGTACGCGCACGTCAGTCGCGTCCACCGTCCGCCTCCCGGCGGGCGATCACCATGATCTCGTACTCGTCGAGGTCGAGCGGCCGGCGCGCCCACAGGCCGGCGGTGCCCCCGCCGACGTGCTCGACCGCGAACCCGGCCTCGGCCACGAGTCGCGTGAGCTCGACCGGCGTGTACAGGCGCTCGCGGCCGGTGAAGCGGCGCTCGCCGGCCTCGCCGTACTCGAGTGTCTCGGTCTCGACGCTGGTCAGCGGGTCGAAGCGGCCGGCGGCCACGTCGTCGGGCGTGATCATGCGGGCCACGCGCAGGACGCTGAGGGCGGTGAGCAGCAGCGGTCCGCCGGCGCGCAGGGCGTCGTGGATGCAGCGCAGGATCGTGCGGTCGTGCGACCAGGGGTCGTCGCCGGCGCCGAGCAGGCTGAAGGCGCCCTCGCAGACGCAGAGGCCGGCGTCGGCCGGCTCGTCGAGCACGAAGTCGGTGGCGTCGGCCTCGACCCAGCGCACCTCGACGCCGGCGGCGCGCGCCGCGGCGCGCGCCTGCTCGAGCATGCCGGGCGAGAGATCGAGACCGGTCACGCGATAGCCGCGACGCGCGAGCTCGACGGAGTGGCGCCCGGCGCCGCAGCCCACGTCGAGCACGTGAGCGCCGGGGGCCAGCCCGAGCTCGCGCTCGGCGAAGTCGATCTCGCCCACGGTGCCGACGGTGAAGGGCTCGTCCATGTAGCGGGGAGCGTGCACGTCGAAGAAGTCGCGCCACTGTGTCATGTGGCGATTCTCTCACAGCGGGTGTGCGGGCAGCGCGGATGGAGAGGGGACGGCGTGCACGCGCGACCGGCGCGGGCGGCCGTGACGGCGGCGCGGGCGGCGGGCTTCAGCCGGTGGCGCCCGCGCCGCCGGCGAGCAGCGCCAGGAGGACCAGCCACGCGATGAGCGTGGCGACGACCAGGACGCGGCCGTCGCAGAGCTGGTGCGGATGCCGTGGGACGAGTCTCATACTCTCGTTATCGGCGGCGCACGTCGCGGACATAACGTTCGGGCGCCGCGGCAGACGCGCACGGCAAGCGCCAGGGCAGACATGCGGGGCCGGGCGCCGCGGCGCACCCGACACGCTACTATGGTCGGGCACCGTCTCCCGGGGAGGTCTCGTCATGACACTGGTCGTCGCCGGACCGTCGTGAAGCGCATCGTCCTCGGCGACAACCTGCCCGTACTGCGCGCCCTCCCCGACGGCGTCGCGCGGCTCGTCTACCTCGACCCGCCCTTCAACACCGGCCGCGAGCGGCGGCACACGCAGCTCGCGCACCGCGTCGGGACGAGAACGGCGACAGGACGGGCTTCGGCGGCCACCGCTACCGCAGCGAGACTCTCGGCACCCACGCCTATCGCGACGCCTTCGACGACTACCTCGGCTTCCTCGCGCCGCGCCTCGCCGAGGCGCGGCGCCTGCTCACGCCCGACGGCTCGCTCTTCCTGCACATCGACGCCCGCGAGGCGCACTACTGCAAGGTCCTGCTCGACGAGCTCTTCGGGCGCGAGGCGTTCATGAACGAGATCGTCTGGGCCTACGACTACGGGGGGCGCACGAAGCGGCGCTGGCCGGCCAAGCACGACACGCTCTTCTGGTACGCGCGCGACCCGGCGCGCCTACGTCTTCCGCTACGAGGACATCGACCGCATCCCCTACCTCGCGCCCGGCCTGGTCGGCCCCGAGAAGGCGGCTCGCGGCAAGACCCCGACCGACGTCTGGTGGCTGACCATCGTCAGCCCCACGGGCGGCGAGAAGACCGGCTACCCGACGCAGAAGCCCGTGCGCCTGCTCGAGCGCATCGTCGCGGTGCACTCCGACCCCGGCGACCTCGTGCTCGACTGCTTCGCCGGCAGCGGCACGACGGGCGAAGCGGCGGCGCGTCTGGGGCGCGGCTACCTGCTGGTGGACGACAACCCCGAGGCAGTGCGCGTCATGGCCCGGCGCCTGGCGTGGAGCGAGCCCGAGCTGGTCGGCGTCGACGGGCTCGACGGGCTGCCGGGCGCCTGACGCGGAAGGGGCGGCCGCAGCTCGACAGGCGTGGGGCCGGCCGCCCCCCGGGCTGCCGGGCGCCTGACGCGGAAGGGGCCGGCCGCCCCTCGGGCGGCCGGCCCCTCCGTGAGCCTGAGCGTCGATCCGGCGTCACTCGGCCGGGACGATCGCCTCGTTGGGGCACGAGTCGACGCACGTGCCGCAGTCGTCGCAGAGCTCGGGGTCGATGACGTAGATGTCGTCACCCTCGCTGATCGCGTCGTTCGGGCACTCGTCGACGCAGGCGCCGCAGGCCAGACACTCTTCGGTGATCTTGTGGGCCATCTGCTCCCTTTCACCTCCTACAGGCGCGGACAGGCGTGCCGCGCGCGATTGGCTGCACCATTTACCAAGAGGGTCGGAGCGAAGTCAAGACGACTCGCGTACCGATTTCAGGATACCGACTGTCCGTTCGGGCAGCCACCCTGTGACGCGAGGAGCGGCGGCGCCGCGGCGAGTCTGCACGCGCCGGCCCGTGAAGGCGCCGTCCGCCGTGATGGGGCAGGCGCCGTGAGGGCCGTGCGGCGGCGGCGCCTCAGCCGCCGAGCAGCTCCGTCAGGGCGAGGGCGGCGGCGCCGACCACGCCGGCGTCGGCGCCGAAGCGAGCGGGTACCACGCGCACTTCGTCGCGCTGCGGGCGCAGCCCGCGGGCGGCGAGCACGGCGCGCGCGGGGCCGAGCAGGAGCTCGCCGCCGGCGGCGCCGGCGCCGCCGATAACGACGAGCTCCGGGTTGAAGATGTTGACGAGACTGGTGAGGCCGACGCCGAGGTGGGCGCCGATGCGCGTCAGCGCGGCGCCCGCCTCGGCATCGCCCTCGCGGGCAAGCCGCGTCAGCAGTGCCCCGTCGGCCGGTTCGCCGGCGGCGAGGGCGCGCCCGAACGCCCCGTCGCGGCGCGCCCTCGCCGCCTCGAGGGCCGCCGCGTCCATGGCCCGCCCCGAGGCGTACACCTCGAGGCAGCCGCGGTTCGGGCAGCGGCCGGGGCAGGGCGGGCCGTCCTCGTCGACGACCACGTGCCCGAGCTCGCCGGCCGCGCCGCTGTGGCCGCGGTACACGTGGCCGCCGGCGATGATGCCGCCGCCGATCCCCGTGCCGAGAGTCAGCATGAGCAGGTCGCGGGCGCCGCGGCCGGCGCCGAAGACGTGCTCGCCGATGCAGGCCGCGGTCGCGTCGTTGTCGAGCACGCAGGGCAGACCGAAGCGCTCCTCGAGGACGGCGCGCAGCGGCACGTCGGCGAGCGGCAGGTGCACGCTCTCGACGATGCGCCCGCCGGCGAAGTCGACCCTGCTCGGCATGCCGAGACCGATCGCCTCGGCGTCGGAGCCTTCGAGGACCCCGGCCAGGGCGGCGACGATCGCCTCGAGACACGCCTCGGGGGAGTCGACGACCGTGGGGGTGACCGCGTGACGCAGCAGACGGGGCGGCGCGGGCCTCTCGTCGCCCGCCGCCGGCAGGGCGGCAGCGACCAGCGCCGCGGCGATCTTGGTGCCGCCGACGTCGACGGCGGCGAGCGTGTGCTCCTGGGCCGGCACGGCGGGCAGCCTACCATACGCTACAATGTGGGACAGAGGATTCACCCGCGGCAGGGCGTAGGTTCCCCCTGCCCGCGCCGGCCTTCACCCGATCCCCCGGTGCCCCGCCCGGCAGGGCACGACTGATGCCTGTGGACGACGACCGACAGCGGCCTCGCGCCGACAAGCCCTATCGCACCTATCGCGGCGGCGGCCGGCGACGGTCGTCGCTCGACGACGAGCTCGCCGGCCTCAAGGCTCCCGCACGACGTCGCGGCAAGGCCACGGCCGGCGGCGAGCCCGCCGGCGGCCGCGGCGCGGGTGCCCGCAGCCCAAACCGCGCGGGAGCGCCGTCAGGCCGCGGCGCGAGCGCGGCAGCGGCGGCGTACCGGCGCCGGCGCGGCGGCGCGGCGGGCGGCGGCGCGGCGGGCGGCGGCGCGGCGGGCGGCGGCGGGCCGTCGTACCGGCGCTACGGCGCCGGAGGGGCCGAGCAGCCGGCGAAGAGCCGCCGCCGCTTCCGCTGGTGGCACGTGCCGCTCGTCCTCGCCGTCCTGCTCGTCGTGGCCGGCGTCGTCGCCGTCGTCCTCGCCTACCCGGGCTACAAGCGCTTCGACAAGGCGGTCGACAACAGCAACCGCCGCCTCGGGCCCGAGGCCACCGCGGCTCTCGACCCCGACGAGGGCTGGTCGCGCATCACCAGCCCCACCACCGTCCTGCTGCTCGGCGTCGACAGCAAGCAGGGGGAGCCGGCGCGCTCCGACACCATCCTTCTGATGCACTTCGACCCCGACGAGCACACCGTGAACCAGCTCTCGATCCCCCGCGACACCCTGGTCGAGATCCCCGGTCACGGGGAGGGCAAGATCAACTCGGCCATCTACTGGGGGGGCCCGGAGCTTGCGGTCAAGACCGTGCAGCAGTACCTCGGCATCCCCATCAACCACGTCATGGTCGTCAACTTCAAGGGCTTCCCCCGGCTCGTCAACTCGGTCGGGGGCGTCGACATGTATGTGCCGCGCACGGTGCAGACCATCGCCAGCCGCGACCGCGTCGTCGTCTACGAGAAGGGCTGGCAGCACTTCGACGGCAAGAACGCGATGCTCTACGTGCGCATCCGCATGGTCGACGACGACTTCCATCGCGCCCGGCGCCAGCAGCAGTTCGTCGCCGCGCTGCAGAAGAAGATCGCCCAGCCGTCGAACCTCTGGCAGCTGCCCGATATCGGGCGGCGCTTCATGAGCGGCGTCGACACCGACCTGACGACGAACGAGCTCCTCGCGCTCGGCTGGGTCAAGTACCGGGCCGACGACACGAAGGGCCGCAAGATGGTGCTCGCCGGCGAGCCGTCGTGGCAGGGCGGCGTCTCCTACGTCCTGCCGCCCTCCGGCGAGAAGAGGGCGAGAGTGCTGGCCCGCTTCCTCGGCGAGTGAGGCCGGGGGCGGCGGGGCGGGGCGGCGTACGCCGCCCCGCCCCCGCCGGCTCAGTACTCGACGCCGACCAGGGCGAGCCCGCGCGCCGGGGCCGTCTGCCCCATCGCCGCGCGCCGGCCACCGCTCAGCCCCTGCTCCAGCTCCTCCTGCGTCATCCTCCCCTGCGCCACGTCGACCATCGAGCCGACGGCGACGCGTACCATGTTGTGGAGGAAGCTCGCGGCGCTGACCTCGAAGACCCACTCGGGCGTGCCTTCGACCGGAGACCAGACGGCGCGACGCACCTCGCGCACGCAGTGGTGATAGAGGTGCGCCGAGGGCGTCAGGGCGCTGAAGTCGCGCTCGCCGACGAGCGGCGCCGCGGCGCGGCGCAGGGCGCCGGTGTCGAGCGCCCCCCGGATGTTCCACACGTACGCCCGCTCGGCGACCGGCCGCACCGGCGAGAGCCAGAGACGGTAGCGGTACGTGCGGCCGGCGGCGGCGCGGGCGTCGAAGCCCGGCGCGGCCGGCGCCACGGCGGTGACGGCGACGTCCTCGGGGAGCAGCGCGTTGAGGCTGAGGCGCAGACGGTCGCAGGAGCGCACCGGCACGGAGACGACGCACGACGCGACCTGGGCGAAGGCGTGCACGCCGGCGTCGGTGCGCCCGGCCACGCGCAGTCGCACAGGCTCGCGCAGCGCGACGGCGAGCGCATCTTCGAGCACGCCCTCGACCGTGCGCAGCCCCGGCTGGCGTGCCCAGCCCTTGAAGCGCGTGCCCTCGTAGACGAGGTCGAGGCGCAGTGTCTGCTCGCTCAAGAGGTCATCCCATCCGCGTTCGGCCGCCGCATCCTAGACCACCATGGCGACGGCGACCACGGCCACGACGAAGGCGAGGGCGAGCCAGTCGCCGGCGCCTGCGGCGAGCGGGTGCAGGCGGGTCCGGGTGAGCCCCGGGCGGTAGCAGCGCGCCTCCATGGCCAGGGCGAGGTCGTCGGCGCGGCGGAAGCTGACCACGAACAGGGGGATGAGCACAGGGACGAGCGCCCGGGCGCGCGTCACGAGGCCGCCGCGCGCGAACTCGGCGCCGCGGGCGCGCTGCGCGCGCATGATCGTGTCGAGCTCCATGAGCAGCGTGGGGATGAAGCGCAGCGCGATGGTGACCATGAGGGCGAGCTCCTCCGTCGGCACGCGCAGCCGCCGCAGAGGGCGCATCAGCCAGGCCAGCGCGTCGGTCAGCGCCACCGGTGGCGTCGTCAGCGTGAGCAGGGCCCCGGTCACGACGAGGATGATGAGGCGCACGCTGAGGAAGGTCGCCCGCTCGAGCCCCTCCCAGGTGAGGTGGATCGGCCCCAGCGTGAAGAACGCCTCGCCGGGAGCGAAGAGCACCTGCACGACGAACGTCAGTCCGACGAGCCAGAGCAGCGGCTTGAGACCGCGCCAGAACCAGCGCGCCGGCACGCCGCTGAGCAGCACGGCCACGAGCGCCGTGGCACCGAAGACCGCGAGCGCCGCGTAGCCGTCGCGCACGAAGAGGGCGATGGCCAGGGTCGTCACCGCCACCACCTTGATCCGCGGGTCCAGACGGTGGAGCGGCGAGTGACCGGGCACGTACTGGGTGATCGTCGCCCTCATCGCAGAGCCTCCGCGGCGGCGGCGTAGGTGCGCGCCGCCTCGCCCGCCGGGCGACCGAGGCGGCGCCACAGCTCGACGAGGAACGGCGGCTCGAGGCCGTGGTCGGAGAGCGCCTCCTCGCCGCCGTCGCCGAAGGCCCAGGGGCCGGCGGCGGCGAGCCGGCCCGCGTCGAGCACGAGACGCCCGTCGCACAGCCCCCAGGCGGCGTCGACGTCGTGCGTCGCGAGGAGCAGTGTCGTCCCACCCTCGACGAGGCGGCGCAGCACGGCGGCGAGGGTGCGCCGCGCCGCCGGGTCGAGGCTCACGAACGGCTCGTCGAGGAGGAGCAGCCGGGGCCGCATGGCGAGCACGCCGGCGAGCGCCAGGCGGCGCTGCTCGCCGCCGGAGAGCGCGTACGGGTGGCGCTCGCCGAACTCCGCCGGCGGCAGCCCCACGAGCTCGAGGGCGATCTCGACCGCGGCCTCGACCTCGTCGGCCGCCCAGCCGAGGCGCCGCGGCCCGAAGGCCACGTCCTCGCGGGCGGACCCGGCGAAGAGCTGCAGCTCGGGGCGCTGGAACACGAGCCCGACCTCGCGGCGACGGTCGGCGAAGCCCTCGTCCGTCGCCGCCAGACCGTCGAGCTCCACCATGCCGGCTTCGGGTTCGAGTAGTCCTCGCAGGGCCTGCAGCAGCGTCGACTTGCCGGCCCCCGTCGCCCCCAGCAGCGCGACCGAGGCGCCGGCGGCGATGCCGAAGCCGACATCGGTGAGAGCGGGGATCGCGCGCCCGCCCTCGTCGTACACGACGGTGAGGCCGTGACAGCGCAGACTCATGCCGGCGAGCGCCGGCGCCGCTCCGAGCACACCGGGCCCGCCGGGCCCTCCAGGACCTGTGCCGGCGGGCGCCTGCCGAGCAGCGCCCGAGCCCGCGGCTCCTACCGCCCGGGCGCTCACGTGCCACTTCCCTTCAGCAAGGACACGAGCTCGTCCAGCGTCAGCGGCAGGGCGGCCCCCGTGGGGCGCGACGGCGGCGCACCATCACCGCTTGCCGATGCGTCGCCCGGCGGCGGTGCGCCTTCGACACCGGGCGTACCGGACGCCGCCCCGTACCGGCCCGCGAGCGCCAGCGCCACTTCGGCCGCCGGCGGCAGCCCGAGCTGCAGGCGGCCGACGAGGTCGAGGTCGGCGAAGAGCTCCCGCGGCCGGCCGTCGAAGACGGCGGTCCCGCGCTCCAGCGCGACGACGCGGTCGGCGAGGCCGACCTCGTCCATCTCCTGGGTCACGTACAGGGTCGCGAGGCCCTCCGCCCGCACGCGTCGCACGGCGGCGAGCACCTCGTCGCGGCCCCCGGGGTCGAGCATGGCCGTGGGTTCGTCGAGCACGAGCACGCGGCGCGGGATCGCGAGCACGCCGGCGAGCGCCGTGCGCTGCTTCTGGCCGCCGGAGAGCAAGTGGGGCGCGCGCTCGCGCAGGCCCTCGAGACCGAAGGCGGCGAGCATCTCCTCGACGCGCGCCTTCATGGGCTCCGGCGCCCAGCCCAGGTTCTCGAGCCCGAACGCCACGTCGGCCTCCACGTCCTCGGCGACGAGCTGGTTCTCGGGGTCTTGGAAGAGGATGCCCACGTCGCGGCGCGCGTCGAGCCGGCCGTGGGCGTCGAGCAGGTCGTGCCCGCACACGACGGCGCGACCCGCGCCGTCGGGCACGGCGAGACCGGCGATCAGGCGGGCGAGGGTCGACTTGCCGGAGCCGTTGGGCCCGACCAGCGCGACGGCCTCGCCCTCGGCGACCTGCAGGTCGAGGCCGTCGAGCGCGGGCGAGGCGGCTCCCGGGTAGGCGAACCGGAGCCCTTCGATGTCGACGAGCAGGGGGGTCATGCCGGGAAGCTTACCGGGCGCGCGACACCGCGGGCACGCGCACGACGTAGCACGGCGCAGGCGCTCGCAGGGCGCCGAACGGCGCCGGGGGCGGCGCGGGCCCGAAGGCCCGCGCCGCCCCCGGCGCCGTCACGACCTCAGACCAGCTCGATGTACACCTGCTCCGAGCCGTCGCCCTGGCGCGGCCCGAGCTTGATGATGCGCGTGTAGCCGCCGGGGCGGTCTTCGTACCGCGGCGCCACGTCCTTGAAGAGCTTGTACACGATCTGCTTGTTGCGCAGCATCGAGATCGCCTGGCGGCGCGCGTGCAGGTCGCCGCGCTTGCCGAGCGTGATCGCCTGCTCGACGACGCCGCGCACCTCTTTGGCGCGCGCCTCACCGGTCTTGATCTTCTCGTGCTCGAGCAGCTGGCAGGCCAGGCCGCTGAGCATGAGCCGGCGCTGGGCCGGCGACATGTTGAACTTGCGTCCCTGCTTCTGGTGGCGCATTCAGTCCTCACCCCGCAACCCGAGACCCCGGGCGGTCAGCTTCTCCTTGACCTCGTCGATGCTCTTCTTGCCGAAGTTGGGGATGTTGAGCAGCTCGGCCTCGGTCTTGGAGATGAGGTCGCCGACCGTCTGGATCCCCTCACGCTTGAGACAGTTGTACGAGCGCACGCCGAGCTCGAGCTCTTCGATCAGCACCTCGTCCATGCCGCCGCCGGCGGGGGCCGGCTCGAGGCCCTCGATGGCGAACTCCTCGCTGGGGCGGGCGCGCTCGGGATCGGCGAAGATCGAGAGCCGGTCGACGAGCAGCTCGGCCGCCGCGCGCACCGCCTCGTCGGGCGACAGCGACCCGTTGGTCGTGACCTCGAGGATGAGCTTGTCGTAGTCGGTGCGCTGCCCGACGCGGGCGCTGTCGACGTGGTACGACACGCGCTTGATAGGGCTGAAGATCGAGTCGATCGGGATGTCGCCGATCGCCATGTCGGGCGTCTTGTTGCCGTCGGCCGGCACGTACCCCGTGCCGCGGCGGATGGTCAGCATCATCTCGAGCAGCCCGCCGTCGGCGAGCGTCGCGATGTGGTGGTCGGGGTTGAGGATCTCGAGCTCGGCCGGCATGTCGATGTCGGCCGCGACCACCTTGCCGGGCTTGTCCTTGACGAGCCGCACCTGGACCTCGTCGATCTCGCCGTGCAGACGGCAGACGATCTCCTTGAGGTTGAGGATGACGTCGGTGATGTCCTCCTTGACCCCTGGGACCGTGGTGAACTCGTGGGCGACGCCCTCGATCTTTACTGAGCTGACGGCGGCTCCCTCGAGCGACGAGAGGAGGACGCGGCGCAGCGCGTTGCCGAACGTGTGCCCGAACCCGCGGTCGAGCGGTTCGACCTCAAAGCGCACCCTGTTGGTGGCCAGTGGTTCGCGCGTGATGTTCGGCATCTGGAAGTGGAGCACCTTGCCTCCCTGTCAGGTCTTCGCCGCTGGAGTGCCGCTGCAGCGGTTACTTCGAGTAGAGCTCGATGATGAGCTGCTCCTGCACCGGCGTGTCGATGTCGTCACGCTCGGGCAGACGCAGGATCTTGCCGGTCAGGTTGTCGTGGTCGGCGAGCAGCCAGGGCGCCACCGCGGAGGTGAGGTCGGTGGCGGCGCGCACCGTCTCGACAGCCTTGCTGGAGGGCTTGACCGAGATCACGTCGTCTGGTCTGACCTGATAGGACGGGATGTCGACCTTGCGCCCGTTGACCAGGAAGTGCGCGTGGCGCACGAGCTGGCGGGCCTGGCGCCGCGAGGCGCCGAACCCGAGGCGGTACACGACGTTGTCCAGCCTCGTCTCGAGGAGCCGCAGCAGGTTCTCACCGGTGATGCCCTGCCGCCGGCTGGCCTCGACGTAGTACTGGTGGAACTGCTTCTCGAGCACCTGGTAGTAGCGCCGCGCCTTCTGCTTCTCGCGCAGCTGCAACAGGTACTCGGACTGCTTGATACGGCCGCGGCCGTGCTCGCCCGGCGGGTAGGAGCGCCGCTCGACGGCGCACTTGTCGCTCAGGCAACGCTCGCCCTTGAGGAAGAGCTTCTCGCTCTCCCGGCGGCACTGCTTGCACTGGGGTGCTGTGTCTCTCGCCACTGCGGGACCTCTTTAGACGCGACGCCGCTTGCGCGGACGGCAACCGTTGTGGGGCACCGGCGTCACGTCCTTGACGCCGAGGATCTCGAGACCCGCCGCCTGCAGCGAGCGCACGGCGGTCTCGCGCCCCGAGCCCGGCCCGCGGACGAAGACCTCGACCTTCTGGAGGCCGTGCTCCATGCCCTTCTTGGCGCACGACTCGGCCGTCACCTGGGCGGCGAACGGGGTGCTCTTGCGCGATCCCTTGAACCCGACCGACCCGGCGCTCTCCCAGGCGATGACGTTGCCCTCCTGGTCGGTCAACGTCACCAGCGTGTTGTTGAAGGAGGTCTTGATGTGCGCCTGACCGATGGCGATGTTCTTGCGGACCCGGCGCCGTGTGCGCCCTTTCGCTCTCTGAGGCTTGGCCACTCTGCACTACTCCTGACGACGTCGCTCCGTGGGGAGCGGGCTCACTTCTTCTTCTTGCCGACGGTGCGCTTGGGACCCTTGCGGGTGCGGGCGTTGGTACGCGTGCGCTGCCCGTCGACCGGCATGCCGCGACGGTGGCGGATGCCCCGGTAGCAGCCGATGTCCATGAGGCGCTTGACGTTCTGCGAGCGCTCGCGGCGCAGGTCGCCCTCGACCATGACTTGACGGTCGATGGCGTCGCGCAGGCGGACGACCTCGTCTTCGGTGAGGTCACGGACCTTGGTGTCGGGGTCGATGCCGACGCCGGTCAGGATCTTGTTGGACGTGGAGCGGCCCACGCCGTAGATGTAGGTGAGACCGATCTCGACCCGCTTCTGCGGCGGGATGTTGACGCCCGCGATTCGTGCCATCTGGACCCTACCCCTGCCTCTGGCGATGTCGCGGGTTAGAGCAGATCACCTGCACGGTGCCGTGCCGGCGGATGATCTTGCACTTCTCGCACATCGGCTTGACTGACGCTCTGACCTTCATGCCTGTCCTCGCTCACGGGCGCGCGGCGGCCGCCACGCGACACTACCCTCCGGGTGACCGCGGGCGGCCACTACTTGAACCGATAGGTGATCCTGCCCCTGCTGAGGTCGTACGGCGAGAGCTCGACCTTGACCCTGTCGCCCGGCAGGATGCGGATGTAGTGCATGCGCATCTTGCCGGAGATGTGGGCGAGGACCTCGTGGTCGTTGTCGAGGTGCACACGGAACATCGTGTTCGGCAGTGCCTCGACGACCTCGCCTTCGATCTCTATGGCCTCTTCTTTTTGCGCCATACTCCCTCTGGCTACGAACAGCGGCCTGCAATACTACCACAAACGGGAGGCTCGACAAACAAGGGCGCCGAGCCTCACGTGCCTTCTTCGCCCGCTCGCCGGGTGAGCACGCGGGGGCCGTCGGCGGTGATCGCCACCGTGTGCTCGAAGTGCGCCGACAGCGAGCCGTCGCCGGTGTGGATCGCCCAGCCGTCGTCGGCGACGAAGACGTCGTGGGCGCCGTAGTTGACCATCGGCTCGATGGCGAAGACCATGCCCTCCTCGAGGCGCGGACCGCGACCCGGGTCGCCGTAGTTGGGGATCTGCGGGTCCTCGTGCATGTCCTTGCCGACGCCGTGACCGACGAGCGAGCGCACGACGCTGAAGCCGGCGGCCTCGACGACCTCCTGCACGGCGTGCGAGACGTCGCCGAGACGACGGCCGGGGCGGCACTCGAGGATCGCCGCCTCGAGCGACTCACGGGTGACGTCGAGCAGGCGCCGCGCCTCGCGGCCGATGTCGCCGACGGCCACGGTGAGAGCGGAGTCGGCGACGTAGCCCTCGAGCGTGACGCCGACGTCGAGGCTGAGCACGTCGCCCTCCTCGACCCGCCGCCCGCCCGGGATGCCGTGCACGACCATGTCGTTGGGCGAGGCGCAGATCGAGGCCGGGAAGCCGCGGTACCCCTTGAAGGTCGGCACGCCGCCGCGGCCGCGGATGAACTCCTCGGCGAGACGGTCGAGGGCCCCGGTGGTGACCCCGGAGTCGGTCGTCTCGGCGAGAAGCGTGAGGCACTCGGCCAAGATCCGCCCGGCGGCGGCGATGAGCTCGATCTCGCTCGCGGACTTGCGGATGATCACGACGCGGCGCCGTCGAGGATCTCGGTGACCCGCTCGAACACCTCGTCCGGCATCTTGCCGCCGCCGAAGGCCGTCTGCAGGATGCCCTTGCCGCGGTAGTACTCGACCAGCGGCTCGGTCTGAGCACGATAGACGGCGAGGCGGTTGCGCACGGTCGCCTCATCGTCGTCGGCGCGCTGGTACAGCTCGCCGCCGCAGGCGTCGCAGACGCCCTCGCGCGCGGGCGGGTCGAAGACGACGTGGTAGCTCTTGCCGCAGACGCGGCAGAGGCGACGCCCGGCGAGGCGCTCGACGAGCTCGTCTTCGGGCACGTCGAACTCGATCACGTTGCGTCAAGCGCCGCCCCGGCATCGGCCAGCACCTCGTCGAGCGTCTCGGCCTGGGCGCAGGGTACGCGGGAAGCCGTCGAGCAGGAAGCCCAGGTCGTGTGTCCTCGCGCGCCAGCCGCTCGCGCACGCAGCCGATCACGACCTCGTCGGGCACGAGCTCGCCGGCATCCATGAAGCGCCTCGCCTCGTGGCCCATCTCGGTGCCCCTGGCGATGGCGGCGCGCAGCATGTCACCGGTGGAGATGTGCGGCAGACCGTAGCGGGCCACGATGCGCTCGGCCTGCGTGCCCTTGCCCGAGCCGGGCGCACCGAGAAGAACGACGTTGCGTTCGCGGGGCCTCGCCATCGCCGGCCGCTACTTGAGGAAGCCCTCGTAGTGGCGCATGAGCAGCTGGGCCTCCATCTGGCGCATCGTGTCGAGCGCGACGCCGACCACGATCAGCAGCGACGTGCCGCCGAAGTAGAAGGGCACGTCGAAGTACCGCGAGAGGATCCACGGCAGGAGCACGATGGCGCCGAGGAACAGCGCGCCGGGCAGCGTGAGTCGGGTGAGGATGCGGTCGAGGAACTGGGCCGTCGGCATGCCGGGGCGCACGCCGGGGATGAAGCCGCCGTACTTCTTCAGGTTGTTGGCCTGGTCGACCGGGTTGAAGGTGACCGCCGTGTAGAAGTAGGTGAACAGGATGATGAGGAGGACCTCGCCGATGATGTAGAGGTAGCTCTGCGGCCCGAACGCGGTCGAGATCCACTCGGTCGGGCCGGTCGGGATGAACTGCGCCAGGGTCGGCGGGATCAGCATGATCGACGAGGCGAAGATCACCGGGATCACCCCGGCCATGTTCACCTTGAGCGGGATGAAGGTGCTGGAGCCGCCCATCATGCGGCGCCCGACCACGCGCTTGGCGTACTGCACGGGGATGCGGCGCTCGCCGGTCGTGATCCAGATGACGCCGACGATGACCGCGAGGGCGATGATCAGGAAGCTGATCTGGGCGACGAAGCTGAACGTGGTGAAGAACTGCACGACTCCGCCGGGGATGCTGCTCACGATGCTGATGAAGATCATGATCGACATGCCGTTGCCGATGCCGCGCGCGGTGATGAGCTCGCCGAGCCACATGACCGCCGTCGTGCCGGCGACCAGCGTGATCACGATGAGCGCCGCGCGCCACCAGTTGAGGTCGGGCAGCGCGTTGTAGCTGTTGAAGATCGTCAGGTAGCCGACCGACTGGACGAGGGCGAGCCCGACGGTCAGCCAGCGCGTGTACTTGGTGATCTGCTTCTGGCCCTGCTCGCCCTCCTTGGCCAGCTCCTCGAGCTTGGGGATGACCACGGTGAGGAGCTGCATGATGATCGAGGCGGTGATGTACGGCATGATGCCGAGGGCGAACACCGCCACCTGGCTGAGAGCGCCGCCGGAGAACAGGTTGAGGAGCCCGACCACACCGGTGGAGCCGGTCTCGAAGAAGTCCTGCAGCGCGTCGACGTCGACGCCCGGCGTCGGCACCCAGCAGCCGAAGCGGTAGATGGCGATCATGCCGGCGGTGAAGAGAAGCTTGGCGCGCAGCTCCGGGATCTTCCAGGCGTTGACCAGCGATTGCCAGAGCTTGTTGTCCACGATGCCCCCCGGCGCCGTCAGAGGAGCTCGACGGTGCCGCCGGCGGCCTCGATCTTGGCCCTGGCGCTCGTCGAGAACAGGTGCATGCGCACGGTCAGCGCCTTGTCGAGGTCGCCGTCACCGAGGATCTTGATCGGCGTGCGCGTGTTCTTGACGACGCGCTTCTCGACCAGCGCCTCGGGGGTCACCTCGGCGCCCGCCTCGAAGAGAGCGGTCAGGCGGCCGACGTTGACCGGCACGGCGTAGGTGCGGAACGGGCCGATCGGCATGCTCTTCTTGTGGTTCGGGCCGCGCAGCTTGCCGAGCCGCATGTACAGCGGCATCTGGCCGCCCTCGTAGCCCGGGCGCACGCCGCCGCCGGACCGGGCGTTGTAGCCCTTGTGGCCCTTGCCGGCGGTCTTGCCCTGCCCGCTGCCCTTGCCGCGCCCGAGGCGCTTGCGGTCCTTGGTCGAGCCCGCGTTGGGGCGGAGGTCGTGGAGTCCTATCTCAGCCATCTCAGCCCTTCGTGACCTCGCGCACCTCGAGGAGGTACGCGATCTTCTTCACCATGCCGCGGATCACGGGCGTGTCGTCGTGCACTACCGTGTGGCCGATGCGCTTGAGGCCCAGCGCCCGCAAGGTGCCCCGATGGTCGGGCTTGCGGCCGATCGAACTCTTCTTCTGGGTGATCTCGAGCCGCGCCGTCATGCGGACGCCTCACCGGCCGGGGCCGTCGTCTCCGCCTCGGCGCTCTTCTCGCGCTCGATGCCGAGCACCTGCGAGACGGGGATGCCACGCAGCCGCGCGACGCCCTCGGGCGTCTTCAGCGACTGCAGGCCCTGGACCGTGCCGCGCACGAGGTTGATGGGGTTCGTCGTGCCCAGCGACTTCGTCAGGATGTCGCGCACGCCGGCCAGCTCGAGCACGGCCCGCACCCCGCCGGCGGCGATGACGCCGGTACCTTCGGAGGCCGGCTTGAGCAGCACGCGGGCGGCGCCGTAGCGGCCGATCACCTGGTGGGTGATGGTCGTCTTGTAGCGGGGCACCTTGAAGAGGTTCTTCTTGGCGTCCTCGATCGCCTTCTGGATCGCGAGCGGGACCTCGCGCGCCTTGCCGTAGCCGGCGCCCACGTGCCCGTCCTCGTCACCGACGACGACCAGGGCCGTGAACGAGAACCGCCGGCCGCCCTTGACGACCTTGGCCACGCGGTTGATGTCGACGACGCGCTCCTTGAGCTCGTTGCCCTCGCTGTAGACTCCTCGAGCCACCTTGCCTCTCTTCCGTCGTCAGAACTCGAGGCCGCCCTCGCGGGCGCCCTCGGCGAGCGCCTTGACGCGCCCGTGGTAGAGATAACCTGACCGGTCGAAGACGACGCTGGAGATACCCTTCTCCTTGGCCCGCGCCGCGACCAGCGCGCCGACCTTCTTCGCCACCGCGCTCTTGTCGAGGCCCTTGGTGTCGACCTCGGCGGAGCGCGCCGCGACCAGGGTGCGGCCGGCGCCGTCGTCGACGACCTGCGCGTAGATCGCCTTGTTGGAGCGGAAGACCGCGAGCCGCGGCCGCTCGGCCACGCCCGAGATCTTGCCGCGGACGCGCCGCTTGCGTCGCGCGCGCGCCTCTCTCACGTTCACTGCACTCATCGTTCTCGCGGTCCTCTCGTCCTCAGCTCACTCAGGCGCGCTTGCCGACCTTGCGCTGCACGTGCTCGCCGGCGTAGCGGATGCCCTTGCCCTTGTACGGCTCGGGTGGCCGCAAAGCGCGTATCTTGGCGGCGACCTCGCCGACCACCTGCTTGTCGATACCCTTCACGAGCACGACCGTGGCCTGCGGCGTCTCGAAGCTCACGTGCTCGGGCGGCTCGACGACCACCGGGTGGCTGTACCCCACGACGAGCTCGAGGGCCTCGCCCTTGAGCGTCGCGCGGTAGCCCACCCCGACGATCTCGAGCCGCTTCTCGAACCCCGCCGTGACGCCGTCGACCATGTTGGCGATCAGCGTGCGCGTGAGGCCGTGCAGCGAGCGGTGCCGGCCGGACTCGGTCGGCCGGCTCACGGTGATGACGCCGTCCTTCTGCTCGACGAGCATCTCGCGCGGCACGCGCTGGCTCAGCTCGCCCTTCGGGCCCTTCACGGTGACGAGGGCGTGGTCGTAGACCACCTCGACGCCGTCGGGGACCGTGATCGGTGCTCTTCCTATCCTCGACATCAGCCGTCCTTACCAGATGAAGCAGATGACTTCGCCGCCGACGCCGAGCTTCTTGGCCTCGGCGCTCGTGACCAGCCCGCGGGACGTGCTGATGACGGCCGTCCCGAGGCCGCCGAGCACCTTCGGCAGCGAGTCCTTGCGCGCGTAGATGCGGCGCCCCGGCTTGGACACACGCTTGATGCCCGAGATGACGCGCTCGCGGTTGCGCCCGTACTTGAGCTCGATGCGCAGCACGTCGCCGTGCTCACCCTGGACGACCTCGTAGCCGGACACGTAGCCCTGCTCGGTCATGATGCGGGCGATCTCGAGCTTCATGCGCGACGTGGGCATCTCGACGCGCGAGTGCCGCTGGGCGCTCGCGTTACGCACCCGCGTCAGCATGTCGGCGATCGGGTCTGTCATGGACATCGCGCTCGCCTCCTCACCAGCTCGACTTGGTCAAACCCGGCACGACGCCCTGATGGGCGAGCTCGCGCAGGCAGATCCGGCAAACGCCGAACTTGCGGTAGTACGCCCTGGGCCGCCCGCAGCGCGAACAGCGGTTGTACTCGCGTGTCCGGTAGCGTTGCCGGCGCGAGGCCTTCACCACCAGTGATGTCTTGGCCATGCTTCAGCTACTCCTGGTTGACGCGGAACGGCATGCCGAGCCGGGCGAGGAGCGAACGCGCCTCGTCGTCGGTCTTCGCCGTCGTTGCGATGACGACATTGAGCCCCCGTGTCTGGTCGACCGAGTCGTAGTCGATCTCGGGGAAGATGGTCTGCTCGCGGACACCCATGGCGAAGTTGCCACGCCCGTCGAACTGGCCGGGGTCGATGCCACGGAAGTCGCGGATGCGCGGCAGCGCGATCGAGACCAGCCGGTCGAGCATCTCGTACATGCGCTCGCCGCGCAGCGTCACGCGGCAGCCGATCGCCATGCCCTCGCGCAGCTTGAAGCCGGCGATCGACTTGCGCGCCCGGGTGATCGACGGCCGCTGGCCGGCGATCAGGGCGAGCTCTTCGACGGCGTCGTCGAGCAGCTTCGCGTTGGTCTTCGCCTCGCCGACCCCCATGTTCAGGGTGATCTTGGCGATGTGCGGGACCTGCATGACGTTGTCGTAGCCGAACTCCTCCATGAGCTCCGGCACGACGTCCTTACGGTACTTGTCCTTGAGCCTCGCCATCATCACACCCTGTCGATGTCCTTGCCGCAGTTGGCGCGCCGGCAGGCGCGTACCTTGCCCCCGTCGGCGAGCAGGCGATAGCCGACACGGGTCGGCTCGCCGCACGCCGGGCAGACCAGCATCACGTTGGAGATGTCGATCGGCGCTTCGCGCTCGATGATGCCTCCTTGCGGGTTCTTCTTCGGGTGCGGCTTCGTGTGCTTCTTCATCATGTTGAGCCGCTCGACGAACACCTTGCGGTGTTCGCGGTCGACGCGGATCACCTTGCCGGTCTTGCCGGTCTCCTTGCCGCTCACGACCCTGACCTGGTCGCCCTTTTTGATCTTCGACTTCTCCATCTCGATGAACGCTCCCTCGCGCCGCCGCGCTAGAGCACCTCAGGCGCGAGCGAGACGATCTTCATGAAGTTCTTCTCGCGCAGCTCACGCGCCACGGGCCCGAAGATGCGGGTACCCCGCGGGTTGCCCTGGTTGTCGATCAGCACGGCCGCGTTCTCGTCGAAGGCGATGTAGGTGCCGTCCTTGCGGCCGTACTCCTTCTTGGTGCGGACGACGACGGCACGGACCACGTCGCCCTTCTTGACGCCCCCGCCGGGGGTCGCCTGCTTGACCGTGCCGACGATGATGTCGCCGACCGTCGCGTAGCGGCGCCTCGACCCGCCCCTGATGCGGATGCAGAGGATCTCACGGGCGCCCGTGTTGTCCGCGACCTTCAATCTCGACTCTACCTGGATCATGTGCTGTCTCCGCCGGCGCTGTCCGCGCTCACTTGGCCTTCTCGAGGACGTCGAGCAGCCGCCAGCGCTTGGTGGCGCTCAGCGGCCGCGTCTCGACGAGCCGCACGAGGTCGCCGACGCCGGCCGTGTTGTGCTCGTCGTGCGCGTGCAGCTTGGTCGAGCGGCGCACGACCTTGCCGTACCGCTCGTGCTTCTGGACCACGTCGATGCGCACCACGATGGTCTTGTCCATGGCGTCGCTCACGACGATGCCGCGGCGCTCCTTGCGGCCCGGCACGCGCTCGGGCGCCGGCCGTGCGGCCTTCGCCTTGGCGCGGGCGGCCGAGGTCTTCTTGGGGGCGGCCTTCGTCGCGGCGGTCTTGGCCGCCGCGGTCTTCCTGGCCGCCGCGCCCGACTTGGCCGCCGCGGTCTTCCTCGCCGCCTTGGCGGCGGCGGCCTTCTTGGCCGCCGGCTTGCGCGCCGCGCTCTGCTTGGGAGCGGGCTTGCCGCTGTCGCTCTTCTTCGTCGCCATCAGCCTTCACCACCCGCCGCCGCGCGCTCGCGCTGCCGCTCGTTCTGGAGCGTGAGCAGGCGCGCGATCTCGCGACGCGTCATGTTCAGTTTGTGCACGTCGTCGAGCTGGCCCGTCGCGTGCTGGAAGCGCAGGTTGAAGAGCTCCTTGCGCGCATCGCGCAGGTGCACGACGAGCTCGTCGTCCGACAGCTCTCTGAGCTGCTTAGCCTTCAAAGAGACTGCCCTCCCTCGTCACGAACTTGGTCTTCACGGGCAGCTTGTGCGACGCCAGCCGCATGGCCTCGCGGGCCACCGGTTCGGTGACGCCGGCGAGCTCGAACATGACCTTGCCCGGCTTGACCACGGCCACCCACGTCTCGGGGGAGCCCTTGCCGCCGCCCATGCGCGTCTCGGCCGCCTTGCGTGTGACCGGCTTGTGCGGGAAGACGTTGATCCACACCTTGCCGCCGCGCTTGATGTGACGGGTCATGGCGATACGGGCGGCCTCGATCTGCCGGTTGGTGATCCAGCCGCACTCGAGCGCCTTCAGGCCGTACTGCCCGAAGTCGACGTCGGTGCCGCCCTTGGCCGCGCCGGCCATGCGGCCGCGCTGCTGCTTTCTGTGCTTGACTCGCTTAGGTAGGAGCATCGTGTCTCGTCTCTCGTGCCCGTCAGCTCTCCGCGGCCGGCGCGCCCTCGGCGGGCGCGCCGCCGGCCGGAGCGGACGGCGTCGGCTGGTCGGTCTTCGGTACGTCGGGCTTGATGGCCGGCCTGGGCTGCCTGCCGGCCGGGCGCTGCTGGCCGCCGGGGCGCGGGGCGCCGCCGGAGCGACCGCCCGGGCCGTCGCGGCGCGGGCCGCTCGGGCGCCCACCCGGGCCGCTCGGGCGCCCACCGGGGCCGCTCGGGCGACCGCCCGGGCCGCTCGGCCGCCCACCCGGACCGCTGGGGCGGCCGCCGGGCCTGCCGGGACCGCTCGGGCGACCGCCCGGGCCGTCGCGGCGCGGGCCGCGACGGTCGCGGCCGCGGTCGTCGCGGGCGCGGTCGTCGCGCTCCTGACGTGCCTTGGCCTCGTCCATCGGGTAGCCCTCGGGCAGGATCTCGCCCTTGTTGATCCACACCTTGACGCCGATGCGTCCGAAGGTCGTGCGCGCCTCGCGGAAGCCGTAGTCGATGTCGGCGCGCAGCGTGTGCAGCGGCACGCGACCCTCGCTGTAGTGCTCGGAGCGCGCCATCTCGGCGCCGCCCAGGCGGCCGGCGCAGCGCACGCGCATGCCGGCGGCGCCGGAGCGCATCGCGCTCGTCAGGGCGCGCTTCATCGCCCGCCTGAAGCTCACGCGGTTCTCGAGCTGCTCGGCGATCGACTGCGCCACGAGGACGGCGTCGAGCTCGGGGCGCTTGACCTCGAGGATGTTCACCTGGACGTTCTTGCGCGTCATCGCGTGGATCTCTTTGCGCAGCGCGTCGACCTCGGAGCCGCTCTTGCCGATCACGATGCCCGGGCGCGCCGTGTGGATGTCGATGGTCACGTTGTTCTGGTCCTTGCGGATGATGATGCGCGAGAGACCGGCGTGCGACAGCTTGCCCAGGATGTGCGTGCGGATGCGCCCGTCCTCCGCGAGGAAGTGCTTGAACTCTTTCTCCGTATACCAGTGCGACTTCCAGTCGTGGATGACGCCGACTCGGAACCCGCCGGGATGCACCTTCTGGCCCACTAGGAACGGACCTCCCTCTGATCCACCGCGATGGTGATGTGGCTCGTGCGCTTGCGGATGCGGTTGACCCGGCCCATGGCGCGGAACTTCCAGCGCTTGAGCGTGGGGCCCTCGTCGACGCGGGCCACCTTCACGAACAGGTCGTCGGCGGCCATGTCGTTGTTGTTCTCCGCGTTGGCCACGGCCGAGTCGAGTACCTTCTTGACCACGCGGGCGGCGTTGCGGTTGGCGAAGAACAGCGTGCTGCGCGCGTCCGCGACCGACTTGCCGCGGATGAGGTCGACGACCTCACGCGCCTTGCGCGGCGCGACCCGTACGTACTTCGCCTGTGCCTGTACTGCCATCGTCGCTCAGCTCACCTTCGCGCCGCGCGGTCGCCGCGCACGTGCCCGCGGAACGTGCGCGTCAGGGCGAACTCGCCCAGCTTGTGGCCGACCATCGACTCGGTCACGAACACGGGCACGTGCTTGCGCCCGTCGTGCACGGCGATGGTGTGGCCGACCATCTCCGGGAAGACCGTCGAGGCCCTCGACCACGTCTTGATCATCTTCTTCTGGTTGCTCGCGTTCATCGCCACGATGCGCCGCATGAGGCGCTCGTCGACGAACGGGCCCTTCTTGGCTGACCTGCTCATCGCTCGCCTCCCGCCTTACCCACGCTTGCCGCGTTTGCGGCCGCGGATGATGAACTTGTCGGACTGCTTCTTGCCGGGCCGCGTACGGTACCCCAGCGTCGGCACGCCCCAGGGCGTGACCGGGTGACGCCCGGCGGTGGTCTTGCCTTCGCCGCCGCCGTGCGGGTGGTCGACCGGGTTCATGGCCGTGCCGCGCACCGTCGGGCGGACGCCCCGCCAGCGCGTACGCCCGGCCTTGCCGCCGTCGATGTTGGAGTGGTCGGAGTTGCCGACCTCACCCACCGTCGCGCGACACTTGAGGCTGATGCGACGCAGCTCGCCCGAGGGCAGCCTGACGACGCCGTAGCCCTTCTCCTTGGCCTGAAGCTGCGCGCTCGCGCCGGCGCTGCGCACGAGCTGCGCGCCGCGACCGGGCTGGAGCTCGAGGTTGTGCACCGTGGTGCCGGTCGGCACGTTCTCGAGCGGCAGTGCGTTGCCCGGCTTGATGTCGGCCTGGGGGCCGGACTCGACCGTGTCGCCCTGCTTGAGCCCGCGCGGGCAGATGATGTAGCGCTTCTCGCCGTCCACGTAGTGGAGCAGGGCGATGCGCGCCGAGCGGTTCGGGTCGTACTCGATGTGGGCGACCTTGGCCGGCACGCCGTCCTTGTCCCGCTTGAAGTCGATGATCCGGTAGCGACGCTTGTGGCCGCCGCCCTTGTGGCGCGTGGTGATGCGCCCGTGGGCGTTGCGGCCGCCGGTCTTCTTGAGCGGCGCGACCAGCGAGCGCTCGGGCTCGGTGCGCGTGATGTCCTCGAACGTCTCGACCGTCATGAAGCGACGGCCCGGTGACGTCGGTCTGAATTTGCGGATGCCCATTACCTGCCCTCGAAGAACTCGATCTTGTCGCCCTCGCGGAGCTGGACGACGGCTTTCTTCCAGCCCGGGGTGCGCCCGCGGCTCCAGCCGCGGCGCTTGGGCTTGCTCGGTACGTGCGAGGTGGCGACGCCGACGACGGTCACGTCGAAGAGCTGCGCGACCGCCTGCGCGATCATGGTCTTGTGCGCGTCCGGGTGCACCTCGAAGGTGTACCGGTTGTGGTCGATCTGAGCGTAGCTCTTCTCGGAGATGACCGGCCTGATGATGATCTTCTCAGCTTCTACCATCGGTCACGCCTCGCTCAGGGCGGCGAACGCCTTCTCGGTCAGGAGCAGCGAGCGAGTGCGCAAAACGCGCTCGGTCGACAGCCCTCGGACCTCGACGGTCTCCGCGTAGGACAGGTTGCGCACGGACTTGGAGAGCGCCGGCTCGTCGTTGGTGACGACGAGGACCGGGGCGGCGATGTCGAGCCCCACGAGGAACTCGTGCACGCGCTTGGTGCTCGGGTCGTCGAGCTCGAGCCCGGCGGCGACGAAGACGTGGCCGTTCTCGGCGCGGTTGGACAGCGCCATGGCGAGCGCCTTCTTGACGACCTTGCGGTTGACCTTGATGGCGAAGCTCCGCGGCTTCGGCCCGAAGGCGGTGCCGCCGCCCGTGCGCACCGGCGACTTGATGCTGCCGGCGCGGGCGCGGCCCGTGCCCTTCTGGCGGAAGAGCTTGGCGGTCGACCCGCTGACCTCGCCGCGCGTCTTGGTCGAGGCGGTGCCCCGACGCCGCGCGAGCTGCTCGCCGCGCACGGCCAGGTGCAGCACGCCGACGTCGGCGGGCACGGCGAAGAGCTCCGGCCGCAGGTCGCGCGACTCGATCTCCTTGCCGTCGCTGCCGACGACCGTCGCCTTGCCGGCGGCGCCACGACGCGGCTCGGGCCGCTCGGCCTTGGCGGGCCTGGCGGGCTTCGGCGGGCGCTCGGCGCGTGCCGGCGCGACCGGGGCCGCGGCCTTGCCGCGGCGGCGCGGCTTGGCCGGCGCGGCCTCGGCCTCGCCGGCCTGCGGCTTCGCGGCCTTCGGCTTGGCGGCGCGGGCGCGCTTCGGCTTGGCCGCCGGCTCGTCGGCCGTGGCGGTCTCGTCGGCCTTGGCGGTCTCGTCGGCCTGCGGCGCCTCAGCGTCGGCCTTGGCGGCCTTCGGCTTGGCGGCCGGCTTGTCGGCCTTCGGCTTGGCGGCCGGCTTGTCGGCCTTCGGCTTGGCGGCGCGGGTGCGCTTCGGCTTGGCCGCCGGCTCGTCGGCCTTGGCGGTCTCGTCGGCCTGCGGCGCCTCAGCGTCGGCCTTGGCGGCCTTCGGCTTGGCGGCCGGCTTGTCGGCCTTCGGCTTGGCGGCGCGGGTGCGCTTCGGCTTGGCCGCCGGCTCGTCGGCCGACGGCACGTCGGCGGTCTGGTTCTTCTTGGTCTCGTCGGCGGTCACGATTCCCTGCCCTTGACGATGACGACGGAGTTCTTGGCGCCCGGCACGGCACCCCGCACCAGCAGCAGATTGTTCTCGGGGTCGCGGCGCACGACGCGCAGGCCGCGCTGGGTGACCTGATGCGCGCCCATGTGCCCGCTCATGCGCACGCCCTTGAACACGCGAGCCGGATAGGCGCTGGCGCCGATCGAGCCCGGCTGACGAACGTTGTGCGACCCGTGCGTCTCGGGGCCGCGCGAGAAGTTGTGGCGCTTGATGGTGCCCTGGAAGCCCTTGCCCTTGGAGACGCCGGAGACGCTGACCATCTCACCGTCTTCGAACGCCTCGACGGTCACCGTGTCGCCGACCTTGAGCGCGCTGGCGCCGCGGAACTCGACGAGGTGGCGCATGCCGTGCTTGAGGCCGGCCTTCTTGAGGTGGCCGAGCTCGGGCTTGGTCAGGTGCTTGTCCTTGCACTCCTCGAAGGCGAGCTGGACGGCGTCGTAGCCGTCCTTCTCGGCGGTGCGCACGAGCGTGACGGGGCAGGGCCCGGCCTGGATGACCGTGACCGGGACGACGTTGCCGTCGTCGTCGAACAACTGGGTCATGCCGATCTTCTTGCCGATGATGCCGTTCATACTCGTCACAGTTTGATCTCGATGTGGACGCCGGCGGGCAGGTCGAGGCGCATGAGCTGGTCGACCGTCTTGGGCGTCGGCTGGTGGATGTCGATCAGCCGCTTGTGCGTGCGGATCTCGAAGTGCTCGCGCGAGTCCTTGTCCTTGAACGGGCTCTTGATGACGCAGTAGACGTTCTTCTCGGTGGGGAGCGGCACCGGACCGGAGATGGTCGCACCGCTGCGCTGAGCCGTCTCCACGATGGACTGCGCGCTGCGCTCGATGAGCTCGTGGTCGTAACTCTTCAACCGTATGCGGATCTTCTGCTGAGCCACTCTCGTCTTCTCGCTCTCGCCGTGTCCGGCTTCGTTCCCCTTGTTCACGGGCCCGGGCGTGTCGGCCGCCGCGGCGTACGCGGCACGCCCGTCCCGTTCTCTGCGTTTGGTCAGTCGATGATGGTCGAGATCGCCCCGGCGCCGACGGTACGGCCGCCCTCGCGGATGGCGAAGCGGAGACCCTCTTCCATGGCGATCGGGGTGATGAGCTGCACTTCCATCACGGTGTTGTCGCCCGGCATGACCATCTCCACGCCCTCGGACAGGGTGATGACGCCGGTCACGTCGGTGGTGCGGAAGTAGAACTGCGGCCGGTAGCCGTTGAAGAACGGCGTGTGGCGGCCGCCTTCGTCCTTGGACAGGACGTAGACCTGGGCCGTGAAGTGCGTGTGCGGCGTGATGCTGGCCGGCTTGGCGCAGACCATGGCCGCGCTCGACCTCTTCGCGCTCGATGCCACGCAGCAGGACGCCGATGTTGTCGCCGGCGCGACCCTCGTCGAGCAGCTTGCGGAACATCTCGACGCCGGTCACGATGGTCTTCATGGGCTTGTCGCGCATGCCGACGATCTCGACCTCTTCGCCGACCTTGACGATGCCGCGCTCGACACGGCCGGTGGCGACGGTGCCGCGGCCGGTGATCGTGAAGACGTCTTCGACCGGCATGAGGAACGGCTTGTCGATGTCGCGCTCGGGCTCGGGATGAACGCAGTCGAGGGCGTCGATCGAGCTCGATGATCGACTTGCACTCACTCGCACTCGGGCTTGCCGCAGCCGCACTCGAGGGCCTTGAGCGCGCGAGCCCTTGATGATCGGGCAGTCTTGTCGCCGGGGAACTCGTACTTCGGTGAGCAGCTCGCGGACCTCCATCTCGACGAGCTCGATGAGCTCGGGGTCGTCGACGAGGTCGACCTTGTTCAGGAACACGACGATGTGCGGCACGTTGACCTGGTGGGCCAGCAGGACGTGCTCGCGGGTCTGCGGCATAGGGCCGTCGTCGGCGCCGCACGACGAGGATCGCGCCGTCCATCTGGGCGGCGCCGGTGATCATGTTCTTGATGTAGTCGGCGTGGCCCGGGCAGTCGACGTGAGCGTAGTGGCGCTTCTCGGTCTCGTACTCGACGTGAGCGGTCGCGATGGTGATGCCGCGCGCGCGCTCTTCGGGAGCCTTGTCGATCTGGTCGAAAGCAGTGAACTGCGTGTTGCCGATGCCGCGGTTGTGCGAGGACAAGCGTCATCGCAGCGGTCAGCGTCGTCTTGCCGTGGTCGACGTGCCCGATCGTGCCGACGTTCACGTGCGGCTTGCTGCGGTCGAACTTCTGCTTCGCCATCTCTCCTACTCTCCTTTTGCCGACACCGTGAAGGTGGTGGTCACACAGTGATGGCGCGGCCGGCACCCAGTGCCTGCCGCACCAAAGGACGGCAGTATACAGCAGGCGCGGTCGCGAGGGCAAACATACTTGTCCACGTGTCCGGGCGGTTCACCCGCGCACCTTGGCGACGATCTCACTGGCGATCTGCGCCGGCACTTCGGCGTAGTGCTTGAACTGCGCCGTATAGGTCGCCCGACCCTGGGTGGTCGAGCGCAGGTCGGTCGCGTACCCGAACATCGAGGAGAGGGGCACGGTGGCGTCGATGACCTGCGCCGTGCCCCGCTGCTCCATGCCGTCGATGTGCCCGCGGCGCCCGCTGAGGTCGCCCATCACGTCGCCCATGAACTCGAGCGGCGCGACCACCTCGACCGCCATCATCGGCTCGAGGAGCACCGGGTGCGACTTGTGGACGGCGTTCTTGAGCGCCAGCGAGCCGGCGATCTTGAAGGCCATGTCGGAGGAGTCGACCTCATGGTAGCTGCCGTCGATGAGGGTGACCTTGAGGTCGACCATGGGGTAGCCGGCGAGGACCCCGGTGCTCATGGCCTCCTGGACGCCCTCGTCGACCGCGGGGATGTAGTCGCGCGGGATCGTGCCGCCCTGGATGCGGCTCTCGAAGACGTAGCCGCCGCCGGGCTCGTTGGGCGCCAGGTCGATGTAGACGTGACCGTACTGGCCGCGCCCCCCGGTCTGGCGCACGAAGCGGCCCTCGACCTTGTGGACCGCGCGGCGCACCGTCTCGCGGTAGGCGACCTGCGGCTTGCCGACGTTGGCGTCGACGCCGAACTCGCGCACCAGGCGGTCGACGATGATCTCGAGGTGCAGCTCGCCCATGCCCGAGATGATGGTCTGCGCCGGTCTCCTCGTCGGTGCGCACCTGGAAGGTCGGGTCCTCCTCGGCGAGGCGCTGCAGCGAGGCGCGCGAGCTTCTCCTCGTCGGCCTTGGTCTTGGGCTCGATGGCGACGGCGATCACCGGCTCGGGGAACTCCATCGACTCGAGCACGACCGGCTTGGACGGGTCGGCAGAGGGTGTCGCCGGTGCTCGGTCGACTTGAGGCCGACGGCGGCGGCGATGTCGCCCGCGTAGAGCTCGTCGACGGTCCTCGCGGTGGTTGGCGTGCATCTGCAGGATGCGGCTGATGCGCTCGCGCTTGCCCTTGCGTCGAGTTGAGGACGTAGGACCCGGCCTTGAGCGTGCCCGAGTAGACGCGCAGGTAGGTGAGGCGGCCGACGTACGGGTCGGTCGCGACCTTGAAGGCGATGGCCGCGAACGGCGCGGTGTCGTCGGGCTTGCGGTGGGCGGTCTCGCCGTTGGGCTTGACGCCCTCGATCGGCGGCACGTCGAGCGGCGACGGGCAGGTACTCGACGACCGCGTCGAGAGCGGCTGCACGCCCTTGTTCTTGAAGCTCGAGCCGCAGAGGACCGGGGTGATGCTGATGTCGAGCGTCGCCTGGCGGATGGCCTCGCGCAGGTGGTCGACGGTGATCTCGCGGCCCTCGAGGTAGGTCTCGAGCAGGTGGTCGTCGTGCTCGGCCACCGCCTCGATGAGCTTCTGGCGGTACTCGTCGGCGCGCTCGCGCAGCTCGTCGGGGATCGCCTGCGTCTCGAAGGTCGTGCCCAGCTCGTCGAGGTAGACGATGGCGTTCATCTCGATCAGGTCGATGATGCCGCGGAAGTCGGACTCGGCGCCGATCGGCAGCTGCAGGGCGACCGGGTTGGCGCCGAGGCGGTCGACCAGCATCTGCAGACCGCGGAAGAAGTCGGCCCCGATGCGGTCCATCTTGTTGATGAAGGCGATGCGCGGGACGCCGTACTTGTCGGCCTGGCGCCAGACGGTCTCGGACTGCGGCTCGACCCCGCCGACCGCAGCAGAAGAGGGCGATGGCCCCGTCGAGCACGCGGAGGCTGCGCTCGACCTCGACGGTGAAGTCCACGTGGCCGGGCGTGTCGATGATGTTGACCTGCGTGGTCGCGCCAGAAGACGGTGGTCGCCGCCGAGGTGATGGTGATGCCGCGCTCCTGCTCCTGCTGCATCCAGTCCATCACCGCCGTGCCCTCGTGCACCTCGCCGATCTTGTGGGTCTTGCCGGTGTAGTAGAGGATGCGCTCGGTCGTCGTCGTCTTGCCCGCGTCGATGTGGGCCATGATGCCGATGTTGCGCGTTCTCTCGAGCGGGTACTGCCGCATGTTTCCTGTCTCGGGCCGCCGGGCGGCCGGTCGCGGTCATGACAAAGGCCCCTGACCGGCCACCGGCCGGGTCAGGGGCCTTTGCGGGTCACCAGCGGTAGTGCGCGAAGGCCTTGTTGGCCTGGGCCATACGGAAGATGTCGTCCTTCTTCTTGAACGCGCCGCCCTGCCCCTGGAGGGCATCGAGCATCTCGTTGGCGAGACGCTCGGTCATGACCTTCTCGCGGCGGTCGCGGGAGTAGGCCACGAGCCAGCGGATGGCCAGCGTGCGGGCGCGGCGGCCGGGCACCTCGACGGGCACCTGGTAGGTGGCGCCGCCGACCCGCCGGCTGCGGACCTCGAGGTGCGGGGTGAGGGCCTGGACGGCCTCCTGCAGCACCTCGACGGGGTCGCGGCCGGTCTTCTGGCGCACCATCTCGAGGGCGCCGTAGACGATCTGCTCGGCCGTCGACTTCTTGCCGTCGAGCAGGACCTTGTTGATGACCTGGGTCACCAGCTTGCTGTTGTACACGGGGTCGGGGAGGACCTCCCGCCGCGTGACTCGTGCCTCTACGCGGCATGGCTTACCTCGATCCCTTGGCGCCGTAGCGTGAGCGCGCCTTGCTTGCGGTCGGAGACGCCGGCCGTGTCGAGCGTGCCGCGGATGACCTTGTAGCGCACGCCCGGCAGGTCCTTGACGCGGCCGCCGCGCACGAGCACCACGGAGTGCTCCTGCAGGTTGTGACCGATGCCCGGGATGTAGGTCGTGACCTCCATGCCGTTCACCAGCCTGACACGGGCGACCTTGCGCAGGGCGGAGTTGGGCTTCTTGGGCGTCGCGGTGTAGACGCGCGTGCACACGCCGCGCTTCTGCGGCGAGCCCTTGAGCGCGGGGGTCTTGGCCCGCTTGGTCTTCTGCTCGCGCCCTTTACGGACGAGCTGGCTGATCGTCGTCATCTACCCTCTCTGGTCGGGCCGGCTTCGGACAGCGGCCACGTAGTCTAGCAATTGAGGGCGGCGGCCGCAACAGCGCGGAGCGCGTGCGGCGGCCGCCGCCCTTGGGCTCGGGTCAGTCGGCCGGGCCGCCCTCGTCGGCGGCGTCGGCCTCGCCGAGCGCGCCGGCGTCGACCGCCGGCCCGAGGTCGCCCTCGACGCCGGCGGCCGGCTCGGGCTCGAGGCCGATGCGCCGCAGCGCCTCGAGGTCGCTGTAGCCGCCGGCCCAGGTGTCGCCACCCATGAGGCGCTGAGCCTCGGCCAGGGCCTCGCCGCGCCCCGCGGGGTAGATCTCGATGCCGCGGTAGCGGCGCAGGCCCGTGCCCGCAGGGATCAGCTTGCCGATGATGACGTTCTCCTTGAGGCCGGTGAGCGTGTCGACCTTGCCTTCGATCGAGGCGTCGGTGAGCACCTTCGTGGTCTCCTGGAACGAGGCCGCCGAGAGGAAGCTCTCGGTCGCCAGCGAGGCCTTGGTGATGCCGAGGATGATCTCCTCGGCCTCGGCCGGCTGGCCGCCCTCGCCGACGATGCGCTCGTTGGTCGTGCGGAAGGCGTAGCGGTCGACGAGCTGGCCGGGCAGGAACTGCGTGTCGCCCGGCGTCGCCACGCGGATCTTCTTCATCATCTGCCGGACGATGAGCTCGATGTGCTTGTCGTTGATCTCGACGCCCTGCGAGCGGTAGACCTCCTGCACCTCGTCGACGAGGTAGCGCTCGGTCTTGTCGATCCCGGCGTGCTTGAGCAGATCGGCCGGGTAGAGCGAGCCCGGGGTGAGGGGCGTGCCCTCGGCGACCCAGTCGCCGTCCTCGACCAGCAGGTAGGTGCGCCGCGGGAAGGTGTACTCCTTGGGGCTGCCCTCCTCGGGGTGCAGGAGCACGTGGTAGCCGCGCTCGCCCTCCTCGATGGCCGCGCGCCCGCTGCACTCGGCGATGCGCGCGACGCCCTTCGGCTTGCGCGCCTCGAAGAGCTCGACCACGCGCGGCAGGCCGTGCGTGATGTCGGCGCCGGCGATGCCGCCGGTGTGGAAGGTGCGCATGGTGAGCTGGGTGCCCGGCTCGCCGATCGACTGCGCGGCGATGTGCCCGACGGCGTCGCCGATCTCGGCCGCCGCGTTGTTGTGCAGCGCGTAGCCGTAGCAGTGCTGGCAGACCCCGGACTCGGCGTCGCACTTCAGGACGCTGCGCACCGGCACCATCGGGTCGGCCTCGGAGCTGCGCTGCAGGGCGGCGAGGATCTGCTCGCGGGTGACGACGTCGATCAGCGTGTCGCGGTCGACGGCCACCTCGCCGGTCGCCTCCTCGATGACGGCCGCGCCGAGGTAGCGGCCGAGCAGGTTCTCGTTGGGCTCGTGCAGCCAGACCGCCTCGGGCTTGGCCGCGGCACGCCCCTGCTTGACCTTGACCTTGGCGTTCGGCATGTCGGCGAAGACCTCGCGCAGGAGGCCGAGCTCAGCCGGGCCGACCTTGGCGCCCTTCTTGAGCACGGTGCGGTCGCTGCGCGGCCGCGCCACGTTCTCGGCCAGGGTCGTGCCTTCGAGCTGCGGGTTCTCCTCGCGGCGGCGCGACCACGGGGACATGGGCACCCACTCCTGCGTGCCGCAGTCCTCTTCGCTCACCGTCATGTCCTGGCAGACGTCGACCAGGCGCCGGGTGAGGTAGCCCGAGTCGGCGGTGCGCAGGGCGGTGTCGGCGAGGCCCTTGCGGGCGCCGTGGGTCGAGATGAAGAACTCGAGCACCGAGAGGCCCTCGATGAAGCTCGACTTCACCGGCTGCTCGACGATCTCGCCCTTCGGGTTGGACATCTGGCCGCGCCAGCCAGCGAGCTGGCGGATCTGCTTGATGTCGCCGCGGGCGCCGGAGGTCGCCATCATGTAGATCGGGTTGAGCGGGTTGAAGTTCGCCTTGGTGGCGGCCGTGATCTGCACGTCGGCCTCGCGCCAGATCTCCTCGACCTTGTTGCGGCGCTCCTCCTCGGTCAGGTAGCCGTCGCTGTACTGCGACTGGGTGTCGGCGACCATGGCCTCGTGCTCGCTGAGGATCTTGGCCTTCTCCTTCTCGGGGATCACGACGTCGTTCTTGGACACCGTGACCGCGGCCCGGGTCGCGAAGTGGAAGCCGACCTCCTTGAAGACGTCGAGCACGCGGGCCACCTTGTTGGCGCCGTACCTGGCGACCAGCACGTTGATGAACGACGCCAGCGCCTTCTTGGTGATCGTGTAGTTGATGTAGCTGTACTCGGACTCGGAGAAGTCCTCGCCGAGGACCTCGCGGAGGCCCTCCTGGACCTGCTGGTTGAAGAGCACGCGACCGACGGTGGTGACGATGCGCTCGCCGTTGGGCCGCCGCACGACGATGGCGCGGCGCGTGAACTCGGCGATGCCCGCCGCGCGCTGCGTGGGGACCTGCCGCTGGTCGAGGATACGCTGCTCGTAGGCGCGCAGGACCTCGTCGTAGCTGCCGAACACCGCGAGCGGCTCGTCGAAGTCGGCCGGGGTGACGCCGCTGAGGTCGTCCTGGAGGTGGTAGGTGAGGTAGTAGACCCCGATGACCATGTCCTGGCTGGGCACGGCGATCGGCTTGCCGTGCGCCGGCGAGAGCACGTTGTTGGTCGACAGCATGAGCAGCCGGGCCTCGGCCTGCGCCTCCCAGGAGAGCGGCAGGTGCACGGCCATCTGGTCGCCGTCGAAGTCGGCGTTGAAGGCGGCGCACACCAGCGGGTGGATCTGGATCGCCTTGCCCTCGACGAGCAGCGGCTCGAAGGCCTGGATGCCGAGGCGGTGCAGGGTCGGCGCGCGGTTCAGGAGCACGGGGTGCTCGGTGATGACCTCCTCGAGGATGTCCCAGACCTCGGGCACCATCGACTCGACCATCTTCTTGGCCGCCTTGATGTTCTGCACCATCTTGCGCGACACCAGCCGGCTCATGATGAAGGGCTTGAAGAGCTCGAGGGCCATCATCTTGGGCAGGCCGCACTGGTGCATCTTGAGGTGCGGCCCGGCGACGATCACCGAGCGCCCCGAGTAGTCGACGCGCTTGCCGAGCAGGTTCTGGCGGAACCGGCCCTGCTTGCCCTTGAGCATGTCGGAGAGGCTCTTGAGCGGCCGGTTGCCCGGGCCGGTCACGGCCCGGCCCCGCCGGCCGTTGTCGAAGAGCGCGTCGACCGCCTCCTGCAGCATGCGCTTCTCGTTGTTGACGATGATGTCGGGCGCCTGCAGGTCGAGCAGCCGCTTGAGGCGGTTGTTGCGGTTGATGACGCGCCGGTAGAGGTCGTTGAGGTCGCTGGTCGCGAAGCGGCCGCCGTCGAGCTGGACCATGGGGCGCAGCTCAGGCGGGATGACCGGGATGACGTCGAGGACCATCCACTCGGGCCGGTTGCCGCTGCGCAGGAAGGCGGAGACCACCTTGAGGCGTTTGACGGCGCGCGCCTGGCGCTGGCCCTTGGCGGTGCGGATCGTCTCGCGCAGGTCGGTCGCCTCCTGGTCGAGGTCGACGCCGCCGAGCAGCTCGCGGACGGCCTCGGCCCCGGTGCCGCCCTCGAAGTAGCGGCCGAAGCTCTCCGGCTCGTAGCCCGGCTCGCGGCCGAACATGCGCTCCATCTGCTGGTAGAGCGTCTCGTCGCCGATCACCTGCCTGGGGGCGATGGTCTTGAAGAGCTCCCAGGCCTTGTCGACGTGCTCCTTGGCGTTCTCGACGGCCTTGAACCCGCGGTCGATGTAGTCGTCGCGCAGCTTGTCGACCTTGGTGCGCTGCTGCTTGACCTCGTCCTTGCTCAGGGCGGGGGCGTTGACGGCGATACGCCGGCAGGACTCGAAGACGTCGAAGTAGTTGAAGAAGCCGAACTCGTCGTCGGGCTCCTCGGAGGTGTGGAAGTCGTCGGGCTCGCGCGTGCCGTCGAGGATCTCGACGACCTCGTCGTGCATCGCGCGGATGGCGCGCTCGCGGTCCTCGGCGTAGACCTCGTAGCGGCTCTTGATCTCGCCGACCTTCTCCTGCAGGAAGACGAGGTCGTTGTCGCGCCGCTCGGTGTCGACCGAGACGATCACGTAGCTGCCGCCGAAGTAGAGCACCTTCTCGAGCTCCTTCGGGGCGATGTCGAGCAGGTAGCCCATGCGCGAGGGCACGCCCTTGAAGAACCAGATGTGGCTCACCGGCGCCGCGAGCCGGATGTGGCCCATGCGCTCGCGGCGCACCTTGGCCCGGGTGACCTCGACCCCGCAGCGCTCGCAGATGATGCCCTTGTAGCGGACGCGCTTGTACTTGCCGCAGTAGCACTCCCAGTCCTTGGTGGGGCCGAAGATGCGCTCGCAGAAGAGCCCGTCGCGCTCGGGCTTGAGCGTGCGGTAGTTGATGGTCTCGGGCTTGGTGACCTCACCCTTCGACCACGCCTCGATCTGTTTCGGGGAGGCGAGGCCGATGCGGATGGAATCGAAGTTGTTGATGTCGATCACTGATCGCTCCCTTTCGCCGTCGCGGCGTCAGTCTTCATCGGTCTCGACCCCTTCGACTTCTTCGACCGGTACGGCCTCGTCGACCGTGAGGTCGTCACCGAAAGCGGCGAAGCCGAGGCTCTCGAGCAGGCCGCCGGCGGCGCCGGCCAGACCCTCGTCGGCCTCGTCGTCGACGGGCGCCGGCTCGGCGTCCTCGTCGGCGTTGCCGGCCGGCGCGGACTCTTCGAAGGCGTCGGGCTCGGTGCCGGCGCCGATGACGTCGCGCAGGGCGTCGCTGTCGACGTCCTCCTCGTCGGCGGCCTCGGCCTGCGGCTTGCGCACGCCGGCCAGGTCGATGCCGAGCTCTTCGGCGGCGCGCAGGAGGTCGTCGTCCTCCTCGCGCACCTCGAGGACCGCGCCCTCCTCGCTCTGCACCTGCATGTCGAGCCCGAGGCTCTGGATCTCCTTCATCAGGACCTTGAACGACTCGGGGATGTTGGGCCGGGCGATGTTCTCGCCCTTGACGATCGCCTCGTAAGCCTTGACGCGGCCCACGGTGTCGTCGGACTTGATGGTCAGCATCTCCTGCAGCACGTAGGCGGCGCCGTAGGCCTCGAGGGCCCAGACCTCCATCTCGCCGAAGCGCTGGCCGCCGAACTGGGCCTTGCCGCCCAGCGGCTGCTGGGTGACCAGGGAGTAGGGCCCCGTGCTGCGCGCGTGGATCTTGTCGTCGACGAGGTGCAGCAGCTTGAGGATGTACATGTAGCCGATGGTCACCTTGTTGTCGAAGCGCTCGCCGGTGCGGCCGTCGTAGAGCCACACCTTGCCCGAGCAGCGACGCCCCGCGGGCTCGTTCTTGTTGACCTTGAACTGCACGGGGCTGTCGGGCCGCTCCTCGGTCGAGCGGATGAGGAGCTCGTCGATCTCGGCCAGGGTCGCGCCGTCGAACACCGGCGAGGCCAGCCGGGCGGGCGTGTTGCCGGGCGAGGCACCCTTCACGGCCGTGTAGCCGAGGTGGGCGGCCCAGCCGAGGTGCGTCTCGAGCACCTGGCCGATGTTCATGCGGCTCGGCACGCCGAGCGGGTTGAGGATGATCTCGATCGGGGTGCCGTCCTCGAGGCAGGGCATGTCCTCCTCGGGGACGATCTTCGAGATCACGCCCTTGTTGCCGTGCCGGCCGGCGAGCTTGTCACCCTCGGCGATCTTGCGCTTCTTGGCGACGTACACGCGCACCAGCTCGTTGACGCTCGGCGGCAGCTCGTCGTTGTTCTCGCGGCTGAAGATCTTGACGTCGATGACCTTGCCGCCCTCGCCGTGCGGGACCTTGAGCGAGGTGTCGCGCACCTCGCGGGCCTTCTCCTTGAAGATCGCGCGGATGAGCTTCTCCTCGGCCGTGAGCTCGGTCTCGCCCTTTGGCGTGACCTTGCCGACCAGAAGGTCGCCCGAGCTGACCTCGGCGCCGATGCGCACGATGCCGCGCTCGTCGAGGTCTTTGAGGGACTCCTCGGAGCGATTGGGGATGTCGCGCGTGATCTCTTCGTCGCCGAGCTTGGTCGTGCGGGCGTCGATCTCGTACTCCTCGATGTGGATCGAGGAGAGCATGTCCTCCTTGACCACGCGCTCGGAGATGATGATCGCGTCCTCGAAGTTGAAGCCCTCCCAGCTCATGAAGGCGACGAGCAGGTTGCGGCCCAGGGCGAGCTCGCCGTTGTCGGTCGAGGAACCGTCGGCGAGCACCTCGCCGGGCTTGACCCTGGCGCCCACGTCGACCAGCGGCTTCTGGTGGATCAGGGTGCCCTGGTTGGAGCGCGTGAACTTGATGAGCTCGTAGGTGTCGACCTCGCCGCCGCCGGCCTCGACCTCGATGCGCTGAGCGTCGACGTAGGCGACCTTGCCGGCGCGCGCGGCGATGATCACGTCGCCGGTGTCGACCGCGGCGCGGTACTCGATGCCGGTGCCGACGTACGGCGCATCGGTGCGCAGCAGGGGGACGGCCTGGCGCTGCATGTTCGAGCCCATGAGGGCGCGGTTGGCGTCGTCGTGCTCGAGGAACGGGATGAGTGCCGTCGCCACCGAGACGATCTGCGTCGGGCTCACGTCCATGTAGTCGATCTGGTCGGGGTGCGCGTTGACCACGTCGCTCTTGGGGTAGGCGCGGGCGAGGACACTCTCACTGAGGAACTCGCCGGTCTCGGGGTCGAAGGGCGCGTTGGCCTGGGCGATGATCAGGTAGCGCTCCTCGCCGGTGACGGCGTTCACGGTCTTGGCCTCCTCCTCGGAGGCGTCGAGGTAGACGATCTCGTCGGTCACGCGGCCCTTGACGACCTTACGGTAGGGCGCGCGGATGAAGCCGAACTCGTCGACCGTGGCCATCGAGGCCAGCGAGCCGATGAGGCCGATGTTCGGGCCCTCGGGGGTCTCGATGGGGCACATGCGGCCGTAGTGCGTCGGGTGCACGTCGCGCACCTCGATCGGCGCGCGCTCGCGCGTGAGGCCGCCGGCGCCCAGAGCGCTCAGCCGGCGGCGGTGCGTGAGGCCGGAGAGCGAGTTCGTCTGGTCCATGAACTGCGAGAGCTGCGACGACCCGAAGAACTCCTTGAGGGCGGCCACCACGGGACGGATGTTGATCAGGGTGGCCGGGACGATCGTGTCCGGGTCCTCGGTGGTCAGGCGCTCGCGGATGACGCGCTCCATGCGCGCGAGGCCGATGCGGAAGGCGTCCTGCACGAGCTCGCCCACGGTGCGCAGGCGGCGGTTGCCGAAGTGCTCGTACTCGTCGAGCTCGAAGGCGATCTCCTCGCGCCGCGAGAGGAGCAGGTTCTGGGCCTCGGCGGCGTAGTCCTTGACCTCGACCTCGTTGCCCTCCTGGTCGACGCCGACCCCCAGCCTGCCGGGCAGGCTGATGAGGCGGCGGATCAGCTCGACGATGTCCTCGTTGACCAGGACGCGCACCTCGCCGTCGGGGCGCTCCTTGAGCGCGATGTGGCCGTGCAGGCGCACGTTGAGCTTGTGGCGCCCGACGCGCGAGAGGTCGTAGCGCTTGGGGTCGAAGAAGAGTCCCTTGAGCATGTTCGTCGCGCCGTCGAGCGTCGGCGGTTCGCCGGGGCGCTGCTTGCGGAAGAGCTCGATCAGCGCCTCCTCCTGCGAGCCGGTCGTGTCGCGCTCGATCGTGTTGGCGATGTAGGGCGAGTCGTCGAACAGGGCGCGGAGCTCGTCGTCGGCGCCGTAGCCCATCGCCCGCAGCAGCACGGTCACGGGGAACTTGCGCTTGCGGTCGATGCGCACGTTGACGGCGCCCTTCTTGTCGATCTCGAGCTCGAGCCACGAGCCGCGCTGCGGCATGAGGTTGGCGACCAGCACCTGCTTCTCGCGCTCGGCCTGCTTGGGCTCCATGATGTAGGCGCCCGGCGAGCGTACGAGCTGGGTGACGACGACGCGCTCGGTGCCGTGGATGATGAACGTGCCGCGGTCGGTCATCATGGGGAAGTCGCCCATGAAGACGCGCTGCTCGCGGATCTCGCCGGTCTCCTCGTTGATGAAGCGGACCTCCATCGTGAGGGGGGCCGAGAAGGTCATGTCCTTGTTGCGGCACTCGGCGATCGGCTTGCTGGGCTCGCCGAAGGCGTAGTCGCCGAACTCGACGAGCAGCTTCTCCGAGTAGTCCTTGATCGGGTTGATGTCGGCGATGGTCTCCTTGAGACCGTCGCGCAGGAACCACTCCCACGACGCCTTCTGGATGTCGATCAGGTTGGGCAGCGAGAGCGGCTGATCGAGCTTGGCGAAGGACGTGCGCACGCGCGGGGACCGGGGCTCGTTCAAGCGAGTCTCCTCTGATGACGGCGGAACAGGGAAAAGAAGCTCACCACGCCACTGGTCATGGCACGGTCGCAGACGACGCACAGCCACGTAGAATACCACGCGGTATCAGGGGGTGCAAGGCTCGGGCGCCACGGAGTCGCACGCAGCCGGTCCGCGGTGTTGTCTCTTCTGACAACACCGCATCGCGACCCGGCGCCGTGACCGGCGTCACGGCGCCGCCCTCGACCGCCGCAACAGCTTCGCGGCGGTGGCGCGACCGCGGTCTCGCGACACGGCGGGCGGCGGCGCAGCTTCCGCACGGCGGCCGCCGAGTGCACGGCGCCGCCCGGCAGCGACGGCGGAGACGAGCGGGGGGCCCGGGCCGGCGTGCCGGCCCGGGCCCCCCGCGTCACGCAGGACGCGCGCCCCTCGAGCTACTTGACCTCGACGGTGGCGCCGGCATCCTCGAGCTGCTTCTTGGCGTCCTCGGCCTCGTCCTTGGTGACGCCTTCCTTGATCGTCTTGGGCGCGCCCTCGACCACGTCCTTGGCCTCCTTGAGGCCGAGTCCGGTCAGCGCGCGGACGACCTTGATGACCTGGATCTTCTGGTCGCCGAAGGCGTTGAGGACCACGTCGAACGCGGTCTGCTCTTCGACCTCGGCCTCGGCCGGAGCCGCGCCCGCGGGAGCGGCCGCCATGGCCATGGGAGCCGCCGCGCTCACGCCGAGCGCCTCCTCGAGGGCCTTCACGAGCTCGGAGAGCTCGATCACGCTCTTGGCTTTGATGGCCTCGATGATCTCGTCGTTCGTCAGGGTCTTGCTTGCCATCGTCACTTCACCTCGCCGTTCTGACTTGTCGTCGTTATCGGGAAGACGCGGCCGGGTCTCAGGCCTCGCCGGCCGCCGTCTTCTGTTCGACCACCTGGCTCAAAGCTCGCACGAAGCCGCTCATCGTGCCCTGGAGCACCGTGACGAGACCCGTCATCGGCGCCGCCAGGGTGCCTACGAGCTGAGCAAGCAGGATCTCGCGCGGCGGCAGGCTGGCGAGCGCGCGGAGCTGCCCGGCGTCGAGCAGCGCGCCGGCCATGAGGCCGCCGCGCACCTCGAGCTGCGGGTGCGTCCGGGCGTAGTCGGCGATCGCCTTCGCCGCCGCCACCGGGTCGTCGCCGCAGAAGGTCACGGCGGTAGGGCCGGCGAGCAGGTCCTTGAGGGTCTCGCGCCCGGCGCGCTCGGCGGCGAGGGTCCCCAGGGTGTTCTTGACGATCTTGAAGCGCGCCCCGCTCTGCCGGAGCGTGCCGCGCAGCTCCGAGAGCTGGGCCACCGTGAGGCCGCGGTAGTCGCTCACGAACACCGTGTCGGCGCCCTCGAGCAGCTCCGCCACCTCGGCGATGACAGCCTCTTTCTCTCTTCTCAGCATCTCGACCTCGCTGTCCGAAAAGAAAGCCCACTCCCGGGGACGGGAGCGGGCACGGCGGCGGGTGCGGCACGCTCATCGCCTCGGGTGGCGGGCCCTGCGGCCCATTAAGCTCCCCGGAGGGAGCGCCGACCTTCATCGGCCGCGGCGCCGGTGGCGCCGCGAGGGCGGAGTATAGAACGCCGGGGGCGGCGGCGGCAACCCCTCGGGCTGCTGCCGCCGCCCCCGGCGCCTGCGGGTGCGGCTCGTCGCGCGGTGCGGGTCCCCCCCGCGGGACGGCTCCGGGCCGATCGCGAGACGGGCCGGCCGCACGGCCGGCCCCTCCGCGCGGCCGGCCCCGCGGTGCGGCTCAGTCCTCGGCCAGGTCGCGCGTACGCGCCGGGTCGAGGGAGATGCTCGGTCCCATCGTCGTGGCGATGTGGATGCTCTTGAGGTACTTGCCCTTGGCCGCCGCCGGCTTGGCGCGCACGATCTCGTCGAGCACGGCGCCGTAGTTCTCGAGGAGCTGCGCCTCGGCGAACGACTTGCGCCCGATGGAGAGGTGGATGATGCCGGAGCGGTCGGTGCGGTACTCGACCTTGCCGCCCTTGGCGTCGCTGACCGCCTTGGCGACGTCGAAGGTGACGGTGCCCGACTTCGGGTTGGGCATGAGGCCGCGCGGGCCGAGGATGCGGCCCAGCTTGCCGACCGTACCCATCATGTCGGGCGTCGCGATGGCGACGTCGAAGTCGAGCTTGCCCTCCTGGACCTGCTTGGCGAGGTCGTCGGAGCCGATCAGGTCGGCGCCCGCCTCCTGCGCCTCGCGCGCCTTGTCGCCCTCGGCGAACACGGCGACCCGCATCTCCTTGCCGGTGCCGTGCGGCAGGACCGTCGTGCCGCGCACGATCTGGTCGGCGTGGCGTACGTCGACGCCGAGACGGAAGTGCGCCTCGACGGTCTCGTCGAACTTGGCGCCCTCGAGCGATCTGAGCAGGCGGATGCCCTCGAGCGGGCTGTAGAGATGCGTGCCGTCGATGGCGCGCCGGGCGGTGGTGTACGTGCGGCCTCTGGCCATGGTGCTGAACCTCCTGTGGTCCGAGCGGCGACCCGGGGCCGCCTCCCACTCCTCGCCGCGGTACGACCGCGGCCATGTCTACGGTGTGCTGCCGGTCGGCGTCGCCGGCCCGCCTGTGGCGGTCGCGGCGCCGACCTCAGTCGCCTCGCCTAGTCGGCGACCTCGACGCCCATGCTGCGCGCCGTGCCCTCGATGATCTTCATCGCGGCCTCGACGTCGTTGGCGTTGAGGTCGGGCATCTTGAGCTCGGCGATCTCGCGGACCTTCTCGCGCGAGACCGTGCCGACCTTGGCGCGGTTGGGCTCGCCGGAGCCCTTGTCGATGCCGAGCGCCTCGCGCAACAGGACGGCGGCCGGCGGCGTCTTCGTGATGAACTTGAAGCTGCGGTCCTCGAAGACCGTGATCTCGACCGGGATGATGGTGCCGTCCTGGGCCTGCGTCTGGGCGTTGAACGCCTTGCAGAACTCCATGATGTTGACGGCGTGCTGACCGAGAGCCGGCCCGACCGGCGGCGCGGGGTTAGCCTGCCCGGCCGGGATCTGCAGCTTGATGAGCGTCAGGACCTTCTTGGCCACTGCTTCCTCGCTTCGTCGTGCGTCGTCAGGATGTCTTCTTGACCTGGTCGAACCCGAGCTCGACCGGGGTCTCGCGGCCGAAGATCGAGACCATCACCTTGAGCCGGCTCTGGTCGAGGTTGACCTCGACCACCTCACCCGAGAAGTCGGAGAGCGGGCCCGACGTGACGCGCACGACCTCGCCGACCGAGAACTCGGCCTTCTGCTTGGGCCGCTCGACGGTGGCCGTGTGGAGGATGCGGTCGACCTCGGCGCGAGAGAGCGCCACGGGCTTGTTGTTGGCGCCGACGAACCCGGTGACGCCGGGCGTGTTCTTCACGACCGACCAGGTGTCGTCGGTGAGCTCCATCTGGACCAGGACGTAGCCCGGGAACACGCGGCGCTCCTGGGTGACCTTCTGGCCGTCCTTCGTCTCGACGACCTGCTCGGTCGGCACGACGATCTGGACGATGCGCTCCTCTTGCTTCATCGACTGGCGCCGGTGCTCGAGGTTGGCCTTGACCTTGTTCTCGTGCCCCGAATAAGTATTGACGACGTACCACTGGAACATGCGCGCCTCAGGTGATCAGGTTGAGTATCTGGTCGACCACCTCGGAGAAGGCGGCGTCGAGCCCGGCTACGTACACGGCGGCGATGGCGACGGCGACGAGCACGACGAGCGTCGACTGCATGAGGTCGCGGCGGCTGGGCCACGAGACCTTGCCGAGCTCGATGCGCACCTCGCGCATGAACTTGCGGAGACTGCGCTTCTCGCGCCCGCTGCGCGCAGACGACTTGGCCTGGGCCCGCGCCCGCGTCGGTTTGCCCGACTTGGCGCCGCCCTTGGCGCCGCTCTTGGCGTCGCTCGCGCGGCCGCCCTTGTCGGACGCCTTGCCGCTGCCCTGCGCGGGGCGGGTCTTGCCCTTTTTGTTGTTGACGGCCTTAGCCACTCAACCGCTCCGATGATCGTTGGCAGGGCTGGAGGGACTCGAACCCCCGACCCCCGGTTTTGGAGACCGGTGCTCTACCAATTGAGCTACAGCCCTAGTAGACCGGGGAGGCGCTAGCGCGTCTCCTTGTGGACCGTGTGCGTCCCGCACCAGCGGCAGTACTTCTTGAGCTCGATGCGGTCCGGGTCGTTCTTCTTGTTCTTGTTGGTGTGGTAGTTGCGGCGCTTGCACTCCTGGCAAGCGAGCGTGACCATCTGGCGCACGTCTCACCCTTTCTGCGAAAGCACGTAAGGATACCCCGACCCCGAGAGGGCGGTCAACGCGACCGCGACGCACGCGGCGGGGGCCGGCGCACGGCGCGCCAGTATAGCAGAGCGGGCCGCCGACGCGAACCGGCGGGGCCCGCGACGCGATCCGGCCGGCCCGGGCCCGGGTGCACACGGCGGCCGCACCGGGGCCGCGGCGCGACCGCCGGGGCTGCGTCCCGCCGGCGACTTCGGCTGCCGGGGCTGCGTCCCGCCGGCGACTTCGGCTGCCGGAGCTGCGTCCCGCCGGCGACTTCGGCTGCCGGAGTTGCGTCCCGCCGGCGACTTCGGCTGCCGGAGTTGCGTCCCGCCGGCGACTTCGCCGGCCGGGGGATGGGGTATCGTGTCCTCACGAATGATGGACGAAGATCGCGACACGAGCGGGCGCCGCGGCGCCGGCGGAGCGGGCTGGGGCGGGGGTGGTGGCGAGACGCCGCCGCCCCCGCCCCAGCCCCACGCACCCCCGGAGCGCCCCGCGCCGGCGCAGCCCGCCGCGCCCGCACCACCCCCACCGCAGCCGCCGCAGCCGCCGCCCGCCGCGCCCGCGCCGCCGCCGCCGCAGCCCCACGCACCTCCGGAGCGCGCCGCGCCGCCGCCGCCCGACTTCGTCCCGCCGCCGGTCGCGCCGCGCCCGGACGCTCCCGCGGCGCCCGGCGTCGCGCCGACCAGTCTCTCAGCCGGACGGCCACCGGGTCCGGCGGCCGTCCGACCGGGCCCGCCGCCGCTCGCTGGCCCCCAGCCTGGACTTCGCACACCGGGGCTCCCACCCGGCGCGAAGACGTGGGGCTGGCCGGAGGCGCTGCTCGGCGTCGTCGTCGGCTTCGGGCCCCAGGTCCTCCTCTACGTGGCGGCGCTGTACGGAGGTGCCCTCGAAGCCGAGACGACGATCGAAGAGGTCACGCTCTTCAGCGCGCTCGTCGTCATCGTCTCCACCGTCGTCCTGTACGGGTGGCAGACGGTCGCCGCCTGGCTCTTCTCGCTGCGCATCAGTCGTCAGGGTCTCGCCGGCTGGGGTTTCACCTGGCCCAGCGCGGCCTTCTTCTGGACCATCCCCGTCGCCCTCGTCGCGAGCTACGCGATCTCCGCCGTCCACGGGGCCCTCGTCGACCCGCCACCCCAGGACATCGTCGAGCAGTTCCCGCGCACGGTCGCCGGCGGCGCCCTCTTCGTCGTGATCGCCGTGGTGTTCGCCCCGATCTTCGAGGAGGTCTTCTTCCGCGGCTTCCTCTACAAGGGGCTGCGGAACTCCTGGGGCTGGTGGCCGGCGGCGCTCGGCTCGGCGGCCGTGTTCGGCGTCGCGCACCTGCAGCTGACCGTCTTCGTGCCGATCTTCGCGCTCGGCGTCGCGCTCGCCTGGGTCTACGAGCGCACCGGGTCGCTGTGGACGAGCATCGCCATGCACGCCATCTTCAACGGTCTGGCCGTGCTGGTCTGGGCGCTGGGTGTGGCGTAGGCGGCGGCTCGGCCGCGCGGCGCCGACGCCTCAGCAGAGCGGGGCGCCGCCGGCTCAGCGCAGCAGCGTCGGGCGCCGCAGGGCGCGGCAGCGGCAGTCGTCGGCGGCGGGCAGAGCGCGCAGTGCCTCGAGCAGCGCGCGGCCGACGAGCGGGGCGTCGTCGCGGAAGATGCGCGCGAGCTCCTCGTGCTCCCAGTCCCGCACGACGCCCTCGCCGTAGTTCACGACCACGTAGAGGCCCGCGTAGCAGGCGCCGATGTCGCGCGCCAGCCAGACCTCGGGCGAGAAGCTCTGCCCCACGATGTCGCCCACGGTCTGCAGGCGCCGTACCTCGGCCGGCGACTCGAAGCGCGGGCCCTCGGTGACCACGTAGACGCCGCGCGAGAAGAGACGGCGCTCGGGCGCGAGGCGCCGGGCCGCAGCGAGCAGCGCCTCGCGCCCCGTCGCGCACACCGGCTCGCGCATGATCAGCAGATGGTCGCCCGCGACCATGCCCAGCCGGTCGCGGTCGGTGGTCAGGTCGACGAAGTCGTCGGGGACGACGAGGTCGCCGGGGTCGAGCAGCTGGTTGAGACTGCCGACGCCGGCGTCGGAGAGTATGCGACGCACGCCGGCCCGGTGCAGCACGCTGAAGACCTGGCGCGAGGCGCGCCCGCGCGAGACGCCCGGCCGCCAGCCATGCATGCGCACGTGGAGCGCGCGCCGCCCGTCGAGCTCGAAGAGCGTGAAGGGAGGGCTGTCGCCCCACGGGGTCTCGATGACGAGGTCGCGCTCGAGGACGCGCGCCGCCCGGTCGAGACCCTCGGGGAACGGCGCCGTGTACGAGCCCGAACCGCCGATGACCGCCAGCCCCGCCGCAGGGACGCCGGCGGTCACGTCAATACTCCCCGAGCTCGGAGGCCACCTTGAGGACCATGAGCTGCACGTGGTCGCCGTTGTCCGAGGTGAACTGCCGCAGCGCCTGGTCGAGCTCTCGCGCGAAGGCGCGCACCTCGCCGATGAGCGTCTCGCCGGCGACGACCTGCTCGCCGGGCTCGACGCGGACGTCGGCGACGTGCGTGAGCACGAGCAGCAACGTGGGGTCGGAGGCCAGCCGGATGTCGACCTGGACATCGCGGTGACGCCCGAGGAGGTCGTACTCCTTGACCGCGGTGACGACACCGTCGACCGGGCTGACGATGCTCGAGCCGGGGGCGGCACCGACGGAGAGCCCGGCCGTCGCGGCCGAGGCGTCGCCGCCTTCGCTCGCGATGAGGTAGTACTGCACGCCGCCGCCGCTCTTGAAGATGTCGGCGAGGCGACGGCCGATGCCGCCCCCACTGACGCACTCGCCCTGCGGTGAGAGGGCGACCGCCTCCGGCGTGCCCGCCGGATGGTAGGCGATCGCCGTCGTGGCCTCGCCCGGGACGGGCAGCACGATGGGGACGTCGCCGACGTGAGCGATGACGATCTGGTCGGCGGTCGGCGTGGCGCCGAACGTGGGGTTGACGACGGTATCCGGCACCCGGGCCGGCGTCGCGGTGGGCAGCGCGGCCGCGGCCCACACCGCGAGGGAGACGAGGGTCACGGCGAGCACCAGCACCCCGAAGCGCCGGCGCCTGATCTGCTTGCGGCGGGCCTCGCGGGCTCGCCGCCGGTCAGTGGTCAGGCCGTACATACGCCCGGCAGCTTACCGCTACCCCACCGCACGGGCAACTCGCGGCGACCGTGGCCGGGCTCCGGCTCGCCGGCCGCGGCAACGCTTGAGGTCGCGCCCTGGGGAGCCGATAGAGAGGGTGAAGGCCGTTGACGGGCGCGACCGGACACGCCCGCCGCCGAGGAGTCGTGATGAGAGTCTTGAGAGCAAGAGCCGCCCTCTTCATCGCCGTGTCGGCGCTGCTCGCCGCACTGCTCGTGCCGCTGATCGCCTACGCGGCGCAGAGCGGGCCGTGACCGGCGCCGCGCGGGCCTGACTGCCGGGGCCGCGCGCGGTCTTACCCCGAGCCTGCAGCAGCCGCCTCGTGCGCTGCCCGCGTGTGTGCCGTCCCCCGACGTCCCGTGCGTGTCGTCCTGCGACGTCCGTCTGCGGACCGACCTTCGGTAGGATGGGGGCATGCCCCCGCCGAGCGACGCCCTGCGCAGCCTCTTCGACCCCGGCCGTCACGGGCAGGTCGTGGCCGTCGCCCACGAGGCCGCCCGGCGGGCGCGGCTCACCGACCTGCCGCCCGACCTGCACCCCGGGGTGCGCGCCGCGCTCGAGCGCTCCGGCGTCACCCGGCTCTACGCCCACCAGCGCGCGGCGTGGGACCTGCTCGAGAGCGGCGCCAACGTCATCCTCGCCACCGGCACGGCCAGCGGCAAGTCGCTCGCCTTCACGCTGCCCACCCTGCAGGCGATCGCCGCCGACCCGCAGTCGCGGGCGCTCTACCTCTACCCCACCAAGGCGCTCGCCCAGGACCAGTTGCGCAAGCTCGGCGCGTTGCGCGCGCCCGGCGCGTCGCCCGCCGTCTACGACGGCGACACGCCGGCCGACCAGCGCGCCGCGATCCGCCGCACATCGAACCTGCTCCTCTCCAACCCCGACATGCTGCACGTCGGCGTCCTGCCGGCACACGAGCGCTGGGCCGAGTTCTTCCACCATCTGCGCTACGTCGTGCTCGACGAGGCGCACGTGTACCGCGGCGTGTTCGGCTCCCACGTCGCCCAGGTCGTACGACGCCTGCGGCGACTCTGCGCCGCCTACGGCGCCGACCCCCGCTTCGTCCTCGCCTCGGCGACCATCGCCGCGCCGCACGCCTTCGCCGAGAGGCTCACCGGCCTGCCTTTCGAGGCGGTGGAAGACGACGGCGCGCCCCGCCACGAACGCGCCGTCGTCTTCTGGAACCCGCCGCTCGAGGACCCGGCGCAGGGCACCCGTCGCAGCGCTCTCGCCGAGGCTGCCTACGTGACGAGCGAGGCGGTGCTCGGCGGCGCGCGCGTGATCGCCTTCGCGCCGACGCGCAAGGCGGCGGAGCTGGTCTTCGGGGCGGTCCGCCGCCGGCTCGACGAGCGCGACCCCGGCGCCGCCGAACGCGTGCGGCCCTACCGCGCCGGCTACACGCCGCAGCAGCGCCGCGACATCGAGCGCCGCCTGTTCGAGCACGAGCTCGACGCCGTCGTCGCGACCAGCGCCCTCGAGCTCGGCATCGACGTCGGCGAGCTCGACGTCGCCTTGGTCACCGGCTTCCCCGGCACGGTCACCAGCCTGCGGCAGCGCTGGGGGCGCGCGGGCCGGCGAGGTCACGGCTACGCCGTGCTCGTCGCCGGCCAGGACGCCCTCGACCAGTACTTCATGCGCGAGCCGGAGCGCCTCCTCAGCCGCAGCGTCGAGGAGGCGGTGATCGACCTCGACAACCCGCACATCAGCGCGCCGCACCTCGAGGCCGCCGCCTACGAGCGGCCGCTGACGGCCGCCGATGAGGCCTACTTCGGGGAGCGGGGGCTCCTGCTCGCCGAGCGGCTTGCGCAGGGCGGGCGCCTGCGGCGGCGGGGTGACGGCCTGGCCTGGGCCAGGCCGCACTCGCCCGCCGCCGAGACCTCCCTGCGCAGCGCCTCGTCCCGGCGCTTCGCCATCGTCGAGTCGCGTGATGGGTCGATCCTCGGCACCCTCGAGGCGGAGCGCGTCTTCCGCTTCGCGCACCCGGGCGCCGTCTACCTGCACCTCGGCGACAGCTACCTCGTGCGGCGCCTCGACCTCGAGCAGGAACTCGTGCTCGTGGACGACTTCTCCGGCGTCTACTACACTCAAGCCAAGGTCGACAAGCATGTGCTGATCGCCGGCCAGGGGCTGCCGCAGCCCCTTTCCGAGGGCGCCTCCCTGTTCCTCGGCGAGATCGAGGTGACCGAGCAGGTCATCGCCTATCAGAAGCGCGACGTGAGCGACGGGCGCGTGCTGGACACGACCTCGCTCGAGCTCCCGGAGCAGGTCTTCACGACCGAGGCCCTGTGGCTCACGCTCACCCCCGAGCTGCTCGAGAGGGCGCTCGCCGGCCTGGAGGAGGCCGCCGCCGCGACCACGGCTGCCCAGGCCGCCGACCCGGCCCCGCACGCGCCCGGAGCCCTGCACGCTGCCGAGCACCTCCTCATCGCCCTCCTGCCCCTCTACGCGATGTGCGACCGCTGGGACGTGGGCGGGCTCTCGACCCCGTGGCACTCGCAGACCGACCTGGCGACGATCTTCGTCTACGACGGCTACCCGGGCGGCATCGGCCTCTCGCGGCGCGCGCACGACGCCTTCGCCGAGCTCGCCGCCGACGCCCGCCGCCTGGTCGCCGAATGCCCGTGCGAGGACGGCTGCCCCTCGTGCGTGCAGAGCCCCAAGTGCGGTAACCTCAACGAGCCGCTCAGCAAGACCGGCGCGGTGCGGCTGCTCGACGCGGTGCTCGCCGGCGGCGCCTGACGAGGGAGATAGATGCCGCACGACATCACCATCGCCCCGCTCGACCCGGCCGAGATCGAGCGCCTCGCGCCGCTCTGGCGGGCCCTTCTCGACCACATCGCCGTGCTGCCCGGCGCGGTCGTGCCGGTGCGTCCCTTCGAGCAGTCGTGGCCGATCGAACGCGCCGGGATGCTCGAGGCGCTGGCCGGCGAAGCCTTCGTCCTCGCGGCGTGGCGCGGCGGCGACGTCGTGGGCTATGCCTTCGTGGGCGTCGAAGGGCCCGACCCGGTCTGGTACACGGGCGACTCTCGCGCCGAGCTCATCCATCTCAGCGTCGCCGACGGCGCACGAGCCGCCGGCGTCGGTACGGCGCTCATGGACGCGGTCGATGCCGAGCTCGCGCGCCGGGGCGTCGAGGACGTCGAGATCGGCGTCGACACCGCCAACCACGACGCCGTGCGCTTCTATGAGCGCCGCGGCTACCGTCACGACTTCCACATCTTCTACGGCTCGCCCGGAGGCAGGCCCTGGGCCTGCCTCCGCCGCGAGGCGGCCGACCGGGAGGCCGGGCGCGGGCGCTTCGCGCCGCCCGGCGACGCGTCCGGCGCTCACCTCGCGTAGGCACAGCGCTCGTCTCGCCGGGTCGTGCCGGACCCGGTGAGACGACGTATCGAGCGACGCCGCGGCCGCTGGTGAGCCTCCTTGGCGACCCCGGACGTGCGGTATAGACTGCCGGAAGAAACGCGTCCCCGCTCGCTGGGACGCAGGGGCGACGACCGGGGAGGTGGGCCGCACGACACACCACACGTCCGGTCGCTGTCAGCGGGCCGGCCGGATGAGGATGAGGGGAAGCCCGTCCGCCGCGGCAAGCGCCGCCCCGGGAGCCTCGGCCGAAGGCCGACAGCGGCTGCGGACGGTGGGGGAACTCAAGGGGGTCCATCATGGCCATTCGTTCTCGTGCGCTCGTCTGCGCGCTTTTCGCAGTGCTCGTCGTCGCGCTGATCGTCGCCGCGCCCGCGGCCGGCAAGGGCAAGCCGACGCAGACCACTGAGTTCGGCAACAACCTCTCGGTGCCGGTCATCTTCGCAGAGGGCTACAGCATCGTCGGCGGCGACGTGAGCGACCCGGGCATCGGCTCGGGCTTCCGGTCGACACCGTTGGTCGACAACTTCGACGCCTTGACCGCCTACACGCCACTCCAATTCCTCGGCCTCGTCGACCCGGAGACCGGCGAGGTCGTCGATCTGGCGGGCAACCCGCTGCTCTCCAATTGGTTCTACGAGCAGAAGACGGAGGCCGCCTGGCAGGCGGAGTGGGCGGACGCCACCACTGAGACGAGCGCTCTCAGCCCCGTCGACGTGACGAGACTCGATTGGGGCGACAGCCTGCTCAGCAAGGCGTGGACCGTGCGCTCCAAGATCCGCCTCGAGGTCCGTCTCTACCGCACCAACGACCTCACGGGCAGCGATGGCTCCGCCGGCCTCAAGGGCTACGGCATGAACCACCTGTCCGGGGCCGGGCTCGACGAGGTGTGGGGCGCCGCGGACGCATCCGCCCTCGGCGCCGTGGAGCCGTCGAGGGAGCCCTACATCGTCACGCCCACCGAGACGACGGTCTACTCGAACTGCGCCCGGCTGAGCCTGTACCGGATCTCCGCTCTGTACGGCGACATCATCGACTACGACAACGACCCGGAGAACGGCACCGAGACGCCCGTCTTCTCTCTGCCGGTGGCCGACAAGTACGGCACCGACGGTCCCGGCGGGTTCGGCGCCGAGGTCAACGTCGGGGGCAACGTCATCTACGGCTACACGCTCGACGCGAAGGCGCTGAGACTCCCCGCCGGGTACTACCGGGTGATGTTCAGCCTCGACCCGACAGCGGCGTGGGGCGGCATCACCGTCACACGCAACGCCGTCATCAGCGCGCTCGACGTGACCGACTCGGTCCGCGACGGGTACGACCGAATCCGAGTGGCCGTTCAGGTCCGAGATGAGCGACGACGGCACCGCCTCCTGGGTGGACATCGAGATCAAGCAGAAGTGAGCGGCATCACACCGTCCACGGTGCCGACGTGAGCGTACCGGCCGCCACCGATGAGGAGCTGCCGCCTCGCCACGCGACGCCGAGGCGCGAGAGACGCGAGGGCGGGTGCGAGCACACCCGCCCTCGCGTCTCGAGGAGTCGCCCGCCCGCGTGGGATGACGATCGGCTCGTCGACCCCTGTGCCGCTCAGCATGTGGCGACGGTAGAATCCCCATGTGGACACGAGAGACAGGTGCGGCAGACGTACGTCAGCGTGATCGGCGCGAGCCGCTGCGGCCCCGAGCTGGCGGCCAAGGCCGAGGAGCTGGGCCGCCTGCTCGCGCGTCGCGGCTGCGTCGTCGTCTGCGGCGGCCGCTCGGGAGTGATGGAGGCCGTCGCGCGCGGCGTCGCCGCGGAGGGCGGCGTCTCGATCGGCCTCCTGCCGGAGGCCGATCGCTCGCGCGCCGCCCCCGACCTCACCTACTCGATCCCCACCGCCATCGGCTGGGCGCGCAACCTCGCCGTGGTGGCGAGCGGCGACGCCGTGATCGCCGTCGGCGGCGCCTGGGGCACGCTGAGCGAGATCGCCCTCGCGCGCAACGTCGGCCGCAGGGTCGTCCTGCTCGACAGCTGGGAGTTGCGCCCGCCGAACGGTCCGGGCGACGGCGCCGAAGGCTCCGCGGAGGCGAGGGCGAGCTCGACGGCGTGGTGCGGGCGAGCTCGCCCGCCGAGGCCGTCGAGCTCGCGCTCGCCGGCCTGTGAGAAGGAGATCGGCGGGGACTAGGGGAGTCACACCCCTCTACACGGGTTTAGAGCCCGTGCTGATCCTTCCGATCGAGCCCCCGCGCCGCCTCGATCATACCGCGATGAGGCCGCGGCCGCCCGCGGGCGATCTCCGTCGCCGCCCGGCGGCGACCGGCGACGACGGTCGCCGGCGGCGCGACCTCGAGCGGCCCGCCGGACACCACCTCCACCGTCCGCGAGGGACTGCCGCGGAGACTCCTGACCGTTGCAGCGGAGGCCCGCATCCGCGTAGAGTTGCCCATCGCCCCGTGCGACCCCGGCGTCAGAGCGACGCTCCACCGGGGCCTCGGGCGTCCACGATCCGAACGGGGGTACTCATGGGTGGCAAGGGACTGGGGTGGCTGCTGGCCATCGTCGGGGTCGTCCTCGTGGCGGCTGGGCTGGTCGTCATGCTGGTCGTCGTGCCGGGGATGAAGCAGTTGCCCGCCGACACCGACACCACGCGCACGTACGAGGGCACCATGGCGTCCATGCTCGACCCGGCCACGTTCCAGACGATGACCGACCTGCCGATCGAGCTCGAGCGCCGCTTCTTCGTCGTCGACACCAGCGACGACCTCGCCCTCCTCAAGGAGGAGCGGACGATGACCAGCGGCGGCCAGCCGCTGCAGCAGGGCGTGAACCACTACTCGGTCGACCGCGTGACCATGGAGTGGAGCGACGCCTACCCGGAGGAGTGGGCCGAGAACGAGGGCTTCTGGCCGCGCGAGGGCAACGTGATCGGCTGGCCCATGGGCACGGAGCAGAGAGACTACACGGGCTGGAGCGACGACTACATGAGCACCGTGCCGCTGACCTTCGTCGAGGAGGCCACGCACGAGCGCAGCGGCATGACGCTGTACAAGTTCACCTCGGCGAGCGACGCGCAGCCCATCGTCCCCGAGATGGTCCAGGGCATGGGGTTGCCGACCGAGCTGCCCAAGTCACAGCTCGCCCTCCTGCTCGGCGGTGTCGACCTCGGCCCTGCGGTCCAGGCGCTCCTGCCGACGCTGCTCGAGCAGCTGCCCGAGACCGTGCCCCTCGGCTACTACTACGACTACGAGGGCACCTATTGGGTCGACCCCGCGACGGGCATCATCGTCGACACCGAGAAGCGCGAGACGCGCACCGTCGGCCTGAGCCCGGACGGCATCGTGGGGACGGCCCTCGAGCTGCTGCCCGCCGAGCAGCTCGGCGCCCTGCAGGTGCCGATCCTCGACTTCACCTACACGGCCACCGACGTCGCGGTCGAAGAGGCCAAGGCCGACGCCGAGGACGCGGCCGGCATGCTGCAGCTCTACGGCATGATCCTGCCGCTGATCGGGATCGTCGCCGGCGGCCTGCTGCTGGTGCTCGGCATCGTGTTCATCGCGCGCAAGCCGAAGGCCGCCTGAGAACGGCGACTGAGGAGGCGCGGCGCCGCTCAAGCGGCGCCGTGCAAGAGGCGAAGGGGCCGCCGGGCGTTCACGCCCGGCGGCCCCTTCGCCTCTCCGCGGGTGCGGCGCCGCCCCGCCCCCGACGGCCGTGTGACGTCGACGCGACGCGTACGTGCGCCGAAACGGGTGCGTGCGCCGAGACGGGTGCGTGCACTCATAAGGGGCGCCGGCGCTCAGACGGGCGCCGGCGCTCAGACGCGGAGGCTCAGGCGAGTGCCCGCGCCGCCATGACGGCGACACCGATGGCGAGCGGCTCGTGGATGTGGCGCACGCCCAACCGGGCCTGCGCCGCGAGCGTGAAGGCCGACGGCACGCCGGGCACGGCGGCGATCGTGCGCGGCCCGACCTGCGCATCACCGATCACCGCCGGCGCCGGCGTCGCGTCGAAGATCAGGTCGGCGCCGCGCAGGCCCTCGGCGAGCTCGACGCACTCGAAGTCGAGCCCCTGCACGACGGCGAGCTCGACGCGCTCGCGGTCGGGCTCGACCACCGACAGCCGGGCGCCGCCAGTGAGCAGGCGTCCCGCGGCGGCGCGGCCCACCGGGCCCAGGCCGAGCAACAGCACCGGCCGGTCGGCGAGGCCGCCCGCGGCCGCCTCGAGCGCCGTCACGTAGCCGTGCGCCGTAGCCGGGTCGTCGTCGACGCAGCGCCCCCTGCGGACGTTGACGGCGACGAAGCGGTGGTCGTCGGCGATGAAGAAGACCTCGGCGCCGCCGTCGACCGCCTCCTGGATCCCGCGCACATCGGCCTGCGCCGTCACGCTCGCCCTCCACCCCATGTGACGCAGGATGACGGCGACGCACTCACTGAAGCCCGAGATGAGACCCTCGCCGGTCGTGACCGGGACACAGGCGAAGACGGCGTCGGTGCGAAGGGCAGTCGCGGGAGGGAGCGGATGGCGACGGAATCGGCCGCTGCGTGACCGAGGCTCGAGGCCGCCGCGTCGACGGCCACCGTTCGCGCGGCGAGCGTGCGCAGCGTGAGACCGGAGACCTCGACCAGCCCGCTCTCGAAGCGGAGCAGGCCGGCGGTCAGCCCCCTGATGTCGTCCCCGGTCAGGCGGGTCACGGCGCCTCCTCCGCGACGAGGCTCAGCGCCTCGCGCCGTGCCAGGTCGCGCGCGACCGCGTCGGCGCGCGCCCGCGCCTCGCCCACGGTGGCGCCGGCGCAGATCAGTGTCGCCGACCACGAGAGAGCGCCGGGCTCGTAGTCGGTCAGGGCCTCGTCGGCGCCGCAGAAGCCCTCGACGAGGTGGAGCGGGCGGGCGCTGCCCATGACGTGCTCGCCGAGCACGGCCAGGCGCCCGCCCTCCGCGTGCACGTGCTGGTAGACGCAGGCGGTGTGCGGGGCACGGTCGAGCGCCGGCGGCGCGCCGCGCGTAACGCAGCCGATGAGGCCCTCGAGCAGATTGAGCCCGCTCGACCACAGGACCGCGGTCGGGGTCTGGCTCGGCAACCGGGCGTCGATCTCGAGCAGCCGTGGACCATCGGGCGCGACCATCACTTCAACGTCCATCAGCCCGGTGAGGCCGAGGCCCTCGGCGAGACGCACGGCGATGTCGTCGAGGGCCGCGAGGGCGCCGGTCGGCACGGCGCGCGACCAGTCGGACGATGCGGTCGGGGAGGCGGCGGCGGGCGACTCGCCCGCCGCCGCCTCCCCGACCGGCGCCACGACGCGCTTGCAGTCATACCCCTCGTCGAACTCGAGACCCGTCACCTGCAGCGGCACGGCGCGGCCGCCGGCGGCCAGGACCTCGATCGAGAGCGACGGCCCGGCTACGTACTCCTCGACCACGACCTCGTGGCCGTCGGCCGCCAGTCGCTCCCACGCGACACGCAACTCGGTCTCGTCGCTCACCACCGCGACGCCCTCGCTGCCGCTCGCGCACGAAGGCTTGACGACGGCGGGGAAGCCGCACTCCGGCCACGCTCGCGGCCCCGGCACGCCGAGCCCCGCCGCGAGCCGGTTCGAGGCGAGCTTGGACGAGGTCACGCGGTAGGCGGCGAGGTCGAAGAGGAGGGGAAGCCCCCAGTGCGAGACGTGCGCGTCGAGCCAAGCGAGCGTCGCGTCGTCCTCGCAGGCCGGCATCACCGCGTCGCAGGCGCCGAGCACGGCCCGGCTGGTGGCCTCGTGCGCGGTGACGTCGAGTACCACGACCCTGTCGGCCAGACCCGACGCCGGCACCCCTTCGCGGCGGTCGACGAGGACGGTCTCGTAGCCGGCCTTGCGCGCCAGGTAGACGGCCTCGGTCCCCTGCAGCTTGCCGCCGACGATGGCGAGCTTCACGCCGCGCCCTCCGCGCCGCCGCCGCGCGGCGGCGGCGCGCCGTCGCTCGCAGCGGCCCGGCGCCGCGCCCGCTCCACCCACGCGGCGTACGCCGCCGGGCCGGCGGGGCGCAGCCCGAGCCGGGTCAGATGCGGCAGGACGCCGGCGACCGTGCGGTGACCCTCCTCGATGTCCAGCTCGGACTGGGAGACGCCGGCGAGCCCTGTCGTCGGCGGCACGATCGAGGTGACGACGTTGGCCCCAGCCCGCAGGCGACGCTCGAGCCCCCGGATGCCGTCGACGTCGAGCGAGGCGGGGATCAGGCGGTCGGGCATCGCCAGCCGCATGACGGCGATGGTGCGCAGCTCGTCGCCGTCGGCCGGCGGCGGGGTCGCCGCCAGCGGCGTCCCTGCCTGGGGGACGAAGGTCATGACGCGCACCTGCTGCCAATCACCGGCACGCATGGCGGCGATCGAGTGCGCGCGGTCGGCGACGCCGTCGCCGATGCCGGTGAGGAGGCCGTCCTCGACGAGCAGCCCGGCGGCGCGCGCCGCGGCACGGGCCTCGGCGCGGCGGGCGAACGGCTGGCCGACACGCAGGCGCGCGTACAGCTCCGGCGAGTGCGTCTCCTGGTAGAGCGCGTACCAGTCGGCGCCGCGACGGCGGAGCTCGCGCAGCACGGCGTCGTCGACCACCCCGGGCGAGACCATGACCGGCAGCCCGGTCGCCTCACGGACGGCGCCGACCAGCTCCACGAGCCGCGCGGCGCCGTCGTCGAGGAGCACGGGGTCCTCGCCCATGGTCAGGTCGAGGAGGTCGACACCCGCGGCGGCAAGGTCGCGACAGATGGCGACGACCTCATCGGGAGTCTTGCGGTAGCGCGGGCTCTCCGGGTTGCCGACGCGGTAGTAGCAGAACGCGCACGCGTTGCGGCAGAAGGTCGAGAAGTAGACGAAACCGTAGAGGAAGACCCCGTCGCCGAACTGTCGCCCGCGCTGCTCACGTGCGGCGGCGTAGAGCTCCTCGGCGCCCTCGTCGTCGGCGGCCAGGAGCCGCCCCAGGGCGGCCTCGTCGAGGGTGCCGCCGTCGAGCGCCCGCGCGCACAGCTCGCGGATCTCGGCGACTGGGGTGATCACGGTCCTCCCTCGTTCGACTGAAGGCCACCGGCTGAGGGTGGAGGCGCGGCCGCGGCCGCCGCTCGAGTGTACCGACGCCCGCCGCGGGCGCGCAACACAGGCCGAGTCGCCGGCGCGGACGACACGACGGCCGTCGCGACGGGCAACGAGACGAGAGGCGACTGGGGAGCGCAGGACGGGGAGCGCAGGACGGGGAGCGCAGGACGGGAGAGCGCAGGACGGGGCCCCGGCTCTTCAGCCGCGGGCGCGCCTCAGCGGAACTCGAGGACGTCGTCGATCGGGTGCCGCGGCCCACGCCGCGGGCCGCCCGCCGGGCGCCCGACGGGCACGACCGCCGCCAAGCTGGCGTCGGCCTCCACGCCGAGCAGCTCCTCGATGGCCGGCGCGGCGATCACCGGCGCCGTCATCCAGCAGCTGCCGTAGCCCATCGCGTGAGCCGCCGTGCAGAGGACCTGCACGGCGGCGCCGATGCTCTGCAGGTCGGGCCGCTGGCGCAGGCGGTCGTGGTCCTCCCGCGAGAGCCCGCGGAGTCGTAGCAGCTCATCGCCCCGCGACTCGTAGGGGAGCACGAAGACGGCCACCACCACGGGTGCCGCGGCGAAGAAGGTCGCGTACGCCCTGACCGCCTTGACGTCGGCCGCGCGGCCGGCGCACTCCGGCCAGGCCGCGACCTCGTCGAGCGCCGCGTCGACGGCCGCCGCCATCGCACGGCGGGTGGCCTCGTCCTCGACGGCGACGAAGCGCCAGCACTGCGCGTTGCCGGCGTTGGCGGCCCGTGTCGCGCAGGCGACCATGCTGCGGACGTCGCCACGCGGTACCGCGTCGGGCAGAAAGCGCCGCACGCTGCAGCGCCCCTCGACCGCAGCGGAGAGGCTGACCCCCTCGAGCAGGTGTCCGCAGACCGTCTCGTTCATGACGGGGATGCTACCAGAAGGGTCAACGGGGGCTCCGTACTCGCGCGGTCCGAGCCGCGCCTCGGCCGCCCTGCCGAGGCCAGCTGACGCGACGAGCGGGCGGGCGTGGGCCACCTCACGGACGAATGGCCGCCCTGCGGAGCCGGGTCGGGCGGCCGTGGGTCACGTCACGAAGGGCAGGCGGCCCCGAGACCGCGGCGCTCCCGGCTCGGCGACCGCGACGGCGCTCCCGACTCCGAGACCGCGACGGGGCGGGCGGCCCACCGGGCCGCCCGCCCCGTCGTCACTCGCTGCGCGCCGCCCGCCTCAGCCGCCGGAGATCGGCGGCACGACCTTCATCGTGTCGCCGTCGGCGAGCGCCGTGGCGAGCCCCTCGCGAGCGTTGATGTTGCGCCCGTTGAGGAACACGCCGGCCCACATGCGGCCGTCGTCGCGAAAAATGCGCGGCTTGAGCCGCGGCTCGACGGCGACGGCCTGCTCGAGGGCCTCGCCGACGGTCGTCGCGTCACACTCGACCTCGCGGCGACCGTCGGCGGTCGTCATCCCGACCGGCAGCTTGACGCTGACCCGCGCCATGCGCCTAGGCCTGGAGCTCCTTGTCCATCTTGTCGACCTTCAAGTCGACGGCGAGCACGTGCGGGTTCTGGCAGAAGGCGATGCACTGGGGCTCGCCGTCGCAGAGGTCGCACTTGAAGGCGACGCCGCGCTCGGGGTGCTCGTGGATGACCCCGGTCGGGCAGACGTCGTAGCACTCGCCGCAGTTCGTGCACTTCTCCTCGTCGACGACGAGCACGTAGCCACGGACGACCTCGCCGTTCTTCGCCTTCGAGGGGTAGTCGCCCTTGACCGTGACGCTGATCTCCTTGGTCACGATGGCGTCCTGCGGGCAGGCCTCCTGGCACTTGGCGCAGGCGGTCTGCAGGCAGGTGTGGCCCTTGATCTGACCGGTCGTCGGGTTGACCTCGCTGAACAGGCGGGCGACGCTCGGCCGGTAGGCGCCCTCGTGCTGCGCCGAGCAGGCGAGCTCGCACATGTGGCAGCCGGTGCACTTCTTCGAGCTGATCATCACGTGAGGCATTGTCATCTGTCCCTTCGTCTCTCGTGGACCGGCCGGCTAGAGGCGCACGTCGATGCCGAGCTCGGTGAGCTTGGCCTCTGAGGGGACGCCGGAGGCGTCCCAGCCGCGCTGCGTGTAGTACTCGGCCATCATGGCGTTGAACTTGTCCTCGCCGACCGCCTGCCCCGCCGAGGGACCCTCGGCGAAGGCGCCCGACTCGGCGTAGAGCTTCTTCGGCAGGTCGTCCTTCTCGACGCCCTCGCGCAGGTTGAACAGGCGGCCGAGGTTCCAGACGCGCTCGCCGATCTTGAGGATCTCGTCGTCGCTGAAGTCGCTGACCCCAGAGCTCCTTGAAGAGGATCGCGAGCTGCTCGGGCGTGACCGCCCAGAAGTCGCAGAGGATGGCGCTGAACTTGATCGAGCTCATGTTCTGCCCGATGAAGCCCTTGGACGAGTCGCCGACGACGATCTGCTCGATCTTGGCGGCGTCGATCTCGTTGGCCGGCGAGGTGCCGCCGACGAGCTCGTCGCCGGTCGGGTAGGTGCGCATGTGGCAGCCGCCGCGGTCGCTGGTCGCGTAGCCGATGCTCATGCCGAAGGAGCCGCGCGGGTCGTAGCCCGGAAGCTCGAGGCCCTTGACCTCCATCGCCAGCTCCGGGTGACCGTACTTGGCCGCCAGGGCGCGCGTACCGAGGGCGAGCTCGGCGCCGATGCCCTCGCGCCTGGACGATCAGCTCCGGCGCCTTGACGTAGCCCTCGACCTCGCCGAAGCGCAGGCCGAAGTCGTGGACGCCCTTCTCCGTCAGGTCCATGGCGAGAGCGACGACCGCGCCGCTCGAGATGGTGTCGAGGCCGAGCTCGTCGCAGAGCTCGTTGAACTTCATCAGGGCGTCGATGTCGTCGATGCCGCAGTTGGCGCCGCAGAGGGCGATGGTCTCGTACTCGGGGCCCTCGCCGCGCACCTCCTCGCCGGCGAACGTGGTGGCGTGGAAGTTGCGGCAGCCGATGGCGCACTGGTAGCAGGCGCGCTTCTTCGTGCGGATCTTCTGGAACGACTCGGAGTTGATCTTCGAGGTGCCCTCGAACTCGCCCGCAGACCAGTTGCGCGTCGGGAAGGCGCCGCCGCCGTTGATCACGTCGACCAGCACCGGCGTGCCTTCCTCGTGCGCCCAGAGGTTGTCCTCGGTGAGGATGTACTCCTCGTGCATGCTTGTAGATGAGGTCGAGGAACGCCTTGGCGTCGCCGACGGGGACTGCGCCGGTGCCGCGCACGACCACGGCCTTGAGGTTCTTGTCGCCCATGAGGGCGCCGTGACCGCCACGGCCGGCCTTGTGGTACTGGTCGGTCGAGATGCAGGCCCACGGGATCTTCGCCTCGCCGGCGGGGCCGATGGAGAGCGTCTTGGCGTTGGGGTCGACGTCGTTGCGCATGGCCTCCTCGACCGCGGAGGTCTTCATGCCCACGTACTTGTCGGCCGGGCGGAACTCGACGACGTCGTCCTTGATGACGACGACCGTCGGCTTCGCCGCCTTGCCGGTGATGACGACCGCGTCGTAGCCCGCGAACTTGAGCTCGGGCGCGAACGAGCCGCCGACGTAGCTGTCGGTGTAGATGCCGGTCGTCGGGCTCTTGCAGCCGACCACCAGGCGCGACGCCGTGGTCACGCCGGTGCCCGCGAACGGCCCCGTCATCAGGATGATGGGGTTCTCGGGCGCCCACGGGTCGACCTTCGCCGGCACCTCCTGCCACATGTAGCGCAGCAGCAGGCCCTTGCCGCCGATGTACTGCTCGGCCCACTCCATGTTCAGCGGCTCGACGGCCGTCGTGCCGGCGCTCAGGTCGATCCTGAGCACGTTGCCCTTGTAGAAGTCCAAGGCGTCCTCCCGGGAGACTCGCTGACTCGTGCCCCGCGGTGCTGCGTGGGTGACGGGGATAGGCGAGTGCCATTCTAGCCAGTGGCCCGTGGCGGGAGCAACTGACGACGAGCGAAACCGGGCTCGGACGGGTGTCCGAAAAGTCCAGCAAACGCCAACGGCTTCATCACGAGTTCGGGAGGTTCGGGGCCGGTGGCAGGGGAGGACCGCCGGCCCCGGGGAAGGGCCGCAGCAGTGACTGAAGAGGGAGGGAGAAACCCCTAGAGCCACCTCGTACTGCGGCGCGCGATTCTCAACCCGCGGCGTTTGAGCTCCTCGACGTACTTGAGACGTGCTTCGCGCGAGACTGCCTCAGGCGGCACTATGCCTCGCTCGGTGATCTTGCCGTCGAGGAGAAACTCGGCGTGAATCGCTGCCGGTGTCGAAGTCCCGTAGGAGACGCGGTTGGCACCGGGCAGACGCTCGTTCACCCACTGGATGTTGGGCGGGAAGACGAAGAACGACTCCGCCGGCAACTCGCCGGCCGTCCGCCACAGCTCAATCGCGTAGACGCCCTCGTCGATGATGCGCCCCTCCTCGGCCATCTTCTGGATGACGTCGCGCGGCGTCGTCGGCGGCAGGAGCTTGACGAGCAGGTCGATGGGGCGAATAGTCACGCCCTTGACCTCGACCAGCTCCGGGCTGGCGAAGCCGAGGTCGACGATGGTCTTCGCCTTCTTGAGACCCTCCTCGACGCCGCCGAGCTTGAACTCAAGGTGCTTGAGGCCCTTGTCGCCGTAGCTCGCAGGCAGGAAGCGCGGCAGGGTAGAGCACTCCTCGTGCTCGTGGAGGGTCACCGGGGTGCGGCCCACAGGAGCCGGGAAGTCGTAGTACTCCCAACCGCCGAAGGGCTCGGCGCGCTTGAAGTCACCCTCATCGAAGTAGAGGGTCGGCGTCTGGGAATCGATGTAGTAGGTCTCCTGGCTCCAGACCTGGAGCGGCACCTCGCTCTTGAAGACGCCGCCGCCCTTGATGCGGATCTCCTCGCAGCGATCGAGCTCCTCGTAGCCGATCGCCGCCAGGGTGTTGGTGACACCGGGGGTCATGCCACAGTGAATCAACGCCGTCTTGTCGATGGCCTTGAAGTCCTCGTCCATCCCCATTTGCATGAGGAGGCCGTCGTCGACCGTGCCGCCCTCGGTGCGCGTGGCCATGTCCTGGTAATGGCACCTAGCCTTGAGCGCCGCCTTCATGAGCGGTTCGTCCCACTCGGGAATAACCGCGTTGATCAGGAGCTCGGCGCCGTCCGCCAAGCCGGCGATCTGCTCCACGTCGCGAGCGTCGGCTTTCGCCGCTGTGGCCTTGCCGCCACCGACGCGCTCCACGACCTCCTGCGCCTTGGGCTCGTCGAAGTCCGCCACTATGACTTCGGTCACTCTCGGATGCTTGACCAAGTTCCAGGTCAAGACGTAGCCCTGCTCCCCCGCCCCCACGATCAGTACTTTCACTTCTCGGCCCTCCCGAGAATCCGCCGCAGCGACCTATACTGTCGCCAAGCCTGCCGTTCAACCACTTGGTTGACAATACCCTAAGCGCTAGGATGAGCGAGTGCAAGGCCCAGGCCGTTGCCCACCGAACGGAAACGCAAAGCTAGAGACGCGGAGGCGGCGCGTATGCCACAAGACGATTCCACGTTGTCGAGCAACGTCGTGCCCGAGTTCCCCCTCGAGGACCCGGTCACCGACCTCCCGGAGACGGCCGAGCGTATCCTCGAAGCCGCCCGGCGACTGCTGCTGCGCGGCGGATTCGAGGCGTTGCGCTGGGACGCCATCGCAGCCGAGGCCGGCCGCAACAAGTCGGCCATCAAGTACTACTTCGGCAACAAGAAGGGTCTTATCCTCGCCCTCGTCGATTCACTCGACTACGAGGAGTGCCTCGCTTTCGCCGAGGAGACTCGAGAACGAGCGGCGAGGAGCGCCTCGATCGCTACATCGCCGGCCAGAGACGCCTGGCCGGCGACACCGAGGGGTTCCTCCTCTTCTACGACCTCTACCCACACGTCGTGCGCGACGACGAGCTGCGGCCCCGCGTCGCCGCCCTCTACGACTGGTACTACGAGATGAACATCGAGTGGCTCGGCCTCCGCGAGCGCGTCACGGAGGCGAACCGCGCCGGCTACGTAGCCTTGGGCGCCTTGATGACCGCCGTCGTCGACGGCCTCGCCCTCCAGGCAGCCCTGGGACCCCCGACTTCGACTTCGACAAGGCCTTCGCAGCCCTGCGCTACTTCCTGCGCAACAGCCTCGACGGGTACCTAGAGTCGCTCGAGTCGGCGTAGTCGGCTCAACTCCCAACTCCAATGCCTGAACAGCCGAGACAACTTGCCGGCGCTACGACGGCCAGTCGATTTCTGACATTCCCGTTCTGACATTCCCGACTTCCCGCGACGATCGAGTGCCGGCACTATTCGTGAGCAGAGGCGGGAACTACCCGGAAGGAGCGCGAGGAAGGTGAGCATCATGCTCGAGCCCTTGGGAGACGTCGATGAGGCTTCGTGTGGCCTCAAGTTGGCAGTCGCGCAACTCGAATACGCAGACAACGGTAAAGAGCTAAACGCCGCAAGAGCTTGCGAGGTGATTGAGGAAGCTGCCCGACTCGGGGCGCGACTCGTCGTCCTCCCCGAGAAGTACCTCACCGGCTTCCTCGAGCCCGACGAGATGTCGGATGGCACGGAGCCCTTGGACGGCCCCCACCTTCGGCGCGTGCGTGATATCGCAAAGGCGTGCCAGATAGGCATGGTCATGGGACTGACGGAGTTCGACAAGGACTCACAGAGGTACTTCAACACCAATATCGTCACGGGTCCAGACGGCGATATGCTCGCTCTGTACCACAAGACGCACCCCTACGGTCCGAGAGAACGGGCACTGCTGACACCAGGGGACTCCCTCGAGTCGGGGCTGTTCACACTGGACGGTGTGCAGTGTGCGACTCTAAGTGCTATAGACTTCGAGTTTCCTGAGGCCGTACGCTGCATCGCGCTCGCTCGAGCCCAATGTGTTCTCGTCACGTCCGGCAACTGGTTCGAGTACGGCCAGCGGTCGCAGCGTTTCACGAGGGCCATCGAGAACCATATGTTCTTGGGGTACTCAATGCGCACTGGCGCGAGCAGAGGTCGGGAGTTTCACGGCGACAGCGCAATCGTTGACCCGTTCGGACGCCCTCTTGCCATTGCCGAACGTGAGGAGGCAATCCTCTTGGCAACGATTGACCGCGAGGTCGCTCAGAGGAGTCGCGGCGATGTCGACTACCTCTCCCACCGTCGGCCTGAGCTCTACGGCCGCCTGTTTCAGAATCTGAGAAGGCTGATGTCCACGAGAAGGTTGAGGGCAAACGCTTTCGGGCAGCGACCCACCCGCCAACCGTCTCGAGAATGATGGACGGATGTGCTGAATACGCTGGCGGTGGCGTCTCCTCCGAGTGGAGCATCCGAAGCGATCGGCGTCGCGAGCATGCGCGGTCAGCAGCAGGCCGTCAGTATCTCAGGGTTCTCTGATCCCACAAGGAAAGTCTCTTCGTAGCGGACCCCCCATCCGTCGGGTGAGTAGAGGCCCATGTTGCTCATGGCCAGGACAGTGCCGGCCGAGAGATGCTCGGGTGCCCCCGTGCCTGTCGAGGGTAATCGAAATCGGGTGGTTCATCGTTCAGGATGCCGACTCCGTGTAGCAGCGGCCCCGACAGCGTGACCCACTCCGGCCCGAGTTGGAGGTTCTGGTGATAGGCCGCGCGGATATCCACGAGTCTCGTTCCTGCTCTAGTCGCCGCGATGGTCCCGAGTATCGCCTGCCGTAGGCTCTCGTACATCTCTAGGAAGCGGGGGTCGGCGTCAACGAAGAAGGTCCGTCGCCACATCACAGTGGTAGTCCTCGTACTCGACGTGCGCGTCGACGACCACTGGTCCCCGGCGGATGACGTTTGTCGTCGCCGGGGCATGCGCGAACACGATCGGATGTCAGAGGCGACGTAGGTGAAGGCGCTTGCCCCGTGTCGCCACAGCTCCTGCTCAACCAGTCGCATCAGCTCGAGTTCCGTCATCCCCGGGTGGATGCTTGCTTTCGCGACCTCGAGCGCCCGAACGGCTACCCGACACGCGGCACGCACCTTCTCGACCTGCTGCGGCGTCTTCAAAATCGCCGATTCGAGCATCACCCTTCCCGCACACAGCCCCAGATTGACGATACGGCCGAAGCTCTCGTGCAGCATCTCGTACTGGTAGTGCTTCAAGTACTTCTCGAGGGCGAGGCCGTCGCCCCGGATGTCCAGTTCCTCGACGACCCCTTCTAGGAGCTTCAACGGATCGTGCGGCCGGAACACCCTGATATCTCTCAGGTTGGACTGTCGTCTGTAAACCGGGTAGTCAGATTCGAGCACCAGGGCAACGCGGCGGCCGTCCCGCCGGGCAAACAGCCAAGAGCACACGTTGTCCGCGCCGGTAACATACTTGATCAAGGGCCTGCTGTTCAGAAGCAGGCAGTCGATACCGTGCCTCTCCACGGTCTCGTTCAGAATCGAATTGCGGCGGTCGTACTCAGTGGCGCTGACTATCACGATGCTTCCCTTTTGCGGGTGACCTGCCCGCAGCACCTCACGCGGGTGGGCTTGGCAAGACTCGACAGCTCAAGCTTGATCTCAGCCCTCCCCCACGACCACTCGACCACCGATCACCGTCAGGTCCGTGGGAATCTCTGGGAGTTCGTCAGGCGCGAGCAGATACGGGTCAGCTCCAGAACCACACAGTCACCCAAGAAGCCCGGCTTCAGCACACCGCGGTCGTCCCAGTGACAAGCCCAAGCGGCATCTCTCGTGAACATGCGGAGAGCGGCATCGAGGGTGATGCGCTCTTCGGGATAGATGGACGTCCCACTCCGCGTCTTCCGCTCGAGGGTACAGCGAATCGAGTGCCACGGGTTGATGGCCTCTGGCTGTGAGCCCGTGGCGTCGGAGTTACCGGGAGGACGGAATCCCATCTTGTGCAGGGTGGCAAGCGGAGTGGCTGCGTAGTCGGGAGTCGCGTCTCCGTAGCTCCATGTGAACTGGGGCGTCGTGACAGGAATGATGCTCGCGCGCCTGAAGCGCTCAAGCAGGACGGGATCCGGCACCAAGTCTCCAACGTGCTCGACTCGATGACGGTGATCTTCACGAGGATGACTCTTCAGGGCTTGCTCAAGAGCCACCAGCGCCATCTCGGCGCCCTGCACGGTGGGCGCGCAGTGTATCCACACCTGCAGTCCTGCGACGTGACTCTTCAGCACGGCCTCGTCGATGTCGCTTTGCACCCATTTCGCGTCACTAAGGAGGTTGCCGTCCAAGTCGAATCCGGCTCCGTCCGCGAAGAACTTCATGCCGCCCAGCGAAAGCCACTCGTCGCCGAAGCCTGTCTCGAAGCCGAGACTGGTCAATTCGTCCACGGAACCCAAGCGAGGCACGTGCAGCCAGAGGCCGATTCGAGCTGGCAAATCTCCGGTCCTTCGCAGCAACTGGAGAGCGCCTATCCCATCGCGACTGAAGGGCAATTCTGCGATTGATGTCACACCGCGCGCCGTCCACAACTGGCGGCCAAGCTCACTGATTGCCGCGGCGACCTTCTCTGCGCCGTAGGTCGGCAGCGGAAGCCAAGGCCAGAGCTCAGTTGCACGACCGGTCTCGCGGTCGAGGAATGAGCCCATCGGCACCGTCGCGCTGCCGTCGAGCAGACCGGTCACCTCCAAGGCACGCGTATTCAGGGTCGTTGTGTGCAGTCCAGAGAAGACGACACAAGGGTGTTCAGGCACGGCTTGGTCGAGATCGCCACGCACAATGGGGCGCCTCTCCTCGACGAACAAATGAAGACCAAAGTCGGCGCGGCCCACCACCCACTCACCTGGAGGGGTCTCTCTGGCGCGCGCAGCGAGCGCGTCGCAGATCCCGGCAAGCGACCTGCGTTCGGCGACAAGCACCATCAATGCGTACTTGAGGTGAGTCGCCGTGAGTTCGAGATGCGTGTGTCCGTCCACGAACCCGGGGATGACCACGCGGCCGGCAAGGTCGACAGTGTCGACGTCGGGGGGCGTCTTTGCGCTTATCTCCCGCGTGGTGCCGACGGCGAGCACGCGCCCGTCGCGCAGGAGGAGCGCCTCGGCCTCGGGCCGTGCGTCGTCCATCGTCAGAACGCGACCACCCACGAGGGCGAGGCCGGCGCCGACGCCTCTCTCAGACGGAGAACTGTCCGACATAGCATCCTCCTTCATCCGTTCGCCTGGGGCCGAATCGAGGGTGCAAGCTCAACGCGCCCAAACGACCTCACCGCCGATCACCGTCATGTCCGTCCTGATATCCGGGAGCTCGTCTGCAGACATGGCCATGGGGTCATCGCCCAAGACTACGAGGTCGGCGAGGTAGCCGGGCGCAAGGACACCTCGGTCGTCCCAGTGACAAGCCCAAGCGGCGTCACGGGTGAACATACGCAGGGCATCGGGCAGTGTGATGGCCTCCTCAGGGTGCAATGGGACACCGCTCCGCGTCCGATGCGCCACGGCACAGCGGATGCCGTGCCACGGGTTGAGCGCCTCGGGCTGCGAGCCGGTGGCGTCCGAATTCCCGGGCGGGCGGATACCGAGATTGTGGAGGGTCTTCAGCGGCGTGACCGCGTACTCGGGCACTTGGTCGCCGTAGCTCCAGGTGAACTGTGGCGTCGTCACTGGAATCACGCCCGTTCGGAGCAGCCGCTCAGTGAAATCGGGCCGCGGCATCATGTCGCCGACGTGCTCGATGCGGTGGCGATCGATCGGGGCGCGGCAGCCTCGCCAGCGCGCGCTCGTAGGCGGTCAGCGCCATCTGCGCCCCGTTCCAGGTCGGCGCCGTATGAATCCAGACCTGCATCATGGCTGCGTGGCTCTTCCAGACGACCTCGTCAAGTCCCTCTTGCGTCCATTTCACGTCGCTGACGAGGTTGCCATCCAAGTCGAACCCAGCACCATCGGCGAAGAGCTTGATTCCCCCAAGCGAGAGCCACTCGTCACCAAAGCCGGTCTCCAAGCCTATGGTGAGCAGCTCGTCTATAGACCCGAGGCGAGGCACGTGCAGCCACATGCGGATGCGAGCAGGGAGCTGCCGCCTCCGCCGAAGCTGCTGCAGAGCGTGGATGCCATCGTGGCTCCACGGGAGCTCGGCGATGCTCGTCACCCCGTTGGAGACCCACCTTTCGATCGCCACGTCGCGGACGGCTGCGGATACCGCATCCACGCCGTAGGTGGGCAAGGGAAGCCAGTCGGCGAGCTCCGTTCCCCGCCCGCTCGATGGGTCGATGAAGGAGCCCATCGGCACCGTTACGCTGCCATCGAGCAGACCGGTCACCTCCAGGGCGCGCGTATTCAAGGTCACGACGTGGAAACCCGAGAAGACCGCGCAGGGATGCTCGGAGATCACGGCGTCGAGGTCGCTGCGCAGAAGCGGTCGCTGCTCCTCAACGTAGCGGTGCAAGGCGAAATCACAGCGGCCCACGATCCAGTCACCGGGCGGCGTATTCTTGGCCTCCTCTGCCAAGCGGGCACAGAGCGCCTTGAGGGAACCATAGGTCGCAGCCATCAGGTGTGGAACGTACGAGAGGTGGGTGGCAGTCAACTCCAAGTGGCAGTGCCCGTCCACGAACCCGGGGATGACCACGCGGCCGGCAAGGTCGACAGTGTCGACGTCGGGGGCGTCTTTGCGCTTATCTCCCGCGTGGTGCCGACGGCGAGCACGCGCCCGTCGCGCAGGAGGAGCGCCTCGGCCTCGGGCCGTGCGTCGTCCATCGTCAGAACGCGACCACCCACGAGGGCGAGGCCGGCGCCGACGCCTCTCTCAGACTGAGAACTGCCCGACACAGCACCCTCCTTCATCCGCCGAGCGCACCGTCGATGAACGGTGCAGGCTCAGCGAGACCAGACGACCTCACCGCCGATCACCGTCATATCCACCGGCAGATCGGTGAGCTCCTCGGGCGCCACTTCGTAGGGGTCCGCTCCAAGAACCGCGAAATCCGCGAGGTAGCCAGGCAGAAGAACGCCGCGGTCGTCAAAGTGGCACGCCCATGCGGCATCGCGCGTGTACATCCGGAGAGCGGTCTCCACGTCGACGCGCTCCTCCCGGAAGGACGACGCTCCCTCCGCGCGTCGCGTGCGTCACGGCACACCGGATGCCATGCCACGGATTGATGGCCTCAGGCTGAGTGCCGGTGCTGTCCGAGTTGCCCGGGGGCCGAAAACCCATCCCCCTCAAGGTCGCCAAGGGCGTGGCTCCGAAATCCGGGTTCTCGTCCCCGTAGCTCCAGGTGAACTGAGGCGTCGTCACGGGCGTGACGGCGCTGGCGGCAATACGTTGGAGCAGCTCGCGTCGCGGCTTCAAGTCGCCAACGTGCTCGATGCGATGCCGATGATCGGGGCGAGGCTCACGCTTGAGCGCCCGTTCATAGGCGGTCAGCGCCACGTCGGCCCCCTCCAGCGTGGGTGCGACGTGCAGCCAGAGCTGAAGACCCGAGGTGCGTGCCTTGACGACGATATCGTCAAGCTCATGTTGCGTCCGTTTGACGTCGAAGAGCGGCTCCCCGTCCAGTCCGAAGCCGGCACCGTCAACAAACACCTTGATACCGCCCAGGCGCAGCCATTCGTCCCCGAACCCCGTCTCGAGGCCCGCGGCCACCAGTTCGTCGATGGTCCCGAAGAGCGGTACCTGCAGCCACAGACCGAATCTCAGCGGAAGGTCACCCTTACGACGGAGGTCCTGGAGAGCGCGGATACCATCTTTGCGGCACTGCAACTCGCCGACCGAAGTGACGCCGCGCGCCGTCCATAGCGACCGCCCCAAGTCGACGACGGCTTCAGCGATCTTCTCGCGCCCAGGACTCGACAACGGGGACCAGTCCCAGACGTCCATCGCCCGGCCGGTTTCGAGTTCGAGTGAAGAGCCCATGGGCAGCTTCGCGGTACCATCCAGAAGCCCAGTGACCCTGAGAGCCGCCGTGTTGGGGTCACAACGTGAAGGCCGGCAAACACCGCACAAGGGTGGTCGGGCGCGGCCTCGTCCAAGTCGCTCCGCAGGATGGATCTCTTCTCCTCCACGAACAATGCGAGACTGAAGTCGGCGCGGCCCACAATCCACTCCCCCGCCGGAGTCTCTTTGGGCCTTGCTTGGCGAGAACGGCGCACATCTCGCGTATCGACGGATGGACCGTCGAGTGGAGCTGGAGCCAGTACTTCAGACTGGTCACCGTCATCTCCAGATGGCAGTGTGCGTCGATGAGCCCCGGGATGACACGCCGTCCGGCGAGGTCGATGACGGTTGCGCCGGAGCTCGCGTGGGACTGAACCTCCGCGTCACTTCCGATGGACAGAATCCGCCCGCTTCTGCACAGTATTGCCTGCGCTTCCGGACCGTCATCCGCCATGGTCACAACGCGACCGCCAACGTACACGACTTCGTTCGGTTGCGCCTCAAGACCACCTCTTCCGATCGGCATCGCTGCCTCCTTATCCGGATGGCTCACATGAACTCGAGCGTGCCTGCCTCAGCTACCAGGGTCTGCTGCAGGAGCGGCGATGATCGCGGAGCAACCGTCGGGCATCATAGGCGCGGCCCATGCTGCAGCCCTGTCGCGCTGGGTGGAGACTCCACTTGGTCCCCGTGTGCCGCGGTGTCGCACGTCAGTAGGTGAATCTTCCGGGCACTCTTCTCGACGCCGCGGCCATGCACGGCTTCCGCGTCTAGGTGGATGCGTCAGCGTCGCCACCGGTTCAGGGGTCTCCGAAGCCGACTCGAGTAGCCAGCATGCAGCGACATGGCGGTCGCCGACTCGGGTCAGCGACGGTTCCTTCGCCGTGCACACGTCCATCGCATGCGGGCAGCGTGTGTGAAATCGGCACCCTGATGGTGGGTTGATTGCGCTCGGAACCTCTCCGGCAAGCGAGACCAATCCAGCCACGCCCTTTGCGGTCGGATCTGGCACAGCGGCGAACATCGCCTGTGTGTACGGGTGGGCCGGTGTCGTGAAGATGGCCTCAGCTCGACCCCACTCGGCTAGCTTGCCGAGATACATGACGGCTACGGTGGTCGCGAGGTAGCGCACCACGGAGATGATCGTGCGATACCAGAACGAAGGTGAGGCCTAGCTTCTCCTTCAGCGCCGTCAGCATGCGCAAGATCTGATGCTGCGAAACCACGTCAATCGCCGACGTAGCTCATCGAGCACGACGAGGCGAGGCCGCAGGGCCAGGGCCCTGGCGATAGCTATGCGCTGGCGTAGGCCGCCCGAGAACTCGTGCGGGTACTTGAAAAGTGCGTCCTCATTCATGCCGACCATCCTGAGGACCTCGGCCACCTTCTCAGCTAAGTCACCGAGTCCGACGCCCTCATGCACCCGAAGTGGCTCGCCGACGATGTCGCGTACGAGCCAGCGCGGATTCAGAGACCAATATGGGTCCTGGAAGACTACTTGGACTTGCCGGCGAAACGCACGCAGCTCACCGCTTCCCATATCGGCCAAGTCATGACCGTCATACGAGATACTGCCGGAGTACAGTGGCTCAAGGAGTAGGATGCCGTTGACCAAGGTGGTCTTGCCGCAGCCCGACTCGCCGACCAAGCCGAGTGCTTCACCTTCTTGAAGCGACAGCGTCACACCGTCGACTGCCTTGACCCACGCGGCGGCACGATTCAGGACCCCAGCTCGTATAGGGAAGTAGATTCTCGCGTCGTTGATGTCCAGGAGAACAGTCATTGAGCCGTTTCGCTCACCGCCCTTCTGCAAGCGACGTAGTGGGTTCCCTCGACCAGCATCAAATCGGGGCGCGGCTCGGACGCGCACTCTTCAGCGGCAAGGCCGCAACGCCCGAAGAACGAGCATCCAGCGGGCGCAGTCGGCACTTCATTCAGTATCACCCCGCCCCGGCTCTTCTCTTCCTCGAGCTGATCCTTCTCCCGCGTCGGAATTGCCTTCAGAAGGCTGCGGGTGTACGGATGTAGAGCCGCCGACACGACCTCGTCAACAGTGCCCTCCTCGACCACTCGACCTTCGAGAAGGATACCGACCCGATCGCACATCGCGGACACCAATCCAAGATTGTTGGCAATGAACAGCACCGTCACTCCTAGTCGCTCGCGAATCTCCGCAATCATCTGGAGAACCCCGGCCTGCACAGTGACATCCAAGTTACGGGTGGGTTCATCCGCGATGAGCAAGCGAGCACCGCAGGCCAAGGCCAGCGCAATGATCACGCGCTGACGCTGGCCCCCGGACAACTGATGCGGGTACTTGCCCAGCATGTTGTCCGGGTCCGGCAACTGCACCAGTTCTATGGCTTCTCGCGCACGCTGCCGAGCTTCGCGTCGGTTCGCCTTCGTGACATCCCGAATGATCGTGGTCAGGTGCGTTCCCACGTCAAAGACAGGATTGAGGGACGACATGGGATCTTGGAAGATGATCGAGATCTGGCGACCGCGCACCTCTCGCATCTGGCTGGCACTCTTGTCTCAGCAGGGACTCACCCGCGAAGGTCGTATCTCATCGGCGCGCACGACTGCGGGGGGCTCGGGCAGTAATCGGAGCAAGGAGAGCGCGAACACGCTCTTGCCGGCCCCTGACTCGCCCACGAGGCCAAAAGACTCGCCTCGCTGAACGACAATCTCACCAAGGTCGAGAGCCTGACGATATCCCGCCAGCGTGTTGAAGCCCACCTGCAGATTACGGACTGTCAGTTCCTGGGGCACGGTGCAACTCAGTAGCTACGGCTCTTGGAATAAAGCATCTCACGGAGACCGTCTCCGAGGATGTTGAAGCACAGCACAGTGATGATGATTGCCAGGCCTGGAAACACCATGTACCACCACGCGTTCATGAAGTAGGTACGGCTCTGGTTGATCATCAGACCCCACTCCGGCGTGGGCGGTTGAGCGCCCAGGCCCAAGAAGCTCAGGCGGCCAACGCGAGCACCACGTATCCGAAATCCAAAGACGCCTGGACGATTGTGGGACCGAGCCAGTTCGGGAGAATGTGCTTAAACATGATATTCCGACGCGGTGTGCCGTTCGCGCGCGCCGCTCGCACGAACTGTCGCTCACGGACGGAAATCGCCTGACCACGAATGAGTCGCGTATACCATGGCCACCACGAGATCGCGATAGCAATGATCGCGTTCTGGAGGCTCGGGCCCAGGATCGCCGCAATGAGAATCGCCAGTAGGATGAACGGAAAGCTCAAGAAGACATCAACGATTCGCATTATGAGGTCATCGACAAACCCTCCACCGCCCGCCGCCAGTATGCCCAAGGGGACGCCGATGAGCAGCGCCAGACTCACGGAAGTCACGGACGCGATGAGTGAGCATCCTTGTGCCGTATAGCACGCGACTGAAGATGTCGCGCCCGAACCCGTCTGTGCCGAACGGATGACTCAAAGATGGCGCCTGCATCTTGATATCAAGATTGGTGGTGCCGGTGATTGACTCCGGGTACGGAGCTATGTACGGCGCAGTCACCGCAATCACGACGAACGCCGCAATGAACGCCAACGCCACCGCATTGAGGCGGTTGCGGGTCAGGATCAGGAACTGGGTCCGAAACTCTCGCAGACGCGCTCTTGAGGCACTGTGCGAGGTCCCGTTGCTGACATCGCCCTCCGGTGGCGGTGAGGCCGTCTTGGCTTCGACTTCTTGCGCGTCGGCGGTCAGCCCGGACATCTCAAACACATCCTCCAGTCGTCATTTGGTTCGCACGCGCGGGTCGAGAGCCACGACCAAGTCCGCTATCGTGTTGAGGACCACGAACGAGACAGCGGCCACAATAGCCACCCCCAGTATCACCGGAAAATCAAGTGCCACCGTCGCCACAGAGATGTCAGCGGCCGATGCCCGGCCACGAAAACAAGGACTCCACAAGGAATGTGTTCACAATGAGGTAGGCCGTGAGGAGCGCGACTACCGTTGCAGTCGGACCCATGGAGTTCTTCAATGCAAACCGCCAGAGGACGGTCCGCTCCGGCAGGCCATATGAACGAGCGGCCGTGATGTAGTCCTCATGGAGGATCTCGATCATTGACGTGCGCGTGAGCCGCATCACCGACGAAATGGATCCCGCGGCTAGTACGATTGACGGCAGCAGCAGGTGCCAAGCTGATAACTTCACTGCCACCCAGTTGCCCGTGATGACCGCATCAAGCAGCGGAAAGCCCGTGACAGTCTCCACTGGATACAGCAAGGTGGTCATGTCGGACATCATGCCGCCCGGGGGCAGCCATCCCAAGTAGTAATAGAACACGAGTAGTGCCACCAGCGCCGACCAGAAGACGGGCGTCGCAGCCCCGCCGACTGCCATCAGACGTGAAGCGTGATCCAGAAGGTGGTCCTTCTTGCTTGCAGCCAAGATGCCCAGAGGCAACCCTATCGCCAGGGCAAACAACTCCGCGACAAACACCAGCTCGAGCGTTGCAGGAAGATACTGTCTGATGTCGTCCGCTACCGGCCGCTTTGTCGACAGGGAGACGCCGAGGTCGCCCTGCAGTATGCCCGACATGTAGTCCTTGAACTGAACGTAGAGGGGGTCGTTGAGTCCGAGTTCCTCCGTTACCTTCTCCACCTGCTCCGGAGTGGCCCGCTCACCAGCATACAAGCGCGCCGGATCGGAGGGCACTACCCGAGCCATGACGAACGTGACCAGCAATACGCCGAACACGACCAAGAGCCCCAACAGAACACGGCGAACGATGAAGGCGAGCACTAGAGAACAGCCTTCCGACCTAGGCGGTGACGGTGGTACGGTAGCGGGTGACCCCGCACGGCAGCGCTCAGACGGCACGCGCGCCGGCTGCCCGAGTAGACACTAGTCTCGTGGATGGTCACATTGTTCCGCGTCATCGCCGCGCCCTCGCTTGTCCTGACTGGGACTGGTAGGGCGCGGCGATGACGACACACCTCGCGAATCCGGCCGTCACGACCTGCTTATTCGGCCGGCTCGACGTTGTAGACAGTGACCTCCCAAGGATAGGCCGGGCTGTAGCCGACCCAGCTACCCACAATAGTCCTGTTGATGACCGGCTGGTTCGTCTCCGCATAGATCCAGATCAGCGGCACATCCTTCGCCTGCAGGGCGATTGCATCCGCGTACATCGCGGCTGCCGTCTCACGGTCAGTGGCGGATACGCGGAACCCTTCGTCGATGATCGCATCGTACTCGGCGTTTGAGTAATAGGATGCATTGTATGCAACAGGGTCCTGTGTGCGCAGGAGACCCTGGAGGCTGTCGTAGGGGTCCGGGTACCCCGGCCACCAGTTGGACACCATGACGCTCTGTTCCTTCTTCTTCGCGGAACGCGGGGCCCATCTGCGCAGTCGGCAGCGCGCGGTAGCTGAAATCGATGCCCAGCTCTCTCAGAGACTCCTGCCAGAGCTGGCACACGGTGTCCGATCTCTGGTTCCCTGCGTAGTAGATCGCGTCGAGTTCGAATCCTCCGTCAGGGTAGCCTGCCTGCGCCAGCAGCTCTCGAGCCTTGTCAAGGTCATACTCGTACTTGGGCGTCACGGCTTCTTGCTCTTCGTAGCCCCAGAGCCCAGGCACGATAGGACCGTAGGCACGAACGGCGGCGCCGCCGGTCGCGGCCTCAATGATCTTGTCGTACGGTACGGAGTAGGCGAGTGCTTCGCGAACGCGCACGTCGTCGGTCGGCTTCTTGAGCATGTTTACGCGGAGACCCATATCGACCCAAGAGGGAGTCTCCACGAATGCGAGGTCATCTTTTGCCTGCAGCACAGCGACATCTTCCTGCGAGACCTGACTGACCACACCAGCGTCGCCTGTCTCGATGAGCTGCCTGCGTGTAGAGGCCTCCGAAACGTACTTGAGCGTCGCGGCGTCGAAGTGCTTGCCGTCCCAGCCCCCCAGTAGTCTTCGAACTTCACGAGGGTGACTTCCTGCGCCTCGACGAACGACTTCAGCATGTAGGGCCCCGTGCCAGCGTCATGACTCTGCAGATACTCGTCACCGTTGGCCTCGATGGCCGTCGGAGAAATGATGTAGGCCCCGATGCTCGACGCCATCATGAGGTCCAACGGCTGGCCGGACTCGAGATTGAAGACGACGGTGTACGGGTCGGGGGTATCGATGGACTTGATGCCCGCCCAAAGGAACGAGTAGCCTTGGCCACCGTCCCTGGTGCGTTCAATCGAGAACTTGACCGCGTCCGCATCCATCTCGGTTCCGTCGTGGAACTTGACTCCCTCGCGCAACTTAAACGTCCAAGTCGTCCCGTCGTCACTCACCGCCCATTCGGTCGCCAGTTTCGGCTCCAACTCGCCAGTCTGGAAGTTGTACCAGGTCAATGACTCGTAGACATTGCCGTCGTAGTTCGAGTCAATGGACTCTATCGATGGGTCGAGGTTCTCGTACGAGCGCGGTGATAGGCAACCACGAGTAGGCTCGGCTCGCCCTCGGCCCCTCCCGTCGTGTCATCGCCGCACGCAGCAAGCACGCCCGGCAAGAGCAGAACGACCCGAGAATGATGGCCGCCAGCCAGCGACCCGACCTACCCTCAGATTCCGCACAGCACTTCATTCCCATACCCCCTGAAGGCTCATGTACCGAACGGTTGGTTCACACCCTATGCACATGGAGGCTGCTCTGTCAATGTTGGCCTCACCACAGCGGATGACATTCCGATGCGTGTCCAGAGGCACACAGATTACCTAGACCACTATCGGCCTGAGCATCCTGTCTACGCTCGCCAACCCGAGAGTCACAACTCCCATTCCCTGCGTCCAGTGTCGGCCGACGCATCGACTCGCTCCGATACCGTCAGTGCTCCGGTCTGCTCTCGTCGATACACCGCCTGCAGGATCTGCCCCCAGAGTTTGACGGCTCGCCTCAATCTGATCCTGTCGGAACCGAGCAAGGCTTGGAGAGCTAGCCCGTCAACGACGGCCACCATCAAGTGTGCGAGTGCATCCGACTCGTCAGCATCCAGGCTTCGACAGGATGTACTGCCTTCCGCGAGCCTCACGTGAATTTCCCGGTACCACTCATAGAGGGCACCCATCCGAGGCGCAAGCCTGTCATCGCGAAGGACATGTGGGAACAGGTCGTAGAACATACGGAACTCATCCTGCTCGGTCACGCGTTCCTCAAGAATCTCATCGTAAGTGCGCCCCGACTGGTCACTAGTGCGTTCCAGTTCGTCTGCCAAGGCCCGAAGACGTTCGCGATCAAGCGTCTCCACCAATGTCAAGACCAAGCCGTCCTTGCTCCCAAAGTGGTACTTCACGGCGGCCTTGTGCTTGCCTGCCTCCTGCACAATGGCGTCCAGGCGAAGGGCATCGAAGCCGCCGCTGAGGAGGAGCCTTCTTGCCGCGTCGAGCAGCGCTTGGGCGGGCTCGCTGAGGCTTTCGCTAGGCGCTCTGCCGGCGTGCGAGATGACGCCCTGACCTTCCCCCGATTGACCCATCCCCACCCCCACGTCTGTTGAACTCATGCCGGCTCGCTCATTACGTCATCGCAGTGACTGGCACACACAACTCGTCGCGTCGCGCCTCTCATCCTACTCGCTGACCCCGGAATCGATCAGAGTGCGGCTCATGACCGCGCGCCGACGTTGTCGGCATGCTACCTGCGCGTTAACAGTATACGAATCCCCATGGTGACACACCCGCTGCTAATACGGTACGGTATGACCGACCGGTTGGTTCAGATTTTACCACGTGCTACCGGTCTTCGAGAGTGTTGATGAGGCACGAGGCACATCACCGCGCCCCCCCGAGGAGGGTCCCGTGACCGACTACCGTTCCCGCAGCCTGTGGCTCGACGGCGTCCCCGGCGAGCTCACCCCCCGCCCCTCCCTGCCGGGAGCGATCGACGTGGACGTCGCCATCGTCGGCGCCGGCTACACGGGTCTCTGGACGGCCTACTACCTGAAGAAGGCCGACCCCAAGCTGCGCGTCTGCGTCCTCGAGCGCGAGATCGCCGGCTACGGCGGCTCGGGGCGCAACGGTGGCTGGTGCCACACCACCTTTCCCCCGGCTCACGCGGCCGCGCGGCGAAGACGCACGGCCGCGAGGCCGTCATCGCCCAGCAGCGCGCCCTCTTCGACACCGTCTACGAGATCGAGCGCGTCGTCGCCGACGAGCAGATCGACGCCCGCTTCCACCTCGATGGCCAGCTCGACCTCGCGAACAACCCGGTGCAGTTGCTGCGTGTCGCCCAGGAGCTCGAGTACCAGCGCTCCTGGGGCTTCGGCGAGGACGACTACGTGATGCTCGGCGCCGCCGAGGCGCGCGAGCGGCTCGAGGTCGCCGGCTGCCTCGGCGCCGTGCTCTGCCGGCACGGCGCCGCCGTCGACCCGGCGCGCCTCGCCCGCGGCCTCGCCGACGTGGTCGAGAAGCTCGGCGTGTCGATCTACGAGCGCACGCCGGTCACCGCCCTCGCCCCGCACGCCGCCGAGACCCCGTTCGGCACCGTCAAGGCCGAGGTCGTCGTGCGCGCGACCGAGGCCTTCACCCCCGAGCTCCCCGGCTACGAGCGCCACCTCGCGCCGCTCTACTCACTGATTGATCGCCACCGAGCCGCTCTCCGACGAGACCTGGGAGCGCCTCGGGTGGAAGAAGCACGAGGTCTTCGGCGACATGCGCCACCTGATCTTCTACGCCTGCCGCACCGAGGACGGTCGCATCGCCATCGGCGGCCGCGGGGCGCCCTATCACTACGACTCCAAGCTCGACGAGGCCTACATCGTGAACGACGCCGTGCACGAGCACCTGCGGCAGCTCATCCACACCCTCTTCCCGCAGATCGGCGAGTTCCGCGTCACCCACCGCTGGGGCGGGCCGATCGGCGTGCCGCGCGACTGGTACGCCTCGGTCGGCTTCGACCGCTCGACCGGCAGCGCCTGGGCGGGCGGCTACATCGGTGACGGCGTCTCCACGACGAACCTCGCCGGGCGCACCCTGCGCGACCTCATCACCGGCGCGCAGACCGAGCTCACGCCGCTGCCCTGGGTGGGCCACAAGTCGCCGCTCTGGGAGCCCGAGCCCCTGCGCTGCGATCGGCATCAACCTCGCACTGCAGATGATGGCGAGCGCCGACAAGAGCGAGGAGACCAAGGGCCGGCCGACGCGGCGCGCCGACCTCGTCAAGAAGCTGATCGGCGCCTGACGAAGGACGCACGGGGCGGAGGGCGTCGCCCTCCTGCCCCGCCGCACGTCGTCATCCGGCTAGTCCTCGTAGATCGCCCAGAGCTTGCGCACCGGCGTGAGGCTGCGCCAGAAGCCGCTGCTCCCCTTGGGCGTGTCGAGGATGTCGCCCGGACCGGCGTGCACCACGGTGCCGTCGTCCAGCTCGATCTCGACCTCGCCCTCGAGGATCAGCGCGACCTCGTGGTACGGGCGCGTGAACGGCCGGCGCTGCAGGTCCCGCTTCCAGTACCCGACGTTGAACTTGCCGTCCGGCGATCCGGCGGCGGTGAACTCGCCGCCCGGCGGGTCGGTCTCGTCCGGGTTGCGCGCCGCCTCACTCCACACCACGTCGGCCGGGCTGATGACCCTGATCTGCGGGGTCGTGTCGTCGCTCACGCTGCACCTCCGTCTCGGGCGGCCCCGGCGGCGCGCGCCGCCCCGGCCGCCGCTTCCGTTCGTCAGGTCACAGGATGCCGAAGCGCTCGGGCCTCAGCAGGGTCAGGTCGACGGACGGCTCGCGGCCTTCGATCGACTCGGCGACCAGCTTGCCCGTGACCGGGCCGTACATGATGCCGTTCATGTTGTGGCCGGTCGCCAAGACGAGGTTGTCGTACGCGGCCGCCCGCCCGACCATCGGCAGGCCGTCGGGCGTCATCGGCCGCAGCCCGCGCCAGAGCGCCGTCGGCGGCGCGGTCTCGACGCCGCCGAAGTAGCGGCCGGCGCCGCGGCGGATGGCCGCGATGCGGTTCGTGAGCACGCGGTCGTTAATGCCCGAGAGCTCCAGCGTGCCGGCGAACCGCAGCCCGTCACCGAAGGGCGTCACGCAGGCGTGGCCCTCGGGCAGATAGAGGGCGAGATCGGCGGGCACACCCTCGGGGCGCGGCACGGTGACGCTGTAGCCCTTCGCCGGCTCGAGAGGGAGTGACAGGCCCAGGCCGCGGGCGAGACCTCCCGACCATACGCCCGCCGCCAGGACCACCGTCTCGGCGCGCAGCATGCCGCGCGTCGTCATCACGCCGGTCACCCGGCGGCCGGCGCGCGTGAAGCCGATAGCCTCGGTCGCCGTCAGCACGGTCGCGCCCAGGTCCTCGGCCGCGCGGGCCATCCCCCGGGTGAGCTTCAGCGGATCGACGTGGCCGTCCTCGGCGGTGAACACGCCGCCGACCACGCCGGGCAGCGCCGCCGGCACACGCTCGTGCACGGCCGCCGAATCCCAGACCTCGGCCTCGACGCCGAACGACTCCTTCAGCGGGGCGGCGCCTACCGCGGCGGCGTCCAGGGCCGCCTGGGTCAGGTACAGGCTGAGGATCCCGGTGTGCTTGTAGCCGGCCTCGACAAGGCCCGACTCGCAGACCTCGCCGAACGCCTTCAGCCCCTCGACGCCGAGGGCGCGCAGCACCGGCATGCCACGCCGCACGCGGCTCTCGCGGGAGGCCGCGGCGAACCCCAGCAGCCAGCGCGCGAGCGCCGGGCTGGGCCGCGGCCGGATGTACAGGGGGCTCGAGCTGTCCAGCAGCCACTTCACCCCCTGCCCGAGGACGCCCGGGGACGGCAGCGGATACGGATCGCTCGGCATCACGAGGCCGGCGTTGGCATAGCTGCTGGCACCCACCGGGCAGACCGCCTCGTCGCGCTCGATGAGCGTGACCTGCCTGCCGGCACGCGCCACGTAATACGCGCACGACACACCGATGATGCCCCCGCCGATCACGAGAACGTCGGCGTCACTCCTGCTCATGAGGCTTCATCTCCCTCTGCCGGCCGAAGGCTTCGGCTCACGCGTCGCCGACGGAGGAGGCGGCGGCGCGCCGTCCCGGCGCGCCGCCGCCCCACCCACCGGCGTCCCAGCCCCAACGGCGACTCAGGCGCTCTTCACCTGCGTCCAGGCGTTGGTGTAGTAGCTGTTGAACTCGCCGACGTCGTCGACGATCTCGCCCGCCGCCCACTGCTCGGGGGTCGGGCGCAACTCGGCGATGACGGGGTCGTCCATCATCGCGAAGGCGTCGTTGTTCGGGGTCTGGTAGCCGATCCAGGTGCTGTTCTGGGCGGCGATCTCCGCCTTGGTCAGGAACTCGATGAAGAGATGAGCGCCGTACGGGCTCGGCGCCGCCTTGGGGACCGCCAGGTTGTCGACCCAGAAGACCGAGCCCTCGGACGGCACGACGTAGTCGAGCAACTCGGGACCGATGTCCCGCTTGGCGACAGCGGCGTCACCGTCGTAGCAGTTGACGAGCGGGACGCCCTCGGCCATCGTCCGCGCCAGACCCGAGGCCTCGTACTTGAGCACCAGCGGCTTCTGCTCGATGAGCTTGTCGCGCGCGGCGTCGACCTCGGCCTCAACGGTCGTGTTGATCGAGTAGCCGAGGTACAGGAGCACCTGACCGAAAACGGTGCGCTCGGCGCTCAGCATGGTCAGCTCGCGCTCGTACTTCGGGTCCCACATCGTGTCCCAGCTGGTGACCGTCTCGGCGACCTTGTCGGTGCGCACACCGATACCCGAGGTGCCGAACATGTAGGGCACCGAGTACTTGCCACCGTCGGCCTCGTCGTCGAAGGCCGGCTTCTGCAGCTCCGGCATGATCTGGCTGAACGATGGGATCAGCGACATGTCGAGGGGCTGCAGCAGGCCCGATTGCCGCATGATCGAGACGATGTAGCCGCCGGGGCAGACGACGTCGAAGTCGGTGGCCCCAGCCTTCATCTTGGCGAGGAGGTCATCGTTGGTGTCGAAGAAGCTCTCCTTCACCTCGATGCCGGTCTCGTCCTGGAAGCGCTGCTTCAGGTCGGGATCCATGTAGTCGGCCCAGTTGTAGAAGGTGATCGACTCCGGCACCGTCGTGTCCATCGCCGCCGGCGCCGCGTCCTCCTCCTCACCGCAGGCCGCGAGGAGCGCCGACGCACTCGAGAGCGACAGGCCAACGGCCAGCGCCCGGGTCACGAATTGCCGGCGGCTCATCCTGCCGTCGCGGACGCCTGCGATAAGGTGGTCGATCTCGCCCATGCTTCCCCCAGATCCGTCGCTGTGCTTATCGTGGCCCCGTGAGCTCATGCTAGCACCGTAGGGGCCGCGCGAGAATGACCGGCCAAGCGGAAGAGCATGCCGGTACTCCGCCTCAGACGCCCTCGAGCGTCGCGATCGCCACCCCGACCAGCGTCACGGCGGCGCCGATCGCGAGCTTCCAGGTGTAGCGCTCCCCGAGAAACCGCATCCCTCCGAGGATCGCGAACACCGGCGAGGAGGCGATGATCAACACAGTCAGGACGGAGCCGATCTCGTCGATCAGGAGGTAGTAGGCGACGGCGAAGTAGGCCTCGAGCACGCTGGCGACGAGAACGAAGCGCACGACCAGCCGCCACTCCGGGCCGGTGAGGCGCCGCACGACCACGCGGTGCCGCCGCCAGACGATCGGGATCAGCATCAGCAGCCCCATCGTCTGGCTCTGCAGCATCATGGTGGCGCTGGCGGCGCCCAGCGACTCCGTGGCCAGCTCGATGAACACCGGCCCCAGACCCCACCCCGCCGCGGCCAGCAAGGCGAGGGCGATGACGTCGAAGCGCAGGCGGGCGGCCGACTTGGCCGGCGCCGCCGGATCCGCGAACGGCGGCGCCGTCTCCGCGGGGGCCGCCGCCGTGGCCGGCTCGGCGGGGGCCGCCGCCGGCTCGGTGAGGAGTGGCCCCACAGGCGAGGGGCCCGACTGCCCGGCGTCGGCCAGGGCCTCGAGGGCCACGTCAGGCGGCAAGGCGTCCGCCCGCGGCTCCATCCAGCGTGAGATGAGGACGACGCCCAGGGTCGAGAGGACCAGCCCGCCGATCACGAGTGGTCCCGGCGCGGCGTTGAGGAGGATCACGGCGAAGACCGCTGTGAACAGCGGGTCGGTGGCCATGATCGGCGTCACCACGCCGAGGGCGCCGAGACGCAGCACCAGGTAGTACGCGTTGAACGCGATGAGCCAGGTGACGACGGCGGAGGCCGTGATCCACGCGAAGGCCCCCCACGTCATCCCGAACCCCAGGTCCCAGGCGTCCGTGACCGTGAGAACGCCGGCGGCGAGCGCGACCAGGGCGATTGTCGGTACCCGCATGATGAGGTTCAACGCGAACGGGTCGACGTACTGCAGCGTGCGCTTGTTGACGACGACGGTGAGCCCCCAGGCGGCAGCAGCGCCGAACGCCAGCAACACCCAGACCCAGAAGGAGACGTCACTCATGGCGCCCGGCCCGGCCCTCGCCGCCCCCGGCGCGGGTCAGTGTTCGTCCGGGGGCGTCTCCGGCAAGTCGCGGATGCTCTGCGCCGTGGCCCACTTCGCGTAGTTGTCCTGGAGCGCGTCGAGCAGTTCACGCGTGAAGCGCGGCGACATGTTCACCCGGCTCACGACGACGCCGTTGACCTGGTCGTCCTCCTCGCTCTCGTGATCGAGGCGGACGAAGGTGATCGAGAACTCGTACTCGGAGTGACTGACGTTGGCGAAGTTGGCGTAAACGCCCGCCATCATCTCCGGCGTGGCGTGCAGGTTGATGCGCCGCTCGTTCTCTTCCATCGCGCCATCCTCTCCGTCGTGTGCGCCCGGCCCGCGGCGGCCGGCCTTGGCCTCAGCCCACGATCCGGCGCGCGATGGCGGCCGCCATCGCCTGCGTGCCGGCGCTGCCGCCGAGGTCGTAGGTGACCGTCTTGCCCTCGGCGATCACGGCGGCGATGGCCTCCTGCATGCGCGCCGCCGCCGCGTCCTCACCGAGGTGGTAGAGCAGCAGGACGCCGCTGCGCAGCAGCGCCGTCGGGTTGACCTTGTCCTGCCCGGCGTACTTCGGCGCGCTGCCGTGCACGGGCTCGAAGACGGCGGCCTCGTCGCCGATGTTGGCGCCGGGCGCGACCCCGAGGCCGCCGACGAGGCCGGCGCAGAGGTCGCTGACGATGTCGCCGTAGAGGTTGGGCAGCACGAGCACGTCGTACAACTCGGGCTTCTGCACGAGCTGCATGCACATGTTGTCGACGATGCGGTCCTCGAACTCGATGTCAGGGTAGCGCTCGGCGACCTCGCCGGCGACGCGCAGGAAGAGCCCGTCGGTGCACTTCATGATGTTGGCCTTGTGCACTGCGGTGACCTTGTGCCGGCCGTGCCGGCGGGCGTACTCGAAGGCGAAGCGCACGATGCGCTCGCTGCCCTTGCGGGTGATGATCTTGATGCTCTCGGCGGCGTCCTCGCCGACCATGTGCTCGATGCCGGCGTAGAGGTCCTCGGTGTTCTCGCGCACGATCACGAGGTCGACGTCGCGGTAGCGGCTCCGCACGCCCTCGAGCGACTGCGCCGGCCGCAGGCAGGCGTAGAGGTCGAGCTCCTTGCGCAGCGCCACGTTGACGCTGCGGAAGCCGGTGCCGACCGGGGTCGTGATCGGCCCCTTGATGGCGACACGGTTGCGGCGCACCGAGGCGAGCACGTGCTCGGGCAGCGGGGTGCCGTAGTGGGCCATCACGTCGAGGCCGGCGTCCTGCCGCTCCCACTCGATCGCCACGCCGGTCGCGGCGATGACGGTCTCGAGGGCCCGGGCGAGCTCGGGGCCGGTGCCGTCGCCGGGGATGAGGGTCACTCTGTGCGCCATGGGCCTCCGCGTGGTCGCTGGGACGGGGACTGGTCTCGAAGGGCTGAACGGCGGGCGACTCGCCTCACGAGCCAGGCAGGGCGAAGCCGCCGTGCTTCTTCACGTGGGCGACGAGGCCGCCGTCGCCGAGGATCGTCACCATGACGTCGGGCAGGGGGACGAAGGGCACGACGAGCCCCTTCGTCACGTCGCGCACCTCGCCGGCCGTCAGGTCGACGACCAGCTCGTCGCCCTGCTCGATGCCGCTCGTGTCGCACTGCAGCACCGGCAGGCCGACGTTGATCGCGTTGCGGTAGAAGATGCGCGCGAAAGACTGCGCGAGCACGGCACCGACGCCGGCCAGCTTGATGATGCGCGGCGCGTGCTCGCGGCTCGAGCCGAGGCCGAAGTTGCGCCCGCCGACGATGAGGTCGCCGGGGCTCATCGCCGCGGCGAACCCGGGGTCGGCGTCCTCCATCACGTGCTTGGCCAGCTCGGGCAGGTCCGTGCGCAGGTGGAAGAGGCGCCCCGGCGCGATGTGGTCGGTCGAGATGTCGTCGCCGAAGGTCCAGGCGCGGCCGTTCAACTCCCCCATCGCCGCCTCAGGCCTCCGTCTCGGCGATGGTCACGCTGTTCATCGCGAGGCCGGGCTCACGGGCCTTCATCGGGTCACGCTCGGGGATGTCGAGCACGACGTCCATGCCCTCGACCACCCTGCCGAACACGGTGTGGCGGTCGTCGAGGTGCGGCGTCGGGCCCTGGGTGATGAAGAACTGCGAGCCGTTGGTGCCGGGGCCGGCGTTGGCCATCGAGAGCACGCCCGGCCCGTCGTGGCGCAGGTCGGCGTGGAACTCGTCCTCGAAGCGGTAGCCGGGGCCACCGCGCCCCGAGCCGGTCGGGTCGCCGCCCTGCGCCATGAAGCCGGGGATCACGCGGTGGAAGGTGACGCCGTCGTAGAAGCCCTCGCGGGCGAGGAAGACGAAGTTATTGACGGTCTGTGGCGCCTTGTCGGCGAAGAGCTCGACGACGATGTCGCCGCGGTCGGTGGCGATGGTCGCCGTGTAGAGCTTGTCGGGGTCGATCGCCAGCTCCGGCGGGCGGTCGTAGGACGTGGCCATGATGGTCTCCTTCCCGGGGCGGCGGGGCCGCCTCAGAGCTCGCGCGGGTCGACGATGTGACCGGCGACGGCCGTGGCCGCCGCGGTCGCCGGCGAGGCGAGGTAGATGCGGCCCGCGGGGTTGCCCATGCGGCCCTTGAAGTTGCGGTTCGCGGTGCTCACGCAGACCTCGTCGTCGGCGAGGATGCCCTCGTGGATGCCGACGCAGGCGCCGCACCCGGGGTTGGTCACCACGGCGCCGGCGGCCATGAACACCTCGTGGAGGCCCTCGGCGACGGCCGCGCGGGCGACCGCCTGTGAGGCCGGCGTGACGACGAGACGGGTCGAGGGCGCGCGGCGGCGGCCGTCGAGGACGGCCGCCGCCGCGCGCAGGTCCTCGAGGCGGCCGTTGGTGCAGGTGCCGATCAGCACCTGATCGACGGCGACGTCGCCGAGGTCGGCGGCCGGCGCCGTGTTGTCGACCGTGTGCGGCCGGGCGACGGTCGGGACGACCGCGCCGGCGTCGATCTCGACGACGCGCTCGTACACCGGCGCCGGCGTCGGGCGCGAGCGCACGCCAGTCGGCCTCGCGCCGGTTCGCCGCGAGGAAGGCGCGCGTCGTCTCGTCGCTGGCGAAGAGGCCGGCCTTGGCGCCGGCCTCGACGGCCATGTTCGACGAGCGTGAGGCGGCCGTGCATCGGCAGCCGCGCGGCGCCGTCGCCGCCGAATTCGAGCGCCTTGTACGTGGCGCCGTCGGCGCCGAGGCGGCCGATGAGCGTGAGCATCAGGTCCTTGGCCTCGACGCGCTCGCCGAGCTCGCCGGCGATCTCGACCCTGAAGGTCTCGGGCACGCGCAGCCAGGTCTTGCCGGTGGCCATGCCGACGGCGACGTCGGTCGAGCCCATGCCGGTGGCGAAGGCGCCGAGCGCGCCGGCCGTGCAGGTGTGCGAGTCGGCGCCGATGACGAGGTCGCCGGGCTTCGCGTACGACTCGGCCACGCGCTGGTGGCTGACGCCGAGCTCGACGTCGGAGAGCGTCGCCCCGGCGCGCGCGCAGAACTCGCGGATCGTGCGCTGCGCGTTGGCGAGCTCGCTGCGCGGCGCCGGCGCCGCGTGGTCGATGAAGAACACGCAGGTCGGCGCCTGCACGCACCGCGGCGCCGAGCTCGTCGACCTGCTGGATCGCCAGCGGCCCGGTGCCGTCCTGGGCGATCGCCACGTCGACGTCGCAGACCACGATCTGGCCGGGCTCCACCTCGTCGAGCCCGGCGTGCGCGGCGAGCAGCCGCTCGGCCAGGGTGAGCGACCTCACCCGGCGCCCCCGGCGGCCGGGTCGGGGGCGCCCCCGTTACCGATCGGCACGGCCTCGCCCAGCCGGGTGATGTAGTCACGGTAGATGTACATGAGCTCCTTCTCGAAGAGGGCGCGCTTGAGCTCGACCGCCGTCCTGCGCACCATCTCGAGGATCGCGTCGCAGTCGTCCTGGCTCAGCTCGAGACCGAACTCCTGGAACTTGCGGTAGATGGTGCGCGTCCCCGAGTGCTTGCCGACGACGATCTGGCGCTCGAGGCCGACGTCCTCGGGCGAGAAGGCCTCGTAGTTCAGCGGGTTCTTGATGACGCCGTCGGCGTGGATGCCCGACTCGTGGGCGAAGACGTTGGTGCCCACGATCGACTTCCACGCCGGGATGCTGCGTGCCGACGCCGCCGCCACGTACTCCGACAGCTCGCGGAAGCGGTGCGTCTCGAGACCCACCTCGACCTTGCCGATGTGCTTGAGCGCCATGGCGACCTCTTCGAGGGCCGCGTTGCCGGCGCGCTCGCCGAGACCGTTCACCGTGGTGTTGACGTAGGTGGCGCCGGCCTTGATGCCGGCCAGCGCGTTGGCGGTCGCCATGCCGAAGTCGTCGTGGGTGTGCATCTCGATGACGCGCACGCCCTGCTTCTTGAGGAAGCTGATCACGTTGTAGGTGTCGAACGGGTCGAGGATGCCGAGGGTGTCGCAGAAACGCAGGCGATCGGCGCCCTCGGCCTGGGCGGCGAGGCCGAAGCGCAGGAGGAAGTCGAGGTCGGCCCGCGAGGCGTCCTCGGCGTTGACCGAGACGTAGAGACCCTTCTCCTTGGCGAAGGCGACGCACTCACGGATCTGGTCGAGCACCCACTGGCGCGACTTCTGCAGCTTGTGCTCGATGTGGATGTCGCTGGCCGACATCGAGATCGCGACCGCGTCGACACCGCAGTCGACCGAGTGCTGCACATCGGCGACGACGGCGCGGTTCCAGGCGAGGATCGAGGTGTCGAGGCCGAGCTCGACGATCTCGGTGATGACCTTCTTCTCGTCGCCGCCCATCGCCGGGATGCCGACCTCGATCTGGTGGACGCCCACCTCGTCGAGCAGCTTGGCGATGCGCATCTTCTCGTGGTTCGAGAAGACGACGCCCGCCGTCTGCTCGCCGTCGCGCAGGGTCGTGTCGTCGATGTAGACCGAGGGCTCGGCGGCCTGCTGCCGTCCGTTCGGGATGACGAAGCTGGAGAGGTCGTCCATCACTGTGCACCTGCCGTTTCGCTGGCCCCGGGGGCGGCCCCGAGGACGATGGCCGTGAGGTCGGGTGGAGGGAGACGCCGCGTCGCAGGCGTGCTCCCCGCGGCGCGGGCCGGACGACGATTGTTCCACAGGCTCGGCGGACTTGGCAAGGTCGGCACGAGCGGCGCGGCGCGCCTTGACCGCGCCGCGCCGCTCGTGTGCAATCGCCGCGTGAGGCGTCACCGGGCCGCGCGCCGCTCCGGCCGACCGGGGCGGCGCGCGGCGGACGACACGGACGGCGCGCCGCCCCCGACGGGCGCGGCGCTCGAAAGGAGCGCGCGATGACGCAGTACGAGCCCGTCTATCCGAAGCACACCTGGGCGATCGCCGGCGAGGACGTCCCCGCCTTCGAGCGGGACATGGCGGCGATCTGCGCCGCCGCCGAGGAGCGCGGGGCCGACTTCGCCAAGCTGATCTCCGCGCGCCACGTGGCGACCGACGAGCGGGTCACCCTGAAGTGCAGGATCCCGCCCTGCGAGTGCTACGGGCAGTGCCTCATGGACCCGCCGTTCTCGCCGACCGCCGAGGAGACGGCGCAGGTCGTCGCCAAGTACGAGCACGCCATCCTCACCGAGGTCTCGATGGAGCTGCCGCAGGAGTACTGGGATCTGATCCAGGGCGACCAGCCGCTCTGCCGCCTGCAGTACGACGAGCGCGCCATCGAGTTCGACCGCTCCGTGCAGCAGGCGCTCTGGTTCAGGCTCCACGACGTCGTCATGGAGATCGAGCGCCGGGCGCACAACCTGGGCTACTTCTTCGCCGTGGGCTACGTGGCCTCGACGTGCTACCTCTGCTACCGCCCCGACGACCCCGTCGGCTACTGCGACACGACGCAGCTCTGCAAGCACCCCTACGAGGCGCGGCCTTCGATGGAGGCCGCCGGCATCGACGTTTTCAGCACGTACCACAACGCCGGCCTCAAGCTGAAGATGGGCTCCCGGGAGAAGTTCAGCTGGAGCGGGCTGGTGCTCGTGGTCTGAGCGCGCCGCGCGGCCGGCCGTGCGGCCCGCGGCGCCGGGACCGCGGGGCCGGCGCCGCACGCCGGCGGAGCCGCAGGCCGGCGCCGGCGAGTCAGTCGCCGGCGCCCTCGGTGATACGCAGCGACTCCGCCGCTGCGATCAGCGCGGGAGATTCCTTCTCCCAGTCGCTCACACGCGCCTGCACGCGCACCACGTACAAGAGGTCGCCCACCGGTACGATCCACGCCTCGCTCCCGCCACGCGACGCCGTCGATCCGGACGTCGATCGGTGAACGTCACCGCGGGCCGCCCGCCGACCGCAGTCCGCTCGCCCGGGAGTCGAGTCGGAGGACGCCGCCGTCGGCCCGCACCCAACTCGCTTCGACCCCGCATGAGTCTCATCGACCGGCGAGGCCGCTCAGCTCCGGCCGACGGCTCCTCCACCTGGCACGTAGAAGCCGTTGAAGTGACGCTCTGTACTCGTCCCATCCCAGCGGGTTGTTGCGGCTGACCCAGGCGTTGCCGAACAGACTCCCTTCGGGTACGACCGAGTGTCCTCGTCGGCCCCTCAGGTTGATGAACCGGTTGTCGAACTCGAGGGCGATGCCCCACTCGTCGTTCTTCCACGTGCTGGGCTGGCGGTCGTTCAGCCACACGAAGAGGACCACGGCCGCGAGGACGACGCCGACGATGATGTAGGGCAGACGGCGCCGGCGCCGGCGCTCGGGCGCGTCGGTGAGGCCGTGCGGGTCGACGTCGGGCTGGCGCACGGCCGTCGTCTACCGGTCGAGTGCCTTGCGCAGCAGCTCGCTGACGAGCTTCGGGTTGGCGCGCCCCTCCGTCGCCTTCATGACCTGGCCGACGAAGAAGCCGAGCACCTGCTGCTTGCCGGCGCGGTACTGCTCGGCCTGGGCCGGGTAGTCGGCGATGACGCGCGCCGCGAGGGTCTCGAGCTCGGCCTCGTCGGAGAGCTGGCCGAGGCCGTACTTCTCGACCACCTCGTCGGGCTCGGCCCGGTCCTCGACCATGTGGGCGAAGACCTCCTTGCCGGCGCTGGTCGAGACGGCGCCGCCGGCGACCAGCGCGACGAGCTTGGCCAGCCGCTCCGGGGTCACCGGGCCGTGTCCGGGCTCGAGCCCGGTGGCGTTGAGGTGCGCGAGGTACTCGCCCATCGTCCAGTTGGCGGCGAGCTTGGCGTCGACGCCCTGGGCCACCACCTGCTCGTAGTACTCGGCCAGCGGGCGGTGCGCGCCGAGCACGGCGGCGTCCTGGCGCGAGAGCCCGTACTGCGGCCATGAAGCGGTCGGTGCGCGCCGCCGGCAGCTCCGGCAGCGCGGCGCGCACCTCTTCGACCCAGGCGGGGTCGATCTCGAGCGGCACCAGGTCGGGCTCGGGGAAGTAGCGGTAGTCGTGGGCCTCCTCCTTCGAGCGCAGCGGCGTCGTGGTCGCCGTCTCGGGGTCGAAGTGGAGGGTCTCCTGCTCGATCCGCCCGCCCGCCTCGAGGATCTCGACCTGGCGCGGCAGCTCGGCCTCGAGCGCCTGCTGGAGGAAGCGGAAGCTGTTCATGTTCTTGAGCTCGGTGCGCGTGCCGAGCTCGCTGCTGCCCGCCGGGCGGACGCTGATGTTGGCGTCCCAGCGGATCTGGCCCTCCTCCATGTTGCAGGCGCTGACGCCGAGCTCGATGACGAGGGCGCGGAGCTGCTGGAGGAACTCGCGGGCCGCCGCCGGCGACGGGATGTCGGGCTCGGTGACGATCTCGATCAGCGGCGTGCCGCCGCGGTTGAAGTCGACCACCGTGTAGTCGGAGCCGGCGATGCGCCCCGCCTCGCCGCCGGAGTGGACGAGCTTGGCGGCGTCCTCCTCCATGTGCACGCGGTTGATGCGGCAGCGGAGCTTCTCGTCGCCGACCCAGTACTCGAACCAGCCCTCGACGGCGAGCGGCTCGTCGTACTGGCTGATCTGGTACGCCTTGGGCAGGTCGGGATAGAAGTAGTTCTTGCGGTGGAAGACGTTGCGCGGCCGCACGGTGCAGTGCAGGGCGAGGGCGATGCGCGTCGCGTACTCGACGGCGCGCTGGTTGACGACGGGCAGCGCGCCGGGGTGCGCGAGGCAGACCGGGCAGGTGTGCGTGTTGGGCGGGTCGCCCTTGGTCACGGCGCAGCCGCAGAACATCTTGGTCGCGGTGTCGAGCTCGACGTGCATCTCGAGGCCGATGACCGGCTCCCAGGCGTTCACGACGACGCCTCCCCGGGGGTCGCCGGCGCGGCGCCGGTCGCGGCGGCGGGCGCGACACGGGAGTCGCGGAACGAGGGCGCCGTCTCGAAGCCGAGGGCGCCCTCGAGCGCGTGCGCCGCCTTGAGCAGGCGGTTCTCGCTGAACGCCGGGCCGATGAGCTGGAAGCCGACCGGCAGCCCGTCGCTCAGCCCGCAGGGGATCGAGAGCGCCGGCAGCCCGGCGAGGTTCGCCGGGATCGTGCAGATGTCGCTCAGGTACATGGCCAGCGGGTCGTCGGTGCGCGAGCCGGCCCTGAAGGCCACCGTCGGCGAGGTCGGCGAGACGATGAGGTCGACACCCTCGAAGGCGCGTGCGAAGTCGCGGCGCACCAGGGTGCGCACGCGCTGCGCGCGCCCGTAGTAGGCGTCGTAGTAGCCGGCCGAGAGGGCGTAGGTGCCGATCATGATGCGCCGCTTCACCTCGGCGCCGAAGCCCTCGCCGCGGGTGCGCTCGTACATCTCGAGCAGGTCCTCGGCGCCCTCGGCGCGGTGGCCGTAGCGCACGCCGTCGAAGCGCGCCAGGTTCGCGCTCGCCTCGGCCGGGGCGATGATGTAGTACGCCGGCAGGGCGTACTCGGTGTGCGGCAGGCTGATCTCGACGCAGCGCCCGCCGAGCTCCTCGACCAGGGCGACGGTCTCGTCGAAGCGCGCCCGCACCCCCGGCTCGATGCCCAGGGCGAGGTACTCGCCGGGGATGCCCACGGTCAGCCCGTCGAGGCGGTCGCCGTCGGGCAGCTCGACCTCGAAGGGCAGCTCGACGCTGGTCGCGTCGTACGGGTCCTTGCCGACGATGTGGCGCAGGAGGAGCGCGCAGTCGTAGACCGAGCGCGTCAGCGGCCCGATCTGGTCGAGCGAGCTGGCGAAGGCGATGAGGCCGTAGCGCGAGACGGCGCCGTAGGTGGGCTTCATGCCGACGATGCCGCAGAGCGCCGCCGGCTGGCGGATCGAGCCGCCGGTGTCGGAGCCGAGGGCCCAGAGCGCCTCGCCGGCGGCGACCGCGGCGGCGGAGCCGCCGCTCGAGCCGCCGGGCACGGTGGCGAGGTCCCACGGGTTGCGCGTGACCTGCACGCTCGAGTTCTCGGTCGACGACCCCATGGCGAACTCGTCGAGGTTCGTCTTGCCGAGCATCACCACGTGGGCGTCCCAGAGCTTGCGCACCGCGGTGGCCGTGTAGACCGGAGCGTAGTCGTGCAGGATGCGCGAGGCGCAGGTCGTGGTCACGCCCTCGGTGACCATGTTGTCCTTGACCGCGAGGGGCAGCCCCGCCAGGGGGCCGCGCATGGCCTGCATCTCGCGGTCGATCTTGGTGGAGTACTTGGCGGCGTTGTCGGCGGTCACGCGGATGAAGGCGTGGACGCGCTCCTCGACGGCGGCGATCTGGTCGAGGTAGACCTTGGTCAGCTCGGCGGCCGAGACCTCGCCGTCGACCAGCAGCCGCTTGGCCTCGCGCGCCCTCAGGCGCAGGGGGTCGAGCACGCCGCTCACCCCATCCTCGGCACGCGGAACGAGTCGTCGGCGACGGCCGGCGCGTTCTTCAGGGCGTCGTCGCGGTCGAGGCTCGGGCGCACCTTGTCCGCACGCAGCACGTTGACGACGTCGAGGACGTGGGCAGTCGGCGGCACGTCGGCGGTGTCGAGCTCGGACATCTTGTCGATGTGCTCGAGGATCTTGGCGAGCTCGCCGGTCATGCGCTCGGCCTCGCCGGGCTCGAGCCGCAGGCGAGCGAGCCGAGCCACGTAGCGGACGTCGTCGTCGGTGATCATCGTCGGTCTCCCCTGCCGAAGCGGCCGAAAGGGACGGTTATCCTACTCCAGCCCCGTGAGCGGGACAAGAACAGGGAACGGCGGCGAGGCGCCGGCGCGGGACCACGTGAGGAGGACTGGCGCGAAGCCGGACTCCGAGAGAAACGGAGCCCGCCGGCCTGACGGCCGGCGGGCTCCGATCGATCGCCGAGTGCGCGTACGCGCGGGCCGGCGCTCAGGTCACTCGACCACCATGACCCGTGACGCCTGCAGCCCCTTGTCCCCCTCGGTGATCTCGAACTCAACACGCTGACCCTGGGTCAGCGTCTTGTAGCCGTCCATGGCGATCTCCGAGAAGTGGACGAAGAGGTCATCGCCGTCCTCCCGCTCGATGAACCCATAGCCCTTCTCATTGCTGAACCACTTCACGGTCCCCTGCGCCAACGAACTTCCCTCCTCGTACAGAACAGCGTGTCGGCCGCGACGGCGGCCGCCGGCCGCCACATGTCCGGCGGCGGTTACACGGAACGAAGCGTATACCGCGGCACGCGCGAATGTAAAATGCCACGCTCGCGCGGGGGCCGCGCAGGCACACTGTCAGCTGTGAGCGGCGGCCTCGGTGGTCCCCGGCTGATACACCCGAGCAGCCGAGGCGCGAGGCTCGTGGACCAGGTCCACGGCCTCACGGCGGCACGGCCGACAGCCCGGGAGCGCGCAGCGCCGCGGGGCCCTCAGCGCGGCAGCAGCTCCTCGAGGGAGGCGCGCAGCATGCGCTCCCAGAGGCCGAAGAGGCGCTCGAGGTCGACCCGCTCGGGGTCGAGCGCCTTCTGCAGGGCGAGGCCGTCGGTGACCGCCGACATGAGGTGCGCGTGCTCGTAGAGCCGGGCGCGCACCTCGTCCTCCACGCCGTCCGCCAGTGAGCGCACGTAGAGGTCGCGGTACCAGTCGTAGAGCGCCGCGACCCGCGGCCGCAGCTCCTCGTCGCGCAGGGCGTGCGGCACGATGGTGAAGAAGTCGCGGAACGAGGCCGTGTCCTCGGCCAGCTCGCGGTCGCCGTCGACCAGGGCGTGGACGCGCGCGGCGCCCGTCGGCAGCCCGCGCGTCTTCTCGAAGGCGTCGACCGTCTGGTCGTGCGCGAGCGCGTCGACGACCGTGGCGACGAACGCCGCCTTGTCGCCGAAGTAGTAGCGCACGGCGTCGCGGTAGGCGCCGGCCTCGGCGGCGACGGCCTCGACGGTCAGCGCCTCGAAGCCGCCGCGAGCCAGCACCCGGCGCGCGGCGGCCACGAGCCGGCGGGCCGTCGGCGAGAGGCCGGCGACGGGGTCCTCGACGCTGCGGCGATCGGCTGGCGGGTCGGCGGGCGGCACGCCAGAGACTTCGCCCGCCTCTCGCGACCTCCTGCCGTCGTCCACGTGCTCCCCCTCGGGCGTTGCGTGTGCGGGCGGCGTGCGATATGCTACCCGCGCTTCTCGGTCGGTTGTACGAACTATACCGCAAAACACGGTATTCCAGAGCCGACAGCCGGCGGACACACGAGGATTGGGGGACTGAATGGACGACCGCACCCGTGACTTGGCCCTGAGGGAGACGCGCAAAGCCCTCCAGCTCATGCAGACGCGCGACGTCACGCCCGAGACGCAGGAGGCCGTGATCGCCGACTGCATCGAGAATTTCGACAAGTACGTCAACCCCGGCATCCTCGAGTACCGCAAGTCGGTGTCCACCGACTACGCCGCCGTCGAGTGGCGCGACGAGGGCAACTGCTTCTACGACATCCACGGCAACGAGTTCATCGACTGCCTCGGCGGCTTCGGCATCTACATGCTCGGCCACCGGCACCCCACGGTGAAGGATGCCGTGCAGGCCCAGCTGCAGCACCAGGCCCTGCACTCGCAGGAGCTGCTCGACCCGATGCGTGGCTACGCCAGCAAACTGCTCGCCATGACCACGCCCGGCAAGCTGCAGTACTCGTTCTTCTGCAACTCGGGCACCGAGGCCAACGAAGGCGCGATGAAGCTGGCCAAGCTCTACTGGAGCCACCAGAAGCCCGGCCACAAGAACGGCATGATCGCCTGCACCCGCGGCTTCCACGGCAAGTCGATGGGCTCGCTCAGTGTGAGCGGCAAGGGCGAGTTCCGCGCGCCCTTCTACCCCCTCCTCCCCGGCGTGCGGTTCATCCCGTACGGCGACGCCGACGCGCTCGACAAGGAGCTCGCGATCTGCGACATGATCGGCCTCGACATCGCCGGTTTCATCGTCGAGCCGGTGCAGGGCGAGGCCGGCGCGATCGTGCCGCCCGACGACTACTTCCCCAAGGTGCGCGAGATCTGCGACAAGTGGGGCGTGCTGCTCATCGTCGACGAGGTGCAGACCGGTATGGGCCGCACGGGCACGCTCTGGGGCATCGAGCACTGGGACTGCCCGCCCGACATCATGACCATGGGCAAGGCCCTCGGCGGCGCCGTGATCCCGGTCGGCAACTTCATGGCCACACCCGAGGTCTTCGAGGCGATGTTCGAGAACCCGTACATCCACACCACGACCTTCGGCGGCAACCCCATGGCGACGGCGGCCATCATCGGCGCCCTGCACGCCACCCTCGAGGAGGACATCCCCGGCCAGGCGGCGAGCAAGGGCGCCTGGCTCAAGGAGCGCTTCGCGGAGATGCAGCAGCGCTACCCGGACGTCCTCGAGGACGTGCGCGGCCTCGGTCTGCTCATCGGCCTCGAGTTCGTCACCCCCGAGTTCGGCTACGCGATGAGCACCGGCCTGTTCGGCGAGGGCGTGCTCGTCGGCGGCACACTGTTCAACGCCAAGACCTTCCGCATCGAGCCCCCGGCGACGCTCACGCAAGAGCAGATGGACCAGGTCGTCGAGCGCGTCGAGCGCGTGCTCGTGGCCACCCGCGAGAAGCACCTCAGGGGCGAGCTCACCGAGCTGCACTGAGCCGACCGTGGCCGGCGGTCACGCGACCGCCGGCCGATGAGGGGGCGAAGGGGGCCGGCGCCCGAGGCGCCGGCCCCCTTCGCGTGCGCCCGTCGAACGACCGCCTCCGGCGAACGGCGGCCTCCGCCGGACGGCGGCGACCGCGGAGCCGCGGCCTCGGCAGAGCGGCTGCCGCCGGGAGGCGGCCACGGAGGAGCCGCGGCCTCAGCAGAGCGGCTGCCGCCGGGAGGCGGCCACGGCGGAGCCGCGGCCTCGGCGGAGCAGCCTCGGCCGGGAGGCTACGCCCGTTCCGCGTTGCCGTCGACGAGCAGCGCCTGGCCGGAGATCTTCGCCCCCGCCGCCGAGCAGACGAACATGATGAGCTCGGCGACGTCGTCAGCCGTGACCATGGTACGCAGCGAAACGGCGGCGACGCGCTCGGCGACGACCTCCTCCTCGCTGAGGCCCCGCGCCTCGGCCTCGAGAGCGATCACCCTGCGGATGCGCTCGCCGTCCACGTCCCCCGGGCAGACCGCGTTCACCCTGATGCCGGACGGGCCGAGCTCCATGGCCAGCGTCTTGGCGAAGCCGATCAGCGCCCACTTGGTGGCGACGTAAGGGCCGCGGTACGGCAGGCCCATGGTCCCCGCGTTCGAGGACATGAGGGCGATGGAGCCGCCGCCGGAGCGCTTCAGCGCCGGGACGGCGCGGCGCGCGCAGAGGAAGGCGCCGGTGAGGTTGACGTCGAGCGTCCGGCGCCAGCCCTCGACATCCATGTCCTCCACCGGACCGACCGGCCCGGCGATGCCTGCGTTGCTCACGAGGACGTCGAGGCCGCCGAGGCCGGCCAGCGCCTCCGCGAACAGGCGGTCGACATCGCCGGGGTCGGCGACGTCGGCCCGCGAGACGCCGATGCCGGGGTGTTCCGCGGCGAAGGCGGCGAGCCCCTCGTCGGCGACGTCGCAGACGTGCACCCTCGCCCCGGCCGCGGCGAACCGCGCCGCGACGACGCTACCGATGCCGCTCGCCGCGGCCGTGACCAATACCCTCGGCGCCACGCCGCGCTCGTCGCCTCGGCGGGCGTCGTCGCTGCGCTCGCTGTCGCTGCGCTCGCTGCCGCTGTCCTCAGCCACCATCGCCGCTCCTCTCGGGGTCGCGCGCGCCCGCCGAGGCCGGCGGGCGCGCGCGGACCAGCCGGGCGTCGAGCGCCAGGGCGGCGTCGGTGGTGACGAGCAAGGGGTTGGCCTCGAGCTCGGCGAACTCGGGGTGCGCGGCGGCGAAGGCCGACAGCGCCGCGGCCGCGGCAGCGGCCGCGGCGACGGCGAGCGGCGGCCGGCCGCGGCCGCCGGTGAGCAGCGGGGCGCCGCGGAGCTGCCCCAGCAGCTCCGCGGCGCCCGCCTCGCTCACCGGCGCCAAGGCGAGGCGCACGTCCTGCAGGAGCTCGGCGAACAGACCGCCGAGCCCGACCAGCACGACCGGACCGAAGTGCGGGTCCCAGCGGCAGCCGACGAGAAGTTCGACGCCGTCGGCGACCGGCGCCATGCGCTCGACCGCGTACTCCGGCGGGGCGAGCCGGGCGTGCATGTCGCGGACGGTCGCGCGCAGCTCGCCGGCGCTGCCGATCCCCAGCGCGACACCACCCTGGTCGGACTTGTGCAGCAGACCGAGAGCCTTGAGGGCGACCGGGTACCCGAGATCGGCGGCGGCGGTCACGGCGCCCTCACCGTCGAGGGCGCGGCGGGCGCCGGCCGACTCGAGGCCGGCCGCCGTGAGCGCCTCGCGCGCCAGCCAGTAGTCGCCCGCGACCGCGGCGGCGGCGCTGGCGCACACCGGCGGCGCCGCTGCCGCTGCCGCGACCACACCGCCGAGCGGCGGCGCCGGCGGCGGCACCTCGGGCAGACCGTCATCGCGACTCCCTTCCCGCTCCTCTTCGAGGCGCCCCTCGGCTTCGTGCACCTCCACCAGGTGACGCAGGGCGGTCAGCGCGGCGTCGGTCTCGTGGTACACGGGCACGCCGCTCTCGCGCAGCGCGGCCGCGGCCGGAGATCTTGGGTAGGTGCTGCAGACGACGACCGGCGTGCCCGAGCGCGCCGCGGCGGCGCCGATCCTCCGCGCACCGTCGCGCTCCGCCGCGACCTGCTCGGTGAAGTGGGCGAAACGCGCACCCCAGTAGCCGAGCTGGCCGACGGCGAGCACGGCGTCGACGCCGTTGGCCTCGGCGAGGGCATCGACGACCGCGCCGTACGCCTGCGGTTCCACCGTGCCGATGGCGAAGTCGAAGGGGTTCTCGCCGACGCTCGTCGCCAGGGCCGCGCGCACGCCGGCGACGACCTCCGGCCCCAGCGGGCCGACGTCGAGGCCCGCCGCGGCCGCGACGTCGGCGGCGAGGCCGCCGTGGCCGCCGCCGTCGGAGACGACGGCGAGGCGGCACCCGCGCATCCGGCGCCCGGGCAGCAGGCACACGGCGGCGTCGAAGAGCTCGCCGATCGTGGCCACACGGACCACGCCGGCGGCGTGACAGGCGGCGTCCAGCACGGCCGCGTCGGGAGCCAGGGAGCCGGTGTGCGAACGGGCGACGCGCGCGCTGGCCGCGCTCCGTCCTGGACTCAGCAGCACGACGGGGCGGCCCGCGGCGACCAGGTCACGGGCGGCCCGCGCGAAGGCGCGCCCGTCGCCGAGGTCCTCGGCGTACACTGCCACCGCCCGCGCAGGCTCGTGGTCGACGAGGGACTCGAGGACCTCGGTGATGGTGAGGTCGGCCTGGTTGCCCAGGGTCACGTAGCGCGAGAAGCCGACCCCCTGCTCGGTCGCGCGCATCACCATCTCCTCACCGAGGCCACCGCTCTGGGAGACGAAGGCGAGTCCGCCGGGCGGGACATCGAGATACGCCACCGCCTGCAGACCGCTCGCCGTATCGGCGACGCCCATGCAGTTCGGCCCGATCATGACCGCGCCGGCGGCGCGCAGGCGGGCGACGGCGGCGCGCTCGCGGGCCTTGCCGCCGGCCCCGGTCTCGCCGAGACCGGCGAGGATCCCGACGAAGGCGCGCGCGCCGACGGCGAGCCCGTCGTCGAGCGCCGCCTCGAAGGCCTGCGCCGGCACGGCGAGGATCACCATGTCCGGCGCTTCGGGCAGCTCGCGCAGCGAGCGGTACGACTCGCGCCCCTGCACGAGTCCGCCGCGGTGGTTGACGAAGAACAGGCGGCGACGGTCGTGGCCGCGCGCCAGGCGCGCGGCCACGTCGCCGCCCCACTTCGACGCATCGTTCGAGGCGCCGACGACGGCGATCGACCGCGGGTCGAAGAGCGGCGTGAGGTCACGCCCCGGGCCGGCGTCGCGAGCGCTCACCCGCGGCCGGCCCCGCAGACGCGTGTGGCGCGGGGCGCCCGCCGACGGCGTCGCCCCGCGCCACAGCCTGTCGAGAAGGCCGTCATGCGGCCTCACTCACCAGTCGGAGAAGCCCTGGTTGTACCAGATCTTGTCGGTCCCCTTCTTGGCGCGCTTGTTCCAGCCCTTGGTCTTGGGCTCCTCGTCGATGCGCGCCCGCACGTTGTCGGCCACCTGCTTGACCTTGGCCTTCTGGTCGTCGCTCAGCACGGCCACCGTGTCGACGTGCGTCTTCACGCGGTCGAGGTTGGTGGTGCCGGTGTACCAGAAGCCCCAGTCGTCGGCGAAACGCCGGGCGACGTAGCCGACGTTGACCTTCTTCTCGTCGTCCTCGCCGAAGTCGGCCACCGTGAACAGGTACTCGATGTCCTTGAGGTCCTTGTCGTTGATCTCCCAGATCTGCAGCTTCTGCAGCAGGATATCGGCCTGCGAGACGCTGTAGGGATCGAGGTCGAGACGGCCCTCGTAGTCGACCTCGTGACAGTAGCTGAGCTTGTCGAAGAACACGTCGATCATGGGGACGGCGCCGCCGAAGTAGATGTGGCGGGTCTTGCCCGAGACCATCATCGTGTGCAGGTCGGCCTCGTAGCCCATGTCCTTCATGAAGTCGATCATCTTCTTGCGCGTCTTGCCGTACGACGCGTAGTCGATGTCGGTGAAGTAGCGGTCGCCGAGGCGCTCGAGCTTGGCGTACAGGTCGACCTGGTCCGGGAAGTAGTAGTGCAGGGCGAGCGGGCCCATGACGCGCAGGTTGATGCCGCGCTTCTGCCCCTCCACCGCCAGATGCTTGCCTTCTTCGAGGAAGACCTCGGGCTTGGGGTACTGGTCGAGTGGGATGTCCTTCGGGAGGATGAACTCCTTCGCCATCTATCGACCCCCTTTCAGACTCAGTTCCGACACGGTCGCGGTACGGCGGGGAGACGGCTCACCCGGAGGTGAACACGTAGTCCTTCACCTTCTTCTTGTCAAGCATGATGAGGACGCCCTTGAGGATGCCCTCCGAGTACTCGCTGCCGGGGTTGATGAGCAGCGTGCGCTTGGCCTTCTGGGCGCCGCGCGACTCGTGGATGTGCCCGTGCAGCCCGAGCAGGGGCTGGAACTCCTCGATCACCTTCTTGGCGCCGAGCGAGCCGGCGTGGATCTTCTCGTCGGCGGCCATGGTGAGGTTCTCGTCGAGCTTCGGGCAGAGGTCGAGCGAGTACCCGTGCGGCGGCACGTGGAAGTTGAAGATCGACGTCTCGTAGTTCTTGACCAGGCCGCAGAGCTCGCGCAGGTGCTTCTCGAGGTCCTCCTCGCTCATCTCGCGCGGGGTGTCCCACGGCGTCGGGTTGGAGGCCGAGCTGGTGATCATCTCGTGGCCGGCGAGGTCGACGACGCGGCGGTCGCACGGGTGCACGAGCTTGGCCGCGTCGATCATGTCGTCGATCACGAACCAGTCGTCGTTGCCGGGCGCCATGTACATCTGGAAGGGCTTGCCCTCGAGGCGCTCGTCGGCGAGGTCGAGCCACTCCTGCACGCGATCGAACACGAGACGCTTGAAGAGGGCGTCGATCTTGGCGGGGTCGGCGCGGGTGTCGTCGAACTCCTCACGGCTCTGGTGCACCCAGTAGTACCCCGCGTTCTCCGTGGTCTTCTTGATCGCCGCGAGCTCCTCCTGCCCGTTGATCTCGCGGTACTGCCCCATGAGAGTGCACTCCCACTGCTCGCTCCCCTTGGCGACGAGCGGCACGAGCACCTTGCCCGTGAGGTCGCCGAGCAGGATGGCGACGTCGACCCCGTAGATCGGCAGAGCGTTGAGGAACTTGCGGTAGCAGACGTTGGACCCGTGGATGTCGGTGACGAAGAACAGCTTGATCATTGACACCTCCGAAAAGCGCGGGGAGCGGGAGCGACGCTCCCGCTCCCCGCATTGGTATTACCTGCTCACTCCGGCGGCAACTCGCCGTAGGTCATCGACGTATCCACGCCGACGGCCTTGCTGCGCCAGCTCCAGAAGAAGTACCAACCGATGCCGACGATCCAAGTGACGACGATGAGCATCGATCGTGCTGGTCGTGAAGCCCTCCAGCCGCTTCGCCGGGTCGGGCATGAAGAAGAAGTAGTAGGCCAGGATGCCCAGGTAGACCAGCTGGACGATGGCGCCCAGCGTGACGACCGGGATGCCGGCGAGCTTCCAGTTGCGGTACGGGGAAGCGTCCCAGATGCCGCGCGCCTTCTTCACGTACGGGAAGATCAGAGCGGCGATGGCCGTGACGCCGAAGACCGAGAAGATCTCCATCGCCGTGACCGCGAGTCCCTGCATCGTCTCGTTCTGCCAGAAGACGTAGAGCGCGATACCGATCTGGCCGAGGACGAGGCAGAGCACGTGGTTCTTCACCGGGCTCGCGAAACGCGGGTTGATGTCGGTGAACCACTTCGGGCCCATGCGGTCCATGCCCCAGGCGAAGATGATGCGCGGGAAGGCCAGGTACGAGAGCGCCACCCACCAGAGGTCGAAGGCGAGGAACGACATGACCGAGATGAAGAGCAGCGGCTTGTTCTGGTTCACCATCGCCAGCAGACCGAGGAAGTGCGTCGACCAGGGCACCGTGTAGCCCTCGATCACGTCGGTCCCGGCGTTGTCGACGAACTGGGTCGCCGAGAAGAAGTCGAACGGCACCATGTGGTACAGAGCGATCGCGGCCCAGAGCATGAAGGCGCCGGGGACGAGGATGGCGAAGAGGTTCGACAGGATGATGGTCTTGTCGGGCCGCTTGACCTCGCCGGCGATGAACGTGATGCAGTAGCTGTAGGCGAAGAGCCACGAGCCGGCGACCATCACGCCGAGGGTGTCGGACCAGTTCCACGTCGTCGGCATGGGCGACTCCGCCGCGGCGCTCGCCGCGGCCAGGAACTCGTCGTAGTTGAGCGAGCCGTAGGTCGCGGCGATCTCGTTCCAGCCCGCCAGGAAGTCGGCCTGGTTGTACATCGAGATGCCGGCGAGCAGCACGATGCACCCGCCGATGCCGAAGATCATGACGACCTTCTGGATACGCGCGAACCACTTGATGCCGAACACCACGAAGAGGAAGGCGATGATGTTGGCGATCGTCGCGATGACGAACACACCCCAGGCGTACGAGAGACCGATGACGGTGTCGGCCTCAGCGTTGTAGGCCCAGCTCCAGTCCATGAACTGGGAGAGCATGACGAACCCGGGGTCGGCCAGCCACGGCGCCAGCACGTAGATCCACATGATCCACACGAAGGCGTTGCCGAAGCTCTCGCCGATACCGACGATGGGATGGATGATGCGCGAGTTGTAGATGTACTCGCCGCCGGACCGCGGCATCGAGCCGCCGAGGATGCCCCAGACGAGCGGGAAGCCGATGCCGGCGAGGATCACCGAGACGATGGTCGCCCAGATCAGGTTGCCGCCAAGGTAGATGCCGACGCCGAGGCTGGTCATGACCCAGATCGAGGGCGTGAGCCCCTGGTTCATGAAGCCAACGCCGAACGCGTCCCACATCGAGAGGCCCCGGACGAGGCCACTCGCCTTGCGGGCAAAGGCTAGCTCTTCGGCCACAATTCCCCCTTCTTCGGTTCTCGGTCACGCCTGCACGGCGCCTGTGCGCCGGCCGTGGCGGTGTGACCAGGACGTAGACCGCAGGACAAGTGGTTCAGCCTGTCGCCCTCCCTTCTTCGGCAGCCTCGACGGGAACGTGCCATTCGTACACGTCCTTGAGCTTCCACGGCACCATGTAGGTCTTGGTACGCGTGACCCCGGGGATCTTGCCGATGACCTCATTGACGAAGCGCAGGAGCTCCTCGGTGTCCCGCGCGTACACCTGCAGGCTCAGATCGCCCTCACCCACGGAGCCGGCCACGTAACTGACCGTGTCGAACTCGACGAGCTGGGCGGCGACGTCCTGCAGCTTGCCGGGCGCCACGTCGACCAGCACGTCGCCGATGATGCTGAAGCCGACGGCCTGCGGGTTGACGATGGCGCTGATGCGGATGACGCCGGAGCGGATGAGGCGCTCGATGCGGTAGCGCACGGCGCGCTCGGAGACGTGCCCGATGCGCCGCGTGATCTCGGCCGAGGAGATGCGCCCGTCCTCGAGCAGGAGTGAGACGATCTTGCGGTCGATGGTATCGAGACTGAACGGCACCCAGACCCCCCGGTCCTCGCCGACCCTGACTGACGCGTTATTACGACACCCGGCGAAGCGCGAAGTCAAGCCGCGCGGCACGAAATCCGTCGGATTCGGCAAAGATGTGCCGTCTCACGTGTCGCGAAACGACAGCGGAACGCGTTGCAGTGACCGAGGCGGCAAAAGGGCGGGGCGGCCACCGGCCGCCCCGCCCGTCGAGCTTGAAGAGCGCCCCGGATCACTCCGGCGGCAGCTCCCCGTAGGTCATGGACACGTCGACGCCCACCTTCTTGCTGCGGGCGGTCCAGAAGAAGTACCAGATGATGCCGATGACCCAGACGACCGCGTACAGGATCCACGAGTCGCGGTTCGAATCGCGCATCTCCTCGGTCATGATGAGGAAGTAGAACAGGATGCCGAGGTAGACGAGCGACACGAGGCGCCCCACGAGACGAGCGGCACGCCGAGGAACTTCCAGCTCTTGTACGGCGAGGAGTCCCAGATGCCCTTGGAGCGCTTCATGTAGGGGAAGACCAGGGCCGCGATCGTCGTGACACCCCACACGGAGACGATCTCCATGCCGGTGACGGTCAGGCCCTGCATGTACTCGCCGATCCAGAAGGTGTACAGCGCGATGGCGGCCTGGCAGAGCACGAAGCAGAGGATGTAGTTCTTGACCGGCGACGCCCAGCGCGGGCTGATGTCGGTGAACCACTTCGGGCCCATGCGGTCCATGCCCCAGGCGAAGATGATCCGCGGGAAGGCGAGGATACGACAGCGCCACGTACCAGAAGCAGAAGAGCATGAACGAGCCGCCCGCCGCCAGGGCGACGAACCAGTTCGAGTGGGCGATGTACGCCAGGCTCATGTAGCTGGGCAGGAAGGGCAAGGTATAGCCGTCGATGCCGCCGTTGTTGTCGATCCATGCCGTGGCCGAGATGAACTCGAAGTCCATGACCCGGTACATCGCGAGCGAGGTCCAGATCATGAGCAGCGCCGGCACGAGGACGGCGACGAAGTTGGCGGCGATCAGGGTCTTGTCCGGCCGCTTCACCTCGCCCGCCACGAACACGCAGAAGTAGGCGTAGGCGAAGAGCCACGAGCCCGCGACCATCACGCCCAGCGTGCCGTACAGCGTCGAGCTGGTCGGCACCGCCTCGCCGATCGCCGCGGAGACCGCGGGCACCACCTCGGCGTAGGTGAGAGAGTCGTACTCGGCGGCGAACGCGTCCCAACTCTCGGCGATGTTCGCCTTGCTCGTGAAGGTGAGCGCGCCGGTGACGACGGCCGCGCCGCCGAGGGCGAAGATCATGACGCCCTTCTGGATGAGGGCGAAGATCTTGACCCCGAAGACGATGGTGAGGAAGGCGATGACGTTGGTGATCGTCGCCACGATGAAGACGCCCCACTCGTAAGAGAACAGCCCGAAGAATTCACCGCTGTCGACGTTGTAGAGCCAGTCCCAACCCTGGTACTCGGCGATGATCACGAGACCGGGGTCGGCGACCCACGGCGCCAGGATGTAGACCCAGAAGATCATCACGAAGGCGTTGCCGAAGCTCTCCGCGATGGCCACGATCGGGTTGATGATGCGCGAGTTGTAGATGTACTCGCCGCCCGACCGCGGCATGCTGCCCGACAGGATGCCCCACACCAGCGGGAAGCCGAAGCCGACCATGAGCAGCGAGATGACCGTGGCCCAGAAGAGGTTGCCGGTGAGGTAGGTCCCCAGCCCCCACGTGATCATCGTCCAGATGCTCGGTGTGATGCCCTGGTTCATGAAGCCGACGGCGAACGCGTCGGTCATCGACAGGCCGCGGACAAGGCCGCTCGCTTTGCGGGCGAACGCGAGTTCTTCCGCCACCCTGTGCCTCCTTTCGAATGACATTCCGCCGCCCGCGTGCGGGCGGCTCCCCCCCCAGTCGCTCGTTTCCTGACGCCACCTCCCTGGCTCGAGCCGGCAGATCCGCTCCGTTGACGAAGCGCGCCCATCCTACAGCTTCGCGGCGTCGGCGCAAGTGAGAATCTGCTTCGAATACTCGCTGGATCTCGGAGACTAAGTCGTAGTGAAAACGCAGCTCCAGTCGCATAGCTCTCGCCATCACCGAGAGACTGTCGCCGCACGACGACCGCTAGCTGACCGTACGGCTTGCCATATTCGCAGACCTCGAGGCCTCATGTCCGAAGGCCAGACGCCGTGGTGAGGATGCCGCGCGTGGCCCCCGGCTGCGAGATCCGCAGGCACGAGCCGCGGGGGTCCGGCGCTGCGACCCGCGCGGTCGCTCGAAAGCGCACCGGCAGAGTAAGGGCGGGCGAGCCGCGAGGATGGGCCCGGACGCGTGGCGCCGTCCCGGGCCGCGGCGACGCGCCGGCCCGGCGCGCCGGGCCGAGCGCGGTCCGGGACCGAGGCGGAGCCGGGGCGGGACGCCGGGACGGCGCCCGACGGGCGGCGCGCGGGCGGGGCCCGGAGGCCCCGGCCGCGCGCCCCGTCAGTCGCCGGCCTCGGCCCGCAGCGCGGCGGCGATCTGCTCGGGGCCGCTGACCACCTTGACCGCGTCGAAGCGGCAGGCGGCGCGGCACGAGTCACAGCGCACGCAGAGTGACTGGTCGATGCGGTGCGCCTGCTTCTTGTCGCCGGTGATCGCCCCGACCGGGCACTTCTTCGCGCACAGCGTGCAGCCGGTGCACAGATCGGGGTCGATCGAGAAGGCGATGAGCGCGTCGCAGGCGCAGGCCGGGCAGCGGTGCTCGTCGATGTGGGCGACGTACTCGTCCCTGAAGTAGCGGATCGTCGTGAGGACGGGGTTCGGCGCCGTCTGGCCGAGGCCGCACAAGCTCGTCTTCTTGATCGTCGTGGCCAGCTTCTCGAGGCGCTCGATGTCGCCGTCCTCGCCCTCGCCGGCGGTGATGCGCTCGAGGATCTCGAGCATGCGCTTGGTGCCGAGCCGGCAGGGGACGCACTTGCCGCAGCTCTCCCTCTGGGTGAACTCGAGGAAGTAACGCGCGAGGTCGACCATGCAGGTGGTCTCGTCGGCGACCACCATGCCGCCGGAGCCCATGATCGCCCCCGTGGCGGCGAGACTCTCGTAGTCGACCGGCGTGTCGAGCAGCGCCGCCGGCACGCAGCCGCCGGAGGGCCCGCCGAGCTGGACCGCCTTGAAGGCCTTGCCGTCCTTGACCCCGCCGCCGACGTCGAAGATCACGTGGCGCAGGGTGGAGCCCATGGGCACCTCGGCGAGGCCGCCGTTGACGATCTTGCCGGCCAGGCTGAAGGCCTTGGTGCCCTTGCACGTCTCCGAGCCCACGGCGGCGTACGCAGCGGACCCGTTGGCGATGATCCAGGACACGTTGGCGTAGGTCTCGACGTTGTTGATGTTGGTCGGCTTGCCCCAGAGGCCGCGCACGGCCGGGAACGGCGGCCGCGTGCGCGGCATGCCGCGACGACCCTCGATGGAGGCGATCAGCGCCGTCTCCTCGCCGCAGACGAAGGCGCCCGCCCCCTCCTTGATCTTGAGGTGGAAGCCCCAGCCCGAGCCGAAGAGGTCGTCGCCGAGCAGGCCGCGCCCCTCGGCCTCGGCGATCGCGAGCCGCAGGCGCCGGACGGCCAGCGGGTACTCGGCGCGCACGTAGATGTACCCCTCGCGCGCACCGATGGCGTAGGAGGCGATCAGCATGCCCTCGAGCACGGCGTGCGGGTCGCCGTCCATGATCGAGGCGTCCATGAAGGCGCCGGGGTCGCCCTCGTCGCCGTTGCAGATGACGTACTTCACGTCGCCCGGCGACTGGCGGGCGAACTTCCACTTCATCCCCGTCGGGAACCCGGCGCCGCCGCGGCCGCGCAGCCCCGAGGCGAGGATCTCGTCGATGATCGCCTCCGGCGTCATCGTGGTGAGCGCCTTGCGCGCGGCCTCGTAGCCGCCCCGCGCGAGGAACTCGTCGAGGCTCTCCGGGTCGATGACGCCGACGTCACGGAGGGCGATGCGCCGCTGCTGGCGGTAGAAGGGGATGTCGTGGGCACAGTGCACGCGCTCGCCGGTGGCGGGGTCGACGTAGAAGAGCTTCTCGACCGGGGTGCCGCCCACGAGGTGCTCCTCGACGACGCGCTTCACGTCGCGCAGCTTGAGCCGGGGATAGTAGGTGTCGTCGCCGGAGACCACGGCGAGCGGGCCCTGCGAGCAGAGGCCGTGACAGCCGCTGACCCGGACGTCGACCTCGTCGCCGAGACCGGCGGCCTCCACCTCCTCGACGAAGGCGTCGCGGATCTTGAGCGAGCCGGCGAACACGCAGGCGGTGCCGGCGCAGACGGAGATACGGCGCCGGCCGTCCGCGTCGTCGGCGACCTCGACGCGCACGCCGCCGTCGGGGGCGGCGCGCTCACGACCGCTCACCGCCCTCGGCGGCCGGCTCCGGGGCGGCGCCGGGCCGGCGGACCTCGATACCCAGCTCGGCGATGCAGCTCGCGCACGATGGTGCGCGTCTGGTCGGCCGTCAGGTTGCCGTAGGTGTCGTCGTCGACGCGCATGACCGGCGCCTGCGAGCAGGCGCCCATGCAGGCCACCGAGTCGAGCGTGAACTCCATGTCCCCGGTCGTGCCGCCGTCCTCGACGTGGAGCTCCTGCTCGAGCGCCTCGGTGATCCGCCCGGCGCCGGCGACGTGACAGGCGGTGCCGTGGCAGACGCAGACGCGGTGCCGCCCGCTCGGCGTCGTCGAGAACTGCGCGTAGAACGTGACGACGCCGTAGATGCGCGACGCCGGCACCCCGCTCAGCCGGGAGAGCTCGTCGATCACCGGCTCGGGCAGGTAGCCGAACTCCTGCTGCAGCCGCTGCAGAACGGCGATCAGATTGCCGGCGGGGTCGAGATCGTCGACGATCGCCCCGACTCGCTCGAGGTCCGGACCGTCGACCCCCACAGGGAGGGCGAGCGGTCGCCGGGGTACGTGTCACTCGCCGCGGCATCGCATCAACTCCGCCTCACGCCGTCAGTCCTCGGGCGCGCCCGTGAGGCGCGCCCCTTGCAGCCGCCGGCCCATTCAACCACGCCGGCGCCGGCGGCGCATGTCGCGCCGGCCGGCTCTCGCCTCACGCCGCGCCGACCTGCGCCTTGCAGGCGGCGAGCGCGTTCTTCAGCAGGATCACGTTGGTGACGGGGCCGACGCCGCCCGGCACGGGCGTGACGTGGCCGGCGACCTCGCACACGGCGTCGAACTCGAGGCTGCCGATCTGCTTGCCCTCGGCGTCGCGGATCGTGGTCACGTCGACGACGACCGCGCCCGGCTTGACCATGTCGGCCTTGATGAGGCCCTTCACCGGAGCCGCCGAGATGAGCACGTCGGCCGCGCGGCAGGCGGCGGGCACGTCCTTGCTGAACACGTGCACGACGTGCACCGAGGCGTTGCGGTTGAGGCAGAGCAGCGCGACCGGCTTGCCGACGATGTTCGAGTGATTGACGATCGTCACGTCGAGGCCCTGCAGCTCCACGCCCTCGCGGTCGAGGATCTCGATGCAGGCCGAGGGCGTCGCCGGGGCGAAGAGCTGGTCGCCGAGCAGCACGTGACCGATGTTGGCGGGGTTCACGCAGTCGAGGTCCTTCTCGGGGGCCAGGGCGTTGAAGACCCTGTTCTGGTCGATGTGGGCGGCCATCGGCATGAGGGCGAGGATGCCGTGCACCGCCGGATCGGCGTTCAGCTTCGCGACGAGCTCGAGGACGTCCTCCTCGCTCGTGTCGGCCGGCAGCTCGTGGTTGAAGTAGGTGAGGCCGACCGTGGCCGTGTTCTTCTCGATCTGCCCGCGGTAGAAGCGGGCCCCGCCGTCGTCGCCCACGAGGATGGTGGCGACCCCGGGCTTGACGCCGGTCGCCGCGAGGCGCTCGACCTCGGCGCGGATCTCCTCGCGGACGATCTCCGCGATCGCCTTGCCGTCGATGATGCGTGCAGCCATGACGTCCCTTTCGTGTCAGATCTTGGCGAGCGTGGTGGCGAGGACCTCGGCGCGCAGCGCCGCGGCCTCGACGAGGATGGCGTCGATCTCGGCCGCCGCCGCGGCGACGTACGCCTCGTCCTCGATCGAGCCGAGATTGATACGCACGTTGAGGGCGGCGCCGACGGCCGCCGCCTCGCCGAGCAGGGCGCCGATGCCGGCGTCGGTCACGGCGTTGGCGTTGCCCAGATCGGCCGCCACCTTGGCCAGGCGGCAGACCTCGATGGCGACGCGGCAGATCCGGAGCGGCACGTCGGCGGCGACGATGAGGCCGTCCTGCACCGCCTTGTGGCGCGCCGCCTTCTCCTCGTCGGTGCCCTTGGGCAGACGGTAGGCGAGGAGCACGCCGTTGTAGGCCGTGGTGTCCTCCTGCAGCAGCTCCTGCAGCCGGGCGCGGGCGGCCTCCGACGCGGCCAGCACCCCCTTCATGCGCTCCTCGACCTCGGCGAACTTCTCCTTGCCGATGGTCAGGTTGCAGACCATCGAGGTCAGGGCCGCGCCGAGGGCGCCGACGCAGGCCGAGACGCTGCCCCCGCCGGGGGCCGGCTTGCCGGACGCCGCGTCGTCGAGATAGACGGGCAGCGCCTCGCGGGCGTAGACGATGGGTTCGTGCTCGCTCACCACACACCTCCGGGCGCGGCGCGCCGGCGTCGTTGCCGCCGGCGCGCCGTCGCGCTCCTCAACTACTCAGAACAGACCGATGATGCGGCCGGTCTCGACGTCGATGTCGACGTCGACGGCCGCCGGCCGCTTGGCCAGGCCGGGCATCGTGCGCATCTCGCCGAGCAGCGGGTACAGGTACCCGGCGCCGGTCGCCGGCCGGATGTCGCGGATCGGCACGCGGAAGCCGCGCGGCCGGCCCTTGAGCGCCGGGTCGTGCGAGAGCGAGAGGTGCGTCTTGGCCATGCAGAGCGGCAGCTTGTCGAGGCCCTGCTCGGTGAACAGCTTGATCTTCTGCCTCGGCCTCAGGCAGGTAGTCGACGCCGTCGGCGCCGTAGATCTTCGTGGCGATCGTCTCGATCTTCTCCTTGATCGAGGCCTCGAGCGGGTAGAGGAACTTGAAATCCCCGCCCTTGTCGGCCGCCGCCTTGACGACCTCGGCCGCCTCCTGGCCGCCGTCGCCGCCGAGCGCGTGCACGCTGATCGGCACCGCGTCTTCGGCACCGGCCGCGATGGCCTCCTTGCGCACGATCTCGACCTCGGTGTCGCGGTCGAAGGCGAAGCGGTTGAGCGTGACCACCACGGGCACGCCGAAGTACTTCATGTTCTCGATCTGCTTGGCGAGGTTCTCGCAGCCCTTGGTCGAGCGCCTCGTTGTTCTCGGCCTTGAGCAGCTCGGGGTCGACCGGCAGGCCGCCGTGCATCTTGAGCGCGCGCATCGTGCAGGTGATGACCACGGCGCTGGGCGCGAATCCGCCGTAGCGGCAGATGATGTCCATGAACTTCTCGGCGCCCAGGTCGGCGCCGAAGCCGCTCTCGGTGACGACGTAGTCGGCTGAGCTTCATGGCGACCTTGTCGGCGATGATCGAGTTGTTGCCCTGGGCGATGTTGGCGAAGGGGCCGGCGTGGACGAGCGCCGGCGTTGCCCTCGAGGGTCTGCATGAGGTTCGGCTTGATGGCGTCCTTGAGCAGCACGGTCATGGCGCCGCCGGCGCCGATGTCGTCGGCCGTGAGCGGGCTTGCCCGACGTGCTGTAGCCGAAGGTGATGCGGCCGAGGCGCTCGCGCAGGTCCTTGAGCGACGTGGCGAGGCCGAGGATCGCCATGACCTCGCTGGCCACGGTGATGTCGTAGCCGGTCTCGCGCGGGATGCCGTTGAGCCGCCGCCCGAGACCGATGACGATCTCGCGCAGGGCGCGGTCGTTGAGGTCGACGACGCGCCGCCAGGAGATGGTGAGCGGGTCGATCTCGAGCTCGTTGCCGTGCATCAGGTGGCTGTCCGACCATGGCCGCGAGCAGGTTGTTGGCCGTGCCGACGGCGTGGATGTCGCCGGTGAAGTGGAGGTTGAGGTCCTCCATCGGGAGGAGCTGGGAGTAGCCGCCGCCGGCGGCGCCGCCCTTGATGCCGAAGACCGGGCCCAGGGAGGGCTCGCGCAGGGCCAGCATCGTGTCGATGCCGATGGCGTTCATGCGCCTCGGCGAGGCCGATGGCGGTGACCGTCTTGCCCTCGCCGAGCGGCGTCGGGGTGATGGCGGTGACGTCGATGATCTTGCCGTCGGGCTTGTCCTTGAGCCGCTCGAGCACGGCCATGTAGTCGATCTTGGCCTTGTAGCGTGCCGTAGAGCTCGAGCTCGTCGTCGAGGATGCCCGCCTTCTCGGCGATCGCCTGGATGGGCTGCATCGTGGCCGCCTGCGCGATCTCGATGTCACTGGGGACGGGGTTCTTGCGGGTGATCCTGCCGCTGACGGTCAACGCGTCCTCCTTCGGTTACCACTCTTGCGCGTCTCTCTCGGACCGAGAACAAGCGGACGCCGGCCGTGATCGAGCGGGGGACCGCCGCGGCCGGCGACCGGGAGCTCGGCTCCACTCCCTTGTGAAGGATTGTACAGACGCCCCATCTCGAGGGTCAATCGTGTCAAGAGTGGCGGCCCGTCCGGGGCGCCCAGAGACAATACCTGCAAAAAGGGCGGTGGCGGCCTATCCGGTTGGATGCCGCCGCGAGCGGGCGTCGCGCTCAGTGACCGCTGAAGCGGCTGCGGGCTCGCGCCTGGGCCGCCTCGTAGACCACGCGTGCCGGGCGACCGAGCTCGGCGGCCGCGCCGCGGCAGTCCTCGTACTCGGGCGAGACCGTGGCCAGCCGTCCCTGGGCGTACCCGAGGCGGACGCCGATGTCGTGCCCGGCGATGCGCACCGTCTCGCGGCGCTCCTCGGCGTACAGGCGGCCGACCGGCAGCACGCGCAGGCCGAAGGTCGTGGTCTCGGCGAAGACGACCCCGGCCAGGCGCTCCTGCTCGTTCGCCGCCGCCAGCACGTGCAGCACCGTCCCCGGGCGGCCCTTCTTCATCAGCGCCGGCGTCAACCAGACGTCGAGCGCGCCGGCCTCGCGCAGGGCCTCCGCGGCATGCGCCAGCAGCTCGGCGCTCATGTCGTCGATGTTGGTCTCGAGCACGACGTGCCCGGTGGGCGGGAGGGCCGACGCGGGTACGGCCTCGGCGCCGGGCTCGGACTCCGCACCCGGTACGCCGCCGGCGTCCGCGTGTGCGCCCCCGACGAGCGTGTCCTGGTCGTCTTCGGCGTCGTCGGGCGGGTCGCCGGCAGCCTCGCCAGGCGCATCGCCGGCGTCGTCGGGCCCGTCGAGGTCCACCGCATCGTCGTGGGCCTCGTCGTCGGCGTCGGCGGATACGTCGTCTTCGGCCCCGACAGCTACGTCGTTGGGAGTGTCGTTGAGCTTGACGCCGGCGAGCGTGTCGTCGTCTTCGGGCTCGGCCTCCGCCTCCGCTTCGCCGGGGACATCGGCATCGGGCGTCCTGTCGGGCAGGTCACCTGAAGGGGTGAGGAAGGGGTCGGCGGCGGCGTCTGGCTCATCGCCGCGGGGCGTGTCGTCGTCGGTGCCGGGGAGGGTGACGAGAGGCGCGGCGAACCACGGCGCGGCGTCGGTCTCGTGAGTGCGCTCCAAATCAGGCGTGAGGGCACCCGGCGCAAGCCCGGCGCCGAACAAGGGCGACGCGCCCCACAGCGGAGCGGCGTCGGGCGCGGCGTCAGCTGCAGCGTCGGCGTCGACTGAAGCGTCGGCGTCGACTGCAGCGTCGTCGTCCGCTGCGGTGTCGTCCGTCGTCGACTGCAGCGTCGTCGTCCGCTGCGGCGTCGGCGTCGACTGCAGCGTCGTCGTCGGACGACATCGCGGCGGCGGATGAGGACTCGGCGGTGGGCTCCGGGGTGACGCCGAACCAAGCCGCGGCATCCGACGGGGCCGGACCGTCAGGCGAGTCCTCGGCGTCCGCCACCGGCCCCTCGCCGGCCGGCTGCTCGGCCTCCTGCGCGGACACATGGGCGGCATCGGCGCGGGCCTCGACGTGGGCCGCGGGCACGTCGGCGGCGACGAGCGAGGTGCTGGCCTCGGGTGAGTCCTCGGCTGCGGCGCTCGGCGGGTCCGGCGAGAGCTCGGCGTCGGCACCCACCGCAGCCGGGGCGATCAGGGCGACCCGCAGCACGTCGGGCCGGCCGGGGCGCCCGCGGCGGGCCGCGCCGAAGCCCTCGCCAGCGACCGTGCCGACGGGCGGCGCGCCGAAGTCGTCGGCGAAGTGCGCGAGCAAGGCCGCGCCGGTCGGGGTCGTAGCCTCGGCCGCGGTGCCCGGGCCGAGCGCCCCGCCGTCGTCGTCAGCGGCGCCCTCGTCAACGGACTCGTCGGCGACGGATCCATCGCCGGCGGCATCGGCGGCGACCTCGTCGGCGTACTCGGCACCGCCGCTCTCGCCGCTCTCGCGCTCGTCGGCGACCGGGCACCCGTGCAGGAGCTGCAGCACGACGGCCGCCGAGGCGCTCGCCTCCCCGCCGGCGCTCGGCGCGCGGTCCACGCCGAGCGCCGGCGGGGAGGCGACGATGCGCTCCGGCCCCAGATCGTGCACGAGCGCGGCGGCGGCGATCAGCTCCACCGCGGTGGTCACGGCGCAGGGCTCGTGACGCCGTTCGTCACCCTCTCCGTGCACGGCGTGCTCCGCCGCGCGCAGGCGATCGGCCACCGCGGCCACGATGTCGGCGTGGGGCTGGGCGACGGACGACGCGTACATCGACATGATCAGTTCGTCGAAGCTGGCGAAGCCCGGGGCGTCGGCGACCCTGAAGACCAGGGCGGCGACGCGGCCGCGACGCACCGCCTCGACCGTCGCCAGACGGGGGTCGATGCCCGCCGCCTTGAGGACGGGGCGCACGACCTTGTCGAGAGGGCCGCGGGCACCGGGCCGTGCGCCGCTCAGGTCGAGCAGCGCCGCGACCAGCCGGTCGCCGCTGATGCCGTTCGTACAGTCCAGGTAGAGGATCATGCAGGCACTCTATCGGCGGGTGCGGGCCCTGCCAACAGCCTGCACCGCGAAGCGGCGCCGCCATGTCCGTCAACACCGAGCCGCCAGGACCGCCGACAGCGCCCCCTCACGACCAACGGCACGCTGCTGCCGCGACCGTTGACAGCGCCGCGCGCGGACCGCCTGCGAGCGGGCGGCGTGGGGACCGCTGGTAGACTCTCCTCATGAGGATCGCCCAGCTGGCACCCCCATGGATCGCCGTGCCCCCCGCGGGGTACGGCGGCACGGAGTGGGTCGTGCAGCAGCTCTGTGACGACCTTCCGGCGCGGGGCCACGAGGTCGTGCTCTACGCCGCCGGCGACTCGCACACGGCGGCCGAGCTGCGGGCGTACTTCCCCCGCTCCATGCCCGAACTCATGCAGAGGACGTCGATCGACATCTGCCACGTGAGGTTCGCCCTCGACGACATCGTCGCCGACGGCGGCTTCGACCTCGTCCACGACCACTCCGGCTTCCTCGTCCCCGCGTTTCGCCGCTGCCTCGACCTGCCGCCGGTGCTGCACACCATCCACTGCTCCTTCAACGCCGAGACATTCCCCTTCTACGCCCGGTTCGCCGGCGAGGTCGCCTACAACGCCATCAGCGAGTACCAGCGCTCGCAGGGGCCGCCGGGCATGAACTGGGCCGGCGTCGTCTACAACGGCATCGCCGTCGAGGAGTGGCCGTTCGTGCAGGAGAAGGACGACTACCTCCTCGCCTTCGGGCGCGTCTGCGAAGCCAAGGGCTTCCACCTCGCCATCGAGGTGGCTCGTCGCACCGGGCGCCGCCTCATCGTGGCCGGGGTCGTGCAGGAGCACTCCGCCGACTACTTCCACGAGCGCGTCGAGCCGCACGTCGACGGCGAGCAGATCGTCTTCGAGGGCGAGGTCTCGCTGGCGCGCAAGCGCGAGCTGTTCGCCCACGCCCACGCGTACGTCTTCCCGATCGCCTGGCCCGAGCCCTTCGGCCTCGTGATGATCGAGGCCCTGGCCACGGGCACGCCGGTCGTCGCCCTGCGACAGGGCTCGGTGCCCGAGGTCGTCACCGACGGCCGCACCGGCTTCGTGCGTGACGACCTCGACGGCCTCGTCGCCGCGGTCGGCCGCGTGGGCGAGATCGACCCCGGGGTCTGCCGGGCCGAGGTCGAGCGCCGCTTCTCGGTCGCGCGCATGGTCGGCGACTACGAGGCCGTCTACCGGCGCCTCGTCGCGCGCCGCTGACCATGGCGGCGGGGGCGGGGGCCGCGGTGGACGCGCCGCATTCCGGGTCCGAGCCGCAGTCGGTGATCATCGACTCGGGCGGCATCCCGTTGGCCGCCCTCCTCTACCTGCCCGACGCCCACGTCGCAGGCGCCCTGCTCGTCTGCCACGGCGCCGGCAGCCGCAAGGAGAACCACGTGATCATGGCCGAACAGGCCGTGGCCGCAGGCCTCGCCGCCCTGCTCTTCGACTTCCGCGGCCACGGCGAGAGTGGCGGGGCGATGGACGACCACGGCAGCGACGACGTGATCGCCGCCTGTGAAGCGTTGAGGCGGCTCTCAGGAGCCCCTTGGGTCGCGGCGCGCGGGGCCAGCATGGGCGCGATGCTGCTGGTGCTGGCCGCCCGTCGACGCCCGGACCTGCTGCGCTCGCTGGTCCTCCTGTGCCCCGCCGACGGCCCCTCCCTGCTTCGCGGCCTCGACCGGGCGGCCGGGCGCGACGGCGGGTCGGCGCCGCGGCCCTCGGGCGGTCCCGTAGCGGCCTCACCCGCGGACCCGTCGCGGCCGGACGACCGCTACGCGGGGCGCTTCGACGAGGCCGCCCTGCGGCCGTTCCTCGCGCACCTCGACCTGATCGCCGAGGCACACGGTCTGCGCCGCGTGCTGCTCGCCCACGCGCGCGACGACCCCGATGTGCCCTTCGGCCACAGCCGCCGTCTGGCGGCGGTGCTCGAGCCCCGGCCCGCTTCATGGTCGCTCGCAGAGGGCGGCCACCACGGCCCCGGCCGCTCGCCCGAGGTGGCGCGGGCGACGCTCGCCTGGGCCGTGCAGAACGGCACCCGAGTCTGACCTGGCGCTCGCAGCGCCGGCCCGGCGGCCGGCAGGGCTCAGTAGCCCAGCGCCTGCAGTGCGTGGGCGGCCGCGCCCCCGACCAGGAGAGCGATCGCCACCGTCCCGAGACTCACGTAGGCCGTACGCCGCCAGCCCAGCTCGCGCCCGAGGACGGCGATCGTCGCCACGCAGGGTACGTAGAGGGACGTCACGAGAGCGAAGGTGACGATCTGGCTCGTGTCCATGAACGAGCTGATGTCCTGCACGCTGGAGCCGTAGACGACGACGGCGAAGGTGAGCAGGAGTTGCAGGGCGAGCTCCTTGCGCAGCACCCCGAAGACCAGGGTGAGACCGGCCACGGCGGGCAGCATCAGCCAGGTCTCGACCACCGGCGAGAGCGGTTCCGTGAGCTCCCAGATCCATCCCGTCTCGTAGAGCGCCCCCAGGACCATGCTGCCGATCACGATGATGGGGGCGGCGTCCCAGATGAAGTCGCGGAACCGCCGCCACGTCTTCGCCCCCACCTGGCGGAGCACCGGCCGCCGGAAGGGGAACATCTCCATGACGAGGCCCTGTTTCTCGCCGGGCAGCAGGCGGTTGAGACCCAGCCCGGCGAGCACGCCGACGGCGATGAGCACGGCGTAGACCAGGATGGCCCACTGCCACCCCGCGTAGAGAGCCACCGCCCCGATGATGATGGCGGTGCGGGCGCTGCACGGGGTGAGCGTGATCAGGGTGCTGGCGATGAGACGCTCGCGCATCGAGTTGAGGGTGCGCGTGCCGATGATCGCCGGCACGTTGCAGCCCAGGGCAGCGATCAGGGGTATCACGGCGCGGCCGTGCAGCCCGAAGCGATGCATCACGCGGTCGGTCAGGAAGGCGGCGGCGTTCAGGTAGCCTGAATCCTCGAGCAGGGCGAGCAGCACGTAGAACGTGAGGATGTAGGGGATGCCGATCGCCAGCGTGGCGATCACGCCGCCGTCGACGCCCCAGAGGATGGTGCGGCCCAGGGCGCCGTCGCCGAAGATCGCCGTCACCACGTCGGTGAGGAACGGCGAGACGGTCGCCTCCCAGGCGCTGGTCAGCAGCCCGGAGAGGAAGCCGCCGACGACGAACAGGACGGTGAAGACGGCGGCCACGACGACGCCGAGGATCGGCAGGCCGGTCCTCGGCGTCGTCGTGACCCGCCACCAGGTGTCGGGAGCGAGGCCGGGCGAGGTGGTGCAGGCCTCGGCGAGGCGGCGGGCGACGTCGTGACGCTGGCGGGCGACGAGCAGCGGCAGCGCCTCGTCGCCGGGGTCGAACGGCAGGTCGCCGAACCCGGCGAGGGCCGCGGTCGTCTCCGGGTCACCCTCGAGGACGGCGAGCGCCGCGGCGCGCGACGAGAGCCCGAACGGCAGCTCGCGCCTCGCGAAGCGCTCCTCGAGCAGCGCTTCGAGCTCGTCGATGCGCTCCTCGACCAGCGGACCGTAACGGCGCCGGCGCCCGCGCCCCGCGCCGTCGCCGGCCTCGGCCACGGCGAGCACGGTGCGCATCACACCCTCGATGCCCTCGCCCTTGGAGGCGACCGTGCGCACCACGGGCACGCCGAGCTCGCGGGCCAGGACGGCGGCGTCGATGTCGATGTGCCGCCGGCGCGCCTCGTCGACCAGGTTGAGCGCGACGACCACGCGGTACCCGAGGTCGAGCAGCTGGAGGACGAGGTAGAGGTTGCGCGCCAGGTTGGTGGCGTCGACGACGGCGACCACGACGTCGGGCCGGGCCTCGAGCAGCGCCGCCCGGCCCACACGCTGGTCGCCGGCGTGGCCCTCGAGGGCGTAGGTGCCCGGCAGGTCGATCACCTCGACCGCGTGCCGGCGCCAGCGCGTGCACACCGCGGACGCGGCCGTCGTGACCCCGGCGCAGTGCGCCGTGTCGCAGGCGGCGCCGGTGAGGCAGTTGAAGAGCGACGACTTGCCCACGTTGGGGTTGCCGGCGAGGCACACGGCGAGGGTGCCCGATTCGCGCTCGGCAGCAGGCCGGGGTGTCGTGACCGCGGTGGTCATCGCTCACGCATCTCGATCCTGCCGGCGGCCTCGCACCCGGGCACGCTTCGGGCGCCCGCCCCGCGCGTGAGCGGCGCTCCCTCTGCCGGCGCCGCGCTCCCCGGGGCGTTCGCGCACGAGGAGCTTGCCGGCGACCTCGCGCCCGAGCGCGTACTGGGCGTCGCCGACGCGCACCAGCAGCGGCCCGCCGAACGGGGCCACGCTCTCCACGGTCACGGACGTGTCCGGCAACAGGCCGAGCGACGCCAGGTAGCGCAGGAGCTCGGGCTGCTCGTCGCTGATGCGACCGATGGTGGCGCGTTCGCCCGGCTCCAGCTCGGCGAGGGGGCGCAGCGGCTCCTCGACGCAGGCGCCGTCCTCGTCGGGGATGGCGTGACCATGCGGGCAGGTGCGCGGGTAGCCGAGCTGCGCCGCGAGCCGCGCCTCGACCTCGGGGCTGATGGCGTGCTCGAAGCGGCAGGCCTCGGCGTGGACCTCGTCCCAGGGTACGTCGAGGATCTCGGTGAGGAAGCGCTCGCTGAGCCGGTGCCGGCGCACGAGGCTGGCACCCTCGCGCTCCCCCTGCGGCGTCAGCGCGATGCCGCGCCCGCCGGCCTCCTCGACGAGTCCGGCGGCGCGCAGGCGGCCGAGCATCTCCGAGACGGAGGGCGGCGACACCTGGAGCGCGGCGGCAAGCTGCGAGACGGTCGCGCCGCCCTCGCCCTCGCCGTCGTCGCGGGAGAGCTTGTAGATGGCCTCGAGGTACTCCTCGACGCTCTCGCTGCGCTTACGCATCACTCCGCCGCTCCCTGCCGTCCCGACGGCGCCCGTGAAGGCACCCCGAAAGCTCATCGTTAGGATAGCCGAAAAGGTGCCTTGCGGCCAGCTTGACCTGCGTCAGTCGGATGACCATACAGGCACCCTGAGGAGGGCCGCCGTGCGCCTCGGCGACGAGCCGGACGGCGCGGGCGAGGAGGAGGCCTGGAGCGGGTGAAGGGACTCGAACCCTCGATCTTCAGCTTGGGAAGCTGACGTGTTACCAGCTACACTACACCCGCTCGCGTACACAGTAGACCATATGTCGCGAGCCCCCTCAACACTCCCCGCGATGCACGGGCGACGGCCGGCGGGCCGCGACGGCCGGCGTGCGGGCGGCACCCCGGCCGCGCCGCGGACGACCCGCCGCACCGCCGCCGTTCGGCGCGACACGGGCGACCCGTACCAGACGCGCGGATCGTGGTCAGTCGGCGGTCGCCGCCAGGTCCAGGCAGGCGAGGAACGTCGTATAGAGGCGCTCGTAGTCCTCGGCGCCGAACTCGAGCGTGCGCCCGTCGACGCGTCGCACGCCCGGCGCCTGCGCCGCCGCATCACAGAAGCAGACCCGCGTGAACGTGAGCCGCAGCGGCGCGCCGTCCCACACGAGGGGAGCGGGCTTCGACGGCGCCGTGAGGGCGCGCTCGACGTCGGCGCGGATCGCACGCCGGACCTGCTCCGGGGCCCGCAGCTCGGCGCAGGTCCGCAGCACGCCGCGCTTGACCACCGTCCCGACGAGTCCCGGTACGAGGGCCTGGGCCTCGGCGACCGCCTTGTCGTCGCCGGAGACGTAGGCGGCGGGCACGCCGAAGTGGCCGGCGAGCAGCGCCCCGAGGCCGAACTCGCCGAGCGAGACGCCGCCGACGGAGACGTCGAACACCTTGTACGTCCACGTGTGCTCGAGCACGGCGGCCTGCGTCCCGGCCCGTGCGTGGTACCCGACGAACAGCGCGGCGTCCGCGCCCCCGGCGATGCCCTGCAGCATGCCGTGGGGGCCCGAGCCGCTGGCGAGGACGACGGCCGGAGGGAGGCCGTCGGGCAGGAGGTTCGACCCCATGTAGTGGGCGTCACAGACCACGATCGCCTCCGCACCGGCGGCGGTGCAGCCGTCGAGCACGGCGTCGAGGTCTTCGCGCATCCAGCGGCGGGCGTCCTCGTACGCGGGCTTGTCGGGGTCCGTCTGCGCTTCGAGCGCGACCCCGGTGATCCCCTCCAGATCGACGGCGATGAAGACGCGCATGTCGGACCTCCTTTCGCGGACGGCGCCCGGATTCTAGCAGCGCGCGACGGCAGCCGGTTTCGGCGGACGGGGTTCTGGCTATGAGTGGTACTAACGTGATGGGTAGTGCGGGGTGGGGTCACCGGCGCTGGCCGAGCAGCGACGAAGGGAGCCCTCGTGGAGCAGACCAGACCGAAGTGGCTGAAGAGCACGAAGGGCGCGCCGTTCACCGGCATCGGCTCGCTCGAGGCCGACATCCTCTCCATCGTGTGGCAACACGACAGCACGACGGTGCGCGACGTGTACGAGACGCTGCGCGCGCGACGGACGATCGCCTACACCACGGTGATGACGGTCATGAACAACCTCGTGAAGAAGCACCTCCTCGCCCAGGACAAGAGCGCGACCGCCTACGTGTACACGCCGGCGATACCCGGGCGCGAGGTCGCCCTGACCGTGCTCGACAGCGTGATCGACCGGCTGCTCGGGGGCGATCGGCGCGTCGCCGTGGCGCACCTGCTCGGGTTCGACGAGGACCTCACCGAGGCCGAGTACGAGGAGATGCGGCAGGGCGCGCGCCGCCGGCTCGCGTCCTGAGGCGCGCCATCGCGCGCTTCCCGGCGCGGCACGCTTCCCGGCACGGCACGCTTCCCGGCAAGGCACGCTTCCCGGCAAGGCACGCTTCCCGGCAAGGCACGACGAAGACCCGACGAGCGGCGGGTAGCGAACGAGGCGACCCGGGGCCGGCGCCCACGGCGCCGGCCCCGGGTCGCCTCGTTCGGTCCTACATCTGCTCGGGCGCCGAGACGCCGAGCAGGTCGAGCCCCGTGGCCAGGATCCGCTGTGACGCCCGGCAGAGCCCGACCCTGAAGGCCGACACCTCGGGGTCGTCGACGATCACCCGACACTGCCGGTAGAAGACGTGGAACCCGGCGGCGAGCTCGCCGAGGTAGGTGTGCACGCGGTGCGGCGCACGGTGCTCCACCGCCGCGAGCACGACGTCGGGGAAGCGGGCGAGAGTGTGGATGAGGTCGCGCTCCTCGGGCCCGACGGCGACGTCGGGCAACCCGCGGGCGCCTACCGCCACCTCGTCGACCAGGGCGACCGCCGCCTCCCCGCCGCGCTCGACCAGGGTGCGCAGCACGCTGCAGATTCGCGCGTGGGCGTACTGGACGTAGAAGACCGGGTTCTGGCTGCTCTGCTCGACGGCGAGCTCGAGGTCGAGCTCCAGGGTCGTGTCCTGCGAGCGCCCCACCAGCAGGAAGCGGGCGGCGTCGACGCCGATGGCCTCGACGAGGTCGTCGACGGTCACGATGTCGCCGCGGCGCTTCGACATGCGCTTCGCCGCGCCGCCCTCGAGGAGGTTCACGAGCTGCCCGATGATCAGCTCGAGACGCTCGGGCTGGTGCGGGGGCAGGGCGGTGAAGGCCGCCTTCATGCGCGGCACGTAGCCGTGGTGGTCGGCGCCCCAGATATCGATCATGTGCTCGAACCCGCGGTCCATCTTGTCGCGGTGGTAGGCGATGTCGCTGAGGAAGTACGTGGCCTCGCCGCTCGAGCGGATCAGCACGCGGTCCTTGTCGTCGCCGAAGCGCGTCGTCTTCAGCCAGACGGCGCCTTCGTGCTCGTAGAGCAGATCCTCGGCGTCGAGGTCGGCGAGCGCCTTGCCGACCTCGCCGGCGAAGCCGCGGTACGGCTCACCGCCGGCGTAAAGCCCGCTCTCGTGGGCCCAGACGTCGAAGGGCACGCGCAAGCGCCCGAGGGTCTCGCGAAACAGACTGAGGACGGCGTCGCGGCCCCAGGTCTTGAAGGCCGCGACGACGTCGGCCGGCAGGCTCAGGGCGTCGGGCGCCCCGGCGACCGCCTCGAGGTAGCGCTCGCCGGCGTCGGCGATGAACTCGTCGGCGAGCCCGAGGAGGTACTCGCCCTGGTAGCCGTCGTCGGGGACCGCCACGTCGGCGCCGAGGCGTTGGGCGTACCGCGCCGCCAGAGACTGGCCGAAGCGCAGCATCTGCGTACCCGCGTCGTTCACGTAGAACTCGCGCGTCACGTCGTGGCCGGCGTAGGCGAAGATGCGGCACAGGGCGTCGCCGTACGAGGCGTAGCGCGCGTGGCCGACGTGCAGCGGCCCCGTCGGGTTCACGCTCACGAACTCGATGTTGACCTTCTGCCGCCGCTCGGCCGGCAGCGCCCCGCGGCCGTAGCCGGAGCCCGCCACGAGCATGCGAGCGAGGGCACCGCGGTGCCAGGCGTCGGTCAGGAAGAGGTTGAGGAAGCCCGGGCCGGCGACCTCGAAGCGCGCGCACGACCCGGCCCCGCCACCGGCGCTCCAGCGCTCGCCCAGGGCCTGGGCGATCTCGCGCGGCGGGCGGCCGGCCCGCTTGGCGTTGACCAGCGCCGCGTTCGTCGTCAGGTCGCCGTGCTCGCGACGCGACGGCACACCGAGCTCGGCGGCGGCCGGCGGCCCCTCGACGCCGAGCTCGGCGAGCACGCCGGCGAGCGCCGCGTCGAGCGACGCGGCGAGGCCGGCGACGTCGTGGATGTCGTCGTGTGAGGGCATCGCTGCACGGAGCGCGGCGACCGGCGCCGCGCGAGGGGCATTCTACAGCGTCGGCCGCGCCGGGCACGAACGCCCCGGCGGCCGCCGGGCAGCGTGCCTCCGGCGGCCGCCGTCTCGCCCTCAGTGGTGGTACGGGTGGCCGCGCCGGATCGAGAGGCCCCTGAAGAGCTGCTCGGCGAGGACGACGCGGACCAGCTGGTGCGGCAGCGTGAGCGGCGAGAGCGAGAGCCGCTCGGCGGCCCGGGCGACGACCTCGTCGGCGAGCCCGAGGGAGCCGCCGACGACGAAGGTGACGCGGCCGCGCTCGAGCCAGCGCTCGAGCGCGGCCGCGAAGCCGGGAGAGTCGTGGGCGGTGCCGTCGACGGTGAGCGCCACGACCGTCGCCGACGAGGGCCAGGCGGCCAGCAGACGGCGGCCCTCCTCGCGCAGGACCTCGGCCGGCGCCCGGCCCTTGAGCGCGACCTCGCGCACCTCTCGGGTCTCCAGCGTGAGCCACGGCCTGAGCAGCCGCACGTAGTGCTCGTAGGCAGGGCGCAGGTCGCGACCGAGACTGCCGACGGCGAGGATCTCGGCGCGCGGGGGCATGTGCGGACGGCGGCGCAGAGGCGCCGTCAGAGACGCGGCGGCGAGGAGAAGAAGCCGACCCGGCCCTTGCCGCCGGCGCGCGCCGCGTACATGGTGGTCGCCGCCTTGGCGACGAGCGCCTCGACGCTCTGTCCGTCGCCGGGGTAGGCGGCGACGCCCGCCGACGCGGAGAGCGCGTACTGCCGCTCCGCCACCTCGACGGCGAGGTGCTGCATCGAGCCGAGCACGCGCTCGAGCACGATGTCGGCCTGCCGCTCGGCCGTCTCGGGCAGCACGAGCAGGAACTCGTCGGCCCCGTACCGGCAGAGCAGGTCGCAGCCGCGGATCTGCGCCGTCAGCGCGGCCGCCCAGTGGCGGAGCACCTCGTCGCCGCCCTCCTGCCCGACCTCTTCGTTGACGCGCTGGAAGTCGTCGAGATCGATCATCACGAAGGCCACCGTGCGGCCGTGGCGCGCGGCGCGTACGAGCTCGTACGCCGCGCGCTCGCGCAGGTGCCTGAAGTTCATCAGCCCGGTCAGGGCGTCGTGGGTCTCGAGCTCGCGCCTCTGGTTCAGCAGGCGCAGGTTGTCGAGGGCGACGTCGGCCTGGTCGGCGAGACCCTTGAGGAGCCGCTTCTGCGCCTCGGGGTCGAACCCGTTCTCGCGGTACAGGTAGCCCGCCTGGTCGCCGGTGTAGCCCTCGAACTGGCAGACGGTGTCGCCCAGGGCCCAGCAGAGGGTCTCCTTGGTGAGCACGTCGGTCCCGGTGATGCGCTCGAGGACGCCGTCGATCAGGCCGCGCTCGAAGTCGCAGACGGCCGTGCCCGTACGCGGCAGGCGCTCGCTGCTGGCGCAGTGCGAGAGCTTGACCAGCACGCGCTCCTCGTCGAGCTCGACCTCGAGCTCACCGAGACGCATCTCCGCGAACCAGTCCTTCAGGCCCTGGATCGAGCGGATGTCGAGGTCGCCGCTGAAGCGCTTCGCGGCGAGGTAGATGGCGGGGCCGGCGCTGGCCCCGAGCAGCTCGGGCAGCACGCCGAACTGCAGCAGGCGCAGCAGGGCCGTCGGGGTGGTGGCGGTCGGCGGTGTGGAGTCGATGATCTGCGCGGTGGTCGGCCACGCGCGCGGCTCCTCGGAGGCGGTCAGGCTCAGCAGCGAGCGCAGCGTCCGCGCGAAGACGGACGCCAGCGAGATCTCCTCCTGGGAACGCAGCGCCATGCCCGCAGTCACCCCCCTTCGGTACGACGCCTCGGGGGACGACGCGCACCTCTCTCCTGTCGGTCGCACGCCCCCGAGCCCGCCGGGGACGATGGCTATACTATAGAGCAAGGGTGGCGGAGCCGGAATGAGGTTGGCGCCGCTCAGAACCCTAAGCGTTGCCAGCCCTGTGGACGGGAGAGCGCCTCCGACCGTGACCGCCGACCCTCGAGATCCCGGCCTCGCGACGCGCAAACGCATGGTGCGCGAGCGCGCCCTCGCGGCGCGTGACTCCCTGCCGGCCGCGGCGCGCGCCGAGAAGAGCGCGCGCATCACCGCGGCGCTGACCACCCTCGAGGAGTGCCTGCGGGCCCGCTGCGTGATGGCCTACGTGCCGGTCCGCAGCGAGTTCGACACGCGACCCCTGCTCGAGCGCCTGCTCGCCGCCGGCGTCGTGCTCGCGCTGCCGCGCATCACGGGGCCGCGGGTCATGGTCGCGGCCCGGGTCACCGACCTCGCGCGCGACCTGGCCCCGGGGGCCTTCGGCATCCCGGCGCCGCGGGACGGCCTGGAGGCGCTGTCCCCCGACCTGCTCGACTGCGTGCTCGTCCCGGGCTCGGCCTTCGACCTCGTGGGGCGCCGCTGCGGGTACGGCGGCGGCTACTACGACAACCTCGTGGCCCTGATGCGACCCGACTGCCACCGCGTGGCCGCGGCGTTCGACGTCCAGGTCGTGGACGAGGTACCGGCCGAGCCCCACGACCTGCCCATCCATTTCCTCGTCACCGAGACGCGCGTCCTCGACCTCAGACCCTGAACCTCGGGCCTTCGAGCACTCGCGAGGCACGCTCCCCGCGAGCGCGCCTCACACCACGGGCACGAGGTAGCGCGCCATGTCGTCGGCGAGGTGGCGCGCCGCGGCCCGCAGCTCGGGGTCGGCGGCGGCCGCCCCGCGCTCGTCGGCCAGGCCGCTCACGCTGCACGTCGGCACGTCGCGGTCACTCGAGAGCGCGACGTAGCGGCGCAGCGCGGCGAGCGTGTCGTCGAGGCCCGTCTCGGCGGCGACGGCGATCAGCCCCGCGACCTTGGCCGCCAGCCAGCGCCCGTGGGTGTAGGGGTAGTAGCAGCGGTCGATGAAGAGCTTCATCTGCGCGGACACGTTCTCGTAGTAGACGGGCGAGGCCAGCACCAGGCCGTCGGCCGCGTACACGGCCTCGATCGCCGCGGCGGCGTCGTCGGCGTAGGCGCACTCGGAGCGCTCGGCGCAGTCGTCGTGGGCCGCGCAGGGCGCGATGCGAAGCGCGCACACGTCGATCGTCTCGCAGCGACAGCCGAGCGCCGTGAGACGCTCGAGCGCCGCGCCGACAAGTGCGTTCGTGTTGCCGTCGCGACGCGGGCTGGCGACCACGGCGACGACGCGCGCGTGGCTCTCGTCGTTCATGTCTGACCCCCTCGGGAAGCTGCCAAGCGCATTCTACGCCCACCTCCACGCCCGGGTGGGACGTCGCGAGGGCTCGGGACGGAACGCGAGGGCGGTACACTCATGTCCGTGACGACCGCGAGCGACACCCGCGACGGCCGCGGCCGGAGCGCCGCCGCGACGGCGCCCGCCGTCGCCGTCCTGCTGGCCGGCGGGCGCGGCCGCCGCGCCGGCCTCGACAAGCGTTACCTCGTGCTCGGCGGCCGCACGCTGCTCCAGCGCAACGCGCGCTTCCTCCGCGCCCTCTTCCCCGAGGTCGTCGTCTCGCACGCGCGCGGGCAGCAGCCAGACCTCGGCGACGAGGCCGCGCTCCCGTTCCTGCCCGACGCCTACCCCGGTCGCTCTCCCCTCACCGGCATCGTCACCGCCCTCGACGGTCTCGGCGGCCCCCTCTTCGTGATGGCCGCCGACCTCGCCTTCCCCGACGCGGGCGCCGTGCGCCGCGTGCTCACCGCCGCGGCCGCCTCGGGGGCCGACGTCACCCTGCCCCGTGTCGGCCCGCACCGCGAGCCGCTGTTCGCCGTCTACGGCCCCGGCTGCCTGGCGCCGATGCGCGCCCTCCTGCTCGAGGGGCGGCACCGCATCGCCGCGGCCTTTCCCGGCCTCCGCCTGGAGGAGGTGCCCTTCCCCGACGCGTTGCCGTTCCATAACATCAACACCATGGACGAGTACGGGGAGGCGCAGCGGCGCCTGGGAGAGGAAGAGCCGGCCGACGACGCGCCGGCCCTCGTCGCCATCGTCGGCAAGAGCGACTCGGGCAAGACGACCGTGGTCGAGCGCCTCCTCCCCGAGCTGCGCGCCCTGGGCCTGCGCGTCGGGACCGTGAAGCACGACGCCCACGGCTTCGAGATCGACCACCCCGGCAAGGACTCGTGGCGGCACGGCCAGGCGGGCGCCGAGGCGTACGCCATCAGCTCACCCGAGCGCTTCGCCTTCGTCGCCCGTCTCGACGAGGAGCTCCCGCTCGCGATGGTGGCGCGGCGCTACTTCGGCGGCTTCGACCTGCTGCTCGCCGAGGGCTACAAGCGCTCGGCACCGCACCGCATCGAGGTGTTCCGCGCCGCCGCCGGGCACCGCGAGCCGCTGTGCGCGCCCGGCGAGGCGCTGGCGCTCGTGACCGATACCGACCTGCCGCACGAGCGCCGCTTCGCCCTCGACGACGCCGCCGGCCTGGCGCGCTTCATCGCCGCGCGGCTCGACACGCTCCGGCTGTACTAGGCGCGACCCAGCGGGTCGCGACCCCTGCCGGGGCCGGTCCAGCCGCCGTCTGCTCCCGCTGGGATCCCTGCCGGCGCCGGTCGGGCCGCCGTCTGCTCCCGCAGGGACATGGGGCGAACCGCGTCCGCCGCCGGGAGCCCGGGAACGGCCCGCCGCGCCCGCCTTGATTGCGCCTGCGGGCTACCGTACAGTCTCTCTGTCAGGACCTGGCCGCCCGCCGTGTCGGCGGGCGGCGGGCGATAGCGACCAGAGAGAAGAGTGACATGCCCAACCTCGGCCCGACCGAACTCCTGATCATCCTGGGGATCCTCGTGCTCCTGTTCGGGGCCAGCCGTCTCCCCAAGCTCGGCAAGTCCATGGGGCAGAGCATCCGCGGCTTCAAGAAGGGTCTGAACGAAGACGGCGACGACAAGGAGCTCGAAGGCTCCGACGCGACGCGCCTCGACAAGGGCGACGAGGCGGGCGACGACAAGAGCTGACCGGCTCGGGGCCTGATCGGGCCCCGTCTCTGACCGGCCTCCGGCTCCGAACGGCTCCGCTCGCCGACCGCGCCCGCACGCCGACCGCTGCCGCGCGCCGACCGCTGCCGGGTCGCGTGCGGCTCTACTCCTCGTCCGTCAGCAGGCAGACCGCCAGCGCGACGATCCCCTCGCCACGCCCCGCGAACCCCATCCCCTCGGTCGTCGTCGCCTTCACCCCGACGGCCTCCGGCGCGATGCCGAGCGCCGCGGCGAGCCGCGCGACCATCGCGCCGCGCAGCGGAGCGAGGCGCGGCGCCTCGCAGACCACCGTCAGGTCCACGTTGACCACGCGCCAGCCCGCCGCCGCCACGCGCCGCCCCACATCTGCGAGCAGGGCGATGCTGTCGGCGCCGCGGTAGGCCTCGTCGCCGTCGGGGAAGAGCTGCCCGATGTCGCCGAGCCCGGCGGCGCCCAGCAGGGCGTCCATCACCGCGTGCGCGGCGACGTCGGCGTCGGAGTGACCGGCGAGCCCCTCGGGGTGGGGGACCTCGACGCCCGCGAGCACCAGGGGGCGACCCGGCGCGAAGCGGTGCGCGTCGACGCCCTGGCCGACCCTAAACGTCGGCCTCGACCTCCCACGAGAGCAGCGCCCCCGCGAGCGGGAGGTCCTGCGGCGTCGTGATCTTGACGTTGGCCGGCGTCGACGGGACGACGACGACGCGACGGCCGGCGCGCTCGAGAAGGGCGGCGTCGTCGGTCGCGCCGCCGACGTCGGGGCGCGCGTACACCTCGCGCAGCGCCGCGGCGCGGAACACCTGCGGCGTCTGCGCCGCCCAGAGCGCGCGGCGGTCGACCGTGTCGACCACGGCGCGACGCTCGTCGCTGCGCTTGAGCGTGTCGCTGACCTCGATCGCGGGTATGGCGCCGTCGGCGCCGTCGAGGGCGCGCACGCAGTCCTCGAAGACGTGACGCGAGAACAGCGGCCGCGCCCCGTCGTGGACGGCGATCACCTCGACCTCGGCCGGCACCTCGAGGAGCCCGGCGCGCACCGAGTCGGCGCGCTCGCGGCCGCCCTCCGCGAGCAGCAGCGGCGTGCCGTCGTCGAGACCGAAGAGCTCGCTCGCGAAGCGCACGGTGTGCGAAGGGTGGAGGACGACGACGAGGCCGGCGACCTGCGGGATCGACAGCAGGCGCCGCACCGAGTGGCACAGCACGGGCTCGCCGCCGAGCAGGAGGAACTGCTTGGACTCGCCGTCGGGGAGCCCCATGCGCCGGCTCTCGCCGGCGGCGGCGACGATCACCCACACAGGCTGCGCGGACGGTGGATCGGCCACGTCGTCTCCTCTCTCAGCGCACCAGGCGCGAGAAGATCATCTTGCCGGACGGGCTCTGCAGGACACTCGTCACCTCGGCCTGCACGCGGTTGCCGACCTTGCCGGCCGCCTCCTCGACGACGATCATCGTGCCATCGTCGAGGTACCCGATGCCCTGGTCCTGCTCGCGGCCCTCGCGCAGGATCTTGACCTCGATCTGCTCGCCCGGCAGCACGGCCGCCTTGACGGCGTCGGCGAGGTCGTTGACGTTGAGCACGCGCACGCCCTGGATCGCGGCCACCTTGGCGAGCGTGTGGTCGGTGCTGAGGACCTGCCCGTCGAGATCGCGGCCGAGACGCACGAGCTTGGCGTCGACGGCATCGATGTCGGCGTAGTCGGTGCCCTCGACGCGCACCTGGTCGCTGGCGTCCTGCAGGCGGCGCACGTAGTCGAGGCCGCGCCGGCCGCGGACCCGCTTCTCGGCGTCGGACGAGTCGGCGAGGCGCTGCAGCTCCTCGATGACGAAGCGCGGCACGAGGAGCTCGCCCTCGAGAAACCCGGTGCGCACCACGTCGACGATGCGACCGTCGATGATGGCGCTCGAGTCGAGAAGCTTGGGCGGGGTGCGCCCCTCGAGCGCCTCGAGGCCGCGGCGCAAGCCGAGCATCCTGAGGATCTCGACGTGCTTGCGCACCGCCACGTGGGCGACGAAGTACCCGGAGAGCAGGAAGACGGGGATCGGCAGGTACGGGCCGACGTACGGGATGTTGACGAGGGCCAGGCTGAGCAGGCCGGCGATGGCGAGACCGATGAGCACGCCGACGGCGGCGACGACGACCTCGGGCCCGGTCGTGCGCAGGAGCCGCTCGTCGACGCGGTCGAGGCCGCGGTTGACGAGCCAGGCGACGAAGGCGCCGAGCAGGTACCCGACGACCAGACCGACGCCGGTCAGGGCGATGAGGAAGACGAGGGCCTCGAAGTCGCTGAACTCGGGCAGGACCTCGGTGCCGCGCAGGCGGTCGGCCACCTGGTAGCCGGCCACGGCGCCGAGCAGCGCCAGCACGGCGCGGATGGCGGTCGAGAGCACGCCTCTGCCGCGCCCCCGCTCGGGGGGCGGCGTCTCAGAGGATCCGGGCTGGCTCTCGGGTGTCTTCGGCAAGCGACGCGCCACTGGGGTGGACGGTCTCGAGGACGCGATCGAGGAACTCGTTGGCCTCGTCCTCGCTGTACTCGCGGGCGTACATGAGCTCGCTCGCCAGGATCTTCTTGGCCTTGGAGAACATCTGCTTCTCGCCTGTGGAGAGTCCCTTGTCGGCGTGACGGATGGCCAGGTTGCGGACCACCTCGGCGACCTCGAAGATATCGCCCGTCTTGAGCTTGTCGCGATTGTGCTTGTAGCGACGGCTCCAATTCTTGGGCATCTTGGTGGGGTCGCCGCGCAGGACCTCGAGGACCTGCTCGACGACGTCGCGATCGACGACCCGGCGGAGCCCCGCGCGGTCGGCGTTCTCGACCGGCACCATGACGGTCATGTCGTTGTGGAGGATCTTGATCGTCAGGTAGTCGCGCTGCTGACCGAGCACTTCCTTCTGCTCGATCTTGACGATCTTGCCGGCCCCGTGGTGCGGGTACACGACCTTGTCGCCGATCTCGTACACGGTGCTCAAACCCCCCCGTCGTCGCTCTTGGCGCTTGTCGTGCCTGCTGGACCTGCCACAGCGGCGAGGCGGAGGGCCTCACGTACGTCTGCGGCCCCGTCGACCTGCACGCCCGTGCCCCTGTGCGCGGCCGCGTCGGCCGCAGGCACGATGAGCCGCGTGTAGCCGCACCTCGCGGCTTCGGCAACACGCCGCCCAGCCTGGCTGCATGAACGAAGTTCGCCCGTCAGGCTGATCTCTCCGAACAATGCGACCCGCGGCGGGAGTGGTGTGTCGCGGCCGGCCGAGGCGAGGGCGGTCGCGACGGCGAGGTCTGCCGCGGGCTCGTCGATGCGAATCCCGCCTGCAATATTAGCAAAAATGTCGGCCGAGGACAACGACAGGCCCGCGTGACGGGCGAGGACGGCGAGGATCATCGCCAGCCGGTTGCGGTCGAACCCGGTGGCGATGCGCCGCGGTACGGCGAGCTCGCTGCGACTGGCCAGGGCCTGGACTTCGACCAGGAGACAGCGGCTGCCCTCGACGGCGACGTGGGTCGCGGCGCCGGCCGCCGAGCGGCCGTCGCCGGCGAAGAGCTGCGCCGGGTCGGTGACCGCCACCAGGCCTGCCTCGGTCATCTCGAAGACGCCGAGCTCCTCGGTCGAACCGAAGCGGTTCTTGGACGCGCGCAGCGTGCGGTAGAACCGCTGCCGGTCGCCCTCGAACTGGAGCACGGTGTCGACGACGTGCTCGAGCACCCGCGGCCCGGCGAGGGCGCCCTCTTTGGTGACGTGACCGACGAGGACCACGGCGACCCCGGTGTCCTTGGCGAGACGCTGGAAGCGCCCGGCCGCCTCGCGCACCTGGCTCACGCTGCCGGGCGCCGAGGTGAGGGCGTCACTGTAGAGCGTCTGCACCGAGTCGACGACGACCAGCGCCGGGCGCTGGGCGTCGACGGCGGCGAGAAGGCTCTCGAGCTCGGTCTCGGCCAGCACGGCGATCGTCTCCGGGCGGCTGCAGACACGCTCGGCGCGCATCTTGACCTGGGCGGGCGACTCCTCGCCGCAGACGAGCAGCACCTGCCGTTCGCCGGCGACGGCGTCGAGGACCTGCAGGAGCAGGGTGCTCTTGCCGATGCCCGGCTCGCCGCCGAGCAGCACGAGTGAGCCGGGCACGAAGCCGCCGCCGAGGACGAGGTCGAGCTCGGCGATGCCGGAGGGGAAGCGGGCGACCGCCGACGAGGTGACGTCGGCAAGGCGGAGGGGGGCGGCCGCAGCGCGGCCGCCCCCCTCCGCCTTGCCGCTCCCGCGCCGCGCCGGCGCGGCGACGACCTCTTCGGTGAACGAGTCCCAGGCGCCGCAGTCGGGGCAGTGCCCGAGCCACTTGGGCTCGCGACGACCGCACTGGCTGCAGACGAAGACGGTCTGGCGCCGGGCCACGGCCCGGCTCAGGCGCTGGCGCCGGCGGACCCCGCGTCGGGCGGCCCGTCGCCGCCCGCCGGTACCGGACCGCCGCCGACGCTCTGGGCGACCGGCTCGTCGAGCCCGACCATGGGCAGCTCGACCCTGCCCCCGACGACCTCGCCGTCGACGGTCAGCACGGTGTCGCCGTCGTGGCCGTCGACGAGGACGACGGTGCCCTCGCCGAACTGCCGCTCGAGCATCGCGTCGGAGAGCTTGTCCTCGATGTAGCGCTGGATCGCGCGGCGCAGCGGCCGCGCCCCCAGCATCGGGTCGTAGCCCTGCTCGACCAGCACCTCGCGGCCGGCGTCGGTCAGCTGGATGGTGACGCCCTGCGGCGTGAGCTGCAGCTGGAGGCGCGCGATCATGAGGTCGACGATCGTGCTGATCTCGTCGCGCTCGAGCTTGTGGAAGACGATGACCTCGTCGACGCGGTTGAGGAACTCGGGCCTGAAGACGCGCTTGAGCTCGCCGGTGATGCGGCCCTTCATGTCCTCGTAGCTCAGCCCCTTGGTGGCGTGCTGGGCGAACCCGAGCGGCGCCTCCTTGGTGATGTTCTCGGCGCCGACGTTGCTGGTCATGATGAGGATCGTGTTGCGGAAGTCGACGGTGCGCCCCTGCGAGTCGGTCAGGCGGCCGTCCTCGAGGATCTGCAGCAGGATGTTGAAGACGTCGGGGTGGGCCTTCTCGATCTCGTCGAAGAGCACGACCGAGTATGGCCGGCGCCGCACGATCTCGGTGAGCTGGCCGCCCTCCTCGTGGCCGACGTAGCCCGGCGGCGAGCCGATGAGCCTCGAGACCGTGTGCTTCTCCATGTACTCGCTCATGTCGAGCTGGACGAGGTGGTCCTCGTCGCCGAAGAGGAAGACGGCGAGCGTGCGCGCGAGCTCGGTCTTGCCGACCCCGGAGGGGCCGAGGAAGATGAACGAGCCCGTCGGGCGGCGCGGGTCCTTGAGACCGGCCCGGGCGCGCCGGATCGCCTTCGAGACGGCGCGCACCGCCGGGTCCTGGCCGACCAGGCGGTGGTGGAGCTCCTCCTCCATGCGCAGCAGCTTCTTGCTCTCGGCCTCGGTGATCTTGACCACCGGGATGCCGGTCCACATGCTGACGATCTCGGCGATCTCGTCCTCGCCGATGCTGGCCCGCATGCCCTCGTCGCTCGTCTTCCACTGGTCCTCGAGCTCGAGCTTCTTGTGGCTCAGCTTGCGCTCCTTGTCGCGCAGGTTGGCCGCCTTCTCGAACTCCTGCGCCTCGATCGCCGCCTCTTTCTCTTTGCGCACCTGCGAGATCTCGTCCTCGAGCTCGCGGTAGCTGGGCGGTGCGGTCATGGTCTGGATGCGCTTGCGACTCGCCGCCTCGTCGACCAGGTCGATCGCCTTGTCGGGCAGGAAGCGGTCGCTGATGTAGCGGTCGGCGAGCTCGGCCGCCGACGTGAGCGCCTCGTCGGTGATGCGGATGCGGTGGTGCGCCTCGTAGCGGTCGCGCAGGCCGCGGAGGATCTCGATGGTCTCCTCGGCGTTGGGCTCGGCCACCTTGATCTGCTGGAAGCGGCGCTCGAGCGCGGCGTCGCGCTCGAGGTACTTGCGGTACTCGTCCATCGTCGTGGCGCCGATGGTCTGCAGCTCGCCGCGAGCGAGAGCCGGCTTGAGGATCGAGGCGGCGTCGATCGCGCCCTCGGCCGCTCCGGCGCCGACGAGATTGTGGAGCTCGTCGATGAAGAGGATGACGTCGCCCTGGTCGCGGATCTCCTTCATGACCTTCTTGAGCCGCTCCTCGAACTCGCCGCGGTACTTCGAGCCCGCGACCAGCGCCGCGAGATCGAGCGTGTAGAGCTGCTTGCCCTTGAGCAGCTCGGGCACCTCGTGACCGGCGATGCGCTGGGCGAAGCCCTCGACGATGGCCGTCTTGCCGACGCCCGGCTCGCCGATGAGCACGGGATTGTTCTTGGTGCGCCGCGAGAGGATCTGCATGACGCGCTCGATCTCGACCTGGCGGCCGATGCACGGGTCGAGCTTGCCGTCCTCGGCCAGCTTGGTGAGGTTGCGCCCGAACTGCTCGAGCACCTTGGGCTGGCGCTTGCCGCCCTCGCCGCCTCCGCCGCCGCTCGTGGCGCGGCGGCCGGGGCCGGAGAGCGTGCGCATGACCTCGCCGCGGATCTTGTCGGGCTCGGCGTCGAGGTCGAGCAGGATGCGCGCCGCGACACCTTCGTCCTCGCGGACCAGGCCGAGCAGGATGTGCTCGGTGCCGATGTAATTGTGACCCAGGGAGAGCGCCTCGCGCAGAGCGAGCTCGAGCACCTTCTTGGCCCGCGGCGTGAAGGGGATCTGGCCCTGCGGAGCCTCTTCGCCGGAGCCGACGATACGCACGACGGCGGCGCGGACCTCCTCGACCGAGATGTCGAGGGTGTCGAGGACGCGCGCCGCCACCCCCTCCTCCTCGCGCAACAGCCCGAGGAGCAGGTGCTCGGTGCCGATGTAGTTGTGCTTCAGCGCCCGCGCCTCTTCTTGCGCGAGGACGACGACTTGTCTGGCGCGTTCGGTGAAGCGTTCGAACATGCCGCTCTCCTTGTCGGGGCGACGCCGGCGCCGGAAGAGACACCGAACGCGTCGCCGGGACGCGTGGTTCGACAGACTGGCCCCGCCCCCGGGCGAGGGCACGAGACTATGGTACCCGATTCACGGCCGGGCGCGACCCGAGGCCGCCGGGCCGGGGGAAGCCGACGGGACGGCGCGAGCGCGGCGCACGCGCCGGCCCTGGCTCGCGCCCCGGAGACCTAGCCGCGCAGCGCCGGGAAGAGGATGACGTCGCGGATGCTCGCGGCGCCGGTGAGGATCATCACGATGCGGTCGATGCCCATGCCCATGCCGCCGGTCGGCGGCATGCCGTACTCCATCGCTTCGAGGAAGTCCTCGTCGAGCTGGTGGGCCTCTTCGTCGCCGGCCTCGAAGTCGCCGACGTGCTGCATGAAGCGCGCCCGCTGGTCGTCGGGGTCGTTCAGCTCGCTGAAGGCGTTGCTCGTCTCCATGCCGGCGATGAAACCCTCGAAGCGCTCGACGAAGCGCGGGTCGTGGGGGCACTTCTTGGCGAACGGGCTGGTCTCGAGCGGGTGCTCGGTGATGAACGACGGCTGGATGAGGTCGGGCTCGACCATCTCGCTGAAGAGCTCGTCGACCTGCGTGCCCCAGGTCGGGGCGAGGGGGACCTTGCTCTCGAGGCCCGCCTCCCTGATCCTCGCCTGCAGGTCGGCGACCGTGCGCGCGTCGTCGGCGCCGATGTCGATGCCCGACTTCTCGCGGACCGCCTCGCGCATGGTGAGGCGCGGCCACGGCGGCGTGAGGTCGATCTCGTGGCCGCGGAACTCGACCTTCAGGTGCCCGACCGCCTCGGCGGCGGCGACCAGCATGTCCTCGACCATGGTCATGACGTGGTTGTAGTCGACGTAGGCCTCGTAGGTCTCGAGCATCGTGAACTCGGGGTTGTGCTTGTAGCTCACGCCCTCGTTGCGGAAGTCCTTGCCGATCTCGTAGACCCGGTCGATGCCGCCGACGATGCAGCGCTTGAGGTAGAGCTCGGTGGCGATGCGCAGGTAGAGGTCGCGCTTGAGCTCGTTGTGGTGGGTGACGAAGGGGCGCGCCATGGCGCCGCCGTAGAGCGGCTGCAGCACCGGGGTCTCGACCTCGACGAAGCCGCGCCCGTCGAGGAACTCACGGATCGTGCGGATGACGGTCGCGCGCTGCACGAAGATCTCGCGCGACTCGTCGTTGACGATGGTGTCGAGGTAGCGCTTGCGGTAGCGCAGCTCGACGTCGGTCAGGCCGTGGAACTTCTCGGGCAGTGGGCGCAGCGACTTGCTGAGGAGCTGCCACGAGGTGACGCGCAGCGAGAGCTCGCCGCGCCGCGTGCGCATGACCGTGCCCTCGGCGCCGACGTGGTCGCCCAGGTCGACGTGCTCGAGCGCCGCGTAGCGCTCGTCGCCGAGCGCGTCGAGCTGGGCGAAGAGCTGCAGCTCACCCGAGGCGTCCTTGAGGACGACGAAGGAGACCTTGCCATGGACGCGTCGCGCCATGACGCGGCCGGCGACGCGGCGCACCTCGCCCGAGTCCTGGCCGGACTCGAGGCGCTCGTACGCGTCGCGCAACGCGCCGATCTCGTCGCGCGGCTGGTACTGCGTGGGGTAGGCGGCGCCGGTGGCCCGCCAGGCGGCGAGCTTCTCGCGGCGCTCCGCGAAGACGTCGCCGTGCTCGCTGTGCTCGTCCACGAGCGGAGCCGTCAGGCGCGCTCGATGGCGAGGACCTTGAACTTCTTGGAGCCCTTGGGCACTGCGACCGTGACCTTGTCGCCCGGCTTGTGGCCGAGGATGGCACGCCCGACGGGCGACTCGTTGGAGAGCTTGAAGGTGAGCGGGTCGGCCTCGGCCGAGCCGACGATGGAGTACTGGACCACCTCGCCGTGCTCCATGTCCTGCAGGGTCACCTTGGTGCCGACGCCGACCTTGTCGGTCTGCACCGTCTCGGCGTCGATGATGATGGCACTGCGCAGCTTCTCCTCGAGGGCGTAGATGCGCGCCTCGAGCATGGCCTGCTCGTTCTTGGCGTCGTCGTACTCTGAGTTCTCCGAGATGTCACCGAAGTCGCGCGCGTTGCGGATGCGCTCCGCAACCTCGTCGCGCTTCACCGTGGAGAGGTACTCGATCTCCTCTTTGATCCTCCGATGACCCTCGGGGGTGAGGATGATCTCGCGGTCGACCACTGTGCCTCCTCTTGAACACGACGGCGCGGCCCCTTGATGAGGCCGCGCGCCGTAAACGGCACGACAGTATAGGCCGCGCCTCCGGGTCGCGCAACCGTGCGCGGCGAGCGTCGACCGGCCGCGCGTGCGGCCGCGTCACGCGCTCAGCAGCGCCCGCACCGCAGCCTCGTCCCCGGCCCCCATGAGCGCTTCGGCCGTCTCGCGGTCGAGGGCGCCGCCGCGCCGGAGCTTCGGCCAGAACTGGCGCAGGTAGCGCACCCCGCGCGGACCCATCCGACGGAGGACGTCATCGGCGAAGCGCCGCGCCTCCTTGAGCCGTTCGTCCGCCGGCGGCGGGTCGCCGCCGAGGACCTCGTGGAAGAGCCAGGGGGCGCCGACGGCGTAGCGGGCGAGGGCGACGGCCGCGGCGCCGCGCTCGAGGAGCTCGAGCGCGGCGCCGCGGCCGTCCACGTCACCCGAAGCCACGACCGGCACCGGCAGCTCGGCGGCGAGCGCCTCGGTGAGCCCGTGGTCGGCGCGCCCACGGTAGAGCTGGGTGACGGTGCGCGGGTGGAGGAAGACGGCGGCGGCGCCGGCGGCGACGAGGCGGGGCGCCAGCCGGCGCCCCGCCTCGTCGCCCTCGCGCAACCCGGCGCGCAGCTTCACCGTCACCGGCACCTCGGGCCCCACGGCGCCGGCCACGGTGCGCACGATGTCCTCGGCGCGCTCGTGGTCGCCGAGCAGGGCAGCGCCGGCGCCGGTCTTCAGGACCTTGCGCACCGGGCAGGCCATGTTGAGGTCGACCAGGTCGGCGCCCGCGCCCGCGCAGAGCTCAGCGGCGCGGGCGAGGTAGTCGGCATCGGCGCCGAAGAGCTGGAAGCCGATGGGGTGCTCGTCCTCGTCGTGCTCCAGGTACGCGAACGTGCGCGCGCCCCCGTAGCAGAGGCCGTAGGCCGAGATCATCTCGGTGAAGACGAGCCCGGCGCCCCAGCGGCGCACGCTGCGGCGGAAGGCCGGCGTCGTGATCCCCGCCATCGGCGCCATGAAGAGGCGCTGCTCCAGGCGCAGGCGGCCGATGTGAAGGGAGCGCGCGAACGGCGACGCCGGGGGCTCGCGCCGTGCCTGTCCGCGGCTCACCGGCGCTCCCCCCGCCGCCCCGGCTCAGGCCGGGTGCTGGCGACGCATGACCAGCTCGATGCCGCGCAGCGTGAGGAAGGGGTCGACCGCCGCGATGACCGCGGTGTGCCGCGCGATCAGTTCGGCGAGCCCGCCGGTGGCGACGACGCGGGCCTGCTCGCCGAGCTCCTCCCAGATCGCGTGCACGACGCCCTCGACCTGACCGGCGAAGCCGTAGACCATGCCCGACTGCAGGCTCTCGGCCGTGGCCTTGCCGATCGCGTGCGCCGGCTCGACGAGCTCGACCTTGGTGAGCTTCGCGGCACGCGTCGTGAGCGCCTCCATCGAGACCTCGATGCCGGGCGCGATCGCGCCCCCGAGGTAGTCGCCGGTGGCGGAGATCACGTCGAAGGTGGTGGCCGTGCCGAAGTCGCAGACGATGCACGGCCCCCCGTACGACTCGAACGCCGCAACGGCGTTGACGATGCGGTCGGCGCCGACCTCGGTCGGGTTCTTCATCGCGATGCGGATGCCGCTCCGCGCCCCGGGGCCGACGACGAAGGGCGTCACGCCGAGGTGCTTCTCGCACATCTCCGTCCACTGCGCCGTGAGCCGGGGGACGACCGAGGCGATGCCGACCTCGTCGACGTCTTCGGTGAAGCGCATCCCGGCGAGGGAGAAGAAGCCCTGCAGGAGACCGGCGATCTCGTCGCCGGTACGATGCCGCACGGTAGCGATGCGCCAGTGGTGCTCGACGTCGCCGCCCTCGACGAGGCCGATGACGGTCTGCGTGTTGCCGACGTCGACGACGAGCAGCATCGTCAAGTCTCCAGATCGAGAGCGACGTCCAGCCACGGGGCGCGCGTGGTGAGCGCGCCGGCCGAGAGCACGTCGGCGCCGGTCGCGGCGAGCTCACGCACGCGCTCGAGGGTCACGCCGCCGGAGACCTCGACGACGGCGCGGCCGCCGACCAGCTCGACGGCGGCGCGGATCGTGGCCCCGTCCATGTTGTCGAGCAGCACGACCCTGGCCCCGGCGGCGAGCGCCTCCTCGAGCTGGCCGAGGTCGTCGACCTCGACCTCGAGGCCGTGGATATGACCCAGGTGCGCGCGTACGCGCTCGACGGCGGCGGCGACGCCGCCGGCCGCCGCCGCGTGGTTGTCCTTGATCATCGCGGCGTCGAAGAGGCCGAAACGGTGAGCCAGGCCGCCGCCGTGCACGACGGCGGCCTTCTCGAGAGCGCGCAGGCCGGGCGTCGTCTTACGCGTCGCAGCGATGCGCGCGCCGGTGCCCTCGATCTCGGCGACGAAGCGCGCCGTCAGCGTGGCGACGCCGGAGAGCCGGCCGAGGAAGTTGAGCCCGGTGCGCTCGAGGGCGAGGATGCTCGCCAGGCGACCGGCGACGACGGCGACCGTCTCGCCGGCGGCGATACGGTCGCCGTCGTCGCGCTCGAACGTGACGCTGAGGCCGGGGTCGACGAGCGCGGCCGCCTCCTCGAAGGCGAGGCGGCCGGAGAGCACCCCGGCCTCCCGGGCGACCACGCGCCCGACCCCGTCGCCCTCGAACGCCGCGCCGGTGAGGTCGCCGTAGCCGGCGAGGTCCTCGTCGAGGGCGCGCCGCGCGGCCGCGCGGGCCGCGGCGCGCAGCGCGGCCGCGTTCACTCGTCCTCCTCGGGCTCGACCTGAAGGTCGGGCAGACGGAGGGTGATGTGGCGCACCCAGTCCTCGTCGCTGGCCGGGAAGTCCTCGCGCAGGTGGACGCCGCGTGACTCCTCGCGCAGCAGGGCCGACTTGGCGATCTGCGTCGCCAGGGTCAGCAGGTTGTAGAACTCGTACTCGGGCACCTCGGCGCCGGCAGAGTCCACGGCCGAGTTGAGCTCGCGCAGCTCGGCGATCGCCGCCTGCAGTTCGTCGGCCCGGCGCAGCACGCCGACCTTGGCCGACATGACGGCGGTGAGGCGAGCGCGGGCGGCGGCGGCCGCGTCGTGCCCGCCGCCGGCGGCGGCCGGGGCCGGCAGGTCGAACTGCAGGCGGCGCACGTCCTCGCCGAGCCGGCTCACGTAGCGGTCCAGGTCGCGCACCACGCGGTCGGAGAACACGAGGCCCTCGAGGAGCGAGTTCGAGGCCAGCCGGTTGGCGCCGTGGACGCCGGTGCTGGCCACCTCGCCGCTGGCGTAGAGCCCGGGGACCGTGGTGCGGCCCCACACGTCGGTCTGCACGCCGCCGATGAGGTAGTGGCTGACCGGCGCCACCGGGATCAGGTCGCGGGCGAGGTCGAGGTCGTGCCTGGCAAGGCCGGCGGTCACGGTCGGGAAGCGGCGGTGCAGCATGTCGGCGTCGAGGTGGGTGGCGTCGAGATAGACCCGGTCGACGCCCTCGCGGCGCATCTCGGCCACCATGGCGCGCACGACGACGTCGCGCGCGGCGAGCTCGGCACGGGCATCGGCGGCGACCATGAAGCGGTCACCCGCCGTGTTGCGCAGGTAGGCGCCCTCGCCGCGCAGCGCCTCGGTGATGAGCAGGACGGTGTCCTGCCCGTCGAGGGCCAGGCCGGTCGGGTGGAACTGGACGAACTCGAGGTCCCGGATCGCCGCCCCGGCGCGGTAGGCCATCGCCACGCCGTCCCCCGTGGCCACCCGCGGGTTGGTCGTGCGCGCGTAGACCTGGCCCGGCGCCGCCGGTCGCGAGGACCGTCACCATCGCGAGGTTGAGGGTCGTCTGGCCGTCGACCATGCTGCGCGAGAGCGCGCCGACGCAGCGCCCGCCGACGGTGAGCAGGTCGATCACGAACTCGTCCTCGTAGAGCTGCACGCGGCTGCCGAGCCGCAGCGCCTCGGCCATGGCGCTCGAAACCTCGCTGCCGGTCGCGTCGCCGCCGGCGTGCACGACCCGGGGCACCGAGTGCGCGCCTTCGCGGCTGAGCACGATCTCGCCCTCGACGCGGTCGAAGCGCGGGCAGATCTCCATGAGCTCGCGGACGCGCGCCGGGCCCTCGTCGACGAGGACCCGAGCCGCTTCGGCGTCGCAGAGCCCGGCGCCGGCGCGCATCGTGTCCTCGAAGTGCAGGTCGGGAGAGTCGGACTTGCCGAGCGCGGCGGCGATGCCGCCCTGGGCGAGGAAGGTCGTCGTCTCCTCGAAGGTGGATTTGGTGAGGAGGCCGACGCGCCAGCGGCGCGCCGCGCCGATCGCCGCCGTGAGGCCGGCGATGCCGCCGCCGAGGACCAGGACGTCGAAGGTGCGGCGGTGCAGCCCCGCCGCGTCGACGGCGGCGATGTAGGGGCGCGTCACGTGACGACCCCCCGGGGTCGCGCGGGCGAGCCGGCAGTCGGTCGAGCGTAGGTCACCGTCATCCCCGGGCCTCCGGCGGGACGTAGCGTTGGACGGGCTGCCGGCGGGCCAGCTCCCTGCCGAGGGCCGGCACGTCGACCGCGGGCATGCCCCTGGCGAAGGACCAGACCTCCGCCAGCGGCACGAGCACGAAGGCGCGCTGCCACATACGCGGGTGCGGCAAGGTGAGCAGCGGGTCGTCGGACTCCATGCCCTCGAGCAGGAGTATATCGATGTCGAGCGTGCGCGGGCCAAAGCGGACCTCACGGCGGCGGCCGTGGTCGGTCTCGATGCGCTGGCAGGCGGCGAGCAGGTCGCACGGCTCGAGGGCGGTCTCGAGGGCCACGACCTGGTTCAGGAACGCCGGCTGGTCGGCACGGTCCTGGGGCGCCGTCTCGTAGACGGACGAGACCCCGAGGAGACTGGTGCCGGGCAGTGCCGCGAGGGCGTCACGCGCCTGCGCGAGATAGGCCCCGCGGTCGCGGAGGTTCGAGCCGAGCGCGACGAACGCCCGGCGCGCCGCGCCGCTCACCGCCGCCTGACGAGCTCCACGGCGGCGGCCTCGGTGGGGGCCGGGACCGGGGGGTCGATCTTACGCACGCGCACGAAGAGCTCGTCGAGGGCGGCGCTCCACAGACGGTCGGCGACGACGGTCGCGAGGCGCTCGAGGAGGTGGAACTCGCCCTCGGCCACCGTCGCCGTCACCGCCCTGACCACGTCGCCGTAGTTGACGGTGTCCTCGAGGGCGTCGGTGACGGCGCCCGGGCACGCCGCCGGCACGAGCCGCAGGTCGAAGACGAGCGTCTGCCCGAGGGCGCGCTCCTCGGCCGTCACTCCGCAGCGGCCGCGCAGGCGCAGGCCCTCGACGGCGATGGTCAGGCGATCGGGCATCGCCGTCTCAGCGGCCGGCCCCGGGGCCGGCCTCGTCGCCGGCCTCGCGCAGGGCGAGGACGACGCGCAGGGCCTCGAAGTTCTCGCGCACCTCGTGCACGCGCACGACGTCGGCGCCGTTCATCAGGCCGATCACCGTGGAGGCGACGGTGCCGATGAGGCGCCCGCCCGGCTCGGCGCCGAGGATCGCCCCGAGGAAGCGCTTGCGCGAGGCGCCGAGCACCAGCGGGCGCCCCAGCTCCTTCAGCCGGGAGAGCCCGCGCAGCAGGACGAGGTTGTGAGCGACGGTCTTGCCGAAGCCGATGCCGGGGTCGATGAGGAGCTGCTCCTCGTCGACCCCGCGGGCGAGCGCGAAGCCCATGCGCTCGTCGAGGAAGGCGCGCACGTCGTCGACGACGTCGTCGTAGTGCGGGTCCTGCTGCATCGTCTTGGGCTCGCCCTGCATGTGCATGAGGATCGCCGGCGCGCCGGTCTCGGCGACGACCTCGACCATCGCCGGGTCCATGCGCAGGGCGCTGACGTCGTTGACGAGCGCCGCGCCGGCCTCGAGCGCCTGCCGCGCGACCTCGGCCTTGTACGTGTCGATCGAGATCACGGCCGAGGTCTCGGCCCGCAGGCGCTCGATGACGGGGAGCACGCGGGCCAGCTCCTCGTCGAGCGACACCCGGTCGGAGCCCGGCCGCGTCGACTCGCCGCCGACGTCGATGATCGCGGCGCCGTCGCGCGCCATGGCGATGCCCTGCGCGACGGCGGCCTCGAGCTGCGTGAAGCGGCCGCCGTCGGAGAACGAGTCGGGGGTCACGTTGAGGATGCCCATCACGCAGGGCAACTGGACCTCGAGGCGGACGGCGGGGGCGTCCACGGCTAGCGGCCGGCGTTGATGAGGGCGAACACCTCGGCGCGTGTCGCCGTGCTCGTCTGGATGATGCCGCGCACGGCGCTCGTGACGGTGCGCGCGCCGGGGGTGCGCACGCCGCGCATCGACATGCAGAGGTGCTCGGCCTCGATGAGCACCGCGGCCCCCACCGGGTCGAGGGCGCTCACGAGGGCGTCGGCGATCTCGGAGGTGATGCGCTCCTGGAGCTGTGGCCGCGCGGCGACGAGGCGCACGACGCGGGCGAGCTTGGACAGGCCGGCGATGCGCCCGTCCTTGCTCGGGATGTACGCCACGTGGGCCGTGCCGGCGAAGGGCAGCAGGTGGTGCTCGCAGATGGAGTAGAAGTCGATGTCCTTGATGAGGACCATCTCGCGGTGATGGTCGCCGGGGACCGCGGTCAGGAGCTCCGCCGGGTCGGCGGCGCCGATGCCGACGAAGATGTCCTCGTACATGTCGGCGACGCGCCGCGGCGTCTCGAGGAGCCCCGGCCGCGAGGGGTCTTCGCCGATCCCCTCGAGGATGAGCCGTACGCCTTCCTGGATCTTGTCGCGGTCCACTGCGGAGGCCGGGACCGGGCTCAGGTGGTCTCGGGGTTCACGGGCTTGATGGGCCGCGGCGACGACCTGCGGCTTGGCGGGCGCGTCCTCCTTCTTGGCTGCGCTCGGCGCGCGCCCGCCGGGCCGCCTTCTCGTCGCGCTCGCGGAAGACCTCGTCCTCGGGCACGCCCTCGAGCAGGGCCTCGAACTCGGCGCGCTCGAGCGTCTCGCGCTGGATGAGGATCGCCGCGATCGTGGTCGAGTTGCTCGCGGCGCTCGCCGAGCAGATCCTGGGCGCGCTGGTGCGCCTCCTCGATGATGCGGCGGATCTCTTCGTCGATCTGGCGCGCGACCTCGTTGGAGTAGTCGGACTCCTGGCTGAACTCGCGGCCGAGGAAGGGCTGCGCCTGGTTGTGGCCCAGCGTGCGCGGGCCGAGCTCCTCGCTCATGCCGTAGCGCATGATCATCTGCTTGGCGATACCGGTCGCCTTCTCGATGTCGTTGGCGGCGCCGGTCGTGACCTCGTCGAAGACGACCTCCTCGGCGGCGCGGCCGCCAAGCGTCATCGCCAGGTTGTCCATGAGCTCGGCCCTGGTCGTGAGGAACTTGTCCTCGGTCGGCAGCGAGAGCGTGAAGCCGAGCGCCTGGCCGCGGCTCACGATCGAGACCTTGTGCACCGGGTCGGTGTTGGGCAGGAAGTGGCCGACGAGGGCGTGGCCCATCTCGTGGTAGGCGGTGATCGCCTTCTCCTTCTCGGAGATGAGGCGGCTCTTCTTCTCGGGCCCGGCGAGGACGCGCATGATGCCCTCTTCGAGCTCGTGCATCTCGATGACCTTCTTGCCGGCGCGAGCGGCCAGCAGGGCGGCCTCGTTGACCAGGTTGGCGAGGTCGGCGCCGGTGAAGCCGGGCGTCTGCGCGGCGAGGGCGTCGAGGTCGATCTCCTTGCTGATCGGCTTGCCGCGCGAGTGCACCTCGAGGATCGTCCGGCGCCCCGGCCGGTCGGGCCGGTCGACGACGATCTGGCGGTCGAAGCGCCCGGGGCGCAGGAGCGCCGGGTCGAGGATGTCGGGGCGGTTGGTGGCGGCGATGAGGATGATGTTGTCCTTCATCTCGAAGCCGTCCATCTCGACGAGCAGCTGGTTGAGGGTCTGCTCGCGCTCGTCGTGCCCGCCGCCGAGGCCGGCGCCGCGGTGGCGCCCGACGGCGTCGATCTCGTCGACGAAGATGATGCAGGGCGCGTTCTGCTTGGCCTGCTCGAAGAGGTCGCGCACGCGCGAGGCGCCGACGCCGACGAACATCTCGACGAAGTCGGAGCCCGAGATCGAGAAGAAGGGCACGCCGGCCTCGCCGGCGACGGCGCGCGCGAGCAGGGTCTTGCCGGTGCCCGGAGGGCCGTACAGCAAGACCCCCTTGGGGATGCGCGCCCCGAGCTGCTGGAACTTCTTCGGGTTCTCGAGGAACTCCTTGATCTCGTGCAGCTCCTCGACCGCCTCGTCGGCGCCGGCGACGTCTTTGAAGGTGACCTTGGGCGAGTCGGGCGCCACCCGGCGGGCGCGGCTCTTGCCGAAGCTCATGACCTTGGAGCCGCCGCCCTGCATCTGGTTCATGATGAAGATCCAGAACCCGATGATGAGGATGAACGGCAGGATCAGCGTGAGGGCGCTCGTCCACCACGGACTGCCCGGGTGCTCGGGGGCGAGCTCGACCCCGTAGAACTGGAGGAGCTCGGCGGTGGCGCTCGCCTCGGGGTAGCCGACCTCGTACCGCTCGGGCTCGCCGTTCTCGGCCTTCGTCGTGGTCGTGACCTCGAGCTTCTGGTCGCTCGTGTTCATGACCACGGCGGCGACGCGCCCGTTGATCAGGTCGTTGGTGAAGCTCTGCGCCCCGCTCGCCTCGGGCACGGTGCCCGACGTGGCCGGGACGTCGGGCGCCTCGGCCTCGAGGCGCTCGAGGAGCGCGCCGCCGTCGGTCTCGACGACGTACTTCTCGCCGCTGCCCGCGGTGACGAGCGCACGGTCGGCCGACTCGTCGACGACCACGCTCGCCACCTGCCCGCGGCGCAGGTCGCGCTCGAGGACGTCGGCGGGCGCCGTGCCGACGGCGCGGTAGATGGGCGCCGTACCGGTCTCGTCGCCCTGGATGAAGAACGAGATCACCATCGCGACGATGATGACGATGAGGATCGGGAACAGCGCGCTACGGGTGAATCGGCTCACGGTCTACCTCTGGGTGGGACGTTGCGTGCGAGAGCACGGTGGGGGTCGGGTGGGGACCCCTCGACGGTAGCATACCCCCCCTCCTACAGCAAAGAACTCTGCTCGCCGGGGATGCCGGCGGCGGCGTCGGCGGTCAGCACGGCGATGTAGTCGAGCGTGCGGTAGCGCTCGGCGAAGTCGAGACCGTAGCCGACGACGAACTTGTTCGGCATCTCGAACCCCGTGTACTTGCAGGTGATGTGCGTGCGCCGCCGGGCCGGCTTGGTGAGCAGGGCACAGACCTCGAGCGACGCCGGCTTACGCGTGCGCAGGTTCTTGAGCAGGTAGCTCAGCGTGAGCCCGGAGTCGATGATGTCCTCGACGATGAGCACGTGGCGACCCTCGATCTCGGTGTCGAGGTCCTTGAGGATGCGCACGACACCGGAGGAGTCGGTCGACGAGCCGTAGCTCGAGACCGCCATGAAGTCGAGGGTGCAGGGCACGGTCAGCCGCCGGGCCAGGTCGGCCATGAAGAAGACGGCGCCCTTGAGCACGCCGACCAGCAGCAGCTCCTCGCCCTCGTAGTCCCGCGAGATCTGCTCGGCCAGCTCGTCGACGCGCGCGGCCAGCTCCTCGCGCCCGACGAGCACCTCGGCGATCGGTCCGCTCACCGCTCCTCCAGTGCGACGCTCAATGTCCACTCCGTACTCTGTGTCACCCTTCGCTCTTGCGCAACCCTGCTGCGCACGGCGCCGGCAGGGTCGACGAAGGCGACGGCCGCGGGGGCGCCGTCGACCTCGAGGACGAGCGCCCGCCGGCGCTCGTCCCCGCCGCAGCCGGCGCCGGCCAGGAAGCGCGCGAGCGTGGTCGCCGCGGCGCGGCCGAAGGGCGTGAAGCGCTCACCGCGCCGCGGGTGTCGCAGGGCGAGCAAGCGGGGCGGGGCGGCGAAGCCGAGGCTCAGGCGCCGCTCGTCGCGCCCGCCGCCGGCGGGCGGCGCGGACCCCCGGGGAGCCTCGGCCGGACATACCTCGGCCGGACGTACCTCGGCCGCACGTACCTCGGCCGCACGTACCTCGACCGGACGCGCCCCGCGCTCGAACGGCTCTGGCGGATGGGCGCCGGGCGAGACGATCGCCCGCAGACGCCAACGGCAGAACCCGGCGACACACGACTCCGGCGGCGTCGCCGAGGACGGCGGCGGCGCGACGACGGAGACCTCGACCGGCGCGCAGACGTGCGCCGCCGGGACCGGGCGCACCGCCAGACGGCTCCTCTCGCGGACGGCCTCCCGGCCTCCTCTCAGCGTCGCCCGGCCGGCGCCGGCGCGACGCCCGGCGAGCTTCTCGAGCGCCTCCACCTGGCGGCGCGTGACGAGGGCGCCGGCCGGGAGGCCCGCCGCCGCCAGGCGGCGAAGGCAGAGGGCACGGAGCGCCGGCGGCTCGGCGGCGAGAGCCGCGAGGTCGAGGGCGGCGAGCTCGCCGTGCCGCGGGGTCGCCCTCACGCGCTCCCAGGCGCCGTCGAGCGCGGCGGCGACGACCTCGCCCTCGGCGGCGGCCATCGCCGCCGCATCGGCCAGGGTCTCGCCGACGCGCGGGTTGAGTCGGGCGAGCGCCGGCAGCACCTCGAGACGGATCGCGTTGCGTGCGTAGACGGGCTCGAGGTTCGAGGCATCCAAGCCGTACGCGATGCCCTGCGTCGCGCAGTAGCCCCGGATCTCGGCGGCGCCCGCGCCGAGCAGCGGGCGCGCGACGTCTTGCTCGCGCGCCCTCATGCCGGCGAGGCCGAGCGGCGAGGCGTACTTCACCAGCCGGTAGAGGACCGTCTCTGCCTGGTCGTCGCGGTTGTGGGCCGTCACCAATGGAGCGTAGCCGAAGCGCCGTGCCAACTCGCGCGCCAGTCCGTAGCGCTGGGCCCGCGCCCGGGCCTGGAAGTCGGGGGCGCCGCAACGAGCCCTCGAGACGCTCGACGTGCAGCGTCAGCCCGGCGGTCTCACACGCGTCCTCGACAAGCTCGCGGTCGCGGTCGGACGCGGCGCCGCGGAGACCGTAGTCGACGTGCAGCACGGCGGCCCGCAGGCCGAGACTGAGGCGCCGGTCGATGATCGGGAGCAGATGCAGCAGACACATCGAGTCGGGCCCGCCGGACAGCAGGACGAGCGGCCGCTCGCCCGGGCGCAGCACCTCGCGCGCGGCGACGAAGTCGCAGACGCGCCGCTCGAACGCCCGTGCCTGGCCGCGACCGTCGCTCAAGGTCTCAGAAGGAGAGGTGGGCGCGGCAGCAGGCCTCGCTCCCGCACGGAGCCCCGTTGACCACCAGCAGCGCCGACATCGCACCTCCCGAGCCGCATCCGGCCGACCCACGACCACCCGCACGCGCCGAGCATAGCAGAGGCGGGTGCGGGCCGGTGACGGTCCGTGCGGGGGCGGTGACGGTCCGTGCGGGGGCGGTGACGGTCCGTGCGGGGGCGGTGAGGCCGGCGCGCGTGGGCCGGCGGCGCAGCGCCATGCCCGCCGACGCGGTCGCGTACGGCCGAGGCGCGCCACGCGATCGCTGGACAGTCCCGGGCAAAAGGAAGGGCGCCCGAACGGGCGCCCCGGAAGGCTTGGTAGCGGGGGCAGGATTCGAACCTGCGACCTTCGGGTTATGAGCCCGACGAGCTACCGGACTGCTCCACCCCGCGACGCGGTCAGGGATTGTACACCCCCCGCCGCGCGATTGTAAAGACCGCGGCCCCGACAACCTCATCGATTCGCGCGGCCCGCCGATAGAGTCAGCGACGATGGTCCTGCGATGTGAGGCAGCGAGGACGGCGAGGCACGCCGCGGCGTGGGCCGCGGCGTGCCTCGCCGTCCTCGCCGTCGTCCTCGGCGGGCCGGCGCTCGCGGCACTCACCGCCGAGACCGCCGCCGCCGCGCCGCCGTCACTCTCGTTCAGTTCCGGCCCCGAGACCGTCCCCGAGCTGCGTGCCGAGGCGCGCCGCGTGCGCACCGAGATCGAGCGCCTCGACCACCGTGTCGCCGTGGCCGTCGAGCGCTACGACCAGGCGGCCTCCGCTCTCGACGAGCTCACCATCGAGCTCATGGACATCCGCGGCGAGCTGGCGCTCGTCGAGACCAAGCTCGACCTCGCCCGCGACCTCCTCGCCTCGCGTACCCGCGCCATGTACAAGGGCGGCGAGCTCGGGCTGCTCGACATCGTCTTCGGGGCCGCCGACCTCACCGAGATGCAGCGTCAGCTCGAGTTCTACCGCCTGATCACCGACGCCGACGGCGACGCCGTCACGGCGATCGAAGGGCTCGCCCGCCAGGCCGAGGAGCTCGAGGTCCGCTTCGAGGCCCGCCGCCAGGCGGCGCAGGCGACCGAGCAGCGCCTCGAGGAGGAGCGCGCCATGGTCGAGGACGAGCTGGCTCGCCGCGAGGCGGTCCTGCGCGACCTCGACGGGCGCATCAAGAAGATCCTCGAGCGCGAGGCTCGCCGCGCCGCGGCCGAGGCCCGCCGCCTCGCCGCCCGGGCCGGCGTCGACCTCGACTCGCTCAAGGGCACCCCCGTCCAGCTCTCCCTGGTGCGCGAGGCGCTGCGCTGGGTCGGCAAGCCCTACGTCTGGGGCGGCGCCGAGCCCGACGTCGGCTTCGACTGCTCCGGGCTCGCGATGTACGTCTACGCCAAGCACGGGGTCGAGATGCCTCACGGCGCGACGCTGCAGGCGCGCATGGGGCGGCCGATGCCGCTCTCGGCGCTGCAGCCCGGCGACCTCGTCTTCTTCGGCACGCCGGCCTTCTACCACCACGTCGGCATGTACATCGGCCGCGGGCTCTTCATCGAGGCTCGCGGGCGCGACTACGGCGTGGTCGTCAGCGTGCTCGAGGGCCGCGGCTGCAGCCTCGCCTGCCGCTACTCCCCGCGCCTGCCCTAGGCGTCGCGCCCGCCGTGGGCAGCAGCCGCAGGCGGCTCGTCGTAAGCCCGGTGCCCGCGAGAGTCCGGCGCGGGGCGGTCGGCGCCCTCCGCCGCCGCCCGCCCCCCGCCCCGCCCGCCGCGGCCCGCAGCACCCCGGGGTGCCCGGCCTGGGGCGACGAAGGCCGGCCCTGTCGACGGACCGGCCGTACGCGGTAGACTAGCCGCATGGACGGCTGGACACTCCTCATCGTCGGCCTCGCGAGCCTCGCCGTGGTGTTCGGCGCGTTCGCCTACCTCGGCGTGCGCGGCTACCACCTCTTCCGCCGGGGGCTCGCCCTCTCGCGATCGATGGCCCCGCACATCGCGAGGCTCGACGCCGCCGGGCGCAGCATCGAGCAGGGCACGGCGCAGCTCGAAGCCGACGCCGCGGCGCTCACCGCCAGCACCGCCCGCCTGCAGGAGAGCGTGGCCCGCCTCCAGATCCTCACGCAGGCCCTGAACGGCGGCTTCGCGCCCTACCGGCGCGTGCGCGACTACCTGAGCGGCCGGCGAAGCTAGGCGCCACGACGCCCGGCCCGGACGCGCGACGACGGCGGGGCGCGGCTGCTTGAGAGCAGCCGCGCCCCGCCGTCGTCTCTCCCGCCTGGGCGCTCCCCCGCCGGCTACGTCAGCGCCGGCAACTCGCCCCAGCCGCGGATACGGTAGTAGTCGGTGAGCATGCCGACCATCTCGCTCTGCGGGAAGACGAAGGCGTTCTCGTCCTCCATCGGCTTCTCGGTGACCCAGTCCGGCAGCTTCTCGGACTCACGGCCGATGCCGCGCGCGGCGTTGTACTCGTGGGTCATCGTGATGATGCGGTTGGCTACGGCGTGCAGGTCTTCTTCGGAGTGATCGGTGCCCACAGCGGCGTTGACGACCTGGGTGATGTACGGCCACGGCACGAGGTCGCGGTAGAAGCGGCAGTAGATCAGCGTGTCCATGATCGTCAGCCGGTCCTCCCAGTCGCAGTAGACCGCCGCCTTGTCCTCCCAGGCGCGGGCGTCGACGAGACCGAGGAGCTCGGGCTTGTACATCGTCGCCCGCAGGTGGCAGGCGCCGCGCGCCGTGGTGGCGAAGCCGAGGCCCATGCCCTTCATCACGCGGGGATCGTAGCCCGCCGGCTCCATGCCCTTGGCGTGCACGGCGATGCCCTCGAGGCCGTACTCCCTCTCGACCCGGAGGATGCCCTCGGCCCAGACGTCGCCGATGCCCTCGCGGAAGCACATCTTGCGCAGGAACTCGGCCACGCAGTCGGGGTCGGCGAAGTCCATCTTCTCGTCGATCAGGCCGCGCTGCGACGCTTCGATCGCCAGGGCGCAGAGGTTGCCGGCGCTCATGGTGTCGACGCCCCAGCGGTCGCAGAGGTCGTTGAGCCACATGATCTCGGCGAAGTCGACGATCTCGCAGAGCCCGCCGAACACGTAGAGGGTCTCGTACTCGGGACCCTCGCACTCGAGCCCCTCGTGCCGGCCCTCGAAGACGGTGTTGTGCTTGACGCACTTCATCACGCACGGAGGGCAGACCTCGTTCTTGGTACCGAAGTTCTCGAGCATGGCCTCGGTGGTGAGACCCTCGAAGCCCTCCACGGTGCCCTTGCGCCAGTAGCGCGTGGGGAAGGCGTTCTTGCCGTTCATGAGGCGCACCATGTTCACGGTGCCGCCGCGCTGGTAGGCGGCGACGCCGGGGTCGTCCTTGGTGCGCGCGACGATGTCGCGGACCACCGCCTTGAACTCGTCGGGGCGCGCGACCTCGACCTTCTCGTCGCCGTGCCAGACGATGCCCTTGAGGTTCTTGCTGCCGAAGACGGCGCCCGGGCCGCCGCGGCCGAGCTGGTGCCACTTGTTGTTGTTGACGCAGGCGAAGCGCACGAGGTTCTCGCCCGCCTGGCCGATGACGCAGGCCTGGGCCTTCTTGTGCGCCGTGCGCTCGAGGAGCTTGTCCTCGGCCTCGAACGCGTCGAGCCCCCAGAGGTCGGCGGCGCTGTGGACCTGCGCCCCGGCCTCGCTGACCTCGAGGTACACCGGGCCCGCGGCCTTGCCCTCGACGATCACGACCTTGTAGCCCGTCTTCGCGAACTGCGGGGCGAGGTTGCCGCCCGAGTAGGCCTCGCAGTAGGCGTTGGTGAGCGGCGAGGCGAAGTAGACAGCGTAGCGGTTGCTGCCCAGCATCGAGGTGCCCGCCATGGGGCCGGCCACGAAGATGAGCTTCGCCTGCGGGCTCAGGGGGTCGACGTCGGGCGCGACCTCCTGGCCGAGGTAGTAGGTGCCGAGGCCCTTGCCCCCGATGAAGTCGCGGATCAGCTCGGGAGGCACCGTCTCTTCGCGTGTGGTGCCCGTGGTGAGGTCGATGCGGAGGAGGTCGCCCATTCACAGCTCCTTTGGCGTGCACACTCGTGCGCGGCGTCGGGCGTCACCGCGGCGCCGCGCCGCGGCGCGCACGCGGCGCGCCCCCACGCACGCCGGAGCCTTCAGTCGAAGGCCGCGACCGGCACGTGCCGGTCGCGGCCCCATTGTGGCAGATTGCGCCCGGGCGCTCTACTGTCCCCGGCGTACCCGATTGACCATCGCGGCCAGCGGTTTGTCCAACTGGGCGAAAGAGCGGCGAACCTCAGAGCGCCGCGTCGAGCGGCGTGTACTCGAGGCCGTGCGCGGCGGCCACCGACGGGATCGTGAGCTTGCCGCGGTACACGTTGACGCCCAGCGCCAGGGCCGCATCGTCCTTGACGGCCTGCTCGAAGCCCTTGGTCGCGATGGCGACGCCGAAGGGCAGCGTGGCGCCGGCGAGGGCCATGGTGGAGGTGCGGGCCACGGCCCCCGGCATGTTGGCCACGCAGTAGTGGATGACGCCGTCGACCACGTAGGTCGGGTCGGTGTGCGTCGTGGGCTTCGAGGTCTCGAAGCAGCCGCCCTGGTCGATGGCGACGTCGACGAGGACTGAACCGGGCTGCATCTCCTTGAGAAAGGCCTTCTTGACGAGGTGCGGGGCCTGGGCGCCGCCGGGGAGCAGCACGCCGCCGACGACGATATCGGCGTCCTTGATCTCTTCTTCGATCGCGGCCGAGGTGCTGAGGACGGTCTCGATGGAGCCGCCGAAGACGTCGTCGAGGTAGGTGAGACGGGGGGCGTAGCTGTCCATGACGACGGTGCGGGCACCCATGCCCACGGCGATCTTGGCGGCGTTGGTGCCGACCGTACCGCCGCCGATGATGACGACCTTGGCCTTGGGCACGCCGGTCACGCCGCCGAGGAGCACGCCGCGGCCGCCGTTGTTCTTCTGCAGGTGGACGGCGCCGGCCTGGATGGACAGCTTGCCGGCGACCTCGCTCATCGGGAAGAGCAGCGGATGGGCGCCGCTGGGCAGCTCCACCGTCTCGAAGGCGATGCCGCGGATGTCGGCGGCGATCATCGCGTCGGTGAGCTCGCGCGCGTACGCGGCGGCGAGGTGCAGGTAGGTGTAGAGGATCTGTCCCGGCTTGAACTTGCCGTACTCGGAGGGCAGGGGTTCCTTGACCTTGTAGATCATGTCGGCGCGGGCCCAAACGTCGTCGACGGACGCCATCTCGGCGCCGGCGGCAGCGTAGGCCACGTCGTCGAAGCCGGCACCGATGCCGGCGCCCTTCTCGACCACGACCGCGTGCCCGGCGCGGACGAACTCCTTCACGCCGTTCGGCGTCATCGAGACGCGGTACTCCTCGTTCTTGATCTCCCTGGGGACACCGACGATCATCTTTCCTCCTCGTTCCACTTCCCGAATGGCGGCTGCGTCCGGATGTTAGTTAGTGTGCGGACTTGTGCGTTCCCGGTCGGAATGTAACAGTCGCATCCCCATTTGAAAAGCTCGACCGGCACCACGTGCTCGAACTGAGGGGCCCGGCAACCCGTGCTCGAACTGGCGGGCCCGGCACGCCCGCGCGTCTCAGCCGTCTTCGGGAGTGCCCGCCGAGCACGTCGGCGTCGCGGACCACGACTCACCTCCGGACTCGGCTCGAGGTCCGCCCCACGGCGCTGTGTGGCCGCCGCCGGGGGGCTGCTCTATATTTACCGCAGACGACCGAGGGAGCCGCCGGGATGGACCCAGCGCGAGAGTGCACCGCCGCCCGCCTTGACGACCTCGGCGCCGAGCTCGGCGGCACGGTCGGCGTGTGCGCCCGCAACCTGGCCACCGGCGTCACCGTCGCGCACCGCGCCGACGAGGGCTTCCCCCTGGCGAGCGTCTTCAAGATCCCGGTGATGGTCGAGGTCATGCGCCAGGTCGACCGTGGGGCGCTCCGTCTCGACGAGCGTCTCACGCTGGCCGAGGCCGACAAGAGCCCAGGCAGCACGCTGATCCACTGCCATCCCGGGCTCGCGCCGACGGTCCGCGACCTGCTCTACCTGATGATCACCCTGAGCGACAACACCGCCACCGACATGCTCTGGCGCAGGGTCGGCCTCGGCAGCGTGAACGCGGCGATGAGGGCGCTCGGTCTGACTGACATCGACTGCTCTCTGCCCGACCGCGAGTACTTCCTCATGGGCTGCGGGGCGGGCCGCGACTGGCAGGCCCTCGACGGCGCCGGCGTGGTCGCGCGGTGGCGCGAGTTCGAGGCGACGGGGACCACCGGCGCCGCGCTGCGCCGCCTGCTCGACGAGAACGCCGGTCTCGACGGGGCCGCATTCCAGCGCCTGTACGACGAGCGCTGGGGCTACTCCGGCGAGCGCGACTACGACGACGGCTTCACCATCGACCAGGCGCTCGACAACCAGGGCACGCCGCGCGACATCATGGAGCTGCTCGCCATGATCGCCGAGGCACGCTGCGCGTCGGCGCCGTCCTGCCGGCTCATGGTCGAGGTCATGAGCCGGCAGGAGTGGCGCGAGAAGATCCCCGCGGGCCTGCCGCCGGAGCTCCTGATCGCCAACAAGACCGGTGGCGTGAGCGGCACCAGTAACGACGCCGCCCTCGTCTACACGCGCGAGAAGGTGCCGCTCGTCATGGTGGTCTTCTGCAAAGGGCTGTCGCTCGCGGCGACGGCGCGTGCCCCGCAGGTCATCGCGCGTATCGCCGCGTGCCTGTACGAGGACCTCGCCGGCGACAGCGCCGCGTTGGACCACGGTGGCGCGTCGGACCACGGTGGCGCGTCGGACGACGGCGTCGCGCTTGGCAGGGGCCCGTCCGCAGGGCCCGGCTGCGGGGTGCCGTCATGAGGCTGCCCGGCGCCCGCTGTCTCGTCGTCGGCGGGGCCCGGCGCCTCGGGCGCCAGCTCGCCGCCGACCTCGTCGCCGCTGGGGCCCGCGTGGCCCTGACCTCGCGCGACGCCGGCGATGCCGAGCGGGCGGCGGCCACGCTCGGGCGGCCGCCCGACGCCGTCGGACTGGCCGCCGACACCGCGACCACCGAGGGCGCGCGCGCGGCCGTCGCCGCAGCCGCGCGCGCCCTCGGCGGCCTCGACGCCGTGCTCTACACGGCCAGCGGCGCCTTCGTGCCGACGCCGCCGCAGGAGATCGACGAGGCGGCCTGGGACGCCTCGTTCGACGTCGTCGCGCGGGGCTTCTTCTTCACCGCCTGTGCGGCGCGTGACGTGATGGTGCACCAGGCGGCCGGGGCGGCGCCGGACGGCGACGAGCCCGGCGCGGCACCGCAGGACGGCGGGCCCCGCGCGGCGCCGATGACGCGCGGCACGATCGTCGCCGTGACCGACCTCCTCGGCATCCAGGCGTGGGCGGCCTTCGCCGCCCACGGGGCGGCGAAGGCCGCCCAGATCCACCTCGTGAAGATGCTGGCGCGCGCCTGGGCGCCGGACGGCGTGCGCGTCTGCGGCGTCGCCCCCGGACCGGTCGACCTCGTCGACGACGAGCGCCGCGACGCCGCCCTGCGCACGGCCGCCAAGGGGGCCACGGGCCGCCTCGTCGCCCCCGGGCAGGTCGCGGCCGGAGTGCGCTTCTGCCTCGAGAACGACGCCGTCACGGGGGTCAACGTGATCGTCGACGCGGGCGCACTCGTCACGTCCTAGAGCGGCGGGCGCTCGCCACGTCGTAGACGGGCAGGCGCGCGGGCTTGGGCGCAGGCGTCGTGGACCGGCGCCCTCCGCCGGCGACCGCGTCAGGTCTGCGGCGGGACCGTACCCTTGCGCGACTGCTCGATCAGCTCCCGGGCCTTGAGCGCGAGCCAGAACTCCATGCGGTCCTGCGAGTCGTCGAGGCTGCGGCCGGTGATCTCCTCCACGCGCTTCATCCGGTAGCGCAGGGTGTGGCGGTGCACGTAGAGCTTCTCGGCGGCGTCGCCCCAATGGCCGTTGGCCTCGAGGAAGCAGGCGAGACTCTTGACGAGGTCGCTCGAGTTCTGCCGGTCGTACTCCTGCAGGCGGCCGAGGACGCTGTCGTAGAAGACCTCGAGCGAGAGCGTGTCCTGCAGGCCGAGCAGCAGCCCGTAGGAGCCGAGGTCGTCGAAGCTGGCGATGACCCCGCCGGCCTCCTTGAGGCGGCGGATCTTGATCGCGTAGTGGGCCTCGTAGTAGCTCTGTCGCAGGTCGACCAGGGGACGGTGCGGACGCCCGATGCCGATGGACACGGTCACCTCGGGCAGCATGCGGTCGATCGTCGCCTGCAGCTCGCCGGCCATGGCCAGTATCTCGCGTCCCTCTTCGCGGCCCGGCTGTACGAGGACGACGACCACGTCGCTGCGCGAGGCCGAGATGAAGAGCGGCTCGCGCCTGGCCATGAACTCGTCGACCGCCCAGTGCAGGCGCTCCTTGACGTCTTGCAGCGCCGCCCGTTCGCGGTCACCGTCGCCCGAGGCCGGGAGCCCGTCGATGTCGACCAGCAGGATCAGGTGCTCGGCCTCCGGGTCGAGGCCGAAGAAGACGAGCCGGCGGGCGATCTCCTCCTCGTAGAGGTCGCTGGCGATGAGCTCGTCGAAGAAGTCGCCGGCGAGCCGCTTCTCGGTCTCGGCGACCGCCTTCTTCTTGACCAGCTCGAGGGCGGTGACGGTGACGACGTGGTGCAGGATGATGCGGTCGTAGTCCGAGAAGTCGCCCGAGTCCTTGACCACGGCAAGGAAGGCGCCGATGCGGTGCGAGGCGACGACGGGGTAGACCTGCACCCCGGTGCCGACGCCGTCGACGGCGAGGCGGAAGTCCTGGCGGTCGGCGCGGTGGTCGGAGATGTTCCGCCAGAGGTCGGCGACCAGCGCGGCGCCGAGGTGCCGCCGGTAGGTGGCTTCGCAGAGCACGACACCGTGGAAGTCGAAGAGGACGGCAGAACAGCCGACGAGCGCCGAGAGGGTCGAGAGGATCGCCTCGAGGCCCTTCTCCTCGAGCACGATCTTGGTGAGCTTCTCGTGGACGGCGAGGCTGCGCTGCAGCAGCGCGTACTGCTCGTTGACGATCTTCGAGGCCACCGCCTCGGTTATGGCGATGAACGGCACGTGGTAGGGCACCTCGAAGAGCGGGAAGCTGTACTCTTCGGCGAGCCGCACGAGACACTCCGGGATCTTCTCGAAGCTGAAGCCGGTGCCGAACCCGAGGCCCGAGATGTTGTGGTCGATCAGCTGCTTGAGCTGGGCGAACTGCTGCTCCTCGGGGCCGACGAAGCCGTAGCCCGTGGTCAGCAGCAGCTCGCCGCCCCGGAGCCAGCGCGTCGGGTCGGGCACCTCGGTGATGTGGACCCAGCGCACCGGGTTGCTGGTCGACTTGCCGCCGGCGAGCAGCCGCAGGTTGAGGTCGGGGATCTCGAGGATGTCCTGCACCGTGATCATCGCGCCCTGCCTCGGCGACCGGCCCGGCCGGTCACGTCCGTTCGCGTGTGGCGGCGGGGCGCCGTGGAAGGGCGCCCCGCCGCCACCGGTCACATACGCCTGACGACCTCGCCCATGAGGTCCTTGTCGGCCATGCCCTTGTCGACGTCGGTGATGACGGAGCAGCTGTCCTTCCAGAAGGCGATCTTGACCTGCTGGCCGGCGACCCACTCCTTGCGCTCGGCGTGGTAGAGGTTCTGGTAGAGCACCTGCGCGAGGTGCTTGCCCTCGACGTCGACGATGAACTGCGTCACCGACCCGATGTAGACGACCGCCTTGATGACGCCGTCGTACGCGTTCTCGCGGTCGGCGACCTCAGCGGCGTCCTCCGCGGGGGCGATCGAGATCTTCTCGGGCCTGATCACGACGCCGACCTTCTGCCCGGCCCTCGTGTCGTGACCGCGGACGTCGACCAGGACCCCGAGGCCCTTGTCGGTGCGGCACTCGGCGATCTCGCCGTCGACCTTGACGACGTCGGAGAGATAGATGTTGGAGACGCCGATGAAGTTGGCCACGAAGGCCGACTGCGGGTTCTCGTAGATGTCGGCCGGCGAGCCGATCTGCTCGACCAGCCCCTGGCTCATCACGGCGAGGCGGTCGCTCATCGTGAGCGCCTCCTCCTGGTCGTGCGTGACGTAGATGAAGGTGATGCCGACGTCGCTCTGCAGCTTCTTGAGCTCGAGCTGCATCGCCTTGCGCAGCTTGGCGTCGAGGGCCCCGAGCGGCTCGTCGAGGAGCAGGACCATCGGGCGGTTGACCAGCGCCCGCGCGAGCGCGACGCGCTGCTGCTGGCCGCCCGAGAGCTGATGCGGCTTGCGGTCCTGCATCTGGTCCATCTCGACCATCTCGAGGGCCTCGCCGACGCGCTGCTGCATCTCCGTCTTCTCGACCTTCTTGCGCTTGAGGCCGAAGGCGACGTTGTCCCAGACCGAGAGGTGCGGGAAGAGGGCGTAGTTCTGGAAGACGGTGTTGACGTTGCGCTTGTAGGGCGGCACGCCGGCGACGGGGGCGTTGCCGAGGTAGATCTCGCCCTCGGTGGGCTGCTCGAAGCCGGCCACCATGCGCAGCGTCGTGGTCTTGCCGCACCCCGACGGGCCGAGGAGGGAGAAGAACTCGCCCTTGCGGATCTTGAGGTCCATGTCCTTCACGGCGACGAAGTCGCCGAAGCGCTTGGTGACGTGCTCGAGCTCGATGTCGTAGGTCGTCGGGTCTGCTGCCATGGTCCTTCTCCCTGCCTTTCTCGAATCGTGGTGACCGGGGCCCGCGGCTCCTGCCGCGGGCCCCGCAACTCTACACGATGTCCAAGTGCAATTGGAGCACCACGACCGGCGCCGGCGGGCCACGATGGAGCACGATTGGACGCGATGTCAGGTGGGTGCGCGACCGGCGGCCCGCGGTGCAGCGGCTCTGCCCCCGAGCGGTGCGGCCGGCGGCGGCTCGGGCCCGGCACAGCAGACCGGGCGGCGGCGGCGTGGCCGGCCGGCCGCGGTGCCGGCCCGGCTCCAGCGCAGCAGAACGGGTCAGCGGCGGCGCAGGACGCGCCCGGGCAGCGCCCCCGTGTGCTCGCCGCCGTCGACGACGACCGCCCCGTTGACGAGGACGACGTCGATGCCCTCCGGGTAGCCGTGCGGCACGTTCTCGAAGGGGAAGCTGTGCGGCCACGGGTTGGTGGCCCGGTCGCGCAGGCGCTCGAGGTCGAAGACCACGACGTCGGCGGCCAGCCCCGGCCGCAGCACCCCGCGGTCGTGCAACCCGAAGCGCTGCGCCGGGAAGGAGGTCATCTTGCGGATCGCCTCCTCCAAGCGCAGCAGCGGCTCGTCGCGCACGTAGCGCTCGAGGATGCCGGGGTACTCGCCGTAGCTGCAGGGCCAGTACATCTCGGTGTCCTCGAGCTGCTCGGCCGGCGGCATGACGAGGCCGTCCGAGCACGCCATCACCAGCGGGTGCGCGAGCACGCGACGGATCTCGGACCCGGCGATGTACTCGAAGATGCCGACGATGCGGTCGTCCTCCTCGACGATGAGGTCGAGGAAGGTGTCGAAGGGGTCGGCGCCGCGAGCCTCGGCGACGGCGGCCACGGTCTGGCCGCGCAGCTCCGGCTGGCGCGGGGCGTGCAGGACCCAGATGCGCTCGAAGCGGCCGTGCTTGACGAGCCCCGCGTAGCCGGGGCCCGGGAGCTCGTCGGTCTCGCAGGCACGGCGCACGTTGGCACGCTCGCGGCGGTCGGCGAGCAGGGCCATGAGCCGCTCGTGCGGCAGATCGAGCAGCGGCTGCGGAAGGGCGCGCGACATGCGCGGCGCGAGCTCGGTGTGGCTGTCGTTGTCGACGGTCACGTCGTGACCGTCGCGGCGCGCGGCCTCGGCCAGCTCGAGATTGCCGCGCGACTCCTCCGGCGCCCCCCATTTGGGCGCGTTGTGGGAGACCTCGACCGGGACGCCGGCGGCGCGGCCGATGGCGATCGCCTCGGCCACCGCCTCCATCACGGTCTCGCGCTCGCCGCGGATGTGCGAGGTGTAGAGACCGTGGTGGCGGGCGACGACCTCGCACAAAGTGACGATCTCGGCCGTGTCGGCGAAGCACCCCGGTGGGTAGACGAGACCGGTCGAGAGCCCGTGGGCGCCGGCGCGCATGCTGGCGTCGAGCAGGCGGCGCATGACGTCGAGCTCCTTCGGCGTCGCGGCGCGCTCGGCGAAGCCCATCGCGCCGATGCGCAGGGCGCCGTGCCCGACCAGCGGCGCGATGTTGATCGCCGTGCCTTGCGCCTCGATCGCCCGCAGGTAGGCGGCGAAGCTGCGCCAGTCCCAGGAGACCTCCGCCCCCCAGTAGTAGTCCCACTCGCGGAGCAGGTCGTCCTTGAAGCGCTCCACGACCGGCGCCGCACCCATGCCGCAGTTGCCGGTGACGTGGGTGGTGACGCCCTGGCGGACCGCCGAGTCGGCGCGCGGGTAGGCGAGGATGGAGACGTCGGAGTGCGTGTGAGGGTCGACGAAGCCCGGGGTGACGTAGCGCCCGGCGGCGTCGATCGTGCGCCGGCCGCGCAGCGTGCCCGGCGCGCCGACGGCCGCGATGCGGCGGCCGCGGACGGCCACGTCGCCGTGGTACCAGGGGTTGCCGCAGCCGTCGACCACCCGGCCGCCGGAGATGACGAGGTCGTGGACGGCCATCAGACTCCGGCCTCGAAGACGCGGTACTCGTTCTCGCAGGGCGGCCCCGCACAGGCCTCGACGCGCAGGGCGTCGAGGTCGCAGATCAGGCTCGCCACGGTCATGACCTGTTCGGCCACCGGAAGGGTCTCGTCGGGGTGGCCGCAGATCGCGTCGGGGCCGCCGTCGTGCAGGGTGAGGACGCGCGCGACGAGGTCGCGCGGGTCCTCACCGCGCGCCACCCCGGCGGCGAGCTCGTCCTCGGCCTGCCGCAGGCGCAGGCGCGACTCCTCCTTGTGGTAGCCCTCGAAGACGGCCATCGCCGGGTGCACGTAGTGGTTCGTGTGGGCGAGCGTGGCCCCGCCCTCGATCAGCACGGCGGCGTGCCCCGAGGTCTCGAGGTCCCAGAGACGGCCCTCGCGGTCGGCGAGGGTGTAGTTCGTACCGCGCGCGCGCACGGGGAAGCAGGCGCGCGCGACCGCCTCCTCCAGGGAGGGCGCCTCGAGCACCCAGCGGCGGATGAAGACGTTGGGCACGCCGTGGCGGTTGTCGCTCGAGTAGACCGAGTTGCCGACGCAGGCCACGCCGTGCGAGTTGAGGCCGAGGATCGGCAGGTACGGCACCCCGGCGATGGTCACGATGCGGGTGCCGTCGGGAGTCGTCAGGTCGAAGAGCACGTTCTTGTCGGCGTCGACCACGTACCAGTCCATGTTGTGGCCGACGACGTGCCGCCCCGCGTGGCTGACCGCGACACCGGTGCAGAAGTGCGCGCCACCGTGCGGCGAGGGCTGCGTGTCGGCGTCGGCCGGGCAGGTGAACTCCTCGGCGCAGTTCGGCACGAGCAGCTTGACGAACGGCAGCCCGGCGGCCTCGGCCATGCCCTCGAGCTCGTCGACGTACTGGGGGAGATGGCGCTTCACGTACGGCAGGTACTCGAGGCTCTGACGCTCGGCCTCGGCGAACGGGATGCCGGCCATCGCCGTGAAGTGCTCCTCGTAGAAGGCGATCGCCGCGGCGATCTGCTCGCGGGCGCCCTCGCCGACGGCGCGGCCCAGCTCGCGGTAGCTGCCGCGAGCCACGATGTGCGGGAAGGGGATGCTCACACCGGGGGTCCGACGATGTGACGCGGGTCGGGCCACTCGGCGAGCCCGATCTCGCGCGCGGCGGCGTCGATGAGCCCGCAGAGCGCCGCGGCGATGTCGTCGGGCAGGCCGACGGGCTCGCGCGAGACGAGCTCGGCGGCGCGCTCGCGCGCCAGGTCGGCGAGACCGGCGCGCCCGCCGGCGAGCCACTCCGCGAGACCCCCGCGATACCCGACCGCGGGGGTGCAGAACTCGCTGCGGATGTAACGCCGCGTGTGCTTGGTGCCGAGGAAGCCGCGCCCGGAGAGGACGCCGTCGACCATGGCCTCGACGTCGAGGGCGTCGGCGTCCCAGGGCCGCGGCGTGCGCGCGTAGACGACGTAGTTCAGGACCTCGTCGTCGACGATCAGGGACTCGGCACAGCTCGCGACGCCGGCCTGGATATCGCCGACCCCGGAGAGGAAGCGCGGCGCCGCGGCCATGCCGAGTAGCGCGTTCAGCGCCGTCTCGAGGCCGAACTGGGCGTCGACGACCTTGCTGTCGCTGGTCGGGCCGTAACAGTCGCAGGCGAGGCCGTAGCGCCGCGCCAGCAGCGTGGCCGCCATCGAGGCGATGCCGGTCTCGGGCGTGCCCGAGACCACGACCCCGGTACGCGGGTCGACGGCACTCAGCCGCGGGCCGTAGTACACCGGCGTGCCGGGAGCGACGACCTGGGTGAGGACGACACCGGCGAGCACCTCGGCGTTCTGCTGCGCGACGGCCCCCGCGAGAGAGCCCGGCGCCGTCGTGGCCATCGCCGGGCAGGGCAGGATCTCGACCACGAAGCCGCCGCGCCGCACCTGCTCGACGAGGGCGTCGGTGACCTCGCCGCCCAGGGTAAGCGGGCTGACCGGCGAGAAGGCGAGGTCGACCGGGTAGACGCCGCCCCCGCCGTCGGCGCCGGTCAGGGCGACGGCCATCTCCTGCAGGTAGCGGGCCTGGAACGGGTGTGAGACCCCGGGCCCGCCGACCGACTTGTCGGTCTCGTTGGCGAGCACCAGGTAGGAGTACAGCGGCTCGAGCTCGTCGGGCACGTCCCCGGGCTGCACCAGCGACGTGATCATGTGCTGGCGCGGCAGGTGGTGCATGACCCGCGTCAGCTCGACCTGGTCGCGGAGCATCGCCCGGCGACCCGCGCCGCTGCGCGCGTCGGCGATGTCGCGCGCCCCGCCCATGTTGTGCACGTAGGTCACGCCCGGCTCGCCATCGACGGCCAGCGAGCGCTCCGGGTCACGCGCGGCGAGGACGAAGGCCGGCGGGCAGGCGGCGACGGCCTCGTCGACGATCCCGGCCGGCACCCGCACACGCTCGCCCTCGGCCGTACAGCCGGCCGCCACCAGCGCGTCCCGGGCGGCGGGCGACTCGACGCGCACCCCGGCGCGCTCGAGCAGCACGAGTGAGGCCGCGTGCAGGGCCTCGATGGCCTCGTCGGGCCAGAGGTCGAGGAGCGGCCTCATCGGCCGCTCCTCGACCTCGACGCCCGCCGTGTCGACGGGGCGCTCACGCGGCCTCGAAGAGGACGCTCACTTGATCCTGATGCAGGCCGCGTAGTGGTCGCCGCCCACGTTGACGTCGGGCGGGTCGATCTCGCGGCAGGCGTCGATCGCCTCGGGGCAGCGCGGGTGGAAGCGGCAGCCCGAGGGGATGTCGACCGGGTTCGGGGTCTCGCCGGCGAGGATCACGTGCTCGCGCTTGGCGAGGGGGTCGGGCACCGGGATCACGCTGATCAGGGCCTTGGTGTAGGGGTGGCGCGGGTTGGCGACGACCTCCTCGGTGTCGCCGATCTCGACGATGCGCCCGAGGTACATGACGGCGATGCGATCGCTGATCACCCAGGCGAGCGAGAGGTCGTGGGTGATGAACAGGTAGGTGACGCCGAGGGTGTCCTTCTGCTCGACCATGAGCTTGAGGATGTCGTTGCGGATCGAGACGTCGAGGGAGGCGACGGGCTCGTCGGCGACGATCATGTCGGGCTCGAGCACGGTGGCGCCGGCGATGCAGACGCGCTGGCGCTGGCCGCCGGAGAGCTCGTGCGGGTAGCGGTAGAGGTACTCCTGCGCCGGCCGCAGGCCGGCCTCGGAGATCGCCTTGACGACGCGCTCCTCCTTCTCGCGCTCGGAGTTCGTCACGCCGTTGACCTCGAGGGGCTCGGCGACGATGTCGAAGATGGTCTGCTTGGGATTGATCGAGTTGTAGGGGTCCTGGAAGATGATCTGCGCCTTCTTGCGGTACTCCCTGAGCGCCTTGCCCGAGAAGGCGCGCATCGGCAGGCCCTTGTAGAGGATGTCGCCCCCGGTCGCCGCCTCGAGGCGGAGCATGGTGCGCCCGGTGGTCGTCTTGCCGCAGCCCGACTCGCCGACCAGGGCGAGGATCTCGCCCTGCTTGACCTGGAAGGAGACGTGGTCGACCGCCTTCACGTAGCGCTTCTGCTGCTTGCGCGCGACCATGCTCTTGAAGAAGCCCTCGTGGATGGGGAAGAAGACCTGCAGGTCGCGGACGTCGAAGAGGACGCCGTCCTTGACCTCGGCGCGCGCCAGGTCGTCGGGGCCGATGCGCCCGGCGAGGCTCTTGTCGCGGGCGCCGTCGGCGCTGACGTCGCGCACGCTCCCGGTCTCCGTGGGGGTGGTCTCGGTGGCCATCACGACACCCCCTGCTTCATCAGGTGACAGCGCACGAAGTGGCCGGGCGCGACCTCGACCGTCTCGGGGTCGTTCACGCACTCGCCGGTCTTGGCGTTGCAGCGCGGTGAGAAGCCGCAGCCCGGCGGCGGGTCCAGGAGGTTGGGCGGGTCGCCCGGGATCGAGGAGACCATCTCGCGGCGCTCGTGGATGTTGGGGAAGGCCTTGATGAGCTGGCGCGTGTAGGGGTGCTGCGGGTCGTTGAAGAGGTGGGCCACGGTGCCGCTCTCGACGACCTCGCCGGCGTACATGATGACGCCCTTGTCGCAGGTCTCGGCCATCACCGAGAGGTCGTGGCTGATGAGGATGAAGGAGAGGTCGAGCTCGCGCCGGAGGCGCTCGATGAGCTCGAGGATCTGCGCCTGGACCATGACGTCGAGGGCGGTGGTCGGCTCGTCGCCGATGACCAGCTTGGGGTTGCAGGCCAGAGCCATGGCGATCATCGCCCGCTGGCGCATGCCCCCGGAGAGCTGGTGGGGGAAGTCCATGACGCGCTTCTGGCTGATGCCGACGAGGTCGAAGAGCTCGCGGGTGCGCACCATGGCCTGCTTCTCGGAGATGCCCTCGTGGAGGATGATCGGCTCGGCGATCTGCTTGCCGGTCTCGGTGACCGGGTTCAGGGCGTTCATCGCGCCCTGGAAGATCATCGAGATCTCCTTCCAGCGGATCTTCTGCATGCCGTACTCGGTGCGCTTGGCCAGGTTCTTGCCGTCGAAGAGGATCTCGCCGGAGACGATCTTGCCGTTCTCGGGCAGGAGCTTGAGGATCGAGAGGGCGGCGGTGGTCTTGCCGCAGCCCGACTCGCCGGCGAGGCCGAGGCTCTCGCCGGGCTCGACCCAGAAGCTGACCTTCTCGACCGCGCGCACCCAGCCCTGGGAGAGCTTGAAGCGCGTGGTCAGGTCGCGGACCTCGAGAAGGCCTTTGTGCTCGAGGCGCTCGGGCGTCGTCGAGGGAGTCGTCGCGGTCGCGCTCATCACAGGAACCCTCCGTCGGACGACGCCACACTCTTCTGCTGCCCCGCCTGGAGAGCGCCGGCGACTCCGCCGTCGCCCAACTTGCGGCGGTCGCCGGTATCGCTCTCCTCGCGCTTGCGCAGCTTCGGATCGAGGACCTCGTCGAAGGCCGTGCCCATGAAGGTGAAGGAGAGCACGACGAGGATGATGGCGATGCCCGGCGGCAGCAGGTACCACCAGGCCGGCAGGCCGGCCGCCCCGTTGGCCCAGGCGTAGTGCAGCATCGTGCCCCAGCTGAAGTTGAGCGGGTCGCCGAGACCGAGGAACGAGAGCGTGGTCTCGGAGAGGATGGCGATGGCCACCACGAGCACGGTGTTGGCGAAGATCAGCGGGAAGACGTTGGGCAGCACGTGCCGGCCCATGATGTGGCCGTCGCCGGAACCGATGGCGCGAGCGCGCTCGATGAACTGCAGCTCGCGCACGCGCAGCGTGTCGGAGCGCACCACGCGCGCCGTGCCCGGCCAGCTCGTGATGCCGATGATCACGATGATCATCCAGTAGTTCTGGCCCCAGGCCGCCGCCAGCACCATGGCCAGCGGCAGCCAGGGTATGACGAGGAACACGTCGGTCAATCGCATCCCGATCTCTCCCTGCCAGCTCCCGTAATACCCGGAGGCGATGCCGATGGCGGCGCCGAGCAAGGTCGAGATCAGCGTCGCGAGCAGGCCGACCATGAGCGAGATGCGCGAGCTCCAGATGAATTCGGCGAGCACCGATTGACCCACCTGGTCGGTGCCGAACCAGTTGTAGTAGGTCGTGGTGGGCGGGTGGTAGGGCCCGAGCAGCGGCGCCTCGCTGTCGAGCGAGCCGTCCGCACGGATCTGCGCGTTGGGGTCGAGGTAGCCGTGGTCGGCGAGGAACGGCGCCAGCAGGGCCATGAGGCCGAACACGATGAGGATGCCGAGGCCGACCATGCCCTGCCAGTTGGCGCGGTAGAGCTTCCAGATCTGGTGCCCGTTCCAGACGAAGAGCTCGGCGCGCTCGGGGTTGCCCAGGGCCCAGAACCAGGCGGCCACCCCGCCCAGCGCCACAGCCAGGGCCTGGAAGAGCCAGCCGGGGCCGGGGGTGCGGCCGGTCAGCGACCAGCCCTCGTCGGTGACGCCGGCGCGGTAGGCCCAGACGAAGAGCACGACCGCCAGGGCGACGAGCACGACGTTGAAGGTGCGGGCCTTCGAGCGGCGGAGCAGTCCGAGCACGCCCATGAGGAGGACGGCCAGCCCGACCAGCAGCATGAGCCAGGCCGGGTAGCGGGCGATCTCGTCGCTGAAGAAGCCCCTCACGACCGCCTCCAGGCCAGCCGAGAGCGGCACGTCCTTGGGGTACGTCGCCAGGTTGAGGGCGAGAGCCGTCGTGGGAGTCCAGATGAGGATCCACATCCTCAGACGCCGGGGGATCATGCCTGCACCCGCGGGTCGAGGTAGTAGTAGGTGATGTCGGCGATGAGGTTGGCGACGATGACCGCCACGCTGGCGATGAGGAAGACCATCTGCATGACCGGGTAGTCGCGCTTGTTCATCGCCTCGTAGGCGAGGAGCCCGAGCCCCGGCCAGTTGAAGACCGTCTCGGTGAGGATCGCGCCCGACAGCACGAAGCCGATGTTCATCATCACGATGGTCACCGTCGGGAGCATCGCGTTGGGCACGACGTGCCGCCAGAGCACCGTGTTCTCGGAGAGGCCCTTCGCGCGCGCAGTCAGGGCGAAGTCGTCGTTCATCACGCCGGTGATCGAGCTGCGCATGATGAGGTGGTACTCACCGACCCAGGCGATGGCGAAGGTGAGGACCGGGAGGGTCATGTGCCAGATGAGGTCGACGAAGGCCTCCATCCCCGTGAGGTCGGCGCCCGGCTCCGACATCCTCCCGGTGGGGAACCACCCCAGATAGGTCGAGAAGAGCATGATCATGAGGAGGCCGAACCAGAACGTGGGCATGGCGTAGAAGACCATGCCGCTGTTGGTCGATATCACGTCGTACTTGCTGTTTCTTCGCCAGCCGGCGAAGACGCCGGTGAATATGCCGATGCCCGTGGCGATGATCGTGCCCGTCCCCACCAGGACCACCGTCGGCCAGATGCGCTCACTCACCACCTCGGAGACGGGGCGCTTCTCGGAGAAGGAGACGCCGAAGCGCCCCTGGATCGTGTCGCCCCAGTAGTAGACGAACTGCTGCCACATGGGCTTGTCGAGGTTGAACGTCTTGCGCTGCTTCTCGACGGCCTCGGGCGGCTGCTTGCCCTTGGGCAGCAGCAGGCGAGCCGGGTCGCCGGGGAGGATGCGGAAGAGCGCGAAGTTGAATGAGGCGACCAGGATGACGGTCAGCAGCGCGTTCGCGATCTTCTTGGCAAAGTAGCGTCGCTTGTCCACAGCTCCTCGGGCTCACAGACCGCCTAACGGCGCGACGGACCGGGGCCCCGACCTCCTTCACTGGCTCGCGGTTGGCAGGGTCGGTCGGTGCGGAGGGTGGCCGTGGCGCCGTGCGGCGCGGCTCGCCCGGTAGCGAGGGTGCGCGAAGGACGTGGTGCGCCGACGAAGCCGTGGAGCGACGACCCTGGGCGGGTGTCACGGTGCTGCGGTGACGCGCACCTCACGTGTGCCCTGCTCCTTCCCCTCGGCGACGGGAGGCCGGCTCGGACCCCGCCCGACGGGGCCCTCCACCCCGGCGGGCCCGAGTCGGGCCTCCGTGTGGTCTCCACCGTGCCACGCCCCCGGCGAGCCGGTGGTGCGACGCTCCAAGGCGGTCGGCGGCGGCGAACCCGCCGCGGCCCGACCCGTGGAACAACGCGACGACCGCTGTCCTTCTCGCGCGACCCGCTCTTGAGCGCGACGCGCCCGACAATCGCGGGCCGGACGTCGGCCGGTGTGAGAACCGCCCTGTTTATACCGTGTCGATTGTGCAGCGGCAAGCGAGCGACGGGAACGCTCGCGCGAGGCGGCCGCCGACGTGACCGCTAGGGAAGACGCGAGGGGCGACCGTAGCGCGTCATGACCTCGGCCAGGCGGTCGAGCGGCAGCGCGTGCACCGTGTTGCCCTCGCGGCCGACCGTGGTATCGGCGGCGCACAGCGAGTTGACGACGGCCTCGGCGGTGGCGTCGACGGCGGCCTCGAAGAGCTCCGCCGTCGCGTCGTTGGCGATCGTCTCGAGGCGCAGCGGCGCCGTGGTCTTGCGCGGCAGGTGCTGCGCGGTCGAGAAGGCGACCATGATCTCGCCGCTACCGTCGGCGGCGTAGGAGCCGCAGACCGCCAAGCCGAGCGCGGCGCGCTTGGCGAGCCGCTCGCACTGGCGCGAGGTCAGAGGCGCGTCGGTGGCGAGGACGACCACGCACGAACCCTCGCGCCTCTCGACCGGCATGAGGTCGCCGATCTCGCGCCCGACCGGCACGCCATCGATCGCGAGACGGCGGCGGTCGCCGAAGTTGGTCAACACGAGGGCGCCGACCGCGTACTGCCTCCCGTAGACGGTGATGAGGCGCGAGGACGTGCCGATGCCGCCCTTGAACTCGAAGCACATCATGCCGGTGCCGGCGCCGACGCAGCCTTCGGCGACGGCGCCCCCGCGCACCGCGTCGAGCGCCTCGCGCACGTGCTCCTCGCGCACGTGCATGCCGCGCTGGTCGTTGAGCAGCCCGTCGTCGCACTCGCCGACCACGGGCATGACGGCGTCGTCGAGGCCGGTGCGCGGCTCGCGCTCCATGATCCAGCGCACGGTCGCGTCGTAGACGGCGCCGACCGCCTGCGAGTTGGTCAGCATGATCGGAGTCTCGATGAGCCCCCACTCACGGATCGCGCTGCTGCCGACGACCTCGCCGACGCCGTTGGCGGCGAAGACACCGGCGACGACGCGCCTCTCCCAGAGGCCGTCGCCGTGCGGGAACACGGCGGTGACACCCGTGCGGGCGGGCCCGCTGCCGGTCGGCAACTCGGGCCCGCCCCACGAGACGGTGCTGTGGCCGACGAGCACACCGGGCACGTCGGTGATCGCGTTCAGCGCCCCGACGGGCAGGACGCCGATCTCGATGCCGAGCTCGCGCGCCCGGGCGCGGCGGCCGTCACTCACGACTAGGCGAGCTGCCCGGCGCGGTGTGCCTTGAGGTAGTTGCCGCAGAAGCCGTCGGCGCCGTTGAGCGCGCGGATCGACTTGATCGTTGCCATCATCTGCGCGTTGCGCACGTCGACGATCGTGCCGTCGAGCCCGATGCCGGCGCACATCGCGACGAACACGCGGTTGAGCAAGGCACGGTTCGGCAGCCCGAAGCTGACGTTGCTGAGACCGCCGGTCGTGCGGCAGTCGAGGCGGGTCTTGACGAGCTTGAGCGTGTCGAGCGTGACCTGGCCCGCGCAGGCGTCGGCCGACACGGCCAGTACCAGCGGGTCGATCCAGAGGTCCTGCGGCGGCAGGCCGGCGCCGGTGCACAGGTCGTACATGCGCTGCGCCACGGCGAAGCGGTCCTCGGCCGTCGCCGGGATGCCCTCGTCGCTCAGGCAGAGGCCGACCACCGGGCACTTGTGCTTCTCGATGAGCGGCAGCACGGCGTCGATGCGCGGCTGCTCGCCGCTGATCGAGTTGATGAACGGCACCTTGCCGCCCTTGTCGATGATCGCCTGGACGCCCTTCTCGAGCGCCCCGGGGCTGGCCGAGTCGACCATCAGCTGCGCGTCGGTGACGCCCATGACGGTGTCGATGAGCCACTGCAGGTTGTCGACCTCGTCGGTGCCGGCGACGCCGCCGTTCAGGTCGACGAGGTCGGCGCCGGCCTCGACCTGCTCGAGAGCGAGCGCCTTGATGAACTCCGCATCGCGGGCCTGGATCGCCTCGCCGACGGCCTTGCGGGTGCCGTTGATCGATTCGCCCATCAGGAACATAAGACCACTACCTCCACACATCGCTGTCCGGGCCGAACGAGTGTGAAGTATATCCGCGCGGGACGGGGGCTTGCAGCGGACCGCCGATGGCCGCCGGGAGGGGGTCGCGGGAGCAGAGGCGACCCGAGCGGCTCGAGCGTCAGGCGGCGTCGGGCGGAGGGACGACCCAGTCGGGAGGACGCCGACGGCGGTCGGCCCGGCGCCGCTCTTCGGCGACGCCGGACCGCGCAGCGCGCCGCTCGCCGTCGCGGCGGTCCTTGACGACACGACCCCTCGGCCCCAGAACAGCCGACTGAAGTGCTCGTAGAGCAGGTCGCGGGCGGGGCCCGTGACGACTAGCGTGCGCGGCTCGGTCTGGGTGGCGGTCTGCCTCATGAATTCAGTGTACCCCTCGACGCACCGCTCACGACGGCCCGCCGCGAGAGGCGCGCCGCCGGCCACGCCCGACTCGTCGGAGCCGCGTGCGCCGGCCGGCCCGCGCGATGAGGCCGTCCTCTACCGCCGTGCCTCGCCGCGGGCGCCGCGGCATCCGCCCGTTCGCCGCACGAGAGCCTCCGGTCGATCTCGGCGACGGCCCCGGGCAAGTCGGCGATCGAGCGGAGCACGTAGTGTGCACCGGCCTCCCGCAGGCGGGCACGAGCCGCGGCGAGACGCTCCTCAAGCTCCGCCGGACCGAGCACGGCCTCCGCGTCCCGGCTCAGGCCGACTTCGCTGCCGCCCAGCAGGGTGCCGACGGTCCACATCCCCGCGGCGCGACCTTCGCGGACATCGAGCACGGTGTCGCCCACCTTCACCATCTGGCCCAGTGGGTAGGTGTCGAGCCGCACCGCGTTCAGGTAGCACATGTGCGGGGCCGGCCGGCCCCTCGGGACGTCGTCGGCAGTGACGACGACGTCGGGCGCGTAACCGCGCGCCGCCGTCGCAGGGCCGAGCGAGTCCATCAGTCCGCGTGGGTAGCCCGTGCAGGAGCCGATCTTGATGGCGCGGCGACGCAGCTCGGCGACGGCCTCCACCGCCCCGGGCAGAGGGTCAGCGCGCTCGAGCGCCGCGGCGACCATCAGCCGCGTCACCTCGGTGTAGAGTGCATCGATGTCTTCCTGCGAGGGCGCCCGGCCGTACCGGTCCGCCCACTGGGCGGCCACCGCCGGCAGTGAGAGCAGGGCGGCGAGGTGATCGCGCTTGGGGCGGCCCATCGGCCGGCGGACGTCGTCCTCGCCGACCTCGACGCCGTGCGCGGCGAGCGCCCCGGTGAAGGCCTCCACCGGCGCCATGCAGCCGTAGTCCACGGTCGTGCCGGCCCAGTCGAGCACCACCGCCCGCACGCCGTCGCGCACCGACGCACACCTCCCTCGCCGTCGCCGCTCAGCTCTACCGGGGCGGTCGCGGCGCCGCGCCCGTCCGCCTTCGCGGGAAGAGGCCGGACGACTCAGCGTGCCACCGCGTACAGCCGCCACTTCTCGGGGACGCCCTTCAGCTCGTGCTCGCCGCGGTCCTCGAAGACGAGGCCCGAGCCGGCGACGAGGTCCTTGACGGTCGAGCTGACGAGGACCTCGGAGGGGCCGGCGAGGGCGGCGACGCGGGCGCCGATGTGGACGGCGATGCCGCCGATGTCGGCGCCCTCCGCGCCGGCCGCGCCCGCGCCCAGCAGCTCGATCTCGCCGGTGTGGCAGCCGGCCCGCACCTCGAGGCCGAGCGGCTTCACCGCCTCGCAGATCGCCTGCGCGCACTTCACCGCCCGAGCCGGGCCGTCGAAGGTGGCGAGGACGCCGTCGCCGGATCGCTTGACCTCGCTGCCGCGGTAGCGGTGCAGAAGGGCGCGGACGACCGCGTCGTGCTGCTCGAGGAGCTCCGTCCACGCGGCGTCGCCGAGGGCGCAAGCACTGTCGGTCGAACCGACGATGTCGGTGAAGAGCACGGTCGCCAGCCTCCGGTCGAGGGCGGCCTCCTCTTCCCGAGCCGACGCGATGAACGCCTCGAGGGCCGCGACGTAGCGCTCCATGTACCGAGGGTCGGGCAGCAGGCCCCTGTCGAACTCAAGGCGACGACTTGCGGGGATATTCGCCGCCACATACTTCATGGCGTCCACCTCGTCCTGGTCCATCACAGGAGGGATGATGACCGCGGTGGGCACGCAGATCGTCGGAAGGATCGGACGGGTATCGGTGGCGCGCCACATCCTGCCAAGCTGCTCCACGCTATTCGGCGTGGCGGCGTAGCGAGACCACCTCGCCAGCCACCTCTGGAAGCTCGGGTCACGATACAAGCCCTCGTTCTCCGGGTTATCTCCGACATAGTCACGCGCAAGCGGGAGGATGTTGGTCAGCGTCCCCCAGGTGGGACAGAACGTGTCCACCCATGCTTGCCAGGTCGTCTCTGACTCGCCCCAGGGGTAGTCCTCCTCCTGCGCATAGTGGACAGGCCCGTCCAGCCAGAGCGCCTCAGTCCGGTCTGGGTGAGTCGCGGCGAAGACGGCCGCGAGCGCCGGACTTATCCAGCCCTCGGCACAGAGCGTCGCCCTGTCTACCCCGGCGGCATCCATCACGGCCCTGATGTCGTCCATCTGGACGTCGAGACTCGGCGCGGAGCCGAGACGGTCGGACATGCCGACACCGCGCTTGTCGAAGTGCAGCACCCGCATGTGCTTGGCCATTCGCGTCAGCTGGCGAGCCCACTGCGGGCACTCCCAGACGATCTCGACGTGGGAGATCCATCCGTAGACGAACACGAGCGTGCCGGGGCCCTCGCCCAACTCCTGGTAGGCGATACATGCCCCATCGACCGTCCGGGCCCACCGCGTTTCCGGCACGTCCGTCGCGCCTCGGTACACCATGAGCTCCTCGTCTGCCTATGACTTTCGGACTCAGGCCCGCGGTCGCGTCTGCTGCATGTCACGGATGGTCCGCACGAGGCCGTCGAGCAGGCCGACGGCGATCGCGGGCTCGCTCTTGAGGAGCTTCTGGAAGTCCTTGCGGGTGATCCTCGCCGTGTTCAGCTCGCCGATCGCCGAGACAGTCGCAGACCGCGGCGCGCCGTCGATGAGGGCGAGCTCGCCGAAGCAGTCGTCCTCCCCCAGCGTGGCCGTGTGTCCACTCGGCGTACGCACGCGCGCGCACCCGTTCAGGATGATGTGCATCGAGTCGCCGCGTGCACCTGCGAGTACGACGTTGGCACCGTCGTCGTAACGCTCGACCGTCACCAGGCGGGCGACATGCTGCAGGTGTCTCTCGGGCACCGCCGCGAGGACCCTGACGTGGCGCAGCAGCAGCAGCCAGCCGAGAGCCGCTCTCCCCGGGAGCACGGCGCCCGCCGCTTCCCCGGGCGCCGACTCGTCCGCCCCTCCGCGCCAGTCGCCGACACGGCTGTGATCCCCGACCGGCCCGTCCTCTGCCTGCAGCAGTTCACGGGCGACCAGGGCGAGGCCCGGCAGAAGGCCGACGGCGAACCCAGGCTCGTCGTGCACCAGGTGCTGAAAGTCGGCGCGCCCGATCCGTCCCGTAGACACGGGACCATCGGCGATCACCGTCGCGGACCGGGGCGCCCCGTCGATCAACGAGAGCTCGCCGAATGCGTCGCCCGCGGACAGCGGCTGGTCCTCCGAGCCGGCCACGCTGACACGGACACGGCCCATGAGCACCACGTGCAGGGCATCGCCGACGTCTCCCGCGCGTACGATGATCGCCCCGTCCTCGTGGTGGGCGAACTCGGCCAGCGCAGCGACCTTATGACGGTGCAGCCGTGGAAGGGCCTGAAGAAGGGGCGTCCTGTCGAGGGCGTTCAGCAGGTGCGCCCGGAGAGCCCTGTCAGCCGGCCTCTCAGCCTCCGCACGACTCTCGACGGCGGTGCGCTTCGTTCTCATCATCCCTCCCCCGCAGGTCCGGCGACCGCCGGACGGCGCGTCACGGTGCGCTTGGACTGGTCACGGCCACGGCGTACAGCCGCCACGGCTCGTCGATACCCTTGAGCTGATGTTCGCCGCGCTCCTCGAAGACGAGGCCGGAGCCGGCGACGAGGTCCTTGACGGTCGAGCTGACGAGGACCTCGGAGGCGCCGGCGAGGGCGGCGACGCGGGCGCCGATGTGGACGGCGATGCCGCCGACGTCGGCGCCCTCCACGCCGGCCCCGGCGGCCTCACCCAGCAGCTCGATCTCACCGGTGTGGCAGCCGGCGCGCACCTCGAGGCCCAGGGGCTTCACGGCCGTGCAGATCGCCTGGGCGCACTTCACCGCCCGGGCGGGGCCGTCGAAGGTGGCGAGCACGCCGTCGCCGGTGGACTTGACCTCGGTGCCGCGGTAGCGGGCGAGCAGGACGCGGGTCACCTGGTGGTGACGCTCGAGGAGATCCGTCCAGGCGGCGTCGCCGAGCGCGCAGGCCCTGTCGGTCGAGCCCACGATGTCGGTGAACAGCACCGTCGCGAGCACACGGTCGAGTTGGGCCTCCTCGTGACGAACGGAGGCGATGAAGCGCTCCACCGCTTCGACGACCGGCTCCGGCTCCGGCACCCAGATGATCGCGTTGGGTTTCTCGACCGGAATCAGGCGTGCGGTGGGGATGAGACTCGCGTCCAGCCGCGCCCACGCCAGATCCTCTGCATCCATGTCACTGCTCAGCAGCACGGCCGTCGGGACTGTGACCGAGCTCAGGACAGGTCGTACGTCCGTCGCGAACCATGCGCGTTCGATAGCCTCGTAGCTCCAGGGTGTGGCCGCGAACCGCATGAGCCTGGCGCACCACGACCTGAAGTCCGGCTGGTCGTAGGGTGGCGAGTCTGACCGGCCGAAGCCGATGCGCACGAACTCTGCCGCGTCCTTCTCGCTGCCCCACGCGTCGGTCAGCGAGCTCAGCTCGTCGTCATGCTGTTGCTCAGACACCCCGAAGGGGTAGTCGGCCTCTCGCCGCATGTGGAGGTAGCCGTCGCTGATGAGGCAGAGCGCCCTGTCGGGATTGCCGGCCGCGAAATAGGCGGCCTGATCCGGACCCGGCCACCCATACGCGAGGAGCGCTGCCCTCTGCACGCCTGCCGCGTCCAGAACGGCGCGCACGTCGTCGGCCAGCATCCCAAGGTCGGGAGCCTGGGCGACGCGGTCGGACATGCCGACGCCGCGCTTGTCGAAGAGGAGGACGCGCATGTTCCGCGACAACCGTCGCATGAAGCGCGCGTAGCGGGGCTGCTCCCAGTAGACCTCGAGGTGGGAGACCCAGCCGTGGACGACGAGCAGCGTGACGGGGCCGTCGCCGAAGTCCTGATACGCGATACAGGCCCCGTCGGCCGTGCGTGCCCACCGTGTCTGAGGAACGCCCTCCACGCCGCCCCCTGCGCCCTGCCCTGCCCTGCCCGGCCCGCGCCGGACGATCACCTCCAGAGCGCTCGCATCAAGATAGCACCCCGCGGGCGAACGCGGGTCATCGACCGTTTCCCGGCCGCGGACGCAGAATGGGGCTGTCGGCTCGGCGACGCGCCGGTCGCTCTTTGATGGCAGGGGGCGGGGCGCCAGTGCAGCCCGCCCCGGATGCACGAGGGCCGGCGGTGCATGCGCACCGCCGGCCCTCGTCGACGCGAAAGAGACTGGCTCTTTCGAAGGTGGTACTGGTGATCAGCCGATCACATCATCCCCGGAGGCATACCGCCGCCCGGCATACCGCCGCCGGCGCCGGCAGGCTCCGGCTTGTCGGCCACGATGCACTCGGTGGTGAGGATGTTCTTGGCGATCGAGGCCGCGTTCTGCAGGGCGGAACGGGTGACCATGGCCGGGTCGATGATGCCGGCCTTGACCATGTCCTCGTACTCGCCGGTCTCGGCGTTGAGGCCCTCGCCCTTGGCGAGATGCTTCACCTTGTCCACCACGACCGAGCCCTCCATGCCGGCGTTCTCGGCGATCTGGCGGAGGGGCTCCTCGAGCGCGCGGGCGATGATCTGCTTGCCCGTGCGGTAGTCGACGTCGTCGGACTTCTTGTCGACCTTGACGGCCGCCACGGCGTTGACCAGCACGACGCCGCCGCCCGGCACGATGCCCTCCTCGAGGGCGGCGCGCGTGGCGTTGAGGGCGTCCTCGACGCGGTGCTTGGTCTCCTTCATCTCGACCTCGGTCGCCGCGCCGACCTTGATGACGGCTACGCCGCCGGCCAGCTTGGCGAGGCGCTCCTGGAGCTTCTCGCGGTCGAAGTCGGAGTCGGTGTTCTCGATCTCGCTCTTGATCTGCTTGATGCGACCCTTGATCTGCTCGGTCTCGCCGGCGCCGTCGACGATCGTGGTGTTGTCCTTGGCCACGACGACCTTGCGCGCCTTGCCGAGCTGGGCGACCTGGGTGTTCTCGAGCTTGAGGCCCATCTCCTCGGTGATGACCTCACCGCCGGTCAGGATGGCGATGTCCTCGAGCATGCGCTTGCGACGGTCGCCGAACCCCGGCGCCTTGACGGCGACGACGGTGAAGGTGCCGCGCAGCTTGTTGACGACGATGGTCGCGAGGGCCTCGCCCTCGACGTCCTCGGCGACGATGAGCAACGGACGGCCGGTCTGGACGACCTTCTCGAGCACGGGGAGCAGGTCCTGGACCGCGCCGACCTTCTGGTTGGCGATGAGGATGAAGGGATCCTCGAGCACGGCCTCCATGCGCTCGGGGTCGGTCACCATGTACGGCGAGAGGTAGCCCTTGTCGAACTGCATGCCCTCGGTGAACTCGAGGTCGAGGCCGAAGGTGTTGGACTCCTCGACGTTGACGACGCCGTCCTTGCCGACCTTCTCGATGGCGTCGGCGATGACGTCGCCGACGGCACGGTCACGCGCCGAGATGGTGGCGACGCGGGCGATGTCCTCTTTGCCGTTGATGTCCTGCGACTGCTTCTGGATCGCGGCCACGGCCTCGTCGACGCCGGCCTCGATGCCGCGCTTGACGGCCATCGGGTTCGCGCCGGCGGCCACGACGCGCAGGCCCTCACGGACGATGGCCTGCGCGAGCAGGGTCGCCGTGGTGGTGCCGTCGCCGGCGATGTCGTTGGTCTTGGTCGCGACTTCCTTGACCAGCTGGGCGCCCTGGTTCTCGAAGACGTCCTCGAGCTCGATCTCGCGGGCGATGGTCACGCCGTCGTTGGTGATCGTCGGCGCACCGAACTTCTTGTCGAGCACCACGTAACGGCCCTTGGGGCCGAGGGTGATCTTGACGGCGTCGGCGAGCGCGTTCACGCCGCGCTCCAGCGAGCGGCGGGCGTCGTCGTGATACTTCAGTTCTTTAGCCACGCTACGTCAGCCTCCTCTCTACTTGACGACTACGGCCAGGATCTCGCTGGCGCGCAGGATCAACAGTTCGTCGCCGTCCTTGGTCTTGTACTCGGTGCCCGAGTACTTGCCGTAGACGACCTTGTCGCCCTTCTTGACGTCGACGGGGATACGCTTCTCCCCATCTTCGTCCCACTTGCCGTCGCCCACCGCGACGACCTCGCCCATCATCGGCTTCTCTTTGGCCGTGTCGGGCAGGACGATGCCGCTCGCCGTCTTCTCCTCTTCCTTGACGGCCTTGATGATGACGCGGTCTTCAAGCGGCTTGAGCTTCATGCAACCCTCCTTCGTCTGAATTCTGGCACTCTCAGGACGAGAGTGCTACGTGCTCCGGGCCAGAGATGTTATGGCCTTGACGGCACGGTGTCAAACACGGCGCCCGTGCCGGGGAGCTTCGTCGTCGACGATAGCAAACTACCTGCAAAGCCCGTAGTATCGCGGCGCGGTCACGCGTGGCCCCTGGGCTCGGCAGTCACCGTTGTGGTCTGCCGGGGACGCGGGGCCGCCCCGCCGCCGCTGCGCGGCGGCCCCGCGGCCCGTAGAATGCGCGCCATGAGAGTGCTGCTGCAGAGGGTGTCGCGAGCCTCCGTCACGGTCGACGGCCGGCGCGTGGCCGAGGTCGGCGCCGGGTTCGTCGCGCTGGTCGGCGTCGGCCACGGCGACACGCCGGCCGAGGCCGGCCGCCTCGCCGCGAAGACCGCGAAGCTGCGCGTCTTCGAGGACGGCGCCGGGCTCATGAACCTCGCCCTCGGCGAGGTCGGCGGCGCCGTCCTCGCGGTCTCACAGTTCACGCTGTACGCGGACACGCGCAAGGGCAACCGCCCGAGCTTCACCGACGCGGCGCCGCCGGAGCAGGGCGAGGCCGTCTACGAGACCTACGTCGCGGCGCTGCGCGCCGCGGGGGTGCCGGTCGAGACCGGCGTCTTCGGCGCCCACATGGCCGTCGAGCTCGTCAACGACGGCCCCGTGACGATCATGCTGGAGGCACAGCCCGGCCGTGATCATGCTACCGGCGTAGCCCGGCCGTGATCATGCTGGAGGCACAGCCCGGCCGTGATCATGCTACCGGCGTAGCCCGGCCGTCGGGATCGCGCGCGGGCCGGTGGCGCGGCGGTCCGGCGACCGCATGAGGGTATGCGGTGAGGCCTGACCCGGCGCGAGGGATCAGAGGTCGATCGCGCAGACGAGCTTGAGGTCGCCGGGGCTCGCCATGACGGTCTTGAGGCGGACGGCGACGTTCGGCGCCGGCCGGCGCCGCGCCGCCCCGCGGGGGTCGCGCACGATCAGCTCCTCGACCACGCCGTCGCCTGGGTAGCTGACCAGCAGCAGGGCGCCGTCGCCCGCCGGCGAGCTCGGTGACGGTCGCCCCGTCGGCGACGTTCTCGGCGACCTTGGCGGCGATCGCCTCGGCGTCGAGCGCCGGGCTGAACGCGGTCACTGCGCGCTCCAGGTAGACGGAGAGCCCGATCACCTCCGCCCGCTGCACGACCTCGAAGCCGCGGCGACGCCAGTACGGCACGAGACCGTCGTCAAAGAGGGTGAGGGCGACGGCGTCGGCGGCGAAGCGGCGGCGCAGGTCCTCGACATCGGCCCGCGCGAGGCCGTAGCCCCGCCCGCGGTAGGCCGGGTGCACGTAGCAGCTCTGCAGCATGACCGCCGTCCGGCTCTCGTCGCCGCGCACCAGAGGCAGCGTCTCCGCGGCGAAACTCGCGGCGATCGCGCCGTCGCTCGCGACGCGGCCGAAGCACACGCCACGCCGCGCCGTGGTCTCGACCCACGTGTGCGCGGCCTCCGGCTCGAGATCGAAGCAAGCGGCCAGCTGTCCTTCGATCTGGGCGCGCTCATCCGGTGTCAGTCCAAGCTCGACGAACGGTGGCGGAGCGGGGCGCATCGTCCTCCTGGCGACGGGATCGCCTACAGACTACAGGGGGCGGGGCCTGCCGTGCAGGCCCCGCCCCCGAGCTGACGCGTGCCGATCGCGGCGGGGGCCGGGAGCGTCCGCTCCCGGCCCCCGCCGCTCATCCGTGCTCAGCCGTACGCCTCGGTCTCCCGGTGCAGCGCGTACCCGGCGAGGATCCCGGCCAGCCAGCACAGCAGGACCGGCGCCGCCCACCAGGTGAGCAGCTCCATGCGGTACCACTGGTGCGTGTAGGTGAACACCAGGCCGACCACGGCGGCCGACACGGTCACGATGCCTCCGATCGCCGGCGACTTCAGGGTGATGACCCCGCCGGCGATCATGACGAGGCCCATCCCGAAGAGCAGGCCGACGGCCGACAGTGCCGTGAGCAGCAGGTCGGACTCGGCGACGAAGCCCCAGGTGTGACCCCACGGCGGACCGAGGATCGGGTCCTGCGAGCTCATAACGAATGCGGTGGCGACGGCGACGACCCCGGAGAGGGCGCCAATCGCGGCAGCGTACTTACGCATCATGTCCTCCCTTCTCAACGGTCGGCGCCGGCGCCGGCCGGCACGGGTTCGCGGGTGATGGCGGCGTTCGCCGCCGGCGCACCCGCGCCGTCGGCTTCGAGGCCGACGCCCTCGAGTGCCTCGTCCTTGGTGCCCTTGTAGATCGACTTGAAGACCAGGTAGGCGATCGGCCCGCTGAGGATGCCGACCAGGCCGCCGACGAGGTAGTCGGCGCCGTTCGTGAACAGCGCCAGCACGGCGATGCCGAACGGCAGGACGATCCACGCCCCCAGCGCCCACGTGGGCAGCGGCACGCGGAACGGCCGCGGGGCGTCGGGCTCCCTGCACGCGCAGCACCATCGCCGCGATGAAGATCAGCATGTACGAGAACATGAGCAGGAACACGTCGATCACCAGCAGGGTCGTGAAGTCGAAGGCGATCAGGCCCATGTTGATGACGCCCATGACGAGGATCGCGACCCAGGGCGTACCCCAGGAGCCGTGCGTCCTGCCGAAGAAGCGCGGGAACAGACGATCGCGCGACATCTGGAACGAGGGCCGCGAGCCCGTGGCCAGGTACCCGGCGTAGAGGCCGACGTTGGAGGCGATCGCCGAGGCGAACATCGCCCAGGCGAGGAGGGCGCCGCCGACGTTCTCGGCGGCGACGACGAAGTCGATGCCGCCGGCGGAGGCGTCCGACACCATGCTCTCCCAGCCACCGGTCCCCGACGCCATGATGCCGGCGACGACGGTGAGGAAGTAGGTCACGATGACGAGCGGCACGGCGATCATCACCGCCCGCGGGATGAGCCGCTGCGGGTTCTCGACCTCGCCTGCCAGCGTCGACATCGACTCGTAGCCCGAGTACATCCACATCATGATCGCGAGGCCGAGGCCCAGGCTCTCCCACACGTTCAGACCGGTCGGCAGGAACGGGCTGGCCGCGGAGCCTTCACCGCGGGTCACGCCGAGCACCACGAGCGCGAGGAACGGCACCAGCACGATCACCTGGATCACGGTGAGCGCCCTGCCGGTGAGGTCCAGGCCGCGGATGTTGATGAAGGTGAACACGGCGACGATGGCGGCGCCGATGAGCCAGCGCTGGAGATCGGTGAGGTCGAGCTTGGCCTGCACGTAGCCGAGAGCCAGGGCGACGTAGACCGCGGAGTCCACCCAGAGGGAGAGGGTCCACCACCAGCCGCCCTGGAAGCTCCAGTACTCGCCCATGCCGCGACGGATCCAGCGGTACAGGCCGCCGGCCTCGGGCACCATCGAGCCGAGCTCGGAGGCGACGAGCGCCATCGGCACGCTCCAGATGAAGGGCAGGAGGACGATCATCAGCAGGGTGAAGCCGGGGCCCGACTCCGAGACCACGTCCTCCATGCCGAAGGAACCCGAGCACGTGAGCGTGAACACGACGATCACCGCCGTGAACAGGCGCATCTTCACCCGCCTCAGGCCTTCGTTCTTTGCCAACTCGCCCATGCGCTGCCTCCCGTGCAGGTTTGAGCACCCTCTGGCCCAGCGATTAGGGTGCGAAGCGAAGGTGGTCAAGCGTGAGCTTGACCTTCTGCCGGTCAGACTACAGGCGGCGTCGACGCGCTGCCGCGCCACCGGGGCGCCCGGATGCACAAACGGGGTGCCTGCAGCGTCGACAGGATGGCCCGCGGTTCGTGACGAACGTCACGAATCGGGTGGCTCACGCAGGGTCTGGTGACGATAACGGTAACTGACGGGCGTCTGAGCGCGAAAAGCGCAGACGGGCGACGAAGGCTACGGCCGGGGCGGGCCGGCGGCGCGGCGGCGCCGGCCCGCCCCGGCCTCCGCGTCCCCCGCGTAGGCGTCGAGCTCGAGGTACTCCGGCCACGGGGTCGCCGGCAGGTGCTGGGCGGCGAGCCCGACCATGGCCGCGTTGTCGGTGCAGAGCGCCACCGGCGGCAGGGTGAGCTCGAGACCCTCGACGGCGCAACGCTCGGCCATCGCCGCGCGCAGGCCGGCGTTGGCGGCGACGCCTCCGGCCAGGGCGACGCGGCGCAGGCCCTCGACGGCCGCGGCGGCGACCGTCTTCTCGACGAGCTGGGCGACGATCGCCGCCTGGTAGCTCGCGGCGATGTCGGCGCGGTGCGCTTCGATCTCCGCTTCGTCGCGCTCGCGCAGGTCGTAGAGCAGGGCCGTCTTGAGGCCGCTGAAGCTGAAGTCGCGGCCGCGGCGGGCGGCGCGCGGGAAGCGCGCGAAGCGCGGGTCGCCGCGCGCCGCCAGCGCGTCGAGCTCGCGGCCGCCCGGGTAGCCGAGTCCGAGCAGGCGGGCGCCCTTGTCGAAGGCCTCGCCGGCGGCATCGTCCATCGTGCGCGCCGCCACCCGGTAGCGCACGCCCTCCTCGACGACGGCGAGCAGGGTGTGGCCGCCGCTGGCGACGAGGCACACGAAGGGCGCCTCCACACCGAGCGCGTAGTTGGCGGCGACGTGGCCCTGCAGGTGGTTCACTGCGACCAGCGGCAGCCCGCGGCGGTAGGCGATCGCCTTGGCCGCGGCCAGCCCGACGAGCAGCGAGCCGATCAGTCCGGGCCCTTGCGTGACGGCGACGGCGTCGAGGTCGTCCCAGCCCGTCGCCGCCTCGGCGAGCGCCTCCGCGACCATGCCGTCGAGCAGTTCGGCGTGCCGTCGCGAGGCGACCTCGGGCACGATGCCGCCGTAGGGCGCGTGCAGCTCGTGCTGCGAGGAGACGAGTGAGGCGAGCACCTCGCCGCCGCGCACCACGGCGGCACTCGTGTCGTCGCACGAGGTCTCGAGGGCGAGCACGAGGGTCACGCGGTCTCGCCCTCCCAGTCCTTCCACATGATCACGGCGTCCTCGTGGTCGTCGCTGTAGTAGCCCGGGCGCACCCCGGTGGTCACGAAACCGAAGCTGCGATACAGGTCGATCGCCCCGGCGTTGGAGGCGCGCACCTCGAGGGTGTGGCCGCGATGCGCGTGCAGCTCCGTGATGGAGAAGTAGCTCTCGAGCAGCTCGGAGGCGATGTGGCGACGCCGGCAGTCCTCGCGGACGGCCAGGTTCATCAGGTGCCAGACGTCGACGAACATGTCGGCGATGAGGTAGGCGACGGTCTCGCCGTCGACCTCGCAGACCAGGGCGATGCCGCCGGGGCGGCCGATCTGCCCGCTGAAGACGGCCAGCGACCACGGCAGGGTGAAGGTCTGACCCTCGATGGCGACCACGGCCTCGAGATCGGTGAACTGCATGGGGCGCGCGAGGCGGCGCTCGAAGCCGTCGCCCTCGCAGGACCTCAGCGTCACGACGGCCTCCGCTCGTGCCAGCGCACGGCGTCGGGCTCGCGGCCGTAGACCGGCAGGACCTCGGCGGCGCCCTCCCGGCGGTCCTCCACGCCGACGAACCAGGCGCGGACGATCATGGCCGCGGTCGGCGCGACGACGGCGCCGGCGACGGTCGCCGAGCGCGGGACGCGCTCGGCGTAGAGTACGGCGCCGTCCCCGCCGACCACGGCCCCGGGGAACTGCTCGAGGTACACCTCGAGGTCGGCCGACGGCACGGCGGCGAGCGGGGTGCGGGCGCGCACGCCGCCGGCGCCGCGCTCGTAGCAGGCGGCGAAGACCTCGTGCCGACGGGCGTCGATGAGCGGCACGAAGCGCTCGCCGGCCTCGCCCTCGGGCGAGGCCGCCAGGGCGAGCGCCAGCGCCGTCAGCGACGGCACGCCGCCGAGGCGGGCATCGCCGGCGAGAGCCAGCCCGCGGGCCGTGGCGACGCCGATGCGCAACCCGGTGAACGCCCCCGGGCCGAGGCCGACGAGCACGGTGCCGACGTCGGCAGCCGCCACACCGGCCTCCTCCAGCACCCCGTGCACCTGGCGCAGGAGCACCCGGGTGTGCGCCGGGCCCTCGAGCTCGACGCGCTCGGCGAGCAGGTCTCCGTCCGTCGAGGCCAGGGCGACCGAACAGGCGGCGGTGGCGGTCTCGAGAGCGAGGATCACGGCGCCTCCCGGCCGGCGCCGCCGTCGGCGGCGCCTTGCTCGGCGGCGCCTTGCCCGGCGTCCTCTCGATCGGCGCCGCCGGGCCCGGCGGTGAGACGCCCGGCGGCGGCAAGGACATCCCCACCCTCAGCGGCGCTCTGCTCGGCGGCGTCGCGCTCGACCGCGACGCCCGCCTCCGCCGCATCCGCCGCCAGCCGCTCCTCGAGGGCCCGCGACGCCCACAGGCGGGCGTCGCGGCTCGTCCTCGTGCGATGCTCGAGCGCGAGGCGCACGTCGGCCGGCGGCAGGGCCTCACGGCCGGCCGCCGGCCACTCGACGAAGGTCAGCGCTTCGCCGCCGAGGTAGTCGTCCCAGGCGAAGAGCTCGGTCTCGGCGCCGGCGCTGAGGCGGTAGAGGTCGAGGTGGTGGAGCCGTTCGCCGCCGCGCCCGAGATAGCTCTGCGCGATGGTGAACGAGGGGCTCGCGACGGCGCCGCGCACGCCGCGCGCGCGCAGCACCTCGCGGATGAGCGTCGTCTTGCCGGTCCCCAGCTCGCCCTCCACGGTGATCAGCGCGGGCGGCGCGAGCAGCGCCGCCAATGCGCGGGCGAAGCGCCGCGTCTGGGCCGGCGACGTCAGCGTGACGGAGAGCATGTCGCGAGGGTCAGAAGAGGCCCAGCTGCTCGGCCTGCGCGGGGCCGGCGGCTGGTGCCTGCGCGGCGTCGGGGCGAGCGGGCGGCGCCGAGTCGGGTCGCGCGAGCGGCGCGGCAGCGGGGCGGGCGGCCGGCACGGCGTCGGGAAGGACGACGGCGTCGGGGCGTGGCTGCGCCGCCGGGGCGCCGGGCCCCTCGCCCGGCGCCGCGACGTCGCGCTGCGGCGTCCCCGGAGTCTCGCCGCGGGCGTGGGCGAGCAGCTCGGGCAGGCGCGCCACGTCCTCCTTGAGCGTCGTCATCATGGCCGGCGTGTACAGCGCGGCGGCGGGGTGGAAGATCGGGTAGAGGTAGAGCTCGCGTCCGGCGATGACGGCGGCGCGAGGGCGGCCGTGCACGCGTGTGATGCCGGCCGGGTCGCCCGAGAGCAGCTTGGTGGCGAAGTTGCCCAGCGTGCAGATGACGAGCGGCTCGATGAGCTCGATCTGCTGCCACAAATAGGGCTGGCACGCCGCGATCTCCTCGGGGCGTGGGTCGCGGTTGTTGGGCGGCCGCGACTTGAGGACGTTGGCGATGAACACCTGCTCGCGGCCCAGGCCGATCGAGGCGAGAAGCTCGTCGAGCAGCTTGCCGGCGGCGCCGACGAACGGCCGCCCCTGCTGGTCCTCGTGGTAGCCCGGAGCCTCGCCGACGAACATCAGCTCGGCGTCCGCGTCACCCTCCCCGAACACGGCCCGGGTACGCGTCTCGGCGAGCACGCAGCGAGCACAGCCCTCCACCTCGCGGCGGAGGTCGTCGAAGGCGCGGCGGCGGTCGTCAGTGGCAGGTGGCACAGGATGAGGAGGAGCAGGTCGAGCAGCTCTTGCTGCCGCCCGTGCCCCCGAGGCCCGGCGAGGAGGAGTGGACCGCGAAGCGCGAGAGCAGGCGGCGGACGTCGCCCGACGAGCACTCCGGGCACACCGGCTTGGTGCCGTTGCGCACCAGCTCCTCGAACACGGCGCCGCACTGCGTGCAGGAGAATTTCATAGATCGGCATGGCCACAGTGTACCACCGGCAGCGAGGCGCGCAGGAGCGCCGCGGCGCCTCGCGCGCACGCGTGTCGGGCACAGCGCCGACGGCCGCTGCGTTGACCGTCGCGCCGCGAGCCGCTACCCTCATCGAGGCTCCGCTCCGAGCCCCCGTGCCGGAGACGGAGAGGCCGCCTGTGCTGCACAGGCCGACGGCCGGCGCGGTACCTCCCCCACAGGGCGGACCGCAGCCAGGGAGGCCAAGGCTTGAAGCTCGACGCGTATCACTTCGCCGTCATAGGCCCCGGACGCCTGGGCTCGACGCTCATCGCCGCCCTCGATCAGGCCGGCCTCACGGTCTCGGCGATCGGCACCCATCACGAGGACGATGCCGGGCTGGGGAGCCGCTTCGGCGGCAGTCGGCTCGGCGGCCCGGGTGGCGGAGGTCGGGGAGGCGGCGCGGCTCCGCTGTACGTGCGCGTCGCCGACGCCGCCCTCGAGGCCGACGCCTGGTGGCTGACCGTCCCCGACGACGACATCTTCGCCGTCGCCGGCCAGCTGGCCGCGGCCTGCCCGGGGCGGCGTCGCTCGTCCTGCCCGCCGCTGGCCATCCACTCGAGCGGCGCCGGGTCGCTGCGCCTGCTGCGGCCGCTGCAGGAGGCCGGCGTGCTCACCCTCTGCCTGCACCCGCTGCAGACGTTCTCGGGCGACGCCCGGGCCGACGCGCTCGCGGGCGTCGCCTGCGCCGTCACCGCCGACGAGGAGCGGGTCGCCGCCCTCGGCGACGAGCTCGCCGCGCGCCTCGGCATGCGCCCCTTCCGCCTCGCCGACGAGCGCAAGCCGCTCTACCACCTCTCCGCCGCCGTCGCCGCGAACCTGCTCGTCGCCCTCGAGTCCGACGCCGTGCGGCTGATGAACGAGGCGACGGGCCGCGACGACGGGCTCGAGCTACTCGCGCCGCTCGTCTCGACCGCGACCGCCAACGTCGTCGCCAAGGGCCCGGCTGCCTCCCTGACGGGGCCGATCGCACGCGGCGACGCGGCGACCGTGCGCGCCCACCTGCGTCTGCTCGCACGGCAGCCGGCACGCGTCGGCGACGCCTACCGGGCGCTGTCTCTCGAGGCGCTGACGCTGGCCGCGCCGCGGCTCGACGACGAGACGGTGCGCACGCTCAAGGCGCTGCTCGAGGAGGGTGAGCGCCGATGAGGGTCGCGCGCACCGTCGAGGAGACACGCGGCGCCCTCGCCGCCCTGCCGCGCCCGCTCGGCCTCGTGCCGACGATGGGCGCCCTGCACGAGGGTCACCTCGCTCTCGTACGCGCGGCCCGCGAGCGCTGCGCCGCGGTCGCCGCGTCGCTGTTCGTGAACCCGACGCAGTTCGGCGCCGGCGAGGACCTCGCGCGCTACCCGCGCGACGAGGCGCGCGACCTCGCGCTCTTCGAAGAGGCGGGCGTCGACGTCGTGTTCGCGCCCGCACCGGCCGAGATGTACGCCGCCGACGCCTCGACGACGGTCCACGTGACCGGCCCCATCACCGAGAGTCTCGAGGGTGCCGACCGCCAAGGGCACTTCGACGGCGTGGCGACGGTCGTGACGAAGCTCCTCGCGATCGTCGCCCCCGATGTCGCCTTCTTCGGCCAGAAGGACGGCCAGCAGCTCGCGCTCATCCGCCGCCTCGTCCGCGACCTCGACCTGCCGGTCGAGGTCGCCGCCGTGCCGACCGTGCGCGAGCCCGACGGCCTCGCCATGAGCTCGCGCAACGCCTACCTCACGCCCGAGCAGCGCGCCGTCGGCCCCGACCTCTACCGTGCCCTGCTCGCCGGCAGAGCGGCGGCGGGCAAGCCCGGCGCCCTGCCCAAGGACGTCATCGCCGCCACGGCGATGAGTCTCGTCATGCCCGACCGCCGGCTCATCAGCGAGGGCGACCGCATCGCCGAGATGAAGGGGCAGGGGCGCCCGCAGCCGCCGCGCTTCGACCTCGACTACGTCGCCGTGGTCGACGCCGACACCTTCGCGCAGGAGCTCGAGCTCGGGCCGCGGAGCCTGCTCGCCGCCGCGGCCCGCCTCGGCGTCACCCGCCTCATCGACAACCTCGAGCTGGCGCCCATCCAGGCCACCGTCCATCCCACGTCAGACAGCGCACACCGGTCACCCCACTCGCACGAGTCACACAGTGCGTCCCAGTCACCCGGCGCACACCAGTCACCCAGCGCGTACCCCGTCGGGGACGCGACCGGTCCGAAAGGAAGGTAAGCACCGTGGCCACCGTCATCGTCAACGGCAAGAAGAAGGCCAACGTCCGCGAGGGGCTCGCCTGCGTGGTCACCGGCGCCATCGAGTTCTCGACCCGCGGCGACGCCGACGTCGTGCGTATCACCGACGAGGTGCGCGAGGCGCTCGCGCAGACCGGCCTCCGAGACGGCACGGTGACCGTCTTCGCCCCGGGCGCCACCGGCGCCGTGACCACGATCGAGTACGAGCCCGGTGTCGTTGAGGACCTGCAGCGCGTGCTCGACGAGATCGCGCCTCCGCGCGGCCGCTGGCAGCACAACATCAACAACGGCGACGGCAACGGTCACTCACACGTGCGCGCCGGGATCCTCGGGCCGTCGCTGACGATCCCGTTCGTCGACGGCCGGCTCACGCTCGGCCGCTGGCAGGAGGTCGTCTTCATCGACCTCGACGAGCGGCCGCGCGACCGCCGGCTGGTCGTCCAGGTCATGGGCGTCTGAGGGCGAGGCGCAGATGACCTCCCCGACAGCACCCGGCGGCGCGTCAGCGGGCACCCGGCCCGAGGCCGAAAGCGTCGTTGCGAAGCACGGCGCCACGGCGGGCGGCGACGGCCGCGTCCTCGTGCAGGTCGCGCTCGACTTCGTCGACCTGCCCCGCGCCTTGGCCGTCGCCCGCGAGGCGGTCGCCGGCGGCGTCGACTGGATCGAGGCCGGCACACCGCTCATCAAGGCCGAGGGCCTGCAGAGCGTGCGCGAGCTCAAGGCCGCGTTCCCCGGCCACACGATCGTCGCCGACATGAAGACCATGGACGCCGGCCGTGTCGAGGTCGAGTACGCGGCCAAGGCCGGCGCCGGCGTGGTCGGCGTGCTCGGCGCCGCCTCCGACGCGACCATCAAGGAGTCGGCCGACGCGGCCCACAACTACGGCTGCCTGCTGATCGTCGACATGGTCGAGGTCGCCGAGCCGGTCGCGCGCGCGAAGCGCGCCGAGGAACTCGGCGCCGACCTCATCGGCATCCACACGGCGATCGACCAGCAGATGCGCGGCGAGCAGCCCTTCGAGGTGCTGAAGGCCGTGGTCGACGCGGTCTCGATCCCGGTCAGCGTCGCCGGCGGGATCCACTCCGGCACTGCCGCCGCCGCCGCGGCCGCCGGGGCGAGCGTCGTGGTCGTCGGTGGGGCCATCATCAAGGCGACCGACGCCGGCGCGGCCGCGGCCGAGATCCGCCGCGCCGTCGACGAGGGCGCGGTCATCGAGACGAGCCTCTACCGGCGCGCCGGCGAGAGCACCGTCCGCGAGGCGCTGGAGCGCGTCTCGACGGCGAACGTCTCCGATGCCTGGCACCGCACCCCGTCCGTCCCCGGCATCAGGCCGCTGCTGCCGGGCGCCCACATGTGCGGCCCGGCGGTCACCGTGCGCACCTACCCCGGCGACTGGGCCAAGCCCGTCGAGGCGATCGACCTCTGCGGCGAGGGCGACGTGCTCGTCATCGACGCCGGCGGCGTGCCGCCGGCGATCTGGGGCGAGCTCGCCACGCACAGCGCGATGGGCGTAGTGGCCATAGGCTATAAGGAGCCGGTCTAACATCTGCACTCCCCGTGAACCGATATCGTCGCCTTCGTATACCCGGCGAATCTCGGTTCCGCGATCAATGTTCGCAAGGCTGGCAAACGAAGGTCCTGAGCCTTCTTTCCTGTCGGTTCGGACGAAAGGGAGGCTGTCTCCTTTGCCCGACATGGTGTTGATGGCCTTTGAGACCTCTTTGAAGGTAACCTTGTCGGACTGGTTGGTGTAGCCTACGAGGAGACAGAGGTCTGCAAGGGCAATCACCGTTCGTGGCGAACCCCGGGAAAACCGGTGGATGATCTCCAGGGCGTCGTCGGCAAAAACCTTCTCTGTTTCATCGATGCCGGCCTTCTTCAGTCTGAAACGGACCATCTCCTTTGTCTCTTCAGCACGTAACGGAATGAAGTAATAACGAACGGGGAGGCGCTGCCAGAATTCCGGCATCCCTTTGATAGTATTCCAGGGCCCTTTGGCTGGAGAGAACAAAGGTGTGGAGGTACTGCCCCTCGTGGGTAAGATTGATGAGGGTTCGTAATTCCTGCAGTACGTCGTGTGCCTCGCATAACATCTGGGCTTCATCGACGATGATGATGCTCTTGCCCCCGCGCTGTTTCACATCCATGAGGGCATCTTTCAGCAGGATAAGGTTCTTTAACTTGTCTTCATAGGGATCTGCCTCAGCTATACAGCCGGTTATCTGAGCAATGATCTGGGCCGGACTCAGGCAGGGTTGTCGACAAAGGCGTAGCGGAATGCGTCGCCGAACTCCTCCTTCATCTCGTCGATAAGTTTTAGGAGTATTGAAACCTTGCCGAGACCGGCATCCTCGGACACCATGAGAACACCGCCCTTGTTCGTGCCGATGGCGTATTTTAGCCGCTCAAGGCATTCGAAGTACTGGCCTGTCACACACATCATTTTGCTGTCCGGTGCCAGCAAGAACGGATGGCGGGAGAGGCCCCAATGTTCGATATATTGTTCGCTCATGGTTTGCAGTACCTACACGGGGAGTATCCTATTTTTATTGCATCGCTTCGGGTTCTAAAAATTATTCTGCCCTTCTCCGGGATCTTTGTTGCGTAACTGCAACCCGGCCGGTGAAGTGTATAGGTTCGTTTGTTGCCGATATAGGAAGACTCCGTATCCTTCTTTTTTTCCTGCCACAGACCCAGGTCCTCCCGTACAGCCTTTTGCTGCTGGGCAACAAGAACATCCTTGTATTTTGTGTTTGGCGGCTTGGTCATTACCTTGGCATATCCCATCCTTACAAGCTCGGCGTTTACGAAAGTGTTCTTCACGAAGACATAGGCGAGGAGTCTTCCGTGGCTGTCTTGTTTTTCCCGATCGTACTCCAGGCTAACCTTCTTGAGTAACACGAGCTTTTTGTTGTATCGCGCCGCCTCCTTGGCAAAAAACTCAGAGCCTCCTTCCTTGACGTACAACTCCGGCGCATCAACGCCGATGTATCGGACTGTCTCCCCTGATTCGAGCTGGATCGTATCGCCATCAATTACCTTCTTGACTACGTAATCCTTGCCGAAAGCGAGACTTGCACAGGCCATAGTCAGGATGAGAAATAGAACAACCCAAAAACGGTTCATAAAAAAAGAGTTTACAATATTTTCGGGCCATGATAAACAATTATTGTATAGTGCTTATTTTGTTGCCCCAAGGTCCCACGAAAAATTCGTGTTTGGAATTCTGTTCATTGTCTTCGTTGTTATGCCAATTTGCCTGTGTGCAGAGAACAAAGGCATATCCCTCGGCTATGGATTTGGACTATTCAGTGAGCCGGGTAGAATTGGGGCCATTGAGGAAGGGAATTATGACTACATTCAGTTCGCCTATTTGTATGAAAAACCTCTGTCTGAGTGCGCGGCGATCGTCATTGAACCTTTCGCTGCCTACGTGAACAGGCCGGTAGAGGGGGTGGATGTGGGTTTCACGGTATCAATGAGGCACTATTTTCAGAAATCCGGCAGCAATGGTTTCTTTTTGACCCTTGGCGGAGGTTCGGCGTATACGAGCGTCAACTTCAAAGAACAGGGAACACACCTGCTCTTTATCCTTCAGGCAGGCATAGGGTTCAGATGGAAGGAATACTTTGTGGAGAATCTGGTTTAGGCACTATTCGAATGCGAACACGGCCCAGCCGAACAGATCAATCAACTCGAACACTATCATGATCGGGATGAACTTCTGACCGGTGCGTACAATAATCTTTAGCTATTGCAAAGCTTTGCGGCGAGATGGGTTACACGGGTGGTAAGGTTGAGTAAGTATGCCCCCTCGGGCTGCTTAATGCCCTTGTTTGTATCATACTGTTTTGCCTTAATGATCTGGACGACGCGTTCTATAGATCCCTCTTCGGCCTCGAGGAGGGTTTCCACATCATGTCTGAATTCATGGGCTGCTGCAATGGAACGGGGAAAAAATTCCCTTACGTCCTTTCCTTCCAGGACGAAATGGTGACCCGGGCAAAGGATATCCACGTCAAGGGCCGCGAGGCGCCTCAGGGATGTCATGTACATATCGTAGTCGACCAGAAATTCCGTTATAATTTGACCTGCCTGATCGTACAGACCCGGGGCTTCCGTCGCGAAGAGGATTTTTTTCTCCGGTATATAGTAACTGAGAAGATCCCTCGTATGCCCCGGTGTTGCAAGAACCTGGACCGTTAGGCCGTTTTGTAAATCGATAATCTGGCCATCCTCCAATACCATGTCAATGTCAAAAGGTTCAAAAGGATCCTTTATTAGTTTGGCCTCATCAATCTCCACTCTCCCCGCAACCAGGGGTATCACGCTGAGGCTCAGCTTTTTCATAAGTGCCTGAGCGTTGGGCCGCTTCAGGATCTCCGCTGATCTCTTGGATCCGGCAACTCTAAGACCGGGAAACATCTTTTTTAGATGGGCCGTAGCTCCGCAGTGATCCCAGTGGACGTGGCTCAGGAAAAGGAACTTGGGAGCCTGGTTGCCGAGGACTGCTCGTATGGCCTCCTCATAGAGTCGTCCAATGCAGTGAAAGCCGGCCTCGAAGAGAACCGGGAAATCCTTTCCGGTCAGGAGATAGACGGGGGACCATGCCGTTCCCATGACGTACAATCCGTCTTTTATCAGTCCTGTGTCACGAAAAAGCAAAGACCCCTCCGTATCCATTCCGTCAACGTTGCGGCATCTCCATTATATCGGAGAACCCTCGCTGCATCAAGTGAATTTGGCTAATGGTGCGCGATAGGCTATTATGTTTTTTGTAATTATCCGCTAAAAAATTAGCTTGACATGCCAAAATCGCTTTGCTAAGATACCTCGTTAATACTTTCACATTCCCTATAACAAAAGGAGAGGAGCTTATGGATTTTACAATACCCGACGAATTAGAATCAATGCGTAAAATGGCCTATGATTTTGCAGTAAAGAATATCAAGCCCACCATGGAAGAGGATGAGAAAGAGCACAAGTATAGACCCGAACTCATGAAGAAAATGGGCGATCAGGGCATGTTTGGACTGCCTCGCTCCGGAAAAATTTGGTGGTTTGGAACTGCCCTATGGTCACTTTGCAGCAACCCTTATGGCCACAGAGGTTGCGCGAGTAAGCCCTTCATGGGGTCTTCCCTTCAACCTTCAGATGAATGGACCCCAGAACGTTCTTCTCAAGTTCGGCAATGAGCGCACAGAGAGAACAGTTCCTGCCCGGGTTGATCGCCGGCACTTGCAGGTGGCTGCTTTGCCATCACTGAGCCAACTCCGGTTCCGACGTGGCCAGCATGAAGACGACGGCAACCGAAGTTGATGACGGATTCATCCTGAACGGGTCAAAGACGTGGATATCAGGCGTTCCTTACTGCGGATGCGGTGTTGTTTATGCCATGACCGATAAGGCCGCAAAGCATAAAGGCATGTCAGCTTTCTTTATTGATTTCAATACCCCCGGAGTCGTCCAGAGAGCCATCACAACGAAGCTCGGTCTTCATTGCGCTCCCACCGGCGAGATATTCTTTGAAGAAGCAAAGATTCCGAAGAGCGCCTTGGTTGGTAAGTTGGGTCAGGGCTTCAATATTTGCATGACGATGCTTAATTTCACACGGTTGAGCTCTGCTGCCAGGGCAGTCGGCGTTGCCGAGGCCTGTATCGAAGAGGCAGTCAAGTATTCTAATGAGAGAGAGCAGTTCGGCCAGCCTATCGGTCAGTTCCAGATGGTACAGGAGCAGATCGGCAGAATGTCCGTCGAGCATCACGCTGCAAAGCTTCTCGTTTACAGAGCAGCATGGCAGAAGGACCAGGGTATGAACAACACCCTTGAGACCTCCATGGCAAAGTACTACGCTGCAGAGTCCGCAAACTTCTGCGCCTCCGAAGCGGTCAAAATCTTTGGTTCCTACGGATTCTCTTCAGAGTATCCTGTTGAGAGATACCTGAGGGATGCGAAATCCTATCAGATCGTTGAGGGTACATCGAACGTTCAGAAGATGATCATTGCTCAGTTTGCGCTGGGTTATAGAAAGGCCTAAATAGTAAATCTTAAGGAGGTATTCGGTATGGCTACAGAAGTTACGGTTCCAATGGTTGGAAAGGTAGTGGCGGTGAACGTGAAGGTTGGCGACAAGGTGGCCGAAGACGACCAGATCGCTACCCTGGAAGCCATGAAAATGGAAATGCCGATCGTGGCCCCGGTCGCAGGCGTGATTAAAGAGATCAAAGTTGCGGCTGGTCAGGAAGTCGAGGCGGATGCAGTTCTGGCTATTATAGAGTAAGTATAATTAGCAGGGCGGTTGATCGCATGTTGGTTGCCGGCATCGATATAGGCTCTATTACCACAGAGGCTCTCCTTTTTGATAATGACAAGGGGATCGTCGGCTACACGATAATGCAAACAGGGGCCGATTCGAAGAAAAGTGCGGAGATGGCCCTGGAAAAGGTTCTCGCCTATCCCGGGAAGAGCGTGTCGGACGTGTCCTATATCGTTTCGACGGGATGCGGCAGAAAAAGAGCCGCCCTTGCTAGGGAATCGATTACAGAGATTACGTGCATTGCAAAAGGTGTGAACCACTTGTTCCCGGAAGCCCGGACTATTATTGATATCGGTGGCCAGGACACGAAGGTGATCAGGGTTGACGATAAAGGTCGGGTGATTGAGTTTGAGATGAACGATAAGTGCGCTGCCGGTACCGGTAGATTTATCGAGGTTATGGCAAAGGCGCTGAACGTGGAACTCGACAAAATCGGTGAAATCTCTTTGCGACACAGGAAGGAGCTGGCTATCAGCAGCACATGCACTGTTTTCGCCGAATCAGAAGTGGTCTCGCTGGTAAGCGAGGGAGAGGAGTTGGAGGACATTCTTTACGGTATCCACAAGGCTATAGCGGACAGAACGATGGGTCTGCTAAACAGGCTCGGCGGTAGAAAGTCTGAGGTAATTATGGCCGGTGGTGTTGCGAAGAATATCGGCGTGGTCAAGGCCCTAGAAAAGGTTGTGGGCTCTCCGATCAAGATACATGTTGAACCTCAGATCGTGGGTGCCTTGGGCGCAGCCATGCTCTCGCTTGAGAGGGTTTCGTAGCCCATTAAACGAATGAGCGAAGGGGCTGGTGGCCAAAGTCACCAGTCCCTTTTTTTGTGCACGGATCGAACCTTGTCGGTTAATAACGCTTCGGATGCATTTCGATTTGCAGTATAGGTAGCAGGTAAAAGAGGGGCCGGGTGGATACAGCTTTTTTCGTAACTATTGGCATGATAGGGGGAAGCTCATTGCGTGGCTTCTCGTATCAATGAGGTCACAGAAACGATGTTCAGAACTGGGGGGGACAGGGCGACATCAGCAGAGACGCTTCTTGCTGAAAAGGGCCGCCAGGTCGAACAAAAAGATGGCGACCTTGCACGCCTCCGCCTTGAACCTGATCACGAGAAGGTGCAAAAGATCGAGGCGCTCACAAGGCTCGAAGAATCACGAAAGAATCTTCAAGAGCAGATTGAACGTTTTGAGGACATGGAAGCAAAGCTAAGCGAGACCTTCAAGGCCCTTTCTCTCGATGCCCTCACCAGAAATACTGGTGAATTCAAACGATACGCTGACGAATTCATAGTGCTTGCCGAGGAGAAACTGAAATCCCAGACCCTCGAGGGTAAACAGGAGCTTGACGGCAAGAAGGAACTGATTGATCAGACCTTTCAGACAATCGATAAGACCCTGATGGACATGCAGAAAAGGATCGATGAGGTCGGCAAGGGGAACGTCGCCGTCTCCACCCTTGTTCAGCAACATGGTGAGATTACTGCAAGGCTTAAAGAGACTACCGAACGCCTGAGTCACGCCCTTGCAAGTTCCAAGAAGCGAGGCGAGTGGGGGGAGCGGATGGCGGAAGACATTGTGCGTCTCGTAGGCATGACCGAGGGCATAAACTACGTCAGGCAGAGGACGCTGGAAGGATCATCGGGCCGGCCTGATTACACCTTTCTCCTCCCTAATAACCTCCGCGTTAACATGGATGTAAAATTCCCCCTGGATAACTATATGCATTATCTCAGAGCCGATTCGGACCATGATAGAAGACGTTACAAAGAGGAGCTTCTCAAGAACACGAGGGTCATGATTCGCCAGGTCACAGGGCGCGAATATATAAACCCCTCAGACAACACCGTCGATTACGTAATTGTTTTCATCCCCAACGAACAGGTGTACAGCTTTATTAACGAGGCTGAGCCGACCATTATCGACGAGGCCCTGAGGCAGAAGGTCATTCTGTGCTCTCCTTTTACGCTGTACGCGGTCCTTGCCGTCATCAGGCAGGCCGTTGAGAACTTCAACCTGGAAGGCACAGCCTCTGAAATTCTGAAGCTCCTTGCCGAGTTTTCCAAGCAGTGGACAGCGTACAAAGAAAGATTCAAGCTGATGGGGGACAGGCTCGATGCAGCGAGAAAAGAGTACGATATCCTTCTAACTACAAGAGGCAATATGCTCGAAAGGCCTCTCAAGAAAATTGAAGAGTTGAGTGGTCAACAGGATATCGACCCCGAGGGGAGCCCTTGCCCTCGATGAGCAACGATCTCCTGGGTAGCTGATCCCCATGTGGTCATCGTTTTACCCCTTCGATGAGTTATGGGCCTTGACCCAGCTCAAGCATGAAGGCCAAGAATTGACCCGGGTGGCCGGTGTGGATGTATCTTATAAGGATGATCGCTATTTCTCCGCCCTCGTTCTGTTTGAGGGCCGGAAGGTTGCAGATGTCAGGGCCGACTCGGGGATTTCAAAGGAACCCTATACCCCGTCCCTTTTTTTTCTCAAGGAGGCGCCTATCATCTCAGGCCTCATTTACAGGGAATCGATCGACCTCATCTTTGTTAATGGCCACGGCATATGCCATCCCTATTCTTATGGCCTGGCAACAGTTGTAGGAATGACCCATGGGATCCCCACAGTCGGGTTTGCCCGTCGACTCACCAAGGGGGAATATAAGGAAACCTCATCAGGCGACCCTCATCTGACCTATGTTTCCCAGAAAGGTGTAATCAGGGCCGTAACAATCAGAACAGCAAAAAGCAAGAAGCCTGTGTATGTTTCCCAGGGTTTTGGGATAAGCCTCAGGAGAACAATAGAGGAATATCATAGATGGGCCATCCGGGGAAGGGTTCCAGAGCCGTTAAGACTGGCTCATCTTCACGCAAAAAGACATATGCACGAGAGTGAAGAACTCCGTGCGGGATAAAGAAAGACCGCCACCGATGAGGTCATCATTGGTACACAGTCTCGGCGAACGCTGCAATTGTCTGCGGAATCTTCTTGTCAAGGCGAAGGTACAAATCTTACCGCATCAGCGCACGTGCTCAAGGTGCTTGAGGTTGACACGATCTGTATCCTGGCTGGGCCGGAAAAACTATATTTGCCCAGATAATTCCATTTTCCGCCGTTCTGCGTCTGATTCACATACACTACGGCCAGCAGCGTCGCACCATCGTATATCCGAACCGGCACCTTGGTGTTTCGGGAGCTATGGGTTGTCCACCAGAGATATACGCCTTGAAGACCGCTACGCGAGGCCGCGAATGTGTAGGTCGCTGTGGTGCTGTAGATGTAAAGGGATCGTGCTCCATATGGAGAAAGAGCCGAAGAAATCGCCAGGTGCCAACCGCCGTTGTCCCCGATTGCCCATCATCAATCACAAGCTCGAAGGTCGCTTTGATGGTATGGTTAGCCGTTACATTGCTGAACGTATAGGAACTTATTGCACCTTTGGAGACGCCGTCAACAGTGACAGTGGAGATCTTGTGCCCCGCGCCGGGGGCGATCGCAAAGGTTTTACTTTCGCCATTAGTGACAGCGACGCTGCCGGAGGGGGAGATCGTGCCTCCTGTACCTGCCGATGCGGTGATGGTATAGTCTTGCGATTGCCGACTGCGTGACAGTAAATACGTTTTTCGCAAAGGTAGAAGTTGCCGTTCTTGAGCTTGTGCCGGTATTCGCGGAGACCGAATACTTCACCGTGCCACTGCCGGAACCGCTGCCCCCTGAAGTAATCGTTAGCCAGGAGGCGCTGCTGCTCGCTGTCCATGCACAGCCCGCCTGCGTCGTCACCGAAACCTTCCCTGTTCCCCCTGACGCACTGAACTGGGCACTGGTAGGCGAGATGGAATACGTACAAGTGTTCTGAATCGCCTCGTCTGAATACGGGCTCTCCGCTTTGGATGTGTTGTATGCCTTAGCAGCAAAGTAATATGTTACTCCATCGGTAAGATTGGACACCGTGTAGGTCGTGGCCTTTCCCACATCGATGGACCAGTCGTAGTCTCTCGAAGCGGTACCATAATAGATTTTGTAACCTGCAAGACTGGGTTCCGTGTTCGCTTCCCATGCCAGGGTTACCTGGGCTGCGTGAGCTGCAGACAAGGTGAATAGGAATATGAGGGATGAGATGATGAACAGGAGAGCAAATAGCCGTTGATGGCTCGAATGGTTCAATGCTTTGGAGGAACCCGGTGGAACCCTCGACCATCTGACCGGTTCATTGAGGGAGAGTAAGTGGTGCGTTGGGAATTCTTGTCTATCCTTAAGAGACAGACTTGGAACAATGGTTGAAAAACTCGATTGACGACTCTCGACGGTTGACACTTACTGCACCTCCTGCTGGATTCAATTGGCCCAGCGAATTCCAGCACTCGGAGGTGCTGCCTTCGCTTGGCAACCCTGCTGCCATATCCCGTGGCACCCTGCCGCACATTTATGCTATTGGAATTTCTTTCGGGATTTAGGCCAGTGGCTTTGCGTCCCAGCCTTTCGACTGGTTTACCCTTTTCAAGCAAACAACTATCTTATAGTTGTCGAACTATGCTAACGTGGCTTAAATGACATGGGTCACAGGGCCGATACAGAAGAACCGTGTATGGGTGAATACGTAGATGAGTGCGTGAGAAGTCGATCAAATCCGAGAAGGGTGATAGGTTATTCAAGATCTGCTCCCGGGTTACGGCTGTCGGCTAAATACCTGCGAGAGAATCTCGCAGGTTTGACGTTACGTATCATGCTCTATGCTCTCGGCCAGCCTTACGGGGCTTTGGTTGACAAGAAGGGCGATATCGCATAGAATAGCAACACGGAAGTGCCAAGGCGCCTGGTGGGCCTCCTGGTCTTCAAAACCAGTGCACCGGTGACGAGCTGGTGGGTGGGTTCGATTCCCATGCACTTCCGCCAGCAACAATATCAATGGGTTACAGCTACCAACCTTTCTCTATATTTAATAGGTATGACTTCAACATAGTAGACTGTGCTCGAAATTGTGCTCGGGTATGGCCGGGTATGCTCGGCTTGTGTGAGTGAGTAGGCCGTTAACTATCTTAGAACGTCAAAAAGCTTCTTCTGTATTCGTCTGTGAGAGAAGGTCTTTCTTGTCATGAGTCGGATTGTCTTGACATGTCTATTATCTGTGCTATAAGGACAATATATACGTCTCTCAAAACAGAAAAAAGACTAAAGGAGCTTGGTATGGCTGAAACCGTGTACGTTGTGAGCGAGATTGTAGGTACCAGCGAAAAATCATGGGAAGACGCAGCTAATCAGGCCATAAAAGCCGCTGAAAGGACACTCATTGATCTTCGTATTGGTGAGGTAGTGAAACAGGATATAACGCTGAAAGACGGGAAGGTGATGGGCTACCGGGTAAGACTCAATATTTCCTTCAGGTATCGCCCGTGGCAGGCATAGTCTTATCTGAAGAAATTTAGTGGCGAAGAAGGCGGGTGCCTGTCTTTTTTACAGCTTGGCTTCAAGGCAGGGAGCCAGCAAAGGAGGCTATGGTCAGGATGAAGATAACACGAGAGTTCCGCCGGCGTGCGAGGATAATGATGATCCTGCTTGTTATGTTCTTAACAACGAACATTACAGGTTGCGAGACATTTGGCCCAAAGTACGATACTGCGCGAAGCACCATTGTCCCCTTAGCTAATGAAAAGGCAAGAATAATATTCTATCGACCAAGTAGTTTCTTGTGGTATGGGTATACGGAACGACCGGATATTTTTCTCGATGACCAAAAACTAGGCATATCGCGTCGTGGTACCATCTTTTATGTTGACGTTGAGCCTGGGAAACATCGTGTCACTGTTCCCGCAGCCTTATATGCTGGCCAAATAGCAATTTATGTTGACATATCCAAGAATGAAACAGTGTATGTAAAGAATAATGTGGGTGTTTCTATGTTTGCTGGAAAGATGAATGTTGAAGTGGTAAACCCTGAACAGGCAACGACTGAAATCGATGGGCTAGAATTCATGGCTCACCCTATGCGATAGAACTATATTTGCTTTTGTCTGCACTCGTGATTGACCTTGGCATTATAAGTCTTTTCAATCCATAAGTCAGACCTGTGTGCCAGATGGAAGCAACGGTTGATTGTGCTCGGGTGTGTTTTTTGCGTGAGTGAGTAGGCTGTCAACTACACCACAACATCGAAAGCGTTCCGCCATACTTGTCTGAGATCGAGGTTTTCTTCTTGTGATCTAGATTGCCCTACATGACCGCTATCTGTGCTATTGACAACATAGGAGGTTATTATGGCAGAAGGAATGTATTTTGTTAAGGATATTGTAGGGACCAGTACGAAGTCGTGGGAAGATGCAGCGCAACAGGCCATAGAAGCCACTGGAGAGACACCAGTGGACCT
>CAWFDC010000007.1:0-15702 GCA_963814545.1 uncultured Thermoleophilia bacterium | reverse complement strand
CGGCCGAGCCGCTCTCCTTGATCCTCGGCTCCAGGACGGTCATCGCCACTGGAAGGCGAGCGCCGCCTGGACGGCTCGGGGAGGAAGATGCCTCCCACTCCAACTGCTCGCCGATGACGTTGGGGCCCGGCGGGCCCCTCGTCGATCACCGCTCTGGCGTCGACGCCGCCGGCGAGGGCCTCGTCGACAGCCGCAGGACCCCGTCTTCGTCCTGGTCGATCACGGCCTGCTTGAGCTCCGCGAAGATCTCGGTGTCCGCCATCCCTTCCCCCTTCGGGTCCGTGTGCGTGCCTGCCGTCATCGCCCGGCCTGGCCGGGCCTCTGCGGCGTCGCGGTGTCGGCCCGCGCGCTTGGTCACCTACTCGTCGGCCGCCCCCGGCGCGACAACGTCGCCGGCCACGAGGCCGGCGAAGCGCTCGCGGATGCGGCCGTCGAGCCCGTCGTCCCAGACGGCCGGGTTCGGCCGCGAGAGCATACGCCGCGCCTCGGCCGCGGCCCGCCGGTGGATGTCGGGACCGCCGGCCTGCTCCCACTGGGCGCGCATGTCGCGGGCCGCGAGCCGCGGCAGCACGGCGGTCGTCTTCATGCGCGCCTTGGTGTGCTTGCGGCTCATGTAGCTGCCGCCCGGCCCGGCGCCGACGATCTCGTCGACGGCGAGGTTCTCCTCGCTGAACTCGAGCCCGCGCCACACGCGCTTGTCCATAAGGGCGATCTCGTTGTCGATGACGCACTTGGCGAAGTCGAAGGCCATGAGCGAGCTCAGGAGGCCGCCCATGTTGAGCAGCGTGGCCCCGGCCGACACGGCGAGCACCGTGTTCATGCCGGTCTCATAGCCGGACTGGGCGTCGTTGGCGTGCGCGTTGGTGAGGCCGACGTAGCCGCCCGAGGGCACGTCGTAGAACCGCGCCAGCTGCGCCTGCGCGGCGATGAGCGTGCCCGTCTCGATCGCCCCCGGGGCGTAGGCGCCGGTGCGCATGTCGGCCACCGTGGGCAGGCTGGCGTAGATGACCGGCGTACCCTCGCAGATCATCTGCTGGAAGGCGGTGATGGCGAGGAACTCGGCGTTGCCCACGACGAGACACCCGAGGAGTGTCATCGGCGCCGTGAGGCCGGCGTTCGGCACGACCGTGGTGTAGACCGGCAGGCCCTTCTCGGTCAGCCACATGACCGCCTCGGTGGACTCGACGTCCATCGTCAGCGGGCTCACCATCGGGCAGTAGTGGTGGTTGATGACCGGCCGCTCGCGGTAGGCCTCAGGGCCGCCGGCGATGATCTCGCCGAGCTCGACGACCTGGTACAGGTCGTCCATGGTCGGCGTGTTGCTGCGCACCGGCTTCAGGCAGTTCTTGAGGGCGGGGTAGAAACGGCTCAGGCTGAGCTGGCCGGGCGGTGCGTCTTCGGCCAGCGTCGAGATGCTGAAGACGTCGAACCCGGGCAGCTCGTTGACCAGGTAGGCGATCGCGGCGATGTCGCCCGAGGTGGCACGGCGCTCGACCCCCGTGGCCGAGTCGACGATGTTGGGCGCCGACGAGCCGGTCACCACGATGGGGCCGTCGTCGGGGATCGTACGGTCGAAGCGCGGGTCACGGCCGCGGAAGGTGAAGCTCGGCGGCGCCTTCGCGCGCTCGCGCTCCACCACGTCGGCGGGCAGGCGCACGAGGCCGGTCTGCCCGTCGACGCGGCAGCCGTGCCGGCGGAAGACCTCGCGCGCCGCCTCGTTGTGCACGAGGATGCCGGCACGCTCGAGCACCTCGAGCGAGGCCTCGTGCGTGCGCGCGACCTGCGCCTCGGTGAGCAGTTCCGTGTACTTCATGGCGTCACGCTCCCTCTCCCCCACGGCCCCGGGCGACGCGGGTGGCGGCTGCGGCGATGGCGGCGAGCTCGTCCATGTGGCTCTCGATGAACTCCACGAAGGCCACGTTGTGCTCGAGGAAGAAGAGGAACTCGTCGTCGTTCGGCCGGCGTTCCTTGTAGTAGGCGACGATATCCCAGTTGACGACGTAGAGGGCGGCGATGGCGAGCATGCGGGGCAGCACCGCCAGCTCGTCGTCGCCCATCGGGCCCGGAGCGCCGAGCCGCGCCGCCTCGTCCTGGTAGGCGTCGAGGAAGACCCTCATCTTGTCGAGTCTCATCTCGCCGTCGTCGACGTCCTCCCAGGAGCTGCAGAAGTAGACGAGGCCGACGGCGACGTCGAAGACCCGGTAGTCGAGCTTGGCCCAGTCGAAGTCGAAGAGGCCGACCGCCTTCTCGTCGCGCCACTTGAGGTTGCCGGGGTGGTAGTCGCAGAAGACCGGGCAGCGCGGCAGCCCCTCGAGCTCGGGGGCGAGGGCCAGGCCGCGCTCGACCGCCTCGAGGATGCCGGGCAGCCGCTCGACGAAGTAGGCGTCGTACTTCGTGCCGGTCGTGCGCGCCGCGAGACCGCGGAACGTGCCGGGCAGGGTCGCAAGGAAGTCCATGATGGGCGGCTGTTCGCGGTAGAGGTCGCCGGGGTCGAAGTCGTGCGCCGCCTCGTGGAACCGCGCGAGGACGCGGGCGCCCTCCGCGAACTCGGCGTCACTGCAGCGGTTCTCGACCCAGCTGTAGGTGTCCTCGCCCTGGAGCATCTCGTACACGGCGAAGTGCCGCGTGACCCGCTCGCCGTCGCGCAGCTCCTCGCGGGTCACGAGGGTGTCGCCGTGACGGGTCTCGAACACCTGCGCGGCGAGACCGAAACCCTTACTCCTGATGTGGCGGACGAGCGCGTGCTCGTAGCGGATCTCGCGCTCGACGGTCTCGTGCTTGTACTTGCGCACGAAGCAACGGTGCTCGCCTTCGTCGCCGCGCGTACGGACGCCGAAACTCAGGTTCTCGAACCCGCCGAGGATCGGGTCGACGCGGTCGACCTCGCCGAGGTCGTACTCGCTGGTCACCACCTCGGTGACCTGGGCGCTCAGGAACTCCAGCTCGAGGGCTTCGCGCAGGGCGGCGGCGTCGGCCGCCAGCCGCCCGGCGACTTCGAACAGGCGGTTGGCCTCGCTCACGTCCACGGTACCCTCCCCACGCGGGCCTGCCTCCCCCGGAGGCGCGGGCCGCTCACACCACGATGCAGCGGACGCCTCTCGACGTCAGCTCGTCGCGCACGGCTTCGTCGACGCCGTCGTCGAGCATGACGGCGTCGACCTGGTCGAACCCGCAGATGACGACGTCGGCCACCACGCCGATCTTACTGCGATCGGCGAGCACGACGACCTCGCCCCGGGTCTGGGCGATCATGGCACGCTCGATGGCGGCCATGCCGACGGTCGGGGTGGTCAGGCCCTCCTCGAGGTCGAGCCCGTCGGCCCCGAGCAGCATGCGGCTGGCGTGGAAACGGCCGATCTCCTCGACCCCGAGCGGGCCGTCGACCGCGTTGGAGCGTGCCCGGTAGCGGCCGCCGACGAAGATGAGCTCGAGGCGCAGTCCCTGCGCCTCGGCGAGGGCGCCCACGTTGTGGGTGATCACGCGCGCCTCGAGCTCGGGGTCGACGTGGCGCAGGACCTGCGCCGCCGTCGTGCCCGAGCTCAGGAACACGGTCTCGCCGGGCTGGATCAGGGCGGCGGCGCTCTCCGCGATGCGGCGCTTCTGTTCGGCGTTGGCCGACACGTTGTCGAGGTAGAGGGGCTCTTCGACCATGTGCCGCCGGAGCGCGGCCCCCCCGTGCGTGCGCATGAGCACTCCCTCGCCCTCGAGACGCTCGAGGTCGCGACGGATCGTCATCTCGGAGACGCCGAGGTCTTCGCTGAGAGAGGAGACGCGCACCGCCCGCCGCTCCTGCAGCAGCTCCGAGATGCGCGCGCGCCGCTGCGCCGGGATCATCTCGTGGAGCTCGGGCACGTCCGGTGACGGCACGACCGGCTGGCCTCCATTCGGAATCGGCAAAGCGCACAAAGTCGAACACATCATAGGTCCGGATGCCGATCTGTCAAGCACGGCCCCGCACAGAATCTCACGCGACATCGTCGCCGCGGGCGACTCCGATGTCTGCGTCGCCGGGGGTCCGCCGGCCGCCGGCCGGCAGACGCTCAGTCGCGGAAGGCCCAGTCGAAGGTCGTCGGCCAGAAGGACGGGCCCCAGCCCCGGGAGATGGCGAGCGCGGAGGCCTTGATCTGCGCCTCACCGTCGTAGATGCTCGCCGACCGGTACGGGTTCCACGAGCCCCGCCAGGTGGTCAGCGAGTACTGGTACAGGCCGTGGTACCCGCCGGGCGCGACGATGGTCGCCGAGCCGCCCGACTCGGCCATCATCAACCGGTACATACCGTCGGCGCTCACCCCGTTGGCCCCCGCCGCGCGCTGGATGATCGGCCACCACTCGCCGTCGCCGGCGGCGGCGGTCTCGGCGACCGACGGCCGCGGCGTTGCGGGCTTGGTCTCGGCGGCGAGCTGCCTGACGCTCTCCTCGGCGCTCGCGAGGAGCTCGCTGCGGTCGTCGAAGAACGCGCGCAGCCGCTCGAGGTCGGAGGCGCGCTCGGCGACCAGCCGCTCGGCCGTGGCCTCGTCGGCGGCGAGAGCCAGCGAGCGCTCTTCGAGCTCACGCTCGCCCTGGCGCAGAGCGTGCAGGTAGTCGGCCTCGCCGGCACCCAGCCTCTGCAGCAGCTCGAGCTGGCTCACGAGGTCGCCGAAGCTGGCGACACCGAACAGGACGTCGACCGTGGTCGGGGTCGCCTGCTTGTAGATCGAGCGGGCGTGCTCGGCGAGCAGCTCGCGCGCCAGGTCGACCTGACGGCGCGCCTCGCGGGCGGCACGGCGGTTGTCGGCGACCGACGCACGCACGGCCTCGAGCGCCCGGGTGGCCTGGGAGTAGCGCGCGACGGCGGCGTCGATGCGCGCGTCGAGCTCGGCGACCTCCGCAGCCAGGGCGCGCGCCTTCTGACGCTCGCTCTGGAGGGTCACGGAGTGCGCCGCGGGGACGGCGACGACCCCGACGACGGCGATCAAAGCGACGAGAGCAAAGCGCAGCATGCCGCTGCGCGCAGGTGTCGCGTTCGGCTCGCTCACACCCCCTCCTTGAGGAGGGCGACAGAGGCCCCCCTCGCACAGGCTGCTAAACTTATCAAAGGCGCAACGGCGCGACAACTGCCGGAGTCTCCGCGCACACGGCGGGCCGGGTGAGCTCGCCCGACGCGCGAGCGCGGCGGAACGACCGCCATGCCGCTCCTCACGGCGCAACGGCCATGCCGCTCCTCATGGCGCAACCGGCATGCCGCTCCGCACGCACTTCTTGACGAGGGAATTCAACGCCTGTAGAGTTCAACAAGCGTTGAGTTTATCGGCGCCCGGACCTTGGGCCGGGCGCCCACGACCGGGAGGTGCGCATGTGGGCGATCGTCGTCAAGGAGTTCCGGCAGCTGCGGCGTGACCGGCGGACGGTCGCCATGCTCTTCCTCCTGCCGTTCCTCTTCCTCGTCGTCTTCGGCTACGCGGCGAGCTTCGACGTGAAGGAGATCCCCACCGTGATCGTGGGGGAGGCGGCGGAGCTGGTCGAACCGCGGCTGCCCGAGCAGTTCGAGGTCGTCGCCGTACGGCCGGGCGACGACCGTGCGGCCGCGGAGGAGGCGCTGCGCCGCGGCGAGGCGGTCGTCGCCTTCGTGACCCCGGCGGCGGCCGGCGAGGCGGCCACCGTGCTGATCGACGGGTCGGAGCTCTTCGCCGCCCAGGCGGCGCTGCGCCGCGTCTCGGCGGCCCAGGCGATGGCCGGGGGCCTGCAGGAGACCGACGGGGCCGGGTCGGCGCCGGACGCCGCCGGGTCGGCGGACGACGCGGCGCCGCTGCCGGCCGCGGCTCAGGAGGCTCTCGACGTCATCGGCGCGGCCGAGACCGAGGTCCTCTTCAACCCCGACCTGCGCACGGCAGTGATCATGGTGCCGGGGCTGTGCGGCATCATCCTCGTCTTCATCGGCACCATCGCGACCGCCCTCGGCGTGGTGCGGGAGCGCCAGACGGGCACCATGGAGCAGCTCGCCGTCATGCCGTTCCGCCCGCGCGACGTCTTCATCGGCAAGATCGCCCCCTACCTCGCCATCGCCGCCATCGACATGGCGGTCATCGTCGCCGTCGGCATGCTCCTCTTCGACGTCCCCTTCCGCGGCTCGGTCGCGACCTTCACCCTCGGCTCGTTGCTGTTCCTCTTCGTCACCCTCGGCCTCGGGGTCCTGATCTCGACCGTCTCGCAGACGCAGGGGCAGGCGATCCAGCTGGCCATCATGACGATGGTCCCGCAGTTCCTGCTGAGCGGGCTCTTCTTCCCCCTCTACGCGATGCCGTGGGGCGTGCGCTGGATCGGTTACCTGTTGCCCCTCACGTGGTTCGTCAAGATCGCTCGCGGGGTGATGGTGCGCGGCGCGCCGATCGACGCCCTCTGGCTGCCGTTCCTCGTGCTCGCCGTCATGGCAGCCGGCGTGTTCACGTTGTCGACCCTGCGCTTCAGGCGCGACCTTGCGCCGGCCGGGCCGGCGGAGCGCCACGCCGCCGGCGGCGGGTCCGACAGGACGGACAAGGCGGACGGCGACGCCGACGCACGGACGGCGGAGGCGACATCGTGACGCGGGCCGCGGCTACGAACGGGGGCGCCCGCACTCGCGGGGCGGCGGCGGCCGCGGCGGCGCCCGCCTGGGGCGCCGACGACCTCACCGTGCGCTTCGGCAGCCGTACGGCCCTCGACCACGTGAGCCTTCTGGCCGAGGCCGGCGCCGTCACCGCCGTCGTCGGCGGTGACGGCGCCGGCAAGACGACGCTCCTGCGCGCGCTGGTGGGTCTGGTGCGGCCGTCGGCGGGCGCCGTACGGCGCCCGCCGACGGCCGCCCTCGGCTACCTCTCCTCCCCGGTCGGCGTCTACCAGGACCTGACCGTCGACGAGAACCTCGCCTTCGCCGCGGTCGCCTACGGCGTCGGGGGCAGCGCGTTCGCCGCGCGCCGCACGGATCTCCTCCGCGAGACCGGGCTCGACGGCGCGCCGACGCGCCTCGCCGGCCGTCTCTCCGGCGGGATGCGGCAGAAGCTGGCCTTCGCGATGGCCATGACCCACACCCCCCAGCTGCTCGTGCTGGACGAGCCGACCACCGGTGTCGACCCCGTGAGCCGTCTTGAGTTCTGGCGCCTGCTGACGGCGGCCGCCCGTGCCGGGGCCGCCGTCGTCCTCTCGACGACGTACCTCGACGAAGCAGCCCGTGCAGACGCCGTGCTGGTCCTCGACGACGGCCGGGTGGCCGCCGCCGGCCGTCCGGCCGACGTGCTACCCGACCTCCCCCGCCCGCGGCCGCGGCGCCCTCACGACCCGGGTGCGGTCGCCCCGGTGGTCGAGACGCGGGCCGCCGTGCGCCGCTTCGGCAGCCTCGCCGCCGTCGATGGCGTCGATCTCGCCGTCCGTCCGGGCGAGGTCGTGGGCCTCCTCGGCGCGAACGGCGCCGGCAAGACGACCCTCATCCGCATGCTTCTCGGGCTGCTGCGCCCCACCGCCGGCGACGTGCTGCTCTTCGGCGCACCGCCCTCCCGGGCCTCGCGGCGCCGCATCGGGTACGTGCCCCAGGGGCTCGGCCTCTGGGAGGACCTGACCGTCACCCAGAACCTGGACTTCACCAGCGAGGCCTTCGGCGTCCCCCGGCCGGCGCTCGACGAGGATCTCGCCGCCGTTCGCGGTGACCTCGTGCGCGACCTGCCCTTGGGGCTGCGCCGCCGCCTTGCCTTCGCGGCCGCCCTCGCACACGCGCCCGAGGTGCTGGTGCTGGACGAGCCGACCTCAGGCGTCGGCCCTGCCGCCCGGGCGGGGCTCTGGCGCACCGTGCACGATGCCGCCGACCGCGGCGCCGCGGTCCTGGTGACGACCCACTTCATGGAGGAGGCGGACCAGTGTGACCGCCTGGCTATCATGGCCGAAGGGCGCGTCGTCGCCCGCGGCGCTCCGGCCGAGCTCATGGCCGGCCACGCGACCTTCGAGGAGGCGTTCGCGCGGCTGGTCACCGTCGTCGCAGCGGAGGCGAGGCCGTGAGTGCGGCGCGGGGCAGGACCGGCCGCCGGCCGGGCGAGAGCGGCGCCCGCGAGGCGATCCTCGCCGCCGCCACGGTCGCCTTCGCCGAAGCAGGCTACGACCGGGCGACGATCCGCGGCATCGCCGCCGCCGCCGAGGTCGACCCCGCCCTGGTCCTGCACTACTTCGGGAGCAAGAAGGACCTGTTCGAGGCCGCGCTCGAGCTCCCGGTCAGTCCGCGGCAGATCTTCGAGCGCGGTGTCGTCGCCGTCCCGGACCAGCTCGGTGCCATCATCGTCCGCACCTTCCTGGAGGCGTGGGAGCCGCCCGAGACCCGCGTCCGGCTCATGGCCATGTTACGGTCCGCCATGACGAACGACACCGCGATGGCGATGGTCCGCGACCTGCTCGTGCGCGAGGTGTTCGGCCCCATCACCCAGACTCTCGGTGTGCCCGACGCGCCGCTTCGGGCGACACTCGTCGGCTCGCAGTTCGTCGGGCTCGCGATCATGCGCTTCATCGCCCGGCTCGAGCCGCTCGCCTCGACGAGCATCGACGACCTCGTCGCCGCCATCGGCCCCACCGTGCAGAGATACCTCACGGGCGACCTCGGGGGCCAGGCGCAGGAGGTCTGAGGACTCCGGAGGGCGAGGCGCGGGCGCAGGCCGCGCAGGGCGCAGGCCGTGCAGGGCGCAGGCCGCGCAGGGCGCAGGCCGCGCGGGCGGCCCTCAGATGAAGCGCGCCCGCAGCGCCGTCGCAGCCGCCAGCAGCTCGTCGGCGTCCGGCTGCTCGTAGCCGGCGAACTGGTTCTCGAGCCGCGCCATGCGCACGGGGTCGTCGAGATCGCCGATCTGCCGAAGAGGCCGAGGCGGGCGCCGACCGCGAAGCGTGCCTGTTGCTCCCGAGGCAACGCGAGGAGACCGTCCAGCATCCCCAGCAGGCGCACGCGGTCGGCCGGCAGCGAGCCCTCGAGGCCCGGGAGCAGGTTGAGAGCGTGGTCGGAGCGTAGCTCGAGCCGCGCGTCGCCGAGCCGCTCGAGGAGGTCGCGTAGCTCCTGCGCGACCTCCACGTCGTCGGGCAGGACGAACTCGCCGGCCGCCTGGCGCGCGGCGAGCGGCGTGCCGGGCACGACCGCGGCGGTGCGCAGGCGGACGACGAGGGGGCGCTCGGCGGGCGCCGCGGCGGCGACCGCGCTGATGACGCGGGCGGAGCCCGCGACGTGCGCGCTCGCCTGCTCGCGCCCGCCGAGCCCGGGCATCAGGTAGAAGCAGAGCTCGAGGCCGGCCTGCACGGCGTTCGTGCCGGCCGCGATCAGGTCACCCGACGTGCAGCCCTTGTCGATCGCCATAAGCACCTCGTCGGCGCCCGACTCGAGGCCGAGGTGGACGCGCGTGAGGCCCGCTTCGCGCAACAGGCCGAGCTGCGCTGCGGTCCTGCGGGCGAGCGTCGAGGCCCGGCCGTAGGTCGTCACCCGCTCGACGGTCGGGAAACGCTCACGGACCCGCGCCACGACCGCGGCGAGCTTGTCGGGCTTCACCGCCAGCGGGTCGGCATCCTGCAGGAAGACGTGACGCTCGCCGCCGTGGAGGAAGAACATGACCTGGAAGGCCTCCTGCGGCAGGCGGCCGCCGTGCAGCGCGCCGCGGCCGTCGGCGCGCAAGACGGCGGCCGCGGCGGCCATCGCCTCGACGTCGGCGAGCACGTCCTCGAGCGGCCGTTGCGACGACTTCGCGCCCTTGTAGACGGGACAGAAGGTGCAGCGGTTCCAGGTGCAGTTGCGGATCACGCGCACCAGCAGGCTGTAGGCCTCGCTGGGAGGACGGATCGGCCCCTGTTCGAACGACGGGACGGGAAGCGCGGGAGTCATGCGGTCACGGCACCCGGCCAGCCGAGCGCCGGTTCACGAGCCACTTCTCGAACTCGACGATGAAGAGGGTCGCGACGCCGGCGGCGAGGATGTAGCTCCAGTGCTCGAGCGTCAGCGGCGCGCTCTGGAAGGCGACGTGCATGAAGGGCGCGTACGTGTACATGAGCTGCAAGGCGATGGTGATGGCGACACCGCCCAGGACCCAGCGGTTCGAGAGCGGGTGGATGCGGAACGCGGAGCGCGTGAGCGAGCGGCAGTTGAAGAGGTAGAAGATCTCGACGGTCACGAACACGTTCACGGCGATGGTCCGGGCGACGTCGAGGCTCGTCCCCTGGGCGGCACGTCGCCCACTCGAAGAGACCGAAGGCCGCGCCCAGGAGCAGCGCGCCGACCAGCAGGATCCGCCGGATCAGCGCCGCCGACAGGATCGGCGCTCCGGGCCGTCGCGGCGGGCGCCCCATGATGCCGTGCTCCTTCGGCTCGAAGGCGAGCATGAGGCCGAGGAGCACGGCGGTCGTCATGTTGATCCAGAGGATCTGGACCGGCAGGATCGGCAGCGCGGTGCCCAGGAACATGGCGGCCAGGATGACCAGTCCCTCGCCCAGGTTCGTCGGCAAGGTCCAGGTGATGAACTTGGTGAGGTTGTCGAAGACGCCGCGACCCTCCTCGACCGCGGCCTCGATGGTGGCGAAGTTGTCGTCGGTCAGGACCATGTCGGCGGCGTCCTTGGCCACGTCGGTCCCGGCGATCCCCATGGCGACGCCGATATCCGCCTGCTTGAGCGCGGGCGCGTCGTTCACGCCGTCGCCGGTCATCGCGACCACGTCGCCGCGCGCCTGGAGCGCCTCCACGAGGCGCAGCTTCTGCTCGGGCGTCACGCGCGCGAACACGTCGGTGTCGTCGGCCGCGGTGATGAACTCGGCGTCCTTCAGCGCCGCCATCTCGGCGCCGGTCAGGGCCCCGGGCGCTCCCCGTCGTCGCCGCCCGCACCCTCGAGCAGGCCCATCCGCCGGGCGATGGCGGCGGCCGTGAGCCGTGGTCGCCGGTGATCATCTTCACGACGATGCCCGCCTGCTTGCAGGCGGCGACCGCGGCGATCGCCTCTGGCCGCGGCGGGTCGATCATCGCCTGCAGGCCGAGGAACGTCAGCCCCTCGACCTCGTCGTGGCTGATGTCGTCGTCGCCCTCGGGGCCCTGACCGCGCGCGAAGGCCAGCACGCGCAGGCCTTCTGCCGCGAGCTCTCGACCTGCGCGTGGACGCCGGGCGCCCGAGCGGCACCTCCTCCCCGCCCGCGGCCAGCATCGTGCTGCAGCGGTCGAGCATGACCTCGGCGGCGCCCTTGACGTAGATGAGGCGCCGCCGTCCTCCGCTCGTGCACCGGCGCGTGCAGGGTGGCCATGTACTGGTGCTCGGACTCGAAGGGGATGGCGTCGAGGCGCGGGAGGTCGGCGGTGACGGCCTCGACCTCGAGCCCGGCCTTCAGCGCCGAGGTGACGAGCGCACCCTCGGTCGGATCGCCCTGCACCAGCCAGCGGCCCTCCTCCTCGAAGATGCGGCTGTCGTTGCACAGGAGGCCCGCGCGCAGGACCTCGAGCGCGACGTCGTCGAGCTCACCGTCCGCCCTGCGGCTCGCCGCCGGCCGGTCGCGCAGCGCCCTCGCCTCGGCACGCCGGCCTCGGACGCACCGGCGCCGGTCTCGCCGGCGGCGCTCTCGGCCCGCCGCGGCCGCGCCGCCTCCCCCGTCCGGCGAGAGAGCGACGCGCCGTGGGGCGCGTAGCCCGAGCCCTCGAAGGCGTACTGCCGGCCCCCGGCGACCATGCGCTGCACGGTCATCTGGTTCTCGGTCAGCGTGCCGGTCTTGTCGGAGCAGATGACGGTCGTGCTGCCGAGCGTCTCGACGGCCGGGAGGTTCCGGATGATGGCCCGGCGGCGGGCCATCCGGTTGACGCCGATGGCCAGGGTGATCGTGACGGCGGCCGGCAGCCCCTCGGGTATGGCGCCGACGGCGAGGGCGACCGCCGCCTTGAACATCTCGGCCGCGGTCTCCCCGCGCAGCATGCCGACGACGAAGGTCACGGCGCCGAGCGCGAGGATGACGATGAGCAGGATGCGGCTGAACGCCGCGATCTTCTTCGTCAGCGGCGTCTGCAGGTCCTCGGCCTCGGCGATCAGGCGCGAGATGCGGCCCACCTCGGTCGCGTCGCCGGTCGCGATCACGAGACCGGCGCCGGTGCCGTAGGTCACCAGCGACGAGGCGTAGGCGATGTCGGTGCGGTCGGCGAGCGTGGTGTCGCGCTCGCTCACGACCGTGTCCTTCTCGACCGCCACCGACTCGCCGGTGAGCGCCGACTCGTCGATACGCAGGTCGCGCGCGCGCAGCAGACGCAGGTCGGCCGGGACCTTGTCGCCCGCCTGCAGCAGCACCAGGTCGCCGGGGACGATCTCGGTCGCGGGCACGTCGATGGTCTCCCCCTCCCGCACGACGCGCGCGCCCGTCGTCATGGACTGGCTCAGGGCCTCGATGGCCGAGACCGCCTTGGCCTCCTGGACGTAGCCGATCGTGGCGTTGACGAGCACGACCCCGAAGATGACGACCGCGTCGATGTAGTCGCCGAGCAGCAGAGTGACGACCCCCGCCGCGTTCAGGATGTAGACCAACGGGTTGTGGAACTGCAGCAGGAAGCGCAGCAGCGCGCCCTTGCCCTTGGGCGGCGTGAGCGTGTTCGGCCCGAACTGCTCGAGCCGATGCTTCACGGCGAACTGCCCGAGACCGTCCGTCGCGTCGGTCTCGAGCAGGTCGACGACCTCCTCGCACGGCAAGGCGTGCCAGTGCTGGTCGTTCAGAAGCTGCAACCGGTGACCTCCTCCACTCCCTGGCGTGCGCGCCGGCATGGCTCCGGCGGCCCGATGAGGGCTACCTACCCGGCTTGACGAGGGCAGTAAGCATCGAGGATGAGTGGTCGCGCCGGGGGAGGTCCCTGCTGGCATGACGACGTGACACACCCCGCCCCGCACGACGCCGCGCATAAGGATGCGGCCCATCGCCGCGCACGCGCACCGGCGTCGCGTGCTATCATGCAGCCCACTTTGGCGGCCGGCACCAGCGAGAGGCCGCCGCGGCGACGCAGGGGGGCTGCGTGAGTCGTAGGGTGTGGGTTAGCGTCTCGCGCGTCGCACACGCCGCCGGAAGGGCGGCGGCGGCACGCGTCGGCCCGACGCTCGCCCGGGCTTTCGCCGCTGAAGCGACCGCCCTCCCGGCTCCCCCACCCGCGACCCCCGCCCTGGCCACTCTCACCGACATCGGCCGTCCGGTCCCGCCTTCGGGCACCGCCCGGCCGCGCTCGTCAGCAAGCAGGACATCACGCGCAGCTGAGCCCGTCGGAGCGCGCCCACAATGAGGACGGAGGATCACATTATGCGTGGACGGACGTTGAAGCTCTCGATGGCGGTCTTGACGGCCGCACTGGCGGTCTCGCTCGCGGTCTCGCTCGCGGTCATGACCGCGGCCTGCGGCGAAGAGGAGGCCGCGGAGGGCGGCGAGCCGCTCAAGATCGGCGCCATCGTCTCCCTCACCGGCACCTATGCCGGCCTCGGCGAGCCCGAGAAGAACGTCATCGAGATGGAAGTGGCACGGATCAACGAGGACGGCGGCGTCAACGGCAGGCCGGTCGAGGTCATCATCGAGGACGACGCCACCGACGAGGCCAAGGCGGTCGCCGCGGCGAGCAAGCTGATCGAGCAGGACGGCGTCATCGCCATCATCGGCGCCACCGGCACGGGCCAGACCATGGCCCCCCGGGGCGACGTCCAGCGCGCCGGCATCCCGCAGGTCTCGATGGCCGGCGGCACCGTGATCACCAGCCCGGTCGACCCGCTCGTCTTCGCCACCCCCTGGTCCAACCTCATCGTCGTGCCCTTCACGCTCGAGCACATCAAGGCGCAGGGCATCACGAAGATCGGCCTCATCAGCGACAGCGGCGGCTTCGGCAAGGACGGCCAGGCGGTCATCGCCGCGGTCGCGCCGGAGGTCGGCGTCGAGGTCGTCTCCGACCAGACCTTCAACCCCGGCGACACCGACATGACCGCCCAGCTCACGAAGATCAAGAACTCCGACGCCGAGGCGGTCGTCTTCTGGACCGCCGGCGCGGAGGCGGCGATCATCGTGAAGAACGCCGTCGACCTGGGCATCGACCTGCCGCTCTTCGGCAGTCACGGCATCGCCCGCCCGGGGAGTTCATCGACGGCGCCGGCGACGCGGCCGACGGCGTGAAGTTCGCCGCCGGCAAGGTCCTCATCCCCGAGGCGTACGGCGAGGGCACCGAGGCCTACACCGTGGCGACCGACTTCGTCGACCGGTACACGGCCGCCTACGGCCAAGCGCCGAGCACGTTCGCCGGCCACGCCTACGACGACCTCTACCTGGTCGTCGAGGCGGCGCGGCGCATCGACGGCGACATCACCCCGGAGGCCCTGCGCGACGAGACGAGGCGACCTCCGGCTGGGTCGGCATCGGCGGCACCTTCACCTTCTCGCCCGAGGACCACAACGGGATGACCGTCGGCGACCTCACCATGTACGACATCGCCGGCGGCGAGTGGACGCTGGCCGAGTAACCCGCGTGCACCGAGACGCCCCTCCGAGCCCTCGGCGCTGCCCGTCACGCCCGCCACGACGCGGAGCGCGGCGGGCGCGCCCCCCGCGGCCCCCGGACCCGCACGCGGGTCCGGGGGCCGCGTCTCGCGTCGACCCGCGCGACCGTCGCGGAGAGCTGAGGGCCGGGGGCCGCCACCGTGGACGAGCTGCTCCAGTTCCTCATCGCGGGCCTGAAGAACGGCTCGATCTACGCGCTCGTCGCCCTGGGTTTCACGATCGTCTTCGCCGCCACGGGGGCGATCAACTTCGCCCAGGGCGAGTTCTTCATGCTCGGCGGCATGCTGGGCGTGTTCTTCGCAGGGTTGGGGCTGCCGCTGCCCATGGCGGCGGTGGCGGCGGTCGCCGCCACCGCCGCCATCGGCGCCGTCTTCGAGCTCCTCGCCGTCCGCCCCATCAAAGACGGCGACCCGCTGCGCATCATCATGGTCACGATCGGCGGAGCCGTCCTGCTGCGGCAGATGGCGCTGCACCTCTTCGGCCCCGACGAGCTCCCCCTGGACCCGTTCACCGAAGGAGCCTCGCTCAAGCTCCTGGGCGCCGCCGTCGAGCGTCAGACGCTGTGGATCTGGGTGCTCACCGGGCTGGCCGTCGTCGCCCTCGCGCTGCTCTACCGCCGGACCACCTTCGGGCGCGCGATGCGCGCCACCTCGATCCAGCGCGACGCGGCGCGCCTCGTCGGGGTCAACGCGCAGGCGATGGTGACCGCCTCGTTCGCCCTCGCCGCCGCCCTCGGCGCCGTCGCCGGGCTCGCAGTCGCGCCGCTGACCCAGGCCTCCTTCCACGTCGGCGCCGGCATGGGCGTCAAAGGTTTCGCGGCCGCCATCCTCGGCGGCCTCGGCAACCCCGTGGCGGCGGTCGGCGGCGGTCTGCTCCTCGGCTCCTCGAGAGCCTCACCGCGGGCTATATCGACCCGCTGTACAAGGACGCCGTGGCCCTGGTCGTCCTGCTCGTCGTGCTCTTCGTGCGGCCCCAGGGCCTGTTCGGGGGCTCGGGGCGGGTGAAGATGTGATGGGCGCACGCACGCTCAGGGCCCTCGCCCCGCTCGCGGCCGTCGCCGTCGTCGCCCTGCTGCCGCTCGTCGTGACCGACCGCTTCCTGCTCAAGGTCTTCACCTTCGCCGGCATCAACGCGCTCGTCGTCGTCGGGCTCGCGCTGCTCTTCGGCCACGCCGGGCAGGTCTCGCTCGGGCACGCCGCCTTCG
>CAWFDC010000006.1:0-10743 GCA_963814545.1 uncultured Thermoleophilia bacterium | reverse complement strand
AAACCTGTGCTCTATCCACTGAGCTACGAGGGCACGCAAGCGAGATGGTAGCACGCCGGCGTGTGAGCCGACGCCCCCGCGCTTCACCCCCACAGGGAGCAGATGGGCAGCATCAGGATGCGGTCGTCGTGCTGGAACGGCCGCGGTCCCGTGTGGAAGACGACTCCTGCGACGAACCGCTCTCCCAGTCTGTCTCTCAGCCAGACCAGATGACGCGCGGCATCGCCGGACGGCGCCGAGTCGGCTTTCACTTCGACGCCGATGACGCGTCCGTCCGCCCACTCGACAAGAGCGTCCGCCTCTCGGCGCCCCTGCTCGGTGCGAAGGTGGAACAGGCGAGCGTCGCCGCCCGCGGCCGCGAGTTCGCTTCTCAGCTGAGCCGTCACGAAGGTGTCGAGGATGCGCCCCAGAAGGTCGCCGTCGCGCAGGACTCCCTGCGTATCGGCTGCAGTCGCGGCCGCCGCCAGGCCGGGATCCACGATGTAGCGTTTCGGAGCGCGCAGGAGGCGTTTGAGCCTGTTCGAGGTCCACGACGGGACCATGTCGAGCACGAACAGGCTGGAGAGAAGGCGATCGTAGGCGGCAGCCGTCTTGGCGTTCAGACCCACCGCGTCGTAGAGCGTCTTCGCCCCGACCACCGTGCCGGTGTGTGCCGCCAGCGCCTCGAAGTACGTTCGCAGCCGGACGGGATCCCGTTCGCCCGCGAACTGGGCCACGTCTCGCGTGATGAGCTGGTCCAGATAGCCACGGAGCCACCGTTGCCGACCCCTTCCACCCACGTGCAGCGCGGGGACGGGATACGCGCCGGACAGGGCGAGATCCACGTAGCCCCTGAGATCCGGCGCGTCCGGCGGAAGCGACGGCAGGTGCCCAGGACCGTCATCGGCCAGTCGAGCCAGAAGTCCACGCGCGGCCGCGCTCCCGACGCGCTCGCGCATGGAGAGACCGGTCATCACCACCCTCATCAAACGCCCCGTCCCCGGCCAGGTCTCCGCCTCGAGCTCGGCCCGAACCGAACCTGTGAGGATGAAGCGGCCTGGCCGCGGGTCCTCGTCGACAGCGCGCTTGACGGCCGCGAGCACGGCGGGAACAAACTGCCACTCGTCGAGCAGAACGGGCTCTTGAAGGCCTCGCAGAGCGACGTCCGGATCGGCGCGGAAGGCGGCAGCATCGGCGTCACGATCGAGATGGACGACGGTACGGGCGAACCGCATCGCCGTCGTCGTCTTGCCCACGGCGCGCGCACCGACCAGCAGAATGGCCGGCATCGCGCCGAGGAGTTCTCGAATGAGGCCGTCGTAGGCTCTCTCCAGATACTCACCCATGCGGCGAGACTACCAATATCACGCGCCGTTGACTACCATTTTCACGCACGAAAGGGTGGACGACCATCGACCTCACAGTGTTCCCTTTGCTGAGCTGCGAGGGAGAGCGCCCCTTCGCGGGTGGCTCCCCCTGCTTCGGCCTCAGCAAGGAGGCCGGCGTTCCGGAGGCTGCCCGAAGGGTCGCCGGAGTCGAGGGCAGGCGACTCGGGTCTGCCCTCAGTCCGCCTCGTTCAGCGGCACGACGGTCTCCAGCACGCCGCGGCAGACGCCCTCGGCGTCGCGCGGGGCGGTGTAGATGATGCGTTCGGAGCCGTTGGGGCCGTGCTCGACGGTATCGACCTCGTCCTTGGCCCCCGACTTGAGGTCGGCGAGCAGCGCATCGAGCGCCGCGTGAGCCCGCTTCGGGTGGCAGGCGTACAGGTCGCGGCCGATGAGCTTGGGGCTGCAGCCGCCGAAACCCGCCCCGGCCCAGAAGAGCACGACGTCGTCCTGGTCGGCGACGCTGAGGCCGATCGGCATGGTGCGCAGGGTGAGCTCGAGGAGATCCCGGGGAGTCCGCCGGCGAGGTCGCTCATGTCATCCTCCGGCCGCGGCATCCGACGGAAAGGCGATCGCACGGCCGCGGCGGGGCGCGACGCACACCGAGGAGGCGCTGCCTCCTGTGGGCGGCCAAGGGTATAACGCCGCTCGGCCCGGCCACCGCCGTGGCCGTAGCAGCCGTCGTGAGGCGCGCGGAGCGCCGGAGGGCGGTTGAAGCCGGCCGAGAGCGCCCTGGTCGACACCGGCGCCCATCGCGCCGCGACGGCGCCGCCATCGAGTATCATTGTCACACCTCCATGTCAGCAGACCCTCACTTAGCCGGCCAGATAGACCAGACCCGCGGGTCGCAGAGGCCTGCCCGCGGGCGGCGCTGACGCGATGAGTCCGTTCACCTGGTCGGTCATCGCGCTGCTGATCGCCGTCAACGCGCTCTACGTGGCGGCGGAGTTCGCCGCCGTCGGTACCCGCCGCAGCCGCATCCGCATGCTGGCCCAGGAGGGCGACGCGCGTGCCGTCTGGGTACTGCCAATCGTCGAGGACAGCGCCAGGCTCGACCGCTACGTCGCCGCCTGCCAGATCGGCATCACCTTCTCCAGCCTCGTGCTCGGCGCCTTCGGCCAGGCGACCCTGGCCCGCGACCTGGCCCCGGCGCTCGAGCGCCTGGGCGGCTGGGGCGAGGTGGCCGCGCAGGGCTTCGCGGCCCTCATCGTGCTCCTCGCGCTGACCACCCTGCAGGTGATCCTCGGCGAGCTCCTGCCGAAGTCGCTGGCGCTGCAGTTCCCGACGCGCGCCCTGACGCTTCACGGTGACACCGATGCGCGCCTCCCTGCACGTGTTCAGGCCGTTCATCTGGCTGCTCAACGGCAGCGGCATCCTGCTGCTCAGGCTGCTCCGCGCGCCGCAGGTCGCGCACCGTCACATCCACTCGCCCGAAGAGATCGACCTGCTCATCGTCGAGAGCCGCGACGGCGGGCTCCTGGAGCCCGACGAGCAGCGTCGCCTGCACCAGGCCCTGCGTCTCAGCATGTATCCGGTGAGCACCGTCATGGTGCCGGCGGCGCAGGTCGCGGCCATCGATGCGGACCAGCCTCTCGCCGCGATCGTGGCCGAAGTCGTGGAGAGCCCGTACTCGCGGCTGCCGGTGTACCGGGGCAGCCGCGACAACGTCATCGGGGTGCTCCAGACGAAGCAGGTCGCCCTCGCCGTCGCGAGGGGGGAGGTCGACCGAGTGACGGTCGAGGACCTGCTGCGCCCGGTGGTCCGGGTCGACGCTGCGACGAGCGCCGACAGGGTCCTGACGATCCTGCGGGAGGGACGCAGTCAGCAGGGCGTCGTCACCGACGAGCGCGGCGGCATGGTCGGCCTCGTCACCCTGGAGGACGTGCTCGAAGAAGTGTTCGGCGAGGTCGGTGACGAGTTCAAGGGCGGGACCGCCGCGCGACCCCCGCGCCGCCGTCGCTTGCCGGCCCTGCGTATCGGGCGTCAGCAGGGACGCCGATGAACGTCGTCGTCCCCCTCCTCATCATCGCCGGGCTCGTACTCTTGAACGCCCTCTTCGTGGCGGCCGAATTCGCCTTCGTCGGCGCGCCGCGCGCCGCCATCGAACGGCGCGCCGCGGCGGGCGACAAGCGGGTGGCGCGCCTCCGCGAGATCCTCCATGACCCGCGCAGCCAGGACCGCTACCTGGCGACCGCGCAGATCGGCATCACCATCGCCAGTCTCGGCCTCGGCATGTACGGGGAGGAGGTCGTCGCCGGCTGGCTCGAAGCGCCCTTCGAGCGGCTCGGGTCGCTCGCTCCGGTCGCCGCCCACGGCCTCGCGAGCGCGGTCGCCGTGATGGTCATGACCTACGTGCACATCGTGGCCGGGGAGATGGTGCCGAAGTCAATCGCCCTGCAGCGCGCCGAGCACACGGCGGTGCTCGTGAGCCCGGTGATGCGCGCCATCAGGCTCCTCTTCTACCCCCTCGTCATGGCCCTCAACGGGCTCGGCAACGTGATCCTCCGCGCGTTCGGTGTCGAGCGGCAGCGCGGGAGCGTCGAGCAGTACCACACCGCCGAGGAGCTGCGCTACATCGTGCGCGAGAGTCTCGAGGGCGGCAAGCTCGGCAGTGAGTCCGGGCGCGTGCTGCAGGAGTTGCTCGACTTCGCCGATCTGACGGCGGCCGAGGTGATGGTGCCGCGCGTGCACATCGTGGGCATCCCGCTCGACGCGAGCCGAGAAGAGATCGTCGAGCTGCTGGTCTCATCGCCGCACACGCGCTACCCCGTCTATCGCGAGGATCTCGACGAGGTCGTCGGCATCCTGCACGTCAAGGACGTCCTGCGGCTGCTGACCCACGAGGCCGAGCCCGACGGCTCTCCGCTGCGACCCGTGCCCTACGTGCCCGAGACCGCGCACGTCGACGTGGTGCTGGCCGCGATGCGACGCGAGCACATGCAGCTCGCCATCATCCTCGACGAGCACGGCGGCACGGCGGGCCTCGTGAGCATCGAGGACCTCTTCGAGGAGGTGGTCGGCGAGATCGAGGAGGAGGCCGAGCGGCCCAACGAGTGGACCGACGAGGGCGGCCGCCTGCACGTCACCGGCACCGTCCGCATCGAGGAGGTCGGGGAGCACTTCGGCGCCGAGCTGGAGCACGAGGACGTGGACACGGTGAGCGGCCTCGTGCTGACGCTGCTCGATCGCCCGCCCGAGGTCGGCGACGCGGTGGCCTACGACGGCGTCGCCTTCGAGGTGCTCGCCGTCGAAGGCCACGGCGTGGCCGAGTGCGTGGTCACATCGCTCCCGCACGGGGAGGAGGGCGACGCCGGCTGAGCCCGCTTCGGGCGGGCGTGAGGTGGAGCCCGGACGGGACCGGGGCGGGGACGAGCCCGGACGCGGCCACGTGATCAGGCCACGATGTCGCGACGCCGGACCGTCGCGAGACCCGCCGCGACCAGGCCCGCCGCGATGGCGACAAGGGCGACGATCGCGACCGTGCCGACCTCGACCGCCAGCGCCTTTGGGTGTGCGAAAGGCCGAGCTGACGGCCTAGGCGTCGGGACTGGCGAAGACCTGGGCGTCCGGGTCAATGGGGCAAGACTGGCTTCGGGGCGATAGCGTCTCGAAGCGGGCTGTCGCGAGCCGGCCGGTCCCGTATGCGCCACGGGCCCATATCCGCTATTATTACAGGCATAAGACCGCTGCACGTACGGTCGATCTTGTGGCGTGCACGGAGTCCTCGCCTCCCTCCATCGCGAGGGCGTGCCATCGCCGGCCGAGCCCAGGGCGCCCAGCAAGCAGGCAGGGAGTTGAGACGATGTATTCGGTCGGAGACAAGGTCGTCTATCCGCATCACGGGGCCGGCATGATCACGGGGATCGAGCGGCGAGAGGTCCTCGGCCGGCAGCGCGACTACCTCACCATCCAGATCCTCCACAACCACATGACCGCCATGGTCCCCGTGGAGAACGCCGACCGCGCGGGCCTGCGCAGGGTCGTCGGGACCGAGGTCGTCGACAAGGTGCTCGAGCTCCTGGGCGGCGGACCCACCAGGATGCCCAAGAACTGGAGCCACCGCTACAAGCACAACCGCGACAAGCTCAAGACCGGCGACATCTTCGAGGTCGCCGAGGTCGTCCGCAACCTCGCGATCAGCCACGCCGCGAGAGATCTCCCCACCGGCGAGAAGCAACTCTTCACCAAGGCGAAGAGGATCCTCGCCAGCGAGTTCATGTACGCCCGCGACCTCGATGAGGACGAGGCCATGGCGTTCCTCGAGGGCGTGCTCGACGACGTTCCCGCGGGAGGGCCGGCGCCCGCCGACGGCATCCCGGTGTCGGCGCCCGCCGACGGCATCCCGGCGCCGGCGCCCGTCATCTGACGACACGCCGACCGGCCGGGCGCACGGTCTTGCCCCGAGGCGCCGACCGCACGGGCGCACGGCCTTGACCCGAGGCGCCACACTGGAGGCCATCCGTTCCTCGGTGTGCAGAAGGCGTCGCTTCGAACCGATCCACCACCCTGCAAAGACGGCGTCCGCGTGGCGGTAGCGCCACTCCTCGCCGGGCTGGAGGGAGCGGATGACGTTGTGGCCCGTCTTGCTGTGCGCTTGGGCGAGCAAGGACGAGCTGCTTCTGCTCATACACGATTCGCGGCGACCGCCGCCGACAGCGAGCGCGGTCTGGCCGTGCCGGCGGCCTGCCGACGCGGTCTGGCCGTGCCGGCGGCCTGCCGACGCGGTCGCCTCGGCCGTGCCGGCAACCGGCGGGCGCGCCTGGGGCCTCTCGCCGCGTCAGCCACCGACCTCGTCGGCATACCTCGGCCGGCGACGTTGCCGCCGGCCGAGGAAGGCGTATTATGAGCATATGCTTGTAACCGGCCAGTACGCCGCGCGGCCGCCCGAGAACGGAGGTCCAGCCATGACGCCACCACCGAGCGATGTCGTCTCCAGCGATCGGGAGGCCTTCGAGGCCGTCGTCCGCGACCCCTGTCACGTGCGCCGCTTCCTCGGCGAAGCGGTCCCGCGTGCAGACGTCGAGCACATGGTCGGTCTCGCGACCTGCGCGGCGAGCGCCTGCAACTCGCAGGCCTGGCGCTTCATTGCGATTCAGGACCGCGAGCTGATCGGGGCTATGCAGACCGCGGTCCTCGAGCGCTTCGAGGAGCTCGCCCGGCGTCCCGGTCTCGCCCTGCAGGAGCAGAAGCGCCTGGTGGCCCGGCAGCAGGCGCTGATGTTCGCCAAGGCCCCGCTCTGCATCGCGGTGCTGGCGCTGCCGAGCACCTCCCCCATGGAGGAGCTCATGGAGCTGGCCGGCATCAGCAGGGAGGAGCACGACCGGATCTGCGCGCGGCCCGAGCTGCAGAGCGCCGGCGCCGCCGTACAGCTGCTCTCGACCTCGGCTCACGCCATGGGCTACGCCGCCTGCTGGACGTGCGCGCCGATCGTGGCCGGCGAGCGGCTCGAGGAGATCCTCGGCGTCGAGCCGCCGGCCCGGCTGGTCGCGCTCGTGCCGATCGGCCGCCCGGCGGAGCTGCCGGCGGCCCACAAGCGGCTGCCGCTCGAGCAGGTGCTCAGCTTCCGCTGAGTCAGACGGTCACACGGCGGCCGGCTGCAGGCCAGGGCGCAGCCGGCTGCAGGCCAGGGCGCGGCCGGCTGCAGGCCAGGGCGCGGCCGTCTGCATGCCAGGGCGCGGCCGGGCGCCGCCGGCCGAGAATCGATCGGCGACGAAGGCACTCTCCGCGGAGACCTCGGCCGGATTCACAGCGGGACTCCGCCATCGACCTCCCTCCGGCCGCACAGCACGACGAGGAGCCCGGCGCCCAGGATGAGCGCGCCGCCGGCCACCGTCCAGCCGGTGACGGCCTGGCCGGCGAGGCCGAGGGCGAAGAAGGGTGCGGCCACCGGCGTGAGGAAGCCCAGCACTGCGCTGTGCTGCATGCGTATCCGACGCGTGCCCTCCATCCAGAGCGTGTAGGCGACCGCGGTGCACACGACGCCGAGCACGGCGGCGACGAGGAGGTCGCGACTCGTGAGGGCGTACCCCGCGACCAGCGTCTGCCACAGCGCGAGCGGCAGCAGGAACGTCGTGTCGAGGGCGCTCTCGGCGAGCACCAGGCTGATGCTGTCGATCGACCTCGACAGGTCCTTGACGAGCAGCGCGAAGCAGGCATAGAGCAGACCGCAGCCGAGGCCGGCGGCAAACCCTGCCCACGACACCTCCGCCCCGCCGGTGAGGACCGGCGTGAGGATGAGCAGCAGGCCTGCGAGCGCGGTGCCGATGGCGACCCAGACGACCCTCTCGGTCGCGCTGCCCAGGAGCCGCGGCGCCAGCACCGCGACCCACACCGGCTGCATGAAGTAGAGGAACGTCGCGATCGCGACCCCCGTCTCGCGGACGGCGACGAAGAAGAGGAGCAGCGTCGCCGCGTCGAGCGCCCCCATGAGAAGCAGGCGTCTGCGCTGGCCCGTCGCGAGGAGCCTGGAGAGGCGGCGGCGACCCCCGAACACGGCGCCGAGCAGCGCGAGCGCCACCGCGAACCGCAGTACCAGCAGCACACTGGGCGGCGCCGTGGCCAGCGCGACGAGCGTCCCCGAGAGCGCGACGAGGAGATAGGCGACCGCGACCATCGCGTATCCCCAAGGGGCTCGACCGCCCGCGTGGGCCGTCTTGCGGCCCGGACCCGACCTGACGATCGTCACGTCGGCGAGGATCCTCCGTCGTATCGAGAGCCGGCAGCCACCCCGGCCCGCATGCGCGCCGCACATCGCGGCCGGAGGCGCGAGCGCGCGGGGCAGGAGTGCGGATGCGGCCGGGGCCGGCGCTCCCGTGAGGGAGCGCCGGCCCCGGCCGTCGCAGGTGGAGATACGCGTGGGCTTACTTGCTCTTGCCGATCTTGAACATCTTCGTGCCGCACTCCGGGCAGATGCCCTGCGTCGCAGGCTTGCCGTTCTTCATCGTGACCTGCTGCTCGTCCTTCATCACCCTCTTGGTGCGGCACTTCACGCAGTAAGCCTCAGTTGCCATGTGCTCTCCTTTCCGGGCCAAAGCCCCCTGGCCCGCCCCCGTGATGTCGCGGGCAGTATAGTGCGTGAACGGTACACACGCAACGAGGCTAGGGGGCTTGCGGCCAGCCTCATGTTGCCCGTTCGCCACGCCGCTGGTAAAACCTGCCCCGGGAGACGGTGCCGCAGGGCGCCCCCTGGCTGAAAGGATGACCATGAACGAAGAGCTCCAGGCCAGGATCCGCAGGCTCGTCGCCGACGAGAACGTCAAGCACGTCCAGCTCTGGTTCACCGACATCCTCGGCAACCTCAAGATGGTCGAGGTGCCCGACCGCCAGCTGGACAGCGTCCTCGAGAGCGGCGCCCCGTTCGACGGGTCCTCCATCACCGGCTACGCCGAGATCGAGGAGTCGGACATCGTCGCGATGCCCGACTGGACGACCTTCACCTTGCTCCCCTGGTCGCAGAACCAGGAGCGCACCGCGTTCGTCTTCTGCGACGTCCTCGACCGCAACTACCGGCCCTTCGAGGGCGACCCTCGCTGGGTGCTGCGCCGCCAGCTCGAGCGGGCCCGCGCGCTCGGGCTCGAGTTCTACGTGGGGCCCGAGCTCGAGTACTTCTACTTCAAGCAGGGGGCCACGCCGGAGCTGACCGACGAGGGCGGCTACTTCGATGTGCTGCCGGCCGACCTCGGCAACGACCTGCGCAAGCAGACGATGCGTACCCTCGACAAGCTGGGCATCCCGATGGAGGCCTCGCACCACGAGGTCGCCCCCTCGCAGCACGAGATCGACCCACACTACGACGAGGCCCTGGTCATGGCCGACCGCGTCATGATCTGCCGCCTCATCGTCAAGGAGGTCGCGGCCCACAACGGCGTCTACGCGACCTTCATGCCCAAGCCGCTGTACGGGGTCAACGGGAGCGGCATGCACGTGCACCAGTCGCTCTTCCGCGGCGACGAGAACGCCTTCTTCTCACCGACCGACGAGAACCACCTCTCCGATATAGGCAAGGGCTTCATCGCCGGCCAGCTCAGGCACATGCGCGAGATCTCCAGCGTGCTCAACCAGTGGGTCAACAGCTACAAGCGCCTGGTGCCCGGCTTCGAGGCGCCGATCCACATCTCGTGGGCGCACCGCAACCGCACGGCGCTGATCCGCGTGCCGCTCTTCATCCAGGGGAAGGAGAGCAGCCTGCGGGCCGAGCTGCGCAACCCCGACCCGGCGGCCAACCCGTACCTCGCCTTCGCCGTGATGCTCGCCGCCGGCCTCGAGGGCGTCGAGCAGGGCTACGAGCTGCCGCCCTCGGTCGAGCCCAACATCTACAAGATGACCGCCGAGCAGCGCGAGGCCGCCGGCCTCACCTCGCTGCCCAACAACCTCTTCGAGGCGATCACCGAGACGCAGGGCAGCGAGCTCGTGCGCCGCACCCTGGGCGAGCACGTCTTCGAGCGCTTCGTCACCAACAAGCTGAACGAGTGGTACGACTACCGCGAGCAGGTCACCGACTTCGAGATCAAGCGCTACTACGCGGTGCTGTGATGGGCAGCGATGCGCCACACCGTGACGGGCTGCCCGGCGGCACCGGTGCAGGCGGCGGCACCCGCGTCGACGCCGCGACCGCTGCCGCCGCGACCGCTGCCGCCCGCCCCGACGCCCGCCTCGCCGATCACCTCGCCGGCTGGCTTCACACCGAGGTCACGGCGGGCGGCGGCGAGGGCGTCGTCTTCGGGCTGAGCGGCGGCATCGACTCGGCCGTCGTCGCCGCCCTCGCCCTGCGCGCCTTCCCCGAGACGTCGCTGGGCGTCCTCATGCCGTGCCACAGCGACCCTCAGGACGCCACCGACGCGCACCTCGTCGCCGACGCCTTCGGGCTGCCGACGGAGACCGTCGACCTGAGTCCCGTCCACGACCTCCTGCTCGACACGCTCGCCGCCGCGCGACCCGACCTGCGCGACCATCGCCTCGCCGGGGCCAACCTCAAGCCGCGCTTGCGCATGATGACGCTATACGCCTTCGCCAACCGTCTCGGTTACCGCGTGCTCGGCACCGGCAACCTCAGCGAGCTGACCATCGGCTACTTCACCAAGTACGGGGACGGCGGCGTCGACCTGCTGCCGCTCGGCGAGCTGACGAAGACGGAGGTGCGCGCGCTGGCCCGCCAGCTCGGCGTACCACAGCCGGTCATCGACAAGCCGCCGTCGGCGGGCCTCTGGGCCGGTCAGACCGACGAGGGCGAGATGGGCCTGACGTACGACGACCTCGACGTGATCCTGCTCGGGCGCGGCGCCGACCCGGCCACGGCGGCGCGCATCGAGAGCATGCGGGCCGCGAGCGCGCACAAGCGCGCCCTGCCGAGGTTCGTGCCGAAGCCCGCCGGGCGGTAGCG
>CAWFDC010000005.1:87500-176223 GCA_963814545.1 uncultured Thermoleophilia bacterium | reverse complement strand
ACCAGGCGCTCCACGAGCGGGGACCCACGTCCGGCGGCACCGACGGCGCGCTCGGGCGTGCCTATCGCCTCGACGACTACCCGGGGGAGCGGGCGATCCTCGACGCTCCCGCCATGGTGGTCGAGCACGCCGACGACCACACGCTGCCGGCAGACCGGCGCGAGAGCATGTCGGCCTACGGCGAGACCACCGTTCTCAGCGTGCCCCTGCGCTACCAGGGCGAGCCGCTGGGCATCCTGCGCCTCTACGAGTCGACGACCCGCCGCGAGTTCGGCGAGCTCGAGCTGCAGTTCGCCGCCGGCCTCGGCGAGCTCGCCGGGGCGGCGATCCACAACGCCGCCGCGTACCGGCGCCAGGAGGCGCGCAACCGCCAGCTCAGCGCCCTGCTCGAGGCGAGCACGGCGATGACGTCGAGCATCGTCCTCGAAGACGTCCTCGGCCAGCTCGCCGAGCGCGCCGCCGAGGCCCTCGGCTCCCCGCAGTGTCTGATCTACGAGTACGACGCCGACCGCGACAGCATCGTCTCGCGCTCGCTCTACACCTCTCCGGGCAGTCCCCCGGAGGGCTACGAGGACACCCTCGGCACCGCCTACCCGCTCAGCGACTACCCGAGCGACCGGCTGATCCTCAAGCGCGGCGAGATCGTCATCGAGCACGCCTCGGACGCGCGGCTCGGTGACGACGTCCGCGACTCGATGGTGGAGTGGGGTGAGAAGACGTGCCTCACCGTGCCCCTCATGTTCCACGGCATCGCGCTCGGCCTCATGGAGGTCATCGAGACGGAGTGCGAGCGCCGTTTCAGCGCCGACGAGCTCGAGCTCGCCCGCGGGCTGGCCGAGCAGGCGGCGGTCGCGCTACACAACGCCGCCCTCTTCCGCCAGCGTCGCGAGCACGAGGAGCGCCTCGTCGCCATCCTCCAGATCAGCCAGGGCATCGCCGCCTCGCTCGACGCCGCCGCCGTGATCGACCTGGTCAGCGAGGGGATCGTCGACCTCTTCCCCCGCGAGACCACGACCGCCGAGATCATGCTCGCGGCCGCCGACGAGCGGTTCTGCCCCGCCGGCCTGCGGCTGAGCGGCGGGGCCGAGACCCCGTCGGCGACGAAGGCGGCGGACGACCTCGTCGCCCGCGCTCTCGAGCGCCTCGCCCCGCTGCAGGAGCCGTGGGACTACGGGCGCCGTCTCGTCGTCCCGCTGATCCTGCAGCACCGTGCCGAGGGCTACCTCGACGTGCGCTGCGCACTGTCGCGACACATCAGCGAGGACGAGATCCAGCTCGTGCAGATCCTGATCAACCAGGCCGCCGTCGCCCTCGAGAACGCCGCCAACTTCGCCCGCCTGGAGACCACCTACCTGGAGACCGTCACGGCGCTCGCCGCGGCCATGGAGGCCAAGGACCACTACACGGCGGACCACGCCCAGATGCTGGCGAAGATGGCGGTCTCCGTAGGCCGCCGCCTCGGCCTCGGTGAGTCCGAGCTGCGCGACCTGCAGTACGCCAGCGTCCTGCACGACATCGGCAAGATCGGTATCCCCGGCAGCATCCTCAACAAGCCCGAGAAGCTCACCGACGAGGAGTTCAGGGTGATGGCCGAGCACACGGTCATCGGCGAGCGCATCATCTCGCGCATCGAGTACCTCGCGCCGATCGCCCGCGTGATCCGCGCCGCCCACGAGCGCTTCGACGGGAGCGGCTACCCGGACGGGCTCGTCGGCGACGAGATACCCCGGCTCGCCCGCATCGTGTTCGTGTGCGACGCCTTCCACGCTATGACCTCCGAGCGGCCCTACCGCAAGGCCATGCCGGAGCAGTGGGCCCTCGAAGAACTGCGCCGCAACGCCGGCGGCCAGTTCGACCCCGGCGTGGTCGCAGCGTTCTGCGACGTGTGGCCGGGGTTCGAAGACGCCGACGTCGAACCGCGCACGGCGCCGTTGCGCGCGTAGGCCCTCGCGCCGGCGCCCCCGCTTCCCGGTCCGGTGAGCCGTCCGCCGGCGACGCGTGCGGCGCACGCGTCGCCGGCGATCCCCGCCGCACGTGTAACCCCGGCAGGCAACGAGCATCAAGCGGCGCCGTCCGGCGACCGATGGACTCTATGATGGACAGCGCATCCCTCACGGTCGAACGAACCTGCCCGCGGCCGGCCCCAGCGGTGGCCGGATCCGGGGGCAGGCCTGCGGGTTGCGTTGTCGAACTTGACTACTTAGGCTTGCGCGCAACAGTCGGGGGGGCTGTTCAGCATCCGTTCAGCCTTTCCATGGACACCGCCGGACGGTCGTGGCGTGCTTCGTCGCGACGAACGACCAGGGGGAGGCGCCCATGAAGAAGGCCCTCGTCATCCTTTTGCTCACCCTCACCTTCGGGCTGGTGTTGTCGCCCGCTGTGGCGCAGGCGCTCACGCCCACGCTCGGTGAGGCGAGGGTCATCACCGCGATCAATGCCGAGAGGACGAAGCGCGGGCTTGCCCCGGTCAAGTTCAACGCCAAGTTGACGCTGGCGGCAAGGTATCACTCACCCGACATGGCGAAGCGCAACCTGCTGACCCACCGCTCATCGTGCGGCTGGTACACGGGGCAGCGGCTCCGCGCCTTCGGCTACACCTACACCGACTGCACGTACTACAAGATCGGCGAGAACATCGGGCGCGGGTACGCCGGGACGGTGTGGCGCACGCCCGAGGGCATGGTGTCCTTGTGGATGGGCTCCGACACGCACCGTGCGGTCATCCTGACCGCGAGCTTCCGCGACATCGGGGTCGGGATCCGCTGGAACTCGACGTACACCTGGCGGTACTTCACGGCCGACTTCGGACGGCGTATCTACTGACCGCCCGGCGCATCAAACGACCGACGTCAAACGGCGCCCGCCCCTCGTCGAGGGGCGGGCGCCGTTTCCGTCAGGCGTCGGCGGAAGGCGCCCAGAGCCAGGGGGTCCGCATGGCGTCGGCGTGAGGGGCGGACTGTCGCGCGCGCGGCGTGTGGGGCGGCCTGTCGCGCGCGCACCCGCTTCAGGGCGCAGCCGACGCGGGGAGACGGTCGGCGCGCCGCTTCTCAGCTACTCGACGACGACCGTCATGGTGGGGCTCAGGCCCTGGATCATCTGGTCGCCCGCCGGCACCGCGACGCGCAACTCGTGGGTGCCGGCCTCGGCGACCCAGTCCATCGCGTAGAGCCCTTCGGCCGCGATCGTCGACTCGACGAGGGTCTCCCAGCCGACGCCGTCGACGTAACGCTGCAGAAGGACAAGGCTCCCGACCCTGGTCAGCGGCAGGACGGTCCCCGAGAAGGTCATCGTCTCGCCCGCGACCGGAGCGGCGGGAGCGTAGGCGACCGTGACAAGGGGGCGCACCTCGACCGTCGTCTTCGGCGAGCGCGAGGTGCCGTAGCACGAACCGGTAGACCGTCGTGCGGCCCGGCTTGCCGAGGAACGAGTAGTCGACGCAGGTGCCGCTCCTCGTGACGCCGTCGTAGACGAAGTTGAAGGTCTTGCGCAGCGTACGGTCGGCACGCACCGGTCGTCGTCTTCCACACACCGTCGCGGTAGTACTCGAGGGTGATGCGCTTGTCGACGCCGATCGTCGGGTAGCTGCGGCCCGCGAGCAGGATACGGTCGCCGTAGACGATGCGTCGCCCGATCGTCGGCCGCGGGCGAGATGCTCATGCTGCGCACCGAGAACCAGGAGTCGCGCAGACCCAGCTTGTTGCGCAGAGTCCAGCCCGAAGCGGCCGAGGCGATGTGGGCCGTGGTGCCGTCGGTGCCGAGCACGTAGGCGAGCTTCACCCGCGGCGACACCCCGCGCTCGGCGATGAAGACGGCACGCAGCGTGCCCTGGACGAGCGATCCCAGCTTGGTGGTCATGGTCGTCGTCGACCAGCGGTACGGAGCGTCGGTCCAGATGTGGTACGGCGAGTAGTAGTCGTAGGGGTCCTTCACGCTCTTGAGGTACGCGACCGGACTGCCGCCCCAGACGTTCTCGATGTTCTCCGTACGCCCGCCGGAGGTGGAGGAGAAGTAGGCCACGATCGGCGTGCCGTTGTACGTCGGCACGACGCCGGCGGTGATCGAGACGGCGAGGTTGGTCGCCGCGGTCTCGCCGTCGTACCCGTTGTAGACCTGGCTCGCCGCAGTGCAGTAGAGGTCGTAGGCGCCGAGGTCCTTGATGCCGCGCACCGCGTACGAGCGTGCTGCGCAGGCCTGCGCCCGCAGCGCGCGCTGCGGCCACGTGGAGGGCATCTCGCGCGGCACGACGCCGCGCAGGTACCCCTCGAGCGCAACATGGTTCACGATCTGGAAGGCCGAGTTCACGCGCACGACCCGCAGCGAACCGCGGTAGCGCGCGCCGTCGTCGTCATACGGCCACCCGTTGGCGTTGCGGTTGTAGAGGCGGAGCCTCGCCGTACCGGGCTTGAACGTGACCGCCGTCGGGAAGACCCACGACGAACCGCCGGCGGTCACGCGGTAGGCGGTGCCCGTCCAGGTCACCGTCGCCAGCACGCCGCCGGAGATCGTCTTGGTCGTCGTGCCGTCGGTCACCTTGTACGCGGCCGCCGACGTGACCCGCGCGTCGACCTGCCCGCTGCAGAGCAACACCCGCACCGTGCGGTTGCGGGTCGTGCCGAACTTCACGCCGGTGTAGTAGTGCTCGAGGATGCGCTTGTAGCCCCACCCCGCCTTGGCGTAGCCGTAAGCGCCGTACTGGCTCATGCCGATGCCGTGCCCCCAGCCCCGCCCCGTGATGTTGAACAGGGTCGCCTCGGAGGCCCGCGCCGCCGGCGCGGGCCAGACGACAAGGGCGCAGCAGGCGAGCGCGAGCGCGGCCAGCAGCGCGGCGGCTGCCGCGCGCGCCGAAGCGGCGCGCGGCGACCGGAGGCTGCGGACGGCCGCGGGGGACGCGGACGAAACGGGGATGTGATGATATGGGGTCATATGGCAGCGGGGGTCGCGGACCTTACCCTCCATGGTGCACTCACTTGCGGCCGTTGTCCAGCCCGTAGCTTCGCCAGCGGAGGCGACACCGGGCGGCAGGGCGCCCTGCCCCTCGTCTTCAACAACGAGCGGCGCTCCCCTGCCCCACCGCCCTCAGGAGTACCGCGGGAAGGACCGCGACGTCGTCCGTCGCAGTGACGCCCGCGGGCGTGCGAACGTGAAGTCCGCTCGCCAACCTGCCGATGCAGGAGTAGCATACTCCGTTAAGTCAGTCCCAGTGCACTCAACAGCGCCGCCCGTCCGCGGGCCGCGTGCCGGAGGGGGTCCCATGTCGGTGCCAGTGCTGTGTCCGCGCGGCGGACGTCGTGTGTCCTTATCCCGCGTCTTCACAGCCCTGGCTCTGACCCTTGCCGCCCTCGTCCTGCTGGGCACGATGGCGCCGGTCGCCGGCGCCGCTGCTGCCGACCTCGTCGGTCCGGACCAGGTGATCTACGGCCCGCAGCCTCTGGATGTGGGCCCTCGTGGTTCGGGCTTCCGAGAGGGTCCCACCGATCTCCTCCAACTCGAGGGTCTCAGGGTCAGCCCCGAGATCCTGACCTACCCGAGCATCTTCGACCTGCGCGCGCTGGGGCGACTGACGCCGGTCAAGGACCAGGGCTCGTACGGCACCTGCTGGGCCTTCGCCAGCTTCGGCTCGCTCGAGTCGACCCTCATGCCGGGCGAGGAGTGGGACTTCTCCGAGGACAACATGGCCTACTGGCACGGCTTCGACTGGGACGGCTATGTGGATGGCGGCAACTTCACCATGGCGGCCGCCTACCTCCTCCGCTGGGGCGGGCCGTTCACCGAGGCACAGGACCCCTACCTGGGCGACCACCCCTCGCCGGACTCGCTGACCGTGCAGAAGCACGTCCAGCAGGTCCTGCTGTTGCCGCCGCGAACCGCCGCCACCGCCAACGACGACCTCAAGTACGCCATCACGACGTACGGCGCGGTCGCCACCAGCATGTATTGGATGGCCGGCTACCTGGACGGGAGCACCGGGGCCTACTACTCGACGAGCGCCTCGGAGCCGAACCACGGCGTCGCCCTGGTCGGCTGGGACGACAGCTACAGCCGCACCAACTTCCCGATCGCGAACCAGCCACCCGGCGACGGCGCCTTCATCGTGCGCAACAGCTGGGGCGACACGTGGGGCAGCACCTGGGGCGGCACGTGGGGCGGCGCCGGGTACTTCTACATCTCCTACTACGACACGCGTCTCGCCTACCAGACGAATGCGGTCTTCGCGCAGGCCGAGCCGACCGACAACTACGCGAGCCTCTACCAGTACGACCCTCTCGGCTACGTCTTCAGCTTCGGCTACGGCTCCCCGACCGCGTGGTTCGCCAACCGCTTCACCGCCGAGGCCGACGAGAGCATCGCCGCCGTCGGCTTCTACACGCTCGGGCCGAACGCGACCTACGAGGTCTACGCGGGCGCCACCCTCGCGGGCCGGCAGCTCAAAGCCAGCGGGAGCCTCAGGGAGCCCGGCTTCCACACCGTCGAGCTCGACACGCCATACGACGCCGCCACCGGCCAGCCGTTCGTCGTCGCGGTCAAGGTCAGCGTGCCCGGGTTGGTCCGGCCGATCGCCGTCGAGCACAGGGACATGGACTACACCAGCAACGCCTCCGCCGACCCCGGCCAGAGCTACCTCTCGCCGGACGGCGCCGAGTGGACCGACCTGACCGAGATGACGGCGACGATCAGCGGCAATAGGATCAAGCTCACCGAGGACAACGTCTGCCTCAAGGCCTACACGTCACCCACCGCACCGGTCCCGCCGACCGTGACGGCGCCGAACGGCGGCGAGAGCTGGCAAGCCGGCTCGCCGCAGACGATCACCTGGACCGGGACGCGCGGCGGTACGGCGACGATCGAGTTGAGCCGCGACGGCGGCGCCACCTACGACGAGACGATCGCCGCCGACACGACGAACGACGGGAGCTACACGTGGATCGTGACGCCCCCGGCCTCGACGCGCTAGGCACGGTCCGCGTCACGACCGCGGCCGGCTCCGACGAGTCGGACGCCGTCTTCGCCCTCGGGCCCCGTCGGCAGGGCGGGGTACTGGCTCGCCCAGGTCACCGGCACGACGCTGGCGCTCTGGGACGTCGCCGGCTGGGGCGAGGAGCATGCCTGGGCCGTCGGCGACGACGGCACGATCGTCGCGACCGGCGACGGCGGCGGCGCGTGGACGACGACAGAAGACGGGCGTCCTCAACGACCTGCGCGGCGTCGACTTCCTCGACGGCGCCTTTGGGTACGCCGTCGGTCTCGAGCGGCCGCATCCTGCGCACCAAGGACGCCGGGCGCCACCTGGGTCAAGCTGACATCGGGCGCGGCGCTGGCCCTGAACGGCATCGACGTCATCGACGCGACCCGGGCCACCGCCGTCGGGCGCGAAGGCGTCTTCCGCACCTCTGACGGCGGCGCGACCTGGCGGCACCAGACCTCCGGCCTCGCCGACGTCGTCTGGCTACGTGACGTCGATTTCGTCAGCCCGCTGCGTGGGTGGGCCGTCGGCCAAGGCGGGCAGATCTTCGCGACCGCCAACGCCGGCGCCTCCTGGCGCCGCCAGACCTCGGGGACGAGCGAGCACCTCGAGGCGGCACGACCTTCCTCTCCTCACAGCGCGGGTGGGCGGTCGGGCGCAACGGCACCGTCCTGCGCACCCTCGACGGCGGCGCCACCTGGGAGCGCGTCGTCGTGCCGACGATCGTCCATCTGTGGGACGTCGAGTTCGTCGGCGCGGAGCTCGGCTGGATCGTCGGCGACGGCGGCACCGTGCTGAAGACGGTCGACGGCGGCGAGACGTGGGTCCGTCGAGGCCCTTGGGTGGACGCCACCGAGCCTGCGCGGCGTGACGATGCAGTCCGAGGGCTACGGATGGGCCGCCGGGCTCGGCGGCACCGCCCTGCGCCTCTGGCCCGGCGCCGGCGTCGTCGACCTGCTGCCGCCGCACACGACCGCGACTCGCGGTCGTCGACCGCTGGTACAACGTGCCGGTGACCGTCGGCCTCAGCGCGACCGACCCTTCGGGCGTCGCGCGCACCGAGTCCCGGCTCGACGGCGGCGACTGGCAGTGACCGGCGACGAGGTCACCGTCGAGGCGCCGCTCGACGGGCGTCAACGACGGCTACCACTGGGTCGACTACCGCTCGGTCGACACGCTCGACAACGTCGAGTCGTACCACACCGCCGAGGCGCGCATCGACACCCAGCGGCCGGTGACCGCAGCGCCGTACAAGGCCAGCGTGGCGCGGTACAGCTACGTCACGCTGAAGTACAAGGTCAAGGACGCCCTGCCCAACGCGGGGACCGCCAAGGTGACGATCAAGGTCAAGAGGCTGGACGGCACCGTGGTGAAGAAGTTCCTGCTCGGCAGCAAGAAGGTCAACGTCCTGCTGGGCTACCGCTGGCGCTGCTCGCTGGCCAAGGGCACCTACCGCTTCTACGTGTACGCGACCGACCCCGCCGGCAACACGCAGAGCTACGTGGGCCGCAACACCCTGGTGGTCTACTGATTCTGGCGCGAGGCGGCCGGCACGCCGGCCGCCTCGCGCGCCCGCGCGCGACCCGACGGCCCCTCCCCCTGCGCCTCCCCAGCCGGACCGTTTCGTCGTCCCCTGGTACGAGCAGAACACAAGCACACGGAGACACCCACGTGGAGGGGGAGCCATGGGTCTCACGATCGTCCTGGGATACGACGGATCGGACTGTTCGAAGCGCGCCCTCACGACGGTGGCCGGGCTCCTGCGTCAGCTGCCCGACTCACGTGTCGTCGTCGTGCAGGGCTACGACATCTTCATGGGCTTCGTCCCGCCGGGGCTGACCAGCTCGACGCTCATGATGGCCGGCGAGCTCGAGGCCCAGGTCGAGGCCGTCGAGGAGGCCGGGCGCCGTCACGTCGACGAGGCCAGGCAGGAGTTGGAGAAGGCCGGCATCGCCGCCGAGGCGGTCGTGAGCCCAGGCGGACCCGTGCCGGCGCTTCTCCAGGCCGTCGAGGACTTCTCCGCCGACATGATCGTCATCGGCTCGCACGGCGAGGGCGCCCTCTCCGGGGCCATCATGGGCTCGACCGCCTACCGCATCCTGCACCGCAGCCCCGTGCCGGTGCTCGTGGTGCCCCTGCGCGAGGAGTGAGCCCCACCGGGGCGGCGGGCGGTCCGCGCGTCTCACGCCGATCGCGCGTCCCACGCCGATCGCGCGTCCCACGCCGAGCACGCGTCGCACGCCGATCACGCGTCCCGCGCCGCCCGCACGCCGCGACACCGCCCGCACGCCGGCGCGACCGTCGGACCGTCGGATCGGCCCCGGGCTGCAGTTCGCGATGGCGTGAAGGAACGCCGCCGACGGCGTCGAAACTCTCGCTCGGTACCCCCTTGAGGCGGCGGCGTCGATCACCGGCCCGCCGCCTCCCCCTTTGTCCGCTGCGCCCCGCTCCGGTCCCCGGCAGCCCGCGCCGGGATCTGGCAGCCCGCCTGTCAGAGGCTCGGATCGGCGGCTCGTCCCGTGCCCGGAGCGGCGGCTCGCCGCGCGGCCGGACCGGCGGCTCGCCCCACCCGGATCGATCGGCTCGCCCCGCCTGGATCCCCGGCTCGCCCCGCCCGGATGTCCGGCTCGCCGAACCCGGCGATGGTGCGCCGCGCGCACGTGGACCGAACATCTGTCCGCCCCCCGTGCTACCTTGACGAGCGACGCCGCCGCCGGCCCGAGCGTGCAGCTTCTCGCCGCGACGCTCAGGAGCCGGTCGCTGCAGACCCGCCCTCCCGCCCGGCGGCGGCGTCGACTTCAGGCGGGCGCCCGTCGCCTGCGACGAGACTCACGGCAGGGAGGTCCGGTATGGCACAGGGGCGCGTGACGGTGCACATCGACGGCGAGCTCGCGTGGGTCCTCAGGGCTCCCGAGCTGCTGCCCTGTCACACGCGGCCGGCGACCGCCGAGGCTCTCGACGAGCTCGTCACCCGCTATCTTCCAGACCCCGACGACGTCGCGGCCGGCGTGCTCACGTATCGCGTCGCCGGCATCCTGGCCGGCCTTCTCGCCGAGCGCGAGCTGCGCGGTCCGTGGCGCGACTGAGCGCCTGTCGGTCCGCGAGCGTCAGTACACCTCGGGGATGAAGGTCTGTGACTCCATCGGCGGCCGCACGTACCCCTTGTCGGGCGGCCGCGGCGGCAGCTCGATGTCGTGCGGCACGACGTCCTCGTAAGGGATCATGCCGAGCAGATGGTGGATCATGTTGAGGCGGGCGCGGCGCTTGTCGTCGGCGTTCACGACCCACCACGGCGAGTCCTTCGTGTCCGTGTAGGAGAACATGTCGTCCTTGGCCTTCGAGTACTCCACCCAGCGCAGGTGGCTCTCGAGGTCCATGGGGCTGAGCTTCCAGATCTTCAGGGGTGACTTGAGCCGCTGCTGGAAGCGCTTCTCCTGCTCGTCGTCGCTCACGCTGAACCAGTACTTGAGCAGCATGAGGCCGTCGCGGATCAGCATGCGCTCGAACTCGGGGCAGGTGCGGAAGAACTCCCAGACCTGGTCCTCGGTGGCGAAGCCCATCACCCGCTCGACGCCGGCGCGGTTGTACCAGCTGCGGTCGAAGAGCACGACCTCGCCGGCCGCCGGCAGTTCGGCCACGTAGCGCTGGAAGTACCACTCCGTCTTCTCCCGGTCGCTGGGCGACGCCAGCGCGGCGATGCGCACGACGCGGGGGTTGAGGTGCTCGGTGATGCGCTTGATCGTGCCGCCCTTGCCGGCGGCGTCGCGGCCCTCGAAGACGACCGCCACCCGGCGGCCTTCCTTCTTGACCCACTCCTGCATCTTCACGAGCTCGATCTGCAGCCTCTCGAGCTCGTGCTCGTAGCCCTCACGGTCGAGCTTCTTCGGCGCCGTCGCCTTGTCGGCGTGCGACGCGCCGGTGCCGCCGTCTCCCGGCGCCGCGTCAGCGGAGTCCTTCGCCTTCTTCTTGCTCTTGTCGTCGGTCAACGTCGCCCCCCGGATCGTGCCGTCCCCCGCATCATAGTCGACACAGGCGGCTTGTGAAGCCCGGCGGCGTCGGCGCCGAGGCGGGCTGCGGCGGCGGGGACGTTGAGGCGGGCCGCGGCGCCGAGGCGGGCCGCGGCCTCGCCGAGGCTGTAGTATCATCGTCGGAGGTGCGACGCGCGCCTCACGTCCGCACGACCCGTGGAGACGCCCCGATGCCCTCTCCCCTGCCTACGCTCGAGCAGGAGTTGCTGTCCCTGGCCCGGTCGGTCGCCCCCGAGCGCGACGCCGGCATCGCCGTGCGTCACTGGGGCTGGGACGGCCGCGGCGGCGCGACGCTCGAGGCCGCCGGCCGCGAGGCCGGCGGCCTCAGCCGCGAGCGCGTACGCCAGCTCTGCCGGCGAGTCGAGTCGCGCCTGCGCGCGACCCTCGAGTCCGACGACGGGCGAACGGCCGACGGACGCGCCGCCCCGGCCCCGGCGGCGGCACGCCTCGACGCGGCGCTCCTCACCGCCGCCGAAGCCTCCCCGACGACCGGGGGCGCGCTGGCACGGCGCCTCGCCGACCAGCGCATCGCCGCGCGCCCGTTCCACCCGGCCGGCCTCGAGCACGCGGCTCGCACCCTGGGCCGCGACGTCACCTTCACGCTCGCGACCGTGAAGGGCATCGCGGTCGTCCTGCCGTACCCGGACGATCCCGGCCTCGACACGCGACACCTCATCGCCACCATCGCCGAGACGGCGCGGAGCGTCGTCAGGCGCACGGGGGCGGCGCGGGTCGCCGACGTGACCGGCCGCGTCGCCGCCGCGCTCGGGGCATGGGTCGACGACGACCTGGTCCACGCCGTCGTCAGCGAGCCCCGTGACTTCCTCTGGCTGGACCGCCGCACGGGGTGGTTCTTCCTCCCGTCGGTGGCCAAGAACGCGGTCGTCGCCCGCGTCCTCAAGGTGCTCAGCGTGGCCGACGAGCTCGACATCGGCGATCTGCACGCCGGCATCCGCCGCGACGAGCGCATGCGCGAGTTCGTGATGCCCGAATACGTGCTCGCCGAGCTCTGCCAGCGCATCCCCGGGGTCGCGGTCGAGGGGCGGCTGGTGCGCACGCTCGAGCCGCTCGACGCCGCGACCGTGCTCGAGACCGACCGAGCTCACCTTCGCCCGCATCCTCGGCGAGCGGCGAGCCCCGGTCGAGCGCCGCGAGCTCGAGCGCCTCTGCCTGTCGAGCGGCATGTCGGCGTCGAGCTTCAACAACCGCGTGTCCTACTCACCGATCATCGAGGAGGTCGGTCACGGGCGCTACGCCCTGCGAGGGACGACGTCTCCGCCCCCCGCGCCGGACGACGCGGTCGAGGTCGTGCCACACCCCGGTGAGCTGGAGCACTTCCGCTCACCGCGCCGCCGCTGAGGTCTGCGGAGCCGGCGCCGCGTCGGTCCCCGACGCGCGGCGGTGACGGTGTCTGGACCGCCGAGGCCGGCCGGGGCGGTCACGATCACACGTCGTGCGCGGCGCCGTAACGACGGCTGAAGGTCTTCCCGGGGAGCTCAGCCGTCGCGGCGCGCCGGCTCGAGGAGCTCGAGCAGCTCCTCCGGCGAGGCGACGACCCGGGTGGCCCCGGCCGCCCGCAGGCGCTCCGCGTCGTGCCAGCCCCAGCCGACGCCGATCGGCGTGGCTCCCGCCGCACGCGCCTCGTGCATGTCGCCCGCCGTGTCCGCGACGAACGGGAAGACCCGCTGTCCCGGGTAGCGCCGGGCGACCGCGGCGATCTTCTCGATCTTGCTCACACCGCTCTCGACGCCGGCGACGGCGGCCACCCCCGTGATGCCGTGCTCGGCGAGGAAGCCGTGGACCAGGCGCTCGCTGTTCGAGGTGACGACCACCACGTCGAACCGCTCGCCGAGCCGAGCCAGGGCCTCGGCGACGCCCGGGAACGGCCTGAGCCGGGAGAGGTCGCGCTCGAGGGTCCGTATCGCCGCCGTCATCGCCCGCACGGCGCCCTGCTCGTCGACGCCGGCGGCACGCGAAGCCCTCGTAGACGTTGCCGTTCAGGAGGTCGACCACGTCGTCGACCGAGCGGACCACCGCGATGCCCTGCTCCTCGCAGGCGGTGGTCAGGGCGGCGGCGAACGCATCAAGCGAGTCGACGACGACGCCGTCGAAGTCGATCATCACGACGTCCCGCCGCGGCGACCCCGCCGGCTCGCGGCGGGGCTGCGCGGTGGGCGCCGGCGGCGGGGGCGATGTCATCGCCCCCGCCGCCTTCCGCGCGCCGAGGGGGACCTGGGACCGGTCAGTGGAACTGCTTCTCGCCCGCGACCAGACCGGTCTTCTTCTTGAACTGCTCGACGCTGTTGATCTCGATGTCGAGGAGCTCGGCGATGCGCACCTTGGCGGCAATGCCCTTGGCGATGCCCGGGACACCCGTGATCGTGCCGATGTCGAGCTCTTCCCTGAGACCCCTCATCATCGTCGGATCAGACAGGTCCAGTGGCGTCACGTGGAGCTTGTCGGCCACGTACTTCTTGGCGTCGTCGATCCTCATCTTCTTGCTGAGCTGCATCCTCGCCACGAGATCTCCCGCGGCCCGGATGCCACCCATCGATGAGGCCAGCAGATGCGCCAGGTGCATGCCGGCAGGGTCGCCCGTGCCCACCTACAACCCGTCGGCCTTGCCGATCTCGATCATCGCCGCGCTGCACCGCGTCACCACGTCGACGGCCGGCGTCTCGAACATCGGCACGCCGCCGACGCCCATGCCCACGTTCGGGTGGATCGGGATCTTGGCGACCTCGGTGCACGCCTTCACGAAGGTCAGCGCGCGGGCGAGGTTCCAGGGCACCGTCTTCTTGGTGTTGGTGTTGCAGACGGGGCCGAAGATCGCGCAGCCCGCCTGCTCGCAGAGGTCGAGCTGCTGGTGCGGCCAGAGGCCGGCGAGGCGGACGCCGTTGTACTCGAGCTGGCCGTGGAAGCCGAGCACCATCTCCGACGACATGCCGATCTCGACCGGCAGGCCGGTCTCGTTGGCGACGTGCTCGGTCGTCTTGAGCACGGCGAGGAACTCGGCGTCACCGGTCGACGCGACGGTGTCGTAGTCGATGCCGTCGGCGCCCATCGCGACCATGCAGTCGCTCATCTCGATGCAGTCTTCCATGCACGCCTCGAGCGCCTCTTCCTGCGTGCGACGGGCCTCGGCGATCTTGCCCAGAGGCAGCAGGTCGGAGGGGTTCTCGAACGAGCCGTCGGGCCGGTAGTAGAGCCCGAGGTTGGGCATGAAGCCGTAGAGCAGCGGGAAGATGGTGGTCTCCTGCAGAAGCTCCATGTGCAGCTGCTCGAGCGCCTTGAGGAAGCGCTGGGGCTTGACCGAGTAGTCGTTGTGCGAGACCTCCATCGAGTCGAAGCCGAGCATCGACTCGAAGAGGCGCACGCCCACCTCGCGGTTGACCGGCGCGACGACCCCGCTCGACATACGCGAGGAGTTGAGGGCGTTGACGCAGCCGTCCTTGGTCATGACGACCTCGTTGCCGCGCTGCACGCCCCAGAGTCGCGTCGGGGCCGAGAACATGTCGACGAGGAAGTCGATCTCGTTCTCGGTCAGCGTCGGGATCTTGGCCTTGACCGCGGCGGCCTCGGACCCCGTGACGAACTCGGTGCGCAGCTCGTCCGGGGTGAGCTCGACGTTCGAGGCGTCGCCCATCCTGGTCAGTATCTTCATCCTCGGTGACCTCCGCTGTGTCACTCGTTGACGGCCGTCCGTACCGGACAGCTCGGAATCTAGCGGTTCAGCACCGCCTTGGCACGCGCGTAGACGTTGTCGGCGGTGAAGCCGAACTGTTCGAAGAGGGTACCGGCCGGGGCCGAGGCGCCGAAGCGGTCGAGGCCGATGATCTCGCCCTCGTCGCCGACCCAGCGCTCCCAGCCGAAGCTGACGCCGGCCTCGACGGCCAGCCGGCGGCGGCACGTCGGCCGGCAGGACACTCTCGCGATAGGCGGCGTCCTGGCGCCCGAAGAGCTGCCAGGAGGCCAGGTTGACGACCCGCGAGCGCACGCCCTCCGCGGCGAGACGCTCGTGCGCTTCGAGGGCGAGCGCGACCTCGCTGCCGCTGGCGATGAGGATCAGCTCGGGCGCCTCGTCGCCGGCCGCGTCGGCCAGCACGTAGGCGCCCCTGGCGACGCCCGAGGCCGGGCCGTAGCGTGCCGCGGTCGATCGTCGGCAGGTTCTGGCGCGTCAGCATGAGGCCGACCGGCCCGTCGCGATGTTTCAGGGCGATCTTCCACGCCTCGACTGTCTCGTTGGCGTCGGCCGGGCGCAGACTCGACGAAGTTCGGCGTGGCGCGCAGCATCGCCAGGTGCTCGACCGGCTGGTGCGTCGGACCGTCCTCGCCGACGCCGATGCTGTCGTGGGTCAACACGTAGGTGACGGGCGCCCCCATGAGCGCGGCGAGGCGCATCGCCGGCCGCATGTAGTCGACGAAGACGAAGAAGGTCGCCGACGTAGGGGCGCACGCCGCCGTGCAGCGCGAGGCCGTTGCCGATGGCGGCCATGGCGTGCTCGCGCACGCCGAAGTGGAGGTTGCGCGCCCTCGGGCGTGTCCGCCTGCTGGGCGGGCGCGTCCTTGATCACGGTGTTGTTCGAGGGCGCGAGGTCGGCCGAGCCGCCGATGAGCGTCGGCAGGTGCGGGGCGAGGGCGTTGATCGCCTTGCCCGACGCGGCCCGCGTCGCCACGGCGCCGTCGGCCGGGTCGAAGACCGGCAGGTCGGCGTCCCAGCCCGCGGGCAGCTCGCCGCGCCAGGCGCGCGTCCCAGCTCGCTGAGCGCGCGGCGTCGGCCGTGCGCCAGGCCGCGTGGCGCTCGTCGCCAGGCGGCGTGCGCGGCTTCTGCCGCGCTCCGACGGCCGCCTCGTAGAAGGCCTGCACCTCGTCGGGGACGAGGAACTCCGGCTCGAGCGGCCAGCCCAGGTTCTCCTTGGTCAGCTTGCACCTCGTCGGGGCCGAGCGGGGCGCCGTGGGCGCCGGCCGTGTCCTGCTTGTGCGGCGAGCCGAAGCCGATGTGCGTGCGCACGGCGATGAGCGACGGCCTGCCGGTCTCGGCCTTGGCCGCCGCGATGGCGGCGTCGACGGCCTCGATGTCGTTGCCGTCGGCGACCTTCTGCACGTGCCAGCCGTAGGCCGCGAAGCGCGCGCCGACGTCCTCGGTGAAGGCGAGGTCGGTGGAGCCGTCGATGGTGATGTGGTTGTCGTCGTAGAGGACGATGAGCTTGCCCAGCTTCAGGTGGCCGGCGAGCGAGGCCGCCTCGCTCGTGATGCCCTCCATCATGTCGCCGTCGCCGGAGAGCACGTAGGTGAAGTGGTCGACGACGTCGTGGCCGTCGCCGTTGAAGGTCGCGCCGAGGAAGCGCTCGGCGACGGCCATGCCGACGGCGTTGGCGAAGCCCTGGCCGAGCGGGCCGGTCGTCGTCTCGACGCCGGCGGTGTGCCCGTACTCGGGGTGACCCGGCGTGTTGCTGCCCCACTGGCGGAAGGCGCGCAGGTCGTCGAGGCTGAGGTCGTACCCGGTGAGGTGGAGCAGCGAGTAGAGGAGCATGCTGCCGTGGCCGGCCGACAGGACGAAACGGTCGCGGTCCGGCCACGCCGGGTCGGACGGGTCGAAGCGCAGGTGGCGCGTGAACAGCGTGTGCGCCACCGCCGCGGCCCCCATGGGCAGGCCCGGGTGACCGGACTTCGCCTTCTGCACGCCGTCCACGGCGAGAAAGCGGATGGTGTCGATGCAGCGCTCCTCGAGCGCTCCGCCGTCGCCGCGACGGTCCTCGAGAGTGGTGCTCTCCTCCGGGCTCACGTGCGTCCTTTCGTTCGCGCTGACGGCAGGCCCGCGTGATGACCTCCGGGTCTGCCCCTGCCGGTCGTGATCGCTGCCGGCCGGGTGGCCTGCCGCCGCCCTCCCTCGTGACGACGGGAGGGCGGCAGCGTCCGCGGCCGAACAACGTACCTCGCGCCGCGCCCGGCGGACGCCGGGCGCTCGGCGAGGGCGGGACTCATGTCATGCCAAGCGCACGCTCAGCTGCCGAAGTAGCTGCGCACGAAGCGAACGAAGCGCTCGTTCTCCTCGGGCGTGCCCGGCGTGACGCGGAAGTAGCCGTCCTTGCCGTTGATGGGCTTGATGGTCTTGATGATGACCTGCTCCATCTCGTTGGCGGCTTGCACGATCTCGGCGCTGGTCTTGCCGGTCACGGAGGCGTCGACCAGCATGTAGTTGCCGTGCGCCTCGAACGGCGTGAGGCCGACCGCCGTGAGCTCCTTGGCGAAGGCGCCCATCCAGTCGTTGTTGTACTTGACCTTCTCCTTGACCTCGCCGGTGTCGAGGATCGCCTCGGCGGCGGCGATGGCCATGAGGCTCAGGTTCCAGGGCAGGTACATGAGGTTGAACGCCTCGACGACGTCGGGCGAGCCCACCACGTAGCCGAAGCGCACACCGGCGAGGCCGAAGGCCTTCGAGAACGTGTGCGAGAGGAAGACGTGGGGGTACTTCTTCACGAAGTCGACCTTGGCCTCGACCTGCGGGTGGTAGTCGAGGTAGGCCTCGTCGATGCAGAGCGGGATGCCCGAGCTCGCAGAACCTCGTGAGGTCGGCGTCGTCGATGAAGATGCCCGTCGGGTTGTTGGGGTTGATGATGAGGATGAGTTTGGTCTTCTCGTTGACCGCCGCGAGCATGCCCGCGACGTCGTACTGCAGGTCCTCGTCGCGCAGCGGCACCTGCACCGTCGTGGCGCCGCAGAGGCCGGCGCGCGAGGGGAACATCTCGAAGGTCGGGTTGGAGCAGAGGAACTCGTCGCCGGGCTGCAGGAAGAGGCGCATCATCGCGTCGATGGTCTCCGACGAGCCGTTCGCCAGAGCGATGTTCTCGGCGGCGACGCCGTGCAGCTCGCCGAGCTTGGTGCGCAGCCGGTAGGCGCGGTCCGGGTAGCGGTTGCCCTGCTTGGCCATCTCGACGATCGCCTCGACGACCGCGTCGGACGGCGGCACGGGGTTCTCGTTCAGCATCATGCGGCCCAACTCGGGGTGCGCCCAGGCCTTGTCGAGGATCGCCGTGTTGTACTCCGGCGCGGTGAAGACCCAGGGGACGATCTTCTCTCTGATGTCGGTCATTCTCACTGCCCTTTCGTCGGTGCTGTGAAGGTCGACGCGCAGCTCAGCTCGCGCGGCACTGGCCCTGTTTGAGACAACCGTCGGCGAAGGCGACCATCTCGTTGGTGGCCTTGGAGAAGGCCTCCGCGGTCTTCACGAGCGCGGGATGGGTGTTGTACTCGTCGCGCGTGTAGCCGTCCACTTCGTAGGCGCGCTCGAAGTAGGGGATCCGCATGAGCTTGTCCATGACGTCCTTGGGCGGGTCGACGGAGATGCGGTCGGCCTCGAACGTGATGTCCCCGGGGGCCGGGAAGTTGATGAGCTCGTCGATCAGCGGCGGCGGGCAGGTGACGACGATGTCGGCGCCGGCCTTCTCCTCGAGGTGCCAGAACCTCGTCTTGCCGTCGACGACCGGCCCGAGGCGCAGCGAGCAGGAGAGCATCTTGCTCTGGTAGCCGCCCTCCTTGACGAGGCGGTACGCCTTCTTGAAGATCGCCAGCTCGGCCAGGCGCACGTCGCCCTCGGTCACCTCGATGCCCTTCTCCTTGCCGAACTCGCGCAGGCCGCCGAGGTCGCCGTAGCGAGCCTCCATGTGGGTGATGACCGAGCGCCAGCTCGAGAGGTCGACGCCGTCGGCCTTGGCCTTCTCGAGGCCGCGCCGCACCGACTTCGCGCAGTCCATGAGCTGCGGCAGGATGAAGGTGAGCGTGTTGTTGGTGGCGATGCCCTTGGAGGTGAGCTCCTCGATGACCTCGTAGCCCTGCGCGGTGCCGGGCACCTTGATCATCACGTTGGGGTTGAGGGCGTGAAGCTCGGCCGCCTGCGCCAGCATCGCGTCCTTGTCGAAGGCGCTGCGCGGGTCGCACTGGCCGGAGAGGAAGCCCTCCTTGTGACCCGAGGCCTCGAACAGCGGCAGGAACATGTCGGAGCCCTGCTTGACGACCTGCTTGTAGAGTTCCCAGAAGAGGCCCTCGGTGTCGAGGCCGTCGTGCTCCTTGAGGATCTTGTCGGCCTCGGCCTGCCAGCGCGGCGGGTCGTCCTTGATCGCCTGCAGCGAGAGCGGAGGGTTGGTGGTGACGCCGCGGAAGAGCTGGCCCATGGGGTCGCCGGCGTCGTACATGCGCGCGAACTGGGCCTTGAGGACCTCGTGGTCGGCCGGGTCGGCCTTGGCGAGCATCATCTTGTACCAGTTGTCGAGGATGACCGGTGAGGAGTCCCACCAGATCTCCATGCCGGGGCTGACGGCGACCAGGTCTTCCAGCATGTTGCGTTCGTGCATCTCTCCCCCTTAGGGATCGGTTCGACGGATGTCGGAGTACGCGGAGCAGGTCGGGTTCACGCCCTCGGCACCCTCCCGGGAACGTGAGACCAGATGATGGGCCGCGGCCGACTCACACCACGATGCACTGGACACCGAGGGACGTGAGCTCGTCGCGAACGGCTTCGTCGATGCCGTCGTCGACGATGACGGCATCGACGCGGTCGAGGCCGCAGATGACGACGTCGGCGACGACGCCGATCTTGCTGTGGTCGACGAGGACGACGACCTCGCCGCGCGTGCGGTCGATCATGGCGCGGTCCATGCTGGCGATGCCGACGGTCGGGGTGGTGAGCCCCTCCTCGAGGTCGAGACCGTCGACGCCGAGCAGCATACGGCTGGCGTGGAAGTGGCCGAGCTGCTCGATGCCGAGGGGGCCGTCGACCGCGTTGGAGCGCGGCCGGTAGCGGCCACCGACGAGGATCACCTCGAGGTTGAGGTCCTGGGCCTCGGCGAGGGCGCCGCTGTTGTGCGTGATGACGCGCCCTTCGAGCCCGGGGTCGACGTGGCGCAGGACCTGAGCCGCCGTCGTGCCGGCGCTCAGGAACACGGTCTCACCGGGCTGGATCATCGACGCCGCCCGCCGGGCGATGCGGCGCTTCTGCTCGGCGTTGGACGACACGTTGTCGAGGTAGTGGGCCTCCTCGACCATACGCCGGCGGAGCAGAGCCCCCCCGTGGGTGCGCAGGAGCACACCCTCGGCCTCGAGACGCTCGAGGTCGCGGCGGATCGTCATCTCGGAGACGCCGAGGTCTTCGCTGAGGGAGGACACGCGGACGGCGCGGCGCTCCTGCAGGAGCTCCCAGATGCGCGCACGGCGCTGCGCCGGGATCATCTCGTGAGCTTCCGGCACGCCCTGAGGGGGCACGATCGGTCGGCCTCCGTTCGCGTCGACAGAACATCACAAAGTCGCACACATTGTAACGTTCCCGCGCGGCGTGTCAAACCTGAGGCGCGAACATAACCGAACAGTGAGGCCCGTGTGAGTGCCGCGTGAAGCCCGGTGGCGCGCGGCGCGGGGGCCTGCCCCGTCAGCGCCGCGCCGAGAGACCTCTCACCAGTCGGAGAAGCCCTCGTTGTACCAGATCTTCGAGGCGCCCTTCTTGGCGCGCTTGTTCCATTCTTGCACTTCGGCTCGGCCTCGACGCGCGCCAGGAGCTTGTCGGCCTGGGCCCTGATGCGCGTGCACATCTCGGGCGTCAGCGCCGGGACCTGCGCGCAGTGCTCCTTCACCTTGGGCAGATTGAGCTGCGTCGCCGTGTACCAGAAGCCCCAGTCGTCGGCGAAGCGCCGCGCGATGTAGTCCTGTTGATCTTGTGCTCGTCGTCGCTGCCCAGCTCGGCGGTCACGAAGAGGTACTCGATGTCCTTGAGGTCCTTGTCGTTGATCTCGACGATCTGCAGCTTCTGGAGCAGGATGTCGGAGAGCGGCACCGACCAGGGGTCCTTCTCGAGCCGGCCCGCGTAGTCCACCTCGTGGCAGTAGTCGAGCTTGTCGAAGAAGACGTCGATCATGGGCACGGCGCCGGCGTAGTAGATGTGCCGGGTCTTGCCGGACATGACCATCGTCTCCTGGTCACACTCGTAACCCATCTCCTTCATGAAGTCGCGCATCTTGCCGCGGCCCTTGCCGTACGCCGCGTAGTCGATGTCGGTGAAGTAGCGCTCGCCGAGCCGCTCGAGCCGCGCGTACAGCTCGATCTGGTCCGGGAAGTAGTAGTGGAGCGCCAGGGGGCCCATGACCCGCATCACGATGCCGCGCTTCTCGCCCTCTTCGACGAGCCGCTTGCCTTCGCTGAGGAAGACCTCGGGGCCCGGGTACTCGGCGATCGGGATGTCCTTCGGGAGGATGAACGGCTTCTGCGCCATGGTCTGTCACGACCTCCTTCAGCGACCCGCGGCCGTCTGCGCGCCGCGTTGAAGCCGCCTCTCGCTGCGCCCGGCCCCCGCGGGGGCCGGGCCGTGGCTCAGCTCGCGGAGAGCCGGCCTGGCGCCGGCGGCCGCGGAGCGGCCGCCGGCGCCTTCGCCGGGGCGTGCGCGAGCTGTCGTGCGCTTACTCGACCGGGATCTCCTTGGCCACGGCCTCAAGCTCCATGCCCTGCTTCTTGCGGACCGTCCACGCGACATCCAGGTCACGACACCGGCCAGGTAGAGACCGCCCATGAAGAGGGCTGACTCCCCGGTTGATGTAGTACACCCCGTCGGGATCCCAAACGAACATGAAGATGTTGAAGATCATGAAGGCGCAGTAGACGGCCGCGATGATGGCCATCCACGGGATGCCGGCGATCTCCGCCCTTCGGCAGCGAGGAGCTCTCCCAGATGCTGCGGGCGCGCCACTTCATGACCATGAAGGCGAGCCCGCTGCCGAGGAACATGATGATGATGCCGAACGTCGCATCGTAGGTGAAGAGCTTGACGATCGTGACCCCGCGCTCCTCCACGATGGGCGTGTACGCGTAGAGCGCCGCCACGATGGTCGACGGGATCGTCATCAGCACGAGGGCGATGACCGGGACGCCGCCGCTCGTCACCCGCGCGGCGGCTTCAGGCAGGATCCGGTCGAAGGCCGACGCGAAGATCATGCGCGTCGACGAGAGGAAGAGCGTCCCGAACCACCCGAAGAGCAGCAGCGAGATGGCGGCGATCAGGATGACCTGGAAGGCCGCGTTGGGCACGATCCAGGAGATCATCGCCGTGGGCGAAACGTAGTCGCCGCCGATCGGCGAGATCCCCCACCAGAAGGCGGCCATCGTGCCCATGAAGGCCTGGTAGCCCGACCTTCCACGTCATGAGCCCGAGGAAGGCGAGCGCGATGAACGTGGGCACGAGGAGGCCGCCGAGCATCTGGTAGATGTTCTTGCGGAAGTCCTTGGCGCCCCGCACCTCGCCGTAGAGCGTCGCCCCCCAGTTCGGCCACGCCATCCAGAACAGCATGAGGGGGATGAGAGCCCAGGTGGCCCAGCTGAGACCGCCCGAGAAGGTCGACGTCGGCATTTCGGTGCCCGCGCCGACGGCCTCGATGGCGTCGAAGGCGCCAGCATGAGACTGCCCTTCGGCGACGACCATGTTGCCGTCGTCATCGTAGACGAACACACCGTTCGCGTCCTGCTCGTAGACCGTGAGGTCGAGCAGGCCCGCCTCGCCGCCGTAGTACTTCTCGGCCGCGTCGTTGAACCGGTCCTTGAAGGTGTCGCCCGAGGTGACGAGCAGAAGGACGCCGCAGACGATCACGCCGGCGAGGCCGATCCACATGGCCCACTTCTGGAACTTGGCGTACGCCTTCATGCCTACGGCGACCAGCGTCGAGGAGATGGCGATGACCACCAGCGAAGCGACGAAGATGCCCGTGGCGGAACCGAGCCAGTCGGCCGCGCTGTGCAGGCCGAGGATGCGGAAGATCGGCTTGATCGTGGTCTGAACGCCCATGTCGGCGTAGATCGGGGTCCAGAGCCAGAGGATGAACCACCAGCCCACGGCGGCGATCACGAAGCCCACCGAACTGTGGAAGATGCGGGTCATCCACACGTAGTCGCCGCCGGCTCTCGGCATCGCCGAGATGAGGCCGGCGTAGACGATGATCTCGAGGACGATGAAGATGGCGGTGAGGACGATGGCCCAGAAGAGACTGCCACCCGGGATGAAGGTCGCGTACGCGAACGACCAGATGGCGAGGAACAGGTTGACCGAGAAGAACGAGTAGCGGAACCCGTCCCCGCCGGACCACCCCTTGACCAGGCCGCTGGCCTTGCGCACGAAGAGCGTCTGCTCCGGTGCGGCGTTTGTTGCCATAAGTTGACCCTCCTGTCGAATGGTTACTGCCGGCACCGTGGTGCCGTCCCCCTGGTGTCGCGCGTCGGCGCGATCACCCCATGGTCAAGCGGTACCGCTTGAGCTTGCTCTTGCCGTCGAGCTCCACGATCACTCCCGACAGGGTCCCTTCAACATAGGAGCTCCCGGGGTTGATGGCGAGCGTGCGGCCGAGTCGCTCGGCGGCGCGGCTCTCGTGGATGTGGCCGTGCAGCGAGAGGATGGGCTGGACCTCCTTGATCACCTCCTTGACAGCCGTGGAGCCGACGTGGGCCGTGTCCTGACCCTGCACCGTCAGCGTCTCCCAGTCGATCTTGGGCGCGATGTCGAGGTTGGTGTCGTACGGCGGCGCGTGCAGGCCGAGGACGAGGCGCTCGGGGGCGACCGTCACCTGGGCGACGATGCCGAGGAGGCGCTCCTTGAGCTTGGGCTCGTCCTCCTCGCGCGGCGTGTCCCAGGGCGTCAGGTTGGTCCAGCCGCTCGAGGCGAGCTGGTGGTCCTCGGGCAGGTCGAGGACGTTGCCCTCGCCGACCTGGATGTGCTCGGACTCGGCGAGGATGCCGTCGATGTCGTGGCGGTCGTCGTTGCCGGGGCAGACGATGCACTGCAACCCCGTTCCCTCGAGGCGCTCGTCGGCCCACGCGACCCAGTCGGCGACCGTCGTGCGCATCTGCTCGTGGAAGACCTCGTCGAGCTTGTCGGGGTCGCTGGTGTAGGCGGCGCACTGGTCGTGGCTCATCACGACCGGGTAGTAGCCGTGGTCGCGGATCGCCCGCGTGCTTCTGGCGAGGTCGTCGTCGCCCTCGAACTCGTGGCGCACGTCCTGCATGTGGAAGACGTACTTGCCCGCCCCCTGCTCGATAATCGGCACCACGGCCTTGCCGGTCATGTCGCCACCGAGGATCAGGACATCGGCCTCGTAGTGCTTGCCCGAGTTGATGAACTTGCGCCAGCAGGCCTCGGAGCCGTGCACGTCGGTAGCGAAGAAGAGTCGCGTGGTCACCTGCGGCCTCCTCTCGGGCTCGCCGTTCGTGTCATGGTCCAGCTCCTTTCTCGCACTTTGTCCCGCGGCGCCTCGATACCGGCGCACCTCACATCATCCACCCATGGTCTCACGTGTTCCAGTACGTCAGTACCGGAGTGATAGCACCTCTCCCGTCTGGACAAGCGGGCGGGGCGGCCGCCGGGCTGCGCCCGGCGGCCGCCCCGTCACTACCGTCCGCGTGCTCCGGCCGCGGCCGGAGTGTGGAACCGCAGGCTCACTCCGGCGGCACCTCGAGGAAGGCGTAGTTGACGTCGATGCCCTTGCTCTTGTTGTAGGCCCGCACGATCCAGTACCAGACCACGCAGACGATGAAGACCCCGGCCACGACGATGTACGGCACCGTGCCGGTGAGGCCGTACTCGGGCCGCGACAGGAAGAGGACCACGGCGATGACGCCGAAGACGAAGCCGATGAAGCCGAGCAACGAGACCAGCGGGAACCCGCCGATCGTGTACTTCGCTCCCGGCGAGGCGTCGTACAGGGGCTTGGCGCGGAAGGGCATCAGCGCCGCCGACAACGTGCTCAGGATGAACACGTAGCCGCAGGCGAAGGTCACGCCGAGGGTCAGGCTGAACCACTGGTCCCAGTAGTTGTAGCCGAGGATCACGGGGATGCTGAAGGCGAAGTAGACCCAGTGGGCGATCGCCGGCGAACGGAACCGCGGGCTGACCTTGGAGATGATCGCCGGCAGCGTGCGGTCGAGCGACATGCCGACCATGATGCGCGTCATGCCGATGTAGCAGTTGCAGGTGATCTGCAGCGAGGCGAGCAGGAAGCTGATCGCCGTCAGGATCACGATGATCGGGTTGGACGAGATCACGATGGCGAACATGCCGGGGAAGGGCAGGATGCTGCCGATGCCGTCGCCGGACTCGCTCACCCCGTAGTAGTAGGAGTGCGAGACGGCGTTGAAGAACTCGGTGCCGACCGCGCGCTCCATGGTCCAGGCGATGAGGGCGAGCACGATGCCCACGCTGATCATCGAGCCGACGATGATGAACATCTGGTTCTTGAAGACGCGGGCGCCCTTGATCTCGCCGCCCTGCTGCACGCTGTACGACGCCCACTGCAGGCTGGTCCACACGATCGGGATGGCGAGCAGCGTGGCGCCGAGGGCGAACTTCGGGTTCAGGTCGACGCCGGTATTGGCGACGTCGCCCTTGATCCAGTCGTAGAAGCCCTCACGGCCGTCGACGAACTGGGAGAAGCTGTTCATGCTGGCGGCGAACTCCTCCGGCGACGTGCGCAGGAAGTTCACGAGCAGGATGACGATCAGGATGCCGGTCGCGGCGAACATGAAGTACTGCAGGCGCACGTAGTTCTTGAAGCCGGTGACGAGCAGCAGCGCGATGGCCGCGGCGCCGACGATGCTGATGGTCGCGATGCCCTGCGCCGACTGGCACCAGACGGCGGCGTCGATGAGACCCGGGCTCTCGTAGTGATAGCCGAGGCCCATGAACAGCGGCGCCAGGCCGAGGTTGGCCTGGAGCCAGCCCGCGAGCGCGACCCACTGCAGGATCCAGATGACGAAGCCGCTCATCACCACCGGGAACCCGATGGCGCCGCCGAGCACGCGGCTCTGGAAGACGTAGTCGCCGCCGGAGCGCGGCATCGCCGTCGCCAGCCAGACGAAGGCGAGGGCGATCGGCAGCTCGAAGAGGATTGCGTAGAGACAGGCCTGCCACACGGAGACGCCCGGGAAGGCCGCGGGGGCCCACACGAACGTCCACGGGAAGATCACGCCCATGGTCAGGAAGTTGTACATGTACGCCGACCAGGGCGACATCACCCTGGAGAGGCCCGAGGCCTTGCGGCTGAAGACCTCCGGTTTGGCTGCTACCGTTGCCATACGTTACCCCCAGTTCCGGTTGACTCTCTCGACTCCCTGATGCCCGGCGACCGCGGCCCCCCGCGTCGTCACCCCGAGGTCATCTGGTAGCCGACCACCTTACCCGGCTCGAGCGTGAAGATGCAGCCGCGCAGGATGCCTTCTCCGTACTCGCTGCCGGGGTTGATCACCGTCGTGCGTCCGACCTTGACGAGACCGCGCGACTCGTGGATGTGCCCCGTGAGCTGCACGAGCGGCTGGTACTTCTCGACGACCTTGCGCACCGCCGTGCTGCCCGCCGGCGCGCTCTGCGGCACGCCGGCGATGACGACCGGCGTCGGCGGGTCGGTGGACCAGTCCAGCTTGGGGCAGTCGTCGAGCGTGCAGTCGTACGGAGGGACGTGCATGTTGAAGATGGCGCTGGTGAAATCGTCGATGCCCTCCACCGACTTCTCGAGCAACTGCTCCAGGGTCTCCTCGTCGGTCTCCCTCGGCGTCTTCCACGGCGTCGGGTTGCTGTACCCGCAGTTCGCCATGGGGTACTGGTCCTCGAGGACGATGACCTTCTCCTCACAGTTCACCACGTGCTCGCTCTGTGCCGCGTCGAGCAGGTCGAGCAGGTCCTGCGGGTCGTCGTTGCCGCCCGTCACATAGCACTTCACCCCCGTTCCGTCCAGGCGCTCGTCGGCGAACGCGATCCACCGCTCCAGCCGGGCGTGCGCCTCGCGCCGGAACGCTTCGTCGATGTTCTTCTGGTCGCTCTGCATCGCGCGCAGCTCGTCCTCGCTCACGATCACGTGGTAGAAGCCGAGCGTCTCGATGCGCTCCTTGAGGTCCCTGAGGGCCTGCTCGCCCTCGAGGTGGGTGAGCTCCTCCTGCAGCGTGACCCGGTAGCGCCCGCCACCCTCGTCGACGATCGGGATCAGGAACTTGCCCATGATGTCGCCGCCCATGACCACGTGGTCGACCTTGTAGAACTTGGCGGCGTTGATGAACTTGCGGTAGGTGCGCTCGGAGCCGTGGATGTCGGTCGCGTAGAACAGGCGGACCCGCGTGCCGCCACCTTCCTTCTTCTTCCAGAATGCCATGGACCTGCCGCCTCTCCCGTGTAGCCTTCAGCCGACCTCGTTGTACCAGCGCTTCTTGTCGCCGATCTTGGCACGCAGCTTCCACTTGGTGCCCTTGGGGTAGTCGTCCATGGCGCTCAGCAGCTCGGCGATGCGCTGCGTCACGATCTGCTTGTCGGTGCCCTCGAGGTCGAGGTGCGGCAGGTACTCGCGCACCTTGTCGAGGTTCATGGTGGTGGTGCGCCACAGGCCCCACTCTTCGGCGCACAGCTTGGCGACGCGCGCCGAGTTGATGTGATCCTCGTCGTCGGCGGCGATCTCGTGCTCGCGCAGGAGCATGATCGTGTCGATGATGTCCTTCTCGTTGATCTGCACGATCTGCATCTTCTCGAGCAGCAGCTCGGCCAGCGGGATGGTGGGCGAGTCGACCTCGAGCCGGCCCTTCCAGGGGATCGTGTGGCAGAAGTCGAGCCGGTCCATGAAGACGTCGGCGTGGATGCGGTTCGTCGGGTTGTTGAAGATGAGCCGGCCGCCCTCGGCGTGGAAGGCGTTGACCTCCGCGTCCTCCTCGTAGCCGAGCGACGCGAACAGCGCGCGGATGGCCCGGTCCTGCTTGCCGTAGCCGGCGAAGTCGATGTCGGTGTAGACGCGGTTGAACTTGGCCTGCATGAAGCCGAACTCCGGGCAGTGGTGGTGGAAGGCCAGAGCGCCGATGACGCGCAGGGGGACGCCCTCGGCGTCGCCGGCCTCGACCACGCGCACGGCCTCGTCCTCGAAGGCCTTGGCGAGCTCGGGGTCGGGCGCTGCCGACGCCGACCTCGTCGCCGACCTCTCCGGCCGGCCGCGTGTACTCCTCGTTCATGTGCTGCTCCGATCCGTGTGGCGGCCGCCCGGCAACGGCCGGCACACCTTCCAGGGCGCCCTCACGGGCGCCCGCTTACACCGTGGCGAGCCACGTCGGGTACCCGGGGTCGGCCGCGTTGCCGCGCAGCCGGTCGAGGCGCCCGTTGCCGTACGCACGGTAGTCGAAGTCGAGCTTCGACACGCGCTCCTGGATGAACGCCCAGATGCTCCACCAGAGGTCGGCGGTGATCTTGTGCAGGAGCATGCGATGAAAGCGGTGCTCCTGCATCTCCCCGCAGTACCTGGTGATGATGAGGCGCTCCTCGTCGCGCGAGAGCGGGTGCTCGACGCAGAAGTCACCGAGGTCGAAGTACGGGTCGCTCATGCCGCCGTACTCCCAGTCGATGAGCCACATCGTGCCGTCGGCGTCGAGGATGAAATTCTCCGACAAGAGGTCGTTGTGGCAGGCGACCGGGGCCGGGGCGTCGCGGTCCATCGCCGCTTCGATGTCGGCGCCGACGGCCATGAGCTCGGGCCAGTCGGCCGGGAACCACGCGTCCACGGCGGCCGCCTTCTGCAGGTAATCCCGGATCATCGGGAACACGCTCGTGTCGTTGGAGAAGGTGGCCTTGTCGTGGTAGGTCCGGATGACGTCGACCACCTTCTCCAGCCGGTCGGAGTGGCCGGCCAGCGTGTCGGGGTGCATCGTCTCGCCGGTGATGAACGGCACGACCGTGCACTTCTCGGGCTCGAGCACGTGCAGGAGCGGCGGCGAGATGCCGGCCGCGGCCGCCGACGCGTGGTTGCCCAGCTCGCGGTCGCGGTCGATGAAGGCGTCGGTGCCGGCGCCGGGTATGCGCAGCACGTAGGTGCCGCCCCGGCCCTCCTCGACGGTGATCACGTAGTTGTGGTTGGTGATGCCGCCGCCGATCTCCTGCCAGCCGACGTCCTTGCCGCGCCAGTCGTCGATGCGGGCGATCGCGGCCTCGGGTGTGAGCCCCGTCACGAGACCGGCACCTCGAGACCCATGTCGGCCAGCTCGCTGCGGACCTCGTCCATCGCCTGCTGGTAGCCGGCGTTCGCGATCCGCTTGGTCTTCATGTCGTAGACCTCCTGGAACGTGAGGCCCTTGTCCGGGTCCTTCAGCTTGTCGCCGAACAGCGGGAAGAGCTTCCGGGCGAGGGGCTCGGCCTGGGCACGCGTGAGCTTCGCGGCGGCGAGGCCGATCTCGGCGTGGAACTTATGGTCGTCGGGCACGAGCGAATCTGACTGCACTGCCATCGCCGGGTGCCCGGAGAAGACGTTTCCACCGGATGTCACGACAGCGAGCATATAACAGGCCATTTCGTAGTGGTACTGCTTCGTGCCCGAGCCGCCGCCCAGGTACGGCAGGTTGACCATCGGGTAGCCCATGTTGCGGCCCACGGCGGCGTTGGACATGGCGATCGCCCAGATCAGCGGCTTGGTCGAGCTCAGGTGCAGCTTCGAGTGCAGCGGCGCGTTGTAGTGGTAGCTGCCGCGGAAGATCAGGGTGCCCATGATCATGTACGCCGTCGCCTGCACGGCGATGCCCTCCGCTCCGCCGGCGTAGCCGCCGAAGAGCGGCGTGGAGGTGGAGCCGATGTTGGCGCTGATGCTGTTGTAGAAGGCGACCTTCTGCAGGGCCTCGTAGCCGACGACCATCTCGCTGAGGAAGTCGATGAGGAAGCCGTCGCTCGGCCGCAGGCCGAAGTCGGGGTAGCTCGCGGCGAACATCGAGGCCGGCTGCGAGGCGGCCGAGATGCCGTTGATGATCGGCATGCCGGCACGCCCGGAGCGACGGATGCCCTCGCGCGCCAGGCGCACGGTCTTGCAGGCGGCGAGGATCTCCTGCGGCGAGCGCACACGGGCGTCCTTGCCGCGCAGGTGCAGGATCGAAGGTACGCTCACCGAGTCGACGATGTCGAAGGACGCCATCTTCTCGACGGTGTCCATGTAGACCTGCTCGTCGGTCGTGTAGATGCCGCCGCCGACGTGCACCCACGGGCGGTCGTCGGTGGTGTCGGGGCGCCGGCCGCGCATCGTCTTGCGCTCGCGGCCTTCACCGAACGTGGCCGACGTCGGGCACTGCGCGCACGCGGTGACGATCTCGTCCCGGGTGAACTGCATGACGCGGTTGGTCTCGGGGCAGTAGGCGCCGGCCTCGGCGATCAGGTCGACGGCGGCCTCGAAGACCGCGTCGGTGAGGGCGTCGTCAGTGTTGATGATGGTCTCTTTGTCCCACTTGACCTTGTGGCGCGCGATCACCTCGCTGAGCTTGGGGACGTAACGCTTCATGTAGTAGTCGGTCTCGGACATGAGCGGACCGCTCTCGGCGCGCTCGAAGACCTCGATCAGGTCGATCATCTCGTGCTCCTCGGGATCGTGGGGATCGCGGGCCGCGCCTCAGGCGACCAGCGTCGCGGACAGGGTCACGGCCTCGTAGGCGCTCGCCGCCCAGCCGTCGGCGCCGATCGTGTCGGCCCACTCCTTCGTGGTCGCGCCGCCGCCGATCAGCACCTTGTACCGGTCGCGCGTGCCCTGGTCCCTGAGCGCCTCGATGAGGTCCTTCTGCCCGACCAGGGTCGTCGTCAGCAGAGCCGACATGGCGATGATGTCGGCGTCGACCTCCTTGGCCTTGTCGACGAACTGGAAGAGGTCGACGTCGATGCCCAGGTCCCAGACCTCGAAGCCCGAGGTCTCGTAGAGGAGCTTGAGGATGTTCTTGCCGATGGAGTGCAGGTCGCCCTTGACGGTACCGAGCACGACCTTGCCCTTCTTGGGGCCGGCCGAGCCGCTCTCCTTGATCCTCGGCTCGAGGACGGTCATCGCCGACTGGAAGGCGAGCGCCGCCTGCATGAGCTCGGGGAGGAAGATGTCCTCACACTCGAACTGCTCGCCGATGACGTTGAGGCCCGGCAGGAGCCCCTCGTCGATGACCGCTTTGGCGTCGACGCCGCCGGCGAGGGCCTCGTCGACAGCCGCGAGGACCCCGTCTTCGTCCTGGTCGATCACGGCCTGCTTGAGCTTCGCGAAGATCTCGGTGTCCGCCATCAGGTCCCCCTTCGGGTCCGTGTGTGTGCCTGTCGTCATCGCCCGGCCTGGCCGGGCCTCTGCTGCGTCGCGGTGTCGGCCCGCGCGCTTGGTCACCTACTCGTCGGCCGCCCCCGGCGCGACAACGTCGCCGGCCACGAGGCCGGCGAAGCGCTCGCGGATGCGGCCGTCGAGCCCGTCGTCCCAGACGGCCGGGTTCGGCCGCGAGAGGATACGCCGCGCCTCGGCCGCGGCCCGCCGGTGGATGTCGGGACGGCCGGCCTGCTCCCACTGGGCGCGCATGTCGCGGGCCGCGAGCCGCGGCAGCACGGCGGTCGTCTTCATGCGCGCCTTGGTGTGCTTGCGGCTCATGTAGCTGCCGCCCGGCCCGGCGCCGACGATCTCGTCGACGGCGAGGTTCTCCTCGCTGAACTCGAGCCCGCGCCACACGCGCTTGTCCATAAGGGCGATCTCGTTGTCGATCACGCACTTGGCGAAGTCGAAGGCCATGAGCGAGCTCAGGAGGCCGCCCATGTTGAGCAGCGTGGCCCCGGCCGACACGGCGAGCACCGTGTTCATGCCGGTCTCATAGCCGGACTGGGCGTCGTTGGCGTGCGCGTTGGTGAGGCCGACGTAGCCGCCCGAGGGCACGTCGTAGAACCGCGCCAGCTGCGCCTGCGCGGCGATGAGCGTGCCCGTCTCGATCGCCCCCGGGGCGTAGGCGCCGGTGCGCATGTCGGCCACCGTGGGCAGGCTGGCGTAGATGACCGGCGTACCCTCGCGGATCATCTGCTGGAAGGCGGTGATGGCGAGGAACTCGGCGTTGCCCACGACGAGACACCCGAGGAGTGTCATCGGCGCCGTGAGGCCGGCGTTCGGCACGACCGTGGTGTAGACCGGCAGGCCCTTCTCGGTCAGCCACATGACCGCCTCGGTGGACTCGACGTCCATCGTCAGCGGGCTCACCATCGGGCAGTAGTGGTGGTTGATGACCGGCCGCTCGCGGTAGGCCTCGGGGCCGCCGGCGATGAGCTCGCCGAGCTCGACGACCTGGTACAGGTCGTCCATGGTCGGCGTGTTGCTGCGCACCGGCTTCAGGCAGTTCTTGAGGGCCGGGTAGAAGCGGCTCAGGCTGAGCTGGCCGGGCGGTGCGTCGTCGGCCAGCGTCGAGATGCTGAAGACGTCGAACCCGGGCAGCTCGTTGACCAGGTAGGCGATCGCGGCGATGTCGCCCGAGGTGGCACGGCGCTCGACCCCCGTGGCCGAGTCGACGACGTTGGGCGCCGACGAGCCGGTCACCACGATGGGGCCGTCGTCGGGGATCGTGCGGTCGAAGCGCGGGTCGCGGCCGCGGAAGGTGAAGCTCGGCGGCGCCTTCGCGCGCTCGCGCTCCACCACGTCGGCGGGCAGGCGCACGAGGCCGGTCTGCCCGTCGACCCGGCAGCCGTGCCGGCGGAAGACCTCGCGCGCCGCCTCGTTGTGCACGAGGATGCCGGCGCGCTCGAGCACCTCGAGCGAGGCCTCGTGCGTGCGCGCGACCTGCGCCTCGGTGAGCAGTTCCGTGTACTTCATGGCGTCACGCTCCCTCTCCCCCACGGCCCCGGGCGACGCGGGTGGCGGCTGCGGCGATGGCGGCGAGCTCGTCCATGTGGCTCTCGATGAACTCCACGAAGGCCACGTTGTGCTCGAGGAAGAAGAGGAACTCGTCGTCGTTCGGCCGGCGTTCCTTGTAGTAGGCGACGATATCCCAGTTCACGACGTAGAGGGCGGCGATGGCGAGCATGCGCGGCAGCACCGCCAGCTCGTCGTCGCCCATCGGGCCCGGGGCGCCGAGCCGCGCCGCCTCGTCCTGGTAGGCGTCGAGGAAGACCCTCATCTTGTCGAGTCTCATCTCGCCGTCGTCGACGTCCCTCCCAGGAGCTGCAGAAGTAGACGAGGCCGACGGCGACGTCGAAGACCCGGTAGTCGAGCTTGGCCCAGTCGAAGTCGAAGAGGCCGACCGCCTTCTCGTCGCGCCACTTGAGGTTGCCGGGGTGGTAGTCGCAGAAGACCGGGCAGCGCGGCAGCCCCTCGAGCTCGGGGGCGAGGGCCAGGCCGCGCTCGACCGCCTCGAGGATGCCGGGCAGCCGCTCGACGAAGTAGGCGTCGTACTTCGTGCCGGTCGTGCGCGCCGCGAGACCGCGGAACGTGCCGGGCAGGGTCGCAAGGAAGTCCATGATGGGCGGCTGCTCGCGGTAGAGGTCGCCGGGGTCGAAGTCGTGCGCCGCCTCGTGGAACCGCGCGAGGACGCGGGCGCCCTCCGCGAACTCGGCGTCACTGCAGCGGTTCTCGACCCAGCTGTAGGTGTCCTCGCCGCTGAGCATCTCGTACACGGCGAAGTGCCGCGTGACCCGCTCGCCGTCGCGCAGCTCCTCGCGGGTCACGAGCGGTGTCGCCGTGACGGGTCTCGAACACCTCCGCGGCGAGATCGAAGCCCTTACTCCTGATGTGGCGCACGAGCGCGTGCTCGTAGCGGATCTCGCGCTCGACGGTCCCGTGCTTGTACTTGCGCACGAAGTAACGGTGCTCGCCGTCGTCGCCGCGCGTACGGACGCCGAAACTCAGGTTCTCGAACCCGCCGAGGATCGGGTCGACGCGGTCGACCTCGCCGAGGTCGTACTCGCTGGTCACCACCTCGGTGACCTGGGCGGTCAGGAACTCGCAGCCTCGAGCGCCTCGCGGAGGGCGGCGGCGTCCGCCGCCAGCCGCTCGGCGACTTCGAACAGGCGGTTGGCCTCGCTCACGTCCACGGTACCCTCCCCACGCGGGCCTGCCTCCCCCGGAGGCGCGGGCCGCTCACACCACGATGCAGCGGACGCCTCTCGACGTCAGCTCGTCGCGCACGGCTTCGTCGACGCCGTCGTCGAGCATGACGGCGTCGACCTGGTCGAACCCGCAGATGACGACGTCGGCCACCACGCCGATCTTACTGCGATCGGCGAGCACGACGACCTCGCCCCGGGTCTGGGCGATCATGGCACGCTCGATGGCGGCCATGCCGACGGTCGGGGTGGTCAGACCCTCCTCGAGGTCGAGCCCGTCGGCCCCGAGCAGCATGCGGCTGGCGTGGAAGCGGCCGATCTCCTCGACCCCGAGCGGGCCGTCGACCGCGTTGGAGCGTGGCCGGTAGCGGCCGCCGACGAAGATGAGCTCGAGGCGCAGTCCCTGCGCCTCGGCGAGGGCGCCCACGTTGTGGGTGATCACGCGCGCCTCGAGCTCGGGGTCGACGTGGCGCAGGACCTGCGCCGCCGTCGTGCCCGAGCTCAGGAACACGGTCTCGCCGGGCTGGATCAGGGCGGCGGCGCTCTCCGCGATGCGGCGCTTCTGCTCGGCGTTGGCCGACACGTTGTCGAGGTAGAGGGGCTCTTCGACCATGTGCCGCCGGAGCGCGGCCCCCCCGTGCGTGCGCATGAGCACTCCCTCGCCCTCGAGACGCTCGAGGTCGCGACGGATCGTCATCTCGGAGACGCCGAGGTCTTCGCTGAGAGAGGAGACGCGCACCGCCCGCCGCTCCTGCAGCAGCTCCGAGATGCGCGCGCGCCGCTGCGCCGGGATCATCTCGTGGAGCTCGGGCACGTCCGGTGACGGCACGACCGGCTGGCCTCCATTCGGAATCGGCAAAGCGCACAAAGTCGAACACATCATAGGTCCGGATGCCGATCTGTCAAGCACGGCCCCGCACAGAATCTCACGCGACATCGTCGCCGCGGGCGACTCCGATGTCTGCGTCGCCGGGGGTCGCCGGCCGCCGGCCGGCAGACGCTCAGTCGCGGAAGGCCCAGTCGAAGGTCGTCGGCCAGAAGGACGGGCCCCAGCCCCGGGAGATGGCGAGCGCGGAGGCCTTGATCTGCGCCTCACCGTCGTAGATGCTCGCCGACCGGTACGGGTTCCACGAGCCCCGCCAGGTGGTCAGCGAGTACTGGTACAGGCCGTGGTACCCGCCGGGCGCGACGATGGTCGCCGAGCCGCCCGACTCGGCCATCATCAACCGGTACATACCGTCGGCGCTCACCCCGTTGGCCCCCGCCGCGCGCTGGATGATCGGCCACCACTCGCCGTCGCCGGCGGCGGCGGTCTCGGCGACCGACGGCCGCGGCGTTGCGGGCTTGGTCTCGGCGGCGAGCTGCCTGACGCTCTCCTCGGCGCTCGCGAGGAGCTCGCTGCGGTCGTCGAAGAACGCGCGCAGCCGCTCGAGATCGGAGGCGCGCTCGGCGACCAGCCGCTCGGCCGTGGCCTCGTCGGCGGCGAGAGCCAGCGAGCGCTCTTCGAGCTCACGCTCGCCCTGGCGCAGAGCGTGCAGGTAGTCGGCCTCGCCGGCACCCAGCCGCTGCAGCAGCTCGAGCTGGCTCACGAGGTCGCCGAAGCTGGCGACACCGAACAGGACGTCGACCGTGGTCGGGGTCGCCTGCTTGTAGATCGAGCGGGCGTGCTCGGCGAGCAGCTCGCGCGCCAGGTCGACCTGACGGCGCGCCTCGCGGGCGGCACGGCGGTTGTCGGCGACCGACGCACGCACGGCCTCGAGCGCCCGGGTGGCCTGGGAGTAGCGCGCGACGGCGGCGTCGATGCGCGCGTCGAGCTCGGCGACCTCCGCAGCCAGGGCGCGCGCCTTCTGACGCTCGCTCTGGAGGGTCACGGAGTGCGCCGCGGGGACGGCGACGACCCCGACGACGGCGATCAGAGCGACGAGAGCAAAGCGCAGCATGCCGCTGCGCGCAGGTGTCGCGTTCGGCTCGCTCACACCCCCTCCTCGAGGAGGGCGACAGAGGCCCCCCTCGCACAGGCTGCTAAACTTATCAGAGGCGCAACGGCGCGACAACTGCCGGAGTCTCCGCACACACGGCGGGCCGGGTGAGCTCGCCCGACGCGCGAGCGCGGCGGACGACGGCCATGCCGCTCCTCACGGCGCAACCGCCATGCCGCTCCTCACGCACCGGCATGCCGCTCCGCACGCACTTCTTGACCGACGGAATTCAACGCCTGTAGAGTTCAACAAGCGTTGAGTTTATCGGCGCCCGGACCTCGGGCCGGGCGCCCACGACCGGGAGGTGCGCATGTGGGCGATCGTCGTCAAGGAGTTCCGGCAGCTGCGGCGTGACCGGCGGACGGTCGCCATGCTCTTCCTCCTGCCGTTCCTCTTCCTCGTCGTCTTCGGCTACGCGGCGAGCTTCGACGTGAAGGAGATCCCCACCGTGATCGTGGGGGACGCGGCGGAGCTGGTCGAACCGCGGCTGCCCGAGCAGTTCGAGGTCGTCGCCGTGCGGCCGGGCGACGACCGTGCGGCCGCGGAGGAGGCGCTGCGCCGCGGCGAGGCGGTCGTCGCCTTCGTGACCCCGGCGGCCGGCCGGCGAGGCGGCCACCGTGCTGATCGACGGGTCGGAGCTCTTCGCCGCCCAGGCGGCGCTGCGCCGCGTCTCGGCGGCCCAGGCGATGGCCGGGGGCCTGCAGGAGGCGGACGGGGCGGGCTCGTCGCCGGGCGCCGCCGGGTCGGCGGAGGACGCGGCGCCGCTGCCGGCCGCGGCGCAGGAGGCCCTCGCCGTCATCGGCACGGCCGAGACCGAGGTCCTCTTCAACCCCGACCTGCGCACGGCGGTGATCATGGTGCCGGGGCTGTGCGGCATCATCCTGGTCTTCATCGGCACCATCGCGACCGCCCTCGGCGTGGTGCCGGGAGCGCCAGACGGGCACCATGGAGCAGCTCGCCGTCATGCCGTTCCGCCCGCGCGACGTCTTCATCGGCAAGATCGCCCCCTACCTCGCCATCGCCGCCATCGACATGGCGGTCATCGTCGCCGTCGGCATGCTCCTCTTCGACGTCCCCTTCCGCGGCTCGGTCGCGACCTTCACCCTCGGCTCGTTGCTCTTCCTCTTCGTCACTCTCGGCCTCGGGGTCCTGATCTCGACCGTCTCGCAGACGCAGGGCAGGCGATCCAGCTGGCCATCATGACGATGGTCCCGCAGTTCCTGCTGAGCGGGCTCTTCTTTCCACTCTACGCGATGCCGTGGGGCGTGCGCTGGATCGGCTACCTGCTGCCCGCTCACGTGGTTCGTCAAGATCGCCCGCGGGCGTGATGGTGCGCGGCGCGCCGATCGACTCCCTCTGGCTGCCCTTCCTCGTGCTCGCCGTCATGGCGGCCGGCGTGTTCACGTTGTCGACCCTGCGCTTCAGGCGAGATCTCGCGCCGGCCGGCGCCGGCGGCGGGCGGACGCCGGCGAAGGCACGCTCGTCAGCGACGGCGGGCCGGCCGGCGCGGCCGACGGCCCCGCGCCAGGTGCGGCGCGAGAGGAGGCGCCGGCATGAGCTGGGGGGTCTCGGACCTGAGCGTGCGCTACGGCTCGCGCACCGCCCTCGACGCCGTGAGCGTCGACATCCTGCCGGGGTCGGTGACGGTCGTCGTCGGCGGCGACGGCGCCGGCAAGACCACGCTGCTGCGCGCGCTGGTCGGGATCGTGCCTCGCTCCGGGAGCGTGCGCCGGCCCCCCGCGGCGGGACATCGGCTACATCTCGGGTGCGGTGGGCGTCTACGCGCGACCTCACCGTCGACGAGAACATCGCCTTCGCCGGGGGCGGCCTACGGGCTGGCCGGCGACGAGCGCGAGCGCCGCGCCGCCCGGCTGCTCGAGCAGACCGGCATCGCCGCGGCGCGCGGAGACTGGCCGGACGGCTCTCGGGCGGGATGCGGCAGAAGCTCGCCTTCGCCCTGGCGATGCTCCACCGAGCCGAAGCTGCTCGTCCTCGACGAGCCGACGACGGGGGTCGACCCTGTGAGCCGCAGCGAGGTCTGGCGGCTCATCGCCGACGCAGCGCGCGGACGGCGCCGCGGTGCTGGTCACGACGACGTATCTGGACGAAGCCGAGCGCGCCGCCCGCGTGCTGGTGCTCGACGGCGGCCGCGCCGTCGCCGCGGGGCCGCCGGAGGCGGTCGCCGCGCGCGGTGCCGCGGCCCCTGGCGACCGCCGCCGAGACGCCCGAAGGGTCCGCGCGAGCCACACCGCAACGATCGGACCGCCTGCGCCCGGCGGCCGCGGACGCCTCCGGGACGCGCGGGCGGCGCGCCGCTCGCGGAGATCCGCGCCGTGGTACCCCGCTTCGGCGACCTCGTCGCCGTCGACGGCGCCCGCCTCGCCGTCGGCGCCGGCGAGGTGGTCGGGCTGCTCGGCGCGAACGGCGCCGGCAAGACGACCCTGATCCGCATGCTCCTCGGGCCTGCTGCGCCCGTCGGCCGGCGAGGCGCTGCTCTTCGGGGCGCCGCCCTCGCGCGCCGCGCGGCGGCGGATCGGCTACGTCCCCCAGGGGCTCGGTCTGTGGGAGGACCTCACCGTCGCCGAGAACCTGAGCCTTCGCGGCGGCGGCGTTCGGCGCTTCCCCGCCGCCGCTCGACGCCGAGCTGGCTGAAGCCGAGGACGGGCTCGTCCGCGACCTCCCCCTCGGGCTGCGACGGCGGCTCGCCTTTGCCTCGGCGCTCGCCCACGCGCCGGAGTCGCTGATCCTCGACGAGCCGACCTCGGGCGTCTCGACCTAGCTGCCCGCGCGCGCTTGTGGGACACCGTCCATGAGGCTGCCGCGAGCGGCGCCGGCGTGCTCGTCACGACGCACTACCTTGAGGAGACCTCGCAGTGCGACCGGCTGGTGATCATGGCCGGCGGCCGTGTCGTCGCCGAGGGCCGCGAAGCGGCCATCGTCGGCGACCGCACGGCCATCGAAGTCGAGCTCGCGCCTTCTAAAGAGTCCGGCTGGGCCGCGGCCTTCGGCGCTCGGCGACGCCGGCCTCCTGGTCGCCCTGCACGGCCGCACACTGCGGGTTGCGGGCGGCGACGAGGCGCGCGTGCGTGCCGCGCTCGACGCGCGGCAGATCCGCGCCGCCCTCCGGACCCGTCCCCGCTACGCTCGAAGAGACCTTCGTGGAGGACTCGGCGCTCGCCGACGGCCGCGATGGGAATACACAGCAGAACGCTCGCGATCGAACGGATCAGACATGAAGGGACATGAGTCGCCCGACGACCACGACCGGACCGTGCCGCAAGAAGAGGCGCAGCCAAGCCCCGGCGCAGCGGATTGCGACGAAGAGCTCGATCCCGGTTGCGCCGGACGCATCAGGCGCGACGAGGCGATCCGCGCGCGCAGACGCCGCCCCGCCCCCCACCGGCCATCCCAAGCGCTGGTGGATCCTCGCGCGCCGTCAGCGTCGGCATGTTCATGGCCCTGCTCGACGTCACCATCGTCGAACATCGCCATCCCGGCCATCATCAGCGACCTGGACGCGAGCGTCAGCATGGTCTCCTGGGTGGTCAACGCCTACAGCCTCGCGCTCGCCGTCCTCTTCCTCTCTATGGGGCGCATCTCGGCGACAAGTTCGGCCAGAAGCGCGTGTTTCTCGGTCGGGCTGGCGGTCTTCACCCTCTCCTCGCTGGCCTGCGGCCTCGCTCCCAACATCGAGTGGCTCATCGCCTTCCGCGTCGGCCAGGGGGTCGGCGGTGCCGCCATGGCGCCGATCTCGCTGGCCATCCTCGTCGGCCGCCTTCCCGCGCACCAGCAGGGTATGGCCGTGGGCCTCTGGGGGCGCTCTCGGGTCGGTCGCCGCCGCCGTCGGACCGACCCTCGGCGGCATCCTCGTCGAGTACTTCTCGCTGGCACTGGATCTTCTTCGTCAACGTGCCGGTGGGACGCCGCCCTCGTGCTCTGCTGGTGGCGTCGTCCCCGAACGGCAAGCCCGGACCGCGCACGCGCAGGGGATCGACGTCCCCGGTATCCTGATCTCGGCAGTCGGCCTCTTCTGCCTAGTACTCGCGCTGATCGAGGGCAACACCTGGGGCTGGACCTCGGCCGCATCTCGGCGCTGTTCGCCGTCGCGCGGCTCAGCTATCCCCTGTTCATGTGGTGGGAGCTGCGCACCCCGGCGCCGATGTTCGACTTCCGACTGCTGCGCATCCGCTCGTTCACCGCCGCCAACTCGGCGATGTTCTTCATCGGCGCCGCGATGGGCGGGGCGATGTTCCTGCTCATCCTCTTCCTCGTCAACGTCCTCGGCTACAGCGAGCTCAAGGCGGCGATCGCGATCACGCCCATGCCCCTCACCGGCCTGATCGTGGCGCCGAACGTGGGCCGGCTCGTCGACCGGATCGGCCCGCGCATGCCGGCGTCATCGGCGCGCTGCTTCTTCTTCGTCGGCCTTGTCCTGCTCGCCCAGCTGGGCGGCGAGTCGACCGCTCTCGGACGTCGACGTGGCGCGTCATCTTCATCGGCGCCGGCATCGGCTTCTCGATGCCGACCCTGTCGGCCGCGGCCATGGGCTCGCTGCCGCCGCAGGTCGCGGGCGTCGGCTCGGGCGCGCTCAACACCCTGCGGCAGGTCGGCTTCTCCGTGGGCCTGGCGATCGTCGTGGCGCATCTTCTCGGGCACCATCGCCGACAACGTGGTCAACGCGTCCAGGGAGGCGGCGAAGGTCGTACAGGACGATCCGGCGCTGCCGACGGAGGCGAAGAAGGCGATCACCGCCGACCTGGCGGCGACGGCGGCCGCGGCCAAGGCTGGCGAGGGCAACCCGCGCCTGACGTCCCAGGACCCGCTCGGCAACGCGCCGGCGGCGCCCCCCGGAAACGCCAGCGGCGGGAGCAGCAGGTGACCCTGGGCGCGGAGATCTCGGCGATCTTCCGCGACAACGTCGCCAAGTCGTTCACCTGGCCGTTTTGGGCCGCCGCGCTGGCCGCGCTGCTGGCGGCGATCCCGGCGCTGTTCGTCGGCCGCCGGCTCGGCGAGCACGAAGGGCACGAGGACATGAACCGTGCCGAACGAGCGGCGGCGGGACCGGCCGCCGAAGCCGCCGCGCCGGTCACCGGGGAACGATGAGCGGCGCCGCAGACAGGCCCGCGCGCGCGACCGGCCGGCGACCGGCGAGAGCGGCACGCGCGAGGCGATCCTCGGCGCCGCGCGGGCCGCGTTCGCGGAGGCCGGCTACGACCGCGCGACGCTGCGCGGCATCGCCGCCGCCGCCGTGTCGACCCGGCCCTCGTCCTGCACTACTTCGGCTCGAAGGAGGGTCTCTTCGAGGCCGCCCTCGAGCTCCCGGTTAGCCCGCGACGGATCTTCGAGCGCGGCGTCGCCGCCGGCCCGGAGCAGCTCGGGGCGATCATCGTCCGCACCTTCCTCGAGGCGTGGGAGCCGCCCGAGAACCGGGTGCGCCTCATGGCCATGCTGCGCTCGGCGATGACCAACGACACGGCCATGGCGATGATCCGCGACCTGCTCGTGCGCGAGGTCTTCGGGCCGATCACGGAGAGACCGGGGCGCCCGACGCACCGCTGCGCGCGACGCTCGTAGGCTCGCAGTTCATCGGGCTCGCCATCGCGCGCTTCATCGGCCGCCTCGAGCCGCTCGCCTCGGCCAGCGTCGACGAGCTCGTCGCCGCCGTCGGGCCGACCGTCCAGAGATACCTGACGGGTGACATCGGGACCGAGGCGCGGGCCCGCTGACGAGCGCGCTCGCGCTCGCGGCACCGGCGTGCGCGCCGGGGCCGCGGCGACGTCACGCCGGGTGACGCGCGGCCACGGGCGGTATGACGCCCGCCCTCAGATGAAGCGCGCCCGCAGCGCCGTCGCAGCCGCCAGCAGCTCGTCGGCGTCCGGCTGTTCGTAGCCGGCGAACTGGTTCTCGAGCCGCGCCATGCGCACGGGGTCGTCGAGATCGTCGATCTCCCCGAAGAGGCCGAGGCGGGCGCCGATCGCGAAGCGTGCCTGTTGCTCCCGAGGCAACGCGAGGAGACCGTCCAGCATCCCCAGCAGGCGCACGCGGTCGGCCGGCAGCGAGCCCTCGAGGCCCGGGAGCAGGTTGAGAGCGTGGTCGGAGCGTAGCTCGAGCCGCGCGTCGCCGAGCCGCTCGAGGAGGTCGCGTAGCTCCTGCGCGACCTCCACGTCGTCGGGCAGGACGAACTCGCCGGCCGCCTGGCGCGCGGCGAGCGGCGTGCCGGGCACGACCGCGGCGGTGCGCAGGCGGACGACGAGGGGGCGCTCGGCGGGCGCCGCGGCGGCGACCGCGCTGATGACGCGGGCGGAGCCCGCGACGTGCGCGCTCGCCTGCTCGCGCCCGCCGAGCCCGGGCATCAGGTAGAAGACACAGCTCCAGGCCGGCCTGCACGGCGTTCGTGCCGGCCGCGATCAGGTCACCCGACGTGCAGCCCTTGTCGATCGCCATAAGCACCTCGTCGGCGCCCGACTCGAGGCCGAGGTGGACGCGCGTGAGGCCCGCTTCGCGCAACAGGCCGAGCTGCGCTGCGGTCCTGCGGGCGAGCGTCGAGGCCCGGCCGTAGGTCGTCACCCGCTCGACGGTCGGGGTCACGGACCCGCGCCACGACCGCGGCGAGCTTGTCGGGCTTCACCGCCAGCGGGTCGGCATCCTGCAGGAAGACGTGACGCTCGCCGCCGTGGAGGAAGAACATGACCTGGAAGGCCTCCTGCGGCAGGCGGCCGCCGTGCAGCGCGCCGCGGCCGTCGGCGCGCAAGACGGCGGCCGCGGCGGCCATCGCCTCGACGTCGGCGAGCACGTCCTCGAGCGGCCGTTGCGACGACTTCGCGCCCTTGTAGACGGGACAGAAGGTGCAGCGGTTCCAGGTGCAGTTGCGGATCACGCGCACCAGCAGGCTGTAGGCCTCGCTGGGAGGACGGATCGGCCCCTGTTCGAACGACGGGACGGGAAGCGCGGGAGTCATGCGGTCACGGCACCCGGCCACAGCCGAGCGCCGGTTCACAGGAGCCACTTCTCGAACTCGACGATGAAGAGGGTCGCGACGCCGGCGGCGAGGATGTAGCTCCAGTGCTCGAGCGTCAGCGGCGCGCTCTGGAAGGCGACGTGCATGAAGGGCGCGTACGTGTACATGAGCTGCAAGGCGATGGTGATGGCGACGCCGCCCAGGACCCAGCGATTCGAGAGCGGGTGGATGCGGAACGCGGAGCGCGTGAGCGAGCGGCAGTTGAAGAGGTAGAAGATCTTGACGGTCACGAACACGTTGACGGCGATGGTCCGGGCGACCTCGAGGCTCGTCCCCTGGACGGCACTCGCCCACTCGAAGAGACCGAAGGCCGCTCCCAGGAGGAGAGCGCCCACCAGCAGGATCCGCCGGATCAGCGCCGCCGACAGGAAATCGGCGCTCCGGGCCGTCGCGGCGGGCGCCCCATGATGCCGTGCTCCTTGGGCTCGAAGGCGAGCATGAGACCGAGGAGCACGGCGGTCGTCATGTTCAATCCAGACGATTCTGCACCGGTACTTACCCAGCGCGGTGCCCAGGAACACGGCGGCCAGGATGACCAGACCTTCGCCGAGGTTGGTCGGCAAGGTCCAGGTGATGAACTTGGTGAGGTTGTCGAAGACCCCGCGACCCTCCTCGACCGCGGCCTCGATCGAGGCGAAGTTGTCGTCGGTCAGCACCATGTCGGCGGCGTCCTTGGCCACGTCCGTTCCGCCGACCCCCATGGCGACCCCGATGTCCGCCTGCTTGAGCGCGGGCGCGTCGTTCACGCCGTCGCCCGTCATCGCGACCACGTCGCCGCGCGACTGGAGCGCCTCGAACGAGACGCAGCTTCTGCTCCGGCGTCACGCGCGCAAACACGTCGGTGTCGTGGGCCGCGGTGATGAACTCGCGGTCCTTCAGCGCCGCCATCTCGTACCGTCAGGGCCTCCTGGGCGCTCCCCGTCGTCGCCGCCCGCACCCTCGAGCAGGCCCATCGCCGGGCCATGGGCGCGGTTCGCCACGCTGTGGTCGCCGGTGATCATCTTCACGACGATGCCCGCCTGCTGGCAGGCCGCGACCGCGGCGATCGCCTCCGCGCGCGGAGGGTCGATCATCGCCTGCAGGCCGAGGAACGTCAGCCCCTCGACCTCGTCGTGACTGATGTCGTCGTCGCCGTCGCGGCCCTGCCCGCGCGCGAAGGCCAGCACGCGCAGGCCTTCGGCCGCGAGCTCCTCGACCTGCGCGTGGACGCTCTGGCGGTCGAGCGGCACCTCCTCCCCACCCGCAGCCAGCATCGTGCTGCAGCGGTCGAGCATGACTTCGGCGGCGCCCTTCGCGTAGATGAGGCGGCGCCGTCCTCCCGTGTCGTGCACCGTCGCGTGCAGGGTGGCCATGTACTGGTGCTCGGACTCGAAGGGGATGGCGTCGAGACGCGGGAAAGGTCGGCGGTGACGGCCTCGACCTCGAGCCCGGCCTTCAGCGCCGAGGTGACGAGCGCACCCTCGGTCGGATCGCCCTGCACGAGCCAGCGGCCCTCCTCTTCGAAGATGCGGCTGTCGTTGCAGAGAAGGCCCGCGCGCAGGACCTCGAGCGCGACTCCGCCCAGCTCACCGCTCTCGCCCTGCGGCTCGCCGCCGGCCGGTCGCGCAGCGCCCTCGCCGTCGGCCACGCCGGCCTCGGCCGCACCGGCCTCGGCCACACCGGCGGCGCTCTCGCCCGCCGCGGCCGCGCCGCCTCCCCCGCCCGGCGAGAGAGCGACGGCGCCGTGGGGCGCGTAGCCCGAGCCCTCGAAGGCGTACTGCCGACCCCCGGCGACCATGCGCTGCACGGTCATCTGGTTCTCGGTCAGCGTGCCGGTCTTGTCGGAGCAGATCACGGTCGTGCTGCCGAGCGTCTCGACGGCCGGGAGGTGCCGGATGATGGCCCGGCGACGAGCCATCCGGTTGACCCCGATGGCCAGGGTGATCGTCACGGCGGCCGGGAGCCCCTCCGGTATGGCGCCGACGGCGAGGGCGACCGCCGCCGCCTTGAACATCTCGGCCGCGGTCTCCCCCGCGCAGTACTGCGCCGACGACGAAGGTGACGGCGCCGAGCGCGAGGATGACGATGAGCAGGATGCGGCTCAACGCCGCGATCTTCTTCGTCAGCGGCGTCTGCAGGTCCTCGGCCTCGGCGATCAGGCGCGAGATGCGGCCCACCTCGGTCGCGTCGCCGGTGGCGATCACGAGACCGGCGCCGGTGCCGTAGGTCGCCAGCGACGAGGCGTAGGCGATGTCGGTGCGGTCGGCGAGCGTGGTGTCGCGCTCGCTCACGACCGTGTCCTTCTCGACCGCCACCGACTCGCCGGTGAGCGCCGACTCGTCGATACGCAGGTCGCGCGCGCGCAGCAGACGCAGGTCGGCCGGGACCTTGTCGCCGCGGCAGCAGCACCAGGTCGCCGGGGACGATCTCGGTCGCGGGCACGTCGAGGGTCTCCCCCTCCCGCACCACGCGCGCGCCCGTCGTCATGGACGCCAGGGCTTCGATGGCCGAGACCGCCTTGGCCTCCTGCACGTACCCGATCGCGGCGTTGACGAGCACGACCCCGAAGATGACGACCGCGTCGATGTAGTCGCCGAGCAGCAGAGTGACGACCCCCGCCGCGTTCAGGATGTAGACCAACGGGTTGTGGAACTGCAGCAGAAAGCGCAGCAGCGCGCTCTTGCCCTTGGGCGGCGTGAGCGTGTTCGGCCCGAACTGCTCGAGCCGATGCTTCACGGCGAACTGCCCGAGACCGTCCGTCGCGTCGGTCTCGAGCAGGTCGACGACCTCCTCGCACGGCAAGGCGTGCCAGTGCTGGTCGTTCAGAAGCTGCAACCGGTGACCTCCTCCACTCCCTGGCGTGCCGGCGCCCTGCATGGCTCCGGCGGCCCGATGAGGGCTACCTACCCGGCTTGACGAGGGCAGTAAGCATCGAGGATGAGTGGTCGCGCCGGGGAAGGTCCCCCTGCTGGCTGACGACGCGACACACCCCTTCCCGCACGACGCCGCGCATAAGGATGCGGCCCATCGCCGCGCACGCGCACCGGCGTCGCGTGCTATCATGCAGCCCACTTTGGCGGCCGGCACCAGCGAGAGGCCGCCGCGGCGACGCAGGGGGGCTGCGTGAGTCGTAGGGTGTGGGTTAGCGTCTCGCGCGTCGCACACGCCGCCGGAAGGGCGGCGGCGGCACGCGTCGGCCCGACGCTCGCCCGGGCTTTCGCCGCTGAAGCGACCGCCCTCCCGGCTCCCCCACCCGCGACCCCCGCCCTGGCCACTCTCACCGACATCGGCCGTCCGGTCCCGCCTTCGGGCACCGCCCGGCCGCGCTCGTCAGCAAGCAGGACATCACGCGCAGCTGAGCCCGTCGGAGCGCGCCCACAATGAGGACGGAGGATCACATCATGCGTGGACGGACGTTGAAGCTCTCGATGGCGGTCTTGACGGCCGCACTGGCGGTCTCGCTCGCGGTCTCGCTCGCGGTCATGACCGCGGCCTGCGGCGAAGAGGAGGCCGCGGAGGGCGGCGAGCCGATCAAGATCGGCGCCATCGTCTCCCTCACCGGCACCTACGCCGGCCTCGGCGAGCCCGAGAAGAACGTCATCGAGATGGAAGTGGCACGGATCAACGAGGACGGCGGCGTCAACGGCCGGCCGATCGAGGTCATCATCGAGGACGACGCCACCGACGAGGCCAAGGCGGTCGCCGCGGCGAGCAAGCTGATCGAGCAGGACGGCGTCATCGCCATCATCGGCGCCACCGGCACGGGCCAGACCATGGCCCCCCGGGGCGACGTCCAGCGCGCCGGCATCCCGCAGGTCTCGATGGCCGGCGGCACCGTGATCACGAGCCCGGTCGACCCGCTCGTCTTCGCCACCCCCTGGTCCAACCTCATCGTCGTGCCCTTCACGCTCGAGCACATCAAGGCGCAGGGCATCACGAAGATCGGCCTCATCAGCGACAGCGGCGGCTTCGGCAAGGACGGCCAGGCGGTCATCGCCGCGGTCGCGCCGGAGGTGGGCGTCGAGGTGGTCTCCGACCAGACCTTCAACCCCGGCGACACCGACATGACCGCCCAGCTCACGAAGATCAAGAACTCCGACGCCGAGGCGGTCGTCTTCTGGACCGCCGGCGCGGAGGCGGCGATCATCGTCAAGAACGCCGTCGACCTGGGCATCGACCTGCCGCTCTTCGGCAGCCACGGCATCGCCCGCCGCGAGTTCATCGACGGCGCCGGCGAGGCGGCCGAGGGCGTGAAGTTCGCCGCCGGCAAGGTCCTCATCCCCGAGGCGTACGGCGAGGGCACCGAGGCCTACACGGTCGCCACCGACTTCATCGACCGGTACACGGCCGCCTACGGCGAAGCGCCGAGCACCTTCGCCGGCCACGCCTACGACGCCCTCTACCTGGTCGTCGAGGCGGCGCGGCGCATCGACGGCGACATCACCGCCGGAGGCGCTCCGCGACGAGATCGAGGCGACCTCCGGCTGGGTCGGCATCGGCGGCACCTTCACCTTCTCGCCCGAGGACCACAACGGGATGACCGTCGAGCGACCTCACCATGTACGAGATCGCCGGCGGCGAGTGGACGCTGGCCGAGTAGCCCGCGTGCACCGAGACGCCCTTCGAGCCCTCGGCACGCGCCCGTCGACGCCCGCCGCGACGCGGAGCGCGGCGGGCGCGCGACCCGCGGCCCCGGACCCGCACGCGGGTCCGGGGGCCGCGTCTCGCGTCGACCCGCGCGACCGTCGCGGAGAGCTGAGGGCGCGGGGGCCGACACCGTGGACGAGCTGCTGCAGTTCCTCATCGCGGGCCTGAAGAACGGCTCGATCTACGCGCTCGTCGCCCTGGGTTTCACGATCGTCTTCGCCGCCACGGGGGCGATCAACTTCGCCCAGGGCGAGTTCTTCATGCTCGGCGGCATGCTGGGCGTGTTCTTCGCCGGGCTCGGCCTGCCGCTGCCGCTGGCGGCGGTGGCGGCGGTCGCCGCCACCGCCGCCATCGGCGCCGTCTTCGAGCTCCTCGCCGTCCGCCCCATCAAGGGCGGCGACCCGCTGCGCATCATCATGGTCACGATCGGCGGAGCCGTCCTGCTGCGGCAGATGGCGCTGCACCTCTTCGGCCCCGACGAGCTCCCCCTGGACGCCGTTCACCGAAGGAGCCTCGCTCAAGCTCCTGGGCGCCGCCGTCGAGCGTCAGACGCTGTGGATCTGGGTGCTCACCGGGCTGGCCGTCGTCGCCCTCGCGCTGCTCTACCGCCGGACCACCTTCGGGCGCGCCATGCGCGCCACCTCGATCCAGCGCGACGCGGCGCGCCTCGTGGGGGTCAACGCGCAGGCGATGGTGACCGCCTCGTTCGCCCTCGCCGCCGCCCTCGGCGCCGTCGCCGGCCTCGCAGTCGCGCCGCTGACCCAGGCCTCCTTCCACGTCGGCGCCGGCATGGGCGTCAAGGGCTTCGCGGCCGCCATCCTCGGCGGCCTCGGCAACCCCGTGGCGGCCGTCGGCGGCGGCCTGCTCCTCGGGCTCCTCGAGAGCCTCACCGCGGGCTACATCGACCCGCTCTACAAGGACGCCGTGGCCCTGGTCGTCCTGCTCGTCGTGCTCTTCGTGCGGCCCCAGGGCCTGTTCGGGGGCTCGGGGCGGGTGAAGATGTGATGGGCGCACGCACGCTCAGGGCCCTCGCCCCGCTCGCGGCCGTCGCCGTCGTCGCCCTGCTGCCGCTCGTCGTGACCGACCGCTTCCTGCTCAAGGTCTTCACCTTCGCCGGCATCAACGCGCTCGTCGTCGTCGGCCTCGCGCTGCTCTTCGGCCACGCCGGGCAGGTCTCGCTCGGGCACGCCGCGTTCGTGGGCCTCGGCGCCTACGCGAGCGCCTACTGCACCGTGCGCCTCGGCTGGCCGTGGCCGGCCGGGTTCGCCGTCGCCGGCGGCGCTCGCCGCCCTGGGCGGCCTCGTGCTCGCCATGCCGAGCCTCCGCCTCAAGGGGCACTACCTCGCCATGGCGACCCTCGGCTTCGGCGAGCTCATGGCGCTCACGTTCCAGGAGGCCGAGCCGGTCACCGGCGGCGTCGACGGCTTCGGGGGCATCCCGTTCCCTCGCTCGGCCCCCTCGAGGTCGGCGACGCCGCCGCCCTGTACTGGCTCGTCTGGGCGGTCGTCGGCGTCGCCGTGCTGGCCGCCTACAACGTCACCTCGCTGCGCCCGGGGCGCGCCATGCGGGCGCTGCACGGCAGCGAGCCGGGCGCCCAGGCGAGCGGCGTCGACGTGGTCGGCGTCAAGGTGCGCACGTTCATCGTCAGCGCCCTGCTCGCCGGCCTCGCCGGCGCCCTCTACGCCGGCGTCGTCGGCTTCATCTCGCCGAGCGTCTTCACGCTCGACGGCGTCGATCACCTTCCTCGCCATGGCCGTGCTCGGCGGCACCGGCTCGCTGGCCGGGCCGCTCGTGGCCGCCGTCCTGCTCACGCTCGTCCAGTACATCGACGCCCTGATCCCCGGCCTCCCGCAGGAGGCGGCGCAGACCGATCCAGTCGTACCGCGAGGACATCTACGGCCTCGCCATCGTGCTCGTGGTGATCTTCGCCCCCGGGGGATCGCCGGCCTGTGGCGCCGGCGGGGCGGGCGCGGGGAGGCCACGTGAGCCTGCTGCAGGTGCGCAAGGTGACCAAGCGCTTCGGCGGTCTCACCGCCGTCGACGACGTCTCGTTCGACGTCTTCGAGGGCACGATCAAGGCCCTCATCGGGCCCAACGGCGCCGGCAAGTATCGCTCGGCCCCCTCGAGGTGGGCGACGCCGCCACCCTCTACTGGCTCGTCTGGGCGGTCGTCGGCGTGGCGCTGCTGGCCGCCTACAACGTGACCTCGCTGCGCCCCGGGCGCGCCATGCGGGCGCTGCACGGCAGCGAGCCCGGCGCCCAGGCGAGCGGCGTCGACGTGGTCGGCGTCAAGGTGCGCACGTTCGTCGTCAGCGCCCTGCTCGCCGGGCTCGCCGGCGCCCTCTACGCCGGCGTCGTCGGTTTCATCTCGCCGAGCGTCTTCACGCTGACGGCGTCCGTGACCTTCCTGGCCATGGCCGTACTCGGCGGCACCGGCTCGCTGGCCGGGCCGCTGCTGGCCGCCGTCCTGCTCACGCTGGTCCAGTACATCGACGCCCTGATCCCCGGCCTGCCGCAGGAGGCGTCGCAGACGATCCAGTCGTACCGCGAGGACATCTACGGCCTCGCCATCGTCCTCGTGGTGATCTTCGCTCCCCGGGGGATCGCCGGCCTGTGGAGCCGGCGGGGCGGGCGCGGGGAGGCCGCGTGAGCCTTCTCCAGGTACGCAAGGTGACGAAACGCTTCGGTGGCCTGACCGCCGTCGACGACGTCTCGTTCGACGTCTTCGAGGGCACCATCAAAGCTCTGATCGGGCCCAACGGCGCCGGCAAGTCGACGCTGTTCAACGCCCTCACCGGCTTCGACCGTCCGGACTCGGGCTCCGTCGTCTTCGCCGGCGCCGAGCTCGTCGGCCGCCGCCCGCGCGACACGGTGCGCGCCGGCGTCGCACGTACCTTCCAGAACACGCAGCTCTTCGACGAGCTGAGCGCCGGAGAGAACGTCATGGTCGGCGTGCAGGCGCGCCAGCGTCGCGGCTTCACGGCGGCCATGCTCAGATTGCCCTCGGCGCAGGCCGAGGACCGCGACGCCCGCGCCGAGGCCGGCCGCCTGCTGCGCCTGATCGGCATCGAGGAGTGGGTCGACGTGCCGGCCGCCGACCTCCCCGCCGGCATCCGCCGCCTGGTCGAGATCGCCCGCGCCCTCGCCACCGGGCCGCGACTCCTGCTCCTCGACGAGCCGGCCGCGGGCCTGAACGCGACCGAGAGCCGTGAGCTCGTGCAGACGCTCTACCGGGTCCGGGACGCGGGCATCACCGTGGTCATCGTCGAGCACCACATGGGGCTGGTGATGGAGGTCTCGGACGAGATCGTCGTGCTCGATCGCGGGCGCAAGATCGCCGAGGGCCCGCCGCGGATGATCCAGAAGGACCCCGCCGTGATCGCCGCCTACCTCGGCGAGGGAGGGGACGACGATGACTGAGGCCGGCGTGCTCCTCGAGCTCGGCGGCGTGCAGGCCGGCTACGGCCGCGCCGCCGTGCTCCACGGCATCGACCTCACGGTCGCCGAGGGCGAGCTTGTGGCCGTGATCGGCGCCAACGGCGCCGGCAAGTCGACCCTCCTCAAGGCGATCGTCGGGCTCGTCGCGGTGAGCGCCGGGACGGTCGCCTACCGCGGCGCCCCGGTCGGCACCGCGCGCCCGGAGCGGCTCGTGCGCGACGGCCTCGCCCTCGTGCCCGAGGGCCGCCTGCTCTTCGGCCCCATGAGCGTGCGCGAGAACCTCGCGCTCGGCGCCTACGGCGCGGGCCGCAAGCGCAAGGCCGCGACTGCCGAGGCTCTGGCTCGCGTGCACGCCCTCTTCCCCGTGCTCGAGGAGCGCGCGGCGCAGCCCGCCGAGACCCTCTCCGGCGGCGAGCAGCAGATGCTGGCGGTGGGCCGCGCGCTGATGTCGCAGCCGCGCCTCCTGCTGCTCGACGAGCCGTCCCTGGGCCTGGCGCCCAAGGTGATCGCCGAGATCTTCGCCGCCCTCGACGAGCTGCGCGCCCGGGGCCTCACGATCCTGCTCGTCGAGCAGGACGCCCGCCTGGCGCTCAGGCACGCCGATCGCGGGTACGTCATGCGTACGGGCCGCGTCGTGCTGGAAGGCCCGTCCGCCGACCTCCTCGCCGACCAGTCGGTGCAGACCATCTACCTCGGTACGTGGCAGGCTGAAGGAGACGACCGATGATCTGGAACCCGGAATACGAGTGCATGGACCGCGCGGCGCTGCACCAGCTCCAGCTGCGGCGCCTCCAGATGACCACGGCGTGGGCCTACGAGCGCGTGCCGCACTACCGCGCCGCCATGGAGGAACGCCGCCTCCGGCCGCGCGACATCCGCGCCCTGGACGACGTCCGGCGCCTGCCGTTCACCGACGAGAGCGCCCTGCGCGACACCTTCCCCTTCGGCATGTTCGCCCTGCCGCTCGACGAGGTCGTGCGCGTGCACTCCTCCTCGGGCGCGACCGGCACGCCGGTCGTGGTCGGCTACTCGCGCGGCGACGTCAACACCTGGACGGAGCTGACGGCGCGTGTCGCCGCGGCGGCCGGGGTGCAGCGCGGCGACCTCGTCCAGATGGCCTTCCCCTACGGCATGTCGACCGGCGGCTGGGGCCTGCACTACGGCATCGAGCGCATCGGGGCGACGATCATCCCGGCCGGCGCCGGGCAGAGCGAGCGCCACCTGGTCATGATGCGCGACTTCGGCACCACCGTGCTCGTCTCGACGCCCTCCTACGCCCTGTACCTGGCGGAGCAGGCCGACGAGCTCGGCGTCGACATCGCCTCGTTCAAGCTTCACCTCGGCCTCTTCGGCGGCGAGCCGTGCTCGGACGCGATGCGCGCCGAGATCGAGGAGCGCCTGCACATCCGCGCCACCGACAACTACGGCCTCTCCGAGGTCATGGGCCCCGGCGTCGCCGGCGAGTGCGACTGTGCCTGCGGGCTGCACGTCAACGAGGACCACCTGCTGCTCGAGGTCGTCGACCCGGCGAGCGGTGAGCCGCTCGAGTACGGCGAGGAGGGCGAGCTCGTCCTCACGACGCTGACCAAGGAGGCCTTCCCGCTCCTCCGCTACCGCACCCACGACGTGACCGCACTGGACACGGCGCGCTGCGAGTGCGGCCGCACGCTGGCGCGGATGGCCAAGGTGCGGCGGCGCACCGACGACATGCTCATCGTGCGCGGCGTGAACATCTTCCCCAGCCAGATCGAGGACGTGCTCGTGAAGATCGAGGGCGTGCGCCCGCACTACCTGGTCGTCGTCGACCGCGAGAAGAACCTCGACGACCTCGAGATCCGCCTCGAGGTCGACGAGCGCGTGTTCACCGACCGCATGGGCGACATGGTCGCCTTCCAGCGCGTCGGTCGCCGACAGACTGCAGTCCGCCCTCGGCCTGCGCACGCGCGTCAAGCTCGTCGAGCCGGGCACGATCGAGCGCACCGGTGGCGCGGCGGCCCGGGTGGTGGACCTGCGCGACCAGGCGTAGCGACGGGGCGCGCGGGCGGCGCGGCGGGCGTGGACGGCGGCGTGGCGCACGCCCGCGTCGACGATCGCCGCCTTCACCGTGCGCTCGAGCTCGGAGTACTGCTTGAAGTCCAGCCCGGTGATCATCTCGGGTGAGCGTCGCGGATGTGGGGCAGCACCAGGTCCTCGACCTTGCCGGCCTTCTCCGCCTCGCCGCTGAAGTCGCAGCTCTCCACGCCCGATATCCTTGCAGGAGACGCGCATCATCGTCTGCCTCCTCCCATGACCGACCCCCGGTCGAGGCTCTCCACTCGCCTCGTTCTCGCGACCGCGTCGAAGCAAAGCGTTGGGGGCGCGGGGTAGAATCGCAGCCGGCCCCGCGGCCGGCCGCTGGGCCGCCGACACACTCCCGATCGCGGAGCGGATGACGAACACGGCTCACGCGGACACAGAGCACGGCGGACATCACCACTCCCGCTCGCGGAGGCTGCTCGTGGGCTCGGCCTACATCGGCCTCTATCTCGCCCTCGCCGCCGCCCCCCTTCTCGTCCTCGCCCTCGACGAGCTGCCCCCGCGGCGCGACGTGTGGACGGAGCTGTCCGTCGCCCTCGGCTTCCTCGGGCTCTCCACCATGGCCCTTCAGTTCGCCGTCACGGCCAGGCTGCGACACGTTGCCGCCCCGTACGGCCTCGACGTGGTCATCCAGTTCCACCGGCAGATCGCCGTCGTGGCCACGCTGATGGTGGTCGCGCACCCGGTCATCCTCTTCGTGCGCGACCCCGAGCTGCTCGCCCTGCTGAACGTCGTGGAGGCGCCGTGGCGCGCCCGCTTCGGCGTCACCGGGCTGGTCGCCCTGCTGGCCCTCGTCGTCTCCTCGGCCTGGCGCGGCCCGCTCCGCCTCTCGTACGAGCCCTGGCGCATCGCTCACGGGATCCTCGCCGTGGTGGCGGTCGCCTTCTCGCTCACCCACATCGAGCTCGTCGGCCACTACCTGGACGAGCCGTGGAAGCGCGCCTTCTGGGCGGCGATGGCCGCGGCGCTCGTGGCCCTTCTCGCCTACGTGCGCATAGTCAAGCCCCTGCGCCTGCGCCGCCGCCCGTGGCGCGTCGCCGCGGTGCGTCGCGAGACCGCCGACGCGACGACGCTCGCCCTCGAGCCGGTCGGACACGAGGGCCTGCGCTTCCTCCCCGGTCAGTTCGCCTGGCTGATCCTCGGCGACTCACCGTTCACGGTCGAGCAGCACCCCTTCTCGATCTCCTCGAGCGCGGCGCGGCCGAGGCGCATGGAGCTGACCATCAAGGCGCTCGGCGACTGGACGGGACGGGTCGCGGAGACGCCCGCGGGCACCCGGGCCTACGTCGAGGGCGCCTACGGCGCCTTCAGCATCGACCGCTATCCGGCGCCCGGCTACGTGTTCATCGCCGCCGGCGTCGGGATCACGCCGTTCGTCGGCATGCTGCGCACCCTCGAGGACCGCGACGACCCGCGGCCCCACCGCCTCGTCTACGCTGCCCGGCGCGCCGAGGACCTCATCTTCAGGGGCGAGCTCGAGCGGCTGGCCGCGGGCTCTCTCGACCTGCGCGTGACTTACGTGCTCAGCCGCCCGCCCGAAGGCTGGGCCGGCGAGACCGGGCGCGTCGACGCCGGCCTGCTCCGCCGGCACGCGGTCGACGGGCTCCCGGACCGCGTGTACTTCATCTGCGGACCGGACGCGATGATGGACGCCGCGGAGGAGGCCCTGCTCGCAATCGGCGTCCCGCTCGACGACATCCACTCGGAGCGCTTCGCGCTCGACTGAAGGACGCAGCATGACGATCCCCACAGGATGGACGGTGTGACGCTATGCGGCACCGGCTGACGACCAGGTTCGTCCTCGCCGCCTCGCTCCTGCTCGTGCTGGCGGCGGTCGTCTTCGCGCTGCTGCGGAGCTGAGCCCGGCGCCGGGGAGGCACGCCGGTCCGGCGTGCCTCCCCGGCGCCGGGCTCAGCCGGCGGCCAGCAGGACGACCCCGACGAGCACGACCAGGGCGGCACTGAGCTGCGCGCGCGAGAGCCGCTCGTGCAGCATCCCCCCCGCGAGGACGGCCACGACCACCGGAGACAGGCTGGCCAGCACGGAGACCACGCTGAGATACCCGATCGTCGCCGCCGCCGTGTAGAGGACGTTGGCGAGCATCGCCAGCACCCCCACGGCGACAAAGGCCGGAAGGGCGCGCCGCGGCATCTCGAGGCGGGGGCGGCGCAGCATGATGTAAGCCAGGATCGCCCCCGTCGCCCCGAGGCGCACACCGAAGACCGACCAGTAGACGTCCTCGCGGCCGCCGAAGGTCAGGGCCAGCATCACCACGCCGAAGCACGTCGCCGAGCCCACGGCGTACAGCACGCTGCGCAGACTGGTGTGTCCCACGCCACGCGCCTCCGTGTGCGAGCTCAGCACGATGCCGGCGATGGCGAGGGTCATGCCCACGTACTGGAGCGCACGCAGGCTCTCACCGGAGGCCAGACCCACGAGCACCGGCACCAGGACGCCGGCGTTCGCGATCGGCGCGACCACGCTCATCGTGCCCGCCGAGAGCGCGTGGTAGTAGAGGACGGCGGCCGCGGCCAAGGCGAGGCCGCCCAGCAGCGCCACGAGAAGAGGCCCGGGAGCGGCGAGCGGCGACCACTGGACCGCGAGGAGCACGCCGGCGAAGAGCAGTGCGGCCGGCTGGCTGACGGCCAGCACCGACCACACGGAGCGACGCCGCGACTGCAGCCCGGCGATGAAGTCCGACGAGCCGTAGCAGAGGCTCGACGCCAGCGCGAGGAGCGCGGCCAGCATGTCGCAGTCCCTTCGGACGCGCCTGTTCGTCGGCGCGGGCAGCAGCGCCCGCGGTGCCGCGCGACGTCGCCCGCCTCAGGCCGCGTCGAGCGCCGTCGGCCGCCTCAGGCCCCGCCGCGCGACCTCGCCCGTCTCAGGCCGGCCGGCCCTCGGCCGTCGCGGGCTCGGCCGGCGCTTCGGCGAGCTCCGCCGCTGCGGCGGCGTCCGCCGCTGCCGCAGCTGCCGCGACCACACCGGCCGGCCCCTCGAAGGCGCGCGCCACGGTGGCCGCCCGGGGCGCCGGCGTGACGAGGCTGACCAGCGGCGTGATCACGAGCGAGACGAGCATCGTGAGCACGGCGATCACCGGCACGTAGCCCGAGGTCGCAGGGTCGGCCGCGTAGCCGTAGCCGAGGCTGAGCATGAGCGTGAGCGCGACAGCGATGTTGACCCACACCGCAGCGGCGCTGACGCGACGCCAGAAGAGGCCCCAGACGAACGGCCCGAGGAAGCAGCCGGCCACCGTGCCCCACGACAGCGCCATGAGGTTGAGGATGAGCTGCCACTGCTGCTGGGCGATGACGACCGAGAGGATGACAAAGAACACGATGAGCCCGCGCATCAGCAGCACAGACGAGCGCCGCCCGAGGTCGCGCTTCACCTCGCCCTTGATGAGGTCGATGGTGATCGCCGAGGCCGAGATCATGACCAGCCCCGCGAGCGTCGACATCGAGGCCGAGAGCACGAGCAGCAGGATGACCGCGACGAGCGTCTCGGGCAGCGCCTCGGTGAGCACCACGGGGATGATCTCGTCGAAGCGCTTCTCGGCGGCGAGCTCGGGCACGCCCGGGAAGAGACGGCTCAGCGCGCCGGTGTAGTAGGCGCCGAAGGTCATGAGCGCCGCGAACAGGGTCGAGATCACGATCGCCGGGCGCACGACCTTCTCGTCGCGGATGGCGTAGAACTTGTGCACCATCTGCGGCAGCCCCCACACCCCGAGGCTCGTGAGCAGCACGAGCGAGAGCAGGACGACGGCCGGCGACTGGAGGAAGGCCTCCCAGGAGAACGGCGACAGGTTCCACGGCGGCCACACCTCGACGGTCGACGGCGCCGCCGCCTCGAGCTTGTCGAGGCGGCGCCGAAGCCGCCGACCTCGGGGGCGCGCACGACGTAGCCGACCATCATGATCACGCCCACGACCATGACCAGACCCTGGATCAGGTCGTTGCGGGCGACGGCGATGTAACCGCCGAGCACGAGGTAGACGGCGGTGAGCGCCGCCATGACCCAGAGGGCCACCGTGTAGTCGATGCCGAGGACCTCCTCGAAGAGGTAGCCGAGGCCCGAGTAGACCGAGGCGGAGTACGGCACGAGGAAGACGAAGATGACGATCGCCGCCACCGGCTTGAGCCAGCGGGAGTCGAAGCGAACGGCGAGGAACTCGGGCATCGTCATCGCCCCGAGGCGCTCGGTCATCAGCCGCGTGCGCTTGGCCAGCACGAGCCAGGCCAGCAGCGTGCCGAGCAGGGCGTTGCCGACGACGATCCACAGCGACGACAGGCCGAAGCCGTAGCCGACCTTGCCCGCGTAGCCGACGAAGAGCACGGCGCTGAAGTACGTCGTGCCGTAGGCGAAGGCCGAGAGCCACGGGCCGACGTCACGGCCGCCGAGGAAGAACTCGCCGACGCTGCGCGTGCGCCGCCGGCTCTGGACGCCGACGCCGACCAGCACGATGACGAAGACCGCGATGACGAGGTAGGTGACCAAGCCGACTCCTGTCGCCGGGCCTCGAGGCCGCACCCGATCGGGCGCGCTCGAGGCGGTGCCGCGCGGATGCTACAGGAGTGCGCAGGGGCGCGCAAAACGCCGGGCGAGCACGGAGCACGGACGCGCCGCGACGGAGCGCCGGCGAGCGCGGCGACGGCGCGAGCGGGCGCGGGGCGCTCGCGCGCCCCGCGCCCGCGTCCCGTCACTCGTACTGGATCGCCTCGCAGGATGTCGATGCGCGCCGCGCGCCGCGCCGGCAGGATCGCCGCCACCACGCCGGCGACCACCGCCACGACGAGGAAGACGACGAGCTGCACCGCCGGGCACGGCGAACTTGATGCCCATGCCGCCGAAGCGCGTCGTCACCACGTAGGCGAAGGCGACGCCGACGACGATGCCGAGCACGCCGCCGATCACCGAGGTGATCACGCTCTCGTAGCGCACGCTGCGCCGGATCTGGCGCCGCGAGGCGCCGATGGCGCGCAGCAGGCCGATCTCGCGCGTGCGCTCGTAGACCGACAGCACGAGCGTGTTGATGATGCCGAAGAGCGAGATGATCACGCTCATCGCCAGCAGTCCGTAGAGCAGGTTGAGGAGCTGGTTGAGCTGACCGACGATGCTGTCCTTGTACTCGGCGGCGGTCATCACGTCGGCCGTCGGCACGTCGGCCAGAGCGGCCTCGATCGCCGCCCCGGCGGTCTCGGAGGGCCCCCCGGTCGAGACGCACGACCATGAAGGGCTGCCGCCGCGGGAAGAGGTCGTCGTACGCCGCCGTGCTCACCGTCACGCCGTTGATCATCATCGGGTCGCGGTAGACGCCGAGCACCTCGAGCTCGGTCGTCGTCCCCTCGGCGGTCAGGACCTCGAAGCGCTCGCCCACACGCAGGGCGAGCGCGTCCGCCGTCTGCTGCTCGACGATGGCGCCGCTGTTCCCGAGCTGCAGGAGCAGCTCGTCCTCCCCGTCGACCCAGTCGAAGGTCCACACGCGCTCGAAGACGTAGGGGTCGACGGCGTACAGTGCCGGCCGTGTGACCTCGTTGTCGTCGACCTGCACCTGCTGGACGTCGATGCCCGCGGCGGCGACCACATCGGGGACGCTCTCGACCCGCCGCACGGTGTCCGCGGGCAGCGGCAGGAAGTTGGCGCCGGCGATGATGTAGTCGGCTTGCACGACCTCGTCGAAACTGTCGATGAACGAGCTCTTGAGGCCCTGCGCGAACACGGCGACGAAGACCACGACGCCGAGCCCGATCATCAGCGCTGAGGCGGTCGCGGCCGTGCGCGCGGGGTTGCGCATGCTGTTGTCCCGCGCCAGCCGGCCGCTGGTCCTCGCCAGACGTTGGAGCGGCCAGCCGATGAAGCCCGCCACCGGCGCGACGAAGTACTTCGACAGCATCGCGATGGCGACGAAGATCAGCACCGCGCCTGCGGCCACTGCGAGCAGGCGCTGGGTCGTCGTGCCCACCCCATACATGCCGTTGACGACCCCGGCGACACCGAGGGCCGCGACGGCGGCGGCGATGTAGGGGCTGAAGCGCGCGTAGCGCGAGGGCGGCAGCGTCGCCCCCTCCTGCAGGGCGGCCACCGGCGGCACCCGCGTCGCGCGCAGCGCCGGCGCCAGCGCGGAGAGCAGCGTGATGCTGACACCGACCGCCAGCCCGACGACGACGGTGCGCGGTTCCATGGCCAGGCCGCTGAGCGGGATGTCCACGTCCAGCGCCTTCATGAGCGCGTTGACCCCGGCGGCGAAGCCGAGACCGACGACCAGCCCCACGAGCGAGGCCAGCACGCCCATCACGAGGGCCTCGCCGGTGATGCTGAGGAGCACCTGGCGCCGCGAGGCGCCAAGAGCGCGCAGCATCGCGAACTCCCGCCGCCGTTGGGTGACGGTCATGGTGAAGGCGTTGAAGATGATGAATGCGCCGACCAGCACGGCGACGCCGCCGAGCGAGAGCAGCACCGGGTTGAGGAACGACCCGATCGCGTCGCTGATCTCGGCGCTCTGGTCGGCGGCCGCCTGCTCGCCGGTCTTGACCTCGGCCTCCTCGGGCAGCGCGGCGCGGATGCGGCCCGCCAGTTCGTCGGCGTCGACGCCGTCGGCGGCCTGCACGTCGATCTCGGAGACTCGGCCGGCCATGTCGAACCAGGTCTGGCCGTCCTCGACCGTCATGTTGAGGAGGAGCGAACCCCCCAGCGACGACTCGCTGGCGAACGTGAAGACGCCCGACACCGTGGTCTCGTACGGGCCGGTGTCGGTGATCACGGTCACCGCCGAGCCGACGGCGAGCCCCTCGTCGTCGGCGAGCTTCTTGCCGATGCCGAGCTCGCTGGAGCGCGCCGGCGGTCGACCCCTCGACGTAGCTCGTGGCGCTCAGCTCGCTGGGGACGTACGAGAAGAACAGGGTCGGCGAGCCGCCGGTCTCGACGACCTCGCCGTCGACCGCGATCGCGCCCTGACCCGCGACGTAGCCGTACGCCTCGCCGACGCCGTCGACGGCGCGCACGTCCTCGACCATCGACTCGGGCAGCCCCGAGAGCGCCTGGCTGAACTGGCTGGTGAACCCGGCCTTGCGAGTGATCGTGACGTCGGTGCCCGCGTAGGCCTCGGTGAAGATCTCGTCGAAGGCCCTGTCGATCTGGTCGGTGAAGACGTAGGTGCCGCTGATCATCGCCACCCCGAGCAGGATCGCGAGCGCAGTGAGGAAGGAGCGCAGCTTGTGCGCGATGAGGCTCCGCCAGGCGATGCGGATCATCGCGCGTCCTCCAGGGACTTGATCACCTCGTAGATCTCGTCGCGGCCCATGCGCGCGCAGTCGTGGACGATCGCCCCGTCCTTGAGGAAGAGGAGCGCGGTCGGCGATCGATGCGGCGTGGGCGTCGTGGGTGACCATGACGATCGTCTGGCCCATAGTCTCGACCGAGCGGCGCAGCAGGCCCAGCACCTCGTCGCCGGTGCGCGAGTCGAGGTTGCCGGTGGGCTCGTCGGCGAAGAGCACCGCGGGGCGCGCCGACGAGCGCCCGGGCGACGGCCACGCGCTGCTGCTGGCCGCCGGAGAGCTCGGCCGGCGGTGGGTCAGGCGGTCGCCCAGGCCGACGGTGTCGATGAGCTGCTCGCACCCACTCGCTCGTCGGCCTTGCGCCCGGCGATCGTCAGCGGCAGCACGATGTTCTCCTGCGCCGTCAGCGATCGGCAGCAGGTTGAAGGTCTGGAAGATGAAGCCGATCTTGTCGCGGCGCAGCTGGGTGAGCTCGCGCTCCTTGAGGTCGGTGATCTCGGTGCCGTCGAGGACGACGCTGCCCTCGGTCGGCTCGTCGAGGCCGGCGAGGATGTGCATGAGGGTCGACTTGCCCGAGCCCGACGGGCCCATGATCGCCGTCAGCCGCCCGCGGGCGAGGTCGATGTCGACGCCGCGCAGGGCCTCCACGGCGGCGTCTCCCGAACCGTACGTGCGACGCACGCCGCGGGCGACGATGACCGCCCCGTCGGCTCCGAGTGCGGCGTCCCCGTCGCAGCCCTGTGACGTCATCTCTTGCGTGACCGTGGTCTCAGGCCGTGTGTCCATACTCGTCCTCCGTGTGTCTCAGGCTGTGCCCGAGCTTTCCCCTGTGCTCCCTTGATGTATGTGTGGGCGGCCGACCCGCAGAGGTCGGCCGCCCGCGCCATGCACGTGACCTCGGCTCTCAGGACGACGGCGTCACCGGCTCATGCCGAGGCCCGCCGGGCGCCTCGTCCGCGCGCGCCTCATCGGACGGAGTCTGCCCGCCCGCAGCGGCATCGACAACCTCGTCCGTGTTGAGCTCTCGCTCGCCGGCCTCGACCGCGTCCGGCGCCGCCTCGGGACTCGCCGCGGGTGCCGCGTCAGGACTCGCGGCAGGCGCCGCCGCAGAAGCCGACCCGGGGGTCGCCTGCGGAACCGCGGCAGGCGCCGCAAGGGGCTGCTCGGCGGCCGGCGGCTGCACCGGCGCTGGACCTTGGACCTCGGCCGACGGCTGCAGTGCCGCCGGCGGCTGCACCGGCTCCTGGCCCTGGGGCGCGGCCGGCGGCCACTGTGCCTGCGGCGCGGGCTGCCACGTCGGAGCCTGGGTGACGGCGGTCGTGGCCGCGTCGCCCGGCGGGCCTGCGGCGACCGGCGGCTGGGTCGCCTGCGGCGGCCAGCCTCCGGGCTGCGCCGCCGGCGGGGCTTGCCACGCCGGTCCCACGGGCTGGTACGGCGGTCCCGCGGGCTGGTAGGGCGGTACCGCGGGCTGGTACGGCGGCACTCCGCCGCCCGGGGGCAGCGGCGCGCCAGCCGGGACCGGCGCGCCGGGCGGCACGGCCGCGGCGGCCTTGCGGCGCCGCCGCCAGTCGCCGAACGCCATGAGGGAGGCTCCGATGCCGAAGAGCATCATGACGAGGATCAGCAACCCGCCGAGCACCGGCACGACCGACACGATGGAGGTCGCCACCACGCCGATCGTCATGGCGAGGAAGAGCTGGTTGCGGTCGCTGACGCGACCGGCCACGAAACGCTCGGCGATGAACGTGCCGACGCTGACGACGGCGAAGAAGTAGGCCAGCAGCAGCGTCGGGATACCCGGGATCAGCACGAGCAGCCCGACCACGCTGATGACGAGCGCGACGATGATCAGCGGGGCGATGACGAAGAAGGTGAGGGCGCCCCAGCCGAGTGACGCGGCCGGCCGGGCCGAGAGCTGGCGCCCCACGGCCCTGATCTGGTTCGGCAGCAGCGCCGCCGCGACCAGACCGAGGACGAGGAAGACGAGGGTCGTGACCACCCAGCCCCCGAAGGAGAAGAACTGGCGGAAGGGCTCCGTGGCACCGGTGCCAACCGCCCAGCCGATCGCCGAGCCGAGGTCGCCGCCGCGGATCTCGCGCACGTTGCCCGAGACCTCGGCGCCCGGCTCCTGCGTCACGTCGCCGCCGAAGGCGATGACCCCGTCCTCGCCGGGAGCGAGGGCCGTCCCGACGCGCGCCGTGCCTGCAAGCACGACGCGCCCGCCGAAGGCGACGACCTCCTCGGTCACCGTGCCGGCGACCTGCACGTCGCCGCCGAAGGCGATGACCGGGCCGTCGACCGTGCCCTGCACGTTGACGTCGCCGCCGAAGACCACGAGGCCTTCGTAGGTCTCGCCGGCGGCGACCACCACGTCCTCCCCGAAGCGCACGATGGGATCGTTCGTCTGCGCCACGGCCGCGAGCGCAGGCGGTGCGTCCGCGGGATTCGGGCCGCCGAGGGATGTATCCGCCGCGGTCGGGGCGACGAAGGATGTGCCCGCCGACGCTGCGGCGGGCGACCAGGCGATGAAGGCCGCCGCCACGGCCAGCAGGACGAGGATCGGAAGGAGTTGCCTCCTGAGAGTCACGCGGTCCATGGGGATACCTCCACTCACTACGGACGGGTCGGTGCGTCGGGGGTCGGCGCGTCGGGGGTCGGGCGGCGCCTCGTCGTGGCCGGGGGTCGGCGCGTCGGGGGTCGGCGTCGCCGGCTCGGCGGCCGAAACGGGCTCGGCCGGCGGCGCCGTCGTCGTGGCCGGCGGGGGGCTCGCCGGCGACGGAGGGGTCTGCTGAGCGCTGGGCGCCGGAGCGGCTCCCACGGCGCCGCGGGTAGGCGCATGCTGCGTGCCGGCGGGTACGTACTGCGCCGGCGGGTACTGCTGCGCCGGCGGGTAGCTGCTGCGCCGGCGGGTACTGCTGCGCCGGCGGGTCCTGCTGCGCCGGCGGGTACTGCGGCGCCTGCGGGTAGCCTCTGATCCTGCTGCACCGGCGCCGCGCCGGCTGCGCCGGCGCGTACTGGGGGCCCTGCGGCGACGGCTGCGCCGGCGCGTACTGGGGGCCCTGCGGCGCCGGCGCCTGAGGCTGCTGCGGGTACTGCGGCTCGTGCGGCGCTTGGGCGCCCTGGGGGTACTGCGGCTCGTGCGGGTACGGCGGGTACTGCGGCGCCTGCGGGTGCTGCACCGGCTGCGCCCAGGCGGGCGGTCCAGCCTGCGCGGACGGGGGTGCCGCGCGCCCGTCGCCGAACAGCGCCGTCGCCAGCTTGCCACAGAGCCATGCCCAGCCGTGGACCACGTGGAAGAGGGCGATCACGATGAGCATGCCGACGGGCACGAGGGCGAGGGCGACGCCGGGCGAGTCGATGCGCTGCCCGCCGATCCACAGGGCGTCGAAGCGCTGGAAGAACGGCGCGCCGATGAAGGCGGCGGCCAGGCCGGCCTGCGTCGTCACGATGGTGAACGAGACGATGCCGATCGGGAGCCGCGCGAGCAGGAAGACGAGGTCCTTCCAGGTCGAGGCCGAGGCGAAGTGCGCCTTGAGCTTGTTCCAGACACCGTCGGCCGCCTCCCACGCCCTCGGCGCCGGGGCGACGGGCGCACGGAGCAGCTCGCGGGCGAGGACGCGCTCGAGGCCGGCGAAGAGGTACCAGGCCCCGGCCACGAGCAGCAGCATCGGGATGCCGACCCAGACGATGACCAGGCTGAGACCGACGCTCAAGCCGACGACGAGGAAGATGAAGTAGAAGAGCCCGAGAGGGAAGGCGAGCCACAGGTACACGTAGTCGAGCCACGTCTGCGGCCGGGCGACCACGCCGAAGAAGTACTTGAGGGCTGACATCGTGTGCTCACCTCCTCCTGTCGTTGCCGATCGTTCACGAACAGGTTAGAGGACGGTGTGCACGAGCGCGTCTCCCCGGGCGGGTGAATCGCCTGTGTCCGCGGTGGGATTCACGCCGGGGCGGTCCTACCCCCCGGGTGGTAGACGGTGCCACGGGTCGGGGCTGCGGCGCGCGTCCGCGCGCCGCAGCCCCGACGCCGGCTCAGACGCCGGGCGCCGAAGTCCCGGGCTCGATGAGCCCGCTCTCGTAGGCGAGGATCACGGCCTGGGCACGGTCTCGCAGGGCGAGCTTGGCGAACACGTGCTTGACGTGCGTCTTGACGGTGCCCTCGGAGAGGTACAGCTGCTGGGCGATCTCGTGGTTCGAGAGCCCGCGGGCGACGAGCAGCAGGACCTCGCGCTCGCGTTCGGTGAGATCGTCGAGGCCCTGAGGGGCCGAGAGCTCGCGCCGCGTGCGCAGCTGCTCGCGCTCGCGGAAGTGCTCGATGAGGCGCCGGGTGACGCCGGGGTCGATGAGCGCGTCGCCGGCGGCGACGACGCGCACGGCGTCGAGCAGCTCCTCGGCCGGCGTGCGCTTGAGGAGGAAGCCGCTGGCGCCGGCGCGCAGGCCCTCGTACACGTACTCGTCGAGGTCGAACGTCGTGAGGATCAGGACGCGCGAGCTGGTCTCGCGGCCCAGGGCGGCGATCTCGCGCGTCGCCTCGATGCCGTTCATGACCGGCATCTGCACGTCCATGAGGACGACGTCGGGATCAAGGCGGCGCACGAGGGCGACGGCCTCGGTGCCGTCGCCGGCCTCGGCGGCGACCTCGAGGTCGTCCTCGGACTCGAGGATGAGACGCAGACCCGAGCGCACGAGCTGCTCGTCGTCGGCGAGCACGATGCGGATCGTCACGTCGTCACCTCTCCTTCAGCGGCAGGCGGGCCTGCACAAGATAGCCGCCCTCGGGGCGGGGACCCGCATGCAGTTCTCCCCCGAAGATCATCACGCGCTCGCGCATACCGGCGAGACCGCGGCCGCCGCCCTCCGACGGCGCCGCGGCCGCGCCGCGCCCGTCGTCGGCGACGGTCACGAAGAGCATACCTTCGCGGCAGCCGACGTCGACCCAGGCGCGCGCCCGGCCGGCGTGCTTGAGCACGTTGGTGAGCGCCTCCTGCACGATGCGGTAGGTGGTGAGGTCGATGCTCGCCGGCAGGTCGCCCGGGCCGGGCTCGAGCGCCAGCTCGACGGGGAGCCCGGCCCCGCGTACCTGCTGCACGAGCGCGGGAATGCGCTCGACCCCGGGCGCCGACTCCATCGACACGTCCTCTTCGGCGCGCAGGATCCCGAGCATGCGCTCGATGTCGGCCAGCGCCTGGCGGCCGGCGGTCTCGATCGAGACCAGGGCCTCGCCGGCCAGCGCGGGCTTCTTCTCGAGCACCCGGCGCGCCGCGCCGGCATGAAGCACGACCACGTTGAGCGCGTGGCCGACGCTGTCGTGCAGCTCGCGCGCGAGCCGCGCGCGCTCGTCGGCCACGGCCTCGCGGGCACGCGCGTCGCGGTCGGCGGCGAAGAGCTCCGCCCGGCGCTCCGCGCGCGCCGCCGTCATGCGGTAGGCGCGCACCGCCCAGGCGACCGCCCAGGCGACCGAGAAGACGGCCCAGATGGCGACGAACTGCCCGACCGGCATCTGCCCCCAGTAGAGGGCGAACGCGAGGAGCAGGCCGGCGGCGAGCACGAAGCCGCCGATGATCGCCCGCCGCACGCTGTCGAAGGCGGCGGTCGTGACGGCGGCGATGATCACCGCCCACAGCGTCGCGTTCATCGGCTGGTAGTCGCCCAGGGCCAGCGCGATGACCGCGACGATCACGGCCCCGAGCACGGCCAGAGGCGACAGCCAGAGGGCGGCGAGCGGGAGCGTCGCCGCCAGGGTGAGGACCAGCGAGAAGGTGTCGTCGGCGCGGTACTCGGCGGGTGCCGGGTCGCGCCCGAAGTAGGTGACGAGAGCGGCGACTGTGATGAGCAACGCCGCGCCCCCGCTGAGCACGGCCGGGTCGATCAGCCTGCGCAGGCGGGAGCGGCCGCTGTCGGGAGGTTCGTCCACGGCACGCAGTATAGCGGTCGCCCGGCCGGGGAAGCCCCGGCCGCGCGCGGCTCCGGTGCGCTCAGGCCGCTGCGACGCGACGGCGCCGAGGCAGAGCGAGGGAGGGTTGGTGGAGGCGGCGGGAATCGAACCCGCGTCCACGGGAGCCCGGTCGGAGTCTCTCCAAGCTCAGCCGGCGCTTTTGATCTCGCTCGCGGCCCCCGCGTCGGCCGGGTGCCGGTCGCCAGCCTCGATCAGTCTCGAGCCCGCCCGGTCGAAGCCTGCCGGGCGCACTCCAGTCCGCTTAGTGACGCCACGACCCCGGTCGCGGACGCTCCGGGCGTGACGGGCGCCTAACTAGTAGTTAGGCAGCCAGCGCGAGATTACTCTCGGCAGATGGTGTTTCCCGGCTGTTTAACGAGGCCTCCGGGAACCTCGGCTTGCTGCTCCGACCGCGGTCTGCCCATGTCGAAACCGATCGCCCCCACATGATGCTCACGCAGGGCTGAGTATACCACCGCCGGTCCGCGACGGCCCATGCTTCGGCCCGGCCGCGTGTCGGCCGAACCGCGCAGCGGCTCGACCGCGCGCGGCAGCTCGGCCTGCGGGGTGTGCGGCTGGTCAGTCCTCGACGGTCTGCACTTCGCGCCGCTCGCGACGGCGGAAGTACATGTTGCGGCAGAGCGGCGCCTCGTCGCAGGCGTAGCAGCTCTGAACGGCGACGGAGCACTGCGGCAGCGGCTGGCGCACCGCCTTGACCGTGCCGAAGCCACCCTTGCCGCGCTCGATGCTCTCGAAGAGCTCGAGCTCGATCTCGTGCGGGAAGACCTTCTCGATGCACCCGAAGAAGGTGCGGCCGTCCTCCTTGAACGCGTAGAGGAACCGGCAGTTCATACTGAGACAGGCCGCCGGGTAGACGACCTTCTCGCAGAGTGCGGAGCACTCGTGACACTCAAGCAGTTCTTCAGCCAACGCTATCAGCCTCCTGAAAACAGCGAAACGGCCGGCACTTCGTCAGCCGGCCCGACGGCAGGGTAGCACAGAACGGCGCGGAACGGAAGGGCTGATGCGCGAATCATTACGTTCTATGCAGCGACGCGCCCCGCCCGAGCCGCCCGCGCCACGTTGACACGCGCCCGCCCTCGCGGGCAGAATCGACGCAATCTGCACCGGGGCTGTCCGATTCGGCGCCCCCGACGTCGCCGCGAGCGACGCGGACTGGCCCGGGCCCGCAGACCCTGACCTCCAGGAGGTGCTGCAGCGACATGGACGCGCTCGATCTCTCCCGGCTCCAGTTCGCTTTCACGGTCGGCTACCACTTCATCTTCGTGCCGTTCAGCATGGGGCTCGCGCTCATGGTCGTCCTCGCCGAGCGTCGCTACTACAAGAGCGGCGTGCCGGCGCACAGGGCCGCCTCCGAACTTCTGGATCAAGCTCTTCACGGCGACCTTCGCGATCGGCGTGGCCACCGGGATCACGATGGAGTTCGCCTTCGGCAGCAACTGGGCCGACTACTCGCGCTTCGTCGGCGACATCTTCGGGTCGCTGCTCGCCGCCGAGGGCCTCTTCGCCTTCTTCCTCGAGTCGACCTTCCTCGGCATCCTGCTCTTCGGCCGCAAGCGCGTGTCCCGGGGCTTCTACTACGCCTCGGCGTGGCTGGTGCTGATCGGAGCGCACCTATCGGCGGTGTGGATCCTCATCGCCAACTCGTGGCAGCACACGCCGCGCGGCTTCGCGATCGAGGAGGGGCGCGCCGTGCTCACGAGCTTCTGGGCGGCGGTCTTCAACCCGTCCACCCTGCCGCGCCTCACGCACACCGTCGTCGCCACGTGGGTGATGGGCGGGTTCGCGATCGCCGCCATCGCCGCCTGGTACCTTCTCAAGGGCCGCCACGTGCGCCTGGCGCGCTCGTGGATGACCACCGGGCTCGTCCTCGGGCTCGTGACCGCCGTGGCGATGCCGTTCGTCGGTCACTGGCACGCGGTCCAGGTCGCCGAGGAGCAGCCCATCAAGATGGCGGCCTTCGAGTCGGTCTGGGAGACGGAGAGCAACTCGACCCTCTGGCTCTTCGGCTGGGTGCGCGACGGCGGTCAGGAGGTCGTCGGGCTCGGTGTCCCGAGCGGTCTCAGCCTCATGCTCGGCCTCGACCCCGCCCACGAGGTCACCGGCCTCTCGAGCGTTGCCGCCGAGGACCGGCCGCCGGTACAGCTGACCTTCCAGGCCTACCACCTGATGATCGCCACCGGGTTCCTGATGATCGGCCTGCTGGCGCTCGCGCTGCTCATGCACGCTCTCGGGCGCCTCGAGCGGAGCCGGTGGATGCTGTGGATCCTGGTCTTCGCCGTCTTCTTGCCGCAGATCGCCATCCAGACGGGCTGGGCCGCGACCGAGGTCGGGCGCCAGCCCTGGATCGTCCAGGGGCTGCTGCGCACCGTCGACGGCGTCTCGCCGGTGGTCTCGGCCGCCGAGGTGGGCACGACGCTCGCCCTGTTCGCCGTCGTGTACCTGCTGCTCTTCATCGGCTGGGTGCGGGTCGTCTTCGGCATCATCCGCAAGGGGCCCGAGGACGTCGCCACGATGCTCGGCGGGGCCGCCGCCCCGGAGCCGGTGCCCGTGGCCGCCGACGAAGGACCGCGACCCGCCGGGGCCGGGGCCCCGGCGAGGTGAGGGAGGTGCCGAGATGACGCTCGCAGACGTCTGGTTCGTGCTCGTCGCCGCGCTCCTCACCGGGTATGCCGTCCTCGACGGCTTCGACCTCGGCGCCGGCGTGCTCTACCCGTTCCTCGGGCGTACCGAGGAGCAGAAGGCCGCGATCCGCAGCGCCATCGGCCCGGTCTGGGACGGCAACGAGGTCTTCCTCGTCGCCGGCGGCGGCGCGCTCTTCGCCGCCTTCCCGCCGGTCTACGCCATGACCTTCAGCGGCTTCTACCTGGCCATCATGCTCTTCCTCTTCGGCCTGATCTTGCGCGCCGTGTCCATGGAGTTCCACCACCGCGACGAGAAGTGGGCACGGGTCTGGGACGCCGGCTTCTTCGTCGGCAGCCTGCTGCCGGCGCTGCTCGCCGGCGTCGCCCTCGGCAACGTCATCCGCGGGGTGCCGCTCGACGCCAACGGCGACTACACGGGCACCTTCCTCGAGCTCCTCAACCCCTACAGCCTGCTGATCGGCATCACCGGTCTCGCCCTCTTCACCACTCACGGCGCCGCGTGGCTCGCGCACAAGACGGAGGGCGTCCTCCAGCGCCGGGCCTCACGGGTCAGGCTGGCCGGGTACATCGTCTTCCTCCTGCTCGCGGCCGCCAGCACCGTGGTGACCTTCATCGCCGTGCCACGCGCCAGCGACAACGTCGTCGGCAGCCCGATCGGCTGGGCGTTCATCGTCCTGCTCGCGACGGCCGCGCTCTACACACTGTGGCAGATCGGCGCGCAGGCCGACCTCAAGGCGTTCCTGGGAGCGGCCGCGACCATCGTCGCGCTCGCCGGTGTGGCCGCGGTCGGCAACTTCCCCGACATCGTGCCGGCGCGAGACACGGCCGCGGAGACGAGCCTCACGGTGGCCAACTCTTCGTCGAGCGACCTCACGCTGACGGTGATGCTCGTCGTGGCCGTCATCGGCCTGCCGCTGGTCGCGACCTACACGATCATCGTGTACCGCACGTTCACGGGCAAAGTGAAGGCCGGCGAAGGGTACTGAGGCCGGCTCCCAGGCGCCGTTCCGGAGCCGATCGGCGGCTCCGGTGCTACCCGGGCCGAGGCGAAGTCGTGGCGGCCCCCCGAGCGGACACGCCCGGGGGGCCGCCGACGCTCAGAGCGACGTCGCCGCTCAGTGCGCTGCCGCTACGAGCGCCGCCGCTCGAGTGCGCCGCCGTTCAGAGCGTCCAGTAGCGCTGCTGCGCCTCCACGGCGCGGGCGACCGACGCGGCCGCGCGCTCCGTGACGCCGCGAGCCTCGGGCGCGCGGCCGTCGAGCAGCGCGCGCAACTCGGCCTCGATCGCCAGAGCGCTCGCGCGGCGGTCGTAGCCGCCCTCGAGCACGAGCGCGAGACGCCCCTCGCAGTGCGTCTCGGCGAGCCGGGCGACGCGCAGCGCCAGCTGCGCGAACCCGTCTTCGCTCAGCATCATGCTCGCCAGGGGGTCGTCGGCGTGCGGATCCTGGCCGGCGGAGACCAGGACGGCCTGCGGCGCAGTACTGCGCGACGATCGGTTCGATCACGGCCTCGAAGGCGTGCGCGTAGTCGCCGTCGAGCGACCCGGGGGGCAGGGGTACGTTCACCGTGAAGCCCTCGCCGTCGCCCTCGCCGCACTCGGTCATCCACCCGCTGCCCGGGTAGAGCGGCCACTGGTGCACGGAGCAGAAGAGCACCCGCGGCTCGTCGATGAAGGCGGCCTGGGTGCCGTTGCCGTGGTGCACGTCCCAGTCGACGATCGCCACGCGCTCGTACCCCGCGGCGAGCAGGCGGCGCGCGGCGATGGCGATGTTGTTGAAGAGGCAGAAACCCATCGCCCGGTCCGGGGTCGCGTGGTGGCCGGGCGGGCGCACGAGGGCGAAACCGGCGCGTCCCTGCACCCACTGCTCGGTGGCCACGACCGTGCCGCCGGCCGCGAGCAGGGCGATCTCGTAGCTGCGCGGCGAGACGTACGTGTCACCGTCGATCCAGCCGCCGCCTGACTCGGCGGTGCGGCGGATCAGATCGACGTGTGCGCGCCGGTGCACGAGCAGCAGGTCGTCGACCGTCGCCGGCCGCGGCTCGACGACGGCGAGCCGCGGCCAGAGGTCGGTCGTCTCGAGGTGCCCGACCACGGTCGCGATGCGGTCGGCGCCCTCGGGGTGCTCGCCGGTGTCGTGCTCGGCGTAGGCCGGGTCCCAGACGACGGCGACGTCCATGAGGCCTCCTTCAGCGGCCCGGCACTGCGCCGGCTTCGTTCAGGTACGGCTGCACGACGCGCTCCCAGAGCTCGATGGCCGCAGTCACGTCGAGGTCGTCGTCGAGGCCGTGCTGGATCGCCAGGCCGTCGACGATGGCGATCATCAGCATGGCGACGGGCAGCAGCCGGCGCCGGTCGGCTTCGTCGCCGGCGCCGAGACAGCGCAGCACCGTCTCTCGATAGCCCTCGTACAGCGTGGCGACGCGCGGCCGCAGGGCCGCGTCGCGCAGGGCGTGCGGCAGCACCTCGAAGAACTGCTGCTGCGCGTCGCGGTCGGCGACGATCCGACGCTCGCCGTCGACGAGCGCGTGGATGCGCTCCTCACCCACGGGCAGGCGCTGCGTCTCGCGGATCAGGGCGAGGTTGGCGTCGTGCATCAGGTAGTCGACGAGCGTGGCGACGAGGCCGGCCTTGTTGCCGAAGTGATACGCGATGCTGGCCTTCGGCTCGCCGGCCTCCTCGGCGATCGCCTGAAGGCGCAGCCCGTCGAAGCCGTCCCTCTCGAGCACGCGCCGCGCCGCGGCGAGGATGCGCTGTGCCGTGGGCGCCAGGGTCGTCATCGGGTTCTCGAGACCGACCTGGCCCTTCTCGGCCCGCCCGGCCCCGGCACGGGTCGTGGCCCGCCGCCCCCCACCGCCCTCATCGGGCACCGCGCACCTCCCCGCCGCTCGCCGGCGCCGTACGGGCGCCGCCCTGCAAGTCTTCTCCACGACCGACCGTCCGGTCAAGCACGGCGGCGAGAACGGCCCGCTCCGTTGACCGCGCCGCGCCGACGGTGTAAATTCATGAGCGCTTTTTGACCGGACGGTCGGTCAAGTCACTCCGGTCAAGCGTGACTCGCGCCGGCGCCGGCGCTCGCACCGCAGGCCTTCGACGATGGAGCTCGCCATGGACGTCAAGGGACCGCTGCCCCCGCTGAAGAAGTACCGCGGCCGCCACTTCCTCACCGACCTCGACTACACGCGCGCCGAGCTCGAGGACCTCCTCACGCTCTCCGTGCGCGTCAAGGAGCTCTGGCGTCGCCGGCCCTTGACCCCGTTCCTCCCCGGCAAGCACCTGGCGATGATCTACGAGGCCGCCTCCACGCGCACCCGGGTGAGTTTCGAGAACGGCTTCGCCGAGCTCGGCGGCAATGCGCTGTACCTGCGCCCCGGCGAGATCCACCTCCCCGGCCGCGAGACGATCGCCGACACGGCACGCACGCTCTCGCAGTACAACGCCGCCATCCAGATCCGCTCCAAGAAGAACGAGACCGTCAACGAGCTCGCCGCCTGGTCGGCCGTGCCGGTGATCAACGGCATGGACGCCGACCGTCACCCCTGCCAGAGCATGAGCGACGCGCTCACCATCTTCGAGCACGCCGGCCGTCTCGAAGGCGTCACCTTCGCCTACGTCGGTGACGCCGCCCACCCCTGCAACTCGCTCGCCACCACGCTCGCCAAGCTCGGTCTGCACGTGCGCATCGGCAACGCCGCCGGCTACGAGATCCGCGACGAGGTCAGGGAGAACGCGGTGCGCTTCGCCGCCGAGAGCGGGGGCTCGTTCCTGCTCACCAACGACCCGCTCGAGGCCATTGACGGCGCCGACTTCATCTACACCGACTGCTGGTGGTGGACGGGCCAGGAGGACGAGTACCAGGACCGCGTCGCCGCCTTCAAGCCGTTCCAGGTGAACGGCGAGTTCTGGTCGCACACCAAGCCGACGACCAGGTTCATGCACTGCCTGCCGGCGATGCGCGGCGAGGAGGTCGTCGACGAGATCGCCGACGGCGAGATGTCGATCATCTTCCCCCAGGCGCAGAACCGGATGCACTTCCAGAAGGGGCTCATGCTCGCGCTCATCGGCATCGACGAGTTGCCCGCAGACCCCGACCTGCAGGAGATCGGCCGGGCGCTGCTCGCCTGAGGCCGGGACCGGCCGACGAAAGGACTCGCCGTGGCGTCAGACCTCACCAAGACCACCCAAGGGGGGACGCTCGCCGACCAGAAGAAGACCTTCGGGCTCTTCAGCATGGTCCTCTTCAGCGTGTCGGCGATCCTCGTCGCCGATACCGTCGGGGCGTCGGCGGCCATCGGCGTCCAGGGGCTCGGCTTCTGGATCGTCCTCGGGCTGTTCTTCTTCATCCCCTACGGCTTCGTCACCGCCGAGCTGGGCAGCGCCTGGCCCGACGAGGGCGGCATCTACGTGTGGGTGAAGGAGGCCTTCGGCCCCGGCTGGGGCACCCTGACGTCGTGGCTCTACTGGGTCAACGTCGCCCTCTGGGCGCCCTCGGTCTTCGTACTCTTCATCGGCTCGCTCGAGGTCGCCTTCGGCGTCGACGTGGCCCCGCTGTGGGAGGCGGTCGTAGTCATCGCCCTGATCTGGGCGATCGTGGTCATCGGCATCCTGCCGCTCTCGTGGAGCAAGTTCGTGCCCAATCTGAGTGCCGCCGTCAAGGTGGTCGTGCTGGTCGGACTGGGCGTCGTCGGCGCCGCCTATGCGGTCCAGAACGGCACCGCCAACTCCTTCTCCCTCGACCAGTGGGTGCCGGCGTGGAACACCGACAGCCTGTCGTTCCTGCCGATCATCATCTACTCGTACATGGGCTTCGAGCTGATGAGCGCCGCCGGCGGCGCAATCAAGGAGCCGAAGCGCGATGTGCCCAAGATGATCCTCCTCGCCGGCGGCGCCATCCTCGCCGTCTACACGTTCGCCACCTTCGGCATCCTCGCCGCGATCCCGACCGAGGAGGTCAGCATCGTGACGGGCATCGTCGACGCCCTGCAGCTCTCGTTCGACGAGGTCCTCGGCGGCTACGGCTGGCTGTTCGACCTCGCCGTCGTGGGCCTGTTGTTCACCTTCTTCGGCAACATGGTCACGTGGTCGATCGGCGCCAACCAGACCATCGGCGCGACAGGCCTCGACAGGACGGCCCCCGGCGTCTTCGGCCACGTCAACGCGCGCTTCGGCACCCCTGACTACGCCTTCGTGCTCATGGGCCTCATCGCCACCGCGATCACCATCGTCGCCTACGCCCTCGACCCCGACCAGGCGAACGTCTTCTGGACGCTCTTCGCGCTGTCGTCCATCGTCTTCCTGCTGCCCTACCTGCTCATGTTCCCGGCGCTCCTCGTGCTGCGCCGCAAGTTCCCCGACCGGGAGCGGCCCTACGTGGTGCCGGGCGGCGGCGCCGGCGCCTGGATCAGCACGGTGCTCTGCGAGGTCGGGATCGTTCTCACCGTCTGCCTCTTCTTCTACTTCCCGGCCGAGGACGTCTCGAGGGCCACGTTCTGGGCGATCACCGGCGGCGGGACGGCGATCTCGCTGCTCGTTGGCTGGTGGCTCTACCGGCACAGCCGCCGGAGGGCGACGTGAGCGGGGCGGTCCGGGCCGACCGGGCGGAGACCACGAGCGCCGTGAACGAAGGAGCCCACTGACGTGGCGGGCACCTCGGGCAATGGTAAGACCGTCGTCGTCGCCCTGGGCGGCAACGCCATCCTGCAGCCCGGCCAGGTCGGCACCTTCGAGGAGCAGCTCGTCAACGTCGACACCGCGATGCGCCGCATCGCCGCCATGGTCGCCAACGGCTGGGAGGTCGTCCTCACTCACGGCAACGGCCCGCAGGTCGGCAACCTTCTCATCCAGCAGGAGCTCGCCTCCGGCCAGGTCGCGCCGATGCCGATGGACGTCTGCGGCGCGATGAGCCAGGGCCAGCTCGGCTACATGCTCGAGCAGACCCTCCAGAACCACCTCGTCAAGCGGCGCCTGAAGACGCCCGTGGTGTCCGTGCTGACCCAGGTGGCGGTCGACGCCAAGGACCCGGCGTTCGCGAACCCGTCGAAGCCGGTCGGGCCCTTCTACGACGAGACCCGGGCGAAGACGTTGATGCTCGAGCAGGGCCACGCGATGCGCGAGGACGCGGGCCGCGGCTGGCGCCGCGTCGTGCCCTCGCCCGAGCCCATCGAGATCGTGCCGCGGGCGGCGATCGTCGACCTCGTGCGCGACGGCGTCCTCATCATCTGCTCGGGTGGCGGCGGCATCCCCGTCGTCCGCGGCCGCGACGGCGCCCTCTCCGGTGTCGACGCGGTCATCGACAAGGACCTCGCGGCGATGCGCCTCGGCCTCGACGTCGAGGCCGATGTCCTCATGATCCTCACCGACGTGCCCCGGGCGTACATCCACTACAACACGCCCAGACAGCAGGCCCTCTCGCAGGTGACCGAGAGTGAGATGCGCGCCTACGCCGCCGAGGGCCACTTCAAGGCCGGCAGCATGGGGCCCAAGGTCGAGGCCTGCCTGCGCTTCACGGCCGCCGGCGGCCGCAGCATCATCGCCGGCCTCAAGGACGTGGTACCGGCCCTCGAGGGCAAGGCCGGCACGCACATCGTTCCGGACTGACGGACCGGCGGAGCCGGGCGACGCCACCGGCCCGCGAGCCGCCGGCGCCACCGGCCCGCGGACGATTCTACCGCCGCTCCGGCCCGTCGGCCCTGGCCCCGCGCACCCCCTGCCCCCGACGGTAGAATCGCAACAGCCGACGAAGGGAGTCCGCATGGACGCGTACGAGGCCTTGCTCGCTCGGCGGAGCATCCGCCGCTTCACCGCCGACGACGTCTCCGAGGAGCATGAACGGCAGCTCGTCGAAGCGGCCTTCGCCGCCCCGAGCTCCATGAACGCGCGCCCCTGGCACTTCGTCGTCGTGCGCGACGAAGTGCGGCGCGCCCGCCTCGCCGGGCTTCACCGCTGGTCGGGCCTGCTGCGCCGCGCGCCGCTCGTGGTCGCCGTGCTCGGCCGCGCTGACGCCGTCGCCTGGGTCGAGGACTGCGCCGCCGCGACCGAGAACCTCCTGACGGCGGCGACCGCGCTCGGCCTCGGCGCCTGCTGGGTGGGCATCTACGAGAACGGCCTCGCGCCGCACCCCGACGAGGTCGCCTGCCTCGACGTCCTCGGCGCCACGCCGGAGCGCTGGCGGGCGCTCTGCCTCATCGGCATCGGTCACCCGGCCGAGCAGAAACCGCCGCGCAGCCAGTTCCAGCCGACCAAGCTGTCGTACGAGCTCGTCGGGCGGCGCCGCCGGCCGGCCGGCGGCTGAGCGGGTCTTGGCCCGGGTGAACCGGGCCGTGCGACCGCGCGTCTCATCGACCGAGTGAGCGACGCCGCCTTGGGCGGCCGGACGAGGAGGACGCGATGAGACGCACACGCAGGACGTGGCTCTACATCATCGGCGCCGTGGGGGTGCTGCTCGTCGCCGTCACGGCACTGGCGGTCATCACCAGCCCGCGCTGGCTGGACGAGCTTGCCTCGCAGGAGGACGCCGCAACGACCGCCGGTGACGGCGGGTTCGACGTGGGCGCCCCCGATGGTGTGACCCTGCCCGGCCTCGACGCCCAGAAGGAGGCCGACTTCGGCCTCGATCTGCGGAGCGACGCCGATGAAGGCCTTGTCGAGCCCGGCGTCGAGACCGCGCCCGCCACGCTGATCCTCGCCGCCGACGGCCGGCGCCTCGTGCGCACCGCTGAGCTCGGCCTCGTCATCGACGGCCACGACGTCGGCGCCGCCGCCGACAGGGTCGCGGTGATCACTGCGGCCCTCGGCGGCTACGTCCTCTACAGCTACACCGGCTCACCCGCCGACACGGCGGTCGTCTACCCCGAGGACGGCGCCGTGCTGCGCGAGGGCGACGTGCTCGTCGCCGCGCGCGACGACATCGGCACCGCGACCGTGACCGTCCGCGTGCCGGCGGCTTCGTTCGAGACGGCGCTGCGCCGCTTCGGCAAGCTCGGTGATGTGGAGTACCAGAGCACCTCGGCCGAGGACGTCAGCGACCAGATGGTCGACCTCGAGGCGCGCCTGCGCCACGCACGCGCCGTGGAGCGTCGTCTGCTGCGCTTCCTCGCCGCGACCGACACCATCCGCGAGATGCTGGCCGTGCAGGACCGCCTCGATCAGGTCCAGCTCGAGATAGAGCAGCTCACCGCACAGCTCGAGGCCCTGCGCGAGGTCGTCGCCTTCAGCACCATCGGGGTGTCGCTGCGTGCCGAGGGCGACCCCCGGCCGGTCATCGGCGCCGGCGGCGGCGTGTGGGGCAACTTCGTCGACGCCTGGCGCGTGCTCGGGCGCAGCGCCGGCGTGCTCCTCATGGCGCTCGCTGCGGCCCTGCCCTTCGTCATCGTGTTCGGCGGCGCCGCGGCCGCGGTCTGGTACGGCGCCCGCCGTCTCGGCCGCCGGCGCTCGCGGGACGCGGGCGCGGCGGGACCCGCCTGCCCCTCCGCCTGATTCCGCCTCTCACTTCGCCCGGTCGAGCGCAACGCGGCGGCGGCTCACGAGTGAGCCGCCGCCGCGTTGCGGGTACCGTCACGAGAGCCTCGCACCGGCGCTGCACCCCGGCCCCTCCGGTGGGCGAGGCGAAACGCAGACCGAGGAGGCACCGTGAAGGCGATACGCATCCACGAGTACGGCGGCCCCGAGGTCCTGGTCTACGAGGAGGTCGACACGCCGGAGCCCGGCGAGGGCCGGGTCCTGGTCCGCGTCGAGGCCGCCTCGGTGAACCCCGTCGACGTGGCCGTGCGCGAAGACCGCTTCCCGACGCCGAAGACACCGCCCAAGATCCTCGGCTCCGACGGCGCCGGCGTCGTCGAGGCCGTCGGCCCCGGCGTCACCAGCGTGTCCCCCGGCGACGAGGTCTTCTTCAGCGGGCTGGGTGTCGGCAGCGAGGGCAGCTACGCCGACTACGCCGTCATCGCCGAGGCGCAGGCGGTGGCCAAGCCGCCCGCGGTCTCGTTCGTCGAGGCGGCGGCGATCGGCATGGCCTTCCCCGCCGCCTACTACGGGCTCGTCACGCGCGGCGCCGTCAAGCAGGGCGAGACCGTGCTCATCCAGGGCGGCGCCGGCGGCGTCGGCTCGGCGGCGATCCAGCTCGCCAAGGCGCGCGGCGCGCGCGTGCTGACGACCGTCTCCGGCGAGGCCGCGCGACGACTCGTGCGCGAGCTCGGCGCCGACGAGGTCGTCGACTTCGCCGAGCAGGACGTCGCCGCCGAGATCGACCGTCTCACCGACGGCCACGGGCCAGACCTGATCCACGAGCTCGTCATCAGCGAGAACCTGGCGACTGACGTGGCCATGCTCGCCAAGGGCGGGCGCATCGTCTGCACCGGTCAGGGCCCGCGCCCCGAGGCGACCGTCCCCATCGGGCCTGCGATCGCCAAGGACGCCACGCTGCTGTTCATGAACCTGAACAACGCCGGGCGTGCCGGTATCGCCGCCATCGCCGCCGAGATCGCCGGGCTCGCGGCCGAGGGCAGCGTGAGGCCGGTCGTCGGCGAGACGCTGCCGCTGTCCGAGGCCCGCCGGGCGCACGAGCTGCTCGAGGGCGACCACGTCGGCAAGATCGTCCTGCTGCCGGGCGGGTGACCGGAGGCGAGCGCGGCGCGTACGAAGCGGTCGCGCCACGAACGAGACACTCCCGGCCGGGCCGAACGGGCTGCCGGGCGGTCAGTACCCCTTGCCGTTGCCGCGGATCGCTTCTTCGCGCTCCTTGCGCAGCTCGAGCCGCGGGATCAGCGACTCGATCACGGTCACCAGCGCGCGTTGGCGCTCGCGCTCGCCGCTCTGCTCGAGCAGTTGCTGCTTGAGCGCCACCCCGAAGTCGACCGCCGCCGCGACGCGGAACGAGAGCGGGTCGGACCCGCCGGGGAACTGGGGCGCGTCCACGTCCATGAGGGCGAGCATGCGGCGGAAGAGGGCGCCGAGCTCGCGCTGCAGCTCGGGGTCGGCCTCCTCGGGCTCGTCTTCCAGCCATTCCACGCGACCGCGCAGGTAGTCGCCCTCCGGGTCGCCCGGCTCGTCGACGGCGACGAGCCGGAAGCGACGCCGCCCCTCGACGAGGATGTTGGAGCGACCCTCTTCGAGGCGCTCGACGACCTGGGCGATGACCACGCTGCAGCCGACCTCGCGGACCCCCTCGTCCTCAGCCAGAACGACGCCGAACTCGGCGCCGTCGGCCTCGCGCTCGGCGATGAGACGCTTGTAGCGCTCCTCGAAGACGTGCAGCGGTACGACCTCGCCGGGCACGACGACGAGGCCCAGCGGGAAGAGGCCGATCAGGTCTTCAGACGGCACGCGCGCTCCTCATGGTGCCGCTAGTCTACCCGGCGGGCCACGTACATCACGTAGTCGTGACGGCGACCGGCGACGACGTCGTGGGCGCCGGCCGCCGTCACGCCCCCGAAGACGGCCCGCAGTCGCGCCTCGAACTCCGGGTAGCGCTGCGTCGACCAGAAGACGGCTGCACCACCGCGGCGCAGGGCGCCGTGCGCGAGGCCGACGCCGGCCTCGTCGTAGAGGCCGGCGTTGGCCTCGCGCACCAGCCACCCGGGCCCGTTGTCGGTGTCGAGACAGACGAGGTCGAAGGCCCCGGGGCGCTCGCGCAGCACGTCGGCGACGTCGGCGACGACGACCGTGGCGCGGGCGCGCTCTGCGGCCGCCCGGGCGGCGCGCTCGGCGCCGTGCTCCTCGAACCAGCGCACCACGGTGGGCTCGTACTCCACCACGGTCACCAGGCCGACGCGGGGACTCGCCAGCGCCTCGTCGAGGGCGTAGCCGAGCCCGAGGCCGCCGATCAGGACGTCGAGGCCGCGGCTCTCGGCCGGAGCGGCACCCAAGCCCGGGACGGCCGTGCGGGCCGAGGTCCGGGGGCGAAGCGCGAACGCCTCGAGCCCAGCCGTGATCATGGCGCGGCTCGAGGCCTCGTTCTCGGTCGAGATCAGGAAGGCGCCGTTGAGGATGACCTCGAGGTGCCCCGCCCGGCGACGCAGGACGAGCTCCCCGCTGCGCCCCGCCACCCGCTCGAGGACCTGGTCGGCCCCCTCCTCAGCCCCTTGGCGCGCAGGTAGTCGGCGACGAGCCGGTCGCAGTGGCGGGCCACATCGTCCGGCAGGGGCGGCACGTCGTTGGCCGCGATCAGCGCCTGGGCGCGCTCCCAGGCGTCCTTGACCAGCGGACGGCCGGCGTAGCGCTCGAACGGCTCGCGCTGCCAGAGCTGCGGCTGCCAGAGCTCGCCGGCGCGGTACCGCTGTCGCGTGCTGCTTGCGCGCCAGGTAGTGCCCGCCGATGCCCACCTCGACGATGTCGTCGATCAGCGCCGTGGTCGCGTCGACAGGGTCTTCGCGGGCGAAGCGCTCGATGGCGTTCACGGTGTCGGCGTCGAGCACGGTCTTGGCGAGGCTCGCCGACTGGGCGCTGTCCAGCAGCCCGAAGGCGAGCAGGGCGTCGGCCCCGGCGAGCACGCACGCGAGCCCCGTCATCATGCCCTCGACGCCCGCCTGCAGGTTGCAGGCCTTGGCGTCGCAGGAGACGCCGCTGCCCTGGCACAGGAGGCCGTAGTGGCGACTCATCTCGATGCAGATGATGTTGATGAGCGCGTCCTCGGGCGCCCCCGCGAGATAGAGGCCGCTGCGCATCTCGGCGACCGCCGAGCCGACGGCGGAGACCATCGCGCAGCCCGGGACGGCGAGCTGGAAGAGCACGACGGTCGAGAGCAGCTCGGCCATGTTGAGGATGCAGGTGCCGAGCACGCTCATCGGCCCCGTCGTGCCCATCTGCGGCATGGGAAGGACGAAGACCGGGGCGCCGGCCCTGGCCATGGTCATGTGGGCCTCGGTCATCTCGCGGTCGTGCTGCAGCGGCGCGATCGTGCAGTTGGTGACCGAGTAGATGGGGCGTTCGTGCAACGGAGCGCCGGCGATCGCCTCGAGCATCTCCACGAAGACCGGCGCCTGATCAGGCACGCGCACCTCGTCCTGCAGGTGCTTGCGGCAGTTGGCGTAGCTGATGCGCGCCATCTCGAGGTTGCCGGCGCGCGAGTCGACGTCGTGCGGCGTGATCGTCGCCCAGACGAAGTCGATCTCGGGCACGGCGTCGTAGAGACGCATCATGGTGGCGAGGTCCTGGCACGTGCCCTCGTGACGCTCGCCGGTGAGATCGTCGAGCATGTAGGTCGCGGCGCCGTCGCTCGTGTAGACGACGCCGCCGGCGCCGACCGTGCAGTCGAAGGCAGGGTCGCGGCCGGCGAGCTTGACCTCCTTGGGCACGCTCTGGAGACAGCGCTCGACCACCGGCCACGGCAGGCGGACGGTCAGGTGCTCCGCGTCGACGATCGCGCCCGCGTCGACGAGCAGTTGCGTCATCGTCGGTGTGTTGTAGGCGACGCCGACGCTCTCGAGCAGACGGACCGTCTGCTCGTGGACGAACTCGCGCTCGGCGGCGCTCAGGTACTCGAGTCTCGCTCTCGCCACGTGCTCACTCCCCCCTCGCTCGGTCGCCTCGTGCGCTGACGCGGCGACCCTCGCGCTCGTCGTCAGTCGAGCTCCTTGACCATCGCGACCGGCGTGCAGGTGACGCGGTACTGCGGGCACTGCGGGCAGTCGCCGAGCAGCAGCGCCGTTCGCCCAGGGTCGGTGACCTCGACGTAACCGCGATCGAGGTAGAACCCCGGTATCCGCGCCGTGAGATACAGTCGCGCGATGCCGCGTCGCCGAGCCTCGGCCTCGAGCGCCTCGACGAGCCGCCTCGCGATCCCTTGCCGGCGCCACAGCTCGGCCACCGCCATCCAGTTGACGGTGTCCATGCCCCGCGACCGCTCGAGCGTGATGCCGCCGACCGGCTCGTCGGTCTCCTCGTCGACGGCGAGCCACGCGGCGAGGGCGACGTCGTCGACGCGCTCCGACTCGTCGAGGCCCGCGGCCACGGCGAGCCGCTTCACGGTCGCCAGGTCGTCGGTCGGCCGGATCACGATCACCGGTGCACCTCCAGAGGCTCGACGGCACGCCAGTGGACGCGTGCGTCCGGCGCGCCGACCGCGCGCGCATAGCGCTCGATCACGTCGTCGACCTGGTCGGCGACATCGTCGTCGAAGGGCGCCACCTCGTGCGTGCGCAGCAGCTCGAGGGCCGCCTCGCGGGCGGCGCGCACGAGGCCGTCGCCGGCCTGGCGCTCGACCGGGCCGCGCTGCCACAGCCGCGGCTGCCAGAGCTCGCCGGCGCGCGTCCCCTGCCTTGTGCTGCGGCGCGCGAGGAAGTGGCCGCCGATGCCGACCTCGCCGAGGTCGGCGGCCAGGGCGCGCGCCTCGTCGACCGGGTCGTCGCGCAGCAGGCGCTTCAGAGCGCCGACCGTGTCGCAGTCGAGCATGGTCTTGGCGAGACTGACGGTCTCGGCCCCGTCCATGAGCCCGAAGGCCAGCAGGCTGTCGGCCCCGGCCAGGGCGCCGGCCATGCCGGTGAGCATGCCCTCGGCCCCGGCCTGGTGGTTGCTCGCCTTGGCGTCGCAGGTGACGGCGCTGCCGGTCACCGGCAGCCCGTAGCGGCGGCTCATCTCGATGCAGATCACGTTGATGAGCGCGACCTCCGGGCTGCCGCAGAGGTAGTCGCCGGTGCGCATATCGGCCGCCGCGGCGCCCACCCCGGAGATCAGGGGGCAGCCGGGCTGCACGAGCTGGAAGAGCACGACCGCCGAGAGCAACTCGGCCATGTTGACGATCGCCGTGCCCAAGGGCGTGATCGGCGAGGTGGTCCCCGTCAGCGGCATCGGGAGGACGAGCACGGGGACACCGGCCTTCGCCAGCTCCATCGTCGCCTCGGTCATGTCGCGCTCGTGCTGCAGCGGCGCCACGGTACAGTCGATGGTCGAGAAGATGGGCCGGTCCCACATCGAGGCGCCGGCGATCGCCTCGAAGATCTCGAGCAGCGGGCGCGCGTGGGCGACCTCGCGCACCTCGTCCTGCACGTGCTTGCTCAGCCAGCGCAGCGAGATCGCCTCGATCTCGAGGCCCGCCGTCGAAGGATGCAGGTCGCGGGCCGAGATCGACGGCCAGGCGTAGTCGACCTCGGGCAGGGCGTCGAAGAGCGTCATCACCGTGCGCAGCGCGGCGGCGCTGCCCTCGCTGCGCTCACCCGTGAGCTCGTCGTACATGTACGTGCCGGTGCCGTCGGTGCAGAAGGTGAGCGGAGCCGTCGCCGAGGACGACGTCGTGGCGCGGGTCGCGCGCCGCGAGGCGGACCTCGCGCGGCGCCGTCGCGAGACAGCGCTCGACCAGCTCCCAGGGCAGCTTCGCCGTGAGGCGGGCGCGGTCGACGGGCGCGCCCGCCTCCTCGAGCAGATCGATCGCCGCCGGCGTGTTGAAGCCGATGCCGACCTCCTCGAGCACGCGCACGGTCTGCTCGTGGACGTACTCCTGGTCCTCCGCGTTCAGGTACGCGATCCTCGGTCGGGCCACGCTGCCTCCACCGTCTCCGTCTCGTAAGGACGCCGCGGCCGCACGCCGCCCGGCGTCGCCCCTCTGCCCGTCCTCAGTCTCTCACGCGCGGCGGCGCCTCGTGGAGCCGGCCGCGTGCGGAGCCGCCTCGGACCCGGGCCCCGGAGCCTCAGCTCCCGCGAGCCGCTCTGCCCACCCCGCGACGATCGCGTCGAGCTCGCGCTCGGCGGCCTCGTCGAGCGGCAGGGGTTCGTGCTCGGCGAGGAGCGCCTCGGCCCGGGCGACGGCCTGCTCGAGCAGGCTCCTGCCCGGGCCCGTCGCCTCCTCGAACGTCCCGCGCTGGAAGACCGCCGGCCGCCAGACCTCGTCGCGCGCGTGGGCGCGCGTGCTGCGGCGGCCGAGATAGTGCCCGCCGATGCCGACCTCGACGATGTCGTCCATGAGCGCCGTCGTCTCGTCGATCGGGCTCTCGCGCAGGTAGCGGCGCAGGGCGCCCACCTGGTCGTCGTCGAGGACCATCTTGGCGAGGCTGGTGGTCTGCACGCCGTCGAAGCCCCCGGCCGCGATCAGCGAGTCGGCGCCGGCGAGGGCCGCGCAGAGGCCGGTCATGCCGCCCTCGGAGCCGGCCTGGAAGTTGACCGCCTTGGCGTCGGCCGAGATGCCGGTCGCCTGCGTGAGCAGCCCGTAGAAGCGGCTCATCTCGAGGCAGATCAGGTTGATGAGCCCGATCTCCGGGCCGGCGGCGATGTAGCCCCCGGTGCGCATCTCGGCGACCGCCGAGCCCACGCCGGAGATCAGCGGGCAGCCCGGCTGCGCGAGCTGGAAGAGGACGACGGCCGAGAGCAGCTCGGCGAGATGGACGATGCAGGTGCCGAGCAGGGTCATCGGACCCGTCGTACCCGCCTGCGGCATCGGGAGGATGAAGATCGGCACGCCGCGCTTCGTGAGCTTGAGGCTGGCCTCCGTCATCTCGCGGTCGTGCTGCAGCGGGGCGATGGTGCAGTTGGTCACCGAGAAGACGGGGCGCTCGGCGAGCGACGCGCCGCTCGCCGCCTCGTACATCGCGAGGATCGGCTCGACCAGCTCGGGCTCGCGGATCTCGTCCTGGATGTGCTTGCTCGTGTTGCGCAGGCAGATGGCCTGCATGACGAGTGGCATGACATGGGCCTCGACGTCCGACGTCTGCGGCGAGGGCCAGTGGGTGTCCAGCTCGGGCAGCGCGTCGACCAGGCGCGTGAAGCGCGCGAGGTCGGCCTGCGTGCCCTCGCGCCGCACGCCCGTCAGATCGTCGAGGACGTAGGTGAACATGCCGTCACTGGTGGCGACGAGCGCGTCGCGGCCGAGGACACGGTCGTGCCGCGGCTCGCGGCCGGCGAGCAGGATCTCGCGCGGGACCGTGGCGAGACAGGCCTCGATGAGGTCCCAGCGCAGGCGCGCCGTCAGGCGCTCACGGTCGACCTCGGCCCCGGCCTCCTCGAGCAGGTCGATGGCGAGCGGCGTGTTGTAGGCGACACCCACCCGCTCGAGCACCTCGAGGGTCTTCTCGTGGATGAAGGTCTGCTCTGCTTCGCTCAGGTACTGGAGCCGCGCCTTGGCCATCATGCCTCCGCAGGTCGCTTGCGCTCTCGGCCGCCATCGCCGCCGCGAGGCGGCGGCCGGCGAGCCTCAACGCTAGCACAGGTCGGAGCCACAAGCGTGAGCTTCGCACACTCGCCGCGAGGTTTGCGCAGATATCGCAGCGAACGGCCGCGAGATCTGCGCGATCAGCACGCTCGGTGCGGCGGCTCCCGCGCCGCGCTGAGCCGCACCGGATCGGGCCCGACCGAAGACAGCCTACGGCCTGAACGTCCTCCGACCGTAGCGGTCGAGGATCTCGACCAGGAGCCGCCCGTCGAGCGCGTGCGCCGTCACCCCGTCGCGCCCGACCATCGTATCGGCCTGCAGCATCGCGTTGAGGATGGCCTCGGCCGTGGCCTCGGCGGCGCCCTGCAGCAGAGCGTCGAAGTGCGGCAGCGAGACCCACTCGGCGCGCAGCCGCACCGGCCCCGCGACCCCGTAGTCCTGCCGGGGGATGCCCCGGTTGGCGGTGCTGAAGGCGACGAAGATGTCGCCCGAGAAGTGGTCGCCGTAGGCGCCGAGGTAGGCGAGACCCATCCCGGCCCGCTGGGCGACGCGACGAAGTTGCACGGGCAGCAGGGGCGCGTCGGTCGCGAGCACGACGATGATCGAGCCGGCGCCCGAAGACGCCGTCGCCACGCGCCGCGCCTCTCCCGGCTCCTCCGGCGCCACCGGCAGCGGCGCCGCCGCGTCGTCGATGATCTGGCCGACCGGGACGCCGTTGACGCTGAAGACCGCTCGCGACGAGTGGTTCGCCTGCACGAGCGCGGCGACGGTGAAGCGCTCGCCGCCGAACTCGACGACGCGCGAGGCCGTGCCCGTGCCGCCCTTGAAGTCGTGGCAGATCATGCCGGTGCCGCCGCCGGCGTTGCCCTCGGGCACGGGGCCGGCGGCGGCCCTCGTCAGCGCCGCGCGCACGTGTTCGGCGCGCACGTGCTGACCGCCGACGTCGTTCAGGTACCCGTCCCACGTCTCCCCCACGTGCGGCATGCTCCAGTAGAGCTTGCCGGGCCCGCGGGCCTCGACCTCGCGCCGCACCAGGGCGTCGCGGACCACGCCGACGCTGTGCGTGTTCGTCAGGGCGATCGGGCGACATCAGGAGACCGCTCTCGCGGACCCACTCGAGGCCGGTGAACTCGCCGTTGCCGTTCAGGGTGTGGCAGCCGGCGAAGAGCGGCTCCTCGCTGATCTCGCCCTCGTGCGGCACGATCACCGTCACGCCGGTGCGCACGGGCCCCTTGCCGACGACAAGGGGCCCGTCGCCCTCGACGAGCGTGGTGACGCCGACGCGCACGCCGGCGACGTCGGTGATCGCGTTCAGCGGGCCCGGCGTCCCCAGGCCGACCTCGATCCCGACCTCACGTGCGCGCATCTAGTCCCTCCCGACTCATCCCGGGGCCACTGCCTCGCCGCCCCTCCTAGTCAGCGGCCCAGCCACTCCGCCAGGGCGTCCATGAACTCGACGGTGCCGTAGAAGAAGCGGTCGTCCCAAGCGACGGGCAGCGTGGAGACCTTGACCCCGACCATCCCGGCCGCCCGGTTCACGTAGACCATCTGACCGTAGATGCCGAGCGCCATGAACACGCCGCGCTCGGCGTCCTTCACCCACCACTTGTTGCGGTAGAACCAGCCGGGCATCGTCGCGCCCTCGGGGGACTCGGCGAACGCGCGACGCGCGTCATCGTCGCCCGTCAGGCAGTCCGCGACCCACTCCCGGGGGACGATCGTCCGACCGTTGAAGACGCCGCCCTGGAGGTACGTCTGCCCGAAACGGCCCAGGTCGCGAAGCGCGGCGCAGATGCCACCGTCGGCCAGCGCCGAGCCGTGACGGTCGACGGTCACGTCGGCGTCGAACTCGGCCCCCATCGGCGCCCAGATCTCCCGGCTGAGCAGCTCCGGGAGGCGGAGACCCGACGCCCTCTCGAGGACCCACCCCAACAGGTCGGTGAGGATGGAGCGATAGGCGAAGAGGCCGCCGTGCGCCGTAGCGTTCTCCAGGCGCGTGATGTAGTCGTACAACCCCGACGCGGCCATGGGCTCAAGCGGCGGCGCCCAGCCCATGACCGTCTCGTAGACCCTGACCTCCGCGTCGGGGTCCTCGTACTCCTCGTTGAACCGCGTCCCGGTCCGCATGTCGAGGAGGTGGCGGACGGTGGCCCCCTCGAAGCTCGACCCCGCGAGCTCGGGCACCTGCTCCGTCACCAGCCCCTCGGTATCGAGCTCGCCGCGGCCGGCAAGGATCCCGGCGGCGGTGCCGACGATCGACTTGGACACCGACTGCAGCAGGTGCGTCGTGTGCGGCCGCAGGCCGCGGAAGTAGTGCTCGGCGACGATGCGCCCCCGATGAAGGACGAGGAAGCCGTCCGTGCACGACTCCTCGAGCCACTCCCCCACGGTGCGTCGCTCCCCGTCGGGCAAGGAGAACGGGATCCCGAGGACGTCCCGCAGCTCACGCTCGAGCGGCGTGACGGGCCCCGGGCCGCGATGGATGCAGGCCGTCGGGAGGAACTCGCGCACGTGCTGGAAGGCCCAGCGGTTGTACGGAGGGTCCTGCCAGCGCACCTCGCGGGTCACGAGCAGGTGGGCCGCCGGCGGCAGCCCCGTCATGAATTCCGACGGGTCCGGCGTGGTGGGAGCGACCATCCATTCCTCCTGCGTCCGAGCGGCGCACGTGCCGCGCTCATCGTGCCGTGCCCGACGACGTCGGCCCGTGGGACGGCCACAGTCCTAGGCTCGGGCGGGCGGCGGCGCCTGCGCGCCGCCGCCCGCCCGAGCGACGAGCGTTACTTCCCCGACCCCAGCTCGCGCTCCGCGTCGGCGACGATGGCCGCCATCTCCTCGGCGGCGCCGGCCGGGCAGCGGAGTCGGCTCGTGGGTCTCGAGGATCCTGATCGCCTCACTGCGAGCGCGGTCGTAGAGCGTCGTCGCGCCGTCGGCGGTCCACTCCTCGCGGACGCGGCGGTCGATGAGCTTCGACTGCGACTGGCTGCGCATGTGGCGGTAGGTGTCCTCGTGCGAGAGGAAGTCGCGGAACGCGCCGACGTCGTTGATCACGTCGACCGAGAGGGTCTCGTCGGAGACCGGGACGCCGTTCACGCAGTGCTTGATGAGGCGCGCGAACTCGGCGTCCATGACGAGCTGCGCGTAATCGATGGTCATGCCCGACTCGAGCATCCCGGCTCCGTAGATGAGGTTGGCACCTGCCAACGCCGGTAGGAGACCGGTGAGCGTCTTCTCGTGGCCGGACTGGGCATCGACGACTTTGGAGTCGCCCTACTGCCCCGCGACCCAGCTGGGCAGGAGGTAGTAGCGCGCGAGGCAGGCGACGCCGGCGTTGATGAGCGCGCACTCCGGGCTGCCGACCGAGGCCGAGGCGAAGCGCAGGTCCATGGCCGTCGTGGAGGAGCCGTAGACGACCGGGGCCCCCTTGTGCGCGAGCTGCGCCAGCGTCAGCCCGGCGAGGACCTCGGCGTTGTGGGTGACCAGTGTCCCCGCCAGGCTGACCGGCGAGGAGCCGCCCGCCATCGCCATCGTGAGCACGTTCACGGGAAGCCCGGAGCGCGCCCCGGTCATGACGATCTCGCAGACGTCGCGGATCAGCTTGAGCGGGCTCACCGGGCAGGTGACGAAGGAGAAGATGGGCCGCTCGCGCAGCTTGTCGACGCCGCCGACGAGAGCCGCCGCCATGTCGCGCATGCGCTCGGCGAGGTAGCCCGACATCGGACCGATGAAGGCATGCTTCGAGCAGTTCGTGAAGATCGCCTCGGCGTTGTGCAGCGGCTGGACCTCCTGGGGCACGTCGTGCGCGCCGAGCGGCCGCTCGATGAC
>CAWFDC010000005.1:0-82500 GCA_963814545.1 uncultured Thermoleophilia bacterium | reverse complement strand
CCCCACGCTTTCGCGTCTCAGCGTCAGTACCGTCCCAGGGACCCGCCTTCGCCACCGGTGTTCTTCCTGATATCTGCGCATTTCACCGCTACACCAGGAATTCCAGTCCCCTCTTCCGGACTCTAGCCAGGCAGTTTCCAATGCAGACTCGAGGTTGAGCCTCGAGCTTTCACATCGGACTTGCCAGGCCGCCTACACGCGCTTTACGCCCAATGATTCCGGACAACGCTCGCCCCCTACGTATTACCGCGGCTGCTGGCACGTAGTTAGCCGGGGCTTCCTCTGGAGGTACCGTCACCCTCTGGGCTATTCACCCGAGTGGCTTCGTCCCTCCTGACAGAGCTTTACAACCCGAAGGCCGTCTTCGCTCACGCGGCGTTGCTGCGTCAGGCTTTCGCCCATTGCGCAAGATTCCCCACTGCTGCCTCCCGTAGGAGTCTGGGCCGTGTCTCAGTCCCAGTGTGGCTGATCGTCCTCTCAGACCAGCTACGCATCGTCGCCTTGGTGAGCCGTTACCTCACCAACAAGCTAATGCGCCGCGGGCCCATCCCAAGGCGGAGGCCGAAGCTACCATTTGGTGCGATCCACTTGGCAGATCGCACAACATCCGGTATTAGCAGCCCTTTCGAGCTGTTGTCCCGGTCCTTGGGGCAGGTTGCCCACGTGTTACTCACCCGTTCGCCGCTGTACTCACACCCGAAGGTGCTTTCTCGCTCGACTTGCATGTGTTAAGCACGCCGCCAGCGTTCGTCCTGAGCCAGGATCAAACTCTCCGAAAAGAACTTGGTGCTCGTGGCCGAAGCCACGGGACAAGCCTAGGAGAGAGCTTGAGCTCTCAGAAATCCGGAGCGGCGAACCGCTCCGGTGTCACGCGATCGTCACCTTGGGCCCGAAGGCCCGCGGTGCAGCAAAGATCGCGGACGGGGTTCATTGTTGGCCTGTCGCACCCGAAGGTGCGCAGGCTCACTGGCGTCCACCGATCGCCCGACGCCGGATGGCGCCGACTCGATCGGCTTCCTGCACGCTGTTCAGTTTTCAAAGACCACGTGCCCTTAGGCACTCAGTCGGCCCGCTGCCGGCGATGTGGGGGCGCAGAGACCCCCGACGCTGATGTCAGAGGACTACGTACCCGAACCAGCCGACCCGACAGGACTACCTACTGTAGTCCTTGGGGCGGTGCCGGTCAACGACCAGCGCTCCTGGTCATCGCCACACGCACAGTGTGGGGAGAGGACTCCTGAAGCGCTAGGGGAGTATACCCGGTGGGATGCCGGTGTCAACCAGCGTCGCCGTCGCCCTCACGAGGCTGCCGCGAGCGTACGCCGGACGGGCTTCGGACGGGGCTTGAGCGCGCCCCCGTCGCCAGGCCGGCGCGCCGTCAGACGCCGCGGACGATCCCCTGCACCTTGGCCGATTTGCCGGCCTTGAGGTGCCTGGCGGCGAGGTCGGCGGCGGGGACGGCGAGCGTCGTCACGGGCTCGCCGTCGAGAGAGACGCCGCCCTGCTCGATGCGCCGCCGCCACTCGCTGCGCGACTGGCCGAACCAGCGGGCGAGGACGGCCGGCAGGAACACACGGCCGTCTTCGAGGTCGCCGGGCTCGAGGGCGAGCTCGGCCAGGTCCTCCCCCGCCTCGCGGCGGCGGAAGACGCGGTCGAAGTGCTCCTCAGCCGCAGCCGCCGCCTCGGCGCCGCGCAGCCGCGAGATGATCTCGCGCGCGAGGCGCGCCTTGGCGTCGCGCGGCGACACGGCGCCGGCCGCCAGGTCGGCCTCGAGGCGAGCGAACTCGTCGGCGTGGTGCGCGGTGAGCAGCCGGTAGTAGGTCATCATCACGTCGTCGGGGATGCTCATCACCTTCCCGTACACGTCGCGCGGGTCGTCGGTGACTCCGATGTAGTTGCCGGTCGACTTGCTCATGCGCTCGACGCCGTCGGTGCCCGGCAGGATGTCCATCGTCATGATCGCCTGCGGCGCCTGCCCGAAGTACTGCTGCAGGTCGCGGCCCATGAACAGGTTGAAGACCTGGTCGGTGCCGCCGAGCTCGATGTCGGCGCGCACCGCGACCGAGTCGTAGCCCTGGGCGAACGGGTAGAGCATCTCCAGCATGCTGATGGGCTGGTGGGCCTCCCAGCGCTTGGCGAAGTCGTCGCGCTCGAGGATGCGGGCGACCGTGGTCGTCGCCGTGATCTCGAAGAGCTGCTCCATGGTGAGCGGGGCGAGCCACTCGCTGTTGTACGGCATCTCGAGCCTGGCCGGGTCGTCGTCGAGGATCAGGAAGGCCTGGTCCTGGTAAGTCTTCGCGTTGGCGTCGATGACGGCGCCGTCGAGGCGGGGCCGCGTCTTCGAGCGCCCCGAGGGATCGCCGATGCGTGCCGTGTAATCGCCGATGATGAGCACCGCCACGTGGCCCGCGTCCTGGAACTGGCGCAGCTTGTTCAGGACGACGGTATGGCCGAGGTGGATGTCGGGCGCCGTGGGGTCGACGCCGAGCTTGACGCGCAGCGGGCGGCCCTCGCGCTCGGCGAGGGCGAGCTTCTGCTCGAGAGCGCCCTCGGGCAGGATGTCGACGGCGCCGATCATGAGGTCGTCGATGAGGCGGCGGTCTGGCACGCGGTCCTTTCGCTCGGGCACTCGGCGGCCGGCCGGGGCACGAGACGGGCCCGGTGGGCCGGCGGTAGGCCCGGCGGGCGAGCGGCCCCGGGGGCCGGCGGGATGATACCACAGGGGGCCGGCCTTCCCGGTGGAAGCGCGGGCGGGCGGGGCGGCCGGTGGGAGCGCGGGTGGGCGGGCCGTCCGGTGGAAGCGCGGGTGGGCGGGCGGGCGGTGGGAGCGCGGGCGGGGGCGGCGGACCTCGTCGGGGGTGTCATCGAAAGCGCGAACGTCACCCCGCGATTCGACCGATTCCGGCGCGCGGACTCTGCCGAACGACGATTCCCGTCGTTTGGGAGTCCTTCTGTGACAGTGAAGTCGACGCGGGACGCGTCTCCGACTGTGTGACCGCACAAGCCCCCTGGAGTCGCCGTCGTCGACGGCGGGTGCAACACCCCCGCGGGACAGTCGGCGGATGGAGCGAGGGCCGGGGCGGTGCCGTGCGGGACGGCCGGGGGCGGTGCCGTGCGGGACGGCTGGGCGTCGGCGCGTGCCGTGCGGGACGGCTGGGGGCGACCGGCGCGGCGGCCGTGCGGGACGGCCGGGGGCGGTGCCGTGCGGGACGGCTGGGGGCGACCGGCGCGGCGGCCGTGCGGGACGGCCGGGGGCGGCGCCGTGCGGGACGGCTGGGGGCGACAGGCGCGGCGACAGGAGCGGCGGCGGTGAGGGACGGCCGCGGGAGTCGGGTGTGGCGAGCTGCCGCCGTGGGCGGCCGCCGTCGTCAGGCGACGCCGCGGAAGAGGTGGCCCGTCGTCGACCGCTCGCGCGTCGCGAAAGGAGTCAGCGCCGGCAGGCCTCCGGCGGCGAAGGCGTGCCGCTCCTCGACGTTCATGTCCCCCTGCACGACGAGCACCGCCGATACCCCAGCGGCGGCGAGCTCGCCGAGGTTCGCGGCGAGGTTGGTGACGCGGGCGTTGAAGAGCCGTGTGCCGGCGGCGTCCACGGTGGCGGGGAAGCGGTAGCCCTTGGCGTCCTCGAGCAGGAGGTCGACCTGTTCGCGAGGGCCGGGCGCCTCGTAGAGGCCCTCCGCCCGGCCCAGCTGGTCCCGCGCGCGCAGGACCTGCTGGCGGCCGAAGGCGAGCGCCTCGACCGCCGGCGGCGGGCCGAGGCGTCTGAGCTCGGCCGCCAGGCCCGCGATCTCCTCCAGGGACGCCTCGGGCGAAGCGACGACGCCGGCCGGGGAGCGCCCCGGCGGATCACCCGACTCGGTCGCGAGCCGGCGCACGACCGTCGCGGCGCCCGCACTCAGGCCCTGCAGCGGATACTCGATGACCGCCCCCGACGCCGGCGGCAGGGCGCGCAGCAGCCCCAGGTGCCGCACGTACACGGCCGACCATCCCTCCGCCGCCACCGCGCGCCACCAGGCGACATCCGCATCGAAGAGCGCCTCGGGCGGGCGGCAGCGCAGCGGCAGCCCGAGGCCGGCGAGGCGCCGGGCGGCGGCGGCAACGTGCTCCGGCGGATCTGACGTCTGGAGATCGAGACAGAGGGCTTTGACGCCGGGCGCCGGGATCGGCTCGTCGCCGGGTCGCACGACGAGGATGACCGGAAGGTCGTGCTGCTCGCCCGGCGACGCAGGAGTGAAGGCGGCCGGTCGCGCGGCGGCCCGCGTTGCGGCCGCGGCGCGCAGTGTGGCGGCCGCGGCGGGCAGTGTGGCGGCCGCGGCGGCGGCCGGTGTGGCGGTCGCAGGGGCGTGCCGCCCGGGTCTGCGCCGCCGCGCGGCGAGGCGCTCGCCATCGAGCGACGCGACCGCGTGCCGCCGCAGGCCTTTCAGCTCGCCGACGGGCAGGAAGAGACCCTCGTCGAGCGCCAGATCCAGGGCCGTGAGGCGGTACGGCGTGCCGCCGAGCGCGCCGAGCGCCTCCCGCACCCGCGCCTCGTCCAGCGCGGCGCGGCGCGCCGGCGCCAGCGCCTCGCCGGACTCGGCCGTGACCTCGGGGCCGTCGGGATCGGCGCGGAGGGTCAGCCGCGCCGGCTCGCCGGCGCGGCCCTCGAGGCGCGCTGCTACACCGACGGGACGCACGACGGACCGGCCGGCGACGAGGTCGCGGGCGAGCGCGTCGGCCTCGGCGGCGGCGAGCCGGAAGACGCGATCCTTGACCGCCACCCGCTCGCGCAGCCGCAGGGTGAGGCGGTCGGCCGCGGCCTCCGGGACCCGGAACGGCTCTGTCTGTCCCCACGGCGTGTAGACGGCGAGCGTGTCGCCTTCCATGACCGGCTTGGCCAGCCGCACGACGACGGTGCCCCCGCTCTCGTCGACACGCTCGACGCGGCCCACGAGGACCCCACGGTGACCTCCCCGCCCCCCGCTGCGGACCTCGTGATGGCGCCCCTCCAGATGAGCTGTCGTGAAGCCCCGTGAGAAGGCCTGCTCGAGACGCTCGAGCCAGACGGGGAGCACGCGGTAGCTGCCGGGGTCGGCCGCAGCCGCATCGAGCGCCTCGCGATACACGGAGGTCGTCACGGCGACGTACGCGGCGTCCTTCATGCGACCCTCGATCTTGAAGGAGCGGACGCCGGCAGCCAGCAACTGCGGCAGCGCGCCGATGGCGCAGAGGTCGGCGGTCGACATCACCCGAGTCGTGGGCGCACCGTGCACCGCCCCGGCGCCGGCCGCAGCTGGCCCCTCGCCGCTCGAGCCCCGGACGCTCATCACGTAGCGCATCCGACAGGACTGGCTGCAGCGGCCGCGGTTGCCGCTGCGCCCGCCGACCATGCCGGAGAGGAGGCAGTCGCCCGAGTACCCATAGCAGAGCGCGCCGTGCACGAAGGCCTCGAGCTCGAGACCGTGCGGCTCGAGGCCAGCGATCTCGTCGAGGCTGAGCTCGCGGGCCAGGATCGCCCGCTCGAAGCCGAGACCGGCGAGCGCCGCGAGTTGCGCCGACGAGTGCGCGTTCATCTGGGTGCTGGCGTGCAGGGGCAGACCGGGTACTCCTCGCGCGCGCGCGCGGCGAAGCCGAGGTCGGCGACGATCAGGGCGTCGAGGCCGGCCGCGTACGCCGCCTCGAGCGCCGCAAGGGCCGGCTCGACCTCGTCGTCCTTCAAGAGCGTGTTCAGGGCCAGGTGCGCCCGCGCGCCGTACAGGTGGGCGAGCTCGACGGCCTCGACCGCGACTCGAGCGCGAAGTTGCCGGCGAAGGCGCGGCGCTTCAGCGCTCGAGCCCGAAGTAGGCGCTCGCGCCCGCCGCGAGGGCGGCGCGCAAGGCGCGCCGGTCGCCGGCGGGCGCAAGCAACTCGGGTGTCAGGGCTGGGTCCATCGCACGGTCACCAGCACTCATCGTACACGTCGCGCGCACGCGTGGCGGCTGCGCTGCGAGCGAGGAGCGAGACGGAGAGAGCCGGCCGAGGGCGCGAGCGGGTGGTGAGGCCGAGAGCCGGCCGGGGGCGGAGCCGGCCGGGCGGAGCCGGCCGGGGCGGGAGCCGGCCGGGGGCGCGAGCCAGCCGGGGGCGCGAGCCGGCCGGCAGCCGGCCGGGGCGGGAGCCGGCCGGGGGCGCGAGCCGGCGGTAGGTCCCAGAGCCGGCCGGGGGCGGGAGCCAGCCTCGAGGGCGAGAGCGACGGCTGAGCGTGGAGCGGCCGGCGGCGGAGCGTGGAGCGGCCGGCGGCGGAGCGTGGAGCGGCCGGCGGCGAGAGCCGGGCGGGCGCGACGGCGGAGGGCGGGCCAAGGGCGACGGAGTGCGGATCAGGGGCGCCGGAGTGTGGACCGCAGGCGACGGGGCGTGACGCGGGAGGGAGGCGCCGGAGCGTGGGACGCAGGCGACGGAGTGTGGTGCGGAACCGGCGACGCGTAGCACGGGGGCGGCGGTGCGTGGCACCGCCGCCCCCCCGCGGACCCGGCCGTCAGTCGATGTGCTCGTGATACTTGAAGGATACCTTGAGCTTCGTGCGGTAGGCGACGACCTTGTTCTCCTCGAGCTTCATGTCGAGCTGGACGACCTCGGCGACGCGCAGATCCTCGAGGTGCGCTCCCGCCTTGTCGACCGCGGCCTTCGCCGCGTCCTCCCACGAGGTCTCACTGGTGCCGACGATCTCGATCACCTTGTAGACGCTGTCCACCGCACGACCCTCCCGAGTCCGGCCTGAGCTGACAGTCGCATCCTCTCACGATGTGATGACCGGGTGAACGTTGATGGCGACGAGCCGAGAGCCTCGCGCGGGCTCGACGAGGCTCGCGCCGGCGAGCGGGGCGGGCGGAGCGCCGCCGGTGAGGATCAGGCGACGGGCGGCGAGCGGGGCCGGCGAGCGGGGCAGGCGGAGCGCCGCCGGTGAGGATCAGGCGACGGGCGGCGAGCGGGGTCGGTGGCGGGCCGGACCGGCGGCGGGCCGGACCGGCGGCGCATCTTCGGGAGCTCGCGGCGACGGGCGGGGCCGGCGACAGTCGCCGCCGGCCCCGCCCGTCGCCTCAAACGAACGGTCTCAGAGCCGGGCCGGCAGCGCCCCGGGCTCCTCCTTCGTGACCTTGCCGTCCGCGTCACGGTGCACGCGGATCAGGCCGGAGGTCGCGATCGTCGCCACGCCGTGCCGCTCGAGCTCGTCGAGGAACAGGTTGATGCCCAGCGAGTCGCTCGACATGTGGCCGGCGATGACGACGTGCATGCTCTGCTTGTCGGCCTCGTCGCGGAGCTCGCTGCTCATGTGCATACCGACGATCGTGCCGACACCGTTGTCGGCGAGCTTCTCGAGCACCTTCTTCGGCCCCTCGGTACCGCCGGTCATGTCGACCCAGACCTTGCCGGCCCGCGCCGTGCCGCTGCTCTTACCGACGTACGGGCCGGCGCCCTTCATCGCCGCGATGCGGTACTCGGGGATGTCGAGGAGCGCCTTCTGCACGTCCTCGATGAGCTTGGGCTCACGCTCGGCGAAGTACGTGGTGAGGTGATCGACGACCAGGTTGTCGGTCGGCGTGTGGGCGCTGAAGAACGGGATGTCGAGCAGGCGTGCCGCGTCGACGGCCTGGTCGTAGTTGAGCGGCATCAGCCGCCGCTTGACCTCGTCCATGCGCTCGCTGATGAACTTCTCGCCGGCCTGGATCGGGACGCCGAGAGACGCCCAGATGTCGGCCTGCACGGCCATCACGTCGTCGAGCTTGGTGAGGCCCCAGCCCTCGGGGTGGTGCGTGTAGATGGCGTCGACCGGCACGCCCTTCTGGCGCAGGCGGTCGGCGAGGACGATCTCGCCCGGGTTCATGTCGATGCCGCCGAGGATCGTCGTGACCTCGGTCTCCGGGTCGCCCCAGTAGATGCGCGTGTCGTTGAACGGGTTCTTCAGCTCTTCGGGGTCGGCCAGCGCCTTGAGGTGGTCGGGCAGCTGGTCGTGCCGGCGCCGGGTGCGCTCGAGGAAGTCGTCGACGCCCTCCCTGCCCCGGGGATCGACCTCGATGCCCATGCGCACGGCGGTCTGGTAGATCTCGCTTAGCTTCACGCCTGCTCCCTTTCGTCACGCGCGGCCGCGGCCGCGCGGTGTTCAGTCATCGGCGCCATTCTCTCCCATTTGGATAGTGGGGACACCTCGGGCGGCATGGAGCGGTCGCGAGAGGAAGCGGCTGCCGGCATCGACGAAGCGCCAGGGCTTGAGGTCGTCGCCGACGCCGATGCGCGGGGTGGTGACGATGCGCGGGGTGGTGACGATGCGCGGGCCGGGCGTGCGGGCAGAGATCGCGGCCGCGGGCGGGATGGCGGGAGCGGCGGCCGCGCGAGGCAGCACGACGAGCGGCACGCGGTACGCCGGGAGCCCGTTCTCGGCGCGGCCGAGGGCGAGCGCCTGCGTCAGGCGGGCAGGGCCGCCGCAGAGCAGGCGCAGGTCGACGCGCCCGTCGCCGCGGCAGACGACCGGGCCGCGGCGCTCGATCATGCGCTCGAGCCCACGCTCGGGCTCGAGCGCCCGCAGCAGCACCGCGGCCCCCTCGCCCTCACCCTGGCAGACGAGGTTGGCGCAGAAGTGCATCCCGTAGGTGAAGTAGACGTAGAGGTGGCCCGGCGGCCCGAACATGACCGCGTTGCGCGCCGTGCGCCCACGGCACGAGTGGCTGCAGGGGTCGTCCTCGCGGTAGGCCTCGGTCTCGACGATGCGCCCGCCGACCCCGTCGTGCAGGAAGGTACAGCCGATGAGATCACGGGCGACCTCGAGGACCGGGCCGTCGTAGAAGGCGGGCGGGAGAGGCGCGGCGGGCTGCCTGGACATGCCCGCTAGTGTAGCCGAGCCGCCGAGCGTAGAGTGTGAGGCCGGAGCGGAGGGCGCCGATGCTGCACGCCATGATGGACAGACTCTCACGGCACGGCTACCTGGTCGCCGTGGGCGCGGTCGCGCTCTCGACCCTGCTCTTCCTCCCCGGGCGCGACTTCTTCGCCAAGGGGCAGTGGGCGATCCTCTACCTGCTCGTCGTCGTCCTCGTCGCCGGGCTGAGCGGCGTCGGGCCCGCGGTGCTCGCTGCCGCCCTCGCCTTCTTCGCCTGGAACTTCTTCCTGCTCCCGCCCTACTACACGCTGCGCATCCACGACGACAAGGACCTCCTCTCGCTCTTCGCCTTTCTCGTGGCCGGCGTGGTGATGGGCGTGCAGACGGGTCGCTACAGGGAACGGGAGGCGCGCGAGCGCGCCCTGCGGGCCGAGCTTGCGCGCGCCGAGGCCGAGCGCGAGGCCGACGAGCTCAAGTCGTCGCTCCTCTCGTCGGTCTCGCACGAGCTCAAGACGCCACTGGCGGCGCTGACGGCCACCGTCAGCAATCTGCTCGAGAGCGACACGACCTGGGACGAGCGCGCGACGCGGGCCGAGCTCGAGGCGATCGTGAGTGACATCACGCGGCTGAACAACGGCGTCACTTCGCTGCTCGACCTCTCGCGCCTCGAGGCGCGCGCCTGGCAGCCACACCCCGACTGGTACGACCTCTCGGAGATCTTCGACGTCGCGCTCGATCGCCTGCCACCCGGCGAGCGGCACCGCGTCCGCCTGGTCGTCGCGCCCGACCTGGCGCCGCTGCTCATCGACTTCGAGCAGTGGACACGGGTCCTCCAGGGGTTGATGGAGAACGCGCTCGTCTACGCACCGGACGGCGAGGTGAGGGTCGGCGCCGAGGCGAAGGACGGCGCCGTGAGCGTCTGGGTGGAGGACGACGGCCCGGGGATCCCGCGGGAGGAGCGCGAGGCCGTGTTCGAGAAGTTCTACAGAGGGCGAGAGGCCCGCGCGACGGTACCGTCGGGCACGGGCCTCGGGCTCGCCATCGCCCGCGAGATCGTCGCGGCCCACGGAGGCTCCATCGGCCTCGAGAGCGCCGCCTCGGGCGGCGCAAGGTTCGTGATCTCGCTGCCGGGCGAGCCGGCGCCCGCGACCACGATGCAGGAGGGCGACAGATGAGCGCCATCCCGGAGCGACCGACGCGAGTGCTCGTGGTCGACGACGAGGAGCAGATCCGCCGCGCGTTGCGCTCGATCCTGCGCACGCGCCACTACACCGTCGACGAGGCCGCCACCGGCGAGGCCGCGCTCGTCGCCGCCATCGATCACCCGCCCGATCTCGTCATCCTCGACCTCATGCTGCCGGACATGAGCGGCATCGAGGTCTGCCGCGAGCTGCGCACGTGGCTCGTGGCTCCGATCCTCGTGCTCTCGGTGCGTGCCGAGGAGGAGGACAAGATCCGCGCCCTCGACGAGGGCGCGGACGACTACCTGACCAAGCCGTTCTCCGCCGGCGAGCTGCTGGCTCGCATCAGGGCACTGCTGCGGCGGGCGGCGGACCGCTACGCCCCGCCGCCCGTGCTGACGACCGGCGACCTGACCGTCGACATCGCCCGTCGTTCGGTCACGCTGGCCGGTGAGGCCGTGGCCCTCACGCCGACCGAGTTCGACATCCTCGCCCTGCTCGCGCGTAACGCCGGCTGCGTGGTCACGCACAAGGCGATCCTCGAATCGGTGTGGGGCCCGGAGTGGAACGAGGACCGGCAGACGCTGCGCGCCCACGTGAGCAACCTGCGGCGCAAGATCGAGCGCCGCCCCGGGGGGCAGCGCTACGTGATCACCGAGCCCGGGGTCGGCTTCAGGTTCGCGGAGCCGCTCGCCGACGAGCGGCGCGCCGGCGGGGACTCGACGGGCGGTCGCGACGCCGCGCCGGCGAAGGGCTGATCGGGGTCGACCGCGGGGCGGGGCCCCGGGGCAGCCGGCGCCCGCTCAGAAGCGGTCGACCAGGTGCAACCCGGCCCTGACCACGAGGACGAACGCGACCACGACTGCGATATTCACCACGAGATGCTCCACCGTGCGCTCCGCGAGCGGGGACATGACAACACCCGGAGCGTACGCCGCAGCCTCGCAAGGCGGCGTGAATTCGGGACGCGCCGGCGTCAAGAAGACGTGAAGGCGCGCGCCCGCATGGCGGCGGCGGCGCGGGCGGCGTCAGGCCCGCACGGCGGCGCCGGTGCGGGCGGCGTCAGGCGCGCGCCGCGACCGCGGCGCCGGTGCGGGCGGCGTCAGGCGCGCGCCGCGACCGCGGCGCGCGCCAGCTCGAGCTGCTCGCGCACGCGCTCGGGGGCGGAGCCGCCGCGGGAGCGCTTGCGCGCCACGGCGGCGGCCGGGTCGTGCAGCTCGTAGTAGCCCTCGTCGAAAGCAGGTGACAGCGCCTGCAGGTCGTCGAGCGCCACGTCGCCCAACTCGACGCCGGCCTCGAGCGCCCGCCGCACGAGCGCCCCCGTCAGGTGGTGCGCCTCGCGGAACGGGACGCCGTGCCCGACGAGGTAGTCGGCGACGTCGGTCGCCGCCAGGGCCGCGTCACAGGCGGCGGCCATCCGCGCCGCGTCGAACTCCACGCCCTCGAGCAGGCCCTCGACGACCGGCAGCAGCGCGTCGAGGCCGTCGACGGCGTCGAAGAGGTAGCGTTTGTCCTCGCGCAGGTCGGTGTTGTAGGCGAGCGGCAGGCCGTGCAGCACGCCGAGCAGGCCGCCGAGATCGGCGGCGAGCCGCGGCGCCGCCGCCCGCATCAGCTCGGCGGCGTCGGGGTTGCGCTTCTGCGGCATGATGCTCGAGCCGCCGGAGAAGGAGTCGGGCAGGCGCGCGAAGCCGAACTCGGCGCTCGACCAGAGGACGAGCTCGGCGCCGAGACGGCTGAGATGTGAGCCCAGCTGCGCGGCGGCGGCCAGATAGTCGAGCACGAAGTCTCGCGACGCGACCGCGTCGATCGAGTTCTCGGCCACGCGGTCGAAGCCCAGTTCGGCGGCGACGACCTCGCGGTCGAGCTCGTAGTTGAGCCCGACCGCGGCCCCGGCGCCGAGCGGAAGCTCGAGACAGGCGGCCCGCGCCGCCGCCAGGCGGCCGCGGTCGCGGTCGAGCATCCAGACGTAGGCGAGCAGGTGCTGGGCGAGCGAGGTGACCTGGGCGCGCTGGAGGTGCGTGTAGGCGGGCAGCAGGGTGTCTACGTGCCCTGTCGCCCGCTCGAGCAGCACGCCTTGCAGCGCGCCCAGCGCCCCGTCCTGCCGCTCGACGACGCGCCGCAGGTGCAGGCGCACATCTGTCACGACCTGGTCGTTGCGGCTGCGCCCGGTGTGCAGCTTGGCGCCGGCGTCGGCCGCCAGCTCGGTGAGCCGGCGCTCGATCGCCATGTGGACGTCCTCGTCCTCGTCACGGGGCGTGAAGGCGCCGGTCTCGATCTCGCGGCCGACGGCGGCGAGCCCCTCTTCGACGGCGCGCCGCTCCGCCGCGCTCAGCACGCCGGCCCGTTCCAGCGCGTGCGCGTGCGCCACGCTGCCCTCGATGTCCTCGCGCCACAGGCGCCAGTCGAGGGCCAGCGACGAGTTGAGGGCGACGAACGCGGGGTCGCGCTCGCCGGCGAAGCGGCCCGAGCGCGCGACGCTCACGCCGCCGCCCTCGCCGGCCGGGTCACACGGCTCTCCATCCCGTCCCCTTCCCTCGTCTCTCAGGCCTCGAGCGCCAGCTCGCCCTCTTCGGAGAGCTCGCGCATCATCCCGTGCTCCTTGCCGATCCGCGCCCAGATCTCGATGGGCAGGCCCCAGAGCTGGATGAAGCCCGCCGCGGCCTCGTGCGAGAACTCGTCTTCGGTGGTGTAGGTGGCGAGCTTGTAGCTGTAGAGCGAGTAGTCGCTGCGCCGGCCGTCGGCGGCGCAGGTGCCCTTGAAGAACTTGAGGCGCACGTCGCCGGTGACCCTCTCCTGGCTCTGGAAGAGGAAGGCCTTGCAGGCCTCGGTCAGCGGGTCGAACCACTGTCCCTCGTAGACCATGTCGGCGAGCTTGCTCTCGATGGTGCGCTTGAAGTGCAGCAGGTCGCGCGTCAGCACGAGGTCCTCGAGCTCACGGTGGGCGGTGATGAGGGCGAGCGAGCCGGCGACCTCGTAGACCTCGCGGCTCTTGATGCCGACGAGGCGGTTCTCGATCATGTCGACGCGGCCGAAGCCGTGTGCGTTGCCGATCGCGTCGATCGCCTCGATGAGCTCGACCAGGCCCATGGCCTCACCGTCGAGCGCCACGGGCTTGCCCTTCTCGAACGAGACGATGACGTGCTGCGCCTCGTCGGGCGCGTCCTTGGGGTCGACCACGAACTGGAAGGCGTCGTCCGGTGGCGCCACCCACGGGTCCTCGAGCACGCCGCACTCGTTGCTGCGCCCCCAGAGGTTCTCGTCGATCGAGTACGGGCTCTTCTTCGTGAGCGTGACCGGGATGCCGTGCGCGGCCACGTAGTCGAGGAGCTCCTCGCGGCTCGGCCAGTCGGCGGCGCGCGCCGGGGCGATGATGGTGAGCGACGGGTCCTGGCTGCGCACGCCGACGTCGATGCGCACCTGGTCGTTGCCCTTGCCGGTGCAGCCGTGGGCGACGGCCGTCGCGCCGAAGGCGTGGGCCGTCTGCACGAGCTTCTTGGCGATCAGCGGCCGGGAGAGCGAGGAGACGAGCGGGTACTTGTCCTCGTAGAGCGCGTTGGCCATCAGGGCCGGCAGACAGTACTGCTCGGCGAACTCCTCCTTGGCGTCGATGGCCAGGGCCTCGACGGCCCCGGCCGCCTTGGCGCGGGCGATGATGCCGGGGATGTCCTTGACGCGGCCGGCGTCGACGAGGCAGGCGACGACGTCGTAGCCGTACTTCTCCTTCAGCCAGGGGATGAGGGCCGAGGTGTCGAGGCCGCCTGAGTAGGCCAGGACGGCGATGCCGTTGTCCATGGTGGTCGGTCCTTTCTCGCCGGCTCGCCGGCGCGGAAGACGTGAAGGAGGGCCGCGGCCGGCGCGGGCGAAGCCGGCCCGCCGGCCGTCAAGCCAGGATGGCGTGCGCGCGGAGCGATGCCTGCGCGCTAGGCCTCTCGGAGACGATCGAGGTAGCGCTTCATCTCGTGCGCGGTCTCGACGTCGGCGACGATGACGACGAAGGTGTCGTCACCGGCCAGCGTGCCGACGATGTCGGTGTGGTTCAAGTTGTCGATCTGGCGCGCCACCGTCGAGGCGGTGCCGATCTCGCAGCGCACGACGACGGTGTGCTGCGCGACCAGCACGGAGCGGGCGAAGTCGTGCAGCACGTGGCGCGCCGCCTGCTCGGGGTCCTTCGGCCGTTCGCGCGAGGAGAGCACGTACTTGGCGCGCCCGAGGTGGGTGCGCACCTTCTGCAGGTCGAGCTCACGGATGTCACGCGAGACCGTGGCCTGGGTGACGTCGCAGCCGAGAGCGCTCAGGGAGTGCACGAGCTCGCGCTGGGTCGCGATGTCGCGCTGCTGCACGACGGTCTGGATGAGGCGCTGACGCTCGGACTTGCTCATCGGCACGCGCTTCGTGGTGCGAGCCACCGGCTCCCCCTTCGGCCTCACCGGCGCGTACGCGCCGGCCGTCGCCGCCCCGGCGGCGCACAGAGAATGCATAGAATACATCACCTCCTCAGACAATATGCAAGCGCCGGGGCCCGCCGGTGTCATCATCCCGGTCAACGGGTGACCTTGGTCCCGCAGCCGGCGTCGGTCAGGATCTCGAGCAGGACGGCGTGCTCGACGCGGCCGTCGATGATGTGGGCGCTGGCGACGCCGGCCTCGAGGGCGCGGCGTACGGCGGCCACCTTGGGCAGCATGCCGCCGCCGATGCGGCCGGCGGCCTGCAGCGTGCCGAGGTGCCGCAGGTCGCACTCCGACACCGGCGTCTCCTCGGTGTCCTGGTTCTCGTAGAGTCCCTCGACGTCGGTGAGGAAGACGAGCTTCTCGGCGCCGAGGGCCGCGGCGAGCTCGCCGGCGACCGTGTCGGCGTTGATGTTGTAGACCTGTCCGTCCTCCCCGCTCCCCACGCTGGCCACGACCGGGATCGCCCCCTCGGCGAGCAGCCGCAGGACGTCGGTGTCGACCTCGACGACCTCACCCACGTAGCCGAGGTCGACCTCGTTGCCGGCGGCGTCGAGGTGCTGCCTGGGGCGCGCCCGGAGCAGGCGGCCGTCCTCGCCCGACAGGCCGACGGCCGTCCCGCCGTGCCGGTTGATGAGGCCGACGATGTCCTTGTTCACCTTGCCGACGAGCACCATCCGGGCGATCTCCATCGTCGCCGCGTCGGTCACGCGGTGACCGTCGACGAAGTTCACCTCGAGGCCCAGGCGCTTCATGTACCGCGTGATGTCGGGGCCGCCGCCGTGGACCACCACCGGCTTCATGCCGACGAGGCGCAGGAGGACCAGGTCCTCGGCGAACTCCTCCTGCAGGCGCGGCGAGGTCATCGCCGCGCCGCCGTACTTGAGGACCACGGTCGTGCCCCAGAAGCGGCGGATGTACGGCATCGCCTCGAGCAGGGTCCGGACCGTCTTCTGCTGGCGTACCGTCATGAGGCCTCCCGGGTCGGGGCGGCGCGCCCGCCGCAGGTGCGGCGCGCCGGTTCGTGGTCGCGATGGAGCGGGTGGACGCGGCTCACGTCGTGTACTCCGCGTTCAGGGTCACGTACTCGTGGGTCAGGTCGCTGAAGTAGAGCGTCGTGGCCGCGGGGCCGCCGTCGAGCACGACGCGCACGTCGATCTCGTGCTGGGCCATGATGTCGGCGAGGTGCTCCTGGGCGCCTTCGCTCAGGGGGACGGGCTCGCCGCCGCGGACGACGGCGAGGTCCTCGTAGAGGATCTCGGCGGGGACGACCGCGGACGAGGGAGTGGCCGCCGACGAGGCGCCGGGCACAGTCGCGGTGGCTGTGAGCGCGCCCTCGATGTGGGGAGCGGCCGCCGGGGCGGCGCCGGCGGAGCCGGCGCCGGGCGGGCCGGCGGCCGCCCCGTTCTCGCGCATCGCCTGGCCCACGGCCTGCACGATGCGGCCCCAGTTGGCGTCGCGGCCGTAGAACGCGGTCTTGACGAGCGGCGAGGTGCCGACGGCGCGCGCGACGCGCTCGGCTTCGCCGGCGTCGCGCGCGCCGTCCACGTGGAGCCGCACCGCCTTGGTCGCCCCCTCGCCGTCGGCGACCATGGCCACCGCCAGCGCGAGCAGGAGAGCGTCGATCGCCTCGGCGAGACCGGCGAGACCGGCGTCGCCGAGGCTGACCCCCGACGCCCCGTTCGCCATCCCGAGGACCATGTCGTTGGTCGACTCCTGGCCGTCCACGGTGATGCGGTTGAAGCTCTTCGCGACCGCGCCGCGCAGCAACTCCCCCCACGCCCCGGCCGGTACCTCGGCGTCGCAGGTCACGAAAGCCAGCATGGTCGCCATGCGCGGCGAGATCATGCCGCAGCCCTTGGCCGCCGCGCCCAGACGCACCGTCCCGCCCTCGAGCTCGAGCTCGAGGGCGCCGCGCTTGGGCGTCACGTCGGTGGTCCTGATCGCCTGGCTGAAGTGCTCGCCGCCGCCCGGCTTGAGCGCGGTCGCGGCCTCGGCGATGCCGTGCTCGACCTTGTCCATCTCGAGCGGCACCCCGATGACGCCGGTGGAGGCGACGGCGACCTGCTCGACCGGCAGGCGCAGCGCCTGGGCGGTCAGAAGCCGCATCCGCGCTGCGTCCGCCAGACCATCCTTGCCCGTGAAGGCGTTGGCGTTGCCTGCGTTGACAACGGCCGCCCGCAAGTGGGTGCAGTCCGCGGACTCCCGGGTCAGGCGGACGGGCGCCGCGGCGGCGGCGTTGCCGGTGAAGGTCGCCGCCGAGACGCACGGCCGCTCGGAGACCAGCATCCCCAGATCGAGCTTGCCCCGCTTCTTGACCCCGGTCGCCACCCCCGCGGCGGCGAAGCCCTCGGGGCAGGTCACGCTGCGCTGCGCCTGGCGGGCGAAGGCGGGCAGCTCGACGAAGCGCGTCACCGGCAGCATCAGAGCAGCCCCTCGGTCTCGGGCAGCCCGAGCATCACGTTCATGTTCTGGACGGCCTGCCCGGAGGCGCCCTTCATCAGATTGTCGATGGCACTGATGACGATGACCCGGCCCGACGATGCGTCGACGGTGACGTGGATGCGACAGTCGTTGGTGCCGGTGACGTCCTTGAGCTGCGGTGGCGCGTCGCAGACGTGGACGAAGGGCTCGCCGGCGTAGAACTCGCGGTAGAGGGCGGTCAGCGCCGCCGCGTCGGGCAGAGGGAAGGTGCCGAGGCGCGCGTACATCGTCGCCGTGATGCCGCGCTGCAGCGGCACCAGGTGAGGGACGAAGGTGAGCGAGGGGCCGGCGGCGGCCGGGCCGGCGCCGAAGGCGCTGACGGCCGCCGCCTCGCCCGCCAGCCCGGCGGCGATCTCGGGCTGGTGCCGGTGCGTGCCGACGCCATAGGCGACCAAGTCGGAGTCGACGCTGCAGAAGTGCGTGCTGGCCTTGGGCGCCTTGCCGGCGCCGCTCACCCCGGACTTGGCGTCGACGACGACGTCGACGAGGCCGAGCGTCTTGAGCGGCGTGAGGCCGAGCAGGGTCGCCGTGGGGTAGCACCCGGGGTTCGCGACGAGGTCCGCTCCCGCCACCTCGTCGCGATGCAGCTCGGTCAAGCCGTAGACCGCCGGCGTGAGCTCGGGGAATGGGTGCTCCTGGTACCACTCGGCGTAGGTCGCCGCGTCGAGGCGGAAGTCGGCGCTCAGGTCGATCACACGCACGCCGTCGTCGAGCAGGCGCTTGACCACCGGCGCCGCCTCGCCGTGCGGCGTGCAGACGAAGGCCACGTCGGCGGCGCCGAGCTCGGCCACGCTGCAGAACGAGAGACCGGTGCGCAGCCGCGGCGCTTGGGCACGCACCGCCGTGCCGGCGAGCGCCTCCGAGCTGATCGCCGCGAGCTCGGCGTGCGGGTGGCGCAGGAGCAGCTCGGCGAGCAGGGTCGCCGGTGTAGCCGCTGCCGCCGACGACGGCGGCCTTCACGGCCACACCGGCGGTCGTCGTCGCCGCCTGCTCGCGGCTGTCGGTGGACATCGAGGCCGCCGCCCCCGGGCCGGAGGCGGCGGCCGCTAAGCCGAAGCCCGCGCCCTCGCTCGGGTCGACGTCGGTCGCGAGCGCGGCGTCGGCGGCGTCGTGGAGGGCGTCGGCGGCGGTGAGAGTCTCTGTGGCGCTGCTGGCGGTCTGAGGCATGTCGGTCTCCGGGTACACGTCGGAAGGGACGCGGACTGTGCGAGGTGCCGCCGGCGTCGGGAGCTGGGGTCCGCCGCAGGGGCGGGAGCCTGGCTCAGGCGAAGACGCCGGCGACGCACGGTCGCACACGTCGTGTGCGGCGACCGGAGAGCGGCAGCGGGCGACCGGCGCGGGGAGCGCCGGCGGCGGAGACGAACTCGATGTGGCCCGTGCCGTGCATCGTCGGGGCACTGTAGCGGGGCGGCGCAACAAATGCAAGCCTCAACCGCAGTGCTGTGCATGAAATACACAACGGGGCGGAGGAGCACCGCTCCCCCGCCCCGTTCGTGCCTCAACGCTCCCCGCGCTGCGCGGCGGGCGCGAGTGGAGACCGCTACCGCAGCGTGGCCGCGAACTCCCGCTCGAGCGCCTTGAGGACCTTGGCCCGCACGCCGGCGATGTCCTTCTCGCTCAGAGTGCGCTCCGGCGAGCGCATCACGACGCGCAAGGCCAGAGAGCGCTTGTCGGCCGGGATCTGGTCGCCCTCGTACACGTCGAAGACCCGCACGCTGCGCGTGAGCTTGCCGCCGGCGCGGGCGGCGACGGCGACGACGTCGGCCGCCGCCACGTCGCGGGCGACGACGACGGCGAGGTCCTGCTCGGCGGGCGGGTACGTGCCCAGGTCTTCGAAGCCCGCGCCGCGCATCGCCACCTCGTCGAGGCGCTCGAGCTCGAGCACCGCCACGTGGACCTCGAGATCGCTCGAGGCCGAACGCGGAGGCGACGTCGGAGCGCAGCAGGCCGAGGACGCCGACGGGTGTGCCGGCTTGGCGGCCGGCGCCCGGCTCGCCGCGCCCGCGGCCGCCGGCACCGTGCTCGCCAGGACCGCCAGGCTCGCGGCCGCCACTCCCCCGCTCCGCGCCGCCACCGGCTCCCCCGATGCTCACCAGAGCTGCCTTGCCGGGGTGCAGGTACGGGTGCACGGCGGCGGAGTCACCGAGCGGCGTGTAGACGCCGCTCAGGCGCAGGGCGCCGAGCAGCATCTCGACGGCGCCCTTCAGTGTGTAGAAGTCACTCCGCCGGGCACCGCCCGTCCAGTGCTCGTCGTGCAGCGGCCCGGCGAGCACGATGCCGACCTCCTCGCGCTCGTGCGGCAGCACGGCGCCGGGCTCGGCGGCGTGCGCCGGGGCCTCGCTCACCGCCTCGTCCCAGAGGTAGACCCGGCCGAGCTCGAAGAGGTTGGGCGGGTCGTTGAGACGGTCGAGGTTGTCGCGCACCGTGGCGAGGAGCCCGGGCAGCATGGACGTGCGCATGACCGACTGCTCGACGCTCATCGGGTTGGCGAGGCGGACGGGATCGAGGCGCGCGTCGCCCTCGGGCAACCCCAACGCGGTCAGCGCATCGGGGCCGACAAAGGTGTAGGTGATGGCCTCGTCGAGACCGCAGCCGGCGAGGGCGCGCCGTACGGCGCGCCTCAACTGTTGCGGCTTCGTCAGCCCCCCGGCCACGCGATGGTGCGGCAGGGTCTCGGGCGCGCGGTCGTAGCCCGCGATGCGGCCCGACCTCCTCGATGAGGTCGACCTCGCGCTCGAGGTCGGGGCGGAAGGTCGGTGGAGTGACGGTCCAGGCGTCGGATGTGCCGCCGCCGGCCGCGCCGGGCTCACCGGGGGCGGCGGTAGTCCCCGCCGGCCTCGCCTTCGACCGTGCACTCGAGCCGCCGCAGGACCGCCGCCTGCTCCGCGGCCGGCACGGCGTAACCGAGCAGGCCGTCGCAGGCGGCCGGGCGGTAGCGCAGGCGGCGCGGCTCCGCCGCGCCGGTCCACACGTCGACCATGCCCGGCGCCACGGTGCCGCCGCAGAGCTCGGCGAAGAGCCGCGAGGCGAAGTCGAGCCCACCGGGCACCAGATTCGCGTCCAACCCCTTCTCGAAGCGGTTGCTGGCCTCGCTGCGAATACCGGTGTGCAGCTCGGTGCGCAGGATGCTCGGGCCGCTGAAGTTGGCCGCCTCGAGGACGACATCGGTCGTGCCCTCGTCGACCTCGGCGTCGACGGCGCCGAAGACGCCGGCGATGACGAGCGGCCGCTCGACGTCGGCGATCACGAGCATCTCGCCGTCGAGGGTGCGCTCGACCTCGTCCAGGGTGACGATCTTCTCGCCCTCCTTCGCCCGTCGGGCGATGAGCGTGCCGCCCCGGATCTTGGCCGCGTCGAAGGCGTGCAGCGGCTGGCCCCAGCCGAGCATCACGTAGTTGGTCACGTCGACGATGTTGTTGATGGGGCGCATGCCGGCGTGGGTGAGGCGCGCCTTGAGCCAGGCCGGCGACTCGCCGGCCGTCATGCCGCGGATCACACGGGCGCCGTACCGCGGGCAGAGATCGGGGTCGGCGACCTCGACGGCGATAGCGTCCTCGGCGGGGGCGCCGCCCAGCACCGCCGGGGCGGCGGTGGGCGGCGGCGCCAGCGCGACCCCGGCCGCCGCCGCGACCTCGCGGGCGATGCCGTAGACGCTGAAGCAGTCGGGGCGGTTCGAGGTCAGCTCGAGCTCGAGCACGGCCTCGCTCACCGGCAGGTAGCCCTGCAGCGGCGCACCGACCTCCCAGTCCGATGGCAGCACGACGATGCCGGGGCTCTTCTCCTCGTAGCCCAGCTCCTGCTCGCTCATCATCATGCCGTCGCTCTCGACGCCGCGCAGGTTGGCCTTCTTCAGCTTGAGGCCGTTCTCGAGCACGGCGCCGCTGAGCGAGACGGCGACGACGTCGCCGGCGACGAAGTTGTCGGCGCCGCAGACGATCTGCCTGATGCCACCGTTGCGCTCGCCGACGTCGACGGTGCAGAGGCTGAGCTTGTCGGCGTTGGGGTGCCGGTCGCGGGTCACGACCCGGCCGACCACGAAGCGGCCGAGGTTCTCGGGGTCGCGCGGGGCGCCGACCCAGTCGATGCCCTCGACCTCGGTGCCCGACATCGTGAGCAGCTCGGCGAGCTCCTCCGGGGTGCCCTCCCAGGCCACGTACTCCTTGAGCCAGCTGAACGGAAGTCTCATCGTCCGTCTCCTCTCAGAACTGCCGCAGGAAGCGGACGTCGTTGTCGTAGAACTGGCGCAGGTCGGGGATGCCGTACTTGAGCATCGCCATGCGCTCCACCCCCATGCCGAAGGCGAAGCCGCTGACCGCCTCGGGGTCGTAGTCGACGAACCCGTACAGGTTGGGGTCGACCATCCCGGCGCCCATGATCTCGAGCCAGCCGGAGTGCTTGCACGAGCGGCAGCCCTTGCCGGCGCAGAGCTCGCAGCTCACGTCGACCTCGATGCTCGGCTCGGTGAAGGGGAAGAAGTGCGGCCGCACGCGGATCGCCCGGTCGCCGCCGAAGAACTCCTCGGTGAAGTAGTGGACGGTGCCCTTGAGGTCGGCCGAGCGTGATGCCCTCGTCGACCACGAGCCCCTCGACCTGGTGGAACATCGGCGTGTGGGTCGCGTCGGAGTCGCGGCGGTAGACCTTGCCCAGGACAGAGCACGTAGACCGGGGGACGCTGCTGCTCCATCACCCGCACCTGGACCGGTGAGGTGTGCGTGCGCAGGAGGACGCCGCGGTCGGCGTCGACCACGGCCTCGGGCATGGTCTCGCGCTGCTCCTGCACCCAGAAGGTGTCGTGAGCGGAGCGCGCGGGGTGGCTGGGCGGGGTGTTGAGCGCCGTGAAGTTGTAGTAGTCGAGCTCGACCTCGGGGCCCTCGGCGATGCGGTAGCCGAGGCCGGTGAAGATGTCCTCGACCTCGCGCATCGTCTGGCTGATCAGGTGCTCGTGACCGGCCGGGAAGGGGACCCCGGGGAGGGTGACGTCGAGGCGCTCGTGCTCGAGCGAGGCGCTGAGCGCGGCGCGCTTGAGCTCGGCCTCGCGCTCCTCGACCAGCGACTCGAGGACGCGGCGCACCATGTTGCCGCCCTTGCCGAGCAGGGGCCGGTCCTCGGGGGCCGCCGTCGAGATCGAGCGCAGCATCTCGGTGAGCGGGCTCTTGCGGCCGAGGATGGCGACGCGGACCTTCTCGAGCGTCATCATGTCGCGCGCCTCGAGGATCGCGGAGCGCCCCGACGCGTACAGAGCAGCCAGCGCCGGGGCGCGCTCCATGAGGATCTGCAGCTGCTCGTCGTCCATGGTCATCCTTTCTCGGGCGCCGGCGGGCGCCGGTGCGGAACGTCGGCGGCGCCGGGCGGGCGGCGCCGGGTGCTGTCGTCGGGCGCGCCGGGCGGGCGGCGCCGCGAGAACTCGTAGAGGGCGACGGCGCCGGCGACGCCGGCGTTGAGGCTCTCGACCGTGCCGGCGGCCTCCGGCGCCAGGCCGATCGTGAGTCGCTGCGTGACGGCGCCGAGGCTCTCGGGCGAGAGCCCGGCCCGCTCGGCGCCGACGCAGAGCACGGCCGGGCGCTTCAGCTCGGCCGTGGCCAGGTCGGCGCCGTCGTGAGCGACGAGCCCGTACACGTCGGCGATGCCGGTGCGGGCGACGAGCTCGTCGAGGGCGATCTCGGGGTACAGCGGCAGGGCGAAGGCGGCGCCCATGCCGGCGCGCACGACCTTGGGGGCGTAGAGGTCGACCGAGTCCGGGTGAGGCGGCGAGCGCGGCGGCGCCGAAAGCGGCCGCCGCACGCACGAGAGTGCCCATGTTGCCCGGGTCGGCGACCCGGTCGGCGTAGACGACGAGGGCGCCGGCGGGGGCCGGCGGCCGTCCGGCGCGGGTCTCCGGCGACCCGTCGGGCGCCCTGCCGCGCGCGGAAGCCGCGCCCGGACCGCCGAGCCCGTAGAGCGGCGGCGCGGCCGGCAGCGGGAAGACGGCGAGCACGTCGGGCGGCGCCTCGAGGGTGGAGATCTTGGCGGCGATGCGGTCGGTCACGACGTAGACCGCGACGTCGGCGAGGCGGCCGTCGGCCGCCGCCGCCTCGTGGGCGGCGCTGCCGCGCCGCACGAAGACGAGCTGCGGCCGCAAGCCGGCCGCCATCCCGGCCGTGACGAGGTCCGCCCCCTCGACGAGGAAGGCGTGCTCACGCTCGCGGAACTTGCGCACGCGCAGCGAGGACGCCCTCTTGACGAGGGCGTTCTGCGCGCTGCTTATCGGCTCGGCGAAAACCCCAAGCGACCGCCCTCCCGGGTCAGGCGGCGTCGAGGGCCGCACGGGCCTGCTGCGCCAGCGAGGCGAAGAAGACCGGGTCGTTCACGGCCAGCTCGGCGAGCATCTTGCGGTCGAGCTCGACGTTGGCGAGCTGGAGACCGTGCATGAACTGGCTGTACGAGAGACCGTGCTCGCGGGCGCCCGCGTTGATGCGCACGATCCACAGCCGGCGGAACTCGCGCTTGCGCACCCGCCGGTCGCGGTAGGCGTACTGCCCGCTGCGCTGCACCTGCTCCTTGGCGCGCTTGTAGCTCGCGTGCTTGCCGGCGCGGTACCCCTTGGCCTGCTCGAGCACCTTGCGGCGCTTCTTGCGCGCGCCGGTGCTGCGCTTGATTCGAGACATGTCGTTTCTCCTTGACGCTCAGCCTGCCGGTCGAGATCGGGACCGGCCGGCCGCCTGCCCTTCAGCGAAGCCCGAGCAGCCGCTTGATGTTGCGACGGTCGCCCGCGGCGACCACGTCCTGTGCGCGGGCGTGCCGCTTGCGTTTGGCGGTCTTCTTCTCCAGGAGGTGACTCGTGAACGCGTGGCGACGCGTGAGCTTGCCGCTCCCCGTGAGTCGGAAGCGCTTCTTCGTCGCGCTGTGGGTCTTCATCTTCGGCATCCAGCACCTCCCCTCGTGTTACTTCGCGGTTGTCTCCGTGGCCGCCGCGTCGGCGGCCGGTGCCGTGTCGGCCTTCTTGGCGGCCGGCGCAGCCTTGGCGGCCGGTGCCTTGGCCGGCTTCGCCTCGGCCGGCGCCTTCGCCGGCTTCTTCGCGGCCGGCGCCTTCGCCGGCTCATCCTCGGCCGGCGCCTCAGCCGGCTCGGCCTCGGCTGCCGCGGCCTCGGCCTCGGCCGGCGTGGCCTCGACTGCCGCGTCCGTCGCCGGCGCGTCCGGCGCCGGCGCGTCCTCCGCCGCCGCGTCCTTGACGGGCAGCTCCTTGGTCGGCGCCAGCATCATGATCATGTTGCGCCCGTCGAGGTTGGGCGGCGACTCGATGACGGCGTACTCCTTGATGTCCTCGAAGAGCCGCATGAGCAGCGCCTCGCCGCGCTCGGGATGCACCATCTCGCGGCCGCGGAACATGATCGTCACCTTGACCTTGTCCCGCGCCTTGAGGAAGCGCAGCACGTGGCCCTTCTTGGTCTCGTAGTCGTGCACGCCGACCTTGGGCCGGAACTTGATCTCCTTGATCACGATCTGGCTCTGGTGCTTGCGCGCCGCCTTGGCCTTGAGCTCCTGCTCGTAGCGGTACTTGCTGAAGTTCATGATCCTGCACACGGGCGGCTCGGCCTGCGGCGCGACCTCGACCAGGTCGAGACCGCGCTCGTTGGCGTAGTCCTGCGCGAAGCGGACGGGCTTGATGCCCAGCTGCTGACCGTTCTCGTCGATCAGCCGTACTTCGCGGACACGGATCGCGTCGTTGATGCGGGTGCGCGGCTCGTTGTCGCGCCTGAACCTGTCTCTCGGCGAAAAAGGTCTGCCCATATAAAAAAGAGGGTCGCCGCAGGCGAGCCCTCTCGATCTCCCTTCTCTAGTCGGAGACGATTACCGGGACCCTGTCGACCGACGTGGGCGCAGGGTGAGAAGCTCGCGGCTTCTGCTTCAATGGCCGCGGGAGTATACACCACGCGACGGCAAGGCGTCGACTGCCGGGAACCACGTACAGGGTGGACGTTGTCGCGGCCGGTCGGTCGGGTTCTTCGGCCCGGCCGCTCCGGCGCGTCAGAGCGGCCTCTCCGGCGCGTCGGGCCGGCCGCTCAGGCCCCGCTCGCCCGTTCGCGCTCCCCGGCCCAAGGCTCGTCGATCGCGAGGCAGCGACGCAGGCGCGGTGGGCGCAGGTAGCCGCGCCGTGACGCGATTGCCAGGAGGATCGCCGAGGCCGTCAGCGTCACGCCCAGCGTCACCCACGAGGTCTCGGGGCCGAAAGCCCCGCCGGTCAGCCAGTCCGGCCCCGACATCCGCGAGACCAGGATGCCGGGCACCTCGTAGCCGGAGACGGTGGTCCCGAAGATGCCGCCCTCGGCGAGGTTCCACAGCGCGTGCGCACCGATCGCCAGCCAGAGCCGCCGCGTGACCAGGTAGCACGCCCCGAGCAGCGGGCCGGCGAAGACGGCGATCGCGAGGCCCTCCCAGAGGCCGGCGTTGGGGTTGTCCATGTGGACGAGGCCGAACCAGAGCGAGGACAGCAGGAGGGCCAGCCACGTACCGAGACGCTCCTCGGAGATGCGCAGGACGATGCCGCGGAAGACGATCTCCTCGCGCACCGAGACCGCGGCAGCCGCCGCCGACCACTGCAGGACGGTCCAGCTCTGCGTGCCGAGGACCTCGTAGGCGCCCGCCGCCGCGAGGATGGCGACGATGAGGGCGAAGAGGCCCAAGCCGAGGGCGGCGCCGGTGGCGAGCTCGGCGGCGGCCTTGAGGCCGCCGCCGAGCTCCGACGGCCGGCGCCGCTCCGCGAGCAGCACATAGGGCACGTAGAGCGCGAACGGCACCACGACCAGCAGCACGGCCTCGGGCAGCCGCGGGTAGGGCAGCTGCGGGTAGGCGCCGCCGAAGAGGCCCGCGACCCAGTCGAAGAGGTCGTAGAGCGGGCCCGTCAGGCGGCGCACCACGGCACGCCCCACCCACAACACGAGCACGTAGGCGAGCACGAGGCGCACGAACGGGAAGCCGAGGACCGTATCGACAGCGTTCCGCGGGGGTCGCGGCACGAAGACGTGCGGGGGCCGCGGCCCCCGGTCCGGGCCGGACGCCGGCGGCGGCGCCTCAGCGGCGGACGCCGATGCAGCGGCCTCGGCGGCGGGAGCGGGCGCCGTCACCGCCGCAGGCCGCGGCGCCGCGGCCTGCCGGCCCCGTCGCCGCCGAGCAGGAAGCCGCGCCAGTCGTGCTCGGCCACGGTCGTCTGCCACCAGGGCCACTCGCCGGCGACCAGGTCGGCGGCGGCCAGCCGCCGCGCGCGCAGGGCCGTCCGCATCTCGGGTTCGATCCCGAACGCCGTCGCGTACACGAGGTAGCGACCCCACAGCGGGTGCACGCCGGTGAGGGCCGCTCCTCCCTCGACGAACTCGAGCAGGAAGCGGCGGACCTGCGCGCAGCGCAGCTGGTACTTCCGTGTCTCCGTGATCCGCCGGAACATGATCGCGCCGTGCATGAACATCAGCGCCGCCAGAGCGCACGCGCTCACCAGGTAGACGATGGTGTCGGCCCAGGCGACCGTGTAGACGCTGGCCCAGACCACGAGCACGGGGATCACGAAGCTCACCGGGATCGTGAAGGTGCCCAGCGGCTCGCCCTGCAGGCCCATGGTCGCCTCGGCGAACGCGCGACGGAAGTCGTCGAGACCGCCGTCGTACTCACGCCGCCGTTCGCGGGCGAATCGGTCGAAGCCCCGCAGGGTGACGGCCTCGTGCTCGCCGGCGACCTCGAAGAGGAGGCGTAGCAGGGCGTCCTCGTGGGGCCAGACCGCCTGGAGCCGCCCGCTGTGCAAGGTGAGGAGCTGGTCGTCGCGATCGCCGGGCTGGGGGCTCACCTCGACGACGCCCCTGTCGATCAGGTCGAGGAGGGTGGCGGTGAAGTCGGCGTCGGCCTGCCGGCAGCCACGCAGGAGGAAACCGCAGACGGCGGGCGCCACACCGACCCCGTCGGGGTCGCTGATCGGTGGACTCGGGTCGGCGGGGCGGAACGGGCGCGGACGCCACAGCCACACCAGCGCGTAGGCCACGGCGCCGGCGAGCAGGATCAGCATGGCGTAGATGTCTGCGCGTCCCACGGCGTGCGCCCTCCCGACGCCGGTCGCCCCCCACTCCCCTACCGTGCCCGCCCCGTCGAGGCGCTACGCCCTGGTGCGAGCGCGCCGGCGAACGGACCGCGCCGACGGGCGCGGTCAGAGCTCCGGCGCCTCCGCCATCAGGTCGTCGAACGACGGATCGGGGCGGCAGGCGATCTCCCAGACGTTGCCCTCGGGGTCGGCGAAGTACGCGCTGCGCGCGCCCCACGCCGCGACGTCCGGCTCTTTGAGCACCGTCGCGCCGGCGGCGCGCGCCATCTCGAGGTGCATGTCGACGTCCTCGTCGTAGTCGACGCTCAGGGCGATGGTGAGGCCGGCGAAGCCGCCGTCGGCGGAGCCGGCGGCGGCGGTGACCGGCGTCGCGCGGCACCACTCGCCCGAGGCGTCCTCGAACGGGAAGAGCGTGAGCAGCGCACCGCCGATCTCGAACGATGCCCAGCCGGGCGCGGCGACCGGCGCCTCGTCCCAGCCGAGCCGGGCGTAGAAGGCGCGCAGGGCGTCGAGGTCGTGCGCGCCGAGCGTGATGATGTTCGGGGTCGGCCAGAGCGACAAGGGCGTCCTCGCGATCGTAGGGTCGGACTGCCGGCGCCCAGACCCGCGGCACGCCGGAGGACAATGATACGCCGCCGCGCGGCGGCGGTCAGCCCGGGGCCGTCGCGGGAGCCTCCCGAGTCGGTCGCGGCGGTCTCCCGGGCCGGTCGCGGCGCTCAGCCCGGGATCGTCGCGGCGGTCTCCCGGGCCGGTCGCGGCGGTCAGTCCGGGGCCGGCTCGCCGTCGTCCGCCGGGCCCTCGGCCTTCGCGTCGGCGACCGACAGGCCTTCGCCTCGCGAGTCCTCGACCGCCGAGGCGTCGCCCTCGGCGTTCGCACGGTCTCCGCTCCCCGGCACGCACGGCGGCGCCACGAGCGCCTCGAGGTCGTCGACAAAGCGCCGCTGGGACGGCACGATGGCGGCGCGCGCCGAGGCAACGCCGAACCACGCCGCGCGGTCGACCTCGGGCACGTCGACGACCTTACCCGAACGCGGCGGCCAGACCATCTCGAAGGTGATGCTCACGAGGTCGGCGGGCTCGAAGTCGCCCTCCACCGCCCAGGCGTAGACCACCTTGTGGTTCTTGTACTTGACGCCGCCGAGCGGCGTGAACGGGCCTTCCGGCTCGTAGCCCGTCTCCTCTCGGCACTCACGACGCGCCGCCACGAGCCGGTCCTCACCGGGGTCGACCTGCCCCTTGGGGATGCTCCACACGCCGATCTCCCGCTTGACGAAGTAGGGGCCGCCGGGGTGGACGAGAAGCGTCTCGAGACGCCGCCCGTCGGGCGGATCGCCGGCGCGCGCGCCGGGCTCCGGTCTCCACCGGTAGACGAGCAGCCCCGCGCTGACGATCTTCGACATCTCAGCTCTCTCCCCGCACGGCCGGCGCCCCGTGCCCGCCGGCCCCACCCGCGTCGCCCGCGTCGCCCGCGTCGCCCGCCGGCGCAGCCTCTCCCCCGTCGCCCACGGCGGGACGCTCGCCGGCGACCGGCGCCGGCGCGCCTTCGCCGCGCGGCCTCGTGCCACCTTCGCCGGGCAGCCCCGCGCCACCCTCGCCGGCCGGCATGTGCGCCCCGCGAGTGAGCGAGACGGCTGCGCCGACGAGGGCGAGCGCGGCTCCCGTCAGCATCGCATATCGGTAGCCGCGCAGGTAGTCGTCGGCGATGCGCTCCGCCGAGACGGCGAGCTCGCCGCCGCGCGCCGACGAGAAGAGCAGGCGGCCCCCGACGCGGCCGAGCTGGCTGGCGGCGATGCCGCCGAGGACGGCGACGCTGAGCGCCTGCCCGGTGACCCGCATGGTGGCGAGGAAGGCGCTCGCGAGCCCCAGCTCGCGCGGCGCGACGCTGCCCATGATGGCGCTCGCGTTGGGGGCGCTGAAGGACGCCATACCCACGCCGACGAGAGCGAGCATGGCGAGGACGGCGGCCATGCCGGTGTCCTCGCCCAGCGTCGCCAGCAGCGTCATCCCGGCCGCCGTCAGCAGCATGCCGGTGGTCGTCAGCAGCCGCGACCCCACGCGGTCGCTCAGCCGCCCGCTGAGCGGGCTCAGGGTCGCCTGCATCAGCGGCTGCGCCAGCAGGATCCAGCCGGTCTCCGTCGCCGAGCGCCCCTGCACGATCTGCAGGTAGACGACCGTGAGCACGCCCACCCCCGTCAGCGCCAGGTAGTTGAGCAGGGCGGCGCCGTTCGCCGCCGCAAACAGCCGGTTGTGGCGCAGGAGACCCAGGTCGACGACGGGGTCGCGGACGCGCCGCTCGGTGGCGACGAAGGCGGCGAAGGCGACCACCGAGAGCGCGAGCAGCCCGAGCGTGCTCGACGACGACCAGCCCCACTGCCCCGCGAAGGTCAGCGGCACGAGCAGGGCGCTGAGGGCGACGGCGAGCAGCGCCGCGCCGGCGACGTCGGGGCGCGGCGCCCGCGCCGTCGCCCGCTCGGTCCGCGGCAGCATCCGCCAGCCCCACAGCAGCACGATCAGGCCGATCGGCAGGTTCACGAGGAAGATCCAGCGCCAGCCCAGCCCGTCGGCGAGGAAGCCGCCGAGCGGCGGCCCCACGCTCAGGCCGAGGTAGACGGCGGCGACGTTGATGCCGAGGGCACGGCCGCGCTCCTCGCGCGGGAAGACGGCGACGACGATGGCCGCCGCCGTCGCCGAGAGCAGCGCGGCCCCCACGGCCTGCACCACGCGGCTGCCGATCAGCCACGCCCCGCTGACGCTCAGGGCCGCGAGCAGCGAGCCGACCGTGAAGATGGCGATCCCGATCAGGTAGAAGCGCACGCGCCCGTGATGGTCGGCCAGCCGCCCCAGCGGGATCAGCAGCACCGCCATCGCCAGCAGGTAGACGGCCTGCACCCAGAGCGAGACGCTGAAGCTGAGGTCGAGGTCGGCGCCGATCGCCGGCAGGGCGACGGCGACGATCGACCCGTCGAGCGGGCCCATGAAGGCGCCGACGCTGCTCAGGGCCAGGAGCTGCCAGCGCCGGCGCCGCAGGTCGTCGAAGGTCTCGGGCCGGGACAGGTTCACCAGGAGAGTCTAGCGCGGCGGGGGGGCGGCGCGCCTCGGCGCGGCGAGGGGGCGGCGCGCCTCGGCACGGCGAGGGGGCGGCGCGCCTCGGCACGGCGGGGGGCGGCGCGCCTCGGCGCGCCGCCCCCGCGCGTCACTCAGCGGTCACTCAGTCGGAAGCTCAGTCCATCAGCACCGGGAAGAACACCTGCCACGCCAGCGCCGACTTCGCCGTCAGGCTGAGGAGCACGTACACCTTCTCCCCGAAGAGGTAGTCGCGCCACGGCCCCACCTTCTTGTACTGGAGCAGCATGTTGATCGCGAACACGTTGAAGAAGAGGAAGAGGGTGATGATGATCCCGTACACGAAGCCGGGCGGCGAGACGTCGCTGGCCGATCCCGGCGCCCAGCACGTAGAGCGCCACCCCGATCCAGGGGATGATGCCGGCGAACGAGCCGAAGAGGAACGGCAGCCAGTTGCCGCTGCCGGGACGCTCGTACTTCTCCTGCAGCAGGCCGAAGAGGATCATGCTCGCGTTGACGCCGAAGATGGCGAGCAGCGCCACGATCTCGGTGATGCCGGTGAGCATGGCGATGAGCACGATCATGATCGAGGAGCTGAAGAAGTACTCGATCCAGCGCCCGTAGTTGCGGCTCTGCAGCAGATTGCGCGTGTACCAGCCGTAGGCGACCGTGCCCATGATCAGCAGGGCAGCGGCCGAGATGATGACGAAGGAGAGCACGCCCCAGCCGATCGGCAGGCCGAAGACCTCGATCAACTCCTGCGGGCTGCCTGGCGGGCCGGTCATGTACGTCGCCGTGACGTCGATCGAGAAGTCCTTCATCAGGATGCCCATCACCACCGCCTGCGCGGCGAGGATGAGGCCGATGACGATGTTCCACCAGCGCAGGGCGCCGAGGCGGCGCTGCATCGTCGGGTCTGGTGCGTCGGTCATTTCTTGACCCCCATGACGTTGTTATCGCCGCCCATGACCCCGGCGTCAGCCCTTTTGGGTCTCGGTGACCGAGCGGCTGCACCGCGGCGAACGCGACCTTCTTGAGTTCCGGCGTGTAGCTTGCCCCGTCAAGGACTTTCTTACGCCAGCGGACGAGGACGCGGACGGGTACGCGGACGGGGACGTCCCCGCCGGTGCAGTCATCGAAAACGCGAATGTGAGCCCGTTGTTCACCCATATCCGCCTTCGTCACCCTTCAGATGTCGCGGAATTCGCGCTGAAATGGCTCGTGCGCCGCGGTCGAATAGCGATCGGCCACGCTGACCGCGCGGCGAGACCAGCCGTTGCCACGTGAGACGAGCAGGCGCCGAGACTCTTCCGTACGCAGCGAACGCGCGATCGAGAGAGGCCGAGGCGATCACGAGACGAGCGAGCGCCGAGCCGATCACGAGACGAGCGAGCGCCGAGGCGATCACGAGACGAGCGAGCGCCGAGGCGATGCCGGCCCGTGTAGGCGAGAGACGCCGCCCCGTCCGCGCCACACGGGATGCCGCGAGACCGAGGCCGGGCGACGATGCCAGGTCCGCGTGACGCTGAGCGTGGCCGGACAGCGACCGAGCGACAAGGAGGCCCCAAGACGATGGCAGGCGCGATGAAGTCGACCGTGAGGAGCGCTGCCGAATGAGCGGCCTCGAGTGGGTCCGCTCGGCGACGACGGGGCGCCGCGTCCCCCTGACGCCGGAAGACCGCCACATCATGGAGCTGCTCAGGGCCGACGGACGCTGCTCCTACCGTCGTATCGCCTGGGCGACAGGCCTCTCGGAGTCGGCCGTGCGACACAGGGTCACCCGCATGGTCAACCACGGCGTCTTCAGGGTGACGATCGTCACCGACCCCATTGCGATGGGCTGTCTGGCCGCCCGCGTCCACGTACGGGTCGGGGGCCGCGCCGCCGCCGAGGTCGCGCACGAACTGGCGACCCTGCCCGAGACCGACTTCGTGGCGCTCGTCACCGGCAGGGACGGCGTGGTCGTCGACCTCGTCTGCGACGATCACGACCACCTGGCGCGTAGCTTCGACGCCTTCCGCACGGTCGAGGGCGTCGTCGATCTCGACCTCAGGCTGATCCTGCGCGTCGTCAAGGACGGTCTCGAGTGGTGACCGCCGCTGCCGCTGCAGGTGATCGCCCGCGCGGCATCATGTACGAGTCACTGGCGAACGCCTCAGCGGAACGCGCAGCGAAGGCCGCGGCGGAGCGCGCGGCGAAGGCCGCGGCGGAGCGCGCGGCGAAGGCCGCGGCGGAGCGCGCGGCGAAGGCCGCGGCGGCGCGCGGGCGAAGGCCGCGGCGGAGCGCGCGGCGCAGGCCGCGGCGGCGCGCGTGGCCCACGCCCCGTCGAAGCGCCGGGCGCAGGCCCGGTCGAAGCGCCGGGCGCAGGCCCGGTCGAAGCGCCGGGCGCAGGCCCCGGACGCGCGATGTCGCTCGGGGCAGCTGGGGCCTCGCGCTCGATGGTGTGAATTCGGTCGCCACATCGGCCCGCAGATGCTCCGTTTTCGGTTGTTTGCGCGGCGGTGCGCGACGATTTCGGTCGTTTGAGCAGTTGACGTTCGCGCTTTCGCTGACTGCCCGGGAGGGCACCCCTACCCCGCACGCGCCGCCGCCCATCGATCCGGGGGCGGCGGCGGTCAGGGGCGGCGGCGGTCAGGGGCGGCGGCGGTCGCGCGGGAGCGCCGCGCTGTACGCGTCGAAGACGCGCTCGGCGGCGCGGCGCACGACGCCGCGCGACCGCCCCTCCTCCTGACGACGGTCCCCGGTCTCCATGAGCCAGGCCATACTCTGCACCATGGGCCAGCGGAAGGGCTCGGGGGGCACGCGGGTGAGCGGCGGCCCCACGACCGGCTGTCGCGCCCACTCGTCGTCCGCCCCCAGCACGAGCGAGGCGAGCGTCTTGCCGCCGACCTTCGTCGGCGTGAGCCCGTGCCCCGAGAAGCCGAGCCCGGCGTGCAGGTTGCCCGACGGCGCCGTGTAGAAGAAGGGCACGCCAGCGCGCGTGAGGTCCATCGGCCCGCTCCAGGCGGCCTCGAAACGGACGCCCTCGAGTTGCGGGAAGAGCCACAGGAGGCCGCGTGCAGCCGCCTCGGCGAGGTGTGGTGACGTGAAGGCGCGCCCGGCCGCACTGGCCGCAGTGACGGAGGCGGCGCCGAGGCCGCCGCCGCCGAAGGCGGCGCCGAGGCCGCCGCCGCCGATGGCGATGCGGTCGTCGTCGGTGCGCCGCAGGTAGCAGAGCATCGCGCGCGAGTCGGCGATGCCGGTGTGCGTGGTCCAGCCGATCTCGGCCAGTCGCTCGGGGATGGGCTCGGTGACGACCATGAAGTCGGTGCAGACGGCGAAGGCGCGGCGCCAGTGAGGGTCGGCGGCCGCCCAAGCGCCGGTCGTGACGACGACGTGACCGGCGTGTACGCGGCCGCCTGGCGTGACGACCTCGGCCGGGTGGCCGGCGCGCAGGTCTCGCATGGGCGTGCCCTCGTGGATGCGCACGCCTCTCTCGAGCAGGACGCGCCGGAGCTCGCGCGCAAGCTTCGCCGGCTGCACGGTGGCGAGGTCGGGGGTGAAGGCTCCGCCGAGGAACTGTGGCGACTTCGCGACGCGCCGCGCCTCGTCGGCGTCGACGAGCAGCAGCCGGTCAGAGAGCCCGTGCCGGGCCAGGATCTCCTGGCCCTCGGCGTCGGGCTCGGGCTGCCAGTCGCCGGCGCGCGCGCACAGGATGCCCTCGGGATGGAAGTCGATGGACGCCTCGTGGCGTGCTACCCAGTCGCCCAGCTCGCCGATCTGGTCGGCGAGAAGCTCGGCGTAGCGCACACCCTCCTCCTCGCCGAAGAAGTGGCACAGCGAGGCGAGCATGTGCCAGGAGCACGAGAAGAAGCCGCCGTTGGCGCCGCTGCCGCCGGCGCCGCAGACGTCGGCCTCGAGGAGGACGAGGCCGAGGTGCGGCGCCCGCTCGGTGAGCTCGTACGCCGTCCACAGGCCGGCGAAGCCGCCGCCGACGATGCAGACGTCGGCGGCGGCTTCGCCGGCCAGCTCCGGGCACGGCACGCCCGGGTCGGCGGCGAGCGCCTCGCTCAGCCACCAGCTGCGCTCACCGACCGGCGGCACGCGCACGTTGTCTGTCATCCTGCACCTCTCATCCCTGTCTACGATCCCGATAGCCTTCCGCGAAGCGGACGAAGCGGTGGACGTCGGCGAAGTCGGAGGCGAGGCCGAGCGAGACGCGGATCGTCTTGGGCACGGTGCGGTCGGCCTCCGGGCGGACTCGCGGCTCAGCGCCGCCGGCGCAGGAGCAGGAGCGGCGCGCCGTCGCGGTCGAGCTCGCCGACGGCGGCGAAGTCGAGCTTCTCGAGCACCCGCAGGGCGCCGGCGTTGCCGGGCCGCACGAGGGCGGCGACGCTCTCGCGGTCGAGCGACGTGAGCGCCAGACCCGTCAGCGCCCGGGCGATCTCGGTCGCGTATCCGCGGCCCCGGGCGTCGGGCGCGACGGCGAACTCGAGCTCGACGACGCGCTTCTCGGCGAAGGCCGCGGTGACGTCGTCCCCGGCGTCGACGAGGCCGGCGCGGCCGACGAAGAGCCGTGCGGCGCCGGCCTCCCCCGCCGCGCCTCCGGCGCCGCCGGCGTTCGCCGCCCCTGCCGCCGCCGCGCCCTGGGTGCCGCCGGCGTTCGCTGTTCTTGCGGCCGCCGCGCCCTCAGCGGCGGCTTCGTCGCTCACACGCGCGTGCTTCTCGTACAGCGCGAACAGGCCGTACCCGTACATGTGCCAGTGCGGGGCGACGACCGCCGTGACCCACTCGCTCAGGCCGTCGCTCGTCGCGGGGCCGCCGATCCACTCGGCGACGGCCGGGTCGGCGTGCAGGCGCTCGAGGTCGGCAAGGTGCCGCTCCTCGACGCGCTGGGCCAGCAGGCGCGCGGTGCGGAAGACCTCGGGCAGGGCACGGATCATACCGCCGACCCCGTCGCCTCGGACGGCGCGCCGTCGCCGGTCGTCATCGCGCTCAGGGAAGCCGGCCCGCTCACTCCTCCGCCTTCCGGCAACTCGCCTCGTCCACGCAGCGCTGTATCGGGCTCGCCTGCTCGGGAAGGACGCGGGTGCGCACCTCGTCGGCGATGGCGCCGACGATGCAGTCGAGCGCCGCGTCACCGCGGTCTTTGCCGCGCTGGCGCACGCTCACCGTGTGCTCCTCCTGCTCGCGGTCGCCGACCACGAGCACGTAGGGCACCTTCTGGAGCTGCGTCTCGCGGATACGCTTGCCGAGCGACTCGGGGCGGTCGTCGACCTCGACCCAGAGATCGACGCCGACCTGGCGCGCCGCCGCGACCGTGGCCACGCGCACCGCGTGTGCGTAGGTCGCGTGCCGGTCGGAGATCGGCACGACGACGACCTGGGTCGGCGCCAGCCAGGTCGGCAGGTTGCCGCCGTAGTGCTCGAGCAGGATACCCATGAAGCGCTCGATGCTGCCCAGCAGGGCGCGGTGGATCATGACCGGCCGATGCTCTTCGTTGTCGGCCCCCGTGTAGCTGATGTCGAGGCGCTCCGGCATGGCGAAGTCGACCTGGATCGTGCCGCACTGCCAGGTCCTCCCCATGACGTCCCTGATGTGGAAGTCGATCTTGGGGCCGTAGAAGGCGCCGTCGCCGGGGTTCAGCTGGTACTCGGTCTTCTCGCTCTCGAGCACGCGCGCGAGCACGCCCTCGGCGGCGGCCCACATCTCGTCGGAGCCGATGCTCTTCGCGGGCCGCGTGCTGAGCTCCATCTTCACGTCGGTGAAACCGAAGGCGGCGTAGATGTGCAGCATGAAGTGGAGGACGCCGCGGACCTCGTCCTCGAGCTGCTCGGGGGTGCAGTAGATGTGGGCGTCGTCCTGGGTGAAGTAGCGCACGCGGAAGAGGCCGTGCAGGACGCCGGAGAGCTCGTGGCGGTGCACCTGGCCGAGCTCGGCGTAGCGCAACGGCAGCTCGCGGTAGGAGCGCCGGCGGCTCTTGTAGACGAGCAGGCCGCCGGGGCAGTTCATGGGCTTCACCGCGTACGGGTTACCGTCGATCTCGGTGAAGTACATGTTGTCCTTGTAGTTGTCCCAGTGGCCGGAGCGCTCCCAGAGCTCGCGGCGCAGGATCTGTGGCGTGCGCAGCTCCTCGTAGCCGGCGTGCACGTGCTCGGCGCGCCAGTAGTCGATCATCGCGTTCCACAGGCGCATGCCCTTGGCGTGGAAGAAGGGGAAGCCGGGCCCCTCCTCGTGGAAGCTGAAGAGGTCGAGGTCGCGCCCGAGGCGGCGGTGGTCGCGCTGGCGGGCGAGCTCGAGCTGGTGCAGGTGCTGCTCGAGCTCCTTCTTCGAGGGGAAGGCGACGCCGTAGATGCGGGTGAGCATCACATTGCGCTCGTCGCCGCGCCAGTAGGCGCCGGCGATGCTGGTGAGCTTGAAGGTGTCCTTGCCGAGACGGCCGGTGCTCGGCAGGTGCGGGCCGCGGCAGAGATCGGTGAACTCGCCCTGGGTGTAGAGGCTGATCGTGGGGACGGAGTCGCCGGCGGCGTCGGCGGCGCTGACGAGGTCCTCGATGAGCTCGACCTTGAAGGGCTGGTCGTGGACGGCCAGCCCGCCTGCGGCGGCCGGCCCGGCGTCGCCGGTCGGCGCTTCCGCGGCCCTCGTCCGCGCGGCGCTCTCGCCGTCGCCTCCGTCCTTACCGAAGAGCGCGAGCGCCTCGGCGACCGGCAGCTCGGCGCGCACCGTCGGGTGGTCCTCGGCGACGATCTTCGCCATCTCGGCCTCGAGGCGCGCGAGGTCGGTCTCGCCGATCGCCTCGGGGAGCTGGAAGTCGTAGTAGAAGCCGTTCTCGATGGCCGGGCCGATGGAGTACTTGGCGCCCGGCCACAGCCGCAGCACCGCCTGCGCCATGACGTGCGAGGCGGTGTGGCGCAGGACCTCGAGCGACTCGGGGTCGTCGGCCTTGAGCGTGACGATGGCGAGTTTGTCGCCCTCGTGCAGGGGCGCGCTGAGATCGACGAGGCGCGGCTCGGCTGCGGCGGCTTCGCCGCCTGCGCCCGCCGCGCCCTCCACCCCGCCGGCGGCTTCGCCGCCTGCGCCCGCCGCGCCCTGCGAGGCGCCGGGGGCGGGCGTCACGCGCCCCGCGATCGCGGCCTTCGCCAGTCGCGGGCCGATCGCCGCCGCGGCGTCGTACACGGTCGCGCCGTCGGCGAGTTCGAGGGGGGAGCCGTCGGGGAGGGTGACGTGCAGGGTCATCTCGGCCGGTCCTTTCGTGATGCGCGCCCACGTACACGTGCGGGGGCTGTTGACCCGGTCAGTCTAGCAGACCGGACTCACCCTCCGGGCTGCGCCCAGCCGGTCCTGCACGGACATCCTCTTAGGGGATCGTCAGAGACTGTCGAGCGACCGGCCCACCCCCTGCGTCGCCGCCTGCCGCATGACGTGGTTCGCGACGGCCGTGTCCTGAATCCCGAGGCCGGTCAGGTCGGCGACCGTGATCTCGTCGTCGGCGGTGCGTCCGGGCTTCAGACCGGCCGCGATCTCGCCGAGCTCCGCGAAGACGCCGTCGCGCGTGAGCAGGCCCTGCGCGAGAGCATGATGCAGCTCGCCGTTGAGCGCGCACATCTCCATGCTGTCGACGACGAGCTTGTCGGCCCGTCTGAGGAGGGCCGGCTCGAGCTCGTTCTTCATCGGATTGTCCGAGCCCATGGCGGTGATGTGGGCCCCCGGAGCGACCCAGTCGGCCATGAGGTGGGGCTTCTGCGCCGGCGTCGTGCTCACGATGACGTCGGCGCCGTCGACCGCCTCGCGCACGCTGGGTGCGACGGTCACCGGCAGGCCGGTCCTCTGCGCCATCTCGAGGGCATAGGTCTCGGCTGCCTGCCGGTCCGTATCGCAGATGCGCACGCCAGCCGGCCGCCGCACGCCGAGCAACGCCTCGAGCTGGTACCGACCCTGGATGCCGGCGCCGATGATCGCCACCTGCGCGATCGTCCGCTTGGCGAGCAGGTCGGCGGCCAGAGCGCCGGCGGCCCCCGTGCGCAGGTCGGTCAGGAAGCCGTTGTCCAGCAGCATGCCGCTGAGGAACCCCGTCTTGGCGCTGAACACGAGGATCATGCCGGACACCGCCGCCAGTCCGCGAGCGGGGTTGCGCGCGAAGATCGAGGCGAACTTCACCGCATAGTGCTCGGCGTGGTGGAGGTGCGCCGCCTTCACATGCACCTCACCCTCGCTCTCGGGCACGTAGATGATCATCGCCGGCGGCACCATCGTCTCGTCGCGTCCCATACGGGCGAAAGCCTCCCGTACCGCCTCGAGCGCGTCAGCTCGCGTGATGAGGTCGCGGACCTCCTTCTCCTGAAGGAGTCGGACCCCGGCGGCCGGGACGTTCGTCGATCCTTGCTGGTCGTTCATGGGCTCAGCCTCCTCTCGGCGCCTCTGGCGAAGCGCCGGGTCAGGAATCGGCCGAAGGCCTCGAGAGCCGGCCCGGGGCCGCGGTGGCCGACGCCCATTCTGAAGCGGTCGGCCGGCACCTCGCGGAGCTCAGAGCGATAGATGCTGGGTGGCAGTACGCACACGCCTTCCTGCTCGAGCAGGTCGCGGCAGAACGTTTCGGCTCCTTCGGCGCCCAGATAGCGGGGGAAGGAGACACAGCCACCCTGCGGGCGCTCCCACTCGAACAGCTCGCCCCAGCGCTCGACGAAGAACTCGCGGAAGACCGGCAGGTTGGCGGCGATGATCGCCTGGTTGCGCGCGCGGATCTCATCCGCGTGGCGCAAGGCGATCGTCGCCAGCATCTCACTCGGCGCCGCGTTACAGATCGTCGTGTAGTGCTTGCGACGTTCCAGACGCTCGAGCATCTCGTGGTCCTGGGAGGCCACCCACCCGATGCGCAGTCCGGAGAGCCCGTACGCCTTCGACATGACGTTGAGCGACAGGGCCGTCGGGGAGATGTCGGCGGCCTGCGGCAGAGGCGTCGAACCCTCTACCTCGAGGCCGCGATAGACCTCGTCACTGAACAGGCGGATGTCGCGCTCGTCGCACAGCTCGGCGAGGCCGCGGAAGGTCGCCTCGTCGGGCACCGCGCCCGTCGGGTTGTTGGGGAAGTTGACGGCGATGAGTGTCGTGTTCGGCCGGAGAGCCTTGCGCACCTCGCCCAGGTCCAGTGCCCAGTCGTTCCGCGGATCGAGCATCACGCCGGTCACGTCGGCGCCGGTCGCGAGCGTGACCGATTCCATCGACTGGTAGTTGGGCACGGTGACGATCGCGTGGTCGCCGGGCCGCGCCAGCTCCTCCATCGCCCAGAAGATGGCCTCCTCGGCGCCGGAGAAGGCCAGCGTGTGCTCCCAGTCGATCTCCTCGTACGTGGAGGCGATGGCCTGGCGCAACTCGTTCGCGCCCCAGCCGAGCGGATACCCCAGACCCAGATCGTGGAACGCCCGCCGGTCTTCGTCAGTGCCGAGCGCGAGGACCTCGCCCACCGTCATCGTCTCGGCGTCGGACTGGGCGAGGTTGTACTTGAGCAGCGCGTCCCACTGGCTGAAGAACGCCTCGAGGCGGAAGACCGGCAGTTCGATCATCGGGGTGTCTCCTTCGTGTAAGAGGGGTCTGTCAAGTGCCACTCGACTTCTGCTCGCCTATGGTATACAACCACATCCGCTGCTGTCATGCAACACCTGACATCCGTCCGTCACAGACTGACGCTGCGTGAGATAGAATGTACGGGTCGTCCGCACCGGGCGGCCGGCCGGCATCCAGGCGGGGGTGAGCAAAGTGGGGACCGCGCGCAAGACGAACGCGAACGCCCCGGCAGCGGAGGAGTCGAGCGCGATCCTCCGCCTCATCGGGCAGCGCTTGCGCGCACTCCGCCAGGAGCGCGGCTTGTCACTCGCTCAGGTGGCCGCCGCGGCGGGTCTGACGCGCGGCTTTCTGAGTCAGCTCGAGCTCGGGGACACCGCCGCCTCCGTCTCGTCGCTCGTGAAGATCGCCTCCGCCCTCGGCGTCGACGTGACGAGCCTCTTCGAGCGTCCTCCGTCCCCGCTCGTCCGTCACGCCGAGCTCAAGCCGAGCATGCTCGGGGGCGTGGGCCTCGTCGACTACCTGCTCACGCCGGCAGGCGAGCGACGCGCCCAGATGATAGAGACCCACCTCGAGCCGGGAGGGCATGCCGACACGGAACTTTTCGCCCGCAACGGTGAGCTCGTCATCTGCCACGTCGTCAGCGGCACGCTCGCCGTGGAGTTCGATGGCGAGCGCTGCACGCTCGGCACCGGCGACACGCTCACCTTCGACCCCAAGGTGCCCCACAACTGGAGCAACCCGTCGAAGCGCTATCGGACGAAGGTGTTCTGGGTCGACGTCCCGGCCGAGTACTGACGCGGACCGCCCCGAGGAGTCAAGGCGGCGGGTGCCCGAGAGGCACTCAGGCCACAGCCGGCCGTGCCCAGGCGATTGCACGAGCCTGCCCGGACCGACCGCCTTGCCCACGCGAACCAGGACTACGGGTTTGCGATCGACCTCGACCCTCGCTTCCGCGAGGTCGACGCCGGTCGACCCGCACCGGGCGCCGGCCCGGGCGCTCTCGAGAGACCGGACTTCACGGTCGTCTTCGCCGACCCGGCGGGCCCCCGGATCCACGGAATGGCGGCAGACGTCGTCGACGTCAGGGTGATCGATCTCGGCGCGCCCGTGCCCGCCGGCGACCCCCGCCTGGCCAATCTCCCGCAGCTGCTGGCCGCGACACTCGACTCGCGAGGGGACACCGGCATGCGACGCGCGCCGGCGGTCCACGTCGAAGGCGCCGTCAGCTGCGCCGCGGAGTACACCGACCCGCGCGGACGCCACGGACTGACGTGCGTCGCCGTCGCCGGCCGCTACCTGTACGCGCTGGACGCGATGGTGACGCGGGAGACCCGCCCCGAGGTGTGGCCGCTGCTCACCGAGGCCGCAGCCTCGTTTCGGGTGTGGCCGAGTGCCCCGAGGCCGTCAGGCCCCCGCACGTACGTCGACAGCGGGCGCCAGTTCACCATCTCCTGCGACCGCCGCTTCATGCGCATGACGATCGACAGGGGATGCTGGGCCGCCGACGCGCTGCTCGTCCTCGCCGACCCGTTGTCGGGCGTCGCCGTCAACGGGCGGTTCCACGACGGCCTGATCGTGTACGCCGCGGCGCTGCCGGACCGCTCGACTGCCGCGCACCGGCGCCGCATCGTGGCCGAGGTCCGTGCGGGGCTCGACCGGTGCGGCATGGAGCCCATCTGCCCGGAGCGACACACCCGGATCGGCGGCCTGCCGGCCTGTCTGCTCGAATCGCGGTGCGCCGACGGATCGCGCGACCTGCTCTGCGTGGTGTTCGCGAGCGGCTGCGGCTACTTCATCGAGGGCTGCGCTCAACGGTCGACGTGGGCGACCGTCAAGCCTCTGTTCGAGGCGGCCATGCGCTCGTTCAGGGTGCGCGCCCGACGCATCGAAGCGGCGATCGAGCCGCTCCGGGAGGCGCGGGAGAGGTCGTCCGGCCTCACGCCACCGTGCGCGGCCGGTCCCGCGAGCATCCCGGGAGCGATCTCCTCGCCGTCGTGACCGTCGACGGGCGAAGACCGTGTCGAGAGCGGATCCCGTTCGCGACTGAGCGGCACGGCGCGCAGGTTCGACCGGCCGTTGCGACCACCGCCGTCCAGGGCATGACTGCCGTCAGATGGACGCGCTGGATGAGGAAGGCGTAGCCACCGAAGCCGCGCGGCGTGGTGTCGCCGGCGGCGTCGCCGTGCGCGACGCTACTCGGCGACCAGCACGGAGTCGAGCGTGGCGCCGCCTGCGAAGCCGTCATCGTCCGCATCGTCTTCGCCGAACGCCTTGAGCTCGGCCTCGAGCGACGCCGTGCACACGTCGCACGGTGCCAGCCGCTCGACGAGGCGCCGCCCGGCATCGATACGGGCCCGCAGCTCCTCGGCGTCGACCGGGATGCGGACGCAGTCGCCGGCGCCGGCATCGAGACCCTCGGCGAGGCTCTGGGAGCCCCCGGCGAGGAGGATGACGTAGGGCGAAGCGGGGTCGTCGAACTGGCTCACGAGCCGGCAGATCTCGAGTCCGTCGAGACCCGGGAGGTCCCAGTCGACGACGGCGAGCCGGGGACCGTCCGTGGCGAGCAGCAGCTGCAGGGCCTCCTGCCCGTCGGCGGACTCGACCACCTCGAGGCCGTGCGCCGCCACGCGCGCCGCGATCCGCCCGAACGTGGCTCGCGCAGTCGCATCCCCGTGTGCGATCAACACCTGCATGGCTCCTCCCGGCGGATGCCCGCCCCGTGTGGATACGGTGCATCCATCGTGTGCATCGACCCGTCGCCCGGGCGCTGCATGGAACACCTGCCCAGAGCCGGGGCCGGACGACCTCCGGGACCCTCATCGCCCCCCCACTCGCCGACGCTTCGGTGGTAGGGTCCTCGGGATCCGAGGAGGTACCGTCATGGCGATGCCCGAGTCCGCGCGACCACAGGCGAGCACTGGTCGGCCCGCCCCGCCGTTCTACGCCGAGGTCGACACCCCGGCGCTGGTGCTCGACAAGGCGAAGCTCGTGCGCAACATCCGGCGCATGGCCGACTTCGCGGCCGACGGGCCGGCGAAGCTCCGTCCGCACGCCAAGACGCACAAGTGCGTCGAGATCGCCCGCCTGCAGCTCGAGGCCGGTGCCGTCGGCATCACCTGTGCCAAGCTCGGTGAGGCGGAGGCCCTCGCCGACGGCGGCATCACCGACATCCTCATCGCGAATCAGATCGTCGGGCCCCTGAAGCTGGCCCGCCTGGTCGAGCTGGCCGGGCGTTGCACTGTCACCGTCGCTGTGGACGACGCCGACAACGTGCGCCGGCTCTCGTCGGCCGCGGTGGCGGCCGGCGTGACGCTGCGCGTCTTCGTCGAGGTCAACGTGGGCATGGATCGCTGCGGCGTGGAACCCGGCGAACCCGCGCTGACGCTGGCGCGGCAGGTCGACGCGGCCGAGGGCCTGGTCTTCGCCGGTCTGCAAGCCTACGAGGGTCACCTGCAGAACCTGCTGCCCTTCGAGGAGCGCGCGGCCCGCACCGACACGGACATGCGCAAGGCGCTGACCGCCAGGGAGCACATCGAAGCCGCCGGCCTCGAGGTCGGCGCGCTCAGCGGCTGCGGCACGGGTACCCACACGATCACCGGGAGACTGCCCTGGATGACCGAGCTGCAGTGCGGCTCCTACGCCACCATGGACGCCCAGTACGCGGCCGTCGGCGGCGCCGATTACGAGAACGCGCTCACCGTGCTCACGACCGTCGTCAGCCGGCGGCCCGACAAGGCGATCGTCGACGCGGGCCTCAAGGCGGTCACGCCCGAGTTCGGCGATCCGACGGTGCTCGTGCCGGGCGCCACCTGGCTCGACTTCTCAGAGGAGCACGGCGAGATCACTCTCGACGGGCCGGCACGGGAGCTTCGCATCGGCGACAAGATCGAGGTCATTCCCCGGCATGGATGCACCACGGTGAACCTCTACGACACGTACCACGTGATCGAGGACGGCGCGCTCGCCGATACCTGGCGGGTCGCGGCACGGGGCCGCTGCCAGTGACCGAGCGGCCGCACGCGTCCGCGGCGGATGCAGCGGCCCAGCCGCCCGCAGACGTCGTCGCCTGGCTCCTCGCCGCCGACGAGCCGGCGCTGCGCTTCGCCACCCTGACCGGGCTCCTCGGCGAGCCGCCCGGGGCGCCCGAAGTCGAGACGGCACGGCGCGCGATCATGACCGAAGGCGCCGTGCCGCGCGTCCTCGCCGCCCAAGGCGACGACGGCCACTGGGGCGGCCCTGGTCGCTTCTACAACGACAAGTACCGCGGCACCGTCTGGCAGCTGATCGTCCTCGCCGAGCTGGGCGCGGACCCCGCCGACGAACGGGTCCGCGCCGCCTGCGAGGCCATCCTGTGCGACTCGCAGGAGCCCGAGTCGGGCGGCTTCTCCTTCGAGTGCAGCAAGAAGCGCGGCGGCGGGCTGCCCAGCGGCGTCGTCCCCTGCCTCACCGGCAACATGGTCTTCAGCCTGATCCGCCTCGGCCTGCTCGACGACCCCCGCGTGCGGCGAGGTATCGACTGGGTCACGACCCGGCAGCGCTTCGACGACGGCGAGGGCGAGGCGCCCACGGGGGGACCCTACGACCGCTACACGATGTGCTGGGGGACGCACACCTGCCACATGGGCGTGGTCAAGGCGCTCAAGGGGCTTGCCGAGATCCCGCCGAGCGGCGCTCGCCGGCCGTCGAGCGGACGCTCGCCGCCGGCGTCGAGCACATCCTCACGCACCACGTGCACAAGCGAAGCCACGACCTGACCAGAGACTCCAAGCCGAGCTGGAAGCGGCTTCGGCTTCCCCCTCATGTGGCAGACCGACGCGCTGGAGATCCTCGCCATCCTGGGGAAGCTGGGGATGCTGGCGGAGGGTATCCGCGACGAGCGGACGCACGAGGCTCTCGACCTCGTCCGCTCCCGGCAGGACGCCGCACGGCCGCTGGAAGCTGCAGAGCACGCAGAACGGCCGCTTCGTCGTCGACATCGAGACGAAGGGTCAGCCGAGCCGCTGGGTGACGCTCAGGGCGCTGCAAGTGCTGCGGGCCGCCGGGCAGGCGCCCGTCGACTGAGGCCAGCCGCAGCACCACCGATGTCTCGACCTGCCGGTCGGGGATGCGCCGGTAGCGTCACAGCAAGCGATCCTTCCCAGCCGCTGCGACCAGCCGGTGTGACCAGCCGGAAGCCCTGACACTCGTGGAAGCGGACCGCCGGGGCGGCGGGGCGCGGGCACCGTGCCCCCCCGCCGCTCCCGTTCGGACGACCGCCGTCAGGCGGTCCTGATCTGGGTCCACGCCTCCTGGTACCGAGAAGCCGAGCGACTCGAGGCCCGCGCCGAGGCGCTCACGCTCGTCGTCGAGCAGGTCGATCCTGCCGCCGTTGGCCGGGTCGAAGAGCCCTCACTCGATACTGGCGCCGTGGTGTCGTCGCTCCTCGAGCAGCCGCACCGCAGGGATCTCGAGGCCGAGCAGGTCGCCGATGTTGGTCTTGGCCTCGATCGCCGTCGGTTCGTCGGGGTGGCTCGATCTCGAAGGTCGTCACGCCGCCCCAGCCCGAGCTCGCCGCGGCGCTCGTTCATGAGCACCGGGTCGGAGAGCTCGGTGGGCGTCCACCCCGAGCCGCTCGGCGACGTAGGCCTTCGCCTCGCCGAGTCGCATCCCGCGGGCCATCTGCATGCGGGCGACCAGATCTCCGGCCGCCCTCATCCCGCCGAGGCCCGAGGCGCAGGCGTGCGCGATCGGCATGGCGAACATGTCGCCGGAGCCGACCTACAAGCCGTCGAGCCTGCAGGATGTCGACGCAGGCGCGCGAGGCGCGCGAGACGGCGTCGACCGGGTTGTAGGTGGTCATCGGCACGCCGCCCACGCCCATCCCGACGTTCATGTGGATCGGGATCGTCGCCTCGTCGACACAGGGCTTCACGATGGTGCAGGCGCGGGCTACGTTCCAGGCCGCGGTCTTGCCGGTGTTCACGTTGACGGCCGGCCCGAACATGTGGGCGCCGGCCTTGGTCGCCACGCTGAAGCTGCTCGCGCGGCCAGAGGCCGGCGAGACGCACGCCGTCGTACTCGAGCTCGCCGTGCATGCCGAGCACGAACTCGCCGGCCATGCCGATCTCGATGCCGAACTCGGGGTAGCGGGCGCGCAACGCCTCGGCCGCCCTGAGCGTGGCGAGGAAGTCGGCGTCGCCGGCGGCGCCGGCGGTGTCGAAGTCGATGCCGTCGGCGCCGGCCTCCGCGAGGTCCACGCCGACGTTCGACCATGTCGGTGACGGCGAGCTCGACCGCCTCCTCCTGGCCGGCGCGGGCCTCGTCGAACCTGCCCAGGGGCAGCAGCTCGGCCCAGTTCGGCGCCGGCCCGTCCGGGCGGCAGTAGAGCCCGAGGTTGGGCATCGCCCCGTACTGCACCGGCACCGTCAGGGCGAGCTGCGCGTCGCGCATCGACTGCGCCTCGTAGGCGGTGATCGTCTTGACCGCCTTGAAGGAGTAGTCGTTGTGGCAGAGCTCGACCAGGTCGGCGGCGAAGCACTGCTCGTACATCTGCAGGTCCTGGAGGCGCGAGGCGAAGGTCTTGGCCCCCGAGCCGTCGTAGCTCAGCACGACCTCGGCGCCGATGTCGACGCCGGTGAAGCGCGCGGACGAGGCGTAGATGTCGACGAGGTGCTCGATCTCGTCCTCGGCCAGCGGCGGCGTCTTGGCGCGCTTGACGGCGGCCTCGACCCCGGCTCGCACGTCGGTCTCGATCTCGCCGGGCGTCAGGTGGACGAGCGAGCCGTCCCCCATCCTCGTGGGCACTCGGTAAGCCAAGCCGATCACCTCCCGTCGCGGCGCCTCCGCGGCGGCGAAAACAACCTTCGGGTCAGACTTCTGGACCGCGCGACGCCGGCGAACGCCCGGAGCGACTCCGGGCGGCGGCGTCGCGGTCGGCCCCGTCGACGATGGCGCGGATCTCGCGCCGCACGTCGTCGGGGATCGGCTCCGGCACGTGCTCGTCGAGCAGGCGCCGCGCCTCCGCGGTGGAACGTGCGTAGAGATCCGAGCCCCCGTCCGCTTCCCAGTCCTCCCGGACGCGGCGGTCGATGAGCCTGGACTGCGACTGCGAGCGCATGAACTTGAGCGTCGAGTCGAGCGACAGGAAGTCGCCGAAGGGCCCGACCTCCCTGATGTCGTCGACCCCGAGCAGCTCGTCGGTGACCGTGACGCCGCCCACGGCGTGCCGCACCATACGGGCGAACTCGTTGTCCATGACGAGCTGTCCGAAGTCGAACGTCACACCCGACTCGATCATCCCCGCGCCGTAGATGAGGTTGGCTCCTGCCAACGCCGGCAGCAGCGCGGTGAGGGTCTTCTCGTGGCCGGTCTGGGCGTCGAAGACCTTGGCGTCGCCCTACAACCCGGCCACGTAGCTCGGCAGCCGGTACTGGCGGGCGATGAAGGCGACCGCGGCACTGATCACGCCGCACTCGGGAGAGCCCACCGAGGCCGCCGCCAGGCGCAGGTCCATGGCGGTCGTCGAGCTCCCGTAGAGCACCGGCGCCCCGACCTGGGTGAGCTGCGAGAGCGTGATGCCGGCGAGCACCTCGGCGTTGTGGACCACCAGCGTGCCGGCGAGGCCCACCGGTGCGGAGCCGCCGGCCATCGCCATCGAGAGGATGTTGCAGGGCATGCCGGCGCGAGCCGAGGCGACGATCACCTCGGAGCAGTCGCGGGGGAGCTTCAAGGGGCTCACCGGGCAGACGCCGGGCATGATGATCGGCCGCCGGCGCAGCTCGTCGCGCCCCCCGACCACGGCCGCCGCCATGTCCAGCATGACCTCGGTCTCCCACTTGGAGAGGGGGCCGGCGCAGACGTTCTTGCTGGTGTTGCAGAGCGCCGCTTCGTAGCTGTGGATGGTCGCCGTCTCGGGGGGCACGTCCTTGGCCCCCACGGCGATCTCGTACGCGTCGAGCTCGCCGAGCGCGTCGGCGAGCCGCGCCGTGTCGGCGACGTCCTGCTTCGTCGGCTCGCGCAGCTCCCCCGTCTCCCGGTCGATGATCCTGATGCCCTCACCGAAGGTCGTGAACCCCACGCGCCCGGGGTCGAGCATGAGGTCGTCCTTGGGGTGGCGACCGGCGGCGAAGACCCGCTCGGGCGCCGAGTCGATGGCGGCTTCGACCACGTGCGGCGGGATCCTGACCACGCCGGTCGTGCGGTCGACCGCGGCGCCCCCGCCGTCGAAGATGTCCATCGCCTCCGGGTCGTCGGTGAAGACCCCGGTCTGCTCCAGCACCTCGAGCGTCGCGAGGTGGACGTCCTTGAACTCGTCCTCGCTGAAGACGTTGAGGCTGAAGCCGCCGCTGCGCACGCGGCCGGCATGGTCACGTCGCTTCATCATCCCGCCTCCCCCAGAAGGCGTTTCCCGCTTCGCTGGACGTGGAGGCGAAGTCGGCCAACACGATTGGCTGTACGTATATATCAACTCTCCGGACGAGGTCAACGGTGAGTGGTAGGGTACGAGGCATGGAGGATCCCGAACCCATTGTGGACGACGCTGACGGCCTCGCGACACGCCTCGCGACACGCCCACGGCGATCCCCCAATCCCGTCGCCAACAGAGACAAGCTCATCGAGGCGACGATCCAGTGCATCGCGACCTACGGCCCGGCGGGGGCCACCGTAGAGAGGATCACCGACCTGGCCGGGCTGTCTCGCGGCCTCGTGCGCCACCACTTCGGCAGCAAGCAGAGCCTGCTCTTCGAGGCCTTCGCACGACTCGCGGACGAGATGCGGGCGGCGTTCGCCGGCGCGGACCCGGCGGATGAGCCGGACCCGGTCGGGGCGCTGCGTACCGCCATCGCCAACGAGCTCGAGCAGACCGTCGCTTCTCCGCAGAGGGCTCGCGCCTGGTTCGGGTTCTGGCTCGCGGCGATGGGCGACACCGACCTCCGCGAGGCCAACGAGCGGCTCTACACCGAGGAGCGCGAGCGCTTCAGCCAGCTGTTCAGCGCCGCAGCGCGGCAGCGCGGCCTGGAGATCGACCACAGAGAGGCCGGGATCGGTCTGGTCGCCCTGGTCGACGGCGCCTGGAACGAACTGCTCATGGAGGGCGCCAGCTTCGGCGTCGACAACGCCTACGCACTGTGCGACCACTACATCGGCATGGTGCTGCAGCAGGGCCGCGACGGCCGGGGCGGCTCGGCCGAGGGCGCTCGCCCGCCGGCCGACTAGACTAGACCCCGAGCACCTCGAAGCCCAGCGCCCGGGCGGCCCGCGCCTGCTGCCGGTCGTGCGTGGCGAAGGCCGTGTCTGCCGACCGCCCGTCACGCCAGAGGAGTGCCGTAGCGACGTGCAGCGCGTCGAGAGTACCGATGTGCGTGGGGAAACCACCCGCGGCGCGCTCCATGATGGGACGTGTCAGCGCGACGCGGTGCGCGCTCTTGACCTTCTGGAAGACCGCGCCGCGGCGCACAAGAGCCTCGTCTTCGTCGATCTCACGGCGAGCCAGCGCGTTGTCGACCGCCCGGAGACACTCGATGCGCGTGAGTTCGGAGGTGACCAGCTCGAACCGCTCGAGCTCGCGGAGCGGCTGCGGCTGCTCGAGGACGATGCGCAGCACGACCGAGGAGTCGACGTAGGCGATCACTCGGTCTCGGCTCTCTCAGGCTGGTCGTCGTCGGGCTCGGCAGCCCGGCGCGACCGCGACGCCCCACGGACGATCTCGGAGAGACGCTCGTCGCGGTCGTCGCGGTCGGCACGGATCAGCTCGGCGGCGTCGGGCAGCCCGGCCGGTGGATGCCCGAGCACCGGCTCGAACAGCCCGGGCGCGCGAGGGTCTGGCGGGGTGACGTCGAGGTCGTCCCACTCGTCGAGCTCGACAGGGCCGAGCGTGGCCACCGGGATGTCGCGGCTGACCACGGTGAACGACTTGCCCTCGCGCACCTCGCGAAGGTAGTGGCTCAGCCTGGATTTGAGCTCGGCGACCGATCACGCGCTCCATGGTCACAGTATGACCAGAAGTGGTCAAGATGACAATGGCGGCGCTGGCGTTGACGTTCGCGTGCCGGCAGGGCAGCCGTCGCGGCCGCGCGACGGGGCGTGACGCGGCGGGCGGGGGCGCCGAGGCGCCCCCGCCCGCCGCCCCGGCCTCCCGGCCCATGCTGCGAAACAAGGGTCCAGACTTCGCCCGTCGCCCGCCTCGCGGACTTCGGGCCTCGCGGTCCTTGCTTACTTCACGATCAGCTTGTTGCTGCCGATCGTGACCTGCGCGTTGCTCGCCTGGTCGGTCGCGTACACGTAGTAGCGGTAGGTGCCCACCGCGAGTTTGCAGACGAACTTGGCGTAGTAGGTCGTGTTGACCTTCTTGACGCCAGGCTTGAGCGTCTTCACGACGACGCCCTTGCTGTTCTTGATCTTGATGGTGACGGTCGCCGTCGGGCTGCCAGGACGCGGGTCGTCCACGCGGTACTTGAGCGCCGCCGTCGCGTAGCGCTTCACGGTCGTCGAAGCCGGCGCCTTCGTCGCCGGCCGCGTGCGTGTCGATGTTGACCGGCCAGCGTGGCTGGTCGCACCCATCAGTGTCGGACGGCGGCGCGGACGTGGAAGTACCAGGTGCCGTCGCGCGCGGGGGCCGAACGCGGCGACCGTGTCGGACACGGTGTTGAGCAGGACGCTCGCGGTGGCGCCGTCGTAGTCCGCCGTCGACGACGTCCTGCTTCCCGTCGCCGTCGAAGTCGCCGAGCGCGACGGACGAAGGCCCGTCTCCCGTCGGGATAGTCGGTCCTCGGCGAGGAGCGCGCCGTCACCGCGGCCGAGCAGGACGCTCACCGTGTCGTCCTCCATGTTGGCCGTGACGACGTCGGGCACGCCGTCGCCGTTCACGTCCCCGGCCGCCACCGCGTTACGGGACGGCGCCGGCCTCGTAGGTCGGTCGGCGGCCGCGAGCGCCCCCTGCACCGTCGCCCAGCAGGACGCTGACACTCCCCCCGTAGTTCGCCGGTGACGGCATCGACGTCGCCGTCGGCGTCGAGGTCGGCGAGGGCGATGCCGTGAGTCCCCGCGCCCGCAGCGTAGTCGGCCGTCGCCGCCGAAGCGTGCCGTCGCCGTTGCCGAGCAGGACGCTGACGCGTGCCGCCCATGAAGTTCGCGGTCACCGCGTCCAGGTCGTCGTCGCCGTCGAGATCGGCGAGGCGGACGTCGGAGGGCCAGCGATCCCGTCGGCGTACTGGGTGGCTGCGGCGAAGCTCCCGTCGCCGTTGCCGAGCAGCACCCCGATGCTAGCGGCCTCCTGGGCGGCCACGACGATGTCCAGGACGCCGTCTCCGTCGACATCCCCGACGTCGAGCCGGTGAGGAGACGCTGCTGTCGCGTAGTCGACCCACGCCGCGAAGGTGCCGTCGCCGTTGCCGAGCAGGACGCCGACCGCGGTCCAGCCAGTAGTCCGTCGTCACGACGTCGAGGTCGCCGTCGCCGTCGAGGTCGGCCAGGGCGACGCCGGTCGGCTGGTCAGCCCGCCGTCGATGTGGGCCTCCGGCCCGAGCGAGCCGTCGCCGACTCCCAGCCGGACGCTCACTGTGCGCGGCCGAGCGGTCGGCGACGACGAGGTCGTCGAAGCCGTCGCCGTCGAGGTCGCCGATCGCGACCCCCGACGGCATCGTCGCCTGCCGCGTAGTCGACGTGCGCCGAGGCCGTAGCTCGGGAACGCGAAGGCCTCGAGCAACCCGTCGGGCTCGGAGGTCGCCACCCTGGTCAACGACCAGGAGTAGCCGTCGACGCCGGAGCACGGCAGCCAGTGGAAGGCGGGGTAGGGGTCGTTGTACCAGCGCGTCGGATTCGGGTGACTCGACGAGGCCACCCCGTCGACGCTGGGGACCGCCTCCTCCGCGAGGAGCGTCGTGGCGGCGAAGAGCGCCTGCGGCCAGTGCCGCCACCACGATCATGCAACAGCGCGACGGTACGTACGTGGGTGTGGCGTCGTGCGCGAGGACGAATCATCGTCTCCCCTTTGTCCGGATTCCCCATGGCCCGTATGTGCGGCGAGCGCCGTGCCCAAGGCTCGCCGAGACCATCCTACGCTCACGCGACGCAGCCTGCCCGTGATCGAGGCGCAGGTTGTCGGGGCTCGGTCGCGAGTCGACTCCCTCTGATCCGGCGAGTGACGGGCGCGCCGGGGGAGCGCGGGCGCGCTGGGAGAATCGGCCGGCGTGCCCGCCGCCCGCAAGAAGGCCCGCAGTCCGCGCGTCAGGCTGCGGGCCGCTCGGACAGGCCCGCGCGCCGGCGAGTCGGCGCGCGGGCCTGTCGTCGTGGGCCCGCGGGCCCGCCCCGGGCCCGCGGACCATGCGTGAGCGTCAGCGCGGCGCGCCCGCGACGAAGTTCAGCGGGTGCGCGTTGTCGACGCCGCTGGCCCCGGCGGGTAGTAGGGCGCCGGCGGCTGGAGCACGTAGGTGCTCGGCGCGTCGAGCGAGATGCCCTCCACCAGGTTGAGCCGCGTGGTGGAGGCGGCCTCCGCCGCCTCATCGGCCGCGGCGGCGGCCGCGGCGTAGGCGCGCAGCTCCGCCTGAGACGCCGGCTTCGGCACGGCGACCGCCTGCTCGGCCGTCGCCGCCCTTGTGCCGGTCGTCGCCGTCCCGCTCTCGCGGCCCGTGTCCCAGGGCTGCTCGAGAAGGACGAGGGCGACCGCGGCCAGGGCGGCCGCGGCCATCAGGACGGCGATCGCCGTCCACGGGATATGGATGTGCGCGTGCGGACTGTGTGCGATCGTGGTGCTCATGACTCCCTCCCATGTGATCCCCGAGGACGGGGAGCATCCTCGGCCCTTACCTCGTTAGATGCCGGACGAGGCCGCGAGTATCGCCTCGCGGACTCGTTGCGATGGTCACGCCCATACGACCCTCCCGCGTCACCGTTCCACGTCACGTGCGCAGCGTAGGCCCGCAGGTGAGAGCGCACATCGCCCACAACGGGTGAATTCGGAGACGAAACGAGGTGAGGCGGCGGCCGAAGCAGGGGGACGGACGACGAAGGGCCGGCGGCCTCACGGCGGGCGCGGTGGGCGGCCTCCGGGCGGACGGGGCGGGCGGCCTCGGGCCGCCCGCAGACTGGAGCGAGAACGGGCGGCCGTCAGGCCGCCCGCCCCGTCCGCCTGATCCACCTCGCGTGGTCCTCCGTGCGATCCGCGAGAACGGCTCCCAGGCCGTCGTCGCCCTCACAGACCTACTTCACCCTGAACGAGAAGGGCAGGGTCAAGTCGTAGGCCGGGTACAGGATCGGGTCGTCCAGGAGGTTCCACTCCTCGTCGATCCAGGTCGGGAAGTCCTCCGGAGCCCACTCGTGCACGGCGCCGGTGTACCTGCCGGGCGGCAGCGTGCCCACCGGCACCCACCAGTCGCGCCCCCAGAAGCCCGGCATCGTCACGGCATCCCACTCGTAGATCGGGCTCCAGTAGCGCTTGCCCTTGTTCACCGTTGGGACGGCGAAGGTCCAACTCCCGTCCGTGTTCTGCACGGTCATCGTGTGCAGGATGTGGGCGCGTACGGTGGCTGCGCCGCGACGCGAGTCGAGCCAGGTCGTCGCGACGACCACGGGCCAGTCCGCGGGGATCGGCTCGTTGTGCTCGATCAGACCGTAGGGGTCGTCGGCGTCCCACTCGTACCAGCTGGCGGGGTCGAACCAGAAATCGATGTACGCGGTGTGCTCGGCCGGCGCGTACCAAGCCATGACCGAGGGCGCGAAGGCAGCCAAGGCGAGCAGCACCACGGCGAGCAGGAGCAGGAAGCGTCTCATCTCAGACCTCCAGTCTGCGCAGGTCCTTCGTCTCACTCTGCCGACGGCCGAGGAGGCGGAGGCTCACGCAGCAGCCTAGGAGGCCAACGGCGCTGCGACATCGTCCGATTCGGGTTAATCGCTGTCCGTGAGGCGAGACCGAGACGGCACCGCCGGCGGAGTGCGTGAGCGAGCCGAGCTCGCAGTCCGCTGCGGCAGCCTCAGCGCCGGAGGAGGCCGAGCTCGCGGGCCTTCTCGACGGCCTCCTCCCGGGAGCCGGCGCCCAGCTTGCGGTAGATCGAGCGCAGGTGGGCCTTGACGGTGTTCTGCGAGAGGAAGAGACGCTCGGCGAGATGCGCGGTCGTGAGATGCGTCGGCAGGAGCTCGAGGACGCGCCGCTCGGCGGGTGTGATGGGCTCCGCCATCACCCGCCGGTCCAGCGCGTCCGCGAGCTGCTTCGCCCGCCGCCCGTAGATGCCCGCGTCGGGCCAGCCGGCCAGCGTCTTCAGCGCGCGGTCGCTCCAGCCCCGGGCGGCGGCGAGGTCGCCCTGCTCCAGGGCGACCTCGCCGAGCACGACGTCCCGCATGAGAGCAGCACCCACGGCGCGTTGTGGACCATCTCCGCCGTGTAGTCGTCGATCGTGTGCGCGAAGGACATCGTGTCGGGATCGCCGGCGTGCGACATCAGGCGCAGATGAGGAAGCAGGACGCCGAGCCAGCCGGAGTGATGGGTCGGGTCGTCAAGACCCAGACGCGGCCACTGACGCTTGGCTTCGCGCATGTGCTCCTCGGCTTCCTCCCAACGTCCGTCGTCCTCGGCGATCAGCGCCAGCCAGCAGTGAGCTCCGGCCACCTCCTCCGCGTCGGCGTCGACACCGACCACGCTGGTGACGCGTTCGCGGAACATCGCTGCAGCACGCGCGGTCGAGCCGCCGAGGTAGTACGCGCGAGCAAGTCCGTCGTGTGCCATGTTGCGCCAGTCGCCCGGCGTGTCGCGCTCGAGCCGCCACGCTTCCTCGAAGCAGCGCCGCGCCTGGGTCAGACCCTCGGCCGCCAGTTCCGCCACGACGATGAGCCAGGACGCGCGGAGTGAAGCATGCGCCAGGGGCGACGGCTGGTCCTCGACGTCGAGACCCGCCATCAGCCTGCCCCAGTGCGCCTGCTCCTCACGCGTGCCCGCGGCGAGGGCGAAGATCCAGCCGCCTTCGACCGCCAACGCCGGGTACCGGAGGAGCTGCTCCTCCGTGTAGAGCAGCAACAGCCGCCGGGCGCTCTCGACCAGACCGTCAAGGAACAGCCTGTCGGCGGCGACCACGGCGAGGTCGACGGTCGCCTCCACCTCACCGGCGGCGAGGTAGTGACGGATGGCGGGCTCGGGCTGGCGTGAGCCTCGTACCAGGCGGCCGCGCGGCGGTGGAGTTCGGCGACCACTCCCGGCTCGTCGCGCTCGAGGCGGCTGCGCAGCAGGTCGGCGAAGAGGTGGTGGTAGCGGAAGCGCTCGTCGTGGTCGTCGATCGCGCTGACGAAGAGGTTCTCGCGCGCGAGGCGGGCGAGGACGGCGCCGGAGTCGGCGCGGCCGGTCACGGCCGCGCAGACCGGCGCCGTGAGCTCGTCGAGGATCGAGGTCTCGAGCAGGAAGCGCTGCAGGTCGGCGGGCTGCCGCTCGAGCACCTCGCCGAGCAGGTAGTCGGCGATCGCGCGCTGGTCGCCGCGCACCTCGGCGAGCCACTCCTCGGGCGAGCGGCCCCGCGCCGTGAGCGACGCCAGGTAGAGGCCGGTCGCCCAGCCCTCGGTGGCCTCGAGCAGCGCGCCGACCGCGTCCGGCCCGGCCGCGCTCTCAGCGTGGCCCTCCCCCGCCGCATGCAGCCGCAGCAGCGAGGAGGCCTCGTCGCGGTCGAAGGCGAGCTCGGCGAAGCGCAGCTCGAGGAGCTCGCCCCGCGCCCTGAGCCGCCCGAGTGCAAGCGGCGGCTCGCTGCGCGTCGCGACGGCGATCTGCGCACCCTCGGGCAGGTTCTCGAGCACGAGGGCGACGTGCCCCCACGCCTCCTCGTTCTGCACCAGCTGGGCGTCGTCGAGGACGAGCACGAAGGGCGGCGCCGAGGCGACCGCGGCCGCCAGCCCGGGCAGGACCCGCTCGCTGAGCGGCGGGTCGCCAAGCCGAGCAACTCCAGGAGCTCGGGCTCGACGGCGATCACCCGGTCGAGCGCGACCGCGAGGCAGCGCAGCAGCCCGAGGGGGTCGTTGTCGTTGCCGTCGAGGCGCAGCCAGGTCGCCGGCCGCGTCTCAGCCCGGACCCACTGCGTGAGCGCGACGGTCTTGCCCGACCCGGCCGGCGCCGAGACGAGCACGAGCGGCTCCGTCGACTTCAGCAGCCGCGCGACCAGCGCCGCGCGGTCGACGAGCTCGACGTGGGGTCGCGGCGGACGCAGCTTCGAGGGGAGGCACTGGTAGCAGGCGCCGGCCGTTCGGTCACGACGCGCGCGCGACGGCTCGCGGAGACGCCGCGCGTGCCTCGCCCCATCTCGCTCATCGCCAGCCGGGGTGACCATGGCCCCCATGGTCGCGGCCGTGCGGGTCAAGGATAGCGAGCGGCCCGGGTCGTGAACAGGCAGGGAGACCGTTGGGAGCTTGCACGCGGATCGGCGTTGACACTGTGCCCGGGCCACTGCCGGCCCCCGGACGCGCCCGGGCCGCACGGGGCCGAGTCATCGCTCCGAAGGCGACTGTGGCCCGGGCCCGACAACGGTCCCGACGATACCCGTCGGGGTATAGGTACTCATCCTGATGATCGACGAGAGGCAGCACCATGTACGTCCTGAGCTTGTGGCACACCGTCCCCGACTACACCCAGTGGAAGAAGGTCTTTGACAGCGATCCGCTCGGGCGGGAGAGGTCCGGCGTGCGTCGCTACACCATCACACGGCCCGTCGACGACGAGCACACGGTGATCGGCGCACTCGCATTCGACAGCCTGGAGGAGGCCGAGGCCTTCGCCGTCCGGCTGCGCGAGATGTGGGAGGGCCCCGGCAGCGCGCTGGTGGCCGACGCGGGCCTGCGCATCAGCGAGATCCTCGAGGAGAAGGTGCTCGCCCGCGAGGCGAAGCGGCAGGCCGCCTGAGGCCGGCCGATCGAGGCGGGCCGGGCAAGAAGGCCGGGCTCGCCGCCTCCATCGACGGCAGCAGCCGCGCGATCAGCGCCGAGCGATCGACGAGCTCGACATGCGGTCGCGGCGAGCGCAGCTTCGAGGGTAGGGACCGGTAGCCCGCACCGGCCCTGCGGCCGCGACGCACGTGCGGCGGCTCGCGGAGACGCCGCGCGTGCCTCCCTCCCAGATCCCTCATCGACAGCCTGCGCGACCATGACCCCGATGGGTCGCGGCCGCGCGGGTCAAGGATGCGAGGCCTCGCGGCGGTGAACAGGCGTCAGGGCCGTTGGCCGACGCCGTCCGCCGCCCTTGGCCGTCCCCTACTACAGGGTTAGAGTGACGGCGGGCGCGAGAGCCCGCATGCAGGCCCCGGAGACGCCTGCCCGGCCTCCGGCGATCGCGAGAGCCACCTTTACGGATGCGCCGCAGACGCCTGCCCGGCCTCCGGCGATTGCGAGAATGGGCGAGCCACTCGGCGGTCGGCCATGGGCCGCCCGTGGGCCTCACAGCGGCCGCGCCGCGGGCTACAAGCCGGCGACGCAGACCAGCCGCCGCGCCCGTGGCGGCCGAGAAGAAGGGGGACGTCGATGGTGCGGGAGGCAGTCCGTCTCGGCCACGTGAAGGCCGACGTGATGTGGGGCCTGGCGCTCGGCGTCATGGCGTGGCAGAAGCGTTTCACCCTGCCGCGCAAGGAGCTGCCGAGCGCCACCGCCGAGCGCTTCCCGCGGGCGGCCGTCCGCCGCAGCGAGCGCGTGCCCATGCGCGACGGCGTGACGCTCGCCACCGACGTGTACCTGCCGGCCGACGCGAACGGCCGCCCGCAGCCCCAGGCCGCCCCGGCGATCCTGATCCGCATGCCGTACGGCATCCGTGAGCCGTACGCCTACATGCCCGCCGTCGGGCGTTTCTGGGCGCGCCGCGGCTACGCCTGCGTCATCCAGGACGTGCGCGGCAAGTTCGACTCGGGGGGCGAGTGGGACCCCTTCCTCAACGAGGTCGACGACGGCTACGACGCCGTGGAGTGGGTCAGTAACCAGCCGTGGTGCGACGGCCGCGTCGGGATGACCGGCGAGTCCTACTACGGCTACACGCAGTGGGCCGCGGCGGCGGCGAGACACCCCGCCCTCGTCTGCATCTCCCCGGGCGACATGGGGGTCGACGTCCAGGCCATGGTCTACCAGGGCGGCGCCCTGGCGCTGAGCACGCTGGCGTTGTGGGCGTGCGACCAGGCCCAGCGCCGCTACATCAACTTCTTTCGCTTCGACACCCGGCACCTGCCCCTGCGGACGCTGGCGGAGGACGCCGGACTGCCGACCCGGCTCTACGACCAGGTCGTGGAGCACCCCGTGAGAGACGAGCTCTGGGACGGCTTCGACCTCTCCCCCGCGCTCCCTGGTCTCGAGATCCCCGTGTTCCTCTGGAGCGGCTGGTACGACAATCTGCTGCCCGGGGTCCTCGACTGCTGGGAGAAGCTCGAGGCGGACACTGGTGCGCCCCGTGAGTCGGCGGACGCGCGGCGCCACATGCACCGGCTGGTGCTCGGCCCGACCGACCACGAGACCACGACCGACTTCTCGCTGCGCGTGGGTCGCATCGAGCTGCCGGAAGGCGAGCGCTCGTGGGACCGCGTGCTCGCCTTCTTCGACCGGCACCTCGCCGGCCGGCCCCCGGGCGAAGCGGGCGGCGCGCCGGCCGGCGGAGCCGGGCCGGCGGAAACGGGCGGCGCGGCCGGCGGCCCCCCGGAGCCGCGCGTGCGCGCCTACGTCGTCGGCGCCGGCCGCTGGCGCGAGGCCGACGACTGGCCGCTGCCGGGCACGGCGTTCACGCCGCTCTACCTGAGCGGGTCGGGGGGCGCGGCGGGCGGCGGGCGGCTCGTGCCCGAGCCGCCGCCCGCCGCGCCCCCCGACGTCTACGTCTACGACCCGCTCGACCCGCCGGCTTGGTGGGAGGGCAGGGACGTCTGGGCGGCCGCCAAGCACCTCGGCGACCGCAGCGCGCTGAATCGGCGCCCCGATGTGCTCGTGTACTCCACCCCACCGCTCGCCGAGCCGCTCGAGGTCGTCGGCCCGCTCTCCGCCGTGCTGCACGTGGCCTCGTCGGCGCCCGACACCGACTTCGTCGTCACCCTCTGCGACGTGTGGCCCGACGGCTACGCCCAGCTCGTGCAGCAGGGGATCCAGCGGCTGCGCTACCGCGACGGCGCGACGCGGCCGGCGCTCGCCGACCCCGGGCGCACCTACACGCTGACCGTCGACCTCGCGGCGACCGGCCACCTCTTCGCCGCCGGCCATCGCGTCGGTGTGCAGGTGGCGAGCGCGGAGTTCGACCGCTGGGACCGCAACCCCAACACCGGCCACGAGTTCGGCGCCGACGCCGAGACCGTGCCGGCCACCCAGAGCGTCTACCACGACGCCGAGCGGCCCTCGCACCTGCTGCTCCCCGTCAATCCCGAAAGAGAGCTGAGATGAGTCATCCGCCGGCGGAGGAGACCCAGACGACGACGGCCGGCCCGGCGGCGGGAGCGGAGCCGGGCGCGGCCGAGGCGGCGGGTGCCGCGGCGAGAGCGGCCGTCGCCGCGGAGCCGGGCGCGGCCGCGCGGACGGCCGCGACCGCGCCCGCCCGCGCCCGGCTGCCCCTCGGGGTCAAGCTCGGCTACGGCGGCGGCGAGTGGGCCAACTCCGTCGTCTGGACCTTCTTCTACGCCCTCTTCCTCTACTACATCACCGACGTGGTGAGGCTCAGCGCCTCCACGGCCGGGCTCATCATGCTGGTGGGCAGTCTGTGGAGCGCCGTCGCCCAGCCGCTCGTGGGTGTCTGGTCCGACGCCCTGCGCTGGGGGCGCGGCCGCCGGCGCCCCTTCCTGATCCTCACCGCCCTGCCCTACGGCATCGCCTCGTGGCTCATGTTCACCGACTGGGGGATGGGCTCCACCGGGACGACGCTGTACCTGATGGTCGCCGTCCTCTTCTACTTCACCTGCCTGGCGCTCTTCTACGTGCCCTACGGGACGCTCGCCGCCGAGATGACCCCCGACTACGACGAGCGCACCAGCCTCAACACCTACCGCACGCTCTTCGCGCAGCTCGGCGCCCTGGTCGGCGCCGCCTCCCCGCTCGTGTTGAGCGGCGTGCTCGCCGACGTGCTCGGCAGCGAGCGCGCCGGCTGGTCGGCGGCGGCGGCGATCCTCGGCGCCGTCTCCACGCTGGGCATCGTCTGGACGTGGCATGTGAGCAAGGGCCGCGAGCTCGTGACGACGACCGCACGGGTGAGCGTGCGCGCCATGTTCGGCGCCTTCCGCAACCGCTCCTTCCGCCTCCTCCTCGGCGCCTACGTGCTCGGCTGGGCGCCGCTCAACGTCGTCGGCGCGGTGGCGGTCTACTTCGCCATCTACCAGATGGGCTACAGCGAGGACTTCGCCAGCCTCGTGATGCTGACGTGGTTCGTCGCCGGCCTCGCCTGGCTGCCCGTCGTGGACTGGACGAGCAAGCGCTTCGGCAAGCGCACCGCGTACATCGTCTTCGTGCTCACCTGGGCGGTGATCCAGGTGCTCTTCGTGCTGCCCGGGCGCGACGACGACGTGCTCTTCTGGATCCTGATCCTGCTGAGCAGCGCGGGCAGCATGTCGGTGGCGGTGACGGGGTGGTCGATGCTGGCCGACGTGACCGACGTGGACGAGCTGCTCTCGGGCGAGCGACGCGAGGGGATGTACTACGGCGTCGTCGCCTTCGCCCAGACGGCGACCGCGGCGCTCGTGGTGTGGCTCGCCGCCACCGTGCTCTCGTGGGTGGGCTACGAGCCCGACGTGGACCAGACCTCGACCGCCCTCTGGGGCATCCGGCTGCTCATGTCGGTCGGCGCCGCCGTGTGGCTCGTGCCCGGCGCCGTCTTCTGCGCCCTGATGCCGCTCACCAAGCGGCGCCACGCGGCCGTACTCGAGGCCATCGCGGCACGCAAGGCCGGCCTCGAGTGGGAGACGGAGGAGGTGCGGGCGGTCCTGTGACGCTCGCGACGGAGACCCCGCCACGCCGGGAGCCACGGGGTCGCTTCACCCCGCCCCGCCGACCCGTCCTCAGCCCTCGGCGCCCCGCTGACCCGCCGAGGCGTTGATCTCGTCGGCGAGAGCGAGGAGCTCGGCATTCTCGGGGATGTCGCTCATGCTGTGTCCGTAGTGCACGTAGCGCGCCACGCCGGCCTTGTCGATCAGCACCTGGGCCGGCATCCTCCCCAGCTTGAAGAGGTTCACCTGCTGCCCGTAGAGCTTGAGCACGCTGTGCCCAGGGTCGGGCAGGCCGACGAACGGCAGGGACTCGGCCTGCCAGTACTCGGCGAAGGCGGCGGCGTCCTCGGGGCCGACGACCACGACCTCGACGTCGCGCTCCACGAACTCCTGATAGTCATGGCGCAACTGCGCCATATGCCGGCGGCAGAACGGTCAGGTGAAGGTACGGTTGAAGACCAGGAGGACGTTCTTGCGGCCACGGAAGTCCGAGAGGCTGACCTGCGCGCCGGAGAAGTCGGGGAGCGTGAAATCGGGGGCGGGCTGGTTCAAGGGCACGCGGGGCATCTCGGTCTCCTTCAGGCTGGATCGGGCGCGGGATGGGATGCAGGTCACATCGTAGCAGCGCGCAGTGACGCGTGACCGGCCTCGCGCCAACGACGGATCACTGGTACCGCCCGTACCCCGGGGGGTATACACGGGCGTCGACCACGAATCCAAACGAGAGGAAGCATCATGTACCTCCTCAACTACTGGCACAAAGCACCCGACTACGCGGAATGGAAGAGAGTGTTCGACACCGACCCACTCCACCGCGAGGCCTCCGGCGTACGCCGCTACACCATCACGCGGCCCGTGGACGACGAGCACACGGTGATCGGCGAGCTCGAGTTCGACAGCCTGAGTGAAGCCGAGACCTTCGCCGGCCGGCTCCGGGAGGTCTGGAAGGGCCTCGGCAGCGAGGTGGTCGCGGATGCGGACCTGCGCATCACCGAGCTCCTCGAGCGCAAGCAGTTCCTGAGCGAAGCAGACCGGCGAGCGGCCTGAGGCTGCTCCAGCGGCGAGGCGCAGGCCGGAGGCCGTATGGCCTCCGGCCTGCGCCTACTCGCGCGTATGCGACGGCGCCGCGTCCTCCTCAACGTGGTGCTCGATAAGGAGTGTCAAGCGGGCGGCGAGGATGGCGTCGACGTCGGCGGGGATGCAGGGACGGATGGTCACTCGTTTGGGACCAGCCGTGGATGCGCGTCGGCGAGCCAATCGGGCACACGCCCTCGGAATGCCAGAGCCTCCCCTACCAGCTCCTCAACGTCGGACTTGCTCACGCCCCCGGCCCGGTCGTAGTCGGACGTGTTGCGCAGGATGCGACAGGAGTCGAAGTAGACGGCCGCCTCGCGGACCTCGTCGCCCATGAGCTCCGGAAGCGCCTGCAGCGTCACGGCGTGATGCCCGCGCTGAGCGACCGCCCGATAGCCCGAGGCGGCCAGAACGATGTTGGAGAGCCCGAGCACGGCCGAGTAGGCGATCGCGAACCTGCGGTCGAGCGAGAGGGCCGCCACCGTGGCGTCTCTCAGGTCACGATCGACGACGGCGAGCAGGTCGGCGATCTCTCGCCGCGACGTGCGGTGCCGCCGCAGGGCGCCGGACTCAACCCAGCGCTGCAAGCGCGCCATCGTCGCCGATCAGCCACAGCCGAGGCCCATCCAGCACGGAGGTCACGAAGTGGTCACCGGCCTGACGGCGTGCGGCGAACTCGTCCCGGGCGAGGATCACCGGGTTCAACTCGCGACCCAGCGACCCAGCAGCCGAAGCCAAGACGGCTGACAGCTCCTTGCGGGTGACCGGGCCGACGACGAACAGGTCGACATCGCTGCCGGCCGCATCGTCGCCCCGCGCCACGGAGCCGTACACGAACGCAAAGTCGACCCTCTCCCCGAGGGTCTCGAACGCCGCCCTCAGCACCTCACCGACCCCGAGCGTCTTGGCCATGAGCCCCCGCAGCTCCGGGAATGCCGGGTGAGCAGCCACCGCCTGGTAATACACGCGGTTCCCGTCAGCACGACGTTCCACGAGACCGGACTGCTCGAGGCGCACGAGGTCGCGCTGTAGCTGGCGCAGGTGTGCGCCCGTGATCCGCTGCAGCTCACGCTGATAGAAGCCCCGACCCGGCTCGGCGGTGAACGCAGCCAAGAGCCGCGCGATCGACGCGGAGGCGAACAGTGCCTCTATACCCTTCTGACTACTATTCGTCGTCATTTGACGACATATGGTAGTCGATACGGCGGTTGGGACGCAAGTGCGATCCGGAATCGAGACCGGACGAGAAGCAGGAGGCGATGCGAACGTGACGACCACGACTCCAGTCTGCGCTCCCGGCCGGTGCACTGTCTAGGATGACAGAGCCCGAGTGAGGACACGATCGCAGGCCCACCGCCAGGTGTCGGAGGCAACGGTGCCGGATGGTCACGAGCGGAGACTGGAGGAGCCGCGCAACTCAGCCGCCGTCGAACGCCATGAACCCCGGCAGCTCCGAGTCGATGCCGTGCAGGTGGGCGAGGGCGTCGGCGGCGGAGCGGCCGGCGGCGGCGCAGAGGGCGAACGGCGAGGGACTGCTTCGCCGCCTGGGCCTCGTCGAAGGCGTCGCTGTCGTAGGAGACGGAGAGCGCGTCGTCGAGGTGCCCCGCGACGGGCAGGAGCTCGAGGACCGAGAGGGCGGCGGTCGTCTTGCCGCAGCCCGACTCGCCGGCGAGGCCGAGGCTCTCGCCGGGCTCGACCCAGAAGCTCGACCTTCTCGACCGCGCGCACCCAGCCCTGACTGAGCTTGAAGCGCGTGGTCAGGTCGCGGACCTCGAGGAGGCCTTGTGGATGCGCTCGACGCCGTGGCGCTGGTGGGCGTCGTCCGCGTGGCGCTCATGGGCACCTCCCCCGAGGCCCTGTGTCGAGGACTGAGCCCCAGGCATGCCTGCGGCCCCTGCGGCAGGGCGCGGCGCCGCCGACGAGGCGGCGGCCGACTGGTGTTGACAGCCTCGCGCTCTGCGCAGCTTCGGGTCGAGGACCTCGTCCAGCGCCTGCCCGACGAACGTGAAAGCGAGGACCACAAGCACGATCGAGACACCCGGCGCGAAGAGATAGGCCCAACACTGCGTCAACCCCGCCGCGCCACTCAGCCACGCGTTGCGCAGCATCGTCCCCCCAGCTGAAGTTGAGCGGGTCGCCGAGCCCGAGGAACGAGAGCGTGGTCTCTGACAGGATCGGCGATGGCGACCACGAGCACGGTGTTGGCGAAGATCAGCGGGAAGACGTTGGGCAGCACATGCCGGCGCATGATGTGGCCGTCCCCCGAGCCGATGGCCCGGGCGCGCTCGATGAACTGCGACTCGCGGATCTTCAGGACGTCGGCCCGCACGAGACGGGCCGTCGTAGGCCAGCTCGTGATGCCGATGATGATGATGATGATCCCGTAGCTGCGCCCCCACGCCGCCGCCGAGGATCATGGCGAACGGCAGCCAGGGAGCACGAGAAAGACGTCGGTGACGCGCATCCAGAGCTGGCCCTGCCAACCGCCGCAGTAGCCGGCCCAGATGCGCAACGAGGGCGCCGAGTGAGCTGCAGATCAGCGTCGCCAGCAGGCCGACGCTCAGCGAGATGCGCGAGCTCCAGACGTACTCGGCCCAGATGGAGAGACCCTGCTCATCGAGCCCGAGGATCTTGTAGTAAGCAGCCACTCCGGCGGAGCGGAAGGGGATCCCCCGATCTGCGCGTTCGGGTCCAGATAGGAGTGGGCGGCGATGAAGGGCGCGAGCAGGGCCATGAGGATGAAGAGCACGAGCACGCCGAGGCCGAAGAGCCCCTGCCAGTTGGCACGGTACGAGCTTCCAGATCCGGTGCCCGTTCCAGGCGAAGAGCTCGGCGCGCTCGGGGTAGGCGCGCGCCCGCTCCACGATGACCATCGGTACGAGGGCGACGACCGCCGTCTGCCACAGCCGACCTAGTGAGCTCGCGTGCGCACCGGGCGACCAGCCTGACTCGGCGCCCAACCCGGAGACCACGCCCCAGGCGACGAGCACGGCGCCCACGGCGAGCTGCGCCACGCCACTGCGCCGCAACAGCGGGTCGCGCAGGAACGTCCAAGTGCCCACAGCAGCACGACTGCCCCGGCAACGAGCAAGGTCCACGCGGGGTAGCTGGCGATGCGCTCGTCGAAGAACCCACCGAGCAGGCGCATCAGCCCTTGGCTCACGTACCTGTGCGTGCGGGTACCAGATGAGTTCGAGGGCCAACCGAGACCAGCGGAGTCCAGACGAGCAGCCATACCTTCAGCCGTCGGGGGATCATGCCTGCACCCGCGGGTCGAGGTAGTAGTGGCGATGTCGGCGATGAGGTTGCAGAAGATCACGGCGACCGACATCACCAGGAAGACGGCCTGCATGACCGGGGTAGTCGCGCTCGATCATCGCCTCGTAGGCGAGGAGCCCGAGACCCGGCCAGTTGAAGACCGTCTCGGTGAGGATCGCACCGCTCATGATGAAGCCGAAGTTCATCATGATCAGCGTGAACGTCGGCAGCATCGCGTTCGGGACGATGTGGCGCCTCAGCACCCGGAGGCTCGAGAGGCCCTTGGCCCGGCCGGTCAGGACGAAGTCCTCCTTCATCACGCCGGTGACCGAGCTGCGCATGATGAGGTGGTACTGCCCGATGTAGACAAGCCCGAAGGTCAGCGCCGGCAGCACGAGATGGTCGAGGATGCTGGTCACGCGCTCCCAGGAGCTCGCGTAGACGGCGCCGGACTCCTCCATGCGCCCCACGGGGAACCAGCCGAGCTTCACCGCGAACAGCATGATCAGCATCAAGCCGAGCCACATCGTCGGCATCGAGTAGAACACCATGCTGGTCCCTGTGGACGCCAAGTCGAAGGGGCCGGCGCGACGCCAGCCCGCGAACACCCCGGTGGTGACGCCGACCAAGATGGCGAACAGCATGCCGGTGCCGGTCAGCAGGATCGTCGGCCCTATCCGTTCACCGACCGTCTCAGTGACCGGGCGCTTCTCCTTGAACGAGTCGCCGAACTCGAGCTGCACCGTGTCGCCCCAGTAGTAGATGAACTGCTGCCAGAGGGGCTTGTCGAGATTGAACGCCTCGCGCTGCTTCGCGATCGTCGTCAGCCTCCCAACGACCCCGCGGCAACAGCAGCCTGGCCGGGTCGCCGGGCAGGATCCGGAAGAGGATGAAGTTGAAGGACGCGACGACGATCAGCGTTAGGAACGCGTACCCTATCCTCTTGAGGAAGTAGTGGCGCCTATCCACTTGCGGGTCGGGCGGCGGACTGGTCCATCAGCCAGCGGGCCAGTCCGCCGCCCATTCCTCCTTCATCAGTCGGTGTCGTCACCTGTCGGCGCCAACGTCTCTGCTTCCTGCCGTTCTTCGGTCAGTCCTCGACCTCGCGCCGCTTGCGCGTGAGCACGAACGCGAGAACGGCGATCACGACCGCGGCGATGACGACGATGGCGATGATGAGGCCGGTGTTGCTACTCTCCTCCTCGGTGGTCGTCTCCGCCGTCACCGGGCGCACGTTCGTGTACGTGTCGACGTTGTCGGCATTGTAGATGACGCCGCCGTCACCGCCGGCGAGCGGACCCACCCCTCCCACTGCGTTCGAGTGGGCCTCAAGGTTGGTCGCGTAGACCAGCGTGATGTACGGCGTCTCCTCCCAGAGGATCTCCTGCATCTGCCAGACGATCTCCTTGCGCTGTGCCTCGTCGACCGTCTGGGACTGCTGCATGTAGAGCTCGTCGAACTCGGGGTTCGAGTAGGCGCTGTCGGACCAGCCGGCGATCTGGTCGGTGAGGAACACCGAGAGGATGAAGTTCGGGTCGAACGCCGAGACCGACCCAGGTCCCAGATGAACATGTCGTAGTCCGGCACGAACTCGTCGCCCTCGAAGTTGCTACTGGCCGGCGAGCAGGGTCGCCTCGTCGAGCACCTCGTAGTCGATCTCGAAGCCGAGCTTCTCGAACCAGCCGGCGATGAGCTTGCCGGCGCGCTGGCTCTGGGCGCTGTTCGAGCGCGCCGCCAGACGCAGGGTGCCGACCGGCTCGCCGTCTCCTCGACGATGCGCACCCCGTCCTTCAGTGGATACCGGCGGCGTCCAGCTCGGCGCCGGCCTTCTCGAGGTCGAACGTGCTACTGCAGCTCAGCCGGAGGCTGCCCAGTGGTAGTCGTTCTCAGCCGGGAAGAAGCCGGGCTGCACGACGCTGGTCGCCACCGTGCCGTGACCGAGCCAGGCGACGTCGAGGATCTTCTGCTTGTCGACGGCCCAGTTCAGGGCACGGCGGAACGCCGGGTCCTGCAGAACGGGGTTGCCCTTGTTGCTTGCCGCCGGTGTAGCAGTTGAAGCCGAGCTCCTCGAAGCCCTTGCGGCGGCCGTCGATCGCCGTGATGCCCTCGGTCTCCTCGAGCACCGGGAACTGCGCGTCGGGCACGTCCCAGCACACGTCGAGGGCGCCGGCCTTCATCTCGTCGGCCATCGTCGTCGGGTTCTTGTAGCTGTTGAAGATGATCTCGTCGACGACAGGCTCTTCGCCCCAGTAGTTCGGGTTGCGCACGAGCTGGACGTAGCGCCCGCGCTTGAAGTCGACGGTCTGGAACGGGCCGCTGCCGACGACGGGCGGGTCGTTCGTGAACTCACCGCCGGCTTCCTCCGGCGGGATGCTCTCCCAGATGTGCTTCGGGACGATGGGCACCCACATGCGGAGGATGTTGGCCTTCGGGTACTCGCACTCGATCTCCACGGTGTAGTCATCGGTCGCGGTGGTCTCGACGATGCCCGCCGTGAACATCGTGTAGCCCGAGATCTGGTTCTTCACGATGTAGTCGAAGGTGAACTCCACGTCCGCGGCGGTCAGCGGTTCGCCGTCGCTCCACTTGACGCCCTCACGGATATGGAACGTCCACACCTTGCCGTCCTCGGAGCCCTCCCAGCTGGTCGCCAGCTCGGGCCGCGGCGAGAGGTCCTCGGCGTTGAAGCCCACGAGAAGGTCGTAGTTCAGGTGGTTGATCTCGTATTCGCAGATGAGGTTGCCCGTGAACGGGTTGCTCGAGTTCGGCTGCGCCGCCCAACCCACGGTCAGCACCGTCGTCTCGTCTTCTTGAGCCGGCGCCGGTGCGACGACCCAGAGCAGCACCAGAAGCAGCACTACGATCATGAGGAGCGGCGCGCCGCGGCGCGCGGCGCTCCGTGTCGACCATCCTGTCATCCCATCCCCCTTCGGTTCCTGTACCGGACCGAATCCTGGAGCCCTGCGGCGCCCTGTGCGCCGCCTCAGGGCTCTCACGACCGAACAGTCGCTGTCTCGCTCTCTGCACCCCCTGGTCGCTTCCCGGACCACCCAGGCTCCTCGTCGAGCGGTCGGCTCGTCGCCTGCCCTACCGGTGGTCACAACTTCTCAGTGGTGGTCGATCCGCGGACGGATCGCACGCGTCTTCATCTCGCCGATCACCATGCGCAACTCATCGGCCGCAGCCGCCAGCAGCACTTCGCCCTTCTCCTTCGTCGCGACGGTGGGGTCGCCCATGACGCCGGTCTTGCTGAGCGTGGACCACCACTCCATCATCGAGCCCGGCCCGTTGAACCAGTCGATGTAGAAGTAGTCCGACGGCGGCTGGTTCATGTCCTCGACCGCCTTGTCCATCTCCACCAGCTCCTCCTGCAGCGCCAGGTAGATCGAACGTCTCGAGCTCGCAGGCGTGCGCCATGCCGCCCGGGAACTCGGACTCGCGTACGCTCTTGATGGCCTCGACGCCCTCGGGCGTGTAGAGGTAGAAGTAGTCGCAGCAGATGACCCCGGGGTTGTCGACGATGGTGAGGCGCGCCGCCATGTTCACGAGCGGCATGTTGGACCCGTGGCCGTTGGCGATGATGACGCGCTTGAACCCGTGCCGGCACAGACTCGACGTGATGTCGCGCAGGTACTCGACGAACACGTCGTAGCGGATGGTGATCGGGCCGGGGAAGTCCATGTGGTGCGGTGAGTAGCCGTGCCACACCGGCGGCAGCAGCACACTCTTCTCGGGCTCGGCCGCGCAGGCCCGGCTGCAGATCGCGTCGATGATGCGCACGTCCGCGTCGATCGGCATGTGGTGGCCGTGGTCCTCGAGCGTGGCCACCGGGATCACGGCCACGCGATCCTCGCTCACGACGTCACGGATCTCCGGCCACGTCATCTCCGCGTAGCGGAATTTCCCGACTGCCATACCCACCCGCCTTCCCCGCAGTGGCTGTATCACAAGGGGGGCGGAGACCAGGACCTCCGGCGCGTGCCTAGGCCGGCTGCAGCCCAAGCCCCCCAGCGTTGGTGCGTCAGCCTCGTCCATTCGTCTGGACGAACGAATGTTGCGCACACCCTACGCCGGCAGGGCTGCGCTGTCAAGAGTTGAGGCGCCGAGGAGGCTCTGCGGCGAACAGCGTGAACCGGGCAGCTCCGAAGGTCGTGCCGGCTCAGTGGCGGAGCGGCCGACGGCGCGCAGAGGGCGACGGCGACGGCGACTGCTTCGCCGCCTGGGCCTCGTCGAAGGCGTCGCTCTCGTAGGAGACGGCGAGCGCGTCGTCGAGGCGCCCGGCGATGGCGGCGGTGGTCTCGGCGAGGCGTCCCATCTCGAGCAGTTGCGCACGGAGTGACGCGAGATCGGCTTGCGCCCGCTCGCGCGTCCGCGGCGGCTCCTCGCTCTCCTCGACGTAGTGCAGGACGAGGCGCGTCAGGCGGCCGACTCGGCCTCGAGCATGCGCCGCAGCACCGGCACGACGGCCGGAAGGTCCTCGGTGAGCGTGCCTCAGAGGACGTCGGGGTTCACGCCGAAGTACTCGTGGACGATGAAGTTGCGCATGTCGCGCATGTCCCGCCAAGGGATGTCGGGCCAACGCGCCGCCACAGCCTCCGGGACATGAGTGGCGGCCTCGCCGACGACGGTGATGTTCTTGATGGCGGCGTCGACGAGGACGCGGTCCCCGAGAAAGGCGGCTCGGTCGACACCGCTCGCCAAGCCGATCGCCGTCTCGGCCGCGTCGAGTATGTCGGCGACGCGCAGACGCCAGTCCCTACCCGGCACGGATCGCCTCGCTCATGACCTCGGCGCGGATCTCCTCGCGCAGTCCACCCGTGGTGACGAGGTCGACTGGGACCTGGAGGAGCTCCTCGAGGCGATGACGTAGATCGCAGACGCGGAAGAAGCTGAGCTTCGTGCCCGGCTCGTACTCCACCAGGACATCGACATCGCTGGCCTCAGTCGCTTCGCCACGAGCCAGCGAGCCGAAGAGGAAGAGGTGCTGTACGCCCATGGCGCGGAACTCTTCGCCGTGAACGGCGAGGATCTTGAGCACGTGGTCGCGATCGATGGGCATGGTCACCTCCGGTTGAACGCATTGTCGCACACGGCCGGCTGAAGGTCATGAGCGAGATGCACGCGTGGGGACTCGATGGCCACTGTGGTGTATCGAGGTGTGGTTCAGCCGCCGCCGAACGGCATGAACCCCGGCAGCTCGGGGTCGATGCCGTCCAGGTGCGCGAGGGCGTCGGCGGCGGTGCGGCCGACGGTGCCGCAGAGGGCGGCGATGACGGCGAGGGACTGCTTCGCCGCCTGGGCCTCGTCGAAGGCGTCGCTCTCGTAGGAGACGGCGAGGGCGTCGTCGAGGTGCCCCGCGATGGCGGCGGTGGTCTCGGCGAGGCGTCCCAGCTCGAGCAGTTGCGCACGAAGTGACGCGAGATCGGCTTGCGCCCGCTCGCGCGTCCGCGGCGGCTCCTCGCTCTCCTCGACGTAGTGCAGGATGAGGCGCGTCAGGCGGCCGGCGAGGGCCTGCGGCACGCCGGCCTCCACCAGGTCCCCGGCCTCGAGCTCCTCGGCGTGCAGCTCCGGGCAGCGCGGGTTGAGGCAGATCCAGAGGCAGCCGCTTTCGTCAAGCGTGCTCACGTTGGGCAGCATGGGCTCGCCGCAGGCGTCGCAGGTCATGGCGAGGAGCTCGGTCATGGCGCCTCCCGGAGCCGGTGGTGGGACTCAGGGAGAGGATGCCACGATCAAAGTAGGATCGTCGATCCCTGGAGGTGCGTAATCGGTACGACACGCGCAAGCTGGTCGCATGACAGCGAACGCACACCACGCCGACGAGGATTCCAGGAGGCTACCGTGACCCCTTGGACTTCGGAGCTGCTCGCTGATGGCACCGCTCACGTGGACCAAGAGCCGGATGTCATCGTGCCCGGCGTCGATTGCGCTCTGCACAAGCACATCCGCGCTGACTCGACGGGCACACTTGAAGGGCAGCCAGACCACCCATTGGTCCTCTTCATGATCGTAGATGCATACCTCGTGAAACAACGAGGTCCGTCCAGTCACGGCTGTGTTGGAACTGATCATTGAGCCACCTCCGTGCACCTGGCATTCCGTCACAACAATGCTGAGTAGCGTAGCCAGGCAGCAGCCTCGCCCGCAACGCACCTATGCCGCCTTCGCGCCGACCGGCGCAGCCCTTCCATCTGGCGTATTGGTCACCTAGTATCTTCGTGGTTGAGTCTTGGGGGTCACAGCCGCACATGAATCCTCAGCACGATGGTGTCCGAGCCCGCTACGGCTGGCAGAGCGACTTCCCCACCTTCGCCGACGAAGAACCTCGTGTCGTCCGCGTCTCGCTGCAGGAGTTCCTTTCGGATGTGAGCGAATCCCAGGTCTTCGCCTGGGACGACTCGATCCCGAGACTGCAACACGAGGTCGGCGAGGTGGTCGAAGTGGACGACCTCGCCGACCAGTACACGGCGATCCTCGAGTACGAGCTACCGCTCGAGTCGCGACGACCAGACGTGGTGCTGCTTGTCAGCGGGGCCGTCGTCGTCCTCGAGCTCAAGGGCAAGTCTGAGCCCGAGCAGGCCGACCTCGATCAGGCAGCCGCCTACGCCCGCGACCTGCGCTGCTACCACCGGCATTGTGCCGAGCGCGAAGTCCACGCCGTCGTGGTCCCGACGCGGGCGCATGGGTATCTGGGCCCGCGCGACGGAGTACACGTCGCGGGGCCAGACGGGCTGCATGAGCTCATCCAGAATCTGCAGCGGCCGTGGGAACAGGGGCCGCTGACCGCCGATGCGTTCCTCGCCAAGGATGCCTACTGCCCACTCCCCACCTTGGTGCAGGCGGCCCGCGAACTCTTCAACGACGGTCATCTGCGGGACATTCCAGAGGCCCGCGCCGACACTGACCCGGCGGTCGACGAGATCTCACGCATCGCCCATGAGGCTGCACGCACGCGTACGCGTCATCTTGTTCTTGTCACTGGCGTGCCCGGCTCGGGCAAGACTCTCGTCGGCCTTCGCGCCGTTCACTCTCCTCTGCTCGAAGACTTGGCGGTGGAGAGACCCGGCGGCAAGCCAACGGCGCCAGGCATCTTCCTCAGCGGCAACGGACCGCTGGTGACAGTGCTGCAGTACGAGCTGCGCGACGCCGGCGGTGGCGGCAAGACGTTCGTCCGTGACGTCAAGAACTACGTCAAGCAGTACCTCGGGGACAAGACCGCGGTGCCGCCGCAGCACGTGATCGTCTACGACGAAGCGCAACGCGCCTGGGACGTGGAGCAGGTCGCGGCCAAGCATGCCCTCCCCTTTCCCGTCTCGGAGCCGGAGGCGTTCGTCGAGTTTGGCGAACGCATCCCCGAGTGGTGCGTGCTGGTCGGGCTCATCGGCTCCGGGCAGGAGATCCACGTGGGCGAAGAGGCTGGTCTCGGACAGTGGCGCGTGGCGCTGGAGCGAGCCGGCGACCCTGCGGGGTGGACGATCCACGCGCCGCAGGCCGTACTCGATGGGTTCTTCGATGGGCACGCCTTCCCCGCACGGCGCGAAGCGCACGACTCACTGGAGTTGACCCGCGAGCTCCGCTTTCACTTCGCTGCCGACCTCGACGAGTGGGTCGATGGGCTGCTGGAGGACGACCGCGAGTGGACGGAGGCGGCACGCATGCAGCTCAACCGCGAGGCAGCCGCGCGCGGGCGTGAGCTCACCGCGCGGCTCGAAGCGCACGGCTACCACCTCCGCATGACCCGTGACTTCGATGTCGCGCGCGCGTATTTGCGCGACCGCTACGCGGAGGCGCCCGACGCGCGCTTCGGCCTCATGGCCAGCTCTCGCGACAAGATCCTGCCGGAGTGGGGCGTCGCCAACGACTGGCACTCGACGCAGCGCGTGAACCTCGGTCCCTGGTACGGCGAGGGCGAGAGCGACTCGCGCTCCTGCCGTCGCATGATCCAGTGCGTCACCGAGTTCGGTGCTCAGGGCCTCGAGCTCGACGGGGTGCTGCTGGCGTGGGGGACCGATCTCATGCGCGCAGACGCCGGCGAGGGCGCGGGCGACCGCTGGTCGAACGCCCGCGCCAAGGGCCACGCGCGCGGGACGCACGTCAAAGACCCCTTCCAACTCCGCCTCAACGCCTATCGCGTGCTGCTCGACGCGCGGGCGCGATTGCACCGTCGTCTTCGTCCCGCCGCTCGCCGAACTCGACGCCACCGCCGCTTGGCTGCAGGGGCACGGCGTGAAGGTGCTGTGATCACCTCCGAGCCACGCGCCGTCGTCTCCGTCTGGCCGCGCCTCAAGGCGCAGGTCGTCGACACGCTGATCCTCGCCCTCGCGACGACCGCCGTCTCGCTGGTCATCGAGGGCGGGTTTCTCGCAGACGTACAACACCGCACCTTCTGGATCACCGGCGCCGTCCTCGCCTTCGCCTACTTCACGCTCTTCGAGTGGCGCACCGGCGCCACCCCCGGCAAGAGGGTGCTGGACCTCGAAGTGCGCTCGCAGGCGGGCGGGCGCCCGAGCCTGGGGCAGGCCGTCGTGCGCACGGTCTTCCGCCTCATCGACGGCCTCGGCTTCTACCTTATCGGCGCCGTCGCCGTGTGGAGCTCCACGGAGCGACAGCGGCTGGGGGACAGGGCGGCCGGGACCATCGTGGTCCGGTCCCGGCCCGACGCACCCTCGCTCAGACACGACGGCACGCATCGCCTCGACCAGGACGACGCCGAGCCCTTCAACGTTGCCGTGCAGTCCGAGATCGGGCGGCCGCCGCCCCGGTAAGGCGCGGCGGCGCTACGCGGCTGCCACCCATTGTCACTCTGCCCAGACTCACAGGCGTCCGCTGGCGCCCGTCACGCTTCGCAATCCTCTGCCACGCGTCGCGCGCTGTCCGGCTGGTCACGCGTCGGGTGGTTGAGAATCAGCCACCCGGTGGTTGATTCTCAACCACCTCACGACGCGCGCGACTCGCGCGGGCAGTCGAACGGACGCGCTGGCCACACGGGCGCCACTTGACCGCACCGGCGGCCGCACGGGACGATGTCGGCATGGCCGCCAACCACTCAGCACCATCCTTCCGCGTCCTCGGACCCGTTGCGCTGGTGGGGACCTTGACCGCCGACGACGTCGCCGCCTCGGCGGTCTACTTCAACGCGCGGTATCTGCTCGCGGCTGCGGCCGACGGCGCCGATCCCGGCGACCAAGCAGCTCGGCAACCTGACGCGCGCCTTCGTCGAGCGCGCCTTCGACGACATGCGCTGGCCGGCCGAGTGGGCCGGGCTCGTCCGGACCTACAATCGCCGGCTCGACGAGCCCGACGTCTGGCGCCTGCACCTGCTGCGCATCGCCCTGCAGAACGTGCGCCTGCTGCGCAAGTACCGCGGCGCCTTCGGCACCACGTCGCGCGGCCGCGAGCTGCTCGCGCCCGGCCGCGAGGGAGCGCTCTTCCTCGAGCTCTTCGCGGCCTACTTCGAGAGGACGAACCTCGCCTTCACCGACGGCTACCCGGAGGACCCCTGGCTGCAGCACGGCGTGCCCGACCTGCTGACGCTGCTGCACGACCTGCCCGCCGGCGGCGCGACGATCGGCGATCTCGCCGCCGAGCTGCCCGTCGACGTCCAGGCCTGGACGGCAGCGGCGACGTACAGCTCGCCGCACGAGATGCTCTCGGGCGCCCTGCGGCGCCGCATCCTCGAGCCGCTCGAGGACTTCGGGCTCGTCACGGTCACGGCGCCGGCGAAGCCCACCCGGCACCCGTCGGAGCCGCCGCCACGCCCGTGGCGCGACGACGCCGCCCGCGTCGTCACGCCCACCCCGCTCTTCGCCAGGTTCGTCGTCGACGCGCAGACGCTGAACTGACCGCCGGCGAGGCAATACTGACTGGACATATACAAAGCTCGTCTTGTATCTCGTCGCCGGACTTCCCGTCGACGCGCCGACGCTGAACTGACGGCCGGCGACGGCACGCTCACGGCGTCATCTTCCGGCTCACCGACAGCGTCATCTCCCGCCTCGCCGGCCTGCCACGACTCGTCACCCGTCATCCACTCGAATTGTCACTCTGCCCAAGCACGACACGCCCGCCTACGATGGGTGCGTGCACACCCTCTTTCTCGATGAGTCGGGCAACCACAGCCTCCGCTCCTTCGAGCCGGCGTACCCGGTCTTCGTGCTGGGCGGTGTTCTCATCGCCGACTCGTCACTGGAGGCAGTCGAGCGGGCGATCCGGGCGTTCAAGCTCGAGCACTTGGGAAGCGCGGCCGTCGTCCTACCACACGGCCGACATCGCTCGGAACCGCCGCGGTTACGAGGCGCTCGTCGACCCAGGCGTGCGCCGTCGCTTCAGGGACGGGCTCACTGCCCTGCTACAGAGCCTCGACTTCACCATCGTCGCTTGCGCGATCGACAAGACCCGCTTGGTCGAGCGCTACGGAGCACTCGCCGTCGACCCGTACGCTTTGAGTCTCGGCATCGTCGTCGAGAGACTGTGTTTCGCTCTCGGCTCGCGAGACCGGGGCCGGATAGTCGTTGAGAGTCGAAGCGCCCGCCTCGACAGGGAGTTACGCACGGCGTGGGACCTTCTGCGCATCAACGGGACGCGCTACGTCCGTCCCTCGATCATCAGCCGACGCGTCGATTCCCTCGTGTTCCACGCCAAGATGGACGCACTCGCGGGGCTTGAGCTCGCCGACCTCGTCGTATCGCCGCTCGGGCGCAGGGTCGCCGGCATGGCCGATCGTCCCGACACCGAAGTCGTGCTGGGCAAGCTGCGGACCGGACCGGATGGGAGTTGGCGGGGTGCCGGACTGGTGACCCTGCCGAAAGAAGAAGGCCGGGGACCGCTACGCAGTACCCAGCCGAGGACAGTGTAGGCCGAGCCCTGCACCCTGTCAAAGACCCGCATGGAGTGCGCACCAGCCCGGGCCCCGCTGCGTCGAGCCTGTCGACTGCGAGGCACAGCGCACCGTGACGGCCACCGTACGCCCCTGAGAGAATGCTCCGCGCCAGCCCACCTCTCGACCACGGGGTCTCCGATGACGACCGAACCACGCAGCGGCGAACCGCCCGCGCCGGCCGGCCCAGGCGAACCGACGCCTCGCCCGCCTGGGCGCGCCCACCCGCCCCGGGCGCCTTCTCGCGCCTCACCGCGGCCCAGTGCGAGCAACTCCACGAGGCGACCCTGCGCGTGCTCGCGCGCACCGGGCTGGTCATGGAGGACCCCGAGGCGCAGGAGCTCATGCGCCGGGCGGGCGCCGAGGTCGACGGCGCCCGCGTCCGCCTCGGCGAGCGCATCGGCACGCGCCTGGTCGAGTGGGCCCTCTCGGTCGTGCCCAAGTCCGTCACCCTGTACGACCGCGAGGGCCTCCCCGCCATGAAGCTCGAGGGCCGCAACACCTACTTCGGCCCGGGCTCGGACTGCATCTACTGCTGGGACCACCGCACGGCGTCGCGGCGGCGCGCCGTGCTCCAGGACGTGGTCGACACCGCGCGCCTCGTCGACGCCCTCCCCAACTACGACTTCGCGATGTCGCTCTTCACCCCGAGCGACGTCACCCCGCAGGTCATGGACCGCCACCAGATGGAGGCCATGCTCTGCAACTGCGCCAAGCCCATCGTCTACGTGACGATGAACGACCCCCAGGCGCACCTCGACGTCACGCGGATGGCCGAGGCGGTCGCCGGCGGAGCCGGCGCGCTCGAGGCCAAGCCGTTCCTCGCCTGCTACAAGAACACCCTCCTCCCCCTCCACCACAACGCGGAGGCCCTGCGCACCCTGATCGACCTCTCGCGCCGCGGCCTGCCCTGCATCTACAGCCCCGTCTCCACCGCCGGCACGATGACGCCGATGACCGTCCTCGGCTCGCTCGTCGTCGTCCACGCCGGCGTGCTCGCCGGCCTCGTGCTCTCGCAGCTCGTCCGCGAGGGCGCCCCCTTCATCGCCATCGGCTGGGCCGGCGAGTCCCACGACATGCGCCACATGCGCGACATGTTCGCGCAGCCCGACCACCGCGCGATCTACGCCTCGCTGCTGCACTGGTACGGCCTGCCCATGTGGACGCTGGGCGGCATCACCGAGGCCAAGCTCCCCGACCAGCAGGCGGCGGCCGAGGCGGCGCTCACGATCATGGCCGACGCCGTCGCCGGCGGGCACATGATCCACGACATCGGCTTCATGGAGTCGAGCTTCACCGGCTCGCTCACGCAGCTCGCCCTCTGCGACGACGTCATCGGCTGGGTGAAGAGCTTCCTCGCCCCGGTCGAGATCACGGAGGAGGAGCTGGCCCTCGACGTCATCGACGAGGTCGGCCCCAGCGGCACGTACCTGGCGCACAAGCACACGCGCCGGCACGCCCGCGAGCGCTGGGAGCCGCGCGTCTTCGACCGCGCGTCGTGGGGCACGTGGACGAAGGCGGGCGACGGCAAGGACGCGACAGACGCGACGCGCGCGCCGCCGAGGTCGTCGACGAGATCCTCGCCGCGCCGGTCGCCAACCCCCTCCCGCCCGACGTCGCCGCCGCCGTGCACGCCGTGGTCGAGGAGGCGGAGCGGCGGGTGGCCTCCGGCGGCTGACGGGCGGCCTCGGCGGATGACCGCCGCCGCGCGAGCGCGAGATCATCTGCCAGTGGGCCTGCGGCGCAGCCTCGACGGAGCCGGCGTCGCACGCCGGTGAGCCGCTTGACCGTCGCCCAGCTGCGGTGCGCCCTTCGGCCGGTGCCACTGGGACAGCGGATCGCCTAGGTGGGGCCAGTGCGCCGCGCGGATTCCCTGACGAGTCCGACGATCAGCGTGCGGACGTCCATCTGCCGGGTGATGTTACAGAAGGTGCAGTTGCTCAGCCCGACATAACTATCTATGCTTTTACTGCCAATCTATGAACACCAAGACGTCGACCACGCTGCGCTATCTCGAGTCGCACGAGGTCTTCACGCTGGATGAGTTCCTCGACACCGTCGACCCGTCCGTGGGCCGCCGCACGCGCTACCTCAACCTGCAGAACGCCGTGAAACGCGGGCAGGCCTACCGCCTCACGAGAGGGCTGTACGCGTCGAACCTCGGCCTGTTCCGCGACCGCGTCCCGAACCCGCTGCTCGTTGCCAGCAAGGTCGCTCCGGGGGCCGTAGCGGCCTATCACTCCGCGCTCGAGGGACACGGGGTGGCTCACACGCCGTCTCGCACCGTCTACTTCACCTCGTCCGCCAAGGCGCGATCGTTCGAGGCCCGAGGGTACCGCTTCCGACAGGTCTCGCCGCCACGAGGAGGCGGTCGTAGGCAGGCGCTCGACGAGTTCGTCTCGGCGGCGCGCGCGGGAGACGCGCTCGTGCCCGTCACCAGCCGTGAGCGCACACTCGTCGACTGCCTTGCGCGGCTGCATCTCGCCGGCGGCCTCGAGGAGCTGCTCCGCAGCCTCGGGGGCTTCACCACCGGTCGGCAGAGCTCGTCGAGTCGTACGCGCGCCTGCTTGCGTCCCCGACGTACACTGCGCGTACCGGTTGGCTGCTGAGTCTGCAGGCAGACGCCTGGCGACCGGCGGCCGGGCCGCTCGACGCGATGCGGCGCTCGCTCGGGCGCGGAACGTACTGGCTCGAGCGCCGCCGCCCCGGCGCCGACTACACCTTCGTTCCCGAGTGGCGCCTCTACGTGCCCTCAGGACTCCCGCTGCGCGAGTGGCTGGCCGGATGAGCGCGAGATGACGCGACCCATCCTGCACACCGGGCGCCGTTCGCGCGGGCGGTGCTCGACAAGGTCGAGCGCCTGCTCGAACTGCTCGACACGTTCCACGGCGACCCCGTCCTGGGCGGCGCATTCGTGCTGCACGGCGGCACAGCGCTCAACGTCTTTCTCGACGACCTGCCCCGGTTGTCGGTCGACATCGACCTGCTCTACGTCAGGTCACCGGACATGGGCGGCATGCTGCGGGAGCGCCCCGCGGTCGATGCGCGTATCCGCGAGGTGACGGTCAAGCTCGGCTACGCGATCCGTGCCGGTGCCGACGAGCACGCGGGGCGCACGTATCGGCTGCACTACGACACCGAGTCTCTCAAGATCGACGTCAACTACCTGGCTCGCGTGCCGTTGCTCGAGCCACTGCCCCTGATGTGCGCCCATGCGGAGCCGCCGATCAGCTACCCCATCCTCGACTCCAGGGAGCTCACGGCCGGCAAGCTGAAGGCGCTCGTGGCGCGCGTGGCGCTCGCGACCTCTACGACCTCTCTCGTGTGGCAGCGCGCTCGCCGTCCCTGCTCGACGACCCGCTCGTACGCGCGTTGATGGTGCGCGCGATCTCGTCGGCCGACCCGTTCCCGTCGGTGGTCGACCCCGTTGCCGCGCTCGCGCGGTTCGACGAAGTGGCCGACGCCACCCTCCAGCCGCTGCGCGCGGTGCTCGCGGTCGGTGACGAGCCCGACTTCGCCGCCATGCGCACGAGTGTCGCCGACCTGCTGTCCCCGTCTGACGCGAGCCAACGCCGGACGAGGCCGAGTACTTCCGTCTCCTCGCAGAGGAGAGCACCTACCGACCGGAGTTGCTGCTCCGGCGATGGCCCGACGTGCTTGAGCGGGCGCGACTCGATCCCGTGATGGAGTGGAAGGTGCTGAACCTGCGGAGGCGCCGAGAAAGCTGACGGCGGGCGCCGACCCACGCATCGCCACGGACCGCTCCTCGTGGACCGACGCCGCCCGAGGGTACGTCCAGCGTGCCCGGACCGGCGCTGGAGACCGGAGTCGGGCTACTCTCCCCGCACGTCGGTGATGCCGTACCGCAGGTACGCCATCCCGCCGCCGAAGCGACGTTCGTCGAGCAGTTCGAGGCCGAGCCGGACGCCGTGCGGCAGGGCCGGCTTCCCGCCGCCCGTCACTGCGGGCGCGACGTACAGCCGGAGCTCGTCGACCAGCCCCGCGGCGATCGCCTGGCCGGCGAGCTCCGGACCGGCCACCACGATGTCACGCTCCGCCCGGGCCTTGAGCCGCCGGACGGCCTCGGGATCGAACTCCCGCTCGATCCGCGTCTTCGCGCTCGCCGCCTCCTCGAGCGTCCGCGAGAACACGATCTTGTCGGCCGCCTGCCAGATGGCCGCGAAATCCAGGACGTAGTCCGGTTCGCCCGCGAGCGCGGTCGCGTCCTCCCAGTACAGCATCAGCTCGTACATCCGCCGCCCGAACAGGTACGTGGCGATGGACCGCGCCTCGTCGTTGACGAAGCGGTGCACCTCCTCGTCCGGCACAGCCCAGTCGAAGCCGCCCTGTGCGTCCGCCACGTAGCCGTCCAGCGAGGTGATCATCGAGTAGATGAGCTTGGCCATGGTGCTCTGAGTATGAGCCGAACTGCGCCGCGGCATGCCTGCCGGCCGGTGTGTCGGCGAAGCACTCGGGCTCGCAGAGACGGCGTCCCCGTCGTGCTACGCTGGCAACGATGATGACCGCTCCGCACCTCCCCGAGTCATGACCAGGGCTCCACACCGGCCGCGCCATGACGACGGCCCCGCACCTCCCCGAGCCGGCCGGCGAGCTCATCGCCCGGCGCTACTCGTGCCGCACGTACCTCGAGCGGCCGATCGAGGAGCGCGACCAGCATCGCCTCACCGCCTTCATGGACTCGCGGAGCGTCGGCCCCTTCGGCTCGCACGCGCGCTTCGGGCTCATCGCGGCGGCGCCGGACGACCGCCGGGCCCTCCGGCGCCTCGGCACCTACGGCTTCATCAAGGGCGCGACGGGGTTCATCGTCGGGGCGGTGCGGCACGGGCCCAGAGACCTCGAGGACTACGGCTACCTCCTCGAAGAGGTCATCCTCTACGCCACCGCCCTCGGCCTCGGCACCTGCTGGCTGGGCGGCACCTTCACCCGCAGCACCTTCGTCAGGCGGTTCGGCGGCCTCCAGAGGGACGAGACCATGCCGGCCGTCGTGTCGACCGGCTACCCGGGGGACGACGGCGCCGAGCGCATCCGACAGCGCGAGGAGGGCGATCGGAGGATGCCCGGCCGACGAGTTGTTCTTCGACGAGCGATGGGGGAGCCGCTTGAGGCCTCGAGCCGGGCGGCCACGGAGCCGGCGGCCTCGAGCGCCGGGCAGCTACGCCCGCGCGCTCGAGGCCGTCCGCATGGGCCCCTCGGCGACCAACAAGCAGCCGTGGCGGATCGTGCGCGGCGGGGACGCCTGGCACTTCTACCTCCGCCGCACGAAGGGCTACGGCAAGGGCAGCCTCGCCTTCAAGGCGCTCCGCATCGCCGACCTGCAGCGCGTCGACATGGGCATCGCCATGTGCCACTTCGAGCTCGTCGCCCGCGAGGCCGGGCTCGACGGCCGCTGGGTCGTCGACGACCCCGGCCTCGACGTGCCCGACGGGGTCGAGTACACGGCGACGTGGCGCGGGAGTCCTTGACGCCCCGATCCTCAGCGGCTCAGTAGTACGCCGACGATCAGACCGAGGTTGATCAGCAGGCCGACGAGTCCCTTCTGGACGATGCTCGAGGAGTCGCCGTCCCAGAAGACCAGGATCGCCAGCGTCGAGAGCGCGGCCGCCGTCAGCACCAGCGTGCGCCACCAGCCGGCGGCCGCGAACACGCCGATCGCCGCCACCGTGAACGCGAGAGCGGCCAGCGCGTAGACCACCGTGGCCAGCCCGCGCAGCGCGGCGTCACCGAGCGCCCCCGACAGCAGCCAGGACTGCCCGTCCCAGCCCATCTCCGGGCGGTACTCGACCCAGCGCCGGGCGAGCACGATGTACCAGATGTGGACCCACCCGTGAAGCAGGATGAAGATGCCGAACAGACACCTCAGCATGGCGGACCTCCCTGTGGTGTGGGCGGTGGGGACGGCATGGCCACGCGCGCGACGCACCGGCAGGTCGGCGGCGTGACGGGCGGGCCGGCTCTACTCGAAGAGAGGAGAACGGCCCCCGGGCGCCGGCGTGGAGGAGTCACCGGCCTCATCGGCGCGCGCCGCTCGATAGTGTGCACGGACCGACGGCAGCTGCCCGAGCACCAGGATCGACGCCCCCACCACTCCATAGAAGACCCACAGAAACATGGAGACTGAGGGCGACTCGCGAAAGAGACGACCGCCGATCAGGACGATCTCCGTCGTCAGCCACGTCATCAGCACGGCCCCAAGGGCGACGCTGAGGAGCCACGACCACGAACGATTCCTCACCAGGCCGTAGAAGGCTACGAGGGGCAGCAGGCCCAGCAGGACGAGCAGGACGAGGCCCGGGACCAGATACGAGCCGAACGGAGTGCCTTCGAGGAAGCGGCGACTGAAGCCCAGCGACTCACCGCTCGGGTCGGACACCAGCCCAAGACCGCCCACGACACCGCTCACTCCCTGCACCGCGCAGCACGCAGCCAGCAGGTTCGCCGGCGTCGGCCGCCTCCGCCCGTCTCGCACGGTCCCCATGATCGTCACCTCTCCTTGATCGCCTTCACTGGCGAGCGCCGCTCGCGAGCTCCCTGCCGGTGGCGCCAAGCCGCACCTTCCGCTCCGTCGCGGCGTGCCGTCGCCGACCCCGCCCAGATACGCCCGACGGCGGCCGTGGCCGCCGTCCGTGATCGTGGCGAGTAGGCGCATTGTCCCAATCCCTGCCCGCTCCGCCGTGAGCCAAACACGTTAGACGCGGGACCTCGTACCGCGCGGCGCCGGTCAAGTTCGCCTCGACGCGCCGCGCATTGCCCGCATGCAGCGCCCGGCCGACCGTTGACCACGAGTAGGCTTGCCCTGCAGCCACTACGCAGAGGGAG
>CAWFDC010000004.1:0-67492 GCA_963814545.1 uncultured Thermoleophilia bacterium | reverse complement strand
TTGCAATCACTAGGTTTCGCACCCAGCGGGGAGTTGGCGCACAGGCGCAGCAGGTACTGGAAGCCGTCGGGCAGCTGCGGAAGCTAGCGCGTCTGCCTCGTGCGCCGCCATCATCCAGGTTCTGCGCATCAGATCGCCCAGCTCCCCCCTCTGGAAGCCCTCCAAGGTCCGGCTTCGTCCTGCAAGGTCAGGTCAAGCGCGAGTTTTTCAGGGCAGTTTATGGTTAAGGAGGTAGGGTTGAGGCTGGCTTCGTCCTGTGGGGCAATGGCAAGCGTGTATGTTAGTGCATATACGCACCTTGTTTGAGCCTTCTTAAATTTGGCAGTGTGCTCGCGGGCCAGGGTGTTTTTTGTTTGTTGGAGATTTTAACTCCCGTTAGAACGGCCTTGCCCTGCCTACTTACCAGGAGCCCCACCCACCCTAAACCTGAAAAATCCTGAACCCAGCACTGCCTTTTGCAATGATGCGCTTGGACTCCAGACCTTTTAAACAAACGCATTATCACGGATCCTTGTATACCCTCGAGAGTTGGAAACTTGGGCTGCACAAAGAGTACTGCATTGCACAAGAAATGACGCTGACACGAACAGTAAAATCGCTCCAGGTTCCTGACTCGAGCCAGGTTTGGGGCTGGTGTTTGTAACTTTTTGATGCTCATCATGAGTCAGGAAGTCTTGTGGCCACAAAAAGATGCCTGCAATGTAGCTGAAGGGAATAATTGTGATTTTAATCGGGGGCAATGCACGTGTACTTCCGTGCATTAGTCACACGCCATCTTCGAAACCCTGTTCCACAGTCGAGCTTCTCTGCCCTATTAGCGGATGCTGAGGCCCAGAGATTAGGGTTTTCCTCCCATTGCAGAGGCCTGTCTAGGGTTTCAACTAGGGTAGGTCTAGGGTTTTCCAACTAGGATCTGTCTTGGGTTTCCACTCACTTGCAGAGGTACTTTCGGATGAGGCCATCCAGTCGCACTGCCAGGTTGGCCTGCATGTCTGTCATGGAGGCCGAGCGGGCGGCGGAGCCCAGCGCGCGCAGCAGCGCCGGGAGCGCCGTCAGCGTGTGCGGGCTCTTGGTCGCGCGCCTGAGGATGACAGTAAGCCACCCCTCAGTACCAGGGTATTCACCAAAACCATGAAGCCAGCTCTCAGCAAATAGAGACTCTTTACGGTAAGATGGCAAGCGGGAACGGCCATCAGGCATAGAGCACTATAGGGATATTCCTGCCCCCAAGCGGAGTGTTTTATGCAACTCTGGCCCCATTGGAATCAAGCACTAGAACAGCAGGTTGGATGAATCTGTCACTTTTCGCTGAGATTTTCGGGACTCAATTGAACTGAGTCCCTGTGGGACAGAGCCTGAACCCTGTGCTTGCATGACCCCCCCCCCCCCCCCCTTCCCAATTTTGGTTATCAACAGCTGACCCATCATTTGAGCCAGAGATCAAGTCAGGTCAGGGGTCTGTGCCTGAAGAAGATTTCCAGGAGCGAGATGGCCCGGAACTTGAATCTGAGCTCCGCCTCCCCGGCCTCCCGGGTGCCCATTCTTGAGGCTGCCAAATTTCTCAAGTGGGCGCCAAGCGCCCCATCAAGTGCCTCCCATCCCCTCGTCATCCAGCAGGGTCTCGTTCTCGGAGTCGCTCCCTGATCCGCCCTCGACGCCAGCCTGCACCGGTAAAAAATTAGGGTTTGCGGCGACGGCTGAGGAATTTTTGTCATACAAATCGCTCCCTGATCCGAACTCGACGCCAGCCTGCAAGGGGGAAAATAGAGTTTGCGGCGACGGCTGAGGGTTTTAGGCCATGAAAATCACACTGCAATGGTGGAATTGGGGTTTGGGCGTCGGCTAAGGGTTTTTGGAATCGCTCCCTGATCTGCCCTTGACAGCCAGCCGGCCAGCGACAGGAGAAATTAGGGCTTGCGGCGAAGGCTGAGGGTTTCAGGTCGGGTGGAATCACCGCAACGGGGAAAATTAGGGTTTGATGCGACAGCTGAGGGCTTTAGGTTGGGTGGAACTGTATCGACGCCCGCTTGGAAGGGGGAGGTTTAGGGTTGGCGGCGACGGCTGAGGGTTATGGGTTGGGTGGAATCGCTACCAGGGCCTGGCATAAATGTAATTAATTAGGGTTCCATATTTTCTTCTGCCAAATTTGAGTGTGTTTCCCAAAAGGACATAAGCCGTTTATGTTTGGGGAGTGTGCTCAAGCCATTATACTAGAGGACAGTGGCATCGATGGTTCGGCAGATTGGATCATGGAACCCCACAAAATGAAATGAAGATAAGGACTCTTGGGGTGTCTAAGCAAGTTATTTACCCATTGACCAACGGCGCTTGGTCGACACATCAACTCCAACCCATGTCTTACTCTTTTCTGTTTCAAAATATTTCACGTATACCTAAAAAACTCATGTCGGTTTAAAAGCTAACCACCACTCAGTGATTCCAATAGCCTTTGGGCCAGTACCATTTCCTCCAAATTCGCCCTGCTCTATGGCCCCATTGCACTTCACAAGCTTGAGAAACTCTACATCCCAAGGTGAGCATGACCGCGTTTTATTTTGGCAAAAAACGCCCATTCCAGGTCAAAAAGAGCAGCAAATTCACCATGGTTGAAAACCGCCACAATTAAGCTACCAACAAAAAGCTTAGGGTATTCAAGGGTTTTAAGGTTAAGGAGTTTAGGGTTTCAGGGGAAATCGCTCACCATGGCTGAAGGCCCTGCATCCTCCTTCACTTCTTCCTCTTCTTCGCTTTCCTCACCCCCGCTCGATGACTCAGCCTCCTCATCGGTCTCCATGTCAGACTCACCATGAACCATCACCCCCCTGGCTCCCCGGCCGCACTTTTGCGCTGGATGATGTGCAGCAGGTCTGCCATGCCTGCACACCCCAAAAAAGGTTTAGAGTTTATGGTTTTGGTTTGGGGTTTGGGCTAAATGATGTGCAGCAAGTCTGCCACGCCTTGGAACCTCCAAACGAGAATGGATGCATTCAGGGCTTAAGGTTAAAAGCTTAGAATTTGCTTTGGGTGAGGAGTTTAAGAGGGTTCTGTTGGATACAGGGTTGACGTGAAGGGCCTGTTTAGCGACGACTGCGACCACTTCCCAGGACAGCTTCGACCCCGTATCCTATCTACAACAGAAACTCTTCATAAACCCTTCAAAAACCCTGACACCAGAGAAATCCTACATTCTAAAAAATCCTATCCTGAAACCCTAAAAATCTACCTCGCCCAGACAACCGATCACAGTAAGCCTTTAAAAGATCCCCACGTGAAACATATACCCTAGACTCTGGAAACCCTAAACGATAAACTTTACATTCTGTAAACACTGAAACCCCAAAAACCTACCTCGTCCAGTCAGCCGATCGCAGTAGGCCCTAAACACCCCTTCGACCGCCTCCCTCAGCAGCGCCGATGGCAGCGGCACTGTGGATCGGTCAGAGAGTGACAGCATCTCCGGCACCAACCCGTCCATCCAGTCCTCGGCTTCGGGGGAATTTCCATCTACACCATTCCCCTGGCCCGCCAGCGATGCATCGAAAATCGCCGCCAGGCTGTGCGCTGACTGGGCAGCTTCCGGGGACTCGCGGGTAGCTAGGGTGTACAGTTGCAGAAGCTGGGACAGGCGCAGCATGGCGCACGCACGCTGCGCCGCGGCGGCCCGGGGGTCCTTTGCGGAGTCTGCAGGGCACGGGGGTTGGGGTGCTCAAAAGTGAACTTGGGGCGACGACGCCAGGTAGGAAGTTGGGGGGAGGGGGGGGGGGGGGGGGGGGGGGTGCAAAAAAGAGAAGATTATTCTCGACGACACGAACCTGGAGTTCGAACCAGGTACCTAAAAGTCCCATTCCAGAAACCGAGTCTTGGCATATCAATGTCTTTGTATAATGCCAGATTCCCGGTCTGCATTGCAACGTAACGTGGAAGGCAGTCGGTGTAAAGTAACTCCCCCTCCATCTCGTACGCCACAGCAAACACTGATGGCCAATAGGAAAAAAAGAAAAAACAAGACTTTCAGATACTGACTCACCGCTCTCAAGCGACACCTCAGCGCGGCTCGCCAGCTGGCGCAGCGCCTCCAGCGCTGCTGTGTCCAGCTCAGCCACTCCACCCGAGGATCTCGTCGGGCGCCGCGATCACGGCGACGTCGGCGAAGCGCTCCAGCGCCATGAGGGCCTGCTGGACGTGGACGGTCGAGACCTTCTCGCCGCCGCGCTTGATGATGTCGTCCTTGCGCCCCGCGATCCAGACGTAGCCGTCGGCGTCGACGTGGCCGAAGTCGCCGCTGCGCAGACCGTGCGCGGTGAGCGTGCGCGCGGTGATCTCGGGCTCGTCGAGGTAGCCCTGCATGAGCAGCGAGCCGGTCACGTAGAGCTCCCCGGTCTCGCCGGGCGGCAGGTCGCGGCCCTCGGCGTCGAGGGCGCGCACGCGCATGTCGCCGATGGGGCGCCCGACGGAGCCGGCGCGCGCGTCGAGCTCGTCGGGCGGCAGCACGCAGAGCCGGCCGCTGACCTCGGTGAGCCCGTACATGTTGAAGAGACCCACTCCGGGCAGGAGACGGCGGAAGCGCTCGATCACCGGCAGCGGCAGGTGGTCGCCGGAGCTGACCCAGAAGCGCAGCGCGGTGGCGCGCGGGCCCTCGAGCGGCTCGACCACGCGCACCAGGTGGGCGGGGGCGCCGCCGAAGCCGGTGCACCCGAGCCGCTCCATCTCGTCGAGCAGGCTCGAGCCGAAGTAGAAGCCCAGCTGGCCCGCCGTGCCGCCGCCGTGCGCCATCAGGGTCAGGAAGTGGCAGATCCCGCTGGTGAAGTAGGGCGGCGTGTTGATGAAGATGCGGTCGTCGGCGCCCAGGCCGAGCACCCGGGCGACGTACCCCGGGTTGCTGGAGAGAGCGCGCAGGGTCTGGCACACCGCCTTGGGCACGCCGGTGGTGCCCGACGTGAACATCAGCATGGCGAGCTCGTCGGGACCGACCGGCGACAAGGCGCCGTCGAGACCCCCCGCCGGCGAGGCCGCGCCTTCGAGCCCTGCCGCCGGCGCAGCCGCGCCCGCGAGCTCTCCTGCGGGCGAGGCGCCGCCGGCAGGTTCGAGCCCGTCGACGAGGCCGCTGGCGTCGGCGCGGACGACCAGGCGAGGCAGACCGGCGTCGGCCAGCGTCGCCTCGTCGGGCACGACGACGAGGTCGGGCGAGGACTTGGCCAGGAGCCCGTCGACGTCGCGGCGCGGCAGGCTGGTGTTGAGAGGCACGACCACGCCGCCGGCCAGCCAGACGCCGAACATGGTCACGAAGAACTGGTCGTACTCCTCGAGGAACAGGGCGACACGTCGGGCCGGCGCAGGGCCGGCGGCGCCGAGCGCCGCCGCGACGGCGCCGGCCCGCCGCGCGAAGTCGGCGTAGCCGTACTCACGCCCCCGCGTGGCGAGCAGGAGGGAGCCGGGCCGGCGCTCGGCGTGCTCGGCCAGACGCACGACGGCGTCAGTCATCAAGGCGGGCATGGCGACCATCGACTGGATCGGGCGGCCGGGTCAGAACCCCACGTAGCGGAACTCGGTGAGCTCGCCCCCCACGGCGACCGCCACCACTATCGCAAGGAAGAGCAGGAACCAGAGCAGCGTCTGCACGCCGATGCCGAGACCGTAGAAGAAGCGGTTCTCGGCCGGCCCGCTCGGAGCGGCCGGCTCGGCCGGCCCGCCGAGCCCGTCGACCGGGGCGCGGGGCTCGTCGGTCGCGGCGGCAGCGGCGCCGGATGCGCCGGCCCCACCCGCGGCCGCACCGCGGGCCGCCTTACGCATCGGCGGCCTTCTTACGCTCGATGTAGGCGAGCATGTGGTTCACCGTGTCGAGGTTCTCGTAGACGATGTCCATCGGCTTGACCCTGATGGCGAACGTCTCCTCGAGGAAGACGATGAGGCTGGTCAGGTTCATCGAGTCGAGAAGCTGATCGCGGAAGAGCGAGGTGTCGAGGTCGATGACCTCGCCGTCGCCGAGGTCGGCCTCTTCGTGAAGGAACTCGAGGATCGTCTCGGCGTCACTCATGGTCCGTCCTTCGATGGTCGGCTGACGACGGGCGCGGCGCCCGCGCTCAGGGCCGCGTCCCCTGGCTGTAGGAGAACTTCATCGGGCTGACGAAGCCCGAGGCTTCGACGCCCGCCTGGAGCAGCCGGGCGAGGGTGAACACCCGGTCGGAGGTCTGGTAGGCCTGCACGAGACCCCACTCGTCGCCGAGCACGTGCCCGCGCGCCCCAGCCCAGCCGTAGGCGCCGAACTGGCAGGTGCCGTCGCCGTTGCCGACGACCAGGCAGCCGTTGCGCACGAACGGCAGCCACGTGGCGATGATGGTGGTCTCGGCGCCGCCCGAGCGGCGGCCGGCCACGGCCATGACGCCGACCGGCTTGTTGGCCAGCTTGAAGTCCTGGTGGCGCAGCGGGCGCGTGCGCATGATGAACCTGGCGAAGAGGTCGGAGGGCAGGCCGAAGTAGACCGGAGTGGCCACGAGGATGCCGTGAGCCTCGATCATTTTGTCGAGGACCATCTGGGCGTCGTCCTCGTCGGCGCGCACGCAGGGGATGAACTTGCCGCTGTCCTTGGTCTTGCCGCAGACGTTGCAGGCCTTGCAGGGCTCGAGGTGCAGGTCGCGCAGGTGGACGATCTCGGTCTCGACCTCGCCCGGGTAGGTCTCGACCAGGCGACTGAACGCCGTGTCCAGCATGATGCCGCTGTTGGACTTGTCACGGGGACTGCAGTCGAGCCCCAGGATCCGCACCGTCATCTGATCGCACTCCTCGTGTCGGGCCTGCCGGCCCGAAGGCGAGACGGCCACGCTCCGTGGCCCTTTCACAAGCGGTGCACTATCGTACCAGAACTCCCGCGCGCGGCGCGGGCGACGGCGAGGCGTGCGGCCTCGCCGCCCGCGGGCCCGCGGCGTAGGCGCCGGCGAGGCGAGCCGCGCGGCCTCGCCGCGCGAAGGCCCGCGACCTGCACCGCGGGGCGCCGCCCTTCGCCGGCTCTTCGCCGGACTGGGCTGGTGCCGGAGGTGGGACTCGAACCCACACCCCCTCTCGGGGACCGAATTTTGAGTCCAGCGCGTCTACCAGTTCCGCCACTCCGGCACGGCCGCCGCCTATCGTACCGCACGGCGAGGGCCGGCGGTGGACGCCGGCGCGAGCGCCGCGGCCGCCGGACGGGCGCCCGAAACGCGACGGGCGCGGCGCCCCTCCCGGGGCGCCGCGCCCGTCGCCGCGGGCGGCGGCCGAAGACCGCGGCCGCGCAGGGCTCAGAACGCGCGTGGGTAGGTCGACGGCCACATGCTGGGGCCGCTGCCACGCTTGATCGCGTAGGCGGTGGCGCGGATCTGCGCCCAGCCGTTGTAGATGCTGGCGTCGCCCCACGGGTTCCAGCTCGCCTGCCAGGTGCTGGGCAGGTACTGGAAGAGGCCCTTGTACGTGGTCCCGGCCGTCCGCCGGCCGCCCGACTCGTAGATCATCAGGCGGTAGAGCGCGCCGGCGTTCACGCCGTAGCGGCGCGCGGCGAGCTCGATCAGCGGGCGCCACTCGCCGCGCCGGTTCCACTCCGCGATGCGCTCGCGGCGCCGTACGCGGCGGGCGAGGTCCTCGACGCGCTCGCGCCAGCCGCGTGCCGACGCTCTCAGGCGGTCCACGCGGCGCTCGAGCGCGGCGATGTCGTCGTCGGTCGGCACGAGCACCCCCGGGAGCAGGTCCGCCTCCGTCCCCGAAGCATCCACGAGAGCGGCGTCGGTGGCGTCGGCGTCGGCGACGGTGGTGTCGGCGACGGTGGCGTCGGCGGTCCCGTCGCTCACGGCGGGATCGTCAGTCGCGTCGGCCACGGTGGTCTCGTCAGTGGCGGTGGCGGCGTCGGTGGCACCGTCGACCGGCGTCAGCGGCGCGACGTCGACGAGGGCGGCGTCGGTGAAGCTGAGCTCATCGCCGACGACGCCGTCGATCACATCCTCGAGGGGCGTGTCGGCGTACAGGACGAAGAGCTGGCGCGCGGCCGCGAGGTCGGCGCGTACCAGCTTGAGGCGGGCGCGCTTGGCGCGCAGCGCCTTGCGCGAGCTACGCAGCTTGGCGCGCAGCTCGGCGGTCGAAGTGTCGGCGGAGGCGGTCGGCGCCAGTGCCGCGGTCGCGGTCACAAAGATCACGAGAAGGAGGATCGCTCCGATCCAGGCTCGGCATCGTGTCACGGCATCCCTTCCACGGCGTGTCCCCGGGGGCAGCGGTCGTGCCTGTGCCCGAGGGGCTGTCCGCACCCGGCGGGGGCCGACCCACGCCGCAGGGCGTCACGCAAGAGGTAAGGGGACGAATCTGCAGGGGGAGGGCGCCGGCGGGCGCCTCTGATGTGTAGATCCGGGACCGGAGTCAACCACACCGGGCACGGCGCCGCAACCCGAACGGCCTGCCGAGGGCGCGACCGCCGGCGCCGCTCCACGCTGCCCGCGACGGCCCCAGGGCGGCCCTGCGGCGCGCACGCCACGGCCGGCGCGGGCCGCCGGGACGCACGCGCGCGGGCTTGCGAAGGCGGTCCGCGTCGCCGAGAATCGGGCGGGCCGCCCACGCAGAGGGGCGGCCCCGGCCGCGAAGGGAGTCCGGCGATGCAGCGCCAGCCGACACAGAGCCGCGACGACGGCGACACCGTGCTCGACGAGGCCACGCGCGCCGAGCTGAAGCGCGTCACCATCCTCTTCCTCCTCTCGACCATCACCCTGCTGCTGTTCCTCGTGTACCTCCTCGCCGAGAGCCTCGGCGTCTCGTTCATCCCCCCCGTGGTCTGGGCGATGTGGGTCGCCTCGCTGCTCTCGGGCTTCGTCGCCACGTGGGCGTACGGCGTCTACGTCACCGTGCGGGCGCGCCGCTGGCTCTGGGTCGCGCTCTGCGCGCTGCCGCCGACGGCGGTCCCGTGCGCGGTGGCCTACGCCTGGATCCGCCGCGGAGAGATGGAGGCGGAACTGCACGAGCGGCGCGAGCGCGCCGCGCGGTAGACCGCCGGCGGGCCGGGCCGCCACGCGGACCCGGGGGCGACGGAGACCAGCCCGGGCCGCGGCCGCCACCCGGGGCCGGCGCGTCGGAGGCCCGACCGGGCCGCGGGGGTCCAGGAGCGGTGAAGCCCCCGCCCGGACCCCCGTCGGGGGCCCTGTGGTAGTCTTGCCGCGGTCGTCAAGCGGAGGCACGGAGGCAGCCGATCAAGAAGAGCCTGCGCCACGTCCTCGTCTTCCTCCTCATCGTCGCCGCCCTCTACCTGCTCCTCCCCCGGCTCGTCGACGCGGAGGAGACCCTCGAGCTCCTCACCCGCGCGGACTACTGGCTGCTCGGCCTCGCCGTCCTCCTCGAGTGCTGCGCCCTGCTCGGCTACGCGAACCTCACCCGCTTCGTGCTGCGCGTGCTGGACATCCGCATGAGGCTCTTCGAGGTCTTCTCGGTGACCCTGGGCAGCCTCGCCGTCAGCCACGTCTTCTCCGCCGGGGGCGTCGGCGGCTGGGTGCTGACCTACAACGCGCTGCGGCGGCGCGAGGTGCCGCACGGGCTCATCTTCGTCGCCATCGCCGCCCAGCAGTTCTTCAACTACGTCGTCCTCTGGTTCTTCTTCGCTGTCGCGCTCGCGTACCTGGTCCTGGCCCGCGGTCAGTCCCTCTGGCAGTACCTCGCGGGCATCATCCTGATCCTCCTGCTGCTCTGGCTCACCGCGTACGGTCTCTACCTGTACAACCACCGCACGCTCATGCGGCGCCGCGTCAGCCAGGCCGCACACGTCATCAACCGCATCGCCCGCCGGGAGGTCGTGGAGGAGGGGCACGTCGACGCCTGGCTCGACAACCTCTTCGTCGGCATGCGCCGCATGACGTCGCACCGGGGGGCCTTCAGGCGGACGGCGGTGTACGCCTGCGCCTACTGGTTCTTCGACATGCTCGCCCTCGCGGCCGTCTTCCTCGCCTTCGACGCCGACGTGCCCTGGACGGCGCTCGTCGTCGCCTACGTGGTGGCCTACTCGATCGGGACGCTCGCCCCGACGCCCGGCGGGCTCGGCGCCGTCGAGGCGCTGCTCATCGCCCTCTTCGTGAGCTTCGGCGTACCGTCGGCGACCGCGGTCACGGTCGTGCTCGTCTACCGCGTGATCAACTTCTGGCTGCCGATCCCGCCCGGGCTGATCATGTACGGGACCATCCGTCGAGGCGGTACACCTTGATGACCGGGCCACGCTCGCCGGGGCGCGGCGTGAAGACCCTGACCAGGTCGCCGCGCCGCTCGAGCGCGGCGTAGAAGGCCACCAGGCGCGGGTACTCGTCGGGCGCCGCCAGCACCCGGTCGTACACGGCCGAGCTGAGGATCACGTACTCCACGCGGTGGTCGCGCAGCCAGCGCATGGAGTGCTGCGTTGGAGGCCCGCCGGGCAGCGGCAGTTCGAGGCGGCGCAGGCGGTAGTACGCCGGGCGCAGGCCTTCGGCGCGGTACGAGGGCAGGTCGACGCGCGCCACCAGCGGGGGGCCCGAGGTCTCGGTGGCGATCCGCGTGTCGGCGTCGATGGTGCGCTCGACCCACGCCTTGGCCCGCTCGCGCACGTCGGGCTCGCCGAGGGCGCGGTTGCGGGCGACGGAGTCCGCCAGGGGCAGCGCGACCGCCAGGGCGACGAGCGCGGCCACGCCCGGCACCAGCGCCCTGCGCCACGCCGGGCGCACCTCCCAGAGCGCGACGCAGAGACGCGCCGCCAGGAGGAGGAGGAGCGGGACGATCGGCAGCATGTAGCGGTCGGCGAGCTCGCGCCAGGAGCTCACGTACACGAAGTACACGAGGACCGTGGGCGCGAGCATGAGGTCCAGCGGCGCTCGCCGCCAAAGCGCCCAGGCGAGCCCGGCGACGGCAAGACCGAGCAGGACCAGCCCGAGCGCATCGGCAAGGTTGACGCTCAGGTTGTACCAGTAACCGTTGCCCACGTGCTCGAAGCCGAGCCAGCCACGCTGCACGATCGTGTGCTGGCGCGAGAACTCGGCGATGAACCGCGGCAGGTCGAGAACGATGAACGGCGAGGCCAGCACGAAGGCGAGCGCCATGGGCAGGTACAGCCGCAGGGCGAGCAGGCGAGCCCAGGCGCGCAGGGCCGGCCGGCCGGCCGCGACCGCAGCGGCCACGGCCGGCCGGCCGGCGTAGAGCGCGGCCACGGTCGCCGGCAGCACGAGCATGCCGAGGTTGTACTTCGTGGAGGCCGCGAGACCCACCGCGGCGGCGCCGGCCGTGAGCCGGCGCCGGCCGCGCCCCTGCGCGGCGCCGTGGAGAAGGAAGAGGCCGAGCAGGCCGAGGGTCACGGCCGGCACGTCGGTCACCGCGAGGTGCGAGTACTCGACGTGCAGCGGCGCGACGGCGAGGAAGGCGGCGGCGAGCACGCCCGCCGCCGCCCCGTACGCGTCGCGACCCAGCCGGTAGACGAGCCACACGGCGGCTACGCCGAAGCCGACGACGACGAGGCGGCCGATCAGGTAGAGGGCGCCGGCGTCGGCGGCGAGCGCGCCGGGCCGTACGAGCAGCTCACCGTGGAGCAGGGCCCAGAACGGGGACACGAGCCAGTACACCGCGGCGAGCGCGTAGAAGAACAGCGAGGGGTAGTAGAAGAACATCGGGTTGAGCTGCCCGCCGGCGACCTCGACCGCCTTGGGGACGACGGTCGCCTCATCGGGGCTGATGAAGGCGTACGGCAGGCCGGAGGTCACACTCTGCAGACGCAGGGCAAGGGCGAGGGCGAGCACGCCGGCGAGCGCCGCGCCGGCCCAGCCCACGCGCCGCCAGATCCGGCTCGCGCCGGCCCCCGCACGCCTTCGGAGTCCCCGTGCATCCATGCCCAAGAGTGCTACCCGTTCCTCGCCGCGGCTATGTCGTCGGGCACGCCGCGAGACGGTCAGAGCTCGAGGCACGCGCCCCCGTTGGCCTGGGGGCGGAAGCAGCTCACCGCGCCCGTGTGGCACGCCGGACCCGCCGGCTCCACCCACACGAGCACGGTGTCGGCGTCGCAGTCGAGGCGCAGGCTGCGCACCCGTAGCACGTTGCCGCTCGTCCCCCCCTTGTGCCAGAGCTCGCGGCGACGGCGGCTCCAGAAGTGGGCTTCACCCGTGGCGACCGTCGCCGCGAGCGCCTCGGCGTTGGCGTAGGCGACCATGAGCACCTCGGCCGTGGTCGCGTCCTGCACGACGCACGGCACGAGGCCGTCGGCGCCGTAGCGCACAGCGCTCAGGAAGGCAGCGCGCTCGATGACCGCTCCTCCCGCTGCCCGAGAGCCTCCCGCATGATGGCGACCCCGGCGCTGGTGCCGATGCGTGTGGCGCCGGCGTTGATCATGAGCTCCACGTCCTTGAGCGTGCGGATGCCCCCGGAGGCCTTGACGCCGATGTGTTCGTCGAGGCAGTCACGGAGCAGCTCGACGTCTTGCAGGGTCGCCCCCTGCGGGCCGATCCCGGTCGAGGTCTTGGCGAAGTCGACCCCCGCCTGGCCGAGGATCGTGCAGGCGAGGCGCTTCATCTTGTTGGAGAGGTAGCAGGTCTCGATGATCGCCTTGACCAGGGCGTGCCCGCGGCCGGTGTTGACCGACTTCAGGCGCGCCGCGCGCACGACGGCGGCGAGCTCGTCGCGCACGTAGCCGAACTCACCCGACAGCATGGCCGGCAGGTTGAAGACGACGTCGAGCTCGTCGGCGCCCTTGCCGATCGCGTCCTGGGCCGCGGCCACCTTGGCGCGCACGTCGTCGGCGCCGAAGGGGAAGGAGATGACCGTGCACACCTTGACGTCGGCGCTCTTCAGAAGGCCGTCGGCGAGGGGCACGTAGTGCGGGAAGACGCAGACCGCGGCGAAGTGGTAGCGCGCCGCCTCGCGGCACAGCCGCTCGACGTCGTGCGCCGTCGCGTCGGCGCGCAGCAGCGTGTGGTCGATGGTCTTGGCGAGTTCTTCGGCGTGCACGTACGAGCGCCCTCCACGAGAGGCGCTGTGCCCCTCCCCGAGGCGGAGTATATCAACTGAGTCGCGAGGGCCGGAGCCAGGCCGGAGCCGGGGCCAGGCCGGATGAGCCCCGGTAACGACGGGGAGCGCCGGGGCTGGCGCGGACCGGTCGCGCGGGGAGCGCCTGCGCGGGGGAGCGCCGGGCGCTCCCTCAGAGCAGGCGCTCGACGTAACGCTCGTCGCGACGCCAGCGCTTGCGGACCTTGACGCGCAGGTCGAGGAAGACCTGCGCCCCGAAGACCGATTCGATCTCCTGCCGCGCCGCCGAGCCGATCGCCTTGACGGTGCGCCCGCCCTTGCCCACGAGGATCGCCTTCTGGGACTCGGTCTCGACGATGAGAAGGGCCTCGATCTCGACCAGTGGCCGGTCCTCGCGCTCGACGATGCCGGTCACCTCCACGGCGACCGCGTGCGGCACCTCCTCGCGGGTGCGCCGGAGCGCCTGCTCGCGGACGAGCTCGGCCACGAGCAGCTCGAGCGGCTGGTCGCTGATGTCGCCGTCGGGGAAGTAGGCCGGGCCCTCGGGCATCGCGGCGGCGAGACGCCCGACCACCGGCTCGAGGCCCTCGCCACGCAGGGCGCTGACGGCGAGCACCTCGGCCCCGCCGACGAGCTCGCGCGCCTCCGCGGCGCGCTGCTCGAGACGCCCGGCGTCGACGGCGTCCCGCTTGTTGAGGAGGTAGACGGCCGGACGGCCGGCGCCGGCGACCGCGCGCAGGATGAAGCGGTCGCCGGCGCCGATCGGCTCCGCCGCGTTCAGCACCACGAGCGCGGCGTCGACCTCGGCGAGCGCCTCGTCGACCGCCCGCTGCATGCGCCGGGTCAGCGAGTCGAAGGGCTTCTGGAAGCCGGGCAGGTCGAGCAGGACGACCTGGTGCCCGGGAAGGCGGAGCACGCCGCCGATACGGCGACGCGTCGTTTGCGGGTGGTCGGAGACGATGCTGACCTTGCGCCCGACCAGAGCGTTGACGAGCGTCGACTTGCCGACGTTCGGGCGCCCGAGGACGGCGACGAAGCCGGAGCGGAACGGCTGCTCAGCCATCGGCGCCCGTGCCGCCGCCGGCGGCCTCCCCGGCCCCCGCGCAGCCGCTCACGCTCGCCTGGCCGCCAGACCCCGCGAACGGCGCCGGCAGCAGCTCGTCGAGGGCCAGCACCCTGACGCCGCCGTCCAGACGGGCGATGACCTCGGGCGCACCGAACTCGGCCAGCGCCTGCAGGCACATGCCGCAGGGCAGAAGGTCGACGCCGGCGGCGGCGGCGACGGCGACGTAGCGCGCGCGGCGCTCGCCGAAGACGACCATGGCGGCGAGGGCGGCGCGCTCGGCGCAGACACCGACCGGGTAGGAGGCGTTCTCCACGTTCACGCCGTGGTGACTGCGCCCCGACGGCCCGACGGCGACGGCGCCGACGCGGAAGCCCGAGTACGGCGCGTAGGCCCTCTCGGCGATGGAGGAGGCCTCCTGGAAGAGCAGGCGCTCGCCGAGATCGGGCTCTCTGCCGCGAATGCTCACATCGGCGCCCAGAGCTGGAAGATCAGCAAGGCCGCGACCGACCCGAGCAGGGCCCCGAGGACCACCTCGAGCGCCGTGTGGATGCCCGCCTGGACGCGGCTCTGCGCGACCAGGACGGCCATCATCAGGGAGACCAGCGAGATCGGCAGCGCGTAGGCCGTCGTGCTGGAGATGAACGTCAGCGCGACCCAGCCGGCGAAGGCGACGGCGGCGTGCCCCGAGGGCAGGCCGCCGCGAAGGGCGGTGCCGGTGCGCGTCAGGGCCTTGACCGCGATGACCAGGAGGATCACGAGCACGAGGGCGATCACGGTGACGTCGACCGACGAGCTGCGTACCCGCTGCAGCACCGTGTAGGGCGTGCTCGTGATCCGCGTGTAGAAGACGAGGTAGGCGACGGCGACGGCGTTCAACGCCGCGACCAGCACGGCGCCGGCGGCGACGTCCTTGGCGATCTTGGCCCGCGGGTCGTGCTCGTCGGTGACCATGTCCATGAGCTGCTCGATCGCCGTGTTGAGCATCTCGGCGATGAGCACGAACGAGATAGCCACGAGCAGGGCGATGATCTCGAGCCGGGTGAGCGAGAGGAAGAGCGCCGCCAGCAGCACCAGGACGGCGAGGCCGAAGTGGATCTGCATGTTGCGCTCGTAGCGGAGCGCGTAGACGATGCCTTCGAAGGCCCAGTTGAAGCTGTGCAGCAGGCTACGACGCGGGGCCAAGGAGCCTCTCCCAGCCGAGCGCCGCGAGCAGCTCGCCCTGGCGCAGCGCCATGCCCCCGGCGTCGGTCTCGTGGTCGTGCCCGAGCACGTGCAGCACCCCGTGCACGAGCAGGAGGGCGAGCTCGAAGGCCGGGGGGACGTCGTGGGCGCGCGCCTGGCGCAGCGCCTGGCGCGCGCCCACGACGACGTCGCCCAGCAGGCGCGGAGGCACGTCGCCCGGAGGCGCGGCCTCGATCTCGCGCCAGGTGGCGAGCTCGTCCTCGGCCTCGAGCGGGAACGAGAGCACGTCGGTCACCTTGTCGAGACCGCGGTGCTCGCGGTTGAGGGCACGCATGCGCCCGTCGCCGACGAAGGCCACGCCGATCTCGGCGCCGTCGACGCCTTCGGCGGCGAGCACGGCGCCGACCAGCGTGGCCACCGCGCGCTCGTCGACGGGCACCCGGGTGCGGTTCACGACCTCGACGAGGTTGCCGTTCATGGCTCCTGCCCCGCCTGCAGCCGCTCGTCGTGCTCCTTGTACGCATTGACGATGCGCTGCACCAGCTTGTGACGCACGACGTCGTGACCGTCGAACTGCACCACGGCGATGTCGGGGATCGCCTGCAGGACCTCGGGCACGGTGACGAGCCCCGAGGTGCGAGGCTGCGGCAGATCGATCTGGGTCACGTCCCCGGTCACCACCATCTTGCTCCCGAACCCGAGCCGGGTGAGGAACATCTTCATCTGCTCGGGCGAGGTGTTCTGCGCCTCGTCGAGGATGATGAACGAGTCGTTCAGCGTACGCCCGCGCATGAAGGCCAGCGGCGCCACCTCGATCTCGCCGTGCTCGATGAGCGCGGCCAGCTTGTCGCCGTCCATCATGTCGTAGAGGGCGTCGAAGAGCGGGCGGAAGTACGGGTCGACCTTCTCGGAGACGCTCCCGGGGAGGAAGCCGAGGCTCTCCCCCGCCTCCACCGCCGGGCGCGTGAGGATGATGCGGCCCACGGCCTTGGAGAAGAAGGCGTTGACCGCCATGGCCGTGGCGAGATACGTCTTGCCGGTGCCCGCGGGGCCGATCCCGAAGGTGATCGTCGTCCCGCGGATGGCGTCGACGTAGTGCTTCTGGTTCACGGTGCGCGGGCCGATCTGGCGGCCGCGGTGCGTCCAGACCACGTCGCCGTAGACCTCGGACGGCTTGCCCGACGAGTTCACGGCGATGTCCATGAGCGACTCGACCATCGCGGGGTTGAGCGGGCGGCCGGAGCGGATGACCGTGAGCAGCTCCTCGAACGCGGCCCGCGCCTTGGCGACGGCGGCGGGCTCACCCTCGAGGGTCAGCACGTTGCCGCGCAGCGTGAGCCGGCAGTCGAGGCGCTCCTCGATGACCCGAAGGTGGGCGTCGTGCTCGCCGGCCAGGCTCAGGGCGAGGGCGTTGGAGTCGAGCTCGATCACCGTGCGCGTGGCCTCGGGCACGCGTCACCCCCCGAGCCGGCGGCGGACGAGGTCGCTGAGCGCCTTGCCGTCGGCGCGCCCGGCGACCTGCGGCATCAGGCGGCCCATGACCTTGCCCATCTCCTTGGGAGAGGCCGCGCCGGTCGCGGCGATGGCCTCGTCGACCAGGCGCTCCAGCTCGGCGGCGGAGAGCTCCTCGGGCATGTACCCGGCGATGAGCTCGACCTCGAAGCGCGCCTGCCCGGCGAGGTCCTCGCGCCCGGCCCCGGTGTAGAGCTCGAGCGCCTCGCTGCGACGCTTGCGCTCGCGGTTGAGCACGGTCAGCTCGTCGGCCTCGCTCGGCGCGGCGCCGGCGTCGATGCGCGCCTTCTTGAGCTCGGCGATCAGCGTGCTCAGGGCGTCGCGCCGGCGGCGGTCGCCGGCCTTGAGCGCGGCGACGGCGTCGTCCTTCATGCGCCGCTCGAGGCTGCCCGGCTCTCTCATGCCATCCCTCCCGTCTCGACCCCGCCGGTCGTGGACCGGCGCGAGTACGCGACCTCCCGGCCGGTCGCGGACCGGCGCGGATGCACGGCCTCCCCGGTCGCCGGCGCAGCGCCGCCTCCCGGCGGCGGCTCGGGCGCGGCACGCGGACCCTCACAGGACGCGCCCTCTGACCCCGTCACTGTAGACCTCATCGGCCACGGCGCGCACCATCCGCCCCGGCTGCGCGGCCCCGTCGAGATGGTAGCGCACGTACTGTGAACTGTACCCCCTCCAGAGGCCGTCGCGCCGCTCCTCGACGAGCACCTCGGCCGGGCGGCCCAGGGCGGCACGGGCGGCCGCGCTCGCCGCCGCCTGCGCGGCGGCGAGCGCGGCCGCCCGCCGCCGGCGCACCACGGCGGGCGGCAGCGGGGTGAGCGCCGCGGCCGGCGTCCCCGGGCGCGGCGAGAAGGCGAAGACGTGCACGCGGCCGAAGAGGCCGCTTTCGACGGCGGCGAGGCTGCGCGCGAAGGCCCCCTCGTCCTCGGCCGGGTAGCCCACCATGAGGTCGGTCGAGAAGGCGCAGTCCGGGACGCGCGCCCTGACGCGCTCGAGGGCGGTGCAGTAGCCGACCCAGTCGTACGGACGCGCCATCGCCGCAAGCACGCCGTCGTCGGCCGACTGCAGCGGCACGTGGAGGTGCCGGGCCACGAGCGGGTGCGCCAGCGCACCGGCGAGCCGCTCGTCGAGGGCGCCGGGCTCGAGCGACGACAGGCGCAGCCGGGCGAGCCCGGAGGCGCCGACCAGCGTCTCGACCAGACCGGCGAGATCGGCACCGCTCCCGGCGTCGTGCCAGGCGCCGAGGTCGATCCCGCTGAGCACGACCTCGCCGCAGCCACCGGCGACCGCCGTGGTCGCGGCGGCGAGCGCCTCGCTCAGCGGCAGGCTGCGCGGAGTCCCGCGCACGAGACGCACCACGCAGTAGGCGCAGCGTCCGCCGCAACCGTCCTGCGCCTTGAGCACGAAACGGGTGCGGCGGCGCGGGCTCGGCGGCGCCGCACGCGGGCTCGGTGGCGCGGCACGCGGGCTCGGCGCTGCCACACACGGGCTCGGCGGCGCCGCAGGCGGGCTCGGCGGCGCCGCAGGCGGGCTCGCCGGCGCGGCAGGCGGGCCCGTCTCGGCGGTGCCCGCCACGCCGCCGATGGTCTCGATCGCGTCCGAGGCCACCACCGCTGCATCCGCGCCCAGATCCACGGCCAGCTGCCGCCACGACCGCTCCCCGAGCGGCGTCGTGGCCTCGGCGTCGAACTGCGCGGCGTCGCGCGTCGCGGCGCAGCCGGCGACGACGACGCGCAGACCGCGGCGCGCGAGCCGGTGCGCCAGCTGCCGCGACTTGCGCTCCGCCTCCCGAGTGACGGCGCAGGTGTGGACCACGGCGACGTCGGCGTCCTCCGCCGACACGGCCTCCTCAAGGCCGGCCGCGAGAAGCTCCGCCCGCGCGGCCTCCGAGTCGGCCTGGCTGACCTTGCAGCCCACGAACGCGGTGTACAGGCGCGTCATGCCCGCCCAGACCTCACGTCCGGCACCCGTCGCGGCCGGCACCCCTCGCTGCCGGCCGCCGCCGCGGACGGCGAGATCCCGCGGTCATCGCGACCCGGCTCGGACACCGGCGTCCCGCCGCGGCCCCCGGGGTCATCCGGCACCGGCGGCCGCGACATCCTCGAGGTCGAGGAAGAGCCAGCCCGCGTCGAGCGCCCGGCGGTGCACTCGGTAGCCGGCGAAGGCCGCGGCCGCCTGCTCGCCCTGCTCCTCGAGCAGCCCGGCGAGCAGCAGCCGCCGCGGCCGCCACGGCGCGCCGCGCCCTCCCCCCACACGCTCCGCCAGGGTCAGGATCACCGGCAGGGAGAGGTTGGCGACCGCTACGCCGGCCACGGGCAGAGCTTCATCAGGGTCGCCGAGATCGGCGACCCTGAACTCGACGGCGAGGCCGTTGGCGCTCGCGTTGGCGCGCGCCGCCTCGACGGCCACCGGATCGACGTCGAGCCCCAGCACCGGCGAGAAGCCGAGGCGCGCCGCGGCGAGCGCCAGCACGCCGCTGCCGGTACCCAGGTCCGCGAGGGCCAGCACGCCGCTGCCGGTACCCAGGTCGACGAGCGGCGACGGCGTGAGCGCGGTGAGACCCTCGAGGCACTGCCTGGTGGTGGCGTGCGCGCCCGTCCCGAAGGCCATGCCGACGTCGACGCACACGTCGAGGAGGTCGCCGCGCGGCGCGTGCCACGGCGCGCGCACGTAGAGCGGCCCTACGGCGACGGGCCGGTGGAACTCGCGCCAGCGCCGGCGCCAGTCGTCGTCCTCGGCGGCGAGCTCGAGACGGCCGAGCCGCTCCAGACGCGCCAGCAGGCCGGCGTCGGGCGCCGGCTCGGTCGGCAGCCAGAAGACGATGCCCTCCGCGGTCTCCTGCCAGCCGCCGGCGCCGAGGGCGCGCGCCAGCGCGACGGCCTCGGGGTGAACGTAATCGACGGCGGCGGCGCCCGCCGGCGGCGGGCCGACGGTCAGGGTGTACCGCGTGAAGCGCGCGTTCACCGGCGGAAGACGGAGCGTACCTTCTCGAGGAAGCTCGGGTCCGCCTCGTACGCGTCGGCCGGGGTCGCCGCAGCGAACTGGTCGAGCAGCTCGCGCTGCTCCGCCGTAAGACGCTTGGGCACGACGACGTTGACCACGACCTTGAGGTCGCCGCGGCCGTAGCCCTGCAGCGACGGCACGCCGCGGTTCTTGAACACCTTGACGGTGCCCGATTGAGTACCGGGCGAGAGCCGCACCTCGAGGTCGCCGTCGAGGGTCTCGACCTCGGCCGTGGTGCCGAGGGCAGCGTCGACCATGGTGACGTCGAGCCGGTACAGCAGGTCGTCGCCGTCGCGCACGAAGCGCTCGTGCGGCTCGACGGTGATGCCCACGTAGAGGTCGCCCGGGCGGCCGCCCTGGGCGCCGGCGCCGCCCTCGCCGGTGAGGCGCAGGCGCTGCCCGTCGGCGATACCGGCGGGCACCTCGACCGTGACCGTACGTGTGGCGCGCACGCGCCCCGTCCCGCGGCAGCCCTCGCAGGGCTCGCGGACGATCGAGCCGCGGCCGCGGCAGACCGTGCAGGTGCTGGTGCGGACGAACTGCCCGAACCCGCCGAGGCTCGAGACCTCGCGCATGCGGCCGCTGCCGTGACACTGCGGGCAGGTCTCGCGCCCGGTCCCGGCCGTCGCCCCGCTACCCCCGCACTCAGAGCAGGCCACGTCGGTCGCGACCTCGACCTCGCGTGCGGCCCCGAAGACCGACTCGGCGAGGGTCAGATGGAGCGCGACCTCGACGTCGTCGCCGCGCGGCGGCGGCGCCCCCCCAGCGGCCGCGCCCCAGCCACCGCCGGCGTCGCGCAGGACCGAGTCGAACATGCCGCTGCCGAAGAACACGTTGAAGAGGTCGCCGAAGCCGACGTGCTCGAAGTCGGTGAGCGGCCGTCCCTTGAGGCCGTCGAAGCCGTAGCGGTCGTAGGCCGCCCGCGAGTCGGCGTCGCTCAGCACCTCGTACGCCTCGGCCGCCTCCTTGAAGCGCGCCTCGCAGTCGGCGTCGCCGGGGTTGACGTCGGGGTGGCACTCGCGGGCCAGCTTGCGGAAGGCCTTCTTGACCTCCTGCTGCTCCGCGTCGCGGGCCACGCCGAGGACGTCGTAGTAGTCGCGTTTCATCTCCGGGGACGCCCTCTGCTCACCAGATGTCTTCGAGGTAGGCGCTCAGCTCGTCGGCCGACGAGCGTACCGCGGCGATGACGCGCTGATAATCCATCCTCGTGGGCCCCAGCACGCTGACCGTGCCGAGGTTGCGGTTCGCCACCCCGTAGTTCGCCGCCACCAGCGAGCACGCCTGCAGCGACGGCGTGGCCAGCTCGTGACCGATGCGCAGGTAGAGGCCGTCCTCGCGCAGGGCACCCGACAGCACGCTGAGGAGCTCGTAGCGCTGCTCCAGCACCTCGAGCAGGTCGTTGAGCTGTGTCGACCCCTCGCGGCTCAGGTTCTCGAGCAGGCGCGAGGTGCCGCCCATGTGCAGCCCCTCGACGTCGGCGGGCCCCCGCACCTCGAAAGCCGGGCGCAGCACCTCGAGGAAGGCGCGCTCACGAGGCCCGAGCTCGGGGCTCGTGAACGCGGCGCGCGCGACGCGTGTGCCGAGGTGCGCGCCGGTGAGGCGCTCGTTGAGGTACACGCGGGCGAACTCGGCGAGGCCCTCGTCGACCGGCGTGCCCAGCGTGAACACGCGCTTCGTGACCTGCCCCGAGGTGGTGATGACGACCACCATGACCGTGCGTGGCTGCAGGGCGAGGACCTCGACGTGGCGCACGCTCGACGTCGTCACGGCCGGTGAGGAGACGACGGCCAGCAGCTCGGTGACGCGCGAGAGCGCCTCGGCGGTCTCGTCCAGGGCCTCGTCGATCTCGGTCCGCGCGTGGTCGACCTCGAGCGGCGGCCGCACGGCGCGTGAGCGCCGCTCGGCGACGATGCTGTCGACGTAGTGCCGGTAGCCGTCGTCGGTCGGCACCCGGCCGGCGGACGTATGGGGGTGCGCGAGCAGGCCGAGCTCCTCGAGCTCGGCCAGGTCGTTGCGGATCGTCGACGGCGCAGCGCCGAGGCCGCACTGTTCGCTGAGCCGACGGGAACCGACCGGGGCGCCCGAGGCGATGTACTCCTCGACGACCGCCCGCAGGATCAGCTCCTGGCGCGTCTTGAGTGTCATGCCGACCCCTTAACCATCAAACGCGAAACAGGCGTACGCTCACCTCGTTGGCGACGTACCGCCCCTTTCGCGTCACGGCGATTGTACCACCCTGCAGCGAGACCATTCCAGCCTCGGCGAGCGCCGACAGGACCTCGTGGGCAAGCACCGGCGCGACATCAGCCAGCGGGACGCGCAGGCCACAGCGCGCGGCCAGCATGAGGCGCTCGCGGGCGAGGTCAAGCTCGGAGAGCTCCTCGACCTCGCAGGGCGGCGCCTCCCCGCGCGCCAGGACGGCGAGGTAGGCCTCGAGGTCGCGCGTCGTGGTCGTGCGGCGCCGGCCGAGGGTCGCGACGGCTCCCGCGCCGAGCGCGAGGTAAGGCCGGGCGCGCCAGTAGGCCACGTTGTGGCGCGCCCGCCTCCCCGGCAGGGCGAAGTTGCTGACCTCGTACCACGAGTAGCCGGCGCCGCTCAGCGCACGCACGATGCGCCGGTACATGACGGCGCGCTCGTCGTCGCTCGGGACCGGCTCCGGCGGACCTCCGGCGCTCTCCGGCGTCGCAGAGCGCCGCAGGCGCTCCGCCAGGGCCGTCCCCTCGACGACGTCGAGCTCGTACCACGAGACGTGGTCGGGCCGCAGGGCGACCACGGCGGCGATGTCGTCGTCGAGGTCGGCCACCGTCTGCCCGGGGATGCCGAAGATCAGATCCAGCCCGACGTTGCCGGCGCCGGCGGCGCGCAGCCGATGGTACGCGGCGGCGGGGTCGGCGGCGGCGCGCCGCCCGAGGGCGGCGCGCCGCCGCCGGTCGAAGCTCTGCACACCGAGCGACACGCGTACGCCGCGTCCGGCCGCCCAGCGGGCGAAGGCCGCGCTCGCGTCCTCCGGGTTGGCCTCGATCGTGACCTCGGCGTGCGGAGTGAAGTGCGGCTCCAGGGCCGACAGGAGTCGCTCGAGCCTTGCCGGCCCCAGCAGCGACGGAGTGCCGCCGCCGACGTAGACGGTCTCGAGGCGCACGCGGCCGAAGGCGGCAAGCGTCAAGCGCCACTCGGCGAGCAGGGCGGCGACGTACGCGTCGAGCGTCGTCGCGGCGGTAGCGCGCCGCACGCCGGCCACGTCACAGGTCGCGGCGGCCGGGCTTCGTGGGTCGGACCCGACGCGGGCCGCGGCCGGCCCGCCCTCCATCAGCACCAGCGAGAAGAAGTCGCAGTAATCGCAGCGCGCCCGGCAGAAGGGGACGTGGACGTAGAGGTGCCGAGGGGCGGGCGGCGCCGGCTCCGCGAAGGGCGAGAGCTCCGCGGGCGGCGACGACGGGGCGGGCGGCGCCGGCGTCCGCCGGCGCCGCCCGCCCCCGACCCCACCCATCACCGCTCCCGGGCGTCCTGATCGAGCTCGAGCACGGCGAGGAAGGCCTCCTGCGGCACCTCGACGACGCCGACGTTCTTCATCCGCTTCTTGCCCTCCTTCTGCTTCTCGAGCAGCTTGCGCTTGCGGCTGATGTCGCCGCCGTAGCACTTGGCGAGCACGTCCTTGCGCTTCGCCTTGATGGTCTCGCGGGCGATGACCTTGTTGCCGATCGCGGCCTGCACCGGCACCTCGAAGAGCTGGCGCGGGATCTTCTGCCGGAGCTTCTCGACCAGCGCCCTGCCGCGCAGGTAGGCGCGCTCCCGGGGCACGATCAGGGACAGCGCGTCGACCGGGTCGCCGGCGATGAGGATCTCCAGCTTGACGAGGTCGCTCTCGCGGTAGCCGTGCAGCTCGTAGTCGAGCGAGGCGTAGCCGCGCGTCCGCGTCTTCAGCTGGTCGAAGAAGTCGAGGACGATCTCGGCCAGCGGCAGGTGGTAGTGCATCTCCACCCGCTCGGGCGAGAGGTACTTCAGGTCGACGAAGTCGGCGCGCCGGCCCTGGCAGAGCTCCATGATCGTGCCGACGTAGGCGCTCGGCACGAGGATGCTCGCCGCCACGAACGGCTCCTCGACGCGCTCGATGCGCGCCGGGTCGGGCATGTCGGCGGGGTTGCGGACGGCCTCGACGTCGCCGTCGGTCAGGTAGGCGTGGTACTCGACGTTGGGCATCGTGGTGAGCAGCTCGAGGTCGTACTCGCGCTCGAGACGCTCGCGCACGATGTCCATGTGGAGGAGGCCGAGGAAGCCGCAGCGGAAGCCGAAGCCGAGGGCGGTCGAGCTCTCCGGCTCGTACATCAGTGCGGCGTCGTTGAGCTTCAGCTTCTCGAGCGCGTCGCGCAGCTCCTCGAACTGGTCGCCCTCGGTCGGGAAGAGCCCGCAGAAGACCATCGGCTGCACGACCTTGTAGCCCGGCAGGCTCTCGGCGGCCGGGCGCGCCCGGCTCGTGATGGTGTCGCCGACCCGCACCTGGGCGACGTCCTTGATGCCGGTGATGATGTAGCCGACCTCGCCGGTCTCGAGAGCGTCGAGCGGCGTCATCTCGGGCCCGAAGTACCCGAGCTCCTCGATCTCGGCCTCCTGGCGGCTGCCCATCATGCGGACCGGCTCGCGACGCGTGAAGCGCCCGTCGACGACGCGCACGTAGGCGACGACGCCGCGGTACTGGTCGTACTCGGAGTCGAAGATCAGCGCCCGCGGGGGCGCCGCCTGGTCGCCGCCGGGCGGCGGCGTGCGGGCGACGATCGCCTCGAGCACGTCGTCGACGCCCTCGCCGGTCTTGGCCGAGACGGTGAGCACCTCGTCGTGCGTGGCCCCGGTCAGCTCGTGCAGCTCGAGCTCGGCCTCGGCGACGTCGGCCGCCGGCAGGTCGATCTTGTTGAGCACGGGGACGATCTCGAGGTCGTTGTCGATCGCCAGGTAGGCGTTGGCGACGGTCTGCGCCTCGACGCCCTGGGTCGCGTCGACGAGCAGCACCGCCCCCTCGCAGGCGGCGAGGCTGCGCGAGACCTCGTAGGTGAAGTCGACGTGCCCGGGCGTGTCGATGAGGTTGAGCTCGTACTCCTCGCCGTCCCGGGCCCGGTAGCGGATGCGCACGGCCTGCGCCTTGATGGTGATGCCGCGCTCGCGCTCGAGCTCCATCTTGTCGAGGATCTGCTCCTTCATGTCGCGGGCGCTGACCGTGCCCGTGAGCTCGAGCATGCGGTCGGCCAGGGTCGACTTGCCGTGGTCGATGTGGGCGATGATGGAGAAGTTGCGGATGTGATCGAGAGCGGCCATGACGGTGCATGATACCGCGCCGGGGGCGGGCGGCCCGACCGGCTGCGGCGCGACCGCCCGACCGCGAGCGGCGTGGTGGCCGGACCGCGCACCGCGATGGCCTTCGGGGCCGCCGGTCAGGCTCGGGGCGACGCTCGCGCCCAGCTTGCCGCCCGCCCGCGGCCTGTGGTAGCATCCCGCGGCCATGCCGTCGTGGCGTGGTCAGACGAAGGGATCACGTGGCCAACATCGCCCAGCAGAAGAAGCGTAACCGGCTGGCCGTCAAGCAGCGGCTGCGCAACCGGCACGCCAAGTCGACCATCAAGACGCTCTTCAAGCAGCTCGACGCCACGGTGACCGAGCAGCAGACCGACGAGGCCACAAGCCTCGCCCGCCTCCTCACCCGCCGCATCGACCAGGCCGCCGCCAAGGGCGTCATCCACAAGAACAGCGCCGCCCGCAAGAAGAGCCAGGTCGCGCACATCCTCGCGCGTCTCCCCGGCTGACCGGCGCCCGCCGCTCAACCGGTCCCCGCCCGGCTCACCCCTCTTCAAGCATCCGCGCCAGCGCCAGCTCGAGGACGAGGCGCGCGCCCTGATCGGCGCCGCCGGCGCTCTCCAACGTCGCCGGCGCCTTGCCCCTCATCCCCGTCTCCGCGGCCGCGAGCGCGACGAGCGCCCGGCGCACCTCGGTCGGCCCGAACGTCCTTCGCTGCTCGAGCAGCTTCTTCGCCGTGAAGGGGTGCACGCCGAGCTCCTTGGCGACCTGGCCGCCCTCCAGGCGCTCCTGCGCGCCCGCCAGCTCGTGCAGCGCGCCCAGCTGGCGTACCTGGCGCAGCAGCGCGTACAGCACGCGCCCCGCGTCCTCGCCGCCGGCGAAGACCTGCTCGAGCAAGGCGAACGCGCGTGCCCGCTGCCGGCGGCCCACGGCGTCGGTGAGGGCGAAGACGTGCGCCTCGACGGTCGCCACGCAGACCGCCTCGACCTCATCCTCGCCGGCCTCGCCGCCGCCGCAGTAGGCGGCGAGCTTCTCGAGCTCGCGCTCGTACATCTCCAGGTGCTCGCCGGCGCCCTCGTCGCTGCCCTCGGGCCAGCCGAGCAGGGCGACGAGACGCCGGCGCCCGCTCGACGTCAGCCGCAGGCCCTGAGACCCGGCCCGCTTGTCGACCCAGGCGTCGAGCTCGGTCTTGCGCGGCACGTTCCAGGTGAAGACCTGCCCCGCCCGTGCCACGGCCTTGGCGAGCACGTCGTCCTTGCCGTACTTCGTCGCCTCGACGGCGAGGATCGTGTCGGGCATCGGGTCCTCGAGGTAGGCCGCGAGACGGGTGCGCTGCGGGCTCTTCCAGGCCTGGGCGTTCGTGACCAGGATCAGACGGCGGCCCAGCACGAAGCTCGGCGTTTGGGCCGCGTCGATCACGTCGTCCGGCGCCGTCTCGCGGGCGTCGAAGACGGTGACGTTGAGGTCGCTCCCAGACTCTTCGACGACGCGCCGTCGAAGACGGGCGACGCCACGGCGCACGCGGGAGCGGTCGCTGCCGCGGAAGAGGTAGGCGGGCTGCAGGGGTGGCGGCTGGGCGGTCACGAGGCGAAGGATAGCACCGCCGCGGGCCGGCAGGCTGGAGGCGGGTCGACTGGGCGCGCCGGCCTCGATAGCATGAGGCGCGGCCGTGACCGACCCTCGACCGCGGAGGTCCAGCTCACGTGATTCAGACCGTCGTCGCGTCCGTGGCGGTGCTCGCGCCGCTCGCCGCGGACTCCCCGCTCTCGTCGACCGCCACCATCGTCCTGCTCATCCTGGCAGCCGTCGTCCAACTGGGCCTTCTCGTGGCCGCGCTCGTCGACCTGCTGCGACGACCGGACGAGGCCGTCGCCGGCGGCCGGCGCTGGGTCTGGATCCTCATCGTCGTCCTCCTCCAGACGATCGGGCCGATCGTCTACTTCGTCGCCGGCCGGCGGCCGCGCCCGGTCGCGGACCCGGCCCGCGCCGGCGCGGCGGGCGCGCCCGCGCAGACCCCATCCGGAGCCGAGGCCCGTGTCGGCCGCGCCGTCGACCTGCTGTACGGCCCCGCCGGCGAGCAGCCGGCCGAGGCCGCTGCCGGCACGGACGCCCCTGCGGGCTCCGACGAGACCGCCGGCCCCGACGAGGCGTTGCCCGGCCGCGACGACCGTGCCTGACGTCCCCGTCGAGCTCGATGGCGTCGTCAAGACCTTCGGCGACGTCCGCGCCCTCGACGGGGTCTCGCTGACCGTCCCCCCCGGCTCCATCTACGGCTTCCTCGGGCCCAACGGCTCGGGCAAGACGACCACGCTCCGCCTTCTCACCGGGCTCGCGCGCCCCACCTCGGGCCGCGTCAGTGTCCTCGGTCAGCGGCCGTTCCCCGCGCCGCCCACCCTCCTCGCCCGCATCGGCTACCTCCCGGACGTCCCGCACTTCTACGAGTGGATGACCGGCGATGAGTTCCTGCGCTTCTCGGGCACGCTCTTCGGCCTGGAGCGGCGCGTCCTCGACGAGCGCGTCGACGCCCTGCTCGAGCTCAGCGGCCTGCGCGGCGTGGCGGGCAAGATCGGGGGCTACTCCCGCGGCATGAAGCAGCGGCTCGGCGTGGCTCAGGCGCTCGTGAACGCCCCGGACCTGCTGCTGCTCGACGAGCCCACGAGCGCCCTCGACCCGCTCGGGCGCAAGGAGATCCTCGACATGATCGCGGGCATGCGCGGGCGGGCGACGGTGTTCTTCTCGACCCACATCCTCGCCGACGTCGAGCGCACCTGCGACACGGTCGCGATCCTCGACCGGGGCAGGGTCGTGGCCGAGGCGCCCATCGACGAGCTCCGCCGCCGGACTGGGCGGCATCGCCTGCTCGTCGGCGTGGACGACCCCGCCCGTCTGGCCGCCGCCGTCCGGGGCCGGGAGTGGTCGACCGAGGTCGAGGCGGCGGGCCCGCTGGTGCGCGTCACCGTGAACGACCTCACCGTGGCCCAGCGCGAGCTCCCGGCCCTGATCGCCGGGTTGGGGCTCGCGCTGACCCGGTTCGATGCCGACGAGGTCTCCCTGGAGGAGGTCTTCGTCGATCTCGTTGGGGGCCGGTCGTGAGCGGGTTCGCCGCCTTCGCGCGCAAGGAGCTCGCCGAGATCGTGCGTACATGGCGCATCTGGGTGGTGCCCGGGGTCCTCGTCTTCGCCGCCGTGAGCGCCCCCGTCTTGACGGCCCTGCTGCCGACCCTGGTCGAGCGCTTCGGCGAGACCCCGGGCGTCTCCATCGACGTCGGGCAGGTGACGGCCCTCGACGCCTACACGGAGTACCTCGGCAACCTCACCGAGCTCGCGGCGCTCGCCATCCTGATCGCCTACGGCGGTCTGGTCAGCGGCGAGCTGCGCGGCGGCCCCGGCGTGCTCGTCCTCACCAAGCCGCTCTCGCGCCCCGCCTACGTGCTCGCCAAGCTGGCCGCGCAGGCGTCGCTGCTGATCGTCGCCACGGTCGCCGCCACGGCGCTGTGCATCGGCACGACGGCCGCCCTCTTCGAGATCGGCCCGGTCGGCGACGTTCTCACGGCCGTCGCCCTCTGGCTCGCATACGCGCTCTGGCTCCTCTGCCTCGTCCTCGCTCTGTCGAGCTTCTTGTCGGCCCCCGCAGCCGCGTCGGCGGCCGGCGTCGGCGTCTATGTGCTGCTTGCGGTGCTCAGCCAGTTCAGCTTTGCGCGCCCCGCGTGGGTACGCCTCCCCCACCTCGCCGGCGACGCCCTCGCCGGAGGCTCCGTCGAGGCGGTATGGCCGCTGCTGACCGCGCTCCTCACGGCCGTCGTGCTCGTCGCCGTCGCGGTCGTCCGCTTCGGCCGGCGCGAGATCTGACCGGCCGCGGCCGCCGCCAGACCCGTCCGGGAGCCACCGGACCTCTCCCGCGGCCGCGGGACCCGTCCGGCGGCCGCCGCGGGGCCTGAACGCCGCACGCGGCGCCTCGGGCCCCGCACCCGGTCCACTACCGGCCCTGCTCCGTCCAGACGCGGAGCTCCGGCGCGACCGTGGTGACCGCCGCGCCCGCATCGGCGCCTGACCCCGCGCCCGCGCCGACGCCGGACGGCCCGCAGACGACGATGTCGCCGGCACGGTCGGTGCGCAGCAGCGGCACGCCGTGGGCGGCGAGGAGCGCCTCCATCTCGGGTGTCGGATGGCCGAAGGTGTTGGGCCCGACCGACACCACGGCGAGCGTCGGGCTCAGGCGCTCGAGGAGCTCGGCGTCGAGCCCGCCGCGGCTGCCGTGGTGCGGCAGCTCGAGCACGTCGACCGGCGGCAGGTCGAGCGCCGCCAGGACCTCGCCCTCGGCGTCACCGGTGACGAGCACGCCGACCCCGCCGAGGTCGACCAAAGCGACCAGCGCGACGTCGTTCTCGGCCTGGTTCGCGTCGGAGGTGCCGGACGCGGCGGTGGGCAGCACGCGCAGGCTCCAGCCGTCGCCGCGCAGCGCGAGCGGCGCGGTGCAGTCGGCGACCTCCGCGCCGGCCGCCGTGCAGCTCGGCGCCGCAGCCGCTCGAGCGTGGCGTCTGGCTCTTCGGGACGGGGGATCAAGGCGGTCTCGATCGGCACACTGCCGATCACGTCGGCGAGCCCGGCTGTGTGATCGGCGTGCCCGTGCGAGAGGATCAGCAAGTCGATGCGACGCACGCCGTGGAGGCGCAGCTCCTCGGCGAGCGGCTCGGGACCGGCGTCGATCAGCACCGTGGGTCCGTCGGGCGACTGCACCAGCGTCGCCGCGCCCTCGCCGACGTCGAGGAACGTGAGGCGCGGCTCGTCCGGCGCCCCGGGAGGGCTCGGCGCGGCCAGGAAGACCGCCGAGACGACGGCCGCCGTCGCGACGACGACCGCGGCCCGGCGGGCGGTGTCGGTCAGGTAGGCGCGCAGCGAGACGCCTCGGCGCCGCGCCAGCGCGGCGAGGACCGCGACCTCGACGCCGAGCGCCGCGGCGAGCAGGACGACGAGGGTCGGGCCGCGCCACTCGTACACGGCCCACGACGGCCGCGCGAAGAAGCGCGACACCTCGACGAGGAAGCCGAGGAGCACGCCGCTGACGAGGTTGAGCGGCACGCCGACCAGCCGGTGCACGAAGCCGAGCAGAAGGCTGAGCATGCCGAGGAACATGACCAGCCCGAGGACGAAGCCGCCGATCAGGTTGGCGGGCACGGCGACCACGGACGCCGAGCCGAACGCGGTCAGCGAGACGGGGGCCGTGGCGAGGCTCGCCGCCGTCGTCACGCCGGCCTGTTCGGCGAAGGGCCCGGGCAGAAAGGACAGCGCGCGGGTCAGCGGCCGCGCGAGGACGAGCAACCCGGCGACGGCGGCGAACGAGAGCTGGAAGCTCACGTCGTACAGCGTCGCCGGGTTGAGCGAGAGCAGCAGCGCCGCGGGGGCGAGCAGGAGCAGCCAGCCGTCGGTCGGGCGCGCGACCATCATCGCGAGGAGGCCGACGATGCCGGCGAACCCGGCGCGCACGATCGACGGCGCCGCGCCGGTGAGCAGGACGTAGACGAGCACGACGGCGAGCAGCACGGCGAGGCGCGGCCGCCGGGGCACGCCGAGCAGCCCGAGCGCGAACCCCCACATCGAGCACAGCAGGACGACGTTCTCCCCGGAGACGGCGAGGATGTGCAGGAGCCCGCTGCGCCGGAAGGCGTCGATAAGGGACGGGTCAAGACGTTCGTCGTCGCCGAGGACCATGCCCTGGAGGACCTCGCGGACGGGCGAGCGCAGGCCGGCGGCGAGGTGGTCGCGGGAGGCGCGGCGCAGGCTGTCGACGAGACCGAGCGGCCCGCCCCGGCGCCCGACCAGACGCAGGTCCGCGTAGCGGCCCTCGAGGGTCACATGCTCGCCGCGCCGCCGCAGGTAGCGCCCGTAGTCGAACCCGCCGTCGTCGGGCGGCGGCGGGAGGTCTTCGACGAGGGCGCCCTCGACGACGACCAGGGCGCCCTCGGTCAGGGGCCCGCACTGGTCGAGGTCGGGAGTCTCGCCCTCGTCGACCTTCAGAGTCAGATGGGCCGGCTCATCGACCGGACGGCCGTCGACGGCGTCGACGCGCAGCGGCAGCGAGAGACGGTCGTCGCGCAGCTCGGGCAGGTCGACGAGCGTCGCCCGCAGGGTGATGCGGTCGCCGATCGACCCGGTCAGCGCCGAGCGCTCGAGGGTCGTGAGGCGGGCGCCGCCGACGGCGGCGCCCGCCGCGACGAAGAGCGCCCCCAGGGTCAGCGCGACGGCCGCCCGACGCCACGCGCGCTGGCCGGGCAGCAGCCGGCCGGCGGCACCCGCGGCGATCGCGGCGGCGAGCGCGACGCCCAGCAGCACGGCAGCAGGCGGCCGCCACGCGAGAGCCGCCACGAGACCACCGACGTAGCCGCCGAGCAGGACGTGCGGCGGCGCGACCCGGCTCCCCATCTCACACGGTGATGGAGTCCTTCATGGCGGCGAACTTGGCGTCGCCGATGCCGGGGACGTCCATGATGCCTTCGATCGCCGTGAACGGCCCCTGCTCGGTGCGGTAGTCGACGATCGCCTGGGCGGTGGCGGGGCCGACGCCCTGCAGCTCCTCGAGCTCGTCGACGCTCGCGGTGTTGATGTTGACGAGCCCGCCGGCCGCGGGCGACGAGACGTCGCCGGTCGCGGCCGCCGGCGCCGCCCCCCGCTCGGGGACGACGATCTGCTGGCCGTCGACCACCTTCGCGGCGAGGTTGACGGCCGCCAGCTCGGCGGCGGAGGTGGCGCCGCCCGCGAGCTCGATCGCGTCGCAGACGCGCGCCCCGGCGGGCAAGCGGACCACCCCCGGACTGCGCACGGCTCCGCACACGTACACGGTGACGTCGGGGGCGGCCGACGGGGCCGCCGACGGGCTCGCGGCGAGCGGGGCCAGCGCCAGCCGCGACCCGTCGGGCTCGGCGTCGGCCCGCGGCAGGACGACGTAGCGGACCCCGAGGGCGAGCACGACGACGCCGAGGGCGACGTAGGCGTAGAGCTGGCGACGGGTCAGGTCCACAGGCACCTCGGCGGTCGGGGGCGCCGGCCGGCGGAGGCTCCGGCCGGCGCCCCCGTACCGTAGCGCCCGTCCTCACGGCCGTCAGCGGCCGCGGAGGACGAGAGGGATGACGCTCGCCGACGACGCGCGGTGACGTTGGCGCCGGCCGGCGCGAGGCGGCGGCGAGCCGGTGCAGCGACTGAAGGCGGAGGACGGGTCGCGAGGCCGAGGACCGGCCTTCGACCGCGCTGCAGCGTCGCGCGGCGGGGCGGCCGGCCTCCTCGGGCCGGCCGCCCCGCCGCGACGTGAAGCTCAGCGCACGACGAAGTTGACCAGCTTGCCCGGCACGTAGACTTCCTTCACGAGCTCCTTGCCCTCGAGGAAGCGTGCCGTGTTGCCCGCCGCGCGGGCCGCCGCGAAGACCGCCTCGCGCTCGGCGTCGACCGGCACCGAGAGTCGGTCGCGGAGCTTGCCGTTGACCTGCACGACCACGGTGACGACCTCGTCGGCGGCGAGCTCCTCGTCCCACTCGGGCCAGGTCGCGTCGAGCACCGACCCAGACTGCCCGAGCAGCTCCCAGACCTCTTCGGCGAGGTGCGGGGCCATCGGCGCCAGCAGGCGGGTCACGTCGACGACGAGGGCGCGCCACTCCGCCAGACTGAGCGCGCCGCGCGCGTTCGCCCACACGTCGAGGGCCTCGTTCTGCAGCTCCATCAGCGCCGACACCGCGGTGTTGAAGCGGAACGACTCCATGTCGCGCGTGACCTTGCGGATCGTCTTGTGCAGGCTGCGCGACAGGGCGCGGCCCTTCTCCGCCTCGGCGTCGCCGGCGGGAACGCCGCTGCCCGCGGCTTCGGCCACCTCGGCGGCGAGGTTCCAGAACCGCCCGAGGAAGCGCAGGCAGCCCTGCACCCCGCGGTCGCTCCAGGCGACCGACTGCTCGAAGGGGGCGATGAAGAGCTCGTAGACGCGCAGGCTGTCGGCGCCGTAGCGCTCGACGACGCTGTCGGGCGTCACCACGTTGCCCTTCGACTTGCTCATCTTCTGGCCGTCCTCGGCCTGGATCATGCCCTGGTTGCGCAACGTGGCGTACGGCTCGCTGAAGTCGACGTGGCCGGCGTCGTAGAGCACCTTGCAGAAGAAGCGCGCGTAGAGCAGGTGCATGACGGCGTGCTCGGCGCCGCCGACGTAGAGGTCGACCGGCAGCCAGTAGTCGACCTTCTCGCGCTCGAAGGCGGCCTCGTCGCAGTGCGGCGAGGCGTAGCGCAGGTGGTACCAGGAGGAGCAGACGAAGGTGTCCATGGTGTCGGTCTCGCGCCGCCCGGGGCCGCCGCAGCGCGGGCAGGCGGTGTGGACGAACTCCTCGTTGCGCGCGAGCGGCGACTGGCCGTCGTCGGTCGGGTGGAAGTCCTCGAGGTCGGGGAGCAGCACCGGGAGCTGGTCGGCGGGCACCGGCACCGGGCCGCAGGCGTCGCAGTGGACGATGGGGATGGGCGCGCCCCAGTAGCGCTGCCGGCTGATCAGCCAGTCGCGCAGCTTGAAGTTGACCTTGCGCCGGGCGAGGCCCCGCTCGCCGAGCCAGTCGGTGATGGCCTCGAAGGCCTCGCCCGGCGCCGGCAGCCCGTCGAAGCGCCCGGAGTTGACCATGACGCCGTCGCCGACGTAGGCCTCGCTCAGCGTCCCCTGGGCGCCCGACGGGCGGCGCGATGACCTCGACGATGGGCAGCTCGAACAGGGTGGCGAACTGGAAGTCGCGCTCGTCGTGCGCCGGCACCGCCATGATCGCCCCGGTGCCGTAGCCCATGAGCACGTAGTCGCTGATCCAGATCGGGACCGGCGCGTCGTTCACGGGGTTGACGGCGTAGGCGCCGATGAAGACGCCGGTCTTCTCCTTCTCGGTCGAGAGGCGCTCGATCTCGCTCTGGCGGCGGGCCTGGTCCTTGTAGGCGGCGACGGCCTCGCGGTGCTCGGCCGTCGTCAGCTCGTCGACCAGCGGGTGCTCAGGGGCGAGCACCATGTAGGTGGCGCCGAAGAGCGTGTCCGGCCGGGTCGTGAAGACGGTGAGGGGCTCGTCGCGGCCGGGCAGGGCGAAGTCGACCTCGGCGCCGTCGCTGCGCCCGATCCAGTTCGTCTGCATGAGCTTGATCTGCTCGGGCCACTCGATGGTCGCCAGGTCGTCGAGCAGGCGCTGCGCGTAGTCGGTGATGCGGAAGTACCACTGCTCGAGGTCCTTCTTGGTCACGTCGCTGCCGCAGCGCCAGCAGCGCCCCTGCTCGACCTGCTCGTTGGCGAGGATCGTCTTGCAGCTCGGGCACCACCACTGCCGGCCGGTCCCGCGGTAGGCCAGCCCGCGCTCGTGCATGAGGAGGAAGAACCACTGCGTCCAGCGGTAGTAGTCGGCCTCGCTGCTGGTGATCTCGCGCGACCAGTCGAACGAGAGACCGATCAGGTCCATCTGGCGGTGGTAGTTGGCGATGTTGCGCGCCGTCGTCTCGCGCGGGTGGACGCCCATCTTGAGGGCGTAGTTCTCGGCCGGCAGGCCGAAGGCGTCCCAGCCCATCGGGTGGAGCACGTTGAAGCCGCGCATGCGCTTGTAGCGCGCGACCGCGTCGGTGGGCACGTAGTTGCGGCAGTGACCGACCGAGAGCCCGTCGCCGGAGGGGTAGGGGAAGAAGTCCAGGCAGTAGAACTTGGGCCGCTCGGAGGCGTCGGCGACGCGGTAGGCGTCGCGTTCCTTCCAGCGGCGCTGCCACTTCGCCTCGACGGCGCGGGGGTCGTAGCGTCGGTCCATCCGGTCCTCTCCTCGGCCGCGCCGCAGCGCGGGATCGGCGTCTCGGTCTGCGCGCGGGCGGGCGCGACGAGCTCTGGCGCGCAGCGCCGGCCGGCCGGCCGGGCGGCACCTGATTATACGGGACCGCCGGCGCACGGACTCCGCGTCCCGGGCGCCCGACCCCGAAGGGCACGGCCGACGCCCGGGCGCCGCCGGGACCGCGCCGGGTCAGCCGACGCCCGGGCGCCGCCGGGACCGCGCCGGGTCAGCCGCCGCCCGGCCGCCGCAGGTGTCGCCCCGGCCACACCGGCATTCAGTCGCCGATGGGCTCGACGACCGCCGTCGAGCGGCCGCCGGGGCTGTAGCTCAGCGTCGTGACGCGGCGCAGCCGACGGGGCGTGCCCGCGCCGAAGTGAAGAAGCTGTGCCGTGTACGCAGGCGGCTCCCCGCGACCGAGGGCGCCGTACCCCGACGCCCCGGCCGTGCCGGCGTTGACAATCGTCACCGGACCACGGCGCTCGACGGCGGCGCGGTGGTCGTTGCCGCAGGCGACGACGAGCGGCGCGGCGCGAGTCTCGGCGAGCGCCACGACCTGCCGCGCCTGGCGCACGTCGTGGACCAGGAGCATCTCGGGGTCGCCGGGCGGCGGCCACGACGCGGCCAGCTCGCGCGCCTGCGCCGCCAGGAGGGACGGATCCGAGTCGACGGCGGGCGAGCGTGCCAGCGGGTCGCTCGCCCCGTACACCCGCAGCCCGGCGCGTTCGACGCAGGTCCGCTCGGGCAGCATGAGCCCCGCCGCGCCCAGCGCGTCCAGCGCGGCGGCCCCGTCGTGGTTGCCGCCGACCACGAGCACGGGCGGCCCGCCGTCCGCCGCGAGCAGGCGGGCCACGAGGAGCGCCTCCTCGCGGCTGCCGCCGTCGGTCACGTCGCCGGCGACCAGCACGAGGTCGACCGGCACCAGGTCGCCGCGCGCCAGCCGCGCCGCCAGCGCCGCACCGAAGAGGTTCGCGTGGAGGTCGCTGACCAGCAGCACCGTCGGACCCTCGACCTCAGGCTGAGCCTCACTCCTGAAGGAGGCTGCCGTCGCGGCGATGCCGCGCGCGTACTCCTCGAAGCGGGCCAGCGTCGGGCGCCGCCCGCAGACGGCCCGGGCCAGCGCCGGCAGTCGCGCGGCGAGCACGGCGAACGCCGCGGCGACACGGGCTCGCACCGCCGGCTCGCGAGGCCACCAGCCCTACTCCCCGAGCGGCTGGTAGTCGATGCTCGTGCGCCCGTCCCGCGCGTACGACACCGAGGTCACCGCCAGGAGACGTGCGCTCGCCCTCGAGCGAGAAGTCGAGGAGCTGGAACGTGTAGGGGATCTCCTCCCCGCGGCCCAGCGAGCCGTAGCCGGAGGCGCCGGCCGTACCCGGGTCGACGAGGACGACCGCTCCCCGCCGCGACACGGCGAGCACGTGATCGTTGCCGAAGGCGACCACGAGCGGCTCGCCGGCCTCTTCGGCGAGCTCGATCGTGCGCTCCGCCTGGCGGACGTCGTGCACCATGAGCACGTCGGGCGTCTCGAGCTCGGGCCACAGACCCGCGAGCCGCTCGTCCTGCGCCGCGAGCAGGTCGACGTCGGAGTCGACCTGCGAGGACGCGGCGACCGGGTCGCTCACGCCGTAGACGGTCAGCCCGGCCGCCGTGGTGGCCTCCCAGTCGAGAACGGTGAAGTCCGACTCGGCGAACGCCTCCATGGCCGGGCGGTCCTCGTGGTTGCCGCCCACCAGGAGCACCGGGACGCCCTCGGGCGGGGTGAACAGCCGCAGGAAGAGCTCGGCCTCGTCACGCGTCCCCCCGTCGGTCACGTCGCCGGCGACCAGCACGAGATCGACCGGGTCGTCGTCGCCGCGTGCCAGGCGCGCCGCGTAGCGCATGCCGAAGACGTTGGTGTGGAGGTCGCTGAAGAGGAGCACGCGGCGCACGTCGGCAGGGACGGCCCGTACCGTCGACCTCGCGTTGAAGGTCGAGGGCGACGAGCTGCAGACCCTCGACGTACTCGGGCAGGCGCTCGAGGCGCCCGGCCTCCTGGGCCTCGAGCCCGCGCAGCAGGGGCAGCAGGCGGGGGACGTTGCTCGCCAGCCCCTCGTAGCGCACCTCGGGCGTGTGGTCGCGGTGGCCAGGGTGACGAGGGCGAAGGCGCCACCCAGCGCGAGCGCCCCCGCGGCGCCGAAGCCGGCCGCCAGCAGCGCCGTCTCGGCGCGCCGCGGGCCGGCGATCAGCAGACCTACCCCCGCGCCCAGCCCGAGCAGCCACAGGGCCTTGCCGGAGACGAAGCGCTGGAAGGCGGCGCGCGCCGACGTCTCGAACTCGGGGAGCCCGCGCAGCAGGCGCTCGGCCTCGCTCAGCGTCGGCACCTCGTCGGGGAGACGGTAGTCGACGGAGACGTCGACCGGCGTGCGGTGCGACTGCAGGGCGAGCACCCCGGCGGGGCCCAGCGGCATGACGATACGACCCCCGGGGACGGCCGGCCTGAGCTGGAAGGTGACGCTGCCCCGCGGCACGCGGTAGGTGCCCGGGGCGAGGAGGAGGACGAGGCAGACGGCGACCGCCGCCAGCGCGGCGATGCGCAGGACGACGACGGCCCAGTCCGCCCGCCGCGCGGCGCCCGAGCCGGGCCGGCCGCGCGTCTCGGTGTCGCTCACGGCGCCTCCTCGCTCGACACCATTGTGCCCGCTCACACGTGTGGCCGCCAGCCGCGACGACATGCTATACTCTCTCGCCCGCGGGCACCGCTCGCGGCCCCGGTGGGGGTATAGCTCAGCTGGGAGAGCGTTTGGCTGGCAGCCAAAAGGTCAGGGGTTCGAGCCCCCTTACCTCCACCACCGTCCCTCCCCCGGCCCCCGCCCGTAGACCGCCGGCCCGTCCGTCCGTCGACCGGCGACGCCTCCGAACCGGCCCGTCCGTCCATCGACCGCAAGCCCGTCCGTCCATCGACCGGCGACGCCTCCGAACCGGCCTGTCCGTCGGCCGCCGACGCCTCCGGGCATCTGACCCCCGCGGCCGCTGCCGACCTGGCCCCCTGAGGCGACCCGCAGGGCAGCGCGTCGGCCCCCTTCCACGGCAGCGCGTCGGCCCCCTTCCACGGCGGCGAGCGCGGCCCAGCCTCGGCCGCCCCGTGTTTAGCGCGCCACCGGCGGGGATACGATTCGGGGACCAAGGCTCAGTGGGCTCGCGCCCGCGGGTCAGTCGACGCTCGTCGGGAGGCATGGATGGAGGAGCGGCCCCAGTTCCAGGTCGATGTCGAGAAGGCCGGCGACGACGTCGGCATCGTGGTGCTGCGCGGCGAGGTCGACATCTACTCGGCGCCGCAGTTCAAGGAGGCCCTCGTCAACGGCATCGAGGAGGGCGCCCGGCGCATCGTCGTCGACCTCAGTGACGTGACCTTCATCGACTCGACCGCCCTCGGCGTCCTCGTCAGCGGCGCCAAGCGCGTACGGCCGCGCAACGGCAACCTCGACATCGTCTGCAAGGACGAGAACATCATCCGCATCTTCGAGATCACGGGGCTCAACCGCATCTTCGGCATCTACCCCGACCGGGCCGCGGCGCTGAAGGCGGTCGTCCCCTGAGCAGGAGCTCCACCGCGAACTAGACGAGACGGTCACCCATCGGGGGGAGGAGCACGATGGAATTCCGGTCAGCGAACGCCTTCCGCGGGCACAGGATCCTGAGCGCCACCGACGAGCTCTCGAGGGCGCGCACGTACGGGTCCGGGCGGGTCTGCGCCGTCCCCGGCTGCGGCACGCTCCTCTCCGCCTACAACCCCTCCGATGTCTGCGCCCTGCACAGCGGCGCCTGGCACGACGAGTCACACCAGGCGGCGCGCAAGCTGGCGCAGCGCGAGGAGCTGACGCGGCGCTGCGCCTTCGAGCCGTGCAGCCGCGAGTTCACGACGACCAACCCGGCGAAGAAGTACTGCGGCGACGCCTGCCGCATGCGTGCCTTCCAGGCGCGCGTCACGGCCGCCCGGCACCTCGGTGACGCGGCGCTCGCGCAGGAGCGCCGCGCGAGCTGAGCCGCCGCTCGGCGGCCTGCCGGCGCGCGCCCGCGCCGCTGCGCGGCGCGGCCTCAGAGTGGGGCGGCGCCCGCCGAGAAGGCGGGCGGGATCACGGGCAGCCGCCCGCTCGTCAGGATCTCGACACCCTCGTCGATCGAGTCGTAGACCGGGACGACGTTGGGCAGCCCCACAGCGCCGAGCACCGTGCGCACGTGCCCTCGTGGCCGCGTCACGAGCAACTCCTTGTCGTGACCATGCAGCCTCGTGACCAGGGTCACCACGTAGCCGACGAACGAGGAGTCGACGAAACGCACGCCCTCGAGGTCGAGGATCAGGTGGCGGCGGTGATAGAAGGGCCCGAGCCGGCGGCGGAGGAAGCGGTCGATCTCGGGGACGGTGTCGATGTCGAACTCGCCCGCGAGGTGGACGACGGGGACCTCCTCGCCCGCCGCCGTGCACTCCAGTGAGAGGTCGAGCTGCGCCGCACTCCTGCCGTACGCGGAGATGGACGACGAAGCCTTCACGGGGACCTCCCCAGGCTGAGGACGGACGGATGCGGCGGCCCGGTGCGACAGTCACTTGCGGCCGGTCTGCCCCAGAAGCCTCCGGAACCCTACGCAACGGCGACGGGGGCTGTAAAGCCGTGCGCGGGTGAATTGGGAGGTTCGCGCCTGACCCTCTCGGCGACCCTGAGCGAGCTTCACGCTCTGGTCGAGCGCCCTCGAGGCGCGCGGGAGGGCGCGGGCCTCAGGCCTCTTCGGCGGCTCGCGCCGCGAGGCGCCGGTACTTGGGCTCGCGCTCCATCAGCACGGTCACGACCGGCGAGGCGATGAAGATCGTCGAGTAGGCCCCGCTGACGAGGCCGACCGTGAGCGCGAAGGCGAAGTCCTTGAGCGTGCTGCCGCCGAAGAGCAGGAGGGAGATGACGGGCAGCAGGGTGATGAAGGACGTGTTGAGCGAGCGCGTGAGGGTCTGCGAGATGGAGCGGTTGGCGATGTCGGCGAACGGCACCCCGCTCATCTTGGGCATGTTCTCGCGGATGCGGTCGTAGATGATCACCGTGTCGTAGAGCGAGTAGCCGAGGAAGGTGAGGATCGCGGCGATCGTCGCCGTCGTGACCTCGCGACCGGTGAGCGAGTACACCCCGATCACGATCAGGAGGTCGTGCAGCACCGCGACCAGCGCGCCGACGGCGAACCGCCACTGGAACCGGAGGGTGACGTAGGCGGTGATCAGCAGCACGGCGAGCGCCGCGGCCTGCAGGGACTTCTCGACGACCAGCTCGCCGAACGTCGGCCCCACCGTCTGCTGTGCGTACACCTGGGTGCCGTTGGCTTCGGCGATGCCGAAGCTCTCCTCGAGGGCGGCCTTGAGCGCCGCCTGCTCGTCGGGTGTCAGCTCCGTGGTCTGGATGACGAAACCCGCGAGGTCGCTGTCGCCGACGCGCGACACCTGCTGGATCTGCGCCCCCTCGTGGCCGGCCTCGACGACGACCTGACGAACGTCGGCCAGGCTGGCGCCGCCCTCGAAGGCGACCTCGATGCGCGTGCCGGTCGTGAACTCAAGCCCGTAGCGGAGGCCGTCGAGCGGGTTGCCGTCGCCGTTGACGACGAGGCTCACGAGCCCGGCGAGGATGATGGCGCCCGAGAGGCCGAACCACCACTTCTTGTGGCCCATGAAGTCGAACTCGAAGATGGCGTGGAAACGACTCATCGGCTACTTCCGCTTCTTGCCGCGTTTGCGGGCCGCGGCACGCCGGCCCCCGGTCGCCTTCGTGGAGCGCCCGGCCCCGGCCTCCGGCGATGTCACCGCGGCCTCGCCGGCCGTCGCGACCGAGGGCTCACCGGCGACGGGGGCGCCCTCGTCACGTGGCGCGGCGGCGCGCGGCGCACGCGGCGCGCGGCGCTGCGGCGCCGGCGCCTGCGGCGCCTCGATATCGCCGCGGCTGACGCCCATGAACACCGGCCGGTTGAAGGCCGGCGACATGGCGAGGACGCCGAGCAGGGCACGCGTGAAGGCGACGGCGGTGAACATGCTGACGGCGACGCCCAGGATGAGCGTGAAAGCGAAGCCTTTGGGCTGCGAGGTCGCCAGCCAGAGCAGCACGGCGGCGGTGAGGACCGTGAGGATGTTCGCGTCGAGGATCGTCTTGAAGCCGAGGGCGTACCCCGAGTTGACCGCCGAGCGCACCGTCTTGCCGCGGCGCACCTCTTCCTTGATGCGCTCGAAGATGACGACGTTGGCGTCGCAGGCGACGCCGATAGTCAGGATGAGGCCGGCGATGCCGGGCAACGTCAGCGTCACGGGGATGGCGTTGAAGAGCCCCCAGAGGAGGATGCCGTAGACGATCAGGGCGATATCGGCGATGAGCCCGAGGAAGCGGTAGTACGCCACCATGAAGACGAGCACGGCGCCGAGGCCGGCGAGGCCGGCGATGAGCGCCGTGCGCAAGGAGTCCTTGCCGAGAGTGGCCGACACCTCGACCTGCTGGATCGGCGTCAGGGACACCGGCAGCGCGCCGATGTTGAGCACGAAGGCCAGGTCCTTGGCCTCGGCGAGCGTGAAGCTGCCGGAGATCTCGGCGCCCCCGCTGATGCCGTCGCGCAGCGTCGGGTCGGTGTGGTCGATGCGCGGGTCGGACTCGATGACGTTGTCGAGGACGATGGCGAAGGTCGCCGACTCGCCGCTGCGGAGACCCTCGCGCCAGAGCTCCTTGGTCACCCTCTGGAACTCGTCGCTGCCCTCGCTGGTGAAGTCGATGAGCACGTTGGGCCGGTTGAACTGGTCGAAGCCCTGCCGGGCGTCGGCGATCGCCGCCCCGGTCAGCTCGGGCGGACGCCGGTAGATGTACCAGAGCTCGGGGATCGTGGTCTCGTTGCCGTCGGCGTCGGTCACCGTCGACGGTGGGCTGCTGATGAGGGCCCAGTCCTCGGTGTTGGCGAAGCCCTCGCGGAAGCGCGCGATGTCGTCTTCGGGGACGCCGCGCTTCGCCGCCTGCTCGAGGGCCTCCTCGCGGCTCTCGACCGGCCCGACCGGGCGCGCCTCGGCGTCGTCCTTGAAGAACTCGAGCTGCGCCGTCTTGCCGATGATCGACAGCGCCTGCTCGGGGTCGGTGACGCCGGGCAGCTGTATGGAGATCTGGTCGGGGCCCTGCTGCTGGACGATCGACTCGCTCACCCCGAGGCCGTTGACGCGACGCTCGATGATGCTGAGGGTCTTCTGCACCTCGTCGGCGGTCGGCAGCTCGCCGGTGCTCGTCCGCGCCTCGTAGACGACCTCGAGCCCGCCTTGAAGGTCGAGGCCGAGGTACGTCTTCTCACCAGGAGGGATGATGAAGTACAGGGCGACGCCGACGAGGACGGCCACGAGAACGAGGATGATGACGTTAAGGTGTCTGCGCATGGTGAAAGGCCGCACTCCCGGCCGTCGGAGGCTGAAGCGTACCGGAGCCCGCTGCGGCACGCAACTTGAGCCCGGGGCGGCGGGCGCGCCCGGGCGCCGCGGCAGGACGCGCGCTCACGTGCCGGCCGGCGACGACGGCCTCAGCGGTCCTTGAGGAAGCTCGGGATGTCGAGCACGTCGTCGTCGACGTCGAAGCGCGGCCGCGCCTCGCCGGATTCGAAGGTCGTCGTGGGCCGCGGCGTGGCGGACTCGGTGCGCGCGGGCGCCTCGAAGCCCTCGACCGTGCCGTCGAACCCGGTGGCGATCACGGTGACGCGGACCTCGTCGCCGAGCCCGGCGTCGACGACGGCGCCGAAGATGATGTTGCAGTCGGCGTCGGCGGCGCTGGAGATGATCTCGGCGGCCTCGTTGATCTCGAAGAGCCCGAGGTCGCTGCCGCCGGTGATGTTCAGCAGGATGCCCTTGGCGCCCTCGACGCTGGCCTCGAGGAGCGGCGAGCTGATCGCCGCCCGCGCCGCCTCGACGGCGCGGCTCTCGCCGCTCGACACGCCGATGCCCATGAGCGCCGAGCCGGCGTCCTTCATGATCGTGCGCACGTCGGCGAAGTCGAGGTTGATGAGGCCGGGCACCGTGATGAGGTCGGTGATGCCCTGCACGCCCTGGCGCAGAACGTCGTCGGCGACCTTGAAGGCCTCGATCACCGAGGTGCGGCGCTCGACCACCTGCAGCAGGCGGTCGTTGGGGATGATGATCAGCGTGTCGACCTTCTCGCGCAGCGACTGGATGCCGTCTTCGGCCTGGCGGGCGCGGCGCTTGCCCTCGAAGGTGAAGGGCCGCGTGACCACGCCGACGGTCAGGGCGCCGAGCTCCTTCGCCAGCTCGGCGATGACGGGCGCGGCGCCCGTGCCGGTGCCGCCGCCCTTGCCGGCGGTGACGAAGATCATGTCGGCGCCCTTGAGCGCGTCGCGCAGCTCGTCCTTGCTCTCGACCGCGGCCTGGTAGCCGATGGTCGGGTTGGCCCCCGCCCCGAGACCGCGCGTGATCTTGCTCCCGATGTGGATCTTGACGTCGGCGTCACACATCTGCAGCGCCTGGGCGTCGGTGTTGACGGCGATGAACTCGACGCCCCGCAGGCCGGCGTCGACCATGCGGTTCACGGCGTTGGTGCCGCCGCCGCCCACGCCCACGACCTTGATGACGGCGAGATAGTTGGCCGACGAGTCCATCATCTGGCTACCCTCCTGTTAAGGTCGAGACTCGCCGTCATGACTCTCCGCCGACTCTCATCCAGTGCTTGAGACTGCGTGGACAGCACCTCTTGACCAGCCACATATCTCTACGTTTTGCGGGCGTTTCCCTGACCGTCAACCCTGCCCCGCCGGTCGAGAGGAAACCCTCGCCTGAATATACCGACGGCCCGAGAGGGGTGTCAAACACGTCCGTCGTCGGGCGCCGGGCGGGGTGGCCCTCGTCTCGCCCTTGAGCATACCGTCGGGCGTCACTTGAGCAGCGGCCGACCGAGCGGGCGTTCGGGCACGGAGACGTCGACGTAGGTCGGGCGCAGACCCCGGGCGCGATACGTCGCCGTGACGGCGCGCAAGGCGATGACCTTGTCGCCCAAGCGCGCGGCGTCGCCGAGACGCACCACCGGGCCGTCTCTCAGCGTGACGGTCACGCGCCCCGCCTTGGTCACGTCGACGCGTGAGATCCGGCGCCGCAAGCTCCGGGGTACGTCGGCGAGCACGGCGACCGCGGTACGGACCCTGGCGTCGCCCGCCGCCCTTCCTGCCCGGAGCGCCTCGGCGACGCGCAGCCGCGGCAGGGCACCCTCCACCTTGCCGGCGGGGCCCTCGTCGAGAGTGCCCGCGCCGGACGCCGCGCCGTCGGCCGCGGCGGGCGACCCCTCGCCGTCGGTCGCCGCGTCGGGATCCCCGCCCGCGGCGGAGCCGTCGGCCGCGGCGGCGGCCTCGCGGGCAGCCTGGCCGGCACCGGAGTCGCCCTTCGCCGGCGCTTCGCAGATCACGTGCCCTTCGTCGCTGACCAGGAACCAGCGCCCCTCGGCCAGCACGGCGAGCGCCGGCCGGTGCTCGATGAGGCGCACGCGCAGCGTGTCGGGGAAGTCGCGGTCGATCTCCACATCGGCGAGGTAACACTGCCGGCGCAGGACGCGTCGCACGTCGTCGGCCGTGACGGCGAAGAGGTTCTCGCCGAGGAAGGCGCCCTCGAGAGCCCGCCGGGCCTCCTTCTTCGCCACCATGTGGGCGCCCGTGACGGCGACGCGCTCGGTGGTGAACGTGGACGTCGAGCGGCCCCAGGCGACGACCGCGCCCGGCACCGCGAGGACGGCGACCGTCAGCAGGATGCTCCAGAAGATGTGCAGGCGGGGGCCGCGCGCCCCCCCGTGTCTCGCCATGCGTCTCTGCCCCGGGGTCGGGTGAAGGGTCGGCTCACCCGCGTATTCGCCGCCGCGGACGGCGTCCCTGCGGAGCCGGCGGGCGGGCGTCAGTCGCGGCCGGCGGCGGCGATCGCCGGCGGCGGCGCGGCCTCGTCGTCGAGCAGTGCCACGAGCTCGGCGGCGACCGTGTGGATGTCGCCGGCGCCGATGGTGAGGACGAGGTCCCCGGGCCGCACCCGGTCGCGGAGGTAGCGCACCACGTCGGCGTTGCGCGGCAGGTAACGGACCGGTCCTCCAGGCCGTGCGGCCAGGTACGCGTCGACGATGAGCTTGCCGGTGATGCCGGGCTCGGGCTCCTCGCGAACGCCGGTGATGTCCGTCACCACGGTCTCGTCGGCGAGCGTGAGGACGCGGCCGAACTCGCGCTGCAGGTGACGGGTGCGCGAGTAGAGGTGGGGCTGGAAGACGGCGATGACCTTGCGGTGGCCGCCGAGGTTGGCGGCGTTCAGCGTCGCCTCGATCTCGGTAGGGTGGTGGGCGTAGTCGTCGTAGACGAGGACTCCGCGCGGCCGCCCGATCTCGTCGAAGCGGCGCGCCGCGCCGCTGAACGTGGCGAGCTGCGCGGCGGCCTCGGCGACGCCCAGGCCGCAGCGGTCGACGATGGCGAGGCAGACGAGGGCGTCCACCACGTTGTGCACGCCGCCCACCTTGAGGCGCACGACGCCGAGGTCCTCCTCCCCGCGCCGGACCGTGAACTCGCTGCTGAAGCTGTCGACACACTCGACGTGGGCCTGCCAGTCGCCGGCGTCGATGCCGACGGTCAGTACCGGCGCCGTCGCGGTCGCGCGCAGCGACTCGGTGCCGGTGCCCTCGACCAGCACGAGGAGCCCGTCAGGGGGCAGCAGGCCGACGAACGTGTGGAACACGTCGCGGATCTCGTCGAGGCAGCTGAAGTTCGCGTGGTGGTCCATCTCGAGGTTCATCACGGCGGCGATCTCGGGCCGCAGGTGGACGAGGCTGCCGTCGCTCTCGTCGGTCTCGGCGACGAGCCACTCGCCGTACCCGAGGCCGGCGTTGGAGGCCATCTCGTTGAGCTCGCCGCCGATGACGTAGGTCGGGTCGAGACCGGCGCCGTGGAGGACGTGGGACACCATCGACGAGGTCGTCGTCTTGCCGTGCGTGCCGGCCACGGAGATGCCGCGCCGCGTGGCCATGAGGCGGGCCAGCATCTCGGCGCGCTGCAGCACGGGCGCGCCGCGCTGGCGGGCGGCGCGCAGCTCGGGGTTGCCGCGCGGGATCGCGGAGGAGACGACGACCACGGCGGCGTCACCGAGGTTGTCGGCCCGGTGGCCGATGGCCACGGGGACGCCGGCCTCAGAGAGCCGCCGCGTGTAGCGCGACTGCTTGAGGTCGGAGCCCGCGACACGCACGCCCATCTGGTGGAGGACCAGGGCGATGGCGCTCATGCCGGCGCCGCCGATGCCGATGAAGTGCACCGGCTGGGGGAAGCTCTCGCGCGTCCTGCTCACCGTCCCTTCGCCTCCATGAGCGCCTCGATGGTGTCGGCGACGCGTCGCGTCGCGTCCGGGCGGCCGAGCCGCCGGCTCGCGGCCGCCATGCGCGCCCGCCGCTCGTCGTCGCCGAGCAGCTCGGCGACCAGACGGCCGAGGAACTCGCCGCTGAGGGCGGCGTCGTCGACGACCAGCGCCGCGCCACCGGCGGCCATCCACTCGGCGTTGCGCCGCTGGTGGTCGGCGGTCGCGTGCGGGTAGGGCACGAGGATCGCCGGGCGCCCGAGCGCCGCGATCTCGGCCACGGACCCTCCGGAGCGGGCCACCACGAGGTCGGCGGCGGCCATCGCCTGGGCCAGGAGCGGAGTGTACGGCACCAGCCGGTAGCGCTCAAACCGCGCCCTGCGGCGCTCGAGCTCGACCTTCACCTCGTCGTGGTTGCGCGGCCCGCAGACGTGGACGAGCTGGAAGGGGAGCTCGCCGCTGAAGGCGTCGAGGCAGGCGCGGTTGAGCGACTGGGCGCCCTGGCTGCCGCCGAAGACCACCACCACCGGCAGGTCGTCGCGCAGGTCGAAGGCGGTGAGGCCCTCGGCGCGCGTGGCCGCGACCTGCGCCGCCGCCAGCGGCCTGCCGGTGACGACGAACTTCGGCGGCTCGAGGCCGGCGATCGGGAAGCTCAGGCAGAGCCGGTCGACGAAGGGCCGCAGAAGGCGGTTGGTGACCCCGAGCCGGGCGTCGGCCTCGAGAGCCACAGCAGGCGTGCCGCGCGCCCCGGCCAGCGCGACGACCGGCCCGCTGGCGAAGCCGCCGCCGCCGACGACCGCGTCGGGGGCCAGCTCGCGCAGGATGCCGAGGGCGCGCGGCGCGGCCGCGGCGAGCAGGCGCAGCGTCGTGAGGTTGGAGCGCGCCGTCAGACGACGCTCGAACCCGCGCATGTCCAGCGTGCGCACCGCCCAGCGGTCGGGCGGCAGCCCGGCCTGGGCCGGGGTCGTGACGAAGGCGATGCGGGCGCCGCGGCCCTCGAGCTCAGCGGCGACGGCGAGGGCGGGGGTCAGGTGGCCGCCCGTCCCCCCCGCGGCGAGGAGCACGGCGGCTCCGTGGAGCGCTGACGACAATGTAGCTCCTCCGGTTGGCGGAGACGTTGACGAGGATGCCGATCCCGGCGAGCACGACGACGAGACTCGTGCCGCCGATCGAGACCAGCGGGAGCGGCACGCCGGTCAGCGGCACCACGCTGAGCGCCGCCCCGATGTTGATGAACGCCTGCCCGATGATGAGCCCGGCGATGCCGACGGCGAGCAGCTTGCCGAAGAGTTCTCGGCAGGAGAGCGCGATGCGGAAGGCCGCCCAGGCGAGCAGCACGTAGAGGCCGATGAGCACGAGGAGGCCGACGAGGCCGAGCTCCTCGCCGATGATGCCGGTGATCATGTCGGTCGTCTGCTCGGGCAGGTAGCCGAACTTCTGCACCGAGTTGCCGAGGCCGATGCCGAAGATCCTCCCGGAGGCGATCGAGACCAGGGACTGCGTGGCCTGGAACCCGCTCGTCTGGGCGAAGCGCTGCGGGTCGAGAAAAGCGGTGATCCTGTCCATGCGATAGGGCTCGACGAGGATCAGGGCCCCGACGAGCAGCGGCGCCAGGGCGGCGAGGCCGAGGAGGTGCCGCCAGCGCGCTCCCCCGGCGACGAGCACGGCCGCCGCGCCCACGCACAGGACGAGCGTCGTGCCGAGGTCCTTCTGCAGGAGCCCAACGAGCAGGCCGAACGGAACGAGACCGACGAGGACGAGGCGCACGAAGCCCTGCCGCGTGCGCAGCGCCGCCGGGTCGCGCACGATCAGCGCCGCCAGCAGGGCGACGACGGCGAGCTTGGCGACCTCACTGGGCTGGAGCTGCGTGAAGCCGAGGTCGATCCAGCGGCGCGCCCCGCGCGCCGTGACGCCGAACCCGGGGACGAAGACCGTGACGAGGAGGCCGGCGGCCACGATCGCGAACGGCGCGGCGAAGCGGCGCCAGACGACGTAGTCGATGCGCGAGAAGACGACGAGGGCCAGCACCCCGAGACCCGCGAAGACGAGCTGGCGGCGGAAGAAGTAGAAGGTCGTCCCGTGCTCGAAGTAGGCCTGCGCAGCCGAGGCGCTGTAGGCCATGACCAGGCCGTAGAGCAGGAGCAGGGCGGTCGCGAGGAGGAGCAGACGGCGTTCGGGCGCGCCGCTGCCGAGCGTCGCCGCGCGGCGCGCGGCGCCCGGGCGGCGCGCCGCCGGCGCGCGGCCGGCGGCAGACGAGCGCTCGCGCGCCGGACGCTTCGCCGGCGCGGCGCCCGCGGCGCCGGCCCGCGCCGCGCCGCTCCTGGCCGCGGTCCCGCGGCCGGAGCCGGCCGCCGCGCCGCCGCGGGACGGCGCCGTCCCGGGCGCCGTCGCGCCGCGCCCGTTGACCCACGGGGCCGGCTCGAGACGCTCCTTCCCCGCGGTGGTGCGACGCGTGCTCACGCTCCCGTTCTCCCGCCTCTCAGCTTCTCGACCAGCTCCATGAAGTGTTCGCCCCGGTGCTCGTAGCTCCTGTACTGGTCGAAGCTGGCGCAGGCGGGGCTGAGCAGGACGACGTCGCCGGGCCCGGTGTGCAGCGACGCCCACGTCACGGCGGCGTCGAGGTCGGGAAGGGACGCGAACGGCACGGCGGTGGCGGGAGCGCTCGCGGCGCGGCGCCGGAAGGCGTCCTCGAGGGCGCCGCGCGCCTCGCCGATGAGCACGACCTCGCGGACGCGGCCCTCGCAGGCCGCCGCGAGCTCGTCGAACGGCGAGCCCTTGCCGCGGCCGCCGAGGACGAGGACGACGGGGCCGGAGTAGGCGGTCAGCGCCTTCAGGGTCGCGTCGATGTTGGTCGCCTTGGAGTCGTTCACGTAGCTCACGCCGTCGACGACCCCGGCCACCTGCAGGCGGTGGGCCACGGGGGCGAACGTCTCCAGCGTGGCCGCGATGGAGGAGGGCGACGCCCCGACGGCCGCCGCCGCCGCGGCCGCGGCCAGTGAGTTCTGCAGGTTGTGCTCGCCGCGCAGCGAGAGCTCGTCGGCGCGACAGAGGGCCACACGCTCGCCGTCGAGCGCGAGCCAGAGCCGGCCGTCACTCACCCCGGCCGCCTGACCGGGGAAGCCGTCCCCGGTCGCGAACCAGCGGCGGCGACCCTTCCCCGGTATCGTCTCGGCGGCGGTACCTGGATCGTCGGCGTTGAGCAGGGCGAGGTCGCCCGGCCCCTGGTTCTCGAAGACCCGCAGCTTGGCCGCCGCGTACCCCGCGTAGCCGCCGTGGCGGTCGAGGTGGTCTTCGGTCAGGTTGAGCAGCACGGCCACGTCGGGCCTGAAGCGGTCGACGTCCTCGAGCTGGAAGCTCGAGAGCTCGGCGACGACGACCGCCGCGGGGTCGGCGTCGAGCGCGAGCTGCGCCAGGGCGAGGCCGATGTTGCCGCCGATCGCCGCGGGGATGCCCGCTTCCTCGAGGATCCGGCCGGTCAGGGCGGTGGTCGTCGTCTTGCCGTTGGTGCCGGTGACGCCGATCAGGCGGTTCGGCAGGAAGCGCGCGGCGAACTCGACCTCGCTCCAGAGCGGGACGCCGCGCGCGACGGCCGCCTCGACGAGGCGGCTCTGGCGCGGCACCCCCGGGCTCTTGACCACGAGGTCGGCCCCGGCCGGCAGCGACGCCTCCTCCCCGGTCCGTACCTCGGCCCCCGCCGCCTCGAGCTCGGTGAGGACCTCGGCCGCGATCCCCGCGTTCTCGTCGAGCGCGACCACGCGCACGCCGGGCAGGCGCTCGCGGGCGAGGCGGACCGCCGGGCGGCCGCTGCGGCCGAGCCCGAGCACGACGAGGGTGCGGACGCCGTCGAGCTCCACGGTCAGAAGGTGGCGTAGTAGGCGACGAACCCGGCGCCGGCGAAGATCGCGGCGACGATCCAGAAGCGCACGATGATCTTGGTCTCCGACCAGGCCTTGAGCTCGAAATGGTGGTGCAGCGGGGCCATGAGGAAGACGCGCTTGCCGGTCAGCTTGAAGACCGCGACCTGGAGGGCGACCGAGCCGGCCTCGAGCACGAAGAGGCCGCCCATGATGACCAGCGCCAGCTCGGTGCGGGTGAGGATCGCCATGGCGGCGATCGCGCCGCCGAGGCCGAGCGAGCCGGTGTCCCCCATGAACACATCGGCCGGGAACGAGTTGTACCAGAGGAAGCCGAGGCAGGCGCCGCCGACGCAGCCGGCGACGACCATGAGGTCCTGCACCCCGGGGTCGTTGGTGTTGCGGGCGATGATGAAGGCGACGCCGGCGAGGGCGACGAGGACGATGGCCGAGGCGCCCGCCGCCAGGCCGTCGAGACCGTCGGTGAGGTTCACGGCGTTGGAGAACCCGGCGAGCGTGAGGAAAACGACGGCGTAGAACCCCCAGGTGCCGAGGTCGAGGCGCAGGTCCGTGAACGGCACGTCGATGCGCGTGTCGAGGCCGCAGAAGTGCAGGACGACGAAGCCGATGAAGAGCGAGAGCAGCAGCTGCAGGAGGAGCTTGTAGCGGGCGGAGAGGCCCAGCGACCGGCGGCGGACGATCTTCATCCAGTCGTCGACGAAGCCGATCGAGGCGTTGGCGAGGGCGGCGAAGAGCACCGTGAACGAGGCGACCGAGAAGCGGCTGAAGACGATGTACGGGACGAGCACCGCGAACCAGATGAGGAGGCCGCCCATGGTCGGCGTCCCCGACTTCACCTGGTGGCCCTCCGGGCCCTCGACGCGGATGTTCTGGCCGTACTCGTTGAAGCGCAGCCAGCGCACGAAGGCCGGCCCGATGGCCAGCACCAGGACCATGGCGGTGACGCTCGCCACCATCGCACGCAGCATCGCTCAGTCGACCCCTCGCGTCGTCTCCGGCGGGCCCGCCGGCCGGGCGCCCGGTGCGGCCGATTCCCCGGCGGCGGCCGGCGCCGCGTCCTCCGACGGCGCGGCGGCCGGCTCCTCGGCGGCGGCCGGCCCCGTGGCCGGTCTCGCGCCGGCGTCCATCGTGCCGGAGGCCGGCGTCGCGCCGGCCTCCCCGGCGTTCGCCGCCGGAGGGTGCGCTTCCTTCACTGCGGCGGCGACGCGCTCGAACGCCAGAGCGCGCGAAGCCTTGACGAGCACGGCGCTGCCCGGCGCCAGCGCGCCGGGCAGCGCCGCGATCAGCTCCTCGACGGTCGGGAACCACACCTCGTGGGGGGCGCCGCAGAGGTAGTGACGGGCGAGCTCGCCGGCGGCCACGACCTGTACGCCGGCGCGGGCGGCGTACTCGCCCACGGCGCGGTGGTACACAGGAGCCTCGGGCCCCAGCTCGCGCATGTCGCCGAGCAGGGCGATGGCCGGGCGCCCGGCGGCGAGGGCCACGAGGTGGTCGAGCGCGGCCTTGGTCGCCGCCGGGTTGGCGTTGTAGCTGTCGTCGAGCAGCAGGCCGCCGCCGCGCAGGGCGACGATCTCGCCGCGCAGCTCGGAGAACGTGACGGCCGCCGCCCCGGGCCGGGCCTCGTCGAGGCGGTAGCCGAGCTCGAGGAAGGCGGCGAGCGCGGCCTGCGCGTCGCGCAGGTAGTGCTCGCCGCCGAAACTGAAGCCCAGAGCGCCACGGCGGCCGAAGGCGTCGACGAGGACGTGCGTCCCCGTCCCCCGCGCCTCCGACTCGACCAGGTGCACGTCGCTCTGCGGCGTGCCGAAGGTGACCACGCGCCCCGCGTGGCGGCGCAGGTGCCCCTCGAGCAGGGGCTCGTCGCCGGGCACCACGGCGGTGCCGGGGCCGAGCCCCTCGAGGATCTCCGCCTTGGCCGCCGCCACGTCCTCGATCCCGCCCACGAGCTCGAGGTGGACCGGAGCCACGTTGGTGATGACGGCGACGTCGGGCTCGGCGATCGCCGCCAGCGCGCGGATCTGCCCCGGCCCGCGCATCGCCATCTCGACGACCGCGACCTCGGTGCTGCGCTCGACCTCCAGCAGGGTCAGCGGCAGGCCGACCTCGTTGTTGAGGTTGCCGTGCGTGGCGACCACGCGGGCCACCGGTCGGAGGAGCGCAGCGAGGATGTCCTTGGTCGAGGTCTTCCCGGCGCTCCCGGTGATACCGACGACCTTGATCCCTGCGGCACGGCGCACGGCGCGCGCCAGCGCCCCGAGGGCGACGACGCCGTCGTCGACGGCGACGCAGGGCCGGCCGTCGCCGAGCGCGGCCGCCGTCTCGTGCCGCACGAGCACGGCGGCCGCCCCGGCGGCCAGCGCCCGGGAGGCGAACTCGTCGCCGTCGAAGCGCTCGCCGCGCAGGGCGACGAAGAGGTCGTCCGGCCGCAGACGGCGCGTGTCGGTGGAGACGCCGCGCACGGTGAGCGCGCCGTCGGCGCCGCGCAACTCCCCGCCGACGGCGGCCGCGACCTCGGCGAGGGTGAGCGGCAGCATCAGGTGTCCTCCCCGCCGGCGTGGCCGAGGTGTCGCAGCGCTTCGGCCGCCACGACGCGGTCGTCGAAGGGGAGCTTGCGGTCGGCGAAGGTCTGCCCCTGCTCGTGTCCCTTGCCGGCGATGAGGACGACGTCGCCGGCACGTGCCTCGGCGACGGTGAGCTCGATGGCCCGGCGGCGATCGGGCTCGACGGCGGCCTTCTCACGCCGCTCGGGCGGCACGCCGGCGAGGATCTCGGCGATGATCGCCTCAGGTTCTTCGCTGCGCGGGTTGTCCGAGGTGATGTAGGTCCGGTCGGCGAGGCGCGCCGCGATGCCGCCCATCAGCGGCCGCTTGCCGCGGTCGCGATCGCCGCCACACCCGAACACCACGAGCAGGCGTCCGGCGGCGATCGAGCGCGCCGCGTGGAGCGCGTTCTCGAGCGAGTCCGGCGTGTGCGAGTAGTCGACCAGCACGGCGAACGGCTGCCCGGCGCGGACCGCCTCGAAGCGCCCCGGCACGCCCTCGGCCGCGGAGAGCCCGCGCAGGGCGTCGTCGGCGGGCAGTCCGAGCGCCAGGGCCGCAGTCGCCGCCGTGAGCGCGTTCTCGACGTTGAAGCGCGCCGCGAGGCGCAGCTCGACGCGCCGCTCCACGCCGGCCCGCGGCGCGGCGAGCGTGAACGCGGCGCCGTCGGCGCCGAGCTCGACGTCAACGGCGCGGGCGTCGGCCGTCCCCGCGGCTGGCGCGTCGGCCCCGTCCTCGACGGCGCAGGTCCAGAGGCGCGGGCCGTACGGCCCGCGGCACTCCGCCGCCAGCCGCCGGCCCCACTCACCGGTCACGTTGACGACCGCCGCCGTCCCGGGCGGCGCGACGCCGTCGCTGAGGAAGAGCATCCGCTTCGCCGCGTAGTACCCCTCGAAGTCCTGGTGGAAGTCGAGGTGGTCGCGCGAGAGGTTGGTGAAGACGACGGCCGCATAGCGCACCCCGGCCGTGCGGCCCAGGGCGAGGGCGTGCGAGGAGACCTCCATGACGCAAGCGTCGTCGCCGGCGGCGACCATGCGCGCGAGCAGCGCCTGCAGGTCGAGCGACTCCGGCGTCGTCAGCACGACGGGCTCGTCCCTGCCGCCGACACGGTTGCTCACCGTACCGAGCACGCCGCTGCGCCGGCCGCAGGCCTCGAACATCGCCGCCAGCAGGTGAGCGGTCGTGGTCTTGCCGTTGGTGCCCGTGACGCCGACCACGTCGAGGCGGCGCGAGGGGTCGCCGTGGAAGCGCGCGGCGAGGAGCGGCATGGCGGCCCTGGTCGAAGTCACGAGGAGCTGCGGCACGGCCTGCGGCAGCAGGCGCTCGCCGACCAGAGCGACCGCGCCGCGGCGCACGGCCTCGGCGGCGTGGTCGTGCCCGTCGTGGCTGAACCCGCGCACGCAGAGGAACAGCGTGCCGTCGCCGACGTCACGCGTGTGGTAGGCGAGGGCGGTGATCTCGGTGCGCGGGTCGCCCACGAGCGTGGCGCCGGCGACCGACTCGGCGAGCCTGTCGATCCTCATGCGTGGCGATTCTACCAAAGACGTCACCACCGGGACGGCCGTCGCCGGCCCGCGCTCACGGCTCGATCTCGAGGTGCTGCAGGGCGAAGGTGGCGATGTCGGCCACGGCCGGGGCCGCGACCTCGCCGCCCCAGATCGCCGCCCGCGGCTCGTCGACCGCGACGAGCACGACGAGCTGCGGGTCGTCGGCGGGCACGACGCCGACGAACGAAGCCAGGTAGGCGGTCTTCGAATACCCGCTTCCGTCGGCCAGCGGCTTCTGCGCGGTGCCCGTCTTGCCGGCGACGGCGTAGCCGGGGATCCGTGCCTTGGTCCCCGTCCCCTCCTCGACGGCGTCGGTCAGCATGGAGAGCATCTGACGCGCCACCTTGGCCGGCACGACGCGGCGCTGCTCGGGCTCCGGTGCGGCCTCCTCCCCGACCTGGGCCGTGAGCCACGGCTGCACCCACACCCCGTCGTTGGCGAGGACTCCGAAGGCGCAGGCCATCTGCAGCGGCGTCACCGCGATCCCCTGCCCGAGGGGCAGGTTGCCGATCGTGGAGCCCGACCACTCCCGCGGCACGATCCCGGCCGATTCACCCGGGAAGCCTACCCCGGTCGTCTGCCCAAAGCCGAACTTGTCGACCCACTTCAGGAGTCGCTTCTGCCCCATCTTGAGGCCGATCTTCACGGCCCCTACGTTGCTCGAGTGGGAGAGGATCTCGCGCACGCTGTACGTGGTGGTGCCGCGCTCGTGGGCCTCGCCGACCACGCGGTCGGCGACCTTGATCGATGACGCGAGATCGAACTCCGTGCCCGGTTTCACCACCCCGTCGGCCAGGGCCCCGGCGATGGTCACGGCCTTGAAGATGGAGCCCGGCTCGTAGGCGTCGGTGACCGCCCGGTTCCTCTCGTAGCGGGCGTCGACGCCGAAGCGGTGGTCCTTGACGCCGGGCACGTTGACCATGGCCAGGACCTCGCCGGTGCGCGGGTCGAGCACGATGGCGACGGCGGCCGAGGCGCCATAGGCGCGCACGGTGCGTTCGAGGATCTGTTCGGCGGCGTACTGGATGTCGGCGTCGATGGTCAGGCGGACGGTCTCGCCGGGCGTCGGCTGCGTCTGGCGGAGCGTCTTGAGCGTGCGGCCGGCCGGGTCGCGCACGACGACGGCGCTGCCGGGCCGGCCGGCGAGGTCGGCTTCGTGGCTCGCCTCGATGCCGGCGATCCCCGTGTTGTCGAGACCGGCGAAGCCGACGACCTGCGCGGCCACGCCACCCAGCGGGTACACGCGAGTCTCCTCCGCGTAGCTGCCCACACCCGGAAGATCGAGCTCGAGGGCTCGCTTGGCACGCTCGGGCGTGGCCTGCCGGGCGACGAAGGCGAAGCCGCTCGACCGGTCCGCGAGCGCCTCCTGCAGAGCGCGCCGCGCAGCCTTCTTCTTGATCTGCAGCGCGCGCCAGAGCTGCTTCGCCGCGGCCTCGGGGTCGTCGAGCATGTACGGCGTCGCGTAGACGGTCTGCCGCGGTTCGCCGACCGCGAGGTCGTGCCCGTCACGGTCGACGATCGAGCCACGGTGGGCCGGCAGGGTGAGCGTGCAGCGCTGCTGCCCCTGGGCGATGCGCGCCAGGTCCTCGGCCGACGACGCGAGCGCGATGGCCCGCCCGCCGACGACGAAGAAGGCGAGGACGGCGAGCAGGCGGAGCAGGCGGATGCGGCCGTCGATGGCGTCACCGGAGCGCCCGCCGCCGGCCCCCAGGGCGCCGGCCACCCGGCGTGCGAGGCTCGGGCGTGCCCCCCGCGCCGGTCGTCGCCCCCGCTGCGCCACCTCAGCGCTCCGCGTCGTCGCCGGCGGCCTCTTCGAGGCCGACCGAGAGGTAGACGACCCCGGTCGAGGGCACGAGGCCGAGCCGGCTCAAGGCGATGGAGCGGATGCGCGTCATGGAGGAGAGGCGGGTCACGTCGGCGGCGAGCTGCGCGTTCTCGGCCACGACACGACGCTCCTCGGTGGCGACGACCTCGGTGGCCATCGTCTTCTGGACGACGGCGAAGCTGAGCGCGATGCGTCCCACGGCCAGAGTGGTCAGGGCGATGAGGAAGACCGTGAGCAGGCGCACGGCGCGCGTGTGCGTCGCCGGTCGCGACCGCGGCACGCGTGCGGGCGCCGGCGAGGAGGACGGCCGGGGAGCCGGGGCGGCCCCGGCCCGGCGCCTCGCCGGCGCCGCCGACGTCCGTGCCTGTGCGCTCGCCGCCATGCCGGAGGCCGTCAGATCCTGACGGCGACGCGCAGCTTCGCCGAGGCGCTGCGCGGGTTGACCTCGATCTCCCGCGCCCGCGGCGTCACCGGCCGGCGCGTCAGCACGCGCAGCGTCGGCTCGTGGCCGCAGGCACAGATGGGCAGACCCGGCGGGCAGATGCACCCGGCGCTGTAGCGCACGAAGGCCTCCTTGACGGTGCGGTCCTCGAGCGAGTGGAAGGAGATAGCGGCGACGCGCCCGCCGGGGCGCAGCACGCGGTGCGCCTCCGCGAGGCCGCGGGCCAGGGAGGCGAGCTCGTCGTTGACGACGATGCGCAGGGCCTGGAAGACGCGCCGTGCCGGGTTGCCGGCGCCGAAGCGGGCCGGCGTCGGGATGGCGCGCTTGATGAGGCCGACGAGCTCGCCCGTCGACTCGAGGGGGTGGCGTTCACGCTCCCTCAGGATGGCGCGGGCGATCGGCTTCGCGTAGCGCTCCTCGCCGTAGCGCCGGAAGATGTCGGTGAGCTCGTCCTGCGACAGGGTGTTGACGAGGTCGGCGGCCGTCACCCCCGCCTCCGGGTCCATGCGCATGTCCAGCGGCGCGTCGTAGGCATAGGAGAAGCCGCGCTCGCGCCGGTCGAGCTGCATCGAGGAGACGCCGAGGTCCATGTAGACGACGTCCGCCGAGGCGTCGGCGCGCTCGGCGAGCACGTCGGCGAAGTCGCCGTGAAAGAGCTCGACGGGGCACGGCGCGGCGGCGGCCACCTCGTGGTAGTACTCGGCCACGCTCGGGTCGCGGTCGCAGGCGATCAGCCGGCCGCCGCCGCCGAGCCGCGCGGCGACCGCGCGGGCGTGCCCGCCGGCGCCGAAGGTGCAGTCGACGGCGATCTCGCCGGGTCGCGGGTCGATCAGCTCGACGAGCTCCTCAAGCAGGACCGGCGTGTGGGCGAGCGCCATCTCGTACTCACGGAGTCGCAAGCTCGTCTGCGGTAGCATCGGCCTCCTCCTCAAGGTGGGCCAGATAGGCCGCCCAGGCGGCGCGGTCCCAGATCTCGATGTGGTCGCGGACCCCGATGACGGTCGCCTCGCGACCGATGGCGGCGAACTGCAGATGACGGGCGGGCAGCGTGATGCGCCCCTGGCGATCGAGCTCCTGGTGGACGGCGCTGGCGGCGGCGAACCGCTCCAGGGCACGGACCTTGCTCTTCAGCGTCGAGACACCCTGCGTCTGCTCCTCGAGGAAACGCTCGAAGCCCTCAGGCGGGTACGCCGCGAGACAGCGCTCGTGGCCACGGGTGACGTAGATGCCCTCGGCGAAAGCGGGGCGCAGGCGTGCGGGGATAGCGATGCGGTTCTTCGCATCGAGCGTGCATTCGAACTCCCCCACCAGGACCGGCCGCTGCATGGCGGCCACTCTACCCCACCCTTCCCCACTTTGCAATAGCATTACCCCACTTCGTGGGGTGACGTCCCACACGACGCCCGGAGGCGGAGCCCGACTGAGTCTGCAGGGTCGGCCGGGGTCGTCGGTGGGCAGCGTCAGCCGGGGTCGTCGGTGGGCGCGCCCGAGGGTCGCGGGCAACGCCGGCTGAGGTCGGTCGCGGTCGAGGCCCGGTCAGATCGGTCGCCGCCGGGTCACAGCGGTCGCGTCGTGCCGACGAGACGGGGTGCGCGGGAGAGGGGCCGCCGGCCGGACCGTAGGCCGGGAGCCCAAGTGCGCCGGGAGCCCCGGCGACCCGGGAGCCCCGGCGACCCGGGAGCCCCGGCGACCCAGGAGCCCCGAGGCTACGGCGAGGGGACCGTGAGCTCCTGCCCGGGGTTGAGCGTCTGGAGGTCCTGGTCGGTGTTCAGGTCCTCGAGCTCGGTCACCGTCGTGTCGAAGCGCTCGGCGATGCCGGAGAGCGTGTCGCCCGCCTTCACCGTGTACGTCTTGGTCCCCGAGCCGGCGTCGGGCTCGGCGGTCGGCTCCTTGGTCGGTGTCTTCTCCACCGACGCCTTCGGGCTCGGCGACGCCACGGGCGCGCCGCCGGCGCCGTCGCCCACGACCCCGGTGCGCCAGGCCAGGCTGAACACCACGAGCACGGCGGCGAGGAAGACGACCGGCGCCACCAGCCGCGCGAGGCGCGCCGAGCGATCGGGAGCAAGTGCCGGTCGCGACCGGCGCGAGGCCGGCAGCGGGCGCGCGTCGGACGGCGGCGCCTGCTCCCGGGACGCGACCGCCGGCGCCTGCTCGCCCGGCGCCGCCGGCGGCGGCTCGCGCCGCCCGCGATCGTCGGCGGCGGCACCCCCGCGCCCGAGTGACTCGAGCCGGCGCAGCGCCGCGTCCGGATCGGCGTCGTCGTACAAGTCTTTGTCGTACTCGTCAGCCATCGCCTCGACCCCAGGACCCGAGCTCGTCACGCATCGCCGCCGCCGCCGCGGCGGCGGCGGCGCGATACTCGACGCCGGTCTCGCGCCACGCGTAGATGACCGAACGCGACGCGTTCACCACGAAGCCCGCCGCCGCGCCCTGCGCGATGCCCTGCAGCGCCACCGCGTCTCCGCCCTGGGCCCCGTAGCCCGGGACCAGGATGAAGGCCCGCGGCAGCACGTCGCGCACCGCACGCAGCGACGTCGGCGCCGTCGCCCCGGCGACGGCGCCGACGTCGCTGTACCCGTAGCGACCGGTCGACGCTGACCCGAGGCGGGCGACGAGCTCCGCCACGTGGAGATACAACGCCCGCCCCCCGGTCTCCTGCTCCTGGAGCGTGGCCGCGCCGGGATTGCTGGTGCGCGTGAGGACGAAGACGCCGCGCCCCTCGGCCGTGGCCGCGACGAACGGCTCGAGCGAATCGTCGCCCAAGTACGGGCTCACCGTCACCGCGTCGGCGCCGAGACCGCCGACCGGCGCCGTGAACCCCGGGGCGCCGCCGAACGCGGCGCGCGCGTAGGCGACGCCGGTCGAGGCGATGTCCCCGCGCTTGACGTCGAGGATCACCGGGAGGTCGTGGTCGTGCGCACAGCGGACGACCTCGGCGAGGGCGCTCCAACCGGGCGCCCCGTACTGCTCGAAGAACGCCGCCTGCGGCTTGACGCAGGCGGCCGCGTCGGCCACCGCCTCGATGATCCCACGGCAGAACTCGCTGAAGCAGCCCGCCACCGCCGCCTCGTCGCCGAGCTCGGGCACGCGCCCGCGCCAGCGCTCGAGCAGCTCGGGCGGCAGGCGCTCGAGCATGGGATCGAGGCCGACGCAGACGACGCTGCGGCGACGCAGGATGGACTCGGCGAGACGATCGGAGAAATGCCCTGGCGCGCTGCCCACGGGAGCAGGACTATCTCATCACGGCGCGCGGGGTCAACCCGCGGAGCTCAGATCGACGGTGACGCAGGATCGCCGGCAGAGCTGTCGCCGGACGGCGATCCGGGAGCCTCGGTGGCACGCGGCGCCTCCGGCAGCCCGTCCGCCGCCGCCACACCCGGCGGCGCGCCCGCGGCCCCGGCCGCCTCGCCGCCGACGATCCCGGCCCCGCCCCCGACCGTGCCGGCCTCGACGCGCGTCGCCTGTTGGGCCTGGAAGAGACGCACGTTGCGACGGATCGTGGCGAGCTTCTGGCGCACGACGTCGGTCGCCTCGTCGTCGGCCGCACCCCCGTCGCCCTCGCCGCTCTCGATGCGCTCCGACTCGCGCTGCATCTCGCGCAGCACGTCCATGAGCTGCTCGTCGCCCATCGCCGAGAGCTGGTCGAGGTCCCACTTCATCGCCTTGCTGGAGGTGTCGTGCACAGCGTCCAGCTTGGCCCGTACGACGGGGTTGAAGACGGCCCCCGGGTCGACCTGGGCGGTGATCTCGTCGACGTCGCGGATCATGTCCTCGATCGATGCCCCGGCCTTGGGGATGATCTTGATCTGCCCGTCGTCACTCTCCTCCACCCGGTCGATGGAGAGGTACGCCTTGAGGAAGCCCTCGGTGAAGGCCACGGGCACGGTGACCGCGTACACGATGACCTGAAGGACCTCGGCGGCGAACTGGGTGAAGGTGCCGGTGTGGAGGTAGCTGTCCTCGATCAGGCCGAGGAGCATCGACTTGAGATAGGGGTCGGCGCGCATGTCGCGCGGCCGGCCGCCCGGGAGACCTGTGCCCGCCTTGCCCGTTCGCTCAGCCATCCCTCCCTGTGTCGGCACGGAGGCGGCCGTTCTTGACGACGCGTGGTGGCAGGCCACGGGCGGAGGCGAAAGCGGCGGGCGGACGAACGGGTGCGGCGGACGAACGGGTGCGGCGGACGAACGGGTGCGGCGGACGAACGGGCGCGGCGGACGACGGGCGCGGCGCGCGGGCGGGACTGAGCCCGCCCGCCGCGCCCGCCGCCGCGCCTCAGCGCCCCTTGATGGCGGGCGGCCGCTTCTCGAGGAAGGCGGCCATGGCCTCCTTCTGGTCCTCGGTCGCGAAGCAGAGGGCGAACAGGTCGCGCTCGATGCCCTGTCCGGTCTCGAGGTCGACGTTGCCCGCGGCCTGGACGGCGGCCTTGCAGTACCGCATCGCCAGCGGGCTGCGGGAGGCCAGCTCGTCGGCCAGGGCTCTTGCCTTCGCCGCCAGCTCGTCGCGCGGGACCACGGCCTGGACGAGGCCGATGCGCAGCGCCACGTCGGCGCGCACGTGGTGCCCGGTGAGCACGAGATGTCTGGCCCAGCCCATGCCGACCACGCGGACCAGGCGCTGCGTGCCGCCGAACCCGGGCGTGATGCCGAGACCGATCTCGGGCTGGCCGAACTTGGCGTTCTCGGCGGCGATACGCAGGTCGCAGGCGAGAGCCAGCTCGCAGCCGCCGCCGAGGGCGTAGCCGTTGACGGCGGCGATCCAGGGCTGGGGCGCGGCCTCGATGGCGCTCATGACCGCCTGCCCGAGCGCCGCCGACTGCCGCGCCTCCTCGGGGGTCATGTCCTTCATCTCGGCGATATCGGCCCCGGCGACGAACGCCTTGTCGCCCGCGCCGGTCAGGATCACCACGCGCACGGCGTCGTCGCGGGCGAGCTCACGGACGGCGGTGAGCAGCAGCTCCTTGGTCGCGGTGTCGAGCGCATTCAACGCCTGGGGACGGTCGACGGTGACCACCGCCACGGCGCCGTCGCGCCTGATCTGCACGGCCATGGGGACCTTCCTTCCGGGCTCGGGTGGACGTCGCCGCCCACTCTACCGCAGACGCCGCGGCGGCGACGCGAGGTCCAGACCGCGGGCGATTGTCATCTTGCGTGCTGACGGCCCGGCGTGCTTCGCTACGCGAGGACGATCCGGCGAGCATGGAGGGCTGACGATGAGCGCACCCGTACACGGCAAGATCCTTGCTCGCCGGGCGACGCGCCGGCGCGCCGCCGCGGCCCCGGCCCTGATGTTCATGGCGCTCGTCGCCCTGAGCGTCCTCCCCGTGGGGCTGCCCGCCTGCGGCGACGAGGAGGCGGCGACGACCGCGTCACCCGCACCGGGCGCGACGGCGCGCGACGCGCTCGTCGCCTACCTCGGCATGCTCGAGCGCGGGCAGTTCGGCGACCTCGACCGGGTGGCCACACCGCGCTACCTCGACAACCACGCCGGCGGCGCCGACACGCCCCTCGGCGAGGTGCGCCTCGTCGCCGTCACGCTGCAGCCCGAGGAGGGCGGCGAGCGCACGCTGGCGCGCATGACGGTGTACATCGATCCGGGGGCGGGCAACAGCCCGTGGGGCGACGCGGCCGGCGAGCGCCAGCTCTTCGCCTACCTCGTGCAGGGCGGCGACGGGGGCTGGCTCATCGACGACTTCGGTACGGGGCCCTGAGGCCGCCCGTCGCACGGTCCCTCCGCCGGCGCCCACCGGCTCTCGCCGCCGCGGTGCTCTGCGCCGCGCTGCTGGTGGGCGCCTGCGGAGGCGGCAGCCCGGCTGCACCAGGCGCGTCGGCGAGCGCCGGTGCGTCGGGGAGCGCCGGCGCCTCCGCGGCTGCCCCAAGCCCGTCTTCCGGTGCCGTCACCGGCCAGGCCTGCGCGACCGTGGAGGCGCGCGCCAAGCCCGTGCCCGCCGAGGCGCGCGCCCTCGTGCGCGCCTTCGTCGCCGCCGTCGACGGAGGCGATGCAGCCGCCGTGCGCCGCGCGCTCGATCCCGCCTTCGCCGACCAGGTCCTCGCCGGCCTAGCGTCGACGCGGCGGCTCACGTTGCTGTCGGTGAGCGACGGCTACTGAAAGCTGCCCCGGAGCTCGAGGATCGAGTTCACGGCAGCGGTCCGGGTCGACCCCCCCTCGGCACAGACACGCCCCGACGGCACGACCGACGCCTACGTGACGCTCGGGCGCGTGGGCGACGAGTGGCGCATCGTGAGCTTCGCGCTCGGGCCCCCGCTCGCGCCCTGACGACCCGCCGCCGCGCGGGCCCAGACCAGCTATCCGCGCAGCTTGCGCAGCGGCGCCACGCTCGCCATGAGGCGGCGCTCGGAGCCGTCGTTCTCGAAGCGCACCAGCACGATGCCGCCGCTCTCGACGTTGAGCACCGTGCCTTCGCCGAGGGTGGCGTGCAGCACGCGCTCCCCGGGCGCGAAGTACTGCCCGACGACCTCGCTGTCGAGGTCGCGCCCGCGACCCTCGAGCCCGGTGATGCGGCGGCCCGAGGCGCCGTCGACCTCGTCGCCGTACGACCGGCGCTGCGACCGGCCGCCCCGCCGGTCGTCCCACGCCCCGCGGCCGCCGGCGCCTCCGCCCCCACCCCGCCGGACGATCCGCCCACGGCCGCCGCGCCGCTCCACCCCGCCGCGCCGCCGCCGACGACCTCACGCTCGATGAGGTGCGCCGGGATCTCGCCGAGGAAGCGCGAGGGCAGGTTGTACTGCGCCCCGCCCCACAGGCTGCGCGCGCGGGCGTGCACCAGGTACAGGCGGTCCATGGCGCGCGTGATGCCGACGTAGGCGAGGCGGCGCTCCTCCTCGAGGTTCTGCTCGTCCAGCGAACGCTGGTGCGGGAACACGCCCTCCTCCATCCCGGTGACGAACACGACCGGGAACTCGAGCCCCTTGGCGTTGTGCAGCGTCATCAGCGTGATGAGCTCTCCCGTGTCGGCGTACGAGTCGACGTCGGCGTAGAGCGAGATCTCCTGCAGGAAGCCGTCGAGCGAGGGCTCGGCCGCACGCTGGTCGTACTCGGCCGCGACCCCCACGAACTCCTCGAGGTTCTCGAGACGGCCCTCGGCCTCGAGGGTGCGCTGCTCGCGCAGCACCTCCTCGTAGCCGGTCTCGTCGAGCACGCTGCGCACGACCTCGGCGACCGGGCGGCCCCCGACCCCGGCCTGCAGCCCGCGCACGAGGGCCGCGAAGCCGTCGAGCGCCTTGACCGCCCCCGGCGTGAGCCCGGGCACGTCGGCGGCGGCCCATGGTCGCCCACAGGCTCTCGCCGGCGCCGGCGGCGTACACCTGCAGGCGCTGCAGCGTCGTCGCCCCGAGCCCCCGGCGCGGCACGTTGACGATGCGCAGCAGGCGCTGCGCGTCGTCCGGGTTCACGAGGACGGTGAGATAGGCCAAGCACGTCCCTGATCTCGGCGCGCTCGTAGAACTTGGGCCCGCCGATGACCTGGTAGCCGATGGCGTAGCGGCCGCACTGCTCCTCGAGCACGCGTGACTGGGCGTTGGTGCGGTAGAGGACGGCGACCTCGTGCGGGGCGTACGCCCTCTCCCCGGCGTCACCCTCGAGCAGCTTCTGCACCTCGCTGGCGACGAACTGCGCTTCGGCGCGCTCGTCGTTGACCTCGACGACGCGCACCGGCGCGCCCTCCCCGCGCGGCGTCCACAGGTGCTTGCCCTTACGCTTGCGGTTGTGGGTGACGACGGCGTTGGCCACGTCGAGGATGCGCTGCGTGGAGCGGTAGTTCTGCTCGAGGCGGATCACGGTCGCCTCGGGGTAGTCGCGCTCGAACTCGAGGATGTTGCGGATGTCGGCGCCGCGCCAGGAGTAGATCGACTGGTCGTCGTCGCCGACGACCATGAGGTTGCGGTGCTCCTCGGCGAGGAGCTGGCCAGCCGGTACTGGGCGTGGTTCGTGTCCTGGTACTCGTCGACGAGGATGTAGCGGAAGGCCTGCTGGTAGTGACGCCGGCGCTCGGGGAAGCGGTCGAGCAGCCCGACCGTCTGCATCAGCAGGTCGTCGAAGTCCATGGCGTTCATGGCCGCCAGCTCGCGCTCGTAGCGCTCGTAGACGTCGGCCGCCGACTCGGCGAGGAAGCCGCGCCACCTTCTCGCGGTAGGCGGCCGCGTCGAGCAGCTGGTTCTTGGCGTCGCTGATCTGGCGCGCCACGGCCTCGGGCGGCACCCTCTTGGGGTCGATGTCGAGGTCCACGAGGCAGCGCTTGAGCAGGCGGCGGCGGTCGTCCTCGTCGTGGATCGAGAAGGTCGAGCGATAGCCGAGGCGCTGCGCCTCGCGGCGCAGGATACGGGCGCACATCGAGTGGAAGGTGCTGATCCACATGGTGCGGGCGATGCCGCCGACGAGACCCTCGATGCGGGCCTTCATCTCGCCGGCGGCCTTGTTGGTGAAGGTGATGGCGACGATCTCGTCGGGCCGGGCGCCGTGGGCGGCGATCAGGTGGGCGACGCGGTGCGTGAGCACCCGGGTCTTGCCGGAGCCGGCCCCGGCCAGCACCAGCAGGGGGCCGTCGCCGTGCATCACGGCGGCCCGCTGGGGTTCGTTGAGGCCGTCGAGGAGCCGCTCGGCGAGGCCCGCCGACGGCCGCGGCGTGGGGGCCGTCACCCGACTCCCTTCCCCAGGGCCAGGCTGAGCCCGAGAGCGAGGACTCCGCCGGCGACGAGCCGCAGCGCGTAGCCCCAGATGCGCTCCTTCGACACGCGGCCGAGGAACGCCCCCAGCAGGAACAGCTCGGCGAAGGCCAACGCGACGGCGAGATAGTAGGCCGTGTCGATCGACCAGAAGGCGGTCAGGAGCGAAGGGGATCACGGCCACGATGCCGGCCAGGAACGGCGCCCCGCCGGTGACCGCGCTGACCACGACCGAGGCGTAGCGGGACGCCTCGCCGATCGTCGTGTCGGTGAGGCTGGTGAGCGTGGACTCCTCGAGCTCGCGCAGGGCGCGGCCGCGCTCGGCGCTCTCGACCATGTACGAGCCGTAGGCCCCCGAGACGCCCATCGCCACCGCAGTCGTCACCACGAGCACGACGACGGCGCGCGCCTCGTCGACGCCGCCGAGGTAGGCGCCGACGAGCACACCGAGCGTCGTCAGGACGCCGTCGAAGCCGTTCATCGCGAAGTAGCGCCGGGTGATCTCGCCGACCCCGGAGATCTCGTGGTACTGGCGCAAGGTGCGATGCCACGCCCGCAGGCGCGTCGTGAGACTGGGCCTGGCCCTGCCGGTCATCTACCGCTGCGCCCGGCGCCCGGCGCTCAGCGCAGCCAGCGGGCGCCGGCGTCCTGCGGCGTCTCGGCCTCTTCGATGAGTCGGCGGCCGGTCGAGACCTTGTCGATCGAGTGGATGCTGCCGCCCGCGTCCTGGACGACCTCGGAGACGTCCTGGAAGTCGATGTCCTCGCCCTCGAGGGTGATCTTGATGTTCTCGACCTTGTTGTCGATCTCGAACAGCGTGATGTCGACGCCGTGCACGCCCTCGAGGTCACCGAGCTTGGTGGCCAGGGTGAGCATCGTCGGCTGGTGCGGCTTGAGCACGTCGAGGACGAGGCGACGTATCTGGCTCATGGTGTGATCACGCTCCGTTCAGAGACTCCCCGGGCGGTCATGGTAGCACACCGTCGGCTCACTCCCGGGAAAGGTATACCTCGCCGTTGATGACCTTGACGGCGACGCCGGCGCCCGACGAACGGGCGGCGGCGCGCAGCGCCGCCGCGACGTTCGAGGCCTTGGCGTCGGTCTCGTACCTCGCGTGGCGCGCGCGCCCGCGCAGGAAGTCCTCGAGCACGCGGGCGTACTTGCCGTGCCGCGAACGCCGCGGCAGCTCGTCGACCGGCACCAGCCGTCCCTCACCCTTCGCCATCTCGCCCTCCTCAGATCCCCGCGCCCGCCTCGAAGTGCAGCAGGTCCTTCAGCACCCTCTCGGTCGCGGCCACAGCCTCCCGGCGCGTCCCTTGGCGGTCGGGGTGGATCTCGTCGAGCTCGTTCTCCATCTCGACGATGCGCGCCACCAGGCACTTGAACGCCTCCGCCACGGGGTCGGGCAGATGGCGGTAGTCGATGTCGGGGATGCCGACGCGCTGGCCCTCGAGCAGCACCGGTCGCCCCGGGTTGCCGACGACCGTCGAGTTGCGCGGCACGTCGCTGACGACGACGCTGCCGGCGCCGATCTTGGCGTTGTCGCCGACGCGCACCGAGCCCAGCACCTTGGCGCCGGCGCCGACGATCGACGTTGTCGCCCACGGTCGGGTGCCGCTTGCCGGTCTCCTTGCCGGTGCCGCCCAGGGTCACCCCCTGATACAGGGTGACGTTGTCGCCGACCTCGGTCGTCTCGCCGATCACGACCCCGGCGCCGTGGTCGATGAAGAAGCCGTGGCCGATGCGCGCCCCGGGGTGGATCTCGATGCCGGTCACGAAGCGGTTGAACTGCGAGACCCAGCGGGGCACCACCGGGACGCCCTCGCGCCACAGCTTGTGCGCCAGACGGTGGAGCCAGAGCGCGTGAAGCCCCGAGTAGGACGTGATGATCTCGAGCTTGTTGGTCGCCGCCGGGTCGCGCTCGCAGACGGCCGTGACGTCGCGCGAGATCTCCTCGACGGCGCGGCTCACGAAGTGACAGCCGCGCGCCTCCCTCCCCAGGTACCAGCAGCCGGCGACCCCCAACGTCGCCAGACCCAGCAGCTTGCGCACCACGGCCGTCACCTCCTCCTGTCGCCGATGTGGCGGCGGGCCGCCGCCTCTCCGCACACCGTCGTACGCTACCACGCCGTGGCGGACCCCGGAGAGCTCCGCCGTCGGGCGAGACGTCGGGCGTCGCCGGACGGCGCCCGGCGCGGCGCGAAGCCGCTCTGCGACGCCGCGCGTGCCCGCGGTGCGACGCCGGGCGCGGCCCGCGACCGCCGACCAGCGAACCCGCGACGGCGCCGCGTCGGTCAGCCGCGGCCGGCCGCGGCGTCGCGCGGCTCGGGCGCCTCGTTGAGGCTGCCCGAGCGGAAGCCGTCGAGATCGAGCGTCACGTAGGTGAAGCCGAGGGCGCGCAGGCGCCGCGCGATCGTCTCCCGCGCGGCCCCCGCGGCGCGCCCGACTTGT
>CAWFDC010000003.1:0-131173 GCA_963814545.1 uncultured Thermoleophilia bacterium | reverse complement strand
TGCGCCGAGCAGGTCGCCCTCGGCCTCGTGGGCGATGAGCGCCGTGATGACCTCGGTGTCGGTGGTGCCGGTGAAGCGCACCCCCTCGGCGACGAGCTCGTCGCGCAGGGCGGTGGTGTTGACGAGGTTGCCGTTGTGCCCCAGGGCGACGACGTCGCCGTTGCGCGCCCGCACCAGCGGCTGCGAGTTCTGCCAGTGGCTCGCCCCGGTCGTCGAGTAGCGCACGTGGCCGATGGCGTGCTGGCCGGAGAGGCTCGAGAGCATCTGCTCGTTGAAGACCTGGGAGACGAGGCCGAGGTCCTTGATGACGGTGACCTCGCCGTCGTCGCTGACAGCGATGCCGGCGCTCTCCTGGCCGCGGTGCTGCAGGGCGTAGAGGCCGAAGTAGGTGAGGCGGGCGACGTCGTAGCCCGGGGCGAAGACGCCGAAGACGCCGCAGGCGTCGCGCGGCGTGCCGCCGGGCCGGGCGAGCGACCGGTGCGCGGGCGCTAAGCCGTGGCTCACGGGCGGCGGGGGCGTCGACGTGGGGCCGCGTCGCGCGACCCGGGCGCACGGTGGCACGGGGCCGGCGCCGTCAGGATGACGGAACGGCGGAACGGCGAGATATCGGGTGTGTGCTGGTCAGGCAAGACGATCGGGCAGTGACTCGTAAACGCCGTGGAGCTCGCTCACCGGCAGGGCGAGGAGCTCCTCGTCACCCATGGTACACCGCAGACTCTCGCCCGTCACCACGCCGAGCACGGCGAAGGGCAGGTCGCCGGCGAGCTCGCGGACTGCTTCGAGGTCGCCCGGCGCGCAGGTGACGACGACCCGGCTGGGGGCCTCGCCGAAGAGGGCGAGGTCGGGCCGCTCGACGGCGCCGATGGTCACGTCGGCGCCGAGCCAGCGGCCGCTCCGGCCCGGCTTCGGCAGTGTCGGGTCGGTCCACCGGGCCCCGCCGGGGGCGCCGCTGGCGATCGCCGACTCGGCCAGCGCGACGGCGACGCCGCCCTCGGCGCAGTCGTGGGCGCTCTTGAGCAGGCGGCGGGCGATGGCTTCGCGCACCGCCGCCTGCAGCCGCGCCTCGACCTCAAGGTCAACGTCGGGCACGCGGCCCGCGACCTTGCCGTGGTGCACCTTCTGGTACTCCGAGCCGTCGACGAAGCCCGCCGGCGGGCCGAGCAGGACGATCACGTCACCTTCGTCCTTGAAGGCCCCGTCGATGTGGATGCTCACGTCGTCGTAGACGCCGAGCATGCCGATCATCGGCGTCGGGTAGATCGCCTGCCCGAAGCTCTCGTTGTAGAAGCTCACGTTGCCGCTCACGACCGGCGTGTCGAGTGCCTCGCAGGCCTCGGCGATGCCCTCGACGGCCTGCTCGAACTGCCAGTAGATCTCGCCCTTCTCGGGGTTGCCGAAGTTGAGGCAGTCGGTCACGGCGACCGGCAGCGCGCCGGCGCAGCTCAGGTTGCGCGCCGCCTCGGCGACCGCCGCCTTGGCGCCACGGTACGGGTCGAGGTAGCAGTGGCGCCCGTTGCAGTCGTTGCTGAAGGCGATGCCGCGCTCGGTGTCCTTGATCCGGAGGACGGCGGCGTCGCTCCCCGGGATCTGCACCGTGTTGGCCTGGACGATGTAGTCGTACTGCTCCCAGGCCCAGCGCTTGGAGGCGATGTTGGGCGCGGCGAGCAGCTCCGCCAGCGCCGCGCCCAGGTCCTTGGGCTGCGGGTAGCTCGCGTCGTCCACGGCCACCGGCTCGTCGACCAGGTAGTCGGGCTTCACCGAGGGCGTGCGGATCACCGGCGACTCGTCGGCGAGGCGACGCGCCGGGATGTCGCCGACCACCTCGCCGTGCCAGTGGATGCGCAGCATCTTGGTGTCGGTCACCTCGCCGATGACCGTGCAGTCGAGGTCCCAGCGGTCGCAGATGCCCTGCACCGTCTCGAGCTTGACCGGCTCGACGATCGCCAGCATGCGCTCCTGGCTCTCGCTGATCATGATCTCCCAAGGCTCCATGTCGGCCTCGCGCAGGGGCACGCGGTCGGCGTGGAGGTCGAGGCCGACGAAGCCCTTGCTCGCCATCTCCGAGGAGGACGACGTGAGGCCGGCGGCGCCGAGGTCCTGCATGCTGACCACGTGGTGGTCGTTCAGCAGCTCGAGGCACGCCTCGATGAGCTTCTTCTCGGTGAACGGGTCGCCGACCTGGACCGAGGGCCGCTTCTCCTCGAGGGTCTCGTCGAACTCCTGGCTCGCCAGCACGCTGGCGCCGCCGATGCCGTCGCGCCCGGTCTTGGAGCCGATGAGGACGACGTGGTTGCCGACACCGGCCGCCACCGCGCGCACGATGTCGTCGGCGCGGATCAGGCCGGCGCTCATCGCGTTGACCAGGCAGTTGCCCTCGTAGCTGGGCTCGAAGTAGATCTCGCCGCCGACGGTGGGGATGCCGAGGCAGTTGCCGTAGTGGGCGATGCCGCCGACGACGCCGTCGAGCAGGAAGCGCTGGCGCGGCTCGGTGAGCTCGCCGAAGCGCAGCGAGTCGAGACTGACGCAGGGCCGCGCGCCCATGGTGAAGATGTCGCGCACGATGCCGCCGACGCCGGTCGCGGCGCCCTGGAAGGGCTCGACGGCGCTCGGGTGGTTGTGGCTCTCGACCTTCATCGCCACGGCCCAGCCGTCGCCGACGTCGATGACGCCGGCGTTCTCGCCGGGGCCCTGGAGGATGCGCGGGCCGCTGGTGGGGAAGCGGCCGAGGATCGGCCGCGAGTGCTTGTAGCTGCAGTGCTCGCTCCACATCAGCGAGTAGATGGCGAGCTCGACGTACGTGGGCTCGCCGCCCTGGATCGCGCAGATCTTCTCGTACTCCTCGGCGGTGAGGCCGAGCGCCTGGGCGGCGGCGAGGTCGGCGCGGCGGGTCATGACGCCACCTCCGCGCCGGTCAGGGTGTCGATGATCGACTGGAAGAGGCGGCGCCCGTCGGCTCCGCCGGCCAGCGCCGCCTCGACCGAGTTCTCGGGATGCGGCATCATGCCGAACACGTTGCGCGTCTCGTTGCAGACGCCGGCGATGTGCTCGACGGCGCCGTTGGGGTTGGCCGCGTCGCCGGGCACGCCGTCGGCGTCGCAATAGCGCAGCACGACCTGGCCGTTGGCCTTCATCGCGGCGAGCGTCTCGGGGTCGACGGTGTAGTTGCCCTCGTTGTGCTTGACGACGATACGCAGCACGTCGCCGTCGTCGCAGGCGCGGGTGAAGGGCGTCTCCGCGTTCTCGACGCGCAGGTCGACGTAGCGGCAGACGAACTTGAGCCCGGTGTTGCGGATCAGGGCGCCGGGCAGCAGGCCGGCCTCGGTCAGGGTCTGGAAGCCGTTGCAGATGCCCATGACGAGGCCGCCGTCGGCGGCGAAGTCCTTGACCGCCTGCATGATCGGGCTGAAGCGCGCGATGGCCCCGCAGCGCAGGTAGTCGCCGTAGGAGAAGCCGCCGGGCAGGATGACGGCCTGGACTCCCTTGAGGTCGGTGTCCTTGTGCCAGAGGTAGTCGACGGTGGCGCCGGGGAAGGTCGAGATCGCGTGGTGGGCGTCGGCGTCGCAGTTGGAGCCGGGGAAGACGACGACGCCGAAGCGCACGGGCTGCGGGGAGGCCGAGCTCATCAGCCTCACCCCTCGTCGAGCTCGAAGGTGTAGTCCTCGATGATCGGGTTGGCGAGCAGGCGCCGGCACATGTCGTCGACATCGGCTGCGCGCCTGCTCGGCGGAGACGCCGCCGGGCGGGTCGTAGCGCAGCTCGATGTGCTTGCCGATGCGGACGTCGGTCACGCCCTGGAACCCGAGCGCCGGGAGCGCACGCTCGACCGTCACGCCCTGGGGGTCGAGGATGCCCTGTTTGGGCGTGATGGTGACGCGGACCTTCATGGGGACACCTGCCGGGAGTCGCTCGCTCGGGACAGGTCGAGTCTACCGTAGAAACGGGGGCGGGTTCAGCGGCGGGAGGGCGGGGATGGCGACGGCGGCCGGCGGCTCGTCAGAGCCGCCGGCCGCCCGTCGCCCGATCTTGACCCGTCGCGCCCTCGCGCGCCGCCGCCCCGCCCGTGCGGCCCCGCGCTCAGCGCAAGGTGTGCCGCAGGATGAACTCGACCGTCCGCCGGTCGTAGTCGAGACGGTGCTCGGCGCCGCTGATCTCGTGGCCCTCCTGCGGGTAGATCACGTAGTCGCAGGTCTTGCCGCGGGCGCGCAAGCGCCCGGCGACCTCGGCGATCTGGGTCGGCGGGCAGCGCGGGTCGTTCTCGGCGGCGAGCAGCAGGAGCGGCGCCTCGACGCGGTCGAGGTGGTTGATCGGCGAGTAGTACTCGAGCTTCGCCTTGTCCTTGACCGGGTCGCCGGTGTTCTCGCGGTCCCACCAGCGCAGGTCCTCGCGGATCGCCGGGTCGACGGCGGCGTCGATGAAGTCGAAGAAGGGCACGCCGGCGACGCCGCAGGCCCAGAGCTCGGGGAACTGGGTCACCATCGCCATGGTCATGAAGCCGCCCCAGCTGCGACCCGTGACGGCGATCCGCGACGGGTCGCAGCCGAGGCCGACGAGGAAGTCCCACGACGCGGCGACGTCGAGCGCCTCGCCCTGGCCCATGAGCCAGCGGTTGGCGAGCTGCCAGCGCCGGCCGTAGCCGTCGCTGCCCCGGTAGTTCGGGTGCAGCACCGTGAGGCCGGCGTCGAGGAACGCCTGGCGCAGCGGGTCCCACGAGTCGGAGTGATGCCAGGTCGGACCGCCGTGGACGAGCACGACGGCGCCGCCGTTGGGCTCGTCGGGCTCGACGAGCAGGCCGGGCACCTCGGCCAGATGGTCGCGGCTGGTGAAGCGCACCGGGCGCCCGCCGGGGAAGCGGCGCCCGCGCAGGTCGTCGGGCAGCGACTCGGTCAGGCGCGTGACCGCGCCGTCGCTCGTCGCGATGCGGAAGAGGTCGTTGGGGTGGTCTGGCGCGCTGAGGCCGCAGAGCAGGGCCGAGCCGTCGGGCAGGAACGACGGGGATCGAGTGGTTGCCGGCCCCGATCGTCAGGTCGCGCAGCTCGCCCGTCGGCAGGTGGAGCCAGTGCAATCCCGTTTCGGCGTCGTGGTCGGTGAGGAAGGCGAGGGCCGTGCCGTCGGGCGACCAGCACGGGCCGTGCGCGTCGCGCTCGCCGCGCCAGACCCACGAGACGGCGCTCGAGGCGACGTCGTAGAGGCCGATCGCCGGGTGCTCGAAGGGCCCCCCGGCGAAGGCGATCAGGCGCCCGTCGGGCGACCACGCCGGGTGCATGGCGAGGAAGTCGATCGAGCCGCCGAGCGTGGCCTGCACGCCGCCGTCGGGGTCGACGACGAAGACCGCGACGTCCTGGCCCGTAGGTGTCGGCGGCGAAGGCCAGGCGGCGGCCGTCGGGCGCCCACACCGGGGAGAGGTCGTTGTAGTGGTGGTCGGTGAGGAAGCGAACCCCTTTCGTGCCGGGGCACGGCGCTGCCGGCATGACCGCGGCGTGGAAGCTGTCGCCGCTCTGTGCGCTGAGCGCGATGCGCGTGCCGTCGGGGGAGAGGTCGAAGTCGGGCAGCGGCGAGAAATCCGGCGTGTCGGGCAGGAGGTTCTCGAAGCCGCCGCTCGCGAGGTCCATCCGGTAGACGTCCATGCACTCCGTGCCCTTGTCGTCGCGGGCGAAGTACAGGAAGCGCCCGTCGGCGCGAGAAGAGCGGGCACCAGCAGGCGTCGTCGAACTCGCCGACCCTGCGCGGCTCGCCCGCCGCCGACGTCCATCAGGTAGATCTGCCAGTTGCCGTCGCGATACCACTGGACGGCGAGCCGGGCGCCGTCGGGCGACACGGCGAACGGCCGGTAGTCCTCGCCCACCGCCGGCACGACGGCGAGCCGTTCGATCAGACCGGAGTGCGGCACGGCCCCTCCTTTCCGCCCCCTGCGGGTCCACGATTGACGCCGCCGAGTCTACAGCATGCCTGAGGGCGTGCCTCCGCCCTCGCGCGGCGCCGGCTCGGCTCGCACGGCGCCGGCTCGGCTCTCACCCGGCGACGACTCCACCCTCGCGCGGCCGCGATTCGACCCGTGGGCCGATGCGCGGCGGCGCCGGTGCGGCTAGGGTGAGCAGCGCCACGACGGGAGGCGCGCTCCGTAGCCGCGCCGGGCGGTCAGGGCGTCACGAAGCCCCTCCCCCTCCCTCCCCAGGGGGGCCGGCGGCCCGCCGCGGCGGGCCACCGGCCGTTTCCGGTCCGCCTCAGCCGGTCGCCGCCCGCACCCGCTCCACCGGCGTCCGCCGGCGGAGCCACTACCGGTCCAGCCTCCTCATGCGGCCCCCGGTCGACCCTGCCCGCTCGCCGCACTGTGCCTGGACGCGCCGGGTTTGCCCGACCCCATCCTCAAGTTTGCCGAGCAATCGGCCGTGGCCGCGGCGCGGCGGGCTCTGGGATAATCGTCGCTACCGCCCCCGAGGGGGTCTCGCGACGGAGGTCACGGCCGATGCAGCTCTCACTCCAGGTGCTCACGGCGGACGAGCAGGCCCAGGTGCACGAACGCACGCTCGAGGTGCTGTCGCGCCACGGCGTGCGCGTCGACACGGCGCTCGGGCGCCGGCTGCTCGGCGAGGCCGGCGCCGCCGTCGACGAGGCGACGCGCATCGTGCGCTTCCCGCCCGAGCTCGTCGCCGAGGCCCTGCGCCTCGCGCCGAAGCGGTTCTCGCTCGGCGGCCGGCGCGACGGGTGGGAGCACCCGCTGAACGCCGGTCGACCTCACGCTGCTCGCCGACGGCGGCGCGACGACGGTGATCGACCGCGACACCGGCGAGCGCCGCGCCCCGACTCACGCCGACTGGCTCGCGGCGACGCGTCTCATCGACCACTACGACGACGTCGGCCTGTACTGGTGCATGACCGACTACCCCGAGGACCACGAGTCGCCTGCCGGCTGGGTGTCCTACATGGCCGACGGCGTACCGCACCTTCGGCAAGCACGTCCAGGAGTCGTTCGGCGACCCGTCGCTGGCGCCGTGGCTCATGGAGGCGCTCGAGATCGTCTTCGGCAGCCGCGAGGAGCTGCGCCGGCGCAACCCCTTCTCGTTCCTCATCACGCCGGCCTCGCCGCTCGTCATCGAGCCCGACTACACGGGCACCTGGCTGGCGATCCGCGAGCTCGGGCTGCCGGTCGCCGTCATGCCCATGCCGCTCATGGGCGCCACGGCGCCGGGCAGTCGCCTGGCGACGCTCCTCACCGCCAACTGCGAGGTGCTCGCGACCCTCTGTCTGGTGCAGGCCGCGGCGCCGGGCACGCCGTTCATCTACGCTCCGGTGATCGCCACGATGGACCCGCGCACCGGGCGCTACGCCAGCGGCGACATCGCCCACGCGATCCTCAGCGTGGCCGGCACCGAGATGGCGCGCTTCTACGGGCTCCCGGCCGAGTCCTCGGGCTTCGGTACCGACCACTACGTGCCCGGCATCCAGGCGGCCTACGAGAAGGCGCAGTCCAGCCTGCTGGCGGCCCTGTCCTGGCCCGACGTCCTCGTCGGCCCCGGGCTGCTCGCCGGAGCGCTCGTGCTCTCGCTCGAGCAGATCGTCTTCGACGTCGAGATGTCCCGCATGGCGCGCTTCGCCCGCGAGGGGCTGCCCGTGACCGACGAGCTGTGGCTCGGCGACGTGCTCAAGCGGGTCGCCCCCGGCGGGACCTTCGTCGGCGAGCGCTCGACGCGCGCCAACGCGCGCGGCGGCGAGTGGTACGTGAGCGACTTCGGCCTGCACGACAGCTACGAGGCCTGGCAGGCCGCCGGCGCCCCCGACGCGCTCGCCGCGGCGCGGGCCCGCGTCGACGAGATCCTCGCGGGGCACGAGGACCACCCGTTCCCCGACGACGTGCAGAAGGCGCTCGACGACCTCGTGGCGCGGGCGCGGCGCGCCGGCTGAGGTGGCTCAGCCGGCGAGCCGCGCGCCCGAGACCACGAACCAGGCGGCGAGGATGAGCAGGAAGCAGGCCATCACCGCGACCATGACCCGGTAGCGGCGCGGCGTGATCCAGCGCCGGCCGGCGGCGATCACGCCGCTCACCGCCGAGTACCAGGTGAGGTCGCCGAGGATGTGGCCCACGTAGAAGGCCACGAGGGCGGCGGCGCCGAGCGCGTAGGCCTTCGTGAGCAGGCTCAGCCCGATCGTCGCCCACCAGATCGACCAGTAGGGGTTCGAGAGGCTCGAGACGATGCCGCCGAGCACGGCGCGGCCGTGGGCGCGGCCGCCGGCCGCGCCGTACTCAAGCCGCGCCGTGTCGCGCGCGACCGAGAGCAGCATCACGGCGGCGGTCGCGGCGAGCATCACGCCGCCGACCACGGAGAGGACGGCCTGCACGCCCTCGCGCTCGAGCAACGGCCCCAGGCCGAGGACCAGCAGGCCGAGCAGCGCGAGCTCGAGGAGGGCGTGCCCGAGCACGACGAGCGGGCCGGCGCGCACGCCCTGGCGCGGGCTCTCGGCGACCACCACGGCCAGCATCGGCCCGGGCATGATCGCGCCCGAGTAGGCGATCAGCATCGACGAGAAGAACATGAGGACGAGCTCCACGGCGCGTCCCCGCGCGCCTAAGCCTCGTCCATGGGGTCGAAGACGAGGCCGGTGAGCGGCTTGGGGTAGAAGTACGTCGATTTCTGCGGCATCGTCTCGCCGCGCTCGGCGACCGCGCGCACCTCCTCGACCCGGGTGGCGTTGATGAACGCCCCCAGGGCGTAGTCGCCGCTCTGCAGGCGGGCGAACGCCTCGGCCGGGCTGGTCACGTAGTCGATGCGGCCCTCGGTCGCCACCGGGTCGACCCCCAGGGCGTCGCGCAGGATCAGGTAGTGCAGGACGGTGACCGAGAGTCGCGCCGCGTCGGGCGAGAAGCCCTCGTCCAGCAGGTGGGCGACGGCGGCGAGGTCGCGCAGCTCGACGGTGCAGCAGGCGCGCTCGCGCGCGAAGTAGAGGCCGAAGACCTTGCCGCGGTCGGCGAAGTCGGCCAGGTGCCGCGTCATCACGTCACAGGCATCGGCGTCGGCGCCGCGCTCGCCGAAGACGCTGAACTTGGGCCGCAGGCGCTCCAGCACCTCTCCCATCGGCGGGATCGCGACGCCCTTCAGCAGGCGGTGGGTGGGGAAGACGGCGAGCCCCGGGTCGCGCATGCTGCAGAGGTAGACCATGAGCTCGTCGGCGCCGTGGTCGCCGGCCGCGCGCCGCTCGTCGCGGTAGGCGAGCGCCGTCTCGTAGCGGTGGTGGCCGTCGGCGATGAAGAGACGCTCGTCGCGCAGGGCCGCGACGAGACTCTCGGCGGCGGGCCCCTCGACGGGGGTCAGCGTGGTGAGGTTGCCGTCGCGGTCGTGGGCGGACCGGGCGGCGCCGGGGCGGGCGGCGGCCCCGTCGGCCGCCCGCCCCAGCGCCGCCCCCACCGTGCCGCGGTCGTCGGGGAAGAGGAGGAAGATCGGGCTGAGCGTCGTCCTCGTGACGCGCCAGAGCCGCAGGCGGTCGAGTTTGGGCCCCGCGTGCGTCTTCTCGTGTGGCAGCACGACGCCGTCGTCGAGGGTGCCGAGCCTGAGTCGTGCGATCAACCCGCGGCGCACGCGCTCGAAGCCGTCGGGGCCGCGGAAGGTCTCGTCGACGAGGTAGAGGCAGGGCCGCGGGTCGCGGCGCAGCACCCCGGCCGCGCGCCACGCCGCGAGGTCCACCGCGGCGCGCTCGTACGGGTCGCCCTCCCCGGGCGTCGCCGTCGGCAGGTCGACGGCGACGGCGTTGTACGGGCTGCGTGCCCGCAGGACGGCGGCCTCGTCGGGTGAGATGACGTCGTACGGGGGTGCGACGACGTCGTCGAGCGTGACCTCGGACGGGTCGTAGCGCAGACCGCGAAAGGGGAGGACTTCGGCCACTGCCGCCTCAGCCCGGAGGGGCCGCCGGGGTCATCGGCGGATCAGGACCGGCATGCCCACGGCCACCTTCTCGAAGAGCTCCTCGACATCGGAGATGTACATGCGGATGCAGCCGTGCGAGGCGTACGTGCCGATCGAGCCGGAATCCGGGGTCCCGTGGATGCCGACGGCGGGCGCGCTCGTGCCGATCCAGCGGGTGCCGAGAGGGTTCTCGATGCCCGGGGGATCGGCTCGGCGTCCTTCGCCCACTCCGAGTTGGGCGGGTACCAGGTGGGATCCATCACCTTCGAGGTGATGGCGAACGTGCCGGTCGGCGTGGGGAACTCCGGGGCACCGGTGGCGACGCGGTACGTCTTGGCGAGCTCGCCGTCCTTGTACAGGTACAGCTTCAGCTCGGAGAGGTCGACGACGACGTGGCCGCTGAGGGCCATCAGCATGCGCGGGCCGACGATGCCGTCGGCCGTGAGGCCGAACTTCTCCTGGAAGGCGAGCACGGCGGCCTCGGTCTGCTCGCCGAACTGCCCGGTGTTGCCGCCGTCGAACAGGTCGAACTGCGCGAGGCGGACCTGCAGCTGCCGGACGTCCTTGCCGAGGGCCCCGCGCATCAGGGTGGCGGCGCCGAAGCGCTCGGTGCTGTCGACGGTGAACACCTGGGTGTCGGCGGTCGTGTTGCCGCCCCGGTCGGTCGCCGTCACGACGAGCGTGTGCCGGCCCTCGGCGAGGCCGTTGAGCTTGAGCTTGCCCTTCGCGGGCGAGCCCTCGAGCTCGACCGGCTCGTCGTCGAGCGTGGCGAGCACCTCGGGTGCCCGCGCTCCGTCGTCGGCGGCCACCTTGACGGTCAGGCTGTTCGTGTCGACGGTGCGGCCGAGCCGCGTGACCTCGAGCGTCGGAGGCGACGGGTCCACGTAGAGGGAGAGGGTGCGCGACACGCTGTTGCCGGCCTTGTCGGTGGCGGTGAGGACGACCTCGGCGGGGCCCTCGGGCAAGGCCATCTCGAGGCGGAAGTCGCCCTCGGCCTCGACCGTCTCGCTTGCCGTGAGGTCGCCGACCTCGGCGGTGACGACGGCGCCGGGCTCGCTCTCGCCGGTGAACACGGCGGGGTCGGTCCGGATCTTGCCCTCGCGCAGCAACGGGTCGACGTCGAGCGTCGGGTCGACCGTGTCGACCGTGAAGTGCCACTCCTGGACGATGCTGCGGCGGAACAGGTTCGAGGCCCGGGCGCTGAAGCGGACGACGTAGGTGCCGTCGGCGAGATCGTCCGGCGTGGCGAAGGAGAGCCGGTCGCCACTCAGCGTCGTCGCCTCGGTCACGTCGCGCCCGGCGAAGAAGACGCGCACGTCGGCGAGCTCCTGCAGGTTGCGCACGCGCAGCTTGACGACCGGCGACTGCGAGCTCACGAAGGCGTCGGGCCCGGGCGTCGTCGCCGACACCCACGGGACGCGCCAGAGCTGCCACCCGACGATCACCGCGACCACCAACAGGCCCGCCGCCGTCAGGTAGGGCCAGCGGCGGCGGTGGTGTCGGTAGCGCCGGTAGGGGACGTCTGTCGTGGTGTCGGTCACATCTGCTTTCGTCCGCGGTCGTCGGATTATACCCACCCCCTGAGGTCCGGAAGGGAGGGCGGCCTCGCTGATCGTGACGGGGCAGGAAATCGGGCGGCCGCGCCTAATGCCGGTGCGTGGACCCGTCGTCGGACACGCCGGCGCCGTGAACCGGTTGCCCTTCATCCTCCGCGACCAGCGCGAGGAGCTTCGCCGTCGCTGGCACGACGCCCTGCCCGGGCGCGTCAGCGACGAGTACGCGGAGCTCCTGGCGAGTCCGGTCGGCGACCGCCTGCTCCGCGGGCTCGTCGAGCAGCTCGTCGCCGTCTCGCAGGCCGAGGAGTACGAAGTCCCCGGTCTGCGCCGCCGCTACGAGAGCGATTTCCTACAGGAGGTCGAGCACCGGCTCGCCCTCGGCTTCACGGCGCGCGACCTCGCCGGCGGTGTGCAGGCCGTGCGGCTCGCCGTGCTCGACGTGCTCGGCGACGCCGTGGTCGGCGGCGAGCTGCCGCCGCCGGGCGAGACGCTGGTCGAGCTGCGCGCGCTCGACGACTTCCTCGACGGCCTGGTCGGCGCCGTCCTCGACGCCGCCGCGCCGCCGTCGTGAGCGGGCAGCGGGCTGCGGTCCACGCGGCCGGGGCTGCGGTCCAGTCACCCCGGGCGGCGGTTTACTCATCGCGGACCCGCCGGTAGGCTGGCACGATGCTGCGGGTCGCACTCATCTTCGGCGGGCGCTCGGCCGAGCACGAGATCTCACTGGCCTCGGCGCGCTTCGTCGCCGACTCCCTCGACCCGGCACGGTACGAGCTGATTCCCGTCGGCATCGACCGTGACGGCCGCTGGTGGCGCCCGGCCGACCTCGACGCCGCTCTCGAACGCGGTCTCGAGGCCGGCGCCCGCGCGCCGGCGACCCTGTCGGTCGATCCGGCGCGACCCGGCCTCGTGGGGGCCGACGGCGGCTTCACGCCGCTCGACTTCGCCTTCCCCATCATGCACGGTACCTTTGCCGAGGACGGCACCATCCAGGGGCTCCTCGAGCTCGCCGGCCTGGCCTACGCCGGGGCCGGCGTGGCGGCGAGCGCCGTGGGCATGGACAAGGAGCTCATGAAGGCCGTGTTCGCCGCGCACGGGCTGCCGCAGGTGGACGCGCTCGTCCTGCGCGGCGCCGAGGTCGCCGGCGATGCCTCGCTTACTGCCGTCGAGGAGCGCTTCGGCTACCCGGTCTTCGTCAAGCCCTGCAACCTGGGCTCGAGCGTCGGCATGACCAAGGCCCATGACCGCGGCGAGCTGCGCAGCGCGCTCGACTTCGCGGCACGCTACGACCGCAAGGTGATCGTCGAGGCCTTCGCCGACGGGCGCGAGTTCGAGTGCAGCGTGCTCGGCAACGACGAGCCGCGGGCCTCCGTCCCCGGCGAGGTCACGGCGGCCAACGAGTTCTACGACTACGAGGCCAAGTACACCGACGGCCTCATGAGCTTCGCGATCCCGGCGCCGCTCACCGAGCAACAGACCGCGACGGTGCGCGACCTTGCGGTTCGTGCCTTCCACGCCGTCGATTGCGCGGGCTACGCGCGCTGTGACTTCTTCCTCGAGCGCGACGGCGGGCGCATCCTCATCAACGAGATCAACACCATCCCGGGCATGACGCGTTTCAGCGCCTTCCCGGTGCTGTGGGCGGCGACCGGTCTCGAGGCCGGCGCCCTGATGGACGAGATCGTGCGTCTCGGGCTCGAGCGCCACGCGGCCCGGCAGGGCCTGCTCACGAGCCGCTGAGCCGCGGTCTCTCCCGACGGCCCGCCGACCCCGCGCGCGCCGCCGTTTCCCGACGGCCCGGCGTCGACGCGCGCGCCGCCGTCCCCGTGCGTTCCGGCGTGCTGCGCGCTCGGTCGCTCCCCGCTCAGTCGCTGCGCGCGGAGGCGCTGGGGTTCATCGTGCGTTCGGCCCAGCCATCGACGCCGGGGATGTAGACGAGATACCCGAAGGCGTAGGTGTCGACGTGCCGCGTGGCCGCGACGACGAAGACGGTCTCTTCGCCGCCGCCCTCGGTCTCGAAGCTGGTCAGCGCGTCGCCGCGGCGCTCGAGGAGGTCACGGGCCGACCGCTCGGCCTGGCGCACGTCGAGCTCCTGCAGATGCACCTGCCGCGCCAGACGGGCGGCGTCGTCGCTGTCCTTCCTGACGCGCTCGTAGGCCGAGTAGAGCGAGACGGCGTCGAGGACCACGACCGCGCCGATGAGGACGACGAGCGACACCCAGAGAACCTCGCGGACGAACCCGCCCTGCCCTTCACGCCCAGCGTGTCTCACGTGCGTCACCTCCTCGCCGCGGTCTTCGGGGATGTATCGGCCGATGGCCGAGGAAGGATTATCACTTCGCGACGCCGGGTCGGGCGACGGCGGCTGGCCTTGGCGTCGCTTTGCACCCGCTCCCGCGTCAAGCGTCGGCGCCGAAGCGGACGCAGGCGACCACGAGGTCGTCCGCCAGCGGCTCCGCCGCGAAGGCCGTCGCGTCCTCGAGCACGCGCGCCACGACTGACGCCGCGGGGGCGCCGGCGAGCGCGGCGAGGACCTCGGGGAGCCGGTCCTCGTAGAACGCGCCGTCGGCGTCGCGGATCTCGCTGAGACCGTCGGTGAAGAGGAGCAGGCTCTCGCCGCGGGCGAGAGTGTACGTCTCGGTGGGGTGCGCGTTCAGCTCGGCGGTCGGCTCGACGCCGATCGGCGGGGCGGTGAGCAGCAGGGGGCGCTCGACGTGCGTGCGGCCGATGATGATCGGCGCCGGGTGGCCGGCGCTGGCGACCTGCAGGCGGCCGCTGCGCAGGTTCAAGGTCGCGAAGAGGGCGGTCACGAAGTGCTCGGCGTCGAGCTCGTCGAGGAGGGCGTTGTGCAGGCCCTGCAGGGCCGCGCCCGGGCGCGGCGGCCAGGAGACCTGGCCGCCGGTGACGAGGGCGCGGAGGATGTGCTTGGCGATGAACGCCCGGGCGAGGGCGTCGACGCCGCGCCCGCTCACGTCCCCGACCACCAGCGCGAGGTGGCCCTTCGTCAGATGGTAGAAGTCGATGAAGTCGCCCCCGCGCGCGACGCCGGGCGTGCCCGCGCGGTACTCGACGGCGAGGTCGACGCCCGGCACTCTCGGGGGCGTGAGGGGCGCCAGGCGGTCCTGCAGGCGCCTGGCGATGTCGACCTGCACCGCGTGCGAGGCCGCGTTCTCGAGCGCGGCGCCGGCCTGCTCGGCGACGATGGTCAGCAGGGCGTGGGTCCACGTGTCCGGGGCGCCGTCGGGTGGGCGCAGGAGGACAACCCCGGCGACGCCGCCGGCGCTCGGCAGCGGCAGGGCGAGCAGCGTGCCGTCGCCGGGACCCTCGAGCTCGCGTCGCCGGCTGCGCCGGGTCACGACGGCGGCGGTCAGCAGCGCCTCCTCGTCCTCGGTGAGGGGGTGTGCGGCGGCGAGGCGCTCGCCCTCCACGCGGAGGGCGAGCGCCTCGCCGCCGCCGAGCACCGCGACGAGCCGCTCTTCGGTGGCGCGCAGGACCTGCTCGGGCTCGAGCGAGAGCAAGGTGGCGCCCGGGCCGTGGGCCGCCTGGAGACGGCGGTCGAGCTGGTCCCGGGCCTGCGCCATGAGCTCGCCCAGCCGGGTCGCCGTGAGGCGCGCCAGGGCGCCGAGCTTGCGCACGTCGCCGGGCCCGTACACGTGTGAGGCGTCGCCGACCTCGATGAACCCGGCGACGCCGAGGTCGGGGCCTGCCGGGCACGAGCGGTACGCAGGCGAAGCGCGTGAAGCCGATCCAGTCGGTGGCCTCGGGCAGGCCTTCGGCCGTCGGCGGCAGGGCGTTGCACACGAGCGGCGTCGCCGACACGCAGACGCGCCCGGGCGCGCCCTCGTCGCCGGCCCAGCGCAGCCGCGCGGGGGTCCAGCCCCGCTCCTCGTCGTACCAGTCGTCGGTCGCCGCGCCCTCGGGGCCGCAGAGCCCGGCGAGGCCGCGGGTCGACGCGGTGGCGAGGCACGCGGCCTCGACGGCGGCGTGCAGCACGGCGTCGACCGCCGTCGCCGCGACGAGGTCGGCGAGGCGCTCGAGCAGACGCAGGGACGACGCTCGCTCGGGTACCTGGGGGGCCATGGTCATCGCTTCGCCGGGAGGCGGCGCACTCCTCGCGGCCGGCCGGGGTCGCTCCGGCGTGCCCGGAGCCGCGGCCTGCTCAGGGACCGCGGCGGGCGATGAGCGTGACGACCAGCACCTGGGTCAGGACCGCCGCGATGCCGAGGCCGAGGGCCATGTCGAGGGGCAGACCGACGACCACGACGACGAAGACGAAGGCGGCCGCCCAGAGCAGCGCGTCGGGGATGATCCGGCGCGTGCCAGCCGTCGCCGCAGCGCCGAGGAAGGTCAGGCGCTGGTGCATCGTCGACGTGTGGTCGACGTCCTCGAGCAGGCGAGCGCCGCGGCCGGCCAGGCGCGGCGTCAGGTCCTGCCCGTCGGTCGTCGATCAGGCGGCAGCGCAGGCGCGGTCCGCGGCTCCGGTGAAGGGCGTCGGAGCGCGCCCGCACGAAGTAGTCGACGAGGGTGAGGAAGCGGTCGTCGCTCGAGAGCCGTCCGGTCGGCGAGGTGGACGACCAGGTAGAGCAGGTTCTGCGCGGGGTCGAACTTGATCTCCGACGCGCCAGCCGCGGCGGAAGAAGTCGCCGAGGAAGCGGTCGAGGTCGTTCGGCAGGCGTTCGATGTCGGGACCCGGCGTCATGGCCTCCGTCCGGTGTTCGGGTCTTCACTCAGATTATCGACTCTGTGCCCAGTCGATACCATGGTACGGTCGTCGCCCTGGAGGACCGCGAGCGCGGTGTGGCCGTGCTCGCGGGGCGTGAGGACGACGCGCACGGGGGCCCGGCACGGGACGCCCGGGCATGCGGTAGAATGCCGTGACCTGAGCCGCCCGGGCACGTCGGGCGCATCCGGAGGACCTCGAATGAAGATCGCCATCATCGGGCTGGGCTACGTCGGCATGCCGCTGGCGACGGTGTTCGCCGACGCCGGCGTCGACGTCGTCGGCGTCGAGGCCGTCGCCGAGCGCTGCGACCTCGTCAACGCCGGCGAGAGCTACATCGAGGACGTGCCCGGCGACGAGCTGAAGCGGGTCGTCGACGCCGGCGGCCTGCGGGCGACGACCGACTACGACGAGGTCGCCGACTGCGACGCGATCGTGATCGCCTGCCGACGCCGCTCAACGCCAACCGCGAGCCCGACCTCTCGCTCGTGACGGCGGCGACCGGCCGAGCTGGCCGGTCACCTGCGGCGCGGCCAGCTCGTCGTCGCTGGAGAGCACGACCTACCCCGGCACGACGCGCGAGGTGCTCGCCCCGATCCTCGAAGCGGGCTCGGGGCTCGAGCCCGGCGTCGACTTCCACCTCGCCTTCTCGCCCGAGAGGGTCGACCCCGGCCGTCTCGACCACACGACGAAGACGACGCCCAAGGTCGTCGGTGGCATCATCGCCGGCCTGCACCGCGAGGGCGCTCGAGGTCTACGGCGCCGCCATCGACCACCTCGTCGCCGGTCTCGACCCCCGAGGTCGGCCGAGCTGACGAAGCTGCTCGAGAACATCTTCCGCTCCGTCAACATCGCCCTCGTCAACGAGCTCGCGCAGCTCTGCGACCGGATGGGGATCGACATCTGGGAGGTCGTCGACGCCGCCGCGACCAAGCCGTTCGGCTTCATGCGGTTCGAGCCGGGCCCCGGCCTCGGCGGCCACTGCATCCCGATCGACCCCTTCTACCTCACGTGGAAGGCGCGCGAGTTCGACTTCTCGACCGAGTTCATCGAGCTCGCCGGCGAGGTCAACCAGAACATGCCGTACTTCTGCGTCGAGAAGCTCCACCGGCCCTGAACAGCCGCGGCAAGACCCTCAAGGGCGTCGCGGATCCTCGTCCTCGGCGTCGCCTACAAGGCCGACATCGACGACATGCGCGAGTCGCCGGCGGTGAAGCTCATCGAGCTGCTGCAGAACGCACGGCGCCGACGTCGCGTACCACGACCCGTTCGTGCCGTCGCTCGTCGAGCACGGCCTCTCGTCGGTCGAGCCTCACCGACGGGCGCCCGCTCTCCGAGTACGACGCGGTCGTCATCGTCACCGCGCACAGCTCCGTCGACTACGGGCGCTCGTCGAGCAGGCGCCGCTCGTCGTCGACCTCCGCAACGCGACCGCCGGCCTCCCGAGCACGGGGAACGTCTGGAAACTCTGCGCCGGGGCCCGCCCGAGGGCCCCGGCCACGCGGCCCCGCGCCGCACCCGAGGATGGTGAAGCGACGTGAGTGACAAGGTCCGCGTGGGCGTGGTGGGTCTGGGCTACTGGGGCCCGAACCTGGCGCGCAACTTCGACCGCCTGCCCGATGCCGAGCTCGCCTACTGCTGCGACCTCGAGGAGGCCAACCGGGCCGAAGCCCGCGGCCTCTTCCCCAACGCCATGGTGACCGACGATCTCGACGAGCTGCTCGGTGACGAGACGCTCGACGCCGTGGTCGTCGCGACCCCGGTGCCCACGCACTACGCGCTCGCCAAGCAGGCCCTCGAGGCCGGCAAGCACGTCATCGTCGAGAAGCCGATCGCCCTGCGCGCGGCCGAGATGGAGGATCTGCTCGACACGGCCGAGGCCGGGGGGCGTCGCCTCATGCTCGGCCACCTGCTCGTCTACCACCCCGGCGTGCGCAAGGTGAAGGAGCTCGTCGACGCCGGCGAGCTCGGGCGCGTCGTCTGCGTCTACGGGAACCGTCAGAACCTCGGCGTGATCCGCCAGGACGAGAACGCCCTCTGGTCGCTCGGCGTGCACGACCTCTCGGTGATCCTCTGCGTCCCCGGCGAGGAGCCCGAGGAGGTCGTCGGCGCGCGGCGAGTGCTACCTGCAGCACGGCGTCGAGGACGTCGTCTTCGGCTTCCTCCGGTTCCCGACCGGCAAGGTCGCGCACATGCACCTGTCCTGGCTCGACCCGCACAAGATGCGCAAGATGACCGTCGTCGGCTCGGAGAAGATGGTCGTCTTCGACGACATGGAGCTCGAGCGCAAGGTGACCGTCTACGAGAAGGGCGCGACCACGACGCGCACCCAGTCGAGACCTACGGCGAGTGGCGCACCCGCACTCGGCGACATCCACAGCCCGAAGATCGCGAACGACGAGCCGCTGCGCATCGAGTGTCAGCACTTCCTCGACTGCGTCCGCGACGGCGCGCGGCCGCTCTCCGACGGGCGCGACGGGCTCGCCGTCGTGCGCGCGCTCGAAGCCATGGAGATCAGCCTGCGCGAGGGCGGCCGGCCGGTGAAGACGGCCGAGCTCTCCTGAGCGCGGCCGTCGCGCGGCCGGCCGGCCGCGCCACGAGGAGGGCACGATGGCGCTGACGCCTTCAGACCTGGGACACGACCTGCTGCTCGGCGAGAACGTGCGTCTCGGCGCCGAGGTGACCTTCGGCGCCCACGTCGTGGTCTACGACGACACGGTGCTCGGCGACGGCGTTCATCCAGGACGGTGCCGTCCTCGGCAAGCAGCCGTCGCTCTCCCCGACGAGCACGGCGAAGCGCGGCGAGCTGCCGCCGCTCGAGCTCGGCGCCGGCTGCGTGATCAGCACCGGCGCCGTGGTCTACCGCGGCACCACGCTCGGGCCGGGCTGCATCCTCGGCGACCAGTCGGCGTGCGCGAGCGCGTGCACGATCGGCGACGACGTCGTCGTCGGCCGTGGCTCGCTGGTCGAGAACGACACGACCATCGGTGCCTTGACGAAGATCCAGACCGACGCCTACATCACCGCGTACTCGACGATCGAGGAGCACGTCTTCATCGCCCCGTGCGTCGTGACGACGAACGACAACTTCATGGGCCGCACCGAGAAGCGCCTCGGAAGCTATCAAGGGGCCGACGATCCGCCGCGGCGCACGCGTCGGCGGCGGCGCGATCCTCTGCCCGGCGATCGAGATCGGCGAGGACGCCTTCGTCGGCGCCGGCGCCGTCGTGACGAAGGACGTGCCGGCCGGCAAGGTCCTCGTCGGCGTGCCGGCGCGCGTCCTGCGCGACGTCCCCGAGGACGAGCTGCTCGAGAACCAGTGACGGGTGAGGCGGATGAGGCCGGGCGCCCGTGGGCGCCCGGCCTCATCGCATTCTTGCGCTTCGCCCGGCTCTCGGGCGGGACCCCGCCTTCCCTACCTGACCCGCCGATAGATGGACGACGACCAGGTCGCGGCGTGCTGCTTGTCCTCGGGGGCGAAGGCGCGCAGCTTCCAGGTGCCGGGCGAGGGCAGGGCGAGCTTCACCCAGTAGCGGCTGTAGCTCGAGTAGTCGACGGTCTTGCACCAGGCCGTCTTCTTCAGCACCCAGACCCCGTCCGCGTTCTTGCGGTAGCAGTAGAGCTTGACGGCCTTGTTCCAGCCCGGCGAGTGCCGGGGCTTCAGCGTGCCGTAGACGACGAAGGCGACGTCCTCTCTGATCGTCAGCGGGGCCACGGGGGCGCCGAGGTAGACCTTCGGCTTGACGGTGACGACCGCGCTCGTGCTCCTCGCGTAGTCGCCGACGCCCTCCCAGACGGCACGGAATTTCATCGCCCTCGTCAGCGCCGGGGTCGCCGCCGTGCCACCGTCGCTCTCCACCGTGGCAAAGGTCGTCCAACTGACGCCGTCGAGCGACTTCTGCACGTCGACGAGGTGACCGGCGAGAGCGGCGCCGAGTCCGTCGGCGAGGTGGACGGTCAGCGTGGTCGTACCCTTGTACGGGACGATGGTCGCGGCGGCGTCGAGCGTCAGCGTGCTGGCGAGGCCGGGAGAGGCCGCGACCGTGTTCGAGCGCGGCCCGATGTTGGTCGCCTCGTCGGCCGCGCGCACGTGGTAGTAGTAGTCCTCGCCGTTCGTCACGGTGGTGTCCTCGAACGACGGCTCGGCCGACGTCCCCACGAGGACCGGCTGCGAGGTGTACTGGGCGACGAGGACGCTGTAAGGCGACTCGCCGACCGGGACCGGGTCGCCCCAGCGATAGACGCGGTACTGGGTGACACCGTCGGCGTCGGCCGCGGCGCCCCAGGCGAGGGCGACGCTGCCTTCGCCGGCGACGGCCGTCAAGCCGGTCACCCTGGCGGGGGCCGTCTGGTCCAACGCGCCGTAGGCGATGTCGACGTCGGCCACGGCGCCGGTGAAGCCGGGCGCGCCGAGCGGCCAGATGGCGGCGCCGACGCGGACGTTGAACGTCTTGCCGACCGGCACGGCGAGCGAGAAGTCCCCGGCGTTGCCGACCGGCCCGTGGTCCTCGTCGTCGACGACACCGTTGCCGTCGTCGTCGACGCCGTTGGGCTCCGTGCGGCTGAGCGACCAGATGGCGAGACCGCCGGCAGGGATGGCGTCGACGCGCTTCCCGCCTGCCTGGGCGGTGGGCGCTCCGTTGTGGACCCAGAACGCCGGCGTCGCGCCGACGATCTTCCTGGCCGGGTCGATCACGGTCACGGCCGGCGGAGAAGCGTTGTTCAGCACCGGGGCGTCGGCGACCCCGACCTGGCGCAACGAGACCAGGAGGTAGTACGTGCCGGCCTTGGCGGTGTCGCCGAACTTGAACCCGTACCAGGTGTCGCCGGGCGAGAACGCGCCGTTGCTGCCGGTGGTGATCGTCGGGAAGTGAGTCCAGTCCTCGCGCTCCTGCACCCACCGGCCGCTACCGCCGTTCCACGTGAACCCGCGGTTCTCGGCGTCGACCGGGTCCGGCGTCTTGCTCAGACGGATCTTGTAGTAGTACTGCGTGCTCGGGAGCAGCGACGGGGTCTCTGCGACGACGCTGGCGCCGAAGCGCAGGAAGTACACCGAGTGATCGTTGGCGACGTAGATCGGGAACTCGTCGACGCGCGGTCCGCCCAGGTACGTGCCGTCCGCGAGCGCCGCCGGCGCGAAGAGCGCGCCCGCGAGGACGGCGAGCAGCATCATCAGCAGTGCGATGCGGACAGGCCGCGGACGGAACGGTCTCGCGGCGCGGTCGTCAACGTGGGTCTGTGTCTGCATGGTCCCCTCCTGCCCCTCGATCCCGTGGTAGTGGGGACCGCCCGCGCACGACCGAGCTATTGAGCCTACGGTCGTACAAAAGCCCCCTAAGTGTCCAACATCGCGCGCGCGGCGGCGATTGTCAAGCCCTCGCGGGGCGCCCTCCCGGGTTCGCGACCTTCGTGCGTCGCCAAGCGTGACGGCCGGGGTGTCCTGCGCGGGTGCGATCAGCCTCGTTGTGGGGGGACCGCCGACGCGCCGGGGGCGCAGCGGCGATCGTGCGCGGCTGGACCGCGCGCCAGCCGCCGCCTCCGGCGCGCTGGACCGGCACGACCGGGGCGCCGCCCCACAGGCGGGGACGCAGCCAGCCCTCGTGGTGCACGACGTCGTCCGGCGGCGGCACCGGGCCGTCGCGGTCGACGGCGAGGACGGCGATGCCCAGCGCCTCGAGATCGCTCACGACCATAGGGTCGGGGAGGTCCCGCAGCAGGACGCGATACTCGATCAGGCGGCCGCACCAGCCGTGGGCCGTGAGGCCCACCCCGGCGGCCGCCCCGATGATCCCGTCCCGCGTCCCGCCGTGCCCGGAGAGGTGGGCTCCGGCGGCGGCGGCCCGCGCCTCCGCCTGTGTGACCACCTCGATCGCGGCCCGGCGGCCGAAGGCGATGAGCCGCGGCATGGCCGTGGAGTCACTTCCGGCGACGCAGAGTCCCGGGTCGCTGCCCTCCATCCAGTGGCGTCCGAGGTGTGCGGCGGCGCGGTCCGCGATGTCGGTGAGCTCCGCGGACGAGGGCCGCGTCGCCCCTGTCCCCGGCGCGCGCTCGAGCACGCAGACGGCGGCGCTGTTGTGCGACGTGTACGGCACATCCGGGTGTACTAGGAGCTGCTGGCGCACGACGGCCCACATCTCCCACCCGTCGGGCAGCTCGTCGGCGAACCAGCGCCCGACCTTGCCGGTGCCGCGGTCGGCGTCGAGCGTGTCGGTGTCGTCGAAGGCCACGTACACGCGGGGTCGCCGCGCGCCGGTCATGCGGTGACCTCGCGGCGGCTCGTCGACGAACGGGAGGGACTCGCGCTCGCCACGGCGGCGCGCCATCCACCGTGGCGTGGTCGAGCGCCGCGAGCCGCCGGTGCTCGTGCTCGGCGCGATGCACGACAAGGGCGACGATGAAGGCGACGATCGCCAGCCCGGCGAGCAGTGGCGCGACCGGGGTCGTGTCGTCGTCGGCCATGACGCTCGCCCCGCCGGCGGGCCCCGAGGAGCCCGCCCCGGACGACGCCATCGGGTAGCCGCTCACCTCGGTCGCGCCGTCGACCGCGGCGCCGTCGGTGGCGAGCGCACCGGTCGCCGCGCTGCCGCCGGGCTCGGCGGCCGGTCCGGTGCCGGCGTCGGCGCCCCCGTCGCCCGTGCCGGTCCCGCTCCCCGTGCCGGCGCCGGTCGCGCTCGACCGGGTCGCCACGACGGCGGTGCTCGTGATCGTCGCGTCGGGGTCGTACGGGACTGCCGTCGCGGTGGTCGCCGACGAGGTGTCGTCGTCGCTGACGGTCACGGCTCTGATACTCGAGCACGACCGACTCGAGGACGGGAGTGAGGCGCAGCGTGCCGGTCGTCAGCGAGACGCGATAGGCGAGCGCGGCACCGACCGTCGTGACGGGGAGTGTCGCGACCAGATCCTTCGACAGCGTCGCCGTCCGCCAGGTCTGGCCGTCGAGGCTGTACTCGAGCACGAGGCCGGTGGTCGAGGGCAGCGATGCGTCGAGTGTGACCCGCGTCCACCGCTTGGTGGTGCCCGGCCGGCGGCCGTCGAGGGGGACGGAGGTGGCCGTCGCCTCGCGCCGCCACGCCGATGTCGAGGACCTGCCCGAAGGCCGTGTCCGCGGTCACGAGTGAGCCGCCGAGCCCGAGTGTCGCCGCCCGCGGCTCGGCGGTGTCGGTCGCCGTGGCCGTGTCGGGGCGTCCGATGGTGCGCAGGTCCCAGCGCCGCACGATCGCGCCGCGCCGGGACGACCTCGAGGACGCGGCCGTTGTTGGTGTCGGCGATCAGGGTGGTCCCGGTGCCGAGGCGCTCGGCGTACGTCGGGTCCGAGAGGTGGCGGTCGTCCGAGCCGGGCGCGTCGGTGACGCCGAACTGCCAGACGATGCTGTCGGCTGTGTACCCGAGGTTCGGTGCGCGCGGGGTCGTAGTCGCTCGCCCGCACCTCGATCACCCGCTGGCCGTCGGCGTCGCAGACGAGCACGTTGCCGTTGTCGAGGCGCTGGGGCGAACGTGGCTTCTGCAGGAGGCCGGGAGCGCTCCCGTACTCGCCGCTCACGCCGTACTGCCAGACGATGCTGGCGGTCGTGAACCCGTGGTCGGGAGCCCCTTCGACGTAGTCGCCGTAGCGCACCTCGAGGACGCGGTTGCCCCCGTTGTTGTCGGCGATCAGCACGCGGCCGTCGCGGTAGGCGGCGAAGAAGGGATCGGCGAGTTGGTCGACGTCGAGCCCGGGCTCGTCGGTCGTCCCGTACTGCCACACGAGGCGCTTGCTCATGTCGACGGCGAAGACGCGCGCCGCCCAGCGGTCGGCGATCAGCGTGAGCTCGCGGCCGTCGATCGTGAAGCGGCGGGCCGAGAACGGCCGTACGAGCGCCGTGTCGTCCTCGTGGGCGTACGTCCAGACCACGGCACCGCCGGAGGTGATCTCGGCGACGACCTGGCGCTCCCTGTCGGTGACCAGCAGGTGCCCGTCGGGCAGGATCTGGACGCTGCGCGGGTCGGCCGTCGTGTCGGGGCCCGGGTACGACTGCAGCAGGGGCGAGTCGGGGCCGAGCAGCACGGTCGCCGTGGTCCGCAGGCGCAGGGCCTGGTCGGCCCCGTCGACGAGCTCGAGCGTCTCGGCCAGCGGCGTGAACGTGAACGGGCGCGCAAGGATCCCCTCGGCGATCGTTGTCGCGTTGGCTGGGGCGGCGAGTGCGAGACTCGCGGCCGTGAGGGCCAGAACGGCGGCGACGCGGGCGAGCCCGGAGGCGACGCGGGCGCGCCCCGCGGCGGGACGGACATGGCCGCCGCGACGAGGGGCGCGCGGCGAGCGTGTCGCCTGCGGCCGCGCAAGGGCGGGCCGGGCGCTCACCGCGCGTCCTCCCGCGTCAGTCCCGCCCCGGAGGGTCCGGCCGGCGCCCGCGCCCTGCGCGTCGTGGAGGGCGCGAACATCGGTACCCTCCGCAGCTCGCGCAGCAGGAGGGCGCCGATGATTCCGGCGAGGGCGCCGAAGATCACGTGGGTCGTGGTGGAGATGCCGAGGCCGAGCACGATGAAGCCCGCCGGGAGCTGCAGGGCGAGCGCCACCAGCAGCATCGCCGCGAGCTTGCCGAGGTGGGCGATGGCGCCGACGAGGGCCGCCTTCCACAGCGAGGTCAGCGGGCCGGGGAGCACGAGGGCCATGACCTCGAGCAGGAGACCGGCGGCGAGGTACTTCGTCCACTCGAACGGTCCCGAGCGGCCCATGCCGAGGAAGGTGGCGACGGCGCCTGCCACCCCGCCGAGCACGACGCCGGCGCCGGGCTTGTCCACGAGCCCTCTGCCGACCACGAGCAGCGAGACCCAGAAGAGCCCCGAGTGGCCGGGGATGTGGATCGGTGTCCGCAGGAACGCCTTGCCCAGCATGGCGAGGTCGGCCACCAGGACGAGCAGCAGCAGATCGCGGAGGGTGAGCGACCACAGGTAGGTCGTGCGGTCAGCGAACGGCGATCTCGACGACATCCCTGACCCTTTCGCGCCACGACAGCTCGGGGCTCACGACCTTGACCGTGCCGCGCTCGGCGAAATCGAGCAGGACACCCTCGTCGACCTGCGCTGCCGTGAGCAGCAGGCGGCCGCCGTCGCGCAATCCCATCCCGGTGATCTCGAGCTCGCTGAAGTCGCGGCCGACGCCGGCGGCCTCGAGGACGGCGAGCAACGTCGGCCCCTGCTGCGCCTTGCCCTCGGCAGTCGAAGCTGACGGCGGGCAGGGCCTCGAGGTCGGCGACGGAGAAGGTGCGGAGGATCTCGCCGTCGCGCGTCACGGCGACGCGGTAGACGAACGGCGGCGGACCGGTCGTCGCTCGCGTCGTCGCCGGCGAGCTGTCGCTCGGCGGCCCACGCCGCGCCCGACGACGAGGACGAGCGCGGCCGCGGCCAAAGGCCGCGGCCGCGCTTCGCCGAAGCGTGTCGGCGTCTCCGTCACGCTCCCGCTACTTCACCGTCAGGTAGTGCGAGGTCGACCAGGTGGCCGCGTGCCGGGCGTCCTCGGGGGCGAAGGCGCGCAGCCTCCAGGTGCCCCTCGAGCCAAGGTAGATCGAGACGCGGTACTTGCTGTAGGTGAGGTAGTCGACGGTCTTGCACCAGGCCGTCTTCTTCAGCACCCAGGTGCCGGTCGTGGGGTCCTTCTTGTAGCAGTAGAGCTTGACCGCCTTGTTCCAGCCCGGCGAGTGGCGGGGCTTGAAGGTGCCCTCGACGCGGAAGAGGACGTACTTCTTGACCACCGTCGGGGCGTCGGGGTTCTGCAGGGCCACCTTGGGCTTCACGAGCACGTAGGAGCTCGTCGCGGCGCCGTACTCGTCGGCCCCAGCCCAGGTGGCGCGGAACTTCATCGCCCGGGTGAGGGCAGGCGTCGCCGCCGTGCCGCCGTCGCTCTCGACGGTGGCGAACGTCGTCCAGGTGACGCCGTCGAGCGAGCTCTGCACGTCGACGAGGTAGCCCGCGAGCGGGGCCGCGGCCTCTTCGCTGAGATGCACGGTGAGGGTCGTCGTGCCCTTGTAGGGGACGATGGTCGCGGCGGCCTCGATGGTGAGGGTGGTCGGCACGCGCGGCTGGCCCGTGGCCTCGTTCGAGCGCGGACCCACATTGGTAGCGGCGTCGGCGGCGCGCACGACGTAGTAGTAGTCCTCGCCGTTGGCGACGTCGCTGTCGTCGTAGGTCGTGTCCGTCGTCGTCGCCAGCAGCAACGGCTGCGGCGTATAGGCGATCACGTCGCCGATCGGCGTCGGGTCGGTCCAGCGGTAGATGCGGTACGAGTCGACCGCGTCTTCGTCGGCCGCCGCATGCCACGTCAGCGACACGGTGCCGTCGCCGGAAAGGGCCTGCAGGCCCGTCACCTTGCCGGGCGGTGTCTGATCGGCGTTACCCCAGGCGATGTCGACGTCGCTGACCAGGGCTGCCTGCAGCGCGGCCGGCGGCGCCACCGGCGGCGGTACCGGCGGCCAGACGACGCTCTGCAGACGCACGTCGAAGGGCTCACCCGACGGGACGGCGAGCACGAAGTCGCCGGTGACGCCGCCGGGGCCGTAGTCCTCGTTGTCGACGACCCCGTCGGCGTCCTCGTCGACGAGGTTGGGTTCGGTCCTGCTGAGCGCCCAGATCGGCTCGGCCAGCCCCGTGGGCACGGCGTCGATGCGCTTGGCGCTCGCCGTGGTCGCGATGCCGTTGTGCACCCAGAACGCCCGTGTCGCGCCGACCAGCGCGCCGGCGGGGTCGATCACGGTCACCGCCGGCGGGTCGAGGTTGTTCATCGTCGTCCCTGCGCCGCCGTCCACGGGCTGCAGCGAGACGAGGATGTAGTAGGTGCCGCTCTTGGTGACGTCGCCGAACTTGAAGGCGAACCACTGATTGCCGGGCGCATAGGCCCCGAGCGCATCGCTCGTGATGGTGGGGAACTCGATCCAGTCGGCACGCTCCTGGGCCCAGAGCCCGGCGGCCGGGTTCCAGGTGAACCCGCGGTTGGCGCTGCCCGCCGGCGCCGGCGTCGGGCTGAGGCGGATCTTCACGTAGTACTGGGTGTCCGGGAGCAGCGAGGGGGTCTCACCCTCGGCGACCGCCGGGATCTCGAAGCGGAGCGCCGAGACGGAGTGGTCGTTGGCCACGTAGATGGGGAAGTCGCCCGCCCTGGGGCCGCCGACGTAGGTCGTGGCCGCCATCGCCGCCGGCGCGAGGAGCGCCGTCGCGGCGATCACGACGAGCATGACGACCAGCGCGCTCCGCCATCGCATGCCAGACCGTGGTGTCGCGGGTGCGTGGTCGCGCGGGCCTTCGTGTCTCTGCATGGTCCCCTCCTGAGATCGGTGCGCCTGGAGCTCCGTGAGCCTCACGCGGTGAGTTGCTCCACGTGGCCGGTGGCCGCCGCCGAGTAGCCTTCGAGGCCCTCGACGGCGGCCGGGAACTCCGGGGTGCGGATGCACGCGACGAGCGCCTGGAGCCGCTGCTCCTCGAGGCGTTCGCGCGGGATGACCAGGTCGTAGCGCTCCTGGTAGAGCGGGATGAAGTCGAGGTCGTGGCGCCGGGCGGCGACCTCGAGGCCGACGCCCGCGTCGGCGAGGCCCGCCGCCACGAGGTCGGCGACCTCGTCGTGGGTGAGGGCGTCGGCGACCGGCGTCGTCAGGCCCGAGGCCGGGATGCCCGCCTGCGCCAGCAGCGCGTCGACGCGCACGCGCGTGCCCGAGCCCGAGTTGCGGCTCACGAAGCGCGCCCGCCGGGCGGCCACCGCGGCCAGGTCCTCGAGCCCCAAGGGGTTGCCCGGCGCGACCATCAGCCCGGCGCGGCGGTCGGCGAGGGTGACGAGCGTGAGCGGTCTCCCCGGGAAGAGATGGCGGACGTGCGAGTGGTCGGCGCCGCCGTCGGGATCGGGCAGGTGGCAGCCGCAGCAGTCGCCGACACCCTGGCGCAGGGCGATGAGGCCCTCGAGGCTGCCCATCGCCAGATTCACGAGGTCGAGCCCCTCCGGCCGCGGCGCGGAGGTGGTCGGCGAGCAGGTCCAGCGCGGGGTCGTCGCTGCCGACGGCGACGACGATGGTGCGCTCCTCGTCCTCGGGGAGCAGGACCAGGCTGACGGCGAACGCCCGCCCGGTCGCGCGGTAGAACTTCTCGGTGTAGCCCTTCTCCTTGTGCTCGCCGGCCGGCTCGACCAGCCCAGCCTGCTCGAGAGAGAGGACGTGATGACGCACCCAGGCCGGGTGGTGACCGAGAGCCTCACCGAGTTGCGTGAGCGTGCCCGGCCGGCTCATGAGGCGGCGCAGGATCGCCAGGCGCTCGGGGCGGGCGAGCACCTTGAGGGTCGCGACGTCGGTGATGTGACGGACCTTGTCCATAGACGCTAAGGGAAACCTTAGTAGAACGGAGCATCGTGCCCGGACGCCGTGCTGTCAAGTCGGCGCGAGGCTCAGGCTCGCTTGAGCCGGCCGGCGTCGGGGGACAATCAGAGTGAATTACTCCTTCTACCGTGCGGAGGCACTGTGACCGACGAGCAGCGCATGACCGGCGCCGGTGCTGCCGCGCCCTTCGCCGGCGTCGCCGGAAGCCGAGCGCCACGGCGCCCCGCGCCACAGCCGGCGCCGCTTCATCAAGGGCGGCGCCCTGCTCGCCGGCATCGCCGCCCTCTTCGCCCTCGTGCGCGCCGCCGGTGTGCGCGGCCCCGGCGGCGGCGGGGGCACGGGCGCCTTCGACCTGCTCACGAGCTTCCCGGTGCGCAGCATCGAGGACGAGCCCGAGACGTCGCCGGCGGAGTGGGTCGTCGAGGTCGACGGGCTCGTCGATCGGCCGCTGCGCATCGTGCGCACCGACTGGGCGCGGCTGCCGCGCTTCGCGCAGACCGTCGACTTCCACTGCGTCGAGGGCTGGAGCGTGCCCGACGTCGCCTGGGGCGGCGTCACGCCGGCCGTCCTGCTCGACGAGGCCGGCGTCCGCCCCGAGGGCACCCACGTCGTCTTCCACGCCGCCGGCGGCGAGTACGTCGACAGCCTGCCGATGGACCTCGTCCGGCACCCGCAGACCGTCCTCGCCGACACGATGGACGGCGAGCCGCTGGAGCGGAAGCACGGCGGCCCCCTGCGCCTCGTCGTGCCGGTGCAGCTCGCCTACAAGAGCGTGAAGTGGGTCACGCGTCTCGAGGTCACCGACCGGCCCGTGCAGGGCTACTGGGAGGAGCGCGGGTACCCGATGGACGCGCCGGTCGGCAGCGGCGGACGCCCCTCCGGGGACGCAGCCGCGCGGCTGAGCCCGGAGCGGGGCCGGCGGCCCGGCGTCCGCCGCCGCCGGCCGCGCCCTGGGCTCCGAAGTCACGCCGGCCGCCCCCGGGCTCGGCGTCCGTTTGGCTGTCGAACGCCGCGCGTCGGCCCTCGCGGCGCCGGCTCTGGCGTCACACCGGCAGGCGGTCGTCGAAGTACAGCACCCCGGGGAACGGGCGCAGGCAGTGCGTGTGCCAGTTCGCCTGGCAGTAGGCGCCCACGCAGGGCAGGGCGACGATGTCGCCTTCGTCGAGGCGGCGGCAGACGCGCGTCCTCGGCGAAGATGTCGGGTCCCTCGTTGATGTGACCGGTCACGGTGTAGCGCCGCTCGGCGGGCGCGTCGGCGGCGCGGCAGAGCACCGCGCCCGTGGGCTCGTCGTAGACGAACGCGGCGTTCATGATGTTCCAGCCGCAGTCGAGGCCGGCGAAGACGGCGCTGCCGTCGCCGGCCGCGCTCCTGTCCTCCACGGTCACGACCTCGGCGAGCAGCACGGCGGCGTCGGCGCTGAAGTACTCGCCGGGCTCGACGGCGACGGTCGCGCCGAGCGGGCCGAGGTGGCGTGCGAGCACTGCCGCGTACGCGGCGAGGTCGAGGGTGTCGTCGTCGCTCGTCGTCGGCGCCGAGAGACCGCCGCCCATGTTGACCTCGGTCACCGGGCAGTCGAGGTCGAGCAGGCGCCGGGCGATCGTCGCGACGGCTGCCGTCGCCTCGTCGAACCGGGGCAGCAGCGACGTGCGCAGCTGATGGGCGAGGTGCACGTGCACGGTGTCGATCGTGAGCGCGTACGAGCGCGCGACGGCGACGGCCTCCTCGAGGCGCTCCGGGTAGACGCCGAACTTCGTCGGCCGGTCGCCGGAGTACGCGTGCGTCGCGTTCGCGGGGTCGACCGCGCTGACGCGCGGGTTCACCCGCAGCCCGACGGCGGTGCCCGGCGCACGCCGCCCGTAGCGGTGGATCTGGCTGACCAGGTCGAGGTTCACGTGCACGCCGTGCTGGAGGATCACGTCGAGGTCGCGCTCGCTCACGTTCGTGCCCGTGTAGCTGATCTCGGAGGGGAGGAAGCCGTGGGCGAGACCGTGCTCGACCTCGCCCGGTGAGCAAACGTCGAGGCCGACCGCCGCGGCCGAGCCGGGCGACCCGAAGGCGCGGAAGCGGGCGAGGGCCTCGGGTTCGCGCTGCGCCTTGAGCGCCGTGCGGATGCGGAACGGCACGCCGGCCGCGGCGAGCGCGTCGTGCAGCGCCTGCACGTTCTCGTCGATGCGCGTCAGGTCGTAGACGTAGAGCGGCGTGCCGTGCTCGCGAGCCAGGGCCTCGGCGTCGCGACCCGCGATCCGCAGGCGGCCGTCGACGGCGCGCAGACCGGCGTGCTCCCACCACGGCCGCGCCGCCACCGTGGGCGGAGGTTCGCCGGCGTTCTCTTCGAGGGGTCCCATGAGGGTAGTCTCTCGCGGGCGTCCCCGGCGCGGCAAGCCCGGCGAGCGCCGGCGGGTTAGCGTGCCCGCGCTGGCGGGCAGGATGGCCACGGAGCCGACGGCGTCGATCCTCGCCGCGCGGCAGAGCCGTCGATGCTGAAGCCCAGCCGAGGAGGAGTCCGATGAAGTGGCGCTGCACCGTCTGTGACTACATCTACGATCCCGAGGTCGGCGACCCCGACAGCGGCGTCGAGCCGGGGACCGCGTGGGACGACCTGCCGGACGACTGGGTCTGCCCGGAGTGCGGCGTCGAGAAGGACATGTTCGAGCCGGTCGAGGACTGACGGGAGACCCCGTGCGACAGCGGCGGGGCCGCGACGGGCGCCGCGCGCAGTGCGCGCGGCGCCCGTCGCGCGTCCCGGCTCGTGCGCGCGCGGTGTCCACCCCGCCCGGTGTGCACCACCCGCGGCATCCGCGCTACAGTTGGGGCAGGAGCGACCGAGTGAGGGGAGCGAGGCACCGATGAGTCTGCTCGAACTGAAGGACGTCAGCCTCAACCTGGGCGGCAAGGACGTCCTGAACAACCTGACCGTCGAGTTCTGGGAGGGGCACATCCACGCCCTGATCGGCCCCAACGGCGCCGGCAAGTCGACGCTGGCGAGCACGCTCATGGGCCTCCCCGGCTACACGCACCACACCGGCGACATCCTCCTCGACGGCGAGTCGCTCGTCGGCGTCCCCGTCGACGAGCGCGCCCGCCGCGGCATGACCCTCGCCTGGCAGGAGCCGGCGCGCTTCGAGGGCCTGCGCGTCGACCGCTTCATCGCCGCCGGCGCGAAGGACAAGAGCACCGACACCGTGCGGCGCGTGCTCGACCGGTGTCGGGCTCGACCCCGAGAAGTACATGCGCCGCGCCGTCGACCGCACGCTCTCGGGCGGCGAGCGCAAGCGCATCGAGCTCGCCTCGATCCTCGCCATGGAGCCCCGTCTCGTGCTCATGGACGAGCCCGACTCGGGCATCGACGTCGAGGCGCTCAACCGCATCTTCGACGCGCTCTCCGACTTCAAGGAGCGCGGCGCCACGGTCATCATGATCACCCACAGCCAGGAGGTGCTGAAGCACGCCGAGCACGCCTTCCTCATGTGCTGCGGGAGCATCCTCGAGAAGGGCGGCGTCGGGCGCATCGAGGGCTACTTCGCCAGCCACTGCGTGCCCTGCGACCACGAGAACGCGCCCGACATCGACGAGCTCGCGGGGGTGGAGGCATGAGCCCGACGTCGCAGCAGGTGGAGACCGCCCGCGAGCTGCTCGCCAGCCTCGGCGACTTCGGCGGCCACGTGAAGGGCGATGACATCGCCCACCTCGAGGTGCACGGCAACGAGGTCGTCGGGGCGCACCTCGTCCCCGGCCTCGAGGTCGACGTCGACCAGCTCGACGACGGCATCGAGGCGCACATCCACCTGAAGAAGGGCGCGCGCCTCGCCAAGCCCGTCCACCTCTGCTTCGGCATGCTGCCCGAGACCGGGCTGCAGCGCATCGTCATGGAGGTCGAGGTCGAGGAGGACGCGTTCGCCTCGGTGCAGGCGCACTGCACCTTCCCCAACGCGATCGACATCACCCACAAGATGGACGCCGTGGTGCGCATCGCGGCCGGGCGCCACCTACGAGTACTTCGAGCGGCACCTGCACGGCGCCGGGGGCGGCGTCCTCGTGGTGCCCAAGACCAAGGTCGAGGTCGGCGAGGGCGCGCGCTTCAAGACCGAGTTCGAGCTCATCAAGGGTCAGGCCGGGGTGATCGACTTCGACTACGAGGTCGACTGCGACGCCCACAGCCTGCTCGACATGATCGCCCGCATCTGGGGCCGTGGGCACGACCGCATCACGATCCGCGAGACCGCGCGTCTCAACGGCGAGGACGCGACCGCCGTGCTCCAGAGCCACATCGCCGTCAAGGACGAGGCGACCGCCGACGTCTACAACTCGCTGGCCGCCAACGCGGCCGGCGCCCGCGGGCACGTCGACTGCAAGGAGATCGTGCAGGGCGCGGCCATCGCCAAGGCGGTGCCGGTGGTCGAGGTCAACCACCCCCGAGGCGCACATCACCCACGAGGCCGCGATCGGCAGCGTCGACTCGAAGCAGCTGCAGACGCTGATGAGCCGCGGCCTCGACGAGGAGAAGGCGACCGACCTGATCATCGAGGGGCTGCTCGGCTAGAGCTCGAGCCCCTCGAGGATCGAGATCGCCTCGGTGCGCGTGAGGCCGCCGGTGACGCGCACGGCGTAGCCGTCGTTCCAGACCGCGGCGGCGGGGCCGTCGCCGTACCACGTCTGCGCCGTCCTGTCCGGCGAACTCCCCGTACTGCAGCTCGACGGTCTGGTGGCCGAAGAGGTCGTTCCAGCCGGGGTCGATCGGCGTCGTCCAGGAGCCGCCGGCGACGATCTCGATGGTGTACGACGAGAGGCCCTTCGCGTAGAGCAGCAGGGCGGTGTTCGGGGTGCGCCCGGGCAGCGCGAGTCCGCTCGGAACGCGGTGACTCGGCCCGCGGCGCGACCCAGACGGCGGGCGCGCTCCGGATGAGCCGCCACGCCGACGGCGACGAGCTCGTAGCCGTCCGGGTCCAGCGTCGACGCGGGGAGGGCGACCCCGAGGCGCTCGGCGGCCTCGTCGAGGCCGCCGACGATCTCGGGGTCGCCCGACTCGAAGCTCTCCAGCCGGGCGCCGGCCGGCGGCGTCGTGTCGAACGCCCCGGCGGCCGGCGGTTCGTCGATCCGGAGCTCCTCGACCCGGTACTCGACACCATCCCTGCCCTCCACGCCGTTCAGGCTGTACCAGACCACCAGCCCGGTGTCCCGGTCGACGATGAGGTCCTTCAGCCACGAGCCGCTGCGCCACGAGGCGCGCCACGCCTCCCTGCCCTGGTAGAGGACCGGCTTGATGCCGATCGTCTCGTCGTCGTCCTCGACGGCCGAGCGCACGATGGCGGCGTCGCCCTGGAAGTCGACGGGCGTGGGGCCGCCGACCCGCCAGCGCGGCGGCCACTGGTCGGTGACGAGGGTGGCGCGCGGCCGCCCTTCGGCAGGCTCGAGCACGTGCAGCTCCTCGCGCCCCGCGGCGTCGTACGCCCAGCGGTGATCGCCGGCGCGCTCGAAGCGCAGGCCGTCGTTCGCGACCACCGCCTCGACCGTCGCACTGCCGTCGCCGGAGAGCACGAAGGACCCGCTCGTGGTGGTGCTCGCCGCGGTGCCGTCGCGCACCTGCCGCTCGGTGAAGACGAAGCGGCCGGAGGCGCTCGCGAGGGCCGGCGTCGTCACCGACGGCGGCGGCTTCAGGACGAAGGCGTAGAAGACCACGAAGAGGAGGGCGAGCGCGGTCAGGGTGACGGCGAAGCCGGCCGGGGTGCGGCGCACGCGCGCGGTGCGGATCTGCTCGCTGGTGCGTTGCTCGCGGTCCTTCGGGGGGAGCATGGCCACGGCGTCAGATCCCCTCGCCGTCGAGGCCGCGCTCGTCGCCCGCGCCCGTCCTGGTCGCGCTCGTCCCGCGTCCCGGACGCGCTCGGGCCGACGCTCTTCACCCTTCGGCCCCCGCCGGCCGTTCGGCGCGGTCTCCACCGCTCGGCGTCGCCGCCGCCCCGCCCCACGACCAGACGAAGAACAGCGGCAGCAGGAAGAAGACGACGCCGAACCGCCACGAGACGAACAGGGTGACGAGGGCCACCGTCACGCCGGCCGAGCAGGAGGATGAGGTTGCGCGACCGCATCACGTCACCCGCACGGTGGCGTCAACGCCGCCCTGCGCGGGTCGCGCGCTCGTGGACCGTCCGGCGGCGGAAGGGACGCAGCAGGGCGTCGCCGACCAGGGGCACCACGATCGGGCAGCGTGCGGATGAGGACGAGGACGGTGAGGGCGAGGGCGACGGTGATCGCCCCCATGATGGCGAGCACGTTCGCCGATCGCCAGCATGAAGGCGCAGAGGCCGCCGACACCGAGGTAGACGAGAGGACCCCCCACTCCGGCATGATGGTCGAAGGCGGACTCCGAGAGGCGGCACCGCGACCGCGACGAGGACGCCGAGGATCACGTACGTCGCGGCCAAGCCGAGGCGAAGGCGGTCACGGCTCGAGCGGGTCGCAGTCGAGCGTCCAGTCGTCGGTCGGCGTCGTGTGCAGCGAGAGGCGACAGGACGTGCGGTCGGCGGCGACCTCGTAGCTGAAGTCGCCGACCGCGTCCGACTGGATCATGGGGCCGTGGTTCCACGGGTTGCTCGGCCACAGGGCGCCGTCGCGCAGAGCCCCGACGCCGCCTTCGCGCGACACCTCGGAGGCGGGAGGGTAGAGGCCGTCGTGCCGCCGGGCCCACTCGATCACGTACTGGCGGATCAGCGAGAGCCCTTCCTGCTCGCGATGCCGGTACGCCAGCCGGCCCGAGCCGGGCATCGAGCCCCTCACCTCGAACTCGCCGTCGGGCAGGTGGCCGACCAGGCGATAGCTCCGTGCGGTCGGCCGCCACGGTGTAGGTGTAGCGGCCCGGTGTGGTGCCGGGGCGCATGGCCTTGCCGGTCCACGGGTCCGCCGGCCAGAGCGGCGCGTGGAGCCCGCCGTTCCTGCGCACCATGTCGGGCCGGGGGTAGCTCGTAGTAGCGCTCGAGGGCGTAGGTCTCGATGTAGCCCTGCAGGAGCAGCACCCGCTCTCTCATCAGCTGCTCCTCGGTGACGACGGCCGGCGTCGTCGCGGGGCTGGAGCCGGGCTCGGCGCCCGACTGCCCGGCGGTGCCGCCCGGGCTCGGGGCGCCGCCCGGGCTCGGGGCGGCGCTCTCGGCGGCGCCCGGCTCGCCGCCGCCGCAGCCGCTCGCCGTCGCGGCGAACAGCAGCCCGGCGACCAGCAGGAGGCCGGCGGCGATGAGACGTGCCCGGCCGCTCCGCGCGCCGTGGCGCGCCGCGCGACGCGTCGCCCTGCCCGGCGTGGCCGGGCGTCGCCGGGCGGCCGTGCTGCGCTGCATGTGTCCCTCCCTCAGGCCCCGGGTCCGTGTCGTCGCGCAGTCTGCGACGGGTGTCGCACGCGGTCAAGCCGGCGTCACGCGGTCAGCCCGGCGCGGCCCGCGGCCGTCGCCCGCTCGCCGGCCTCGACTCGTTGGAGGTCACTCCCGACCGGCGTCGCCACCGACATGTTCAATTGCGCAGGATGATGTTCAATTGGGCATGATCGCGCGACCCCCGGGTCGCACCCCCCGCGAGCGTGAGGTGACGCCGGTGGAGCCGAAGATCCCGACCCGCATGGGCGACGGGTTCATGGTCGAGATGACGCGCAGCGAGCTGCGCGCCGACATCGAGGCGGCGACCGCCGAGGCGGCGCGCAAGGCGAAGTGCCCGCCGCTCGCCGCCGGCGAGCTCGACCACCTGCTCGACATCTACGCCTCGCCGGCGTCGTTCACCGCCGTCGACATCGGCGACCAGGTCGTCCTCTCCTGCGACGGCGGCGGCAGCAAGATGACCGGCACCGACCTCCAGGACCTGCTCGAGAGCGAGCAGCGCCTCGGGCAGGACATCCTCGAGCTCTGGCACATCGAGTACAGCTACAAGGCGATCAAGACGATCCTGCCGTTCCAGCAGCAGCTCATGCAGAACGCCCAACTCATGCTCACGGCGCCGATCCAGTACGGGGCGCAGCCCAACCTCGCCTTCTACTCCAAGCCCGACGGCCCGGCCGACAACTGGTTCGAGCTGCTCCCGCAGGGCCGCATCGCCGAAGCCAAGGCGGCCATCGAAGAGGCGATGGAGCACGCGACCAAGGACTTCGTCTACGTGAGCGACGGCATGATGGAGGCCGGCGCCGACGGCATGGACTTCGACACCACCGGCGGCGCCGGCGACGCCGACCTCTTCAGCACGCTGCGCGCGGTGAAGCACGTGCGCGAGAAGTGGCCGGAGGCGGGCATCGAGGTCGGCATGGCCGGCGAGTTCGTGATCGGCGTGCACGGCGAGCTCGAGTGGGAGGGCCGCCGGCTCGCCGGCATGTGGCCCAAGGACCAGCTCGAGGTCGCCCAGGACGCCGGGGCGACACTCTTCGGCCCGGCGGTGAACATCCGCACCTCGAAGAGCTGCGCCTGGAACGCCGCCTTCTCCCTCACCGTGATGAAGCCGTGCGTGGACGCGGCGCGCATCCCCGTCCACCCCAACGTGGGGCAGGGCGTCTGCGGCGTGCCGGTCAACGGCTACCCCGGCGAGGACGCCTCGTCGCGGGCGGCCAAGGCCTGCGTCGAGATCCTGCGCTGCGACGGGTTGTAGGTGGGCTCGGGTGACTCCAGGGGAATGGACGTCACCCACGCGCTCGCCGCCGGCATGGGCGGTATCCGGACGGCCGGAGATCTGGTGGCCCGGATGCAGATGTCGCGGGGCATGCGCCTCAAAGAGGCGAAGGAGTACGTGGCCGGCAGGCTGGGCTGCGGGGTGCGCGACCTGAGCGACAGCTACGCCATGGAGCAGCTGAGGGGCGAGCTGGGGCTTGGGGAGGATCCTCGACCACTCGAACCTGCACCCCGGCGAGCCGAACGCGATGTACGCCAAGTTCCGCATCGCCGAGCTGCTCGGGCTGCGCATCAACTCGGTCGAGCGATTCAAGGACCTGGCCGGTCTCTGACGATACAGGGGCCGGTGGGGCGGCCGGCAGCGGGGGCCACGGTCGCCCCGCCGATCAGCCGCGCACCGCCGTTGCGGCGGCGCGGGGTGGACGGACCGGGAGGCCGGACGATGCGCGCGAGTCGTTCGATCGGGCGCCGGGCGCGCGCGGTCGCTGCTGGCCGCGATGGCGCCGTGCGCGGTCACTGCCGGCGGCTCTGGCGCTGGTCGCGGCGCTGGTCCGGTGCTCGCCGTCTCCGCCGCCTGCGGCGGCTGCGCCGAGAAGGCCGCCGAGCCGGTCGCGGCGCCGGTCGACCAAGGCCAAGGACCTCGCCGCGAAGGCCGCCGTGCTGGCCATCGCGACGGGAGTCAAAGCGCACGTCGCGACGACCGGCGAGGCGCCCCCGGATGCGAGTCAGGCCACGCTCGGTGCCTTCGTCAGCCCGTGGCCCGACAACCCCTTCACGAAGGCGCCGATGCAGTCAGGCGACGGCCCCGGCGACTACGTCTACCGCCAGCTCGGCGGTGGCGCCTACGAGCTCTCCGTGTACCTCTCCGACGGGACGCTGTCGCCGGCTCCGTGACGGGCGACGGCCCGCGGCGGCCGTCGACGGCCGCCGACCCGCAGCGCCGTGAGCGCGCCGGGCTGCGCGCGCTCCCGGGCTCGCCGCGACGGGGCGGGACCTCCTGACCGGCTCGCGCGGGCCGGAGCGGCGGGCCGTCGGGTACGATGCCGGGAGCGACGCCGTCTCGCGGGCTTCGACGGAGCCCGCGGCGCCGCCTCGCGCGGCCGGCGGCGGCGCCACGCGCGACCCACGACGAGGAGGAGCGCACCGATGGACCCCGCCGAGTTCCGCACGCTGGGCCACGAGCTGGTCGAGTGGATCGCGGCCTACCGCGAGCGCCTCGAGGAACTGCCGGTCATGAGCCGCGTCGAGCCGGGCGAGGTCGCGGCGCAGCTCCCGGCCGAGCCGCCGCAGCAGGGCGAGGGCCTCGGCGACATCGTCGCCGACCTCGAGCGCGTCGTGCTGCCGGGGATCACGCACTGGAACCACCCCGGCTGGTTCGCCTACTTCCCCTCCAACTCCGACCTCGCCTCGGTGCTCGCCGACCTCGTCTCGTCGGGGCTCGGCCCTCAGGGCATGAGCTGGCAGACGAGCCCCGCCGCGACCGAGGTCGAGGACGTGGTCATGGACTGGCTGCGGCAGATGATCGGCCTGCCGGAGTCGTTCACCGGCGTGATCCACGACAGCGCCAGCACGGCCACCTTCTGCGCCCTGCTCTGCGCCCGCGAGCGCACGACGGGCTTCGGCCAGAACCGCGGCGGTCTGCAGGCCGAGGAGGCGCCGCTCGTCGTCTACGCCTCGGACCAGGCGCACAGCTCGATCCCCAAGGCGGCGCTGCTCGCCGGCTTCGGCGCCGAGCACCTGCGCCTGGTCCCGACCGACGGCGAGCACGCCCTGCGCGTCGACCTGCTCGAGGAGGCGGTCGCGGAGGACCGCGCCGCCGGCCGCAGGCCCTGCGCGGTCGTCGCCGCGACCGGGACGACGGCGACGACGGCGCTCGACCCGGTCGGTCCGGTGGCCGACGTCGCCGAGCGCCACGGCCTCTGGCTGCACGTCGACGCGGCGCTCGCCGGGACGGCGATGATCTGCCCCGAGTTCCGCTGGATGTGGGAGGGCGTCGAGCGCGCCGACTCGCTGGTCTTCAACCCCCACAAGTGGATGGGCCCGGGCTTCGACCTCTCCGCCTACTACGTGCGCGACCCCGAGCACCTGGTGCGCGTGATGAGCACCGACCCGAGCTACCTGCGCACGGCGCAGGACGGCCTCGTGCGTAACCTGCGCGACTGGGGCATCCCGCTGGGCCGCCGCTTCCGCGCCCTCAAGCTGTGGTTCGTGATCCGCGAGCACGGCGTCGGGGGCCTGCAGGCGACGGATCCGCCGCGACGTGGCGAACGCGCAGTGGCTGAAGGAGCAGGTGGACGCCGCCCGCGAGTGGGAGCGTCTCGCCCCGGTGCCGCTGCAGACGGTCTGCCTGCGGCACGTGCCCGCGGCGCTCGCCGGCGACGAAGCGGCGCTCGACGCACACAACCTCGCGATCGTCGACGTCGTGAACCGCGCAGGGCAGAGCTACCTGACGTCGGCGGTGGTCAAGGGGGTGCGCACGATCCGCGTCTCGATCGGCGCCGAGGCGACCGAGCGGCGGCACGTGGAGGCCGTCTGGCGGGCGTTGCGCGAGGCCGCCGACGCGGCGGGCTGAGCGCGGCGGCTGCCGTCGTATCCGGCGCGACGGCTGTCCACGGCCGGAAGGGCCGGGCGGTCCCCCGCGGGGGACCGCCCGGCCCTTCACGTCTGTCGCTCGCGGCGCGTCGTCCGCGCCCGGCACCCGTCATCCGTAGGCCTGCGGCCTGACTTCGAGCGTCACGGTCAGTAGGCCTGCGGCCTGACCTCGAGGGTGACGTTCACGTCGGTCGTCGCGCCGTCGCGCAGGACCGTCAGCGTGATCTCGTCGCCCGGCGCCTTCTCGGCGATCGTGCCGGCGAGCTCCTCCATGCTGCTCACGGCCTCGCCGTCGATGGCGGTGATGATGTCTCCGCCGACCACGTAGGGCTGGCCCTGCACGCTGGTCTCACTGGTGCCGCCCTGCAGGCCCGCCTCGGCGGCGGGGCTGCCGTCCACGACCTCGGCCACCAGCACGCCCTCGCCCTCGATACCGATCGCCGACGGCGATGTCGGCAGTCAGGGTCTGTCCCTGGATGCCGAGCCAGGCGTACTCGACCTGGCCGCCGTCCTTGAGCTGCTCCATCACGCGGATCGCCGTGTTGATCGGGACGGCGAAGCCGAGGCCCTGGTTGCCGCCCGACTCGGAGGCGATCTGCTCGTTGATGCCGATCACGTGGCCGGTCGCGTCGATCAGGGGGCCGCCGGAGTTGCCCGAGTTGATGGCGGCGTCGGTCTGGATGCCGTTGGAGATGATGGAGCCGTTGGGCGACTGGAGCTCGCGGTCGAGCGCCGAGACGACGCCGGTCGTCAAGGTGAAGTCGAAGCCCAACGGGTTGCCGATCGCGACCACGGGCTCGCCGACCTTGAGCTCGTCGGAGTCGCCCAGCGGGATCACGGTCAGGTCGCCGACCTCGTCGGGGTCGATCTTGAGCAGCGCCACGTCGCTCGAGTCGTCGGCGCCGACGATCGTCGCCGCCACCTTGGTACCCGCCGACTCCTCGTCCTTGAAGCTCACGGTCACCGACTCGGCGGTCGCGCCGCTCTCGCTCACCACGTGGGCGTTGGTCAGGATGTAGCCGTCCTCGGACACGACGAACCCCGTGCCGAGCGCCTGCTGCGAGCCGCCGGTCGGGGCGTACGGGTCCATGGACGAGGTGCCGGAGAACGTGGCCACGACCTCGACCACGCCCTGGGCGTAGGTGTCGTAGATCTCCTCCGGGGTCATGCCGGTGGTGGTCATCGACACGGTGCTCGTCTGTGCCGGCTCCACCACGGTCTTCGTCACGCTCTCCACGGGGACCAGCCCCGTCGCGAGCGCCAGCGTCATGCTACCCACTGCGGCCACGATGCCGAGGGCGATGCTCGCTACGGCGGTACGTATCCTCATGGTCTCTCACCTTCCCTGGCCCGCGGCGCCGCTTCTGGGGGCGCCGGGCCGGCGGTCGCGAGGGGGTCGCACGCCCGCCGGCCCGGCTGGGGGCCGTCTTCGATGTGTGTGGGTCAGTTGTAGCCGCCGGGGTTGTGGCGGGCCTGAACGGATGCTGTGAGCTTGCTGTGAGTTCGCGGGCTCTGCGGCACATCGGTAGAACGCCTGTCGCTGACGGCTTATGCAGACCGCAGAAGCCCCCGACGCGTCACGTCGTACCCGGCCAGACAACGCGTCCGTGCAGGGCTTCCTACCCTCACGCCGCCCGCGGTGCTATTCTCGTTAGCTGAAGGGGCCGGCAGTGTGAAGGACTCTCCCACACTGCAGACTACTTGTTCGGCGGGGTAGACGATGACCGTCACGATTCGCGACATGACCGCTGGCGACGCCGATGCGGTCTGCGCTCTCGTGCAGGCCAACTACGATGGCGCGATCGCCGCGTGCCACTCGCCCGAAGAGGTCGCCCGGCTGCGCTCTGTGGTCACTCCGGCGTGGGTTGCCGGTCAGCTCGAGTGGAGCCGTGTCTTCGTCGCCGTCGATCAACGGGAGGGCATCCTTGCGACTGCCGCCCTCGCCGATCTCGGCCCCACTGCCTCACGTCGCCACTGTGTGCGTCAGTGCTTCGTCCGCGCCGACCGTCACCGATGCGGCCTCGGCGCCATGATCATGGCGCAGGTGTGTGCTGCGGCGCTGGAGGCGGGCGCAAGCCGGCTTCACGTGCCCAGCAGCCGCAACGCCATCGCCTTCTACGAGCGCCTCGGCTTCGTCGTCGACGCCGCGGAGCCCGAGGCCGACGACGAGACCACTTGGATGTCGATGGCGCTGTGAAGCACCCGCCGAACAAGTGCATCAACCTGACGCGCCCAAGCGCCGAGATATCCTTCATCGGCACGGCGCGCAGGTTATGCACACCACGTTAGGCCCAGCGGGTTGGGAGGTCTGATGCGGGCCGATGAGTACGGAGGTTCCCTGATGGACAGCGGATGGCGGCCCCCTTGCTCTCGCAGCGAGTTCTCGGCACTTCTTGCCGAGGTCGAGTCGGTCATCGACGTTTCGCTTCGCCTGCCCCACCTGCCGTTCCGCGCCTCGTGCGGACAAGTCGACGTCTGTGAGTTCGCCATGTTCCTGAACGCCCCGTTCGCCGGTGTACTCACTGCCCTTGCCGACGCGCACGGCGACGAAAGCATCGTGCTGGTGACCCTCGACCCTGACCCCTTCTCCTACTGCGAGCGCAAGTTCCCGGGCTTCCGGATCGCGCGGGGAGATCTGGAGCATGGGTTCTGGGCGCAGCTCAACTACGAACTTGCTGGCGATACCAGCGGATCCATCGTCGCACGTCTCCGACACCGTGGCCCTGACCGGCTCGACGCATACCTGGTCGGCCTACGGTCAGCGTGATTGGGGTCTGGCGCTCGTCCATTCCCAGGCCGCAGAGAGACCCTGGCTCGATGATGACGAAGTCGCCGTTCGCTCAGCGCGCAGGAGGCGCCTTGAGTGGTTCACCGAGCGGTTCGTGGCCTCGCAGTGACGCCGAGCGCTCGATCTTCCTCGGCAGCATTGACGCGATGGCGGAACGGCCGTGTGACGTGAGCGGAGGCATGGTCGCCGCCGTGCTTCCGGCTCGGGCCTAACCAGCGCATCAACCTGACGCGCAGACACGCTGCGGTTGTATCCTTCGGCCGCAGCGCGCGCAGGTTATGCGCGAGCACGTTACGATGGCAAGGGGCACGAGGCGTCGTGCGGGACTCCACTGCGTTCTGACGCTGCAGTCGCGCCTCTGACCACCCTCAGGTCAGCCTCCGCCGCCTGACGCCAGGCGACGCCACCGCCCTGCAGCGCGTCACCGGGGACCCGCTCGCGCATGCGCTACTGGCACCCCGGCCCCGACCCCGACGTCGAGGCCGCAGCCGCCCGCATCAGCGCCATCGAGGCGCAGCTGGCAGCTCGCCACTCGGCTTCGGCGACTGGGCGCGTTCTCGACCGCAGCGACGGCGAGCTCAGTCGGCTTCGCCGCCTGCACCACCTCGACGGCATGGCCGAGGTCAATCCTTCGGCTACGTCCTCGCGCCATCGCACTGGCGCCGCGGCATCGGCACGGAGCTCTGTCGCCTGCTCTTGGCCCACGCCTTCACCCGGCTCGACCTGCCTGAGGTCGTCGCCGTGATCGATCCCCGCAACGCCGCCTCCCTTGCCCTTGCCGAGCGCTGCGGCCTCTCACGCCGGGGCCGCTGCGCTGGCAGGGGCAGGAGCGCCTCCTCTTCGGCCTACGCCCTCGTTCGTGCCGCGCTCCCCGTCGCCAAGCGCATCCCGGTCTCGCCGACGGCCTCTCGTGGCAGCCGATCGCTCGCCTGGTGCGCCCCGTGGGCGACGCCGCCCGCTGCCCGAGGCCGATCTCGAGGTCGGTAGCGCGCATCGACCGTGACGACCGATCCTGGTCATCGCCCTTCACCCCGGCCGACGCGGCGTGCCATGGCGCGGATGCGCCGCCGCGCAGTCGGCCACCCGAGCTCTCCGCCGTGCGCTCTGCGTGCCGTCGCCCGCCTCACGTCGTCCGCCCATCTTCTCCGCCGAGGCCGATCCCGCCGACGCCCGCCCCTGTACGCGCCGCGCCCGCGTGTGCCTCGCAGGCCGAGCTGGCGCGATAGCCGCCGTCTACGTCGACGCGTCACCTCGCGTCGAGCCCTGCGCGGATCGCCTCCACAGGTCGACCGAGACGCGCCCCCTTCAGCGGCGGCCCCGGGGTGGCCGTTCCACGAGCTCTCCGAGCTACGGCCGAGAGCGCGGAGGAGCTTCCGCCAGTCGTGGGCCAACTCGACCGGCCAGGAGCAGGTCGAGGCCCTCGGCTCTGCGATCGCCTCTGGCGGCGCAAGTTCGGCCGCCTACCGACCCGCGCCGAGATGCGACGTGGCGGTGCCTTCGGCGGCCGCAGGCGCCCGAGGTCGTAGCGTCTGCACGGCCAGTCCTCGCGACCTGGGCGAGGGCTCCGGCGAGCTCAGCTACGAGCCGACCGCCCCCGCGAGATCGTCCACCGCTCATCATCCACCTGCTCGATGCCGGCGAGTCGCCGTGGCTACCCGTGAGCTGCCGGTTGCAGGAGACGCTACCCAACAAGCGCATCGAGCAGACGCCGCTGACGCGGCGCAGCTCATGCGCACCACGTTAGAGCCAGCAGCCCCAACGGGAGTCGTGTCCGACCTCACTCTCACTCCCTCGCCATCGGTGCCCCGCCAGCTTCCAGCCTGGCTGGCTGTTGCAGGTGTCACGGTCGGCGCTCGATTCGCCTTCGGGATCCAGGCCGTGCCTCTCGATCTGCGGGCCTTCGGCATCCCGGTGATATGCCTCCTCGGCTACTGGGTGTTCGTGCGGCTCTTGGAGCACAGGGAGCCCCGCGAGCTCAGGGGCGGGGCGCTGTCGCTGGGCCAGTTCGGCGCCGGCCTCCTGCTCGCGCTCTTCAGACCGGCGCTGATCATCGGCGTCTGGCTTGCCCTCGGGCTCGTCACGCTGCAGTCCGGGCAGGCGGGACGCCACCTGCTCGCCGTCGCCGTGTTCACAACGGGCTCGGCCTTCATGGAGGAGCTGCTGTACCGCGGGCTCGCCCTCCGCTACCTCGAGCTCAGGCTCGGAAGCTACGCCGCCATCGGACTCTCGGCACTCGTCTTCGCGCTGCCGCACCTGGTCGCCATCCCCGGTGTGAGCGCCATCCAGCTGCTCGACTTCTGGGTCACGGGCGTCGCGCTCGGCTGCGCCTACGTGCTCACCAGGCGGCTCTGGCTGTCCATCGGCCTGCACGTCGGGCACAACGTCCTCATCGTGCTGCTCTTCGTCAATCCCCTCGAGACGGTGCCGCTCGTGAACTTCGAGGCGATCGGCGACGACTACTGGGTCGCCTGGACGGGGGTCCAGCTCCTCTGGCTCATGACCAACGCCCTCGTCGTCGCCGTCCTTCTCACCGCCGTCGTTCTCAGAAGGGCCGCTGTGAGCGCGGATCAGGCATGGCCCGCGCAGCTGGGGCCGACGCGGGGGCCGCAGCACGGGGCCGATGAACGCGCCGGCCGTCCCGCCGGTGGGGTCAATGCCGACGTTTCGTGACCCGCCGTGAGCCCGCCCGCGCCCCCGTGCGGCTCTAACAAGATGGCATGAAAAGGACGCTCCCCCGTCACTGTCGTCGTAGCCATCGTCGACAGGGAAGGGGAGCGTCGATGCCAACGTACTACCTGGGGCTCGACGTGCACAAGGTGCGCACCCAGTACTGCCTGATGGACCCGGCCGGTGAGATCATCGCCGAGGGGAGCCTGCCGACCGAGGAGGTCGCCACGCGTCGTCCCCGATGACTGCGCCGTCGTCCTCGAGGCGACCGGCAGCTGGCATCACACCTACGACGCGCTGCGCAGCTGCGCCTGCCGAGGTGAAGCTCGCGCACCCCTCGCACGTGAAGGCGATCGCCTCAGCGCGCGTGAAGACCGACAAGATCGACGCGAGGATCCTCGCCCACCTGCTGCGCACCGACCTCGTCCCCGAGGCCTGGGCGCCGCCCGCCGAGGTGCGCGAGCTCCGCGACCTCGTGCGCCTCAGGTGGCGCTTCGTCGCCCAGCGCACCACCGCCAAGAACCGCATCACGCAACCTGCTCGCGCGCCAGTGTCTGCGCTTCACGGGCTCAGACCTCTTCGGCCGCGCCGGCCGCGCCTGGCTCGCCGAGCTCGAGCTCGACCCCCACAGCCGCACGCTCATCGAGCTGCTGCTCGCCACCATCGACGAGGCCGACGCCCACGTCGCCGCGCTCACGCCGCTGCTGCGCGAGCGCCTCCGCCGGCGCCCCCGAGGTGGCCCTGCTTACGACCATCCCCGGGGTCGGCTTCCTCACCGCCGCGACGCTTGTCGCCGAGCTCGGCGACCCGCACCGCTTCGCCCGCGCCGCTCAGGTCTCCGCCTACTTCGGGCTCGTGCCCCGCGTGCGCGCCTCGGCCGACGTCGCCCACTATGGGCGCATCACGAGGGCCGGCTCGCCGCACGCCCGCCGCGCCCTGGTCGAGGCCGCCCACGTCGCCGTGCGCCTGCCCGGACCGCTGCGCGACCGCTACCTTGCGCGCGCCCGCCGCCGCGGCAAGAAGGTCGCCCTGGTGGCCGCCGCGCGCGAGCTGCTCGAACTGTCCTGGACCCTTCTCGATCGCGGGGAGGTGTACCGGGCAGCGGCCTGCCGAGGGAGAGCCCGCCTCAGATGCGCTGAGGGCGCACCGCGACCCTCGTTAACAAGACTCGGCCTCCCCGCTGCCGCACAGGCCATCGCTGCGCCCGACACGAACGGAGCGCGGATGGAAGCTTGGCTCGACCGAGCCACAGAGCCGATGGACCGCAAGCGGGAGGTGCTACGATGCGCCTCGCAGAAGAGAGAGCATGGACAGGGACGGGCGCTTGACTGACCGTGTCCTTTTCATGGAAGCGCATCAACCTGACGCGCCCAACGCTTTCAGTAGTAAGCTCACACCGCAGCGCGCGCAGGTTATGCGCGAGACGTTAGACGGGGTGAGCGGTGAGCCGGTCTCCCTTCGGCCTGTTACGCCCGGCGATCTCTCCTCCATCGAGCACTGGGCTCGCTTCGCGGCGGACCACATGTCCCGCACCCGCCCGTGCGCTGCGGGGGCCGACCGTCACGCCCCACAGGCCGGACTCTACTGGTACGTGATCGTCGACGACGGGCGCGACCTCGGCACGGTGTGGATCGAACTTCCTCCCGCCGCCGCGGAGGCCGTTCTCGGTGTGTTCCTCGGTGGGCCCGCCGCGCTCGGTCACGGCATCGGTACGGCGGCCGTCGAGCTCGCCGTCTCCGAGTTCCGTGCCGCCCATCCGCATCTGCCCGTCGTGCTCCGCGTCCGCCGCTCCAACGCGCGCGCCATCGCCTGCTACCGCCGCGCCGGCTTCGCGCTCACCGGCAGCGGTACGAAGTCGCTCCCCTCGGGCGAGCGGGTCCCTTATCACCGCATGGTCCTTCCGCCGTCATGACCTGGCCCACGCGGATCAGCAGTCACCCGTCTAACAAGTGCATCAACCTGACGCGCCCACGCGCCGAGATATGCTTCATCGGCACGGCGCGCAGGTTATGCACACCACGTTAGGTGGGGTAGGGCTTCTGAAGGTCAACCATCGCATAGCCGGTCCAGGTGACGACCCGTTCTGGCTCGAGATTGACTACCTCGGTCTTTCCTATGAGCGAGCCGGCAACTGCGGGGCGTCGACTGGCACATCCTGAACATCACCGAGGACCAACCGCAGTGGCCCGAGGTGGAGCGGCTCTGCGCCTACTACGAACGCGATCCTGGCCTCATGACCAACCTCTACACCAAGCGTGAGCTCGACGCTGCCGAGCGCCTCGAGATCTCGGCGACGGGACACCAGGGCTACCCGAAGCCTGAGGACGGCTACTTCGAGCAGACCTACGATTCCACGAGTTGCGAGCGGTGCGGCATCCACGGCACCCAGGTCGCCCCGCTGCGCTTCAGCGGCGAACCGAAGTCGAAGACGATCCAGTTCCTGCAGCTGCACTGGGTCTACGACGAGTTCTTCGTGCGGCACGAGGCGCGAGACCTGCTCACGCTCGAAGACATCACCGGGGTCGAGTTCGGCCCCGTGCTCGTGAGCCGCAAGGGGGACGTGAGCCGGCAGGCCTCGCAGATGCGGGTTCTCGGCACGCTTCCACCCGCGCTGGATGCGTCCGAACTTCAGACGGTGACGTGCAAGCCGCACAACGAGGAGTGGCGGCCCGATGTACGAGCGACGTCAGCAGACAGAGAGGACCTGCCCTACTGCGGGCGTGTGAAGTACCGGTGGGCGCACAGGGGTCCATTGCGTTTCGATCGCAGCGCCTACCTCGACGTTCCCGACCTAGTCAAGAGCCACGAGTGGTTCGGCAGCGGCGGATCGGCATCTCAGTGCGTCATCGTGTCCCAGCGCTTCAGGCAGATCGTCATCGCGGCGGAGTGGCGCGGGCTGAGATTCGAGCCCATCGAACTCGTTGGCTGACCCACCTAACAAGCGCATCGTTAGTGTCACTCTCTCCCCGCGGGATCCTGACCAGAGTCAGGTAGCCTCGGTCCCGACGGCGGAGTGACCCAAAGCGCATCTGTCGCCCTTTCGGGCTGACCGTCTGCTCTTCTGTCCTCCGCCGCCGGAAGCCGAGGGGTCGCCGACGTGACCTGATAGGAGCCTGGCCAAGAGGCCCCCACTAAGGCGTGTCCGCCGGCGGTCCCCGCTCGCACCGGTAGCAGCCGAGCAAGGGGGACTGAAGGTGATCGTAATCGGGATCGACCCGCACATGAAGACTCACGCCGCCGTCGCCCTCGACGCGGCCAGCGGTCGCAGCCTCGCGCGACCATGGTCGGCAGCGACGCTGCCGGCTGCGAGGCGCTCATCGCCTGGGCGCGCGCGCTCGGCCCCGAACGCTGCTTCGCCCTCGAGGACTGCCGCCACGTCTCCGGGCGCCTCGAGCGCGGCCTGCTGCCGCGCGGCGAGCGCCTCGTGCGCGTCCCACCGAAGCTGATGGCCAAGGCACGCTCCTCGGCGCGCACCTACGGCAAGAGCGACCCGATCGACGCCGAGTGCGTGGCCCGCGCGGCGCTGCGCGAGCCGCACCTGCCCGAGGCGTGCCTCGCCGGGCCCGAGCGCGACGTGCGCCTGCTGGCCGACCACCGCGACGACCTCATCGGTGAGCGCAAGCGCGCGCAGCTGCGTCTGCGCTGGCACCTGCACGACCTCGAGCTCGACCTGGTGCTGCCAGCGCGGGCCCTCGACCGCTACGTCCGGCTCGACCGTGTCGAGGCGTCCCTGCGCGCGCTGCCGGAGAGCACGCGCGCGCGCATCGCCCTCGAGCTCGTGCGCCGCTGCCGCGAGCTCACGGGCGAGGTGCGCGCCCTGGAGCGCGAGATCGGCGCGCTCATGCGCGTGCTCGCGCCCGAGCTCCTGGCGCTGCCCGGCTGCTCGACGCTCTGCGCGGCGCAGCTGGTCGGCCAGGTCGCCGGCGCGGCGCGTTTCCGCAGCGAGGCCGCCTTCGCCATGCACACGGGCACTGCGCCGCTCGCGGTCTCCTCGGGCATGTCGCAGCGCCACCGGCTCAACCGCCGCGGCAACCGCCGCCTCAACTCGGTCATCCACATGATCGCCGTGACGCAGGTGCGCATGCACCCGCCGGCGATCGCCTACGTGGCGCGCAAGCGCGCCGAGGGCCTGAGCACGCGCGAGGCGCTGCGCTGCCTCAAGCGGCACATCGCACGGACCGTGTTCCGCACGATGCGGAGGGCCGAGCTGGGCCGGCTGGCGGTATGCTGTTGACATAGGAGCAAGAGCAGATGCCGCTCGCGCGGCACAGCTCATGCGCACCACGTTGGACGGACAAGGGCCTCTCGTTGCCACCCGAGTACCTCATCACGTGCGCTGCCCCGGAGCATCTCGCCGCGCTGGCGGACATCGAGCTCAGGGCCGCCACCCGTTTTCACGGCTGGGAGGTTCCGCCCGACGTGTTCGTGGAGGCGAGTCCGCTCGCGACCCTCGAAAGCGCGCAGGCTGCCGGTCACGTCTGGGTCGCGCTCGCTCCCTCCGGTGAGTGCGTCGGGTTCGCGCGCGTCGAGCGTTCGGGCGACCGCCTCCATCTCGCGGAGCTCGACGTTCTGCCCGAGCACGGCGGTCGCGGATTGGGCCGCGCGCTCGTGGGCGCGATCGAGCGCTGGGCCTCTGAGAACGGCGTCGTGGAGCTCACCCTGACGACCTACCGCGACGTGCCGTGGAACGCGCCCTTCTACAGGCGCCTCGGCTTTGCGATCATCGAGCCCGCCGAGCTCGACGCCGAACTCTCGGCACGGCGCGCGGTCGAGACCGAGCGGGGGATGGACTCGATGCCACGCGTTGTCTTGGGCAAGCGGCTGGGCCGCCCGGCCTGACACGCGCATCGAGCTGATCAGCCCGCAAGCTATGCTGTTCGCGAGAGCGCAGCCAGCCATCAGCTCATGCGCGAGACGTTGGGCGGAGATCGAGTCTCCTCACAACGGTAAGGAGGTCTTCCACAGTGGACATCCCACGGATATTCAACATCACTGAGGCCGCTCACCGCATCCATGACCCTTTCACACCCGAGAAGCTCGCCACTCTCGGCGCGGCGCTGCGTCTGGAGAGGGGGACCCGAGTGCTCGACCTCGGCAGCGGCTCGGGGGAGATGCTGTGCACCTGGGCACGCGATCACGGCGTCGTCGGCACCGGCGTCGACATGAGCGAATTGTTCACCGAGCAAGCGAGACTCCGTGCTGAAGAACTCGGTGTCGCCGATCGAGTCAAGTTCATCCATGGCGATGCCGCCGGCTATGTCTCTGACGAGAAGGCTGATGTGGCAGCCTGTCTCGGTGCCACGTGGATCGCTGGGGGAGTCGCCGGCACCATCGAGCTTCTGGCGCAGAGCCTCCGCCCCGGAGGGATCATCCTCATCGGCGAGCCCTACTGGCGGCAGCTGCCGCCGACGGAAGAGGTCGCCAAGGGGTGTCTTGCCGGCTCGATCTCCGACTTCCTCCTGCTTCCAGAACTTCTCGCGTCTTTCGGCCGCCTCGGCTACGACGTCGTGGAGATGGTCCTGGCAGACCAAGACAGCTGGGACAGATACGAGGCGTCCAAGTGGCTCACCATGCGCCGATGGCTTGAAGCCAATCCCGACGACGAGCTCGCGACAGAGGTTCGGGCCAAACTGACCTCGGAGCCCGAGCGCTACGCCGCGTACACGCGTGAGTTCCTGGGCTGGGGCGCGTTCGCGCTGATGGCGCGGTAGCGGAGGGATCACCGGGCGACTCAGAAGGTGGGAGATACGGTCGCGCCTGACGACTCATTCAAGCCGACGCCGCTTCGCGGGGCGGTGTGATTCAGTCGTCAGGTCTACGAAGGGGATGTGTGGATGACCTCCATCGACTTCTACCTGGTGCCGGTCCCGCAGCAGAACAGGGCTGCCTACGAGGAGCTGGCGCGGATCTCCGCGCCGGTCCTGAGAGAGTACGGGGCCTTGCGCGTCGTCGGGTGCTGGCTGGACGAGACCGGCCCTGCCGCCTCGTCCTACCACGCCCGGTTTGCGAGAGCGGGTCCTTCGGAGTACGGCAGCTTCTACGCCGCCGCGGGCGCGGCCCACGGCGAGACCGTTTGCGCGACTCCTTCTGCACGCGCGCCAGCCGCCCGGCGTCGGCGAAGAGAGCGTGGCCGACGCCCTCGATCGCCTCTGCGATGCGGCCGGCTTGCGCAGCGACTACACCCGGGCTCGAGCGCGCCGCACGCTGGCGCGCACCGACTGGTGATCGCCCGGGGTGAGGTCTGGCGGGTCGACCTGGCCGATCCCGCAGGCGGCGGGGGCGGCGGGGCGGCCGGAAGGCCGCCCCGCCGCCGAAGTCAGTCTTGCGTCAGGAGCCGATCAGCTTCTTGACGAGGTCGGCGCGCCGCGTCGGCCGGCCCTTGGTCTCCTCGCTCTTGTCGGCGCTCGCCATCATCTGCAGGGCGAGGTTGATGCCGATCCAGCGCAGGGGCTCGGGCTCCCAGAGCGGCGACTTGTGGCCCACCCAGGGCAGCGGCGTGAGCTCGGTCTGCGCGCCGGTGATGAGGTCGCGCAGGGTGCGCCCGGCGAGGTTCGTCGTGGAGACGCCGTCACCGATGTAGCCGCCCGCCCAGGCGCTGCCGGTCGAGCGGTCGAAGCCGACCGAGGCGTACCAGTCGCGCGGCACGCCGATCGGCCCGCCCCAGCGGTGGGTGACGCGGAACTCGCCGATCTGCGGGAAGAGGGTGTGGATGAGCTGCCGCAGGTGCTCGTGCACGGCGTCGTTCACGATGTAGGCCTCGTCGAGCTTGGAGTCGTAGTGATAGGGCGCCCCGCGGCCGCCGATGGCGATGCGACCGTCCTCGGTGCGGCAGGCGTAGAAGATCAGGTGGCGCATGTCGCCGAAGACCTCGTGCTTCTTCCACCCGAGGCGCTCCCAGGTCTCGTCGGAGAGCGGCTCGGTGGCGATCATCAGTGAGTAGAGCGGCGCGAGGTGGCGCTCGTAGCCGGGGAGCTCGGGGGTGAAGGCCTCGGTCGCGCGCACGACGACCTCGGCCTTGACGGTGCCGAACGGGGTCTCGGCGGCGTGCGGGGCGAGGGCGGTGACCGGCGTGCGCTCGTAGATCGACACGCCGAGCTTCTCGACCACGTCGGCGAGGCCGCGGGCGAGGCGCGCCGGGTCGACGGCGGCGCCGTGCCGGCAGAGCACGGCGCCGAGGCAGCCGGCGACCTCGAGCCGCTCGCGCGCCTCGGCGGCGCCGAGCATCACGTAGTCGTCCTCGCCGAAGCCCCAGGAGCGCTGGTACTCGAGCTCCTGGGCGACACGCAGCAACTGCACCGGGTTGTTCGCGAGGTCGAGCTGGCCATCGAGGTGGAAGCGGGCGTCGATCTGCTCGTCGGCGACGACGCGCTCGATCTCGTAGACGGTGTCGAAGAGGGCGCGCTGCTGGGCGATGACGGCCTCGCGGCCGTGCGTCTTCGCCGCGCGGCCGCGTGAGCCGGGGAAGGTGGTGTGGCACCAGCCACCGTTGCGCCCCGAGCCGCCGTAGCCGGCGATCTCGCGCTCGAGGACGCAGACGCGCAGCTTGGGGTCGGCCTTCTTCAGGTAGTAGGCCGTCCAGAGACCCGTGTAGCCGGCGCCGACGATGGCGACGTCCACGTCGATCGCTCCCGGCAGGGAGGGGCGGGGGGTGAGCTCGCCGGGGACGCCGTCGAGCCACAGGCTGCGGGAACGGTAGTCGGTCACGGGACCCTCCTCGGGGCGCGCGGTGATGTGCCTTGACGAATCCTACACCGGGCTCGCGCCGGGGCTGACGCGGGACGGCGCCCAGCCGGGGCTGACGAAGCCACGCCGAGCCGTCAGAATGCCGCCATGTGGTACGAACGCTTGCTCGAGAGGGACGTCGTCCCCGACGCCGTGATCAGGCGCGCGGTGCGCCTGCGGCTCGCGCGCCTGCTCGCGCGGCTCGAGCGGGAGGCCGGCGGCGACGCGGAGGCGCGGCTCCGGGGCGTCGCCGCCGGCCTCCGTCGCGAGCCCGTCGCCGTGCACGTCGACGAAGCCAACCGCCAGCACTACGAGCTGCCGACGGCCTTCTTCGCCGAGTTCCTCGGCCCCCGGCTCAAGTACTCGTGCTGCCTGTGGCCGCCGGGCGTCGACGACCTCGCCGCGGCCGAGGAGGCGATGCTCGCCCTGACCTGCGCGCGCGCCGGGCTCGAGGACGGCATGAGCGTCCTCGACCTCGGCTGCGGCTGGGGCTCGCTCGCCCTCTACGCCGCCGAGCGCTTCCCGGGCTCACGGGTGCGGGCGGTGTCGAACTCGGGCTCGCAGGGCGAGCACGTCCGCGCCGAGGCGGCGCGGCGGGGGCTCGCCAACGTCACCGTCGACACCGCCGACGTGAGCACCTACGCGCCCGGGGCGCGCTTCGACCGCGTCGTCTCGATCGAGATGTTCGAGCACGTGCGCAACTACGCGCGCGCCTTCGCCCGGGTGCGCGACTGGCTCACACCGGAAGGGCGCCTCTTCGTCCACGTCTTCAGCCACCGGCGGCACCCGTACCTCTTCGGGGAAGGCCCGGAGGACTGGATGGGGCGCACGTTCTTCAGCGGCGGCACGATGCCGGCTCACGATCTCTTCCTCGAGTTCCAGGACGACCTCGAGGTCGTCGACCGCTGGCTCGTCGACGGCCGCGAGTACGCGCGCACTCTCGAGGATTGGCTGCGGCGCTTCGACGCCCGCACCGCCCGCATCGAGCCGATCCTCGCCGCGACCTACGGGCCCGACGCGGTGCGGCGGTGGCGCGTGAATTGGCGACTCTTCTTCATCGCCTGCGCCGAGACCTTCGCCTACGCGGACGGCCGGGAGTGGGCCGTCTCGCACCACCTGTTCGCGCCGCGCGCCCCGGGCTGAGCCGTTGGCCCATCGGGGCGCGTGCGAACGCTGTCGGTGCCGGCTCCGCCTTCAGGTCAGGGCACGAGCACCAGCTTGCCGAGCGCCGGCCCCTCGATGACCAGCCGGTGGGCCTCGGCCGCCGCCGCGAGCGGCAGTTCGCGGCCGACGACCGGCCGCAGGCGCCCGGACTCGAGGGCCGCCTGCACGCCGGCCTGTGCAGCCGCGAGCTCCTCGGGGCGCGCGTTCGGGAGGCGCATGGCGAGGATCGTCGCCTCGCGGTCCATGAGGTCGCGGGGGTCGACCTCGACCCGGCCGCGGCTGCCGACGACGACGACGCGGCCGCGCGGCGCCAGCGCCGGCAGGTCACGGCCGAGGTTCGCGTTCGCGAGCAGCTCGACGACGAGGTCGACACCGCGGCCTCCCGTCCGCTCGCGCACCGCGTCGAGGTGCCCCGGGTCGTGGTGGTCGAAGGCGCCGGCCGCGCCGTGCTCGAGCACGAGCGCGCGGCCCTCGGCGCTGCCGGCGGTGGCCAGCACGGTGAGGTCGCCGGCGACGGCGAGCTGCACGGCGGTCAGGCCGACCGCGCCGCTGCCGCCGTGGACGAGCACGGTCTCGCCCGGGCGGGCCCGGCCGCGCTGGAAGAGGGCGCGGAAGGCGGTGACGGCGGGGGTGCCGACGGCCGCGCCCTGGGCGAAGGTCAGCTCTGCGGGGAGTGGGTGGACGTCTTCGGCGCGGCAGAGGGCGAGCTCGGCGTACGTGCCCGTGAGCGAGCCCGAGGTATAGACGCGGGCGCCCGCTGCGGGGGACCAGACCGGTCCGCCGGCGGCGGCCTGTGCGCCGGCGGCGGCCGGGTCGGCGGCGGTAGACGAGTCCGTCGTGTCGGCCGCGCCTCCCGCCAACGACGGCCCGACCGCCACCACGAGGCCGCCGCCGTCCCCGCCGGGCGTGTACGGCAGTCCGGGCAGCTCCGCGTAGACGCCGGCCCGCTTGTAGGTGTCCACGGGATTCACGCCCGCGGCGCTCAACCGGACGAGGACCTCCCCGGGTCCCGGCGAGGGCTCCGGGGCTTCCTCGACAACGAGCACCTCGGGGCCCCCGAAGCGGTGGATGCGAACGGCTCTCATCCTGCTCTCCCTTGCCGTGCCGGCACTCAGGGAACGACGACCGTGGCGCCGTCGCTCAGGTAGCCGGTCAGCCGGTACGTCTGCCCCGCGTCGAGTTGCTCGTACGTGTAGTCGCCCGGCGTGCTACCGGGCTGCATCGGGGCGCCGGTGAACGGATTGTCCGGCCACGGCTCGACGTAGGCGCCGACCTCACCGGCGGCGGTCACCTCGTTCACCGGCGGGAAGAGGCCGCCGTGCTCGGCGGCCCAGCTCAGCACGCCGACCTGGAGGCGGGTGATCGCCGTCCGGACCTGGTCGTCGGGCGACGCCGTCGGCGCCGGGCTGACTCCGGGACTGCCCGTCGCGGTCGGCGTGGCCGTCGGCGTCTGGGTCGGCGTCGCGGTCGGCGCCGGCGCCGGGCCGGTCTCCGCCGGGCCCGGCCCCAGTGACGAGACGCGCGCCAGGCGCTGCACCGCGGTCCCGCCCGCGGACTCGAGGGTCGCCACGAGGTGGTCGTCATCCTCGCTGTGGGCGAGACGAAGCGTCGCCGGGCCTCCGCCGTCCACCAGCGGCCCGGCGTCGGCGAACGTGACGACCAGATCGTCGCCCTCCCACGCCGCGGCGACCGTGGCGATGGCTTCGACCTCGGCGGAGTAGACCGTCACCGCGGCCACGTCGTCCTGGTCCTCGATCACGAGGCCGCCGAGCGGCCCGAGGCTGTCGGCCGTGGGGCCCCACGTGCCGACGAAGGGCTCGAGGTCGGGCCCTCTCGTGAGCAGGGCGAAGGTGATGGCCAGGCCGAGCCCGACGGCGATGCCGATGAGGGCGAACCAGACGACGCGGGGCGGGCGCCACCCGCCGCCGCCAGCGTCGGCGGGCGCGGCCGGTGACGTCCAGACCTCGCGGCCGACAGGTGGCGGCGTGCCCAGCGCCGGCGGCGCGTCGAGGACGCGCGTCGCCGCCTCGCCGGGCAGCGCCCGCGTCGGCGGCTCCTCGGGGGGCGCGACGCTGGTGACCGCGGCGTCGCCGGGGGGCTCGGCCGCGTCGTCGGGCGTGGCGCCGGGCCCCGGCGCCACCCGTGTCGCCGCCTCCTCAGGCTCGTCGCCTCTCGGCGTCTCGTCGCGCTCGTCGTCGCTCATGCTCAGCGTCCTCTCCGCTGGACGTCTTCCCGCTCAGCCGGTGGTGTCCTCCGCCGCGCCGCTCTGCTCGAGGCGCCGCCAGAGGTCGAAGAACCCGGGGCAGGTCTTGGCCACGCAGTCCGGGTCGAGGATGGTGAGACCCCGGGCGCGCAGACCCGTCACCGCGAACGACATCGCGATGCGGTGGTCGCCGTGCGGGTCGATCTCCGCCGCGTGGGGGGTGCCGGGGATCACGCGCAGGCTGTCCGGGCCCGACTCGACCCGGAGGCCGGCCCCGCGCAGGTTCTCCTCGACGGCGGCGATGCGGTCCGACTCCTTGAGGCGCACGTTGCCGATGCCGGTGATCGTGACCGGCGTGAGGGCGAACGGCGCGATCGCGGCCAGGGTCATGAAGGTGTCGGAGATGTCGCCCATGTCGACGGTCAGGCCGTTGAGCAGCCCCGTCCCCACGACCTGCAGGCCTTGCGGCGTGTCGCGCACCTCGGCGCCCATCGCCTCGAGCACGTCGACGAAGCGCACGTCGCCCTGCAGCGCGCCGTCGCGCCGCAGGCCCTCGACGGTGACGCGGCCGCCGGTCAGGGCCGCCGCGGCGAAGAAGTACGACGCGGTCGAGGCGTCGGGCTCGACCGCGTACTCGCGGGCGGTGTAGGCGGCCGGGGCGGGCACGGTGAAGCGCGCGTGCGCTTCACGCTCCACGGCGACGCCGAAGTCACGCATCATGGCCACCGTCATGTCGATGTACGGACGGCTGACGGGACCGTCGACGTGCAGGCTCAGCGGCGCCGCGCCCAGCGGCGCCGCCATGAGCAGCGCGGAGACGAACTGGCTCGAGACGTCGCCGGGCAGGCCCAGCGGACCGCCGGAGAGACCGCGTCCCGTCGCTGTCACCGGGAGGCGCTCGGCGGCGGCAGGCTCGATGCCGGCGCCGAGCGTCTCGAGGGCGCGCAACAGCGCGCCCATCGGGCGGCGCCGCAGTTGCGGCGAACCGTCGAGGGTGTAGACCCCGTGCGAGGCGGCGCAGGCGGCGAGCAGGAAGCGCGCCGCGGTGCCGGCGTCGCGGCAGTCGACGGTGGCCCGGGCGGCGGGCAGGCGGCCGGCCGTGCCCTCGACGGCGAGGCGGCCGGCCGCCTGCCGCTCCACGTCCACGCCGAGCGCGCGCAGGCCGTCGATGAACGCCGAGGTGTCGTCGGCCTCGAGCGCGTCGAGCACGACGGAGTCGCCCTGCGCCAGGGCGGCGAGCAGCAGAGCGCGGTTGGTGACGCTCTTCGAGCCCGGCAGGCGCACGACGACGTCGAGGTCGGGGCGGGCGGGGCGGATCGGTCGTGCCGGCATGATGCTGGGGATGATACCAGCGGCGGGCGGCGGCGGGCGGTCAGGGACCGCCCGCCGCCGCCCGCCGCGGTCAGAGACCGGTCACGTACTCGGCGACCGCCGAGATCTCGGCGCCGCTCAGCGTGTCCTCGAAGCCGGGCATGCCGCCCCCGCCGCTGCGCACCGTGGCCTCGATCCCGGCAAGGTCGTCCTCGCCGCGCAGGTCGGGCCCGATGCCGCCCGAGCCGTCCTCGCCGTGGCAGCCGGTGCACATCCCTGCGAAGACCACCGCTCCGTCGACCTCCTCACCCGCCGGGGCCGTGCTCGCCGGTGTCGCCGCCGGCTCGGCGCCGCCGTTCTCCTCTTCCCCGCAGGCCACGACCGCCAGAGACGCGACGGCCAGGAGCAGGACGAGGAGCAGCACGCTTCCCTTCATGAGGCTCCTTTCGTCGGGGACTCGCTCGTAGGTACCCCGGCAGGTGCTCGTCCACGCCACGGTACAATGCCCGCCGGGGACGACGGGACGGAAGGAGCGCGATGCGGCGAGCGTGGCGACGTGCGACGCGGCGGCAGCCGGCCGCCGGGCGGCCGCGTGGCCGCGGTCGCCCGGTCGCTGACGCCGCCGCGCCGCGGCGCCCTGTCGGTGCCGCTCTGCCGCTGGCTGCGGCCCTGCTGCTCGTCGCCCTGCTTGCGGCCCTCGCCGTCGGCGCCTGCGGCGGCGGGCAGGAGGTCGCGACGGCGCCGGCAGAGCCTCTCGTCGGCCGGCGTTTCCCGTCCGTGGTCGGCGAGGCGCTGTCGGGTGCCGCCGTGCGGCTGCCGGAGGACTTCGCCGGCGCGCCCGTTCTCGTCGTCGTGGCGCCGGCCGGCGAGGCGCAGGAGGACGCCGACCGCTACCTCGTCTCCCTGCGCTCCCGCGGCGTGGCGTTCGTCGAGACCCCGGTGCTGGCCTCGCTCGTCACCCGTCTGACGCAGCGCTACCACACCGGCAAGCTCAAGGAGACCGAGCCGCGCGACATGTGGGGGCGCATCGTGCCGCTCTACAAGGACGGCGCCGTGCTCGCCGGGTTCATCGGCGAGGTCGAGGACGAGGCGAGAGCGATCGTCCTCGTGCTCGACCGCGACGGCGTCATCCGCTTCCTCGACGACGGGGGCTACGCCGCCGCGACGCTCGAGGCGGCGGTCGCCGCCTACGAGAGCCTGCGCCGCTGAACGAGCGGCCCGGGCGGTTTGAACCCCACGGCTCCGGGCCGCCGCTCGCTGAGGCTCGAGCTGCGCGCCCTCGCTGCCTACGCGAGCCGCGCGGCCCTTCCGCCTACGCGAGCCTGCGGTCCCGAGGCAGCTTCCGCTGGTACAGCAGGTACTCGTGGGCGACGTGCATGCCGGCGCGCTCGTACACCTCGAGGGCGCGGGTCGCGGCGTCGGCGTCGACGCCGAGCTCGACCCGCGCCTGACCGCGCGCCAGGAGGGCGGCGAAGACGTGCGACAGCAGCGCGCCGCCGACGCCGCGCCGGCGCCAGGAGTGCAGCACCCCGAGACCCTTGACCCAGCCGAGGTCGCCGTGGTCGTAGGCGATGATGCCGCCGACGGCCCGCTCGCCGGCCTCATCTCCGGCCCCGGCGGCAGCCCAGGCGAGGCACCAGAGTCCCGGGTCGAAGTCGGGGTGCTCGACGAGTCGCCGGCGCCAGGCCTCGAACGGCTCCTCGCTCTGGCGGAAGTGATCTTCGAACGCTTCGTTCATGACGTCGCGCATGGTGTGCTCGTCGATGCCGGCTCGGAACGAGCGGATCTCGACGCCGCCCGGAGGCTCGAGACACGGGGTGGTCTCGTCGAGATCGGCGGCCATGCGCAGGACGCGGCGCCTCAGCGCGTAGCCGCTCTCCTCGAGGAGGCGGCGTTTCGCCGCGTTGCCGCCGAAGGCGAAGATCGAGAGCCGCGGCTCGGGGTAGTCGCGTTCGGCGGCGAGCTCCGCGGCGCGCTGCTCGACCAGGTCGAGCAGGCGGCGCGCCAGCGCCGGCTCGCCGCCCTCCGGGTGCACGAACACGTCGCCCTCGAGCTCGCCGGTGCGAAACTGGTCGCCGGCGTAGGCGTAGCCCGTGGGCATTCCGTCGGGGCCGAGGGCGAGCCACGCGTCGCGGGCGAGGTCGAAGCCGGCCTCGCCCCAGTCGCTCTCGAGGTCCTCGGCCGTGCTGTCGGGGTGGCCGATCTCGGCCACGTCGATCGCGTTCAGCAGGTCGACGACCTCGGGCAGATCACCGCGCGTGGGGGCGCGGACGTCGCTGAGCGGAGGAGGGGCACTCATGGTCCGGGCGTGACGCTCGTGCCGATCAGAACTCGAGCTTGTCGAGGCGCCCGAAGATCACCTCGCGACCCGCCCGGTACTGCTCGGGGTCCATGGCGGCGTCGACCTCGGCGGGGTCGAGCACGGCCAGGGCCTCGGCGTGCTCCTTGATGAGGGCGCCGAAATCGACGCCCTCGCGCCAGGCGCGCATCGCCGACTCCTGCACGACGCGGTAGGCGTCCTCGCGCGACATCCCCTTGTCGACGAGGGCGAGCAGGACCGACCCGCTGAAGACGAGGCGCTGCGACTGGCCGAGGTTCGCCGCCATGCGGTCGGTATCGACGACGAGGCGGTCGAACATCGTCGTGCTCTTCTGCAGCATGTAGTCGAGGAGGATGCAGCTGTCGGGGAGGACGATGCGCTCGGCCGAGCTGTGGCTGATGTCGCGCTCGTGCCAGAGAGCGACGTTCTCGAGGCCGACCATGGCGTTGCCGCGCAGCACGCGGGCACAGCCCGCCATGCGCTCGCTGAGGATCGGGTTGCGCTTGTGGGGCATGGCCGAGGAGCCCTTCTGGCCCTTGCCGAACGCCTCCTCGGCCTCGCGCACCTCGGTACGCTGCAGGTGACGGACCTCGAGGGCGAACTTCTCGAGGCTCGCGCCGATGACCGCGAGGCAGCTGAGGAAGCAGGCGTGGCGGTCGCGTTGCACGACCTGGTTCGATATCGGCTCAAAGCCGATGCCGAGCTCGGTGCAGACCAGCTCCTCGACGCGTGGGTCGATGGCGTTGTAGGCGCCGACGGCGCCGCTCAGCTTGCCGACGGCGGCGCCGGCCGTGACGCGGCGGAGGCGTTCGAGGTGGCGCGCCACCTCGAACGCCCACATCCCGAGCTTCATCCCGAAGGTGATGGGCTCGGCGTGGATGCCGTGCGTGCGCCCGACCTGGACCGCGTCCCTGAATTCGAAGGCGCGCCGCTTGAAGACCTCGCCGAGGGCGAGCAGGTCCTTCTCGAGCAGCGCCCCGGCCAGCTTGATCTGCAGGGCCAGGCCGGTGTCGAGCATGTCGCTCGAGGTCATGCCGTAGTGGACCCACTTGGAGGCCTCGCCGACGTGCTCGGCGACATTGGTGAGGAAGGCGATGACGTCGTGGTTGGTGGTGGCCTCGATCTCGGCCACGCGCTCGACCTCGAAGGCCGCCTTGGCCTCGATCTCGGCGACCGCGTCGTCGGGCACCTTGCCCAGCCGGTTCCAGGCCTTCACGGCGGCGATCTCGACCTCGAGCCAGGCCTGCATCTTGGCTTCTTCGGTCCAGACGGCGCCCATCTCGGGCAGGGTGTAGCGCTCGATCATCGTCCCCTCCGGTGCGACGGCGTTGACGGCGCGCAGGGTCACGCGAGGTGCGCGGCGATTCTCTCACAGTGGCCGGCAGGGCGGGGGCGGCCGGCGTGCCGAAGTATGATCGCCGGCCTCACTATCGGAGGGCCGCGGCTGCTGCCGCGCGGCGCCCGGCCGCGGCCGAGGCGCCGGCTCGTCCCCGCGTTCGGTGGGGGTAGGATGCCGCCGAAGACGGCCACGAGAGGAGGCGCGCATGCAGTCGGAGGAGGAACTTCGCACACGGGCTCTCGAGCGAGTGAAGAAGAAGCGCGACCTCTTCACCCACCTCGTCGCCTACGTGATCGTCAACGCCTTCCTCATCGGCATCTGGTACTTCACCGGGGCCGGCTACTTCTGGCCCGGGTGGGTCCTGGGCGGGTGGGGGATCGGCGTCGCCTTCAACATCTGGGACGTGTACGGGCGGAGCGAGATCACCGAGGAGGACATCCAGAAGGAGATGGAGGAGCTGCGCCGGCGCTGAGCGCCGACGTGGCGCCGGCGGACGGTGCGGTTCCGGCGCTGAGCGCCGACGTGGCGCCGGCGGCCGCCTGGCTGCCCCGTCCGTTCGGCAACAGCCTCACTCCGGCTTGGGCCGGGTGAAGCGTACGAGCTGGCTCTCGCCCTCCGCGGGCTCGTACCGCGCCACGAGTTGCTGCCCGTCGGCGTCGAGCTCGAAGGCGATCGTCCAGCGCTCGCCGTCGGCGCCGCCCTCGGCGTAGAGCCGGCCGCCCTCGCTGTAGATGCGCTCGGGCGACGCGCCGGCGACGCGCAGCCCCTCGATGCGGTAGGTCTCGCCCTGCTGCTCGATGGTGAGGCGCGTGTCGCCGAGCAGCACGCAGGAGCCGGCCCACTTGCCGGTCAGGTCGTCGCCGTGACGCAGCAGGCGGCCGGCGCCCCAGGCGGCGAGCCACACGACGGCGACGAGGACGGCGAGCGCGACGAGGCGCCGCCGCCACGCCGTCCGCCTGTCGATGCCCCCCACGTCCATCCTCGTCCTGTCGTCTGCCCCGCGCCCGCACGTGAGCAGGTCTCGCGCCGCCCGGCCGGGCGTGCCCCCGTTGCGTGTGCCCGGTCGGGATTCTACCGGTAGCGCTCAGAGTTCGTCGAAGGGGACCTCGCAGACCTCGGGCTCGGGGCAGAGCTCCCTGGGCTCGTCGAGGAGCCAGATGCAGCCCATGGCGGCGACGCAGCTGACCGCGAGGGTGAGCCAGGCGAGCGCGTACGAGCCGGTGAGGTCGACGAGGGCGCCGAAGCCGGGCGGGCCCACGAAGACGCCGACGTTCACGGCGGCGGCCGTGAGGCCGGCCACCTGCCCGGCTGCCGCCCGGCCGCCGATCTCGCCGGCCGCCGTGCCGAACAGCCCGCCCCAGCCGATCGCCGACAGGCCGAGCAGTGCGACCACGACGTAGACGGCGGCGCCGAGATCGGCGCCGAAGGCCGCCAGGGCGAGGCAGGCGACGAGGGCGAGGGCCGCCATCGCCAGCAACGCCGGGCGGCGGCGCCCGCCGAGCCGGCGGTCGCTCACGAGTCCGCTGACGGGCTTGCCGACCGCCCCCGACGCCTCGGCCAGGGCGAGCACGGCGCCGGCGGCGACGGCCGTGAGCAGGAACTCACTCTTGAGGTAGAGCACCAGGTGCGCGAGGGCGGAGTACTCGACCACGCCGAGGAAGAAGCCGACCAGGGCGAGCAGCCGCACGTCGCGTGCGGCGAGGAGCGTCAGGAGGCCGGCGGGGGGTGGCGCCGGGGCGAGCGACGGCTCCACAGCGCCGGCTGCGGCCGCACGCGGGTCGCCGTCGTCTCCCGGCGGGTCACCGTAGCCGAGGAGCGCGACGGCGAACACCACGAGTCCCAGCGCGCCGACGGCCAGGAAGCCGTACTCCCACCCGAGGTGCGCCGCGATCGCCGGCAGGGTCACCGCGCCGAAGATGCCGCTGATGTTGATCGCCGTCTGGTTGACGCCGATCGCCGTGGCCCGCTCTCCGACGGGGAACCAAAGGAGCACGGCGCGGACGGCCGACGGGTAGATGCAGCCGGCGCCGATCCCCGAGAGCGCCAGCAGACCGAGCACGACCGAGTACGAGGGGGCGAGGAAGAGGGTCAGGACGCAGAGCGAGGCGATGAGGGTGCCCGCCGCCAGCATGCGACGCACGCCGACACGGTCGACGAGCCAGCCGGCGAGGATGAGGGTCGGCGCGTAGGTGAGCGCCGTGGCGCTCATCAGGGCGCCGACCTGGGCGTTCGACAGGTCGAAGGCGTCCTTGAGGAAGGGTGACAGCGGTCCGACGCTGAGGCGCGCCAGGTAGACGAGCAGGTAGGAGACCCAGACGACGGCGAGGATCCGGAAGCGGCGGCGGTGGGCGGCGCCTCTGGCGCCGCCCACCGCCGCCGCTTCCGCCCCGTCTCTCATGCTCGAACGGCGATGGCCTCGATCTCGAAGAGGGCGTCCTTCGGGAGGCGCGCGACCTCGACCGTCGAGCGCGCCGGGAACGGCTCGGCGAAGAACTCGGCGTAGACCGCGTTCACGTCGGCGAAGGCGCCCATGTCCTGGAGGAAGATGGTCGTCTTGACGACCGCGTCCATGCTGAGACCGGCGGAGCCGAGCAGGGACCTGAGGTTCTCCAGCGCCTTGCGCGCTTGCTCGGCGGCCGTCGCCCCCACCATCGCGCCACCGGCGTCGAGGGCGAGCTGCCCGGAGATGAAGACGAAGTCGCCGGCGCCGACCGCCGGGGAGTACGGGCCGACGGCCGGGGCGCCGTCCGCTGCTGCGTAGGTCGAGCGGTCCATGAGGGCCTCCTTCAGTGGGGCGAGGTCGGCCGCTGCGCCGGAGGTGCGCTCAAAGGAGCGCGGCCCGGATCGCGACGTAGGCGAGCAGCAGGCCGATGACGGCGACGGCCACGTAGATCGCCACCGAGATGCGCTTCGGGTCCATCGCCTCTCTAGTACCGGATCGCGAGCGCGCCGACCTGGAGCCGGGCGCCGTGCGGCACCCATGCTACACCGACGACGGTGCGTGCCGGGCGCGGCTCGCCGAAGTACTCGGCGACGGTGGCGTCGATGGCCGTGACGTCCTCCTCATCGACAGCGTAGACGACGAGCTCCGCGATGCTGTCGAGACCGAGGCCTTGCGAGCGCAGCTGATGGGCGAGGTTGTCGAGGCAGCGTCGCACCTGCTCCGCCGGGGAGCCGTCGACCAGGGCGCCATCGGCCGCCAGCGGGAGCTGGGCCGAGATGATGACGAGGTGTCCGGCGGACACACCGGAGGAATACGGCCCAGCGGGACGCGGGGCCCTGGCCGAGTCGAAGCCGTGTCTGCTCATGCCCGGACTCTTCCCCGCGAGCCGCGAGAGTGACCATGAGGCGCCTACCGACGGCCGCAGCGAGCGTCGGTCGGCAGAGTCCGGTGGTCGGAGCGACGCGTCGGTCGGCAGAGTCCGGTGGTCGGAGCGACCGTCGGTCGGCGGCCCGCGGCGCGCGCGGGCCGCCCCGGGCGGTCGCGGCGCGCCTACACGTCGAGGATCTTCGCTGCCAGGATCGCGGCGTTGCGGGCGCCGTTGATGGCGACGCAGGCGACCGGGACGCCGGGCGGCATCTGCACGATGCTGAGCAGTGAGTCCAGCCCGCCGAGGTCGCTGGTCTTGATGGGCACGCCGATCACCGGCAGGTTTGTGTAGGCGGCGAGCACGCCGGGCAGGGCCGCCGCCTTGCCGGCGCCGCCGATCAGGACCTTGAGGCCGCGTGCCTGGGCGCCCTTCGCGTACTCGGCGACCTTGTCCGGCGTGCGGTGCGCGCTCAGCACGTTGACCTCGTGGGCGATGTGACGCGCGTCGAGCTCCTTGACGGCGGCCTCCATGACCTCGCGGTCGCTCTCGCTCCCCATCACGATGCCGACCAGCACGGGGTCCATCTGGATGCCCTGCAGCAGGGTCTCGACCTCGGTGCTCGTCTTCTCCACGTCAGACTCCTCTCATCGTCCGGCGCGCACGGTCGTGCGGCCGGTTCGGACGACGACGGGCGAAGGCCTCAGGGCCGCCACCCCTCGGGGAACAGGCTGATCTCGCCGGCCTGGGCGCGAACGGCGCGCTCGGCGATGTCGGGCCGCGTCTGGGCGCCGTCGAAGCGGATCGCGCCGATGCCTTCGTAGGCCCGCTCGCGGGCGGCGGCGAAACCGTCGCCGAGGGCACTCACGGCGAGGACGCGGCCGCCGGCCGTGGCCACGGCCGTCGGCCGCGTGCCGCCGGCGTCTCCGGCGGCCGCGGTGCCGGCGTGGAAGACCGTCACGCCGGGCAGGGCGGCCGCCGCCTCGAGGCCCTCGATCACGTCGCCCTTGTGGCTGCTCGCCGGGTAGCCGGCCGAGGCCATGACGGCGGTGACGCAGTCCTCGGCCGCCCAGGCCGGCGTGGCGCCGGCGAGCTCGCCCGAGGCCGCGGCGAAGCAGAGTTCGAGGAGGTCGCTCTCGAGGCGCGGCAGCACTGCCTGCGTCTCGGGGTCGCCGAAACGGCAGTTGAACTCGAGGACCTTGAGTCCGTCGGCGGTGACGATGAGACCGGCGTACAGCACGCCGCGGTAGGCGATGCCGCGACGCTTCAGGGCGGCGAGCACGGGCTGGACGACGGTGTCCATGGCGGCGTCGACGGCCTTGGGGCCGAACCCCGGCACCGGGCAGTAGCTGCCCATACCGCCGGTGTTCGGCCCCTGGTCGCCGGCGAAGATGCGCTTGTAGTCCTGGGCCGGGGCGAGCGGCACGGCGGTCTCGCCGTCGCAGAGCACGAGCAGCGAGACCTCGCTGCCCGTGAGGTGCTCCTCGACGAGGACGACGTCGCCGGCGACGCCGAACGAGCGCGCGACGAGCATGCTCTCGACGGCGGCGCGCGCCTCGGCCTCGTCGGCGGCGATGATCACGCCCTTGCCGGCGGCGAGGCCGTCGGCCTTGACGACGACCGGGTACGCGGACTGAGCGGCGAGCGCCGCGAACGCCGACTCGGCGCTCGTGTGCCGGCTGTAGGCGCCGGTCGGCGCTCCGGCCTCGTCCATGACCTCTTTGGCGAAGAGCTTGCTGCCCTCCATCGCGCCGCCCGGGCGTCGGGGCCGAACACGAGCAGGCCGCGCTCGCGGAAGAGGTCGGCGACGCCGTCGACGAGCGGCGCCTCGGGCCCGACGACGGTGAGGTCGGGGCGCTCGCGCGCGGCGAAGTCGACGAGCCCTTCGAGGTCTTCGGCGCCGACCGGCACGCAGTCGGCCTCGGCGGCGATGCCGGCGTTGCCGGGCGCGCAGAAGACCTGGGGCCGCAGCGACGAACGGGAGAAGGAGTGGACGAGGGCGTGCTCCCTGCCCCCGCCGCCGACCACGAGCACCCGCATGCGCCCTCCTTGTCTTGCCGGGGCCGCACGCGCGCGACGCGGCGCGCGCACGGAGCGACTCGGTGGCCGGCCGGCGCGCGTCGCCGGCCGGCCACCACGGCCTCAGAGTCTATCTGCGAGCCGGGGGCCGGACAATGGCGCCACCGTCCGCCGCAGGCCGGGCGATGGCGCGCCGGTGCGGCCGGGCCGGGACGGGCGGCGGGGCGACGCCGCGCCGCCCGTCCCGGCCTCACTTGACCGACCCGGCCAGCAGGCCTTGCACGAAGTACCGCTGGAAGGCGAAGAACACGATCGGCGGCACGACCAGCGACAAGAACGCCGCCGGGGTGATGACATCGATGTTGGCCCCGAACTGGCGCATCTGCGAGAAGATCGCCACCGTGATCGGCTGTGTCTCCCTGCGCAGCGTCAGGGCCACGAGGAGCTTGTTCCAGATCCAGCGGAACTGGAAGATGCCGACGGAGGCGATCGCCGGCAGGCCGAGCGGCAGCACGAGGCGGAAGAAGATGCCGAGCTCGCTGGCCCCGTCGATCCGCGCCGCCTCGAGCAGCTCCTTGGGGATCCCGATGAAGAAGTTGCGCAGCAGGAAGATCGCGAACGGCAGCCCGAAGGCGGTGTGGAAGAGGATGAGGCCGGCGACGGTGTCGAAGATCCCGAGCCGGTTGTAGAGACCGTTTCGACCATCGTCAGGAGCCTCTACGGCCGCAGCGGTGACGAGTTCGTCGGGCTCGACAACTACGTCACCCTTTTCACGACCGACATCCGCCTCCCGGCGCGTCGGTCACCGCCGGGCCCTGAGGCTCCTATTCCTCGTCATCCGAGCCGAAAACGGCGGCGCCGTTGCCGGATGGAGGGTCGAAGGCGGGGTCGCGAGGCCGCCGAACACCGCGGACGGTGAAGCCGGCCGGGCGCACCCCTACGAGCGAGACGGTAGAGGCGATGCCTCGGCGCCCTGCCGCGGCGGCGGTCGTCGGCGCCTGCGGCCGCCGCCGCGCCGGCGACCACCGCCCGCTCAGCGGCGGCCGGTCAGCGGCGGCCGGTCAGGAGGGCGTAGGCGGGCCGGGCCCAGCGGCGCAGCGCCCACCCTGCGACGAGACACAGGCCGATCGTGACAGGACGGGAGCCGCGACGTAGACGAGCAAGACGGCCGCGTCGCCCGCGGCCGGCCCGCCGGCCCAGCGCATCAACACACGCTTGGCGATCATCAGCGGCGGTTCGTGGGCGGCGTAGACGAAGAAGGAGAACCCGGCCGCCCACATGACCGCCGGCCGCCGGGCGAGCGGCGTGAGGTAGGCATCGTAGCCGAACCACAGTGCGGCGACGGCGAGGCACATGAGGGCTTTGTGCAGCCCGCCGGCCCACCAGGCGGTCTCGGCGCGCAGCAGCCAGGTGAAGAGCACCGCGGCGAGCGCGAACGACGGCAGCAGAAGACGGCCCACGTCCTTCGAGCGCTCGCCGCCTCCAGGGCCGGTCAGGGGCACCCATCGGCCTTCGCGCAGCCGCACGGCGACGAGCGCTCCCAAGGTGAAGAACAACAGGGCCTTGAAGTTGACGTAGTCGGACCCGCCGGCCCCGACGTTGGACAGCCACAGGGCCGCGAGCGGCAGGAGCGCGGCCGCCTGCAGGGAGCGCACCATGACCCAGAGGAGCGGCGACACGAGCACGCAGAACAGAAGCGCCTGCAGGAACCACAACGGATAGGCGACGGGGCGCACCAGCAACATCTCGAGGAGAGCTGCCGGCGTGAGCCGCTCGAGCGCATCGGCCGACACGTAGCCCGAGCCGAGGGGCAGGGCGTGGAGGGTGACGTACAGGGCGACACCCCACGCGCTCCAGAGCAGGAACGGGACGGCCAGCGTGCGCGCCCGTCGCCTGTACTTGGCCACGAACTGGTCGGCAGACGGCACCAGGGTGCGGAAGAAGAGGAACCCGGAGACAGCGAACAGCAGGGCGGCCGGCCAGCGCGCCAGCGCCTGCGAGACGAGGTACTGCACGAAGCCCGCCGCTCCCGGAGCGCCGGACATGTCCGGCGCGTTCTCGCCGAGGCGGGCCCGGCTGCCGAGGTTGTAGGCGTGCACCCAGACGACGGCGACGACGGCGATCCAGACCAGCAGCCGCAGCTTGGTGCTGAGGAAGGCGGACAGTGGTGCGGGAGCGGTTGGGCCGGCGGGCGGGGGACGTGGTCGTGCCGGCCACGGTAGACCGGGCCGGCATCGACCCGTCCGGCGGTGAGCGACTCACGGATGCCCCGGCCCGCCGGGGCCGGGGCGCGGTCCAGACGGTCGGACGCGATCGAAGCCTGCGCGCGTCGGCGAGCCGGGGCGTCTGCGTCGACGGTCGCCGCGGCGTCGGACGACGCGTCAGGGGGCAGGGGCGGCGGCGCTGCCTCTGGGCTACGGTCCTGGGGCACGAAAGCCACAGTAGCTCATGGCGCGTTCCGGGTCAGCACGCCCGGCACGACGCGGACGGACCGTATGCCGTCGGCCGGGCACCGGCTGCTCTTGTGCACGCGGGATCGGGGGCGCTATAATGACTGCCGGAGCCAACTAAACAGGGGGTACAGCTATGGGGCAGGGCAGGCGGCGAGCGAGTCCGGTAGGTCGGGGGGGTCTTGTGACGCTCGCTGTGGTCATCGCAGTGCTGCTGCTGGCGCCGGCAGCGCTGGCGAACGGGGCGGTCGCGCCGGTCTGGGTCCAGACCTGGAACGCGAAGACACCCGGTGTCGTGACCGACGTGCATGTCGCGCGGGCGCCCACCGGCGAGTTCTACGTCGCGTGCTCGATCCTGCGCTCGACGACCGGCAAGTACGATCTGATCGTGGCGCGGTACCGGGCGAACGGGACGCGGGAGTGGGTGCACTCGTGGAGCAGGGGCGACGCTTACGACGACAGGGTCGCCGGACTTGCCGCCGACCCCGACGGCAGGGTGGTCGTCGTCGGCTGGTCGACGAACGGCAAGTCGGGCACCCCCGACTGGTGCGTGGTCAAGTACGGCCGTCTCGGCAAGCTGCTCTGGTCGCGGAACATCGGCGGCGCTGCGGGCGGCGACGACCGCGCCGTCGATGTGGTCGTCAATCGCTACGCCCGCATCTACGTCGCCGGCTACTTCACGCAGAAGGCCGGCGACAAGGACTGGCGCATGATCAAGCTGACCCCCGGAGGCGATACCTCGTGGGCGATCGCCTACAGGGGCGCCGACGGGCTCGACGACGTGCCTTCGGCGATGGCGCTCGACGTCGACGGCAACGTGTACCTCACCGGCACGGAAGGCACCGACCGGAAGGTGCGCGCCGACGCGGTCACGATCCAGGTCGCCAGGGACGGCACGCGCAACTGGGTCGCCAAGTACGACGACGCGGGCGAGGAGACGGGTGTCGACGTCGCCGTCCGCAAGAGCGGCGTGGTCGTCGCGGTCGAGAAGATCGACCAGGCCGGTGTCGTGAAGCACGCCGTGAACGTGGGCTACACGCGTGACGGCACCCAGGTGTGGGCCGAGCCGTTCGTGGCCGACGAGACCGAGAGCGACGTCTGCCTGACCGCCGGGATCGACGGCCTCGGGCGGGGCGCCTTCGGCGGCTCGTACGTGGACAAGACGACGGATTCCTTCGCGCTGCTGAGCCGGCGCGCGCCCGACGGCGTGCTCGAGACGACGTGGAGCGCGACCGGACCCGCGGTCGCCGCCGGCGACCAGTTCAACGACCTGAGCGTGGCGTTCGACGGGACCGTGTGGGCCACCGGGTCCATCGGCGGCGCCGCGACGACGGTGTCGCTCGATCCGGCCGGCGCGCAGCGCTGGTACGGCGAGTACGAGACCGACGCGGCCGACAGCGGCGACGCTCTGGCGCTCGCGCCGAAGTCGGTCTACGTCGCCGGCCTGAGTGGCGACGACCTGGTCTTCATCCGTTACGTGCGCTGAGAAGGGGGGGCGCTCGCCGCGCGGCGAGCGCCTGAGGGCGACGGGCCCGGCCGCCGTGAGGCGGCCGGGCCCGTCGCCCTCTCGAGTCCCGCTGCGGGCGGGCGGCGGCCCGCGCCTCCGAGTCCGGCGGTGTAGAATGGTTCTGATGTTCACCGTACTCGCTCGCTCGCGGGTGCGGCGAGGGTGTGAGGCGCGCGCCGTCGGGGCCCCCGGCGTCGGCAGGGCGCCGCGTCCGAAGGGGGAGACCATGGGTCAGGACCGACCGACCGCGCGGGCGGCCGCCCGCGCGCTGCTCGTCGTGCTCACCGCGCTTCTGCTGGCGCTCCTGCTCGCGCCGGCGGCCGGTGCGACGGCGGCGCCGGGCACGTTCCTCTGGCGCGACATCTGGAACGCGAGGACCCCCGGGGTCGTCGCCAACGTCCACGTCACCTCGGCGCCGACCGGCGACGTCTACGTCGCCTGCTCGATCCTGCGCCTCGTCCCCGACAAGTACGACGTCATCATCGCGCGCTACCGGCCGGACGGTACGCGCAAGTGGGTCCACTCGTGGAGCCGCGGCGTCGAGGTCGACGAGTGGGTCGAGGGCATCGCCGCCGACGCCGACGGCAACCTCGTCGTCTGCGGCTGGTTCTCCGGCGGTCGCGCCGGCACGCCCGACTGGTTCGTCGTCAAGTTCGATCGCGGCGGCGACCGGCTCTGGACGAAGACCGTCGCCGGCCTCGCCGGCGGCGACGACCGCGCGCTGGACGTCGTCGTCAACGCAGCCGGGCGCATCTACGTCACCGGCTCCGTCGCCAAGAAGCGCCGGCGGCAAGGACTGGCGCACGGCCAAGCTGGCGCCCAACGGCACGACACTGTGGGCGCGCACCTACGCCGGCCCCGAGGGCCTCGACGACCTGCCGTCCGCCATGGCGCTCGACGTCGACGGCAACGTGTACGTGACCGGCTTCGAAGGCACGGTCATGCAGACACGGCGTAACCTCGTGACGCTCTCGTACGCGGCGACCGGCACGCGCCGCTGGGCGCGTGCCCTCGACGTCGGTCGCGAGGAGACCGGGGCCGACGTCGCCGTGCGACGCAGCGGCGTCGCCGTCGCCGGCCGCACGGTCGACGCGGCCGGTGTCGACCGCGACTCGCTCGCCGTGCGCTACACGCGGGCCGGAGCGCTCGTCTCTTGGTCGGCGTTCAACGGGCCGGTCGCCGGCGCCGACCAATTCTCCTGTGCCGGCATCGACGGCACGGGGCGCAGCGTGTTCGGCGGTTTCATGACGAACGATCTCGTGAACCAGCGCGACGCCGAGCTGCAGTGGTTCGAGGCCGGCGGCGCCGCCGGGTCGCACTGGGGCTGGGCCGGCGACGCCGCGCGCGACGACCAGGTCACCGACCTCCACATGGCCGTCGACGGCACCCTCTGGGCCACCGGCTGGATCGATACGCTGCTGACCGGGCGCGACGTCATGACCTGGTCGTCCGGGTGGAACGCGGCGTACCGCTGGGACGACCGCTGGTCCACCACGGCCAGGGACATCGGCGACGACCTCGTCGTGACTTCGTCGGCCGTGTACGTCGCCGGTCGCCGTGGCAACGACCTGCTGCTGATCAAGTACGTACGGTAGGGCGAGGCGCCGGCACAGGCGCTCCGCGGGGTGACGACCGCCGGTGGCGACCGCCGCCCGTGTCGTACGGCGCGCCCGGCGGCGGTCACCGCGTGAGCGCGCCGAACGGTCGCGCGAGCGACCTTCAGCACGCCCGTCGCGAGCCCGGCGCGAGCGCCGCCGGCGTCTGCCTCAGACCGCGCCGCCGCGCCCGATCGAGCGCGGCAGGATGATGGTCTCGTCGCGGGCCGGGCCGACGGCGATGAACTTCACCCGCGTCTGCGTGAAGGTGGCGATGTACTGCACGTAGTCGCGTGCCGCCTCGGGCAGGTCCTGCCAGCTCTCGCAGTCGCGGATGTCCTCGCCCCAGCCGGGCAGCTCCTCGTAGAGCGGCTTCGCGTGGTGGAAGTCCGTCTGCAGCAGCGGGAACTCCTCGTGCATGCGACCGCCCGGCCTGATAGCGCGTGCAGACCTTCAGGGCCGGCAGCCCGCTGAGCACGTCGAGCTTGGTGATCGCGAGGTGGGTGATGCCGCTGGTGCGCACCGCGTAGCGCAGGGCGACGAGGTCGAGCCAGCCGCAGCGGCGCTTGCGCCCGGTCGTCGTGCCGAACTCGTGGCCGACCTCGCACATCGCCGCCCCGACGTCGTCGAAGAGCTCGGTCGGGAAGGGGCCTTCGCCGACGCGCGTCGTGTACGCCTTGGCGACGCCGACCACGTGGTCGATGCGCGTCGGCCCGACGCCGGCGCCCGTGCAGGCTCCGCCGGCGATCGGGTTGCTCGAGGTCACGAAGGGATACGTGCCGAAGTCGATGTCGAGCAGCGTGCCCTGGGCGCCCTCGAAGAGCACGTGCTTGTCCTGGTCGAGGGCCTGGTTCACGAGGAGCGAGGCGTCGCAGATGAAGGGCTCGAAGCGCTCGCGGTAGGCGAGCAGCTCGTCGGTCACCTGGTCGGGGTCGAGCACGCCGAGGTCGTAGCGCTGCAGCAGCCAGTTCTTCTCCTCGAGCGCGGTGTGGATCTTGCGGCGCAGGATCTTCTCGTCGAGCAGGTCCTGCACGCGGATGCCGGTGCGCATGTACTTGTCGATGTAGCACGGGCCGATGCCGCGCCCGGTCGTCCCGATCTTGAACTTGCCGAGCTGGCGTTCGCTGGCCCCGTCGAGCAGCAGGTGGTAGGGCATGATCAGGTGGGCGTTGCCGGAGACCTGCAGGTTGTCGCCGGGGATGCCGCGCGAGCGCAGCGCCTCGAGCTCGTCGAACATGATGCGCGGGTCGATGACGACCCCGTTGCCGATGACGCAGGTCTTGCCGGCGTAGAGGATGCCGGAGGGGATGAGGTGGAGCTTGAACTCCTCGCCGTCGCGCACGATCGTGTGGCCGGCGTTGTTGCCGCCCTGGAAGCGGGCGATGACGTCGGCCTTCTCGGCCAGCAGGTCGGTGATCTTGCCCTTGCCCTCGTCGCCCCACTGAGAGCCGATCACGATGGTGGCGGGCACGCTGCCTCCCCTCAGGACGCCGCGTCGCGGCGCCGTTCGTTCGCGCGGTCGCCCCGGCCGGCGGGCTCGCCGCCGCCGAGGATCGCACGAGCGGCGATGATACCGGCGGCCGATGCCTGCACCAACCCGCGCGTGATGCCGGCGCCGTCGCCCACGGCGTAGAGGCCGCGGACCGGCGTCTGCAGCGTCCGATCGAGCTCGGGCCGCGACGAGTAGAACTTCACCTCAACGCCGTAGAGCAGGGTGTCGCGGGCGTTGACGCCGGGCACCAGGGCGTCCATCGCCTCGAGCATCTCGAGGATGTCGCGCAGGTGGCGGTACGGAAGGATGAAGCTGAGGTCGCCGGGGGTGGCGCCTTTGAGCGAGGGCTCGACCGTGCCGCGCCGCAGGCGGTCGGCGGTCGAGCGGTGGCCCTGCTGCAGGTCGCCGAGCCGCTGCACGATGATGTCCTCGCCGAGCAGGTTGGCGAGGCGGGCGATCGACGCGCCGTAGGCCAGCGGGTCGTCGAAGGGCTCGGTGAAGTCGGTCGAGACCAGCAGAGCGAAGTTGGTGCGGTCGGTCTTGAGGTCGGCGTAGCTGTGACCGTTGACGGTGACGACGTCGCCGTAATTCTCGAGTGAGACCTCGCCGTAGGGGTTCATGCAGAAGGTGCGCACGGGGTCGTCGAAGGTCGGCGTGTAGTAGACGAGCTTGCTCTCGTAGAGCGCGCTCGTGAGAGGCTCCATGATGGTCGCCGGCACCTCGACGCGCACGCCGATGTCGACGGGGTTGCTGCGCAGGGCGATGCCCAGCCGGTGGCACTCGTCGACCAGCCAGCGCGCGCCCTCGCGCCCGGGGGCGACGATGACGTGGTCGGCCGCCACCTCGGTGCCGTCGTCGAGCAGGACGCCGGTGACGCGCCGGGCGCCGCCGCCGGCGATCGCGGCCTCGGCGCCGGGGCCGTCCGCCTGGCTCGCGGTCCCGCCCCGCCCCGCCCCGTCGCCTGCCGCGGCTCCCCCGTCGCCTCCCGCGCCGCTGCCGTCGGCGGAGGTGAGGATGCGCTCCGCCTTGACGCCGGAGCGCACGTCGAGCCGTGACTCGAGCTCGCGCCGCATCGCGGTGAGGATCTCGAAGGCGCGCTCGGTGCCCATGTGGCGCACCGGCGCGGCGAGCAGGGTCATCCCGTGCTTGAGCGCCTCGCGGCGGATCTTGTCGACCTTCTTGCCGCCGCCGTGCACCTCCTGTGTGGCGCCGTACTCGAGCCACACTGCGTCGACGTCGGCGATGAGCTCGACCAGCCGCTCGGTGGGCATGAACTGGTCGAGCCAGCCGCCGACCTCGGGCGACAGCGTGAGCTTGCCGTCGCTGAAGGCGCCGGCGCCGCCCCAGCCGCAGGTGATGCCGCAGGGCGAGCAGCCGGCGCAGACGCCGGTGGTGCGCGCCGGGCAGCTGCGCCGGTCGATGTCGGGGCCGCGCTCGACGAGCAGCACGCGCAGGCCGTCGCGGCGCACCAGCTCGAGAGCGGCGAAGATGCCGGCCGGGCCGGCGCCGATGATGATCACGTCGTACCGCATGCGCATACCGTCCGCTGACGAGGGCGAGGGGGAGGTCCGAAAGGGAAGACGTTCCCTTGACGGGATGATAGCTGCCCGGCGGTCGCGGCTCAACGCCGTCACCTCGGCCAGCTTCGGCAAGGCTCGAGGCCACGCCGCGCCGGCCGCCACCGCCGGTCTCGGGAGGGAGCACGGCGGGAGCCAACGGTGAGAGATCGCCGCGGCTGGGTACAAGAATGTTCACCCGCGAGACGCGGGCGAGAGAGACCCCCCTGGCCGGCAGAAGTGCCTGCCTTCAGAGCCGGGCGGCGCCCCCAGCGCCGCCCGGCTCGTGCGTCCTGTGCGCCGCGGCGGCCCGGTCCGCACCACGGGCGCCGGCGCCGCTCGCCGCGGTGGAGCGGCGCCGGGCGCGGCGTGACCGTTTGCCCCATCTGCGCGGTGGGAATGACGAGCGACGAACCCGTCCCGACGCCGCCGGCGCCACTGGCGCGCGGGCGGCGGCGGGACCAGCCGACCAGGAAGGGGTGAGCCGTGGCGGGATCCTCCTGGACCGCGACCATCGACGAGGCCAAGGTGCGCGAGGGTTCGCCGGTCCCCGTCTACCCGAAGGGCGTCGGAGTCTTGCTGGTCCGACTCGACGGCGAGCTCCACGCGATCCGCAACAAGTGCGCCCACATGGCCTGCCCCCTCGAGGGGGGTTTGCTCGAGGGGCCGATCCTCACCTGCCCCTGCCACGACTGGCGCTTCGACGTGCGCAGCGGCGAGTTCCTCGACGCACCCGAGCTCAGCATCCCCGTGTACGCGACCCGGGTCGAGGGCGGCAAGGTGCTCGTCGACCTGACGGAGGGTTGACGATGGCCGGCGAGGTCTTCGTCTACGCCCTGAGCACCTGTCCCTGGTGCCGCAAGGCCAAGCAGTGGTTCGCCGACAACCAGGTGCCGTTCGACTACGTCGACGTCGACCAGCTGAAGGGTGCCGAGCAGGACGCGGCCGCCGAGAAGGCCTACGAGCTGAGCGGGGCGCGGCGCTTCCCGGTCGTCGTCATCAACGGTGAGGTCGTGGCGGGGTACAACCCGAGCCGCTATCTCGAGCTGCTCAAGTCGGGGGGGTGGTGAGTCGTGGCCGAGGCGACGCGCAAGGACGCCCTGCGCTACCTGTACGAGAAGGTCGTCGACCCGCTGGGCTACAAGTTCACACCCGACGAGGAGCTCGCCGACTTCCTCCTCGAGCAGGAGGTCAAGCTCGAGCAGGACCACGGTGCGCCGTTCTGCCCCTGCCAGGGGCGCAGCGGCGTGCGCGCCGAGGACATGCGGATCGTCTGCCCCTGCATCCCCTTCCACCGCGAGCACTTCGACACGATGAAGCGCTGCTGGTGCGGGCTCTTCGTCCACAAGGACGTGACCGACCCCGACAGCCTGCCCCAGCTCCCGCCCGGCGAGCTCTGAGAGGAGGACGCGATGTGGCATGAGGTCGCGCGGCTCGACGACGTCGCCCCGGGAGGGATCAAGTACGTGCGTGTCGGCGAGGAGGAGATCGCCCTGTGCAACCACGAGGGCGACATCTACGCCGTGAGTCGCCGCTGCGGGCACCAGAACGCTCCTCTCGACCAGGGAGCCCTCGACGGGTGGATCATCACCTGCCCGCTTCACGACGCCCAGTTCGACATCCGCACCGGCAAGAACCTGAGCTGGCCGATCGACCGCGACTACGGCGACGAGCCGGTGCCCGAGCCCATCCGGCGCTTCTTCCAGCTCGAGAAGCGCCTGCAGTGGAAGACGCGCGTCCACGACCTCGAGACCTGGCCCGTCCGCGTCACCGACGGGGCCATCGAGGTCGAGGTCGCGGACTGAGCCCGGCGCGCGCGGCGCGTCGGGCGACGACACGAGGACACAAGGAGGACCAGATGGCGTTCGAACTGCCCGCCCTGCCGTGGGCCGAAGACGCGCTCGAGCCGGCCTACTCGGCACGCACCGTGAGTTTCCACTACGGCAAGCACCATAAGGCCTACGTCGACAAGCTCAACGAGTTGACCGCTGGGACTGACCTCGAGGGCAAGAGCCTCGAGGACGTGGTCATGGCCGTGGCCGGCAAGGCCGACAAGCAGGCGGTGTTCAACAACGCCGCCCAGGTGTGGAACCACACCTTCTTCTGGCACTCGATGACGCCGGGCGGGGGCGGTCGCCCGGCCGGCGACCTCGCGGCGAGGATCGACGCCGCGTGGGGCAGCCACGACGAGTTCGTCGCCGCCTTCAAGGCGGCCGCCGTCGGGCGCTTCGGCAGTGGCTGGGTCTGGCTTGTCGACGACAACGGTGAGCTCAAGATCACGAGCACGGCAAATGCCGAGATGCCGGCGGGCCAGGGCGTGAAGCCGCTCCTCACCTGTGACGTGTGGGAGCACGCCTACTACCTCGACTACCAGAACCGCCGTCCCGACTTCGTGCAGGCCTTCTTCGACAGTCTCGTCGACTGGAGCTTCGCCGCCAAGAACCTCGGCGGCTGACGCGGAGCCGCGGAGGGGGCGGGGGCGCCGGCCGGCGCCCCCGCCCCCTCACGCCGCGCCTCCGGCGACCCGCCACGCCCGGCGTCGCACCGCCCCAGCCCATCCTGCCCCGCGACTACGTCGATCCGCTCTCGCGTCCCCTGTCGCGGCGCCGGGGGGCTGGAGTAGAGTGTGGCGGGTGGCCGGCCCGGGCGAAGCCTTGCGGGTGCGCCCACACATCGGCGACGGGGAGGGTGCGATGAAGCTGCAAGAGCTCAAGACGTTCCTGCTGCGCGGCAACGTCATCGACCTGGCGATCGCGGTGGTCATCGCCGGGGTCTTCGGGGCCGTGATCACGTCCTTCGTCAACGACATCCTGATGCAGGTCATCGCCGCCATCGTCGGGCAGCCCGATTTCTCCGGCCTGTCGTTCAGCATCAACGGGACCCCGATCTACTACGGCAAGTTCCTCAACACCGTCATCACCTTCCTGATCGTCGCGGCGGCGGTCTTCTACTTCGTCGTCGTCCCCGTCAACTCCATGATGGCGCGCTTCCGCAAGGATCCGCCGCCGGACCCGAGCATCAAGAAGTGCCCGGAGTGCCTGAGCGATATCCCGGCCGAGGCGCGCAAGTGTGCCTTCTGCGCCTCGCCGCAGGCCGGCGACTGAGCCTGCCGGCGCCCTGACCAGACGGGGCGGGCGTGCCGCGCGACCACTGGGACGAGACCTACGCGCGCCTCGGGCGGCGCTGGGGCGTCGGGCCCTCCGAGGTCGCCGTGGTCGCGGAGGAGCGGCTGGCGACGCTGGGGCGTCGCGGGCCGCTCCTCCGCGTGCTCGACCTCGGCTGCGGCTATGGCCGCGACACCTTCCACCTGCGCGCCCGGCTGGGCGGTTCGGTGGTCGGCGTCGATGCTTCGACTGAGGCTATCGCCCTTGCCGAGCGCCGCCGCGAAGAGCTCGCCCGCGCCGACGAGGTCTTCGCCCACGGCCTGCGCTTCGTGCAGGCCCGGCTCGAGGAGCTCGACGCCGACTGGTTCGACGCCGTCGTGACCAACGGCCTCTACCACCTGCTGGAGCCCGCCGGGCGCGAGGCCTTCGCCGCCTGCGTGCGGCGCCACCTCGCTCCCGGCGGGCTCCTCTTCCTCGCCACGCTCTCGCCCCAGGACCCCGAGCACTTCGGCAAGGGCGTCGTCGTCGCCGGCGAGACCGACTCGTTCGTCGACGCCGTCTACCTGCACTTCGCGCGCGAGCGCGAGCTCCGCGACGCGTTCGCGTTCCTCGAGGTGCGCGAGCTCTACGAGCACGAGTACATCGAGCCGCAGATCGACGGCTCGGTGCACCACCACGTTTCCTGGATCCTCGTCGGCGCGCGGCCCGACAGCCTCCGCTGAGCCGCCGCCGGCCGCCGGAGCGGTCCTCCTCCGCGCTCGGCAGCGGCTTCACCGAGGGTGCGAACGGGCATGGTAGAGTCCTTCCCCATGGCGCAGCAACGACTCGACATCGACGAGCGGCAGGCCGTCCTGCACACCGACGGCGGGCTCTGCCGTACCACCCAGGAGCTGGCCGAGAGCGAGGCCTTCGCCCGCGTCGTCCACCTGTACGTCGACCGGCTCGAGGCGCACGACCCCAAGGCGCTCACCGGTCTCGGCCTCGAGGGTGAGGCCGACGAGTGCCGCGCACAGCTCCTCGACCTGCTGCGCCTGCTCGCCAACAACCCGCTCGAGCGCTTCGTGAGCGTCACCGGCGGTCACCGCGACCTCCTCGCGCGCCGCGCGCGCCTGCAGGCCTTCGTCGAGGGGCTCTACGACTTCTGGCGCAGCTACGACCGTTTCATGATCCGTCACACCGAGATCGGCGACGAGGCGGCGCGTCCGTACCGCACCTTCAACGAGACGGTCGAGACTCTTGGAGGGCTGGTGCGCGCCCTCTATCGTGACGTGGTCGAGAACATCACCGGCACCCACCCGCGCGTCTACCGTCAGGTGGCGGCCGGCTGCGAGGTCGGGGTCATCGCCGTGCAGCGGCGGTGGCCGGTGCCGGCGCGCTACCGCGAGCTCCTCAGCGGAGTGGCCTTCGTGCGGCACCTCCTGATGTACCCGCCGCTGCTGCTCGACCCGCCGATGAACGCGCGCAGCGGCCGCTTCCTCGAGGTCGACGACAACCCGCTCGATGGGCTCACGCTCGAGCGCGAGCAGTGGCTCTGCTACCCGGCGCTCGTCGGCCGGCTGACCGTCTTCGTCTACTTCCACCAGCGCTTCGCCGGTCTCGGCCTCAGCCTCGCCAACCTCTTCGAGATCGCGAGCGACGAGGAGATCGCCGCCGGCCCCGACGCCGTCTACCTCTTCGGGGCGCCGCCGGCGGCGCTCGACCGCTTCGGCGAGCAGCCCACCGTCTACCACGACGACGAGAGCTCGCGGCTGCTGGTCGCCGCGGTGCCGTTGGAGGATCGCTTCGGGTACTTCGGTTACGTCAAGAAGATGGTGCTCACGCTCCACAACGTGGCCGTGATGAAGCGCGGTCTCATGCCCTTCCACGGCGCCTTCGCGCGCGTCGCCCTCGATGACGGCCGCGAGGCGAACGTGCTCATCATCGGCGACACGGCGACCGGCAAGTCGGAGACGCTCGAGGCCCTGCGCGTGATCGGCGCCGGCCGGCTTCGCGAGCTGCGCGTCGTGGCCGACGACATGGGCAGCCTCGAGATCGACGAGCACGGCGGTCTGCGGGGGTACGGCACCGAGATCGGCGCCTTCGTGCGCCTCGACGACCTGCAGCAGGGCTACGCTTTCGGGCAGCTCGACCGCTCGATCATCATGGCCGCCAACCGCGTCAACGCGCGCGTCGTCCTGCCGGTCACGACTCTCGACGAGGTCCTCCACGGCTACCCGGTCGACCTGCTTCTCTACGCCAACAACCACGAAGCCGTCGACGACGGGCACCCGGTCATCGAGCGCTTCGCGACGCCTGAGGCGGCGCTCGCCGTCTTCCGTGAGGGCGCCGCCATGTCGAAGGGCACGACGACCGCGACGGGTCTCACGAAGGGCTACTTCGCCAACCCGTTCGGGGCGGCGCAGCGCGAGGCCGAGCATGAGGCCATCGCCGGGCGCACGTTCGCAGAGGCCTTCGCCGCCGGCGTGTTCGTCGGGCAGCTGCGCACCCGCCTCGGCATCGACGGCTTCGCCACCGACGGTCCGCACGAGGCTGCGGCCGCCCTGCTCGACCTCATCGCCGCCTCGCCGGCGGAGAAAGGAGACCCGCGCCGATGAGCGTCCTCTACGAGTCCAATGAGAGTGCCTGGCCCCTGCTCGCCCGCGGCAAGGTCCGCGACGTCTACGAGTACGCGCCCAACGAGCTGCTGATCGTCACCAGCGACCGGCTCTCGGCCTTCGACGTGGTCCTGCCGACGCCGATCCCCGAGAAGGGCGTCGTGCTGACGCAGATCTCGAACTTCTGGTTCGCGCGCACCAGCGGACTCGTACCCAACCACCTGATCGAGGCCGAGCCGTTCGCGACCGACGCGGAGCGCGCCCACCTCGCCGGGCGCTCGGTGGTCGTGCACCGCGCCGAAGCGCTGCCGGTCGAGGCCATCGTGCGCGGGTACCTCACGGGCTCCGGCCGCAAGGACTACGAGCGGACGGGCGCCGTATGCGGCATCCGCCTGCCCGAGGGTCTCGTCGAGGCCAGCCGTCTGCCGGAGCCGATCTTCACCCCGTCGACCAAGGCCGAGCAGGGCGCCCACGACGAGAACATCGACTTCGCCGGCGCGGTCGACCTTCTCGGCCGCGAGCTCGCCGAGAAGGTGCGCGACACGGCGCTCGAGCTCTACCAAGTCGGCGCCGCGTACGCCCTCGAGCACGGCATCATCATCGCCGACACCAAGTTCGAGTTCGGCCTGCTCGACGGCGAGCTGATCCTCATCGACGAGGCCCTCACGCCCGACTCGTCGCGCTTCTGGCCGCTCGACGGCTACGAAGAGGGGCGGAGCCAGCCGAGCTTCGACAAGCAGTACGTGCGCGATTATCTCGAGACCCTCGACTGGGGCAAGACGGCGCCCGGACCCGAGCTGCCGCCCGAGGTCGCGCAGCGCACCTCGGAGAAGTACGTGGAGGCGTGGCGCCGGCTGACGCAGGCGTGAACCCCGAGGCCGGCGGCCCGACCCCGCGCTTGGCCGGTCAGCGCGCCGGCCCGGCCTCGCGCTCGGCCGGTGGCCGTGCCGGCCCGACCCCGCGCTTGGCCGTTCAGCGCGCCGGCTCGAGCCGGTAGACGGTGCCGGCCAGCGAGACCGCGTAGAGCTCGCCGGCGTCGTCCTCGCCGAAGGAGACGAGCTGCTCGATGCGGCCGTCGGCGCCCGCGAGCGGCAGGCGCTCGCCGCGCGCCGCGTCGAAGGCCCACACGCGCCCCGAGACGTAATCACCGAAGACGTACCAGCCGCGGAGCTCCGGCAGCGCCGCACCGCGGTAGACGTACCCGCCGGTGATCGAGCGCCCCTCGGCGTGCGTGTACTCGGTCACCGGCCACTCGAGCGCCTCGCCGTCGAGGTCGTCGGCGACCTCCCGGCGGTACACCGTCGAGCCCTCGTAGGCCGGCCAGCCGAAGTCGACCTGTGGCTCCCAGCCGGCCGGCAGCCGGTTCACCTCCTCGATCGCGTTCTGCCCGACGTCGGCGATCCAGAGGTCGCCGGTGATGCGGTCGAACGAGAAGCGCCAGGGGTTGCGCAAGCCCTTGGCGACGGTCTGCCAGCCGGTCGGCGAGGCGCCCAGCCCGACGCGCAGCAGCTTGCCGAGACGGCTGGCGTCGTCCTGGGCCTTGTCGCCGGGGTCGCCGGCACCGCCACCGTCGCCCATGCCCACGTAGAGACGATCGTCCGGGCCGACCTGGAGCTGACCCCCGTTGTGGTTCGCGTACGGCTGGTCCACGATGAGGAGGACTCTCGCCGAGGCCGGGTCGGCGGCGCTGCCGTCGTCGGTCGTGCGGTACTCGACGACGCGTGTGGCGCCGACAGCGTCGGTGAAGTTCACGTACAGGCGGCCGTTGGCTGTGAACCCCGGGTGGAAGGCGAGGGAGAGAAGGCCGCGCTCGCCGCCCGTGGACACCTGGTCGCGGAGGTCGAGGAAGGGCTGCGGCCGCAGGCCACCCTCCTCGTACACGAGGACGAGCCCGGCGCGCTCGACGATGAAGAGACGGGGGTCGCCGGGCGGCGCGCCCACGTAGATGGGCTGCGCGAGGTCGCCGGCGACGACCTCGAGTGTGACGGCCGGCGGCCCGGAGCGGCCGGCCGAGCCTTCGGCTGCGGGTGAGGGGCACTGGGGGTCGGGCGCGCGCTCAGCCGTGGGCGTGGGGGCTTCTGGGTCGCCGTCCGGCCAAAGTCGCACCGCCGCGACGGTCACGACGAGCGTCGCGGCGACCAGGCCTATGAGTACGAAGACCGGCGTGCGCCTCATGGTGCACTCGTTCCCGGTGGACCGTCGAAGAAACGCGGCGCGTCCACCGCCGTGAGGCGGCCTCGCGACGCCGGGCCGACGTCAGACCCGGCGGTCACTCCGCGGGCAGGGGGCTTGCACAGGCCGGCGGCGGCGCGCGACGGGCTACAGGACGGTCGTCGCCCCGGGGTAACGCCGGCGGAAGGCTTCGACGCTCGCCACCTCAGCTGCACCGAGCAGCGCCTGCAGGCGCTCGACCAGACCTCCGTCGACGCGCAGCGCGTGGTCGTCGACCCTCCCCACGGCGACGATGCCGCGCACGCTGCTGGTGAGCAGCATGCCGTCGTCGCGACGCAACTCGGCGACCCGGGCATAGGCCTCGACGACCGGCACTCCGTCGGCGGTCGCGAGCGCCTCGATCTTGGCACGCAGCACGCCGGGCAGGATCGCGCCCTCGGCGGGCGGGGTCACGAGACCGCCACCGCGGACGAGGAACATGTTCGAGGTCGCCCCCTCGAAGATGCGCCCCTGCTCGTCGACGAGGATCGCGTCGTGTGCGCCGGCCTGCTGGGCGGCGCGCTGGGCCAGGTACGACTGCATCACGGTCATCGCTTTGAGCTGGGCGCTGACCCGCACCCCTGCGAAGGTGATCACGTCGAGCGGCGGCGCGGCGAAGCGCCGCAGGTCGGCCTCGATGAAGAGCGTCGGCGAGCCCTCGGGCGGCCCCGCCGTGAGCAGCACGCGGCAGGCGTTCGGCGCGCCGTTGGCCGCCGCCAGGCGGCAGATCTGCGTCGGCCAGCTCGGCGCGGCCGAAGCGCGGCTCGAGGCCGAGCTCCGCGACGCCGCGGTCGAGGCGGTCGGCGTGCTCGTCGAAGAACACGGGAGCGCCGTCGACGAGCTTGAGCGTCTCGTACAACCCGAGCCCGTGGGTGAAGCCGCGGTCGCTGGCCGCGACCACCGCCTCGCCGGCCTCGACGAGCGCGCCGTTGAGCATGACGAGGGTCATACCGCTACTTTATCGCGCCGGGCGCCGCCGCGCCGAGTCGGCGCGAGGCGCCACCGCGCTGCGCCGTGTGGCGGCGCGCCCCCGACGCCGGCACCGACGGCGGGATGCGGCCCATCTCGCGCCGGCCGCGGCGACACCGCGCCCGCTCGGCGCAGGCCCGGCCGCACCGCGCTCAGGCCGGGCTGGGCCCGGGCTGCTCGGCTATGCTGGCCGCCACCGCGCGCAGCATGCCGGTCGCCTTGTGGAGGGTCTCGAAGTACTCGTTGCCGGGGACGGAGTCGGCGACGATGCCGCCTCCCACCTGCAGGTAGAGGCGGTCGCCGACGCGCACCAGGGTGCGGATGATGATGTTCATGTCGAGGGCATCGAGGGTGAGCCAGCCGAACGACCCCGTGTATGGCCCGCGGCGCACCGTCTCGAGCTCGTCGATGATCTCCATGCAGCGGACCTTGGGGCAGCCGGTGATGGTGCCGCCGGGGAACATCGCCGCCAGCAGGTCGACACCGTCCCTGTCGGGCCGCAACCGCCCGCGCACGTTGCTGACGATGTGGATCACGTGCGAGTAGTACTCATTGACCATCAGCTCGGAGACGCGCACCGTGCCGTACTCGCAGACCTTGCCCAGGTCGTTGCGCTCGAGGTCGACGAGCATGACGTGCTCGGCACGCTCCTTGGGGTCGAGGTTGAGCTCGCCGGCGAGCTCGTCGTCGCCCCGGCCGGGCGCGACGCCGATGATGCCGCCGGCCGCTGCCTGCTGGCTGTGCTCTCCCGTCGTGCCCCCGCGCGGCCGCGTGCCGGCGATCGGCCGCGTCTCGGCCCAGCCGTCGGGGTGCAGGGCGACGAGGCGCTCGGGTGACGAGGAGATGAGCTCGTAGTCGCCCATGTGGAGGTAGCCCGCGAACGGCGACGGGTTGACCGCGCGCAGCGTCGCGTAGAGGTGCAGGCTGGGGAGCGTGTAGCAGACGTCGAGGCGCTGCGAGACGTTGGCCTGGAAGATGTCGCCGGCGAAGACGTACTCGCGGGTGCGGGCGACCACGGCCTGGTAGTCGCGACGGCTGAAGTTGGAGTCGAAGACCGGGAGGTCGTCGCCGTGGACCGGCGCCGGGGATGCCCCGCCGGCGGCGAGGGCGGATGCGACGCGGCTGGTCCAGCCGGGCTCCGCCGGCCACCGCTCGGCCACCACCGCCGTGTCGGTGTCGACCTCGTGACGGAGCAGGACCCCGGGGAGGAAGAGGTCGATATCGGGGAGGCCGAGGTCGTCGCGGTTGGAGTCGGGCAGGCGCTCGAGGTAGCGGGCCGCGTCGTAGGAGACGAGGCCGACGAGGGCGGCGAGCTCGGGGAGGTCGTCGGGCACTGCGTTGCCGCCGGTCTTGCCGCCGGGGGGTCCGGCGCCCCCGACCGTGTCGCCGGCCTCGCCGCCGGCAGCGGGCGTGAGCTCGCCGGCCAGGCGCGCCGCAGCGCGCACGGCGGCGAACGGCTCGAGGCGCTCGATCTCGGGGCCCGCCGCCGCGAGCCGCCGGGCGACGTCGTCGCCCGCCCGCGCGGCGGCGGGCCCCGGCGCGAAGGCGACCCGCCCGTCCTTGACCGTGAGCCGGTAGACGGGGTCCCAGGCGAGGTAGTGCCGGCGGGCGAGCGAGGCGGCGCCGCCGGCGGAGTCGAGCAGCACGAGCGGTGCGGCGCCCTCGAGCCCGAGCGTGCGGATCAGCGCGACCGGGTCGGGCTCCGGTGCCGACACGACGACGACCCGCAGCGGGGGGCGCCCGGCGGCGCCTGGCGCCGCGGTCACCTCACACCTCGACGTCGTCGTAGTCGTACGTATCGGAGCGCGGCAGCACGCGGAACTTCGTGTACTCCTTGACCCAGCCGAGGCGGATGGTGTCGGTGGGGCCGTTGCGGTTCTTGGCGATGCGTACGTTGATGACGCCCTTGGACTGCGGCCCCTGCTCCTTGCGCGGGTCTTCGTAGAGGAAGATGACCATGTCGGCGTCCTGCTCGATGGCGCCCGACTCGCGCAGATCGGCGAGCTGCGGCTCGCGGTCGGCGCGCACCTCGGGGGCGCGGTTGAGCTGCGAGACGGCGATGATGGGCAGCTGCAGCTCGCGCCCCAGCTGCTTGAGCGAGCGCGAGATCGCGGCGACCTCCTGCTGGCGGTTCTCGGCCCGGCCGTCGCCGGCCATGAGCTGCAGGTAGTCGACGATGACCAGCTTGAGGTCGTGCTTGCTCTTGAGGCGCCGCGCCTTGGCGCGCAGCTCGAACATGTTGAGGCTGGCGCTCTCGTCGATGAAGATGTCGGCCTTCTCGAGCTCGCCCGCCGCCTGCACGAGCTTGGCGTAGTCGTCGCCGGAGAGCGAGCCGGTGCGCACCTTGTGGGAGCTTACGCGCGCCGCCGAGCACATGAGGCGCTCGCCGAGCTCCTGGGCGCTCATCTCGAGGCTGAAGATGGCCACCGGCGCCTTGCCGCCCTGGGCCACGTTCTGGGCGATGTTGAGGGCGAGCGAGGTCTTGCCGACGCCGGGGCGGGCGGCCAGCACGATGAGGTTGGTGGGCTGGAAGCCGCCGGTGAGGCGGTCGATGGGCTCGAAGCCCGAAGCCACGCCGCTGACGGCCTGGTCGCGCTGCATGGCGTCGAGCTTCTCGAAGTTGCTGACGATCACGTCTTTGAGCAGGTGGAAGTCGCCGCCGGAGCGTTGCTGGTGGATGCCGAAGACGATCTGCTCGCATTGGTCGAGCAGCTCGGGGACGGTGCCCGGGTGCCGGCTGCCGAGCTCGAAGATCTCGGAGCCCGCGCGGATGATGCCGCGCAGCACGCTCTGCTCGTGGACGATGCGCGCGTAGTGGCCGGCGTTGGCGGCCGTCGGGACGAACTCGGCGAGGGAGTGGACGAACTCGCGCCCGCCGGCCTTGTCGAGCTTGCCGGCGCGGTCGAGCTCGGCGCTGACCGTGATGACGTCGACCTCTTCGCCACGGTCGTAGAGCGTGAGGACGGCGCCGTAGACGAGGCGGTGGGCGTCGCGGTAGAAGTCGTCGACGGCCACCGCCTCGGCGGCCACGGCGATGGCGTTGGGGTTGACCAGCATCGCCCCCAGCACCGATTGCTCCGCCTCGAGGTTGTGGGGTGGCAGGTTCGGGGTGGACTGTTCGATGCGCTCGACCGCCACGTCTCCTCCGGCTCGGGACTACCCGCCGTGCGGCGGCGGGGATGGAAGTGTATCGCCGCCGCCGCCCGCGGTCACCTGTGGATTCTGACCGCCGCCGGGGACGGCAACGTGCCGCCGCCGGACCCCCCGCGGCGGCCGGCGGCACCGGAGGGCGGATGCGCGAGGCGGTGGCGGACTCGGTGAGGCCGTGTGATGGGCCGGAGCGGCCGCCCCGCCGTGTGAGGAAGACGAGAGACGGCGACGGCCGGGCGCTCGCGAGCGCCCGGCCGTCGCCGCGCCTGCTCAGTCCTCGGGGACGACGATCGTCTTGACCGAGGCGACGAACCCGTCGGCCACCTCGACGTCGACGATGAACGAGCCGATCTGCTTGAGCGGCTCTTCGAGCAGCACCTTGCGCTTGTCGATCGTGTAGCCGCGCGCGCTCTTGATGGCGTCGGCGATGTCGGCGTTGGTGACCGACCCGAAGAGGTGGCCGCCCTCGCCCGCCTTGGCCTCGACGGTCAGCACGGTGCGGTTGAGCGCCGCGGTGATCTCTTCGGCCCGGACTGCCATGCGGGACTCGCGGGTCTTGCGCTCCTCTTCGCGGCGACGGAACTCCTCGATCTTGCCCGGGGTCGCCGGCTCGGCCAGCCCGCGCGGCAGCAGGAAGTTGCGCGCGTAGCCGTTGCTCACGGTGTGCAGCGTGCCCTTCTCGCCGACCGAGGGCACGTCCTGGAGCAGGATGATCTCCATAGGGATACCCTCCTCAGCTGTTGACGTGGGGGAGCAGGGCCATCTCGCGGGCCCGCTTGACGGCGGCCGCGACCTGCATCTGGTGACGGCGGCAGACGCCGGTGGCGTGCCGCGCGCGGATGCGACCCTTGTCGCTGACGAAGCGGCGCAGGGTCGCGGGGTCCTTGAAGTCGACCTCCTCGATCGCGGCCTCGCAGAACGGGCACGGGCGGCGCCGCGTCGCGGCGCCGTCGCTCGCCGTCTTCGCGCGGCGCGGTCGTGCTGTGGTGGTCGTCATCGGTGGTACCTCTCAGACGGCGCCGCTGCGCGGCGCCTCGCTCTCAGAACGGGATGTCGTCGTCGTCCCCGGCACTCTCGCGCGGCGCGTCGAGGCCGCCGGTGTCGACCGCGGGGCCCGTGGTGCGGCTGTGGTCGCCGCCACCACCCGCCGGACCGCCGCCTTCGCGGGGACCGATGAACTGCACGTTGTCGGCGACGATCGAGACGGCCTGGCGCTTCTGGCCCTCCTGCGTCTCCCACTCGCGCCAGCGCAGGCGGCCCTCGACGGCCACCTGACGGCCGCGGCTGAGCCACTGCGCGCAGCGCTCGCCCTGGCCGCCGAACACGTCGACGTCGAAGTAGTTGGCCCGGTCGCCCCACTCGCCGGTGTTCGGATCCTTGACGCGATCGTTCACAGCCACGCGCAGCTGGCACACGCTGGTGCCGCTGGGTGTGGACCGCATCTCGGGGTCGCGCGTGAGGTTGCCGACGATGACGACGCTGTTGATGGACCCTGCCACGATCGCTCCCTTCGCTCGGATGGTGCGCTTACGCCTTGGGGCGCGTGGTCATGAAGCGCAGCACCTCGTCGGTGATGCCGAGCACGCGCTCCGCCTCGGCGAGGGTCTCCGGCGTGGCCGTGAACGTGACGACGGTGTAGACGCCCTCGGTCTCGTGCTTGATCTCGTAGGCCAGCTTGCGCTTGCCCCAGTCGTCGACACCGATGATGGCACCCTTGCCGGCCTCGACCGTCGCGCGGAAGCGGTCGAGGATCTCGGCCTGCCGCTCGGCTTCGGTCGCGGGGTGGGTGATGAGCATGAGCTCATACCTGTTGATGGTGATCACCTCCTCCGGTCTCAGCGGCCCCAGCCTCTCTGCTGGAGCAGGGGTGACGGCGCCGCCCGGCGGCGACGCGAACCGGAACGATACCAGCCCCTCGCGACGCCCACAACCATAGTGCGGGGCGGGGCGGACGGACAGGGTGTCGATGCGCGCGGTGAGGTGACGTTGGCCCGCGGAGGCGCCGCGGCGCGGGCGGCCGCGGCCCCGGCGCCGCCCGGACGAGGCGAGGCCGGCTCAGGCTTCGGCGACGAGCTCGGCGTCGGCCGGCACCGAGATCTGCGATTCCTCGAGGGCGAGCTCGTCGCCGTCGAGCCCGGTCACGCTCCAGACGGCGGCCAGCCGCGGCAGGCCCTTCTCGTCGGAGTGCATGTGGATGAACACGGGACGGACGGCGGCGATCAGGCGCCTGGCCTCGGCGTCGCCGCCGAGGGCGCCGACCACCGTGTCGACGGCGCGCGGCGCGCTCTCGGCGCGCAGCGTCGCCATGCCCCCGACGCGGGCGTCGTCGGCGAGGAGGAGGAAGAACTCACGGCACTCGGCGCCGTGCATCTCACCGAGGACGAGGCGGCCCGGGGCCATCCGCCGCGCCTTGGCGAAGAGCGCCTCGAGGTCGGTGTCGTCGTCCACCCCGAGGCGCACGCAGAACGACCGCTCCTTGAGCGCCGGCAGGTCGGGGCCGCGCTCGACGGCGACGAAGCGCTCGTCGAGCGAGACCAGCTCGAAGAGCGCGTTGAGCAGCGTGGACTTGCCCGTCGCGCGGTCGCCGAAGATCACGATCGTGCGGCGGTCGGTGATGAAGCGCGCGAGGGTCGCCGCCTGCATCCCCGAGAGGGTGCGCCCCTCGATGAGGCCGCGCAGGGTGGTCGACAGCACGCCCGGGGAGCCGGTGTCGCCGGCGTACATGATCGAGGTGTGAGAGAAGAGGGTGGCGCGCCGGGCGACGAAGTGGTCGAGATAGGCCGTGACCTGCGCCTTGAGGAGACTGCGCAGGATCTCGAGGTGCTCGCGCGTCGACTCGCCGATGCGCGCCCGTTCGAGCCGATTGATGGTCTCGTCGAGCTCGCTCAGCAGGTCGGCCTGGACGGTGCGCAGCGCGGCCTCCCGCTCGTCGGCCGTCTGCTGCCCGCGCCTGTCGGCTGGTGTCGTCTTGTCGCTCACCGTCATCCTGCTCTCGCTGCACCACACCGCCGCTCGCGGCCGCGAGCGGGCGGGGGTCGCCCGTCGCCGCCTGTATCGGCAGCCGGGCGAGGCGGGATGAGCGCCTACCGCGGGAGCCGCGGGCAGCGGCGACGCCTGGGTCCGGGCGCCGGTCCATGCGCATGTCTCCGCCCGGGCGCCGGTCCACGTGCACGCTCGCTGCCCGGACCCTGGGCCGGTGGTACCCTGAGGGCATGGACGAGAACGGGATCGTGGTGCGGCTCTTCGCGGGGCTCGAGCGCGACGTGCCGGGCGCCGGCGCCGAGCGGCGGCTGTCGGCCGCCGAGGCGCCGAGCGTGGCGGCCGTGCTCGAGTCTCTCGGGTTGCACGGCCGCGCCGGTCTGGTCCTGGTGAACGGCGTGCACGCGGTCCTCACGCAGTCGCTCGCGCCGGGCGACGAGGTCGACCTCTTCCCTCCGATCGGCGGCGGCTGAGGCGTGGCGGCGGCGGAGCAGGGGCCGGGGCCCGCGCCGCACGAGGCGGTCGCCGCCGCGCCGTACGCCGGCGCCGAGGCCGAGGCCGCCGGGCGAGACGCCCTGGCCGCGCCGCGCCGCCGGCCCTACGAGCTCGCCCTCGTCGCGCTGCTGCTCGGCGCCACCGGGATCTGCGTCGTCCTGCTCGGCGCGCGCATGGTCTACTCCGACAGCACGCACTACTCGTTCCTGCTCTGGAACCTGTTCCTCGCCTGGGTGCCGCTCGGCTTCGCCGCGCTCGCCCGGGCCCTCGCCGCCACGCGGCGCGCGGCCAGCTACGTGGCCATCGTCCTGAGCGCGTTCGTGTGGCTGCTCTTCTTCCCGAACGCTCCGTACATCCTCACCGACTTCCTCCACCTGGGGTCGATGGGCGACACGGTCCCGGGCTGGTACGACGTCATGATGCTGACCTGGTTCGCGTGGACCGGGCTCCTGCTCGGCATCGCCTCGCTGCGGCTGGTGCAGGAGATCGTCGCCGGCGTGGTCGGCCGCGCCGTAGGCTGGGTCTTCGTGGTCGTGGTGTCGCTGCTCGGCAGCTTCGGCATCTACCTCGGCCGCTTCCTGCGCTGGAACAGCTGGGACGCGTTCCGCGACCCGCTCTCCAAGGCGGACGAGCTCTGGACCAGCGTCAGCGACCCGCTGGCCAACCCGCGGCTCGTAGTCTTCACCGCTCTGTTCGCGCTGCTCTTCCTCTTCGTCTACGTCGCGCTGTACGTCTACGCCGGGCTGGTGCGCGAGGGCGCGCCGCCGCCCGGCGGGCGGCGGCGCGCCGCGCGCGAGTAGCTGCTAGACTGCCGGCCATGACCAGCGGATCGGATCAGACGCTGCTCGACGCGGTGCGCGCCGCGGCCGGCGATGACGAACGCCTCCCCTGCGCTCGAGCTTTCGCCCTCGCCGACGAGCTCGGCGTGAAGGTGGCCGAGGTCGGCTGCGCCTGCAACGAGCTCAGCATCAAGATAATCGGCTGCCAGCTCGGCTGCTTCTGACGCGCGCCCGCCGCTGAGGCGGCCGGCGCGGCTCGGCCGCCGCCTCGGCGCGCGTCTCGCCGCTCCCCGGCGCGCGTCTCGCCGCTTCCGCGCTCGTAGCCCGTCGCCCGGGGGCCCTACGCTTGCATCCTGCAGGCCGCCGGTCCCGCGGCCCACACGCTCACCGCAGCGTCATCTCCCTCTCGCAGGGTTATGTCCCTCACCGCTTGGGAACCTGCCCGGTAGGACCTTGCAGTTCCCGACACGTCTCCCGGCCGGCTGCGCCCCCTGGGCGTCCGGCACGGGCCCAGTGAGGTGAGAGAGATGGCCACCGTGGTGCCCAAGTCAGAAGTAGCCGACTATCAGATGTACATCGGCGGCGCGTGGGTCGACGCCGAGAGCGGCGCGACCTACGAGGTCGTCGACCCGTCCGTCGAGGAGGTCGTCGCCCGCGTACCCAAGGGCGGGGTCGCCGACGCCGCGAAGGCGGCCGCGGCGGCGCGCGAGGCGTTCGACCGTGGCCCCTGGCCGCGGATGAAGGCGACCGAGCGTGCCGACGTCCTGCGCCGCGCCGCGGCGCTGATCCGCGAGCGCTCGGAGGAGCTCGCCCTCCTCGAGTCGCGGCAGATGGGCAAGCTGCTCGAGGACTCGCTCATCGACATGAACGACGCCGCCCACACCTTCGACTACTACGCCGGGCTGGCGGTCGACATGCACGGCCAGACCCTCGAGGTGCCGGGCGACACCATGAGCATGGTCGTACGCGAACCGATCGGCGTCACGGTCGGCATCACGCCCTGGAACTACCCCGTCCTCATGGTCGCCTGGAAGGCGGCGCCGTCGCTGGCCGCCGGCAACGTGATGATCGTCAAGCCGGCCAGCCTGAGCCCCATTACGACGCTCGAGCTGGCACGCCTCCTCGAGGACGCCGGCGTGCCGAAGGGCGTCTTCCAGGTGGTGACCGGCCCGGGTGGCGAGGTCGGCGACCACCTCGCCTCCTCGCCCCTGGTCGACATGGTGGCGTTCACCGGGTCGGTCGAGGTCGGCAAGCACATCATGCGCAAGGCCGCCGACACGGTGAAGAAGGTCGGTCTCGAGCTCGGCGGCAAGAGCCCCAACATCGTCTTCGCCGACGCCGACTTCGAGGCGGCCATCGACGGCGCCCTCATCGGCATCTTCGCCGGTGCCGGCGAGGTTTGCTCCGCCGGCTCGCGTCTGCTCGTCGAGCGCTCGATCCACGACCGCTTCGTCGGCGAGCTGGTCTCGCGGGCGATGGCGATCAAGGTCGGGCCGGCGCTCGACGGTGACAGCGAGATGGGGCCGCTCGTGAGCCGCGAGCAGCTCGAGCGCGTCGAGCGCTACGTGAAGATCGGTGTCGACGAGGGCGCGACGCTGGCCACCGGCGGCCGCCGGCTCGAGGGCAAGGGCTTCTACTACGAGCCCACCATCTTCGTCGACGTCGACAACGGCATGACGATCGCCCAGGAGGAGATCTTCGGGCCGGTGCTCGTGGTGATCCCGTTCGAGGACGAGGACGAGGCGGTCCGCATCGCCAACGACAGCGTCTACGGGCTCGCCGGCGCCGTCTGGACCAGGGACGTGACCAAGGCCATGCGTGTGATCAGGGCACTGCGCGCCGGGATCACCTGGGTCAACACCTACCACCCGACCTACAGCGAGGCCCCCTGGGGCGGCTACAAGCAGAGCGGGATAGGTCGCGAGCTCGGCACGTTCGGGCTCGAGGAGTACACCGAGGTCAAGCAGATCAACATCGACATGACCGACCAGCCGATGGGCGTCTACCAGCGCGGCAAGGAGAAGCCGCGCGAGGGCCGCGGCAAGGTCGTGCCGCTCAGCGACCGGCGCCCGTTCCAGCGCGCGGGCGAGGGCGACGAGGTCCGCGGCAGCTGGGTGCGGTACTGCCGTAACTGCGGCGAGTGACGACCGCGACGGGGCGCCCGTGTGAGCGGGCGCCCCGTCCGGGGTACTAGCGCCCCGAAGCCACGGCTGCCGCGCGCACCCGCGGGCGGGGTCTTCCCACGAGTATCGAGGCGCACCCGCGTGACGGGTGCGAAGGAAGGAGCGGGGATGAGCCTGGTCACGAGGGACGTCGAGATCCTGAGCGACCGCTTCACGCCGGGGTTCGCCTTGCGCGGCCCCGTCGGTGGCGGCGAGGCGATGGTGCTGCGCAGCCCCTGGGACGGGGCGGAGCTGGCCCGCGTCCCGACCACGACCGCCGACGACCTGGACGCGGTGCTCGACAGGGCGCGGCTCGCCTTCGAGAGCTTCCGCTGGACGCCGGCCTGGCGCCGCGCCCAGATCCTCGAGCGCGCCTCGCACCTGATCGAGGAGAACGCCGAGCAGATCGCCCGCCTCATCGCCAACGAGAGCGGCAAGCCCCTCAAGGACGCGCGCATCGAGGCGTCGCGCGGGGCGTCGACGTTCCGCTGGGCGGCCGAGGAGTCGAAGCGCACGGCGGGCGAGATCATCGAGATGGACGCCGAGGCCTCGGGCGAGCACCGCTTCGGCTGGACGATCCGCGAGCCGCGCGGCGTGATCGCGGCGATCTCGCCCTTCAACTTCCCCCTCAACCTGGCCGCCCACAAGGTCGCCCCGGCGCTGGCCGCCGCCAATGTCGTCGTGTTGAAGCCGGCCTCGCAGACGCCGCTCACCGCCCTCCGCCTGGCGGAGCTGCTCGTCGAGGCCGGCCTGCCCGAGCACGTCATCCAGGTCGTCGTCGGCCCCGGCAGCACGCTCGGCGCCAAGCTCGTCAAGGACGAGCGCGTCAACATGGTGACCTTCACCGGCAGCCCGCCCGTCGGCCGGCAGATCGCCAGCGACGCCGGCATGAAGATGGTGACCCTCGAGCTCGGCAACAACTCGGCGACCATCGTCGACGAGGACGCCCACCTCGACCTCGCCGTGCAGCGCATCGTCGCCGGCGGCTACGCCAACTCCGGGCAGGTGTGCATCTCGGTGCAGCGCGTGGTCGTGCACCAGAAGGTCTACGACGAGTTCATGGCCAGGCTCGTGCCGGCGGTCGAGGCGCTCAAGCTCGGCGACCCGCTCGACGAGAGCACCGACGTCTCCTCGCTGATCTCGGCGGCCGAGGCCGAGCGCGTGCGGCTCTGGGTCGAGGAGGCGATCGAGCAGGGCGCGACCCTGGCCGCCGGCGGCGTCGACGCCGCCGGTCGCATGAAGCCCACCGTGCTGACCGACGTGACCCGCGACATGAAGGTCTGCGCGCGGGAGATCTTCGGCCCGGTGCTCAGCATCCTCAAGGCGCGCGACCTCTGCGAGGCGATCGAGATCTCGAACGACAGCGAGATGGGCCTGCAGGCCGGCGTCTTCACGAGGGACCTCAACAAGGCGCTGTATGCGGCCAAGCGTCTCGAGGTCGGCGGCGTCATGATCAACGAGGTCCCGACGTTCAGGGTCGACCACATGCCCTACGGCGGGATCAAGGGCTCGGGGATCGGGCGAGAAGGAGTGCGCTTCGCGATCCGCGAAATGACTGAGATGAAGATGGTCGCGATCCGCGAGATGGACTGGCAGACCGGAGGGCCGCCGGTGGACGCCTGTGCTCGCGAGCCGCTCGGGCCCTGAGGGACGAAGGGCCGACGTCGCGGCACGCGACGGCGCGCGGCAGGGTCCCGGGACTTGCCAAGCGGCCCGCGGAGCGCGATGCTGTGAGATGTCGGCGGTCGACGGCGAGCGGATGAAGCCCGTCGCGACCGGAGGCCGCGACGGAAGGAGGTAGACGACAAGTGACTGACTTAGGTGGTGCGGCGCGCTAGGCGCCCCGCACGCGGTGCGCCTACGCGCCGCACCAAACGTAGCAGCACGGGCGGCGGGCCCTCGGGTCCGCCGCCCGCTTTCTCGTGGGGCCCGGGGCCGGCCCGCCTGCGGCGGCCGGCCCGCCGTCGCGACCGCCTGCGATCGCCGGACGCGGGCCGCGCCCGTCCGGCCCTGCGTCTCCACCGGGAGCGTCGTGCCGGCTTGTCCAAGCGTCTCGCCGCGACTTCGACAGGCTCGTCGCACAAACGGTTGAAGTGACGCTAAGGTTCTCTTTAGAGTCACTGACGCTTCTCCGAGCGCCGGAGTCCTACGGGCGTCAGTCGCCTACGGAGCCGGGGCCGTCAGGGTGCGGCGGGAAACGGCTGCGCCTCCCAGTACGGAAAGGAGGGCGATGGCAGGGGCTCGCCCGCGCGTCGGCGGGCCTCATCGCGTGGCGTGACCGGGACGTGCTCGTGGAGCGCCGGCGCCGGAGGAGCGCTGACGGGTCGCCCACGGAAGGATGGAGAACGACATGACCAGAGCCATGCACAAGAGAAGCCTGCTCGCCTTGGCGGCACTCGCCCTGCTGCTCCTTGCCGCGCTGCCGTTGCTCGCCGGCTGCAGCTCGGACGCGGAAGAGGGTGAGCCGGCAGAGGAGCCGCAGGAGCAGGCCATCGCACGCGACCAGCTCATCGTCGCGACCACGACGAGCCTCAACGACTCCGGCCTCTTCGAAGACGTGGTGCTCCCCGCCTACGCCGAGATCGCCCCCGACGTGACGGTGAAGGTCGTCGCCGTCGGCTCGGGCGAGGCGATTGCGATGGCGGAGCGCGGGGAGGCCGACGTGCTGACCGTGCACTCGCCCGCCGCGGAGCAAGAATTCATGGACGCCGGCCACGGCACGCTGCGCCTGCAGTTCGCCTACAACTACTTCATCATCGTCGGTCCCGAGAGCGACCCCGCCGGTGTGGCCGACACCACGACGGCGGCCGAGAGCTTCGCGGCCATCGCCGAGAGCGAGTCGGTCTTCGTGTCGCGCGGCGACGAGTCGGGTACCCACAGCAAGGAGCTCGCCATCTGGGAGGGCGCCGGCATCGAGCCGTCGGGCGACTGGTACCTGAGCACCGGGCAGGGCATGGGCGAGACGCTGCGCATCGCGAGCGAGAAGCAGGGCTACACGCTGACCGACACGGGCACCTATCTGGCCCAGCGTGACACGCTCGATCTCGTCCCGCTCTCGCCGGAGAGCGACGATCTGCAGAACACCTACTCCGTGATCCTGCTCGATCAGAACCTGCACACGGCGATCAACGCGGCGGCCGCCGAGCGTCTGGCCCAGTACCTGGTGAGCAAAGAAGGCCAGGACGCTCTTGCCACGTATGGTAAGGAGGAGTTCGGGGAGCCGCTCTTCAGGCCGTACGCCGAGACGCTCGGCTCTTACTGACGGCGTCGCGCCCACGGGGGCTGTAGGGGGCCCGGAGACACATGCAGCTGATCTGGGAAGGGTTCGTCGAGGCGCTTCGTCTCCTCCTCGGAGGGGACGAAGCGCTCTACGAGATCGCCTTCCGTTCGCTCTGGGTCTCCGGCCTCGCGCTCGCGATCGCGGTCGTGCTCGGGGTCCCGCTGGGCGGGCTCATCGCGCTCACCTCGTTCTGGGGGCGCCGCCTGACGGTGACCGCCGTCAACACGGGCATGGGCGCACCGCCGGTGGTCGTCGGCCTCCTCGTCGCCCTCTTCCTCACACGCACCGGTCCTCTCGGTCAGTTTCGCCTGCTCTACAGCAACTGGGCGATGGTGATCGCCCAGGTCATCATCGCCCTGCCGATCGTGACCGGTCTGTCGCTGGCCGCCCTGCAGCAGCTCGACGTCGGACTGCGCCAGCAGATCGCCGCGCTCGGCGCCAACCGGCTGCAGGCGTTCTTCTACCAGCTGCGCGAGATCAGGGTCGCCCTGCTGGCCGCGGTCATGGCCGCCTTCGGCGCCGTCATCAGCGAAGTCGGGGCCGTGATGATGGTGGGCGGCAACATCAAGGGCCAGACCCAGGTACTCACCGGGGCGATCGTGCAGGAGACGCGCATGGGCCGCTTCGCCAACGCCATCGCTCTCGCCATCATCCTGGTCAGCCTCGCCTTCACCGCCAACCTCGTGCTCACCGCAATCCAGCAGCAGGGACGGCGCGTGTGACCGATGGGCTCCGGGCCGGCGACCCTGTCCTCACGGCCCGCGGCCTCAGCGTGCGGCGCGGCGGGAGGACCCTCGTCGCCGTGGACGAGCTCGCGCTGTACGGCGGGGAGGTGCACGTGCTCCTCGGACCCAACGGTGCCGGCAAGAGCACGCTGCTGCACGCCCTGAACGGTCTCGAGCAGGCCGACGGCGAGCTGGTCTTCGACGGCCGCACCGTCCGCAGCGGCCGTGGGCGACTCGCGCTCAGGCGCGCCACCGCCGCCGTCTTTCAGAAGCCGCACCTGCTGAACACCACGGTCCATGCCAACGTCGAGAGCGGCCTGCGGCTGCGCGGCGTCGACCGGGCGGAGGCGCGCCGCCGGGCGGCAGAGGCGCTCGAGCTGCTCGGCGTCGCCCATCTCGCCGAGCGCCGGCCGGTGAAGCTCTCCGGCGGCGAGGCGCAGCGCGTCAGTATCGCCCGTGCCCTGGCCGTCGACCCCGTGGTCCTGTTTCTCGACGAACCGCTCGCGTCTCTCGACCCGCCGACCCGTCGCGCCCTCGTCGACGACCTGCTGCGCATCTTCGAGCGCTCGGCGATGGCGGTCATCTGGGTGACCCACGACCGCGACGAGGCCCTCGCGGTCGGCGACGTCATCACGTACCTGGAGGAAGGCAGCGTCGTTCAGACCGGCCCCGCGCTCGAGGTCTTCGCCAGGCCGGCCACGGCCTCGTTCGCCGAGTTCCTGGGTCTCGAGACCTTCCTGAGGGGGCGCGTCGTGAGCGGGGCCGGCGGCGCCACCCGGCTGCTGCTCGAGGGCGGCGGCGAGCTCTTCTGCGCCGACGCCCCCGACGGTCCGGCGGTCGTGGCCGTCGCCCCGGAGGACGTCGTTCTCTTCACCACACGCCCCGACGAGCACGCCACCAGTTTGCGGAACGTGCTGGAGGGAACCGTCAAGGCGGTGACGCCGTCCGGGCGCCTTCTGCGTGTCGACGTCGAGGTCGGCGGTCATGCACTCGGCGCGCTGATCACCCGGGCGGCGTTCGAAGACCTGGGCCTGGCGGTCGGTAACCCTGTCGTCGCGGCGTTCAAGGCCTCGGCCGTGCACCCGCTCTCGAGGCACGAGCGTCGCGCCCCAGAGACCGGAACGAGCGAGCGAGGAGGCGTGTCATGGCGTTGAGCGCAAGAAACCAGCTTGCAGGCAAGGTCAGAAGCGTGGTCCTGGGTGCGGTGATGGCCGAGGTCGTCATCGACATCGGCGGCCAGGACATCGTCTCGACGATCACGCGGCACTCCTGCGAGAGCCTCGACCTCAAGGCCGGGGACGACGTCAGAGCCGTGATCAAGGCGACAGAGGTGCTCATCGACAAGTGACGGAGGCCGTCGTCGCCGTACGTCGGCTACACTAGGCCCATGAGCGACGACGTCCGGGCGCGACGGGTCGACTACCTGCGCCTCTCGATCACCGACCGCTGCAACCTGCGCTGCACGTACTGCATGCCCGCCGAGGGCGTTTGTGCACGCGGGCACGACGACATCCTCCGCTTCGAGGAGATCGTCGCCTTCGCCCGCGTCGCCGTCACCTGCGGCATCAGCAAGGTGCGCATCACCGGCGGCGAGCCGCTCGTGCGCGCCGGCTGCCCCGAGCTGGTCGGCATGCTCGCCGCCCTCCCCGGGGTGCGCGACCTCTCCCTGACGACCAACGGCGTGCTCCTGCCGCGCTTCGCCGCCGAGCTGCGCGCCGCCGGCCTGCGGCGCGTCAACGTCAGCCTCGACAGTCTCGACCCGGTGCGCTTCGCCGCCGTCACCCGGGGCGGCCGCCTCGACGACGCCCTGGCGGGCCTCGAGGCGGCCTTCGCCGCCGGCTTCGACCCCGTCAAGCTCAACGTGCTGCTGCTCGAAGGCGTCGAGAACGAGCTCGACGCCTACGTCCGCCTCACCGTCGAGCGTCCGCTGCACGTGCGTTTCATCGAGTTCATGCCGCTCGACCGGCGCCTCGTCCTCGAGGGCCGCATGGTGCCGGCGCCGCTCGTGCTCGAGCGGCTGCGCACGCGACACGGCCTCGAGCCGGTCGGCGGGCCCTACGGCCACGGGCCGGCGCGCTACTGGGCCGTGCCCGGGGCGCCGGGCACGATCGGCTTCATCGCCGCCATCTCGGACCACTTCTGCGAGAGCTGCAACCGGCTGCGCCTCACGGCCGACGGTCGCCTGCGCACCTGTCTGTTCTCCGGGGAGGAGGTCGCCGTGCGGCCCCTGCTCGGCGACGAGGAGCGCCTGCGCGCCGCCGTGCTCGAGGCGCTCGCCGGCAAGAGCTACGACCGCTGTCGCGAGGCGCTCGCCAACGAGCGCGCCATGTCGCAGATCGGGGGGTGAGAGACGTGAGCGATCTCAGCCATCTCGACGCCCGCGGCCGCGCGCGGATGGTCGACGTCGGCGAGAAGGACGAGACCGACCGCCGCGCCGTCGCCGAGGCGCTGGTCACCATGGCGCCGGAGACGCTGGCCGTGATCGAGGACGAGGCGGTGCCCAAAGGCGACGTCGTCGCCGCGGCGCGGCTCGCCGGCGTCATGGCCGCCAAGCGCACCCACGAGCTGATCCCGCTCTGCCACCCGCTCGCCCTCACCTTCGTCGGCGTCGAGATCGAGTCCGACGAGCGGCTCCCCGGCTTGCGGATCGTCGGCCGAGGCGCGGCTGCGCGGGCGCACGGGGGTCGAGATGGAGGCGCTCGTGGCGGCGTCGGTCGCGGCGCTCACGGTGTACGACATGTGCAAGGCGATCGACCGCGCCATGGAGGTCGGGCCGGTCCGCCTGCTCGAGAAGAGCGGCGGCCGCAGCGGCCGCTGGCGGCGGAGCCCGGAGGGTGACCGGGGCGCGGCCCGCACGGAGGGCGAGGCGTGACCCGCGCGCCCGACGGCCGCGTCGTCTCGGTCAACGTCGCGCCCGAGAAGGGCGCGCGCAAGACCCCCGTCGAGGCGGTCACGCTGGTCGCCGGGCACGGCGTCGAGGGTGACGGCCACGCCGGGCCCGGGCCACCGGCAGGTCAGCCTGCTCGCCCTCGAGAGCATCGACGCCATGCGCGTCTGCGGCCTCGACGTCGGGCCCGGCGACTTCGCCGAGAACCTCACCACCGAGGGCATCGCCGTCGTGCGCCTGCCGGTGGGCGCTCGTCTGCGCGTCGGGGCGACGCGGCTCGAGGTGACGCAGATCGGCAAGGTCTGCCACGACCGCTGCGAGATCTTCCGTCAGGCAGGGGACTGCGTGATGCCGCGCGAGGGCATCTTCGCCCGGGTGCTCGAGGGTGGCGCGGTGCGCGCCGGCGACGAGCTGCTCGTCGAGGTGCCGACGCTGATCCGCGCCGCCGTCTTGACCGTCTCCGACAAGGGCTCGCGCGGCGAGCGCGAGGACGTGAGCGGCGACACCCTCGTCGAGCTCCTCGAGGGCGCCGGCGCGCTCGTGGCCGAGCGCGCCATCGTCCCCGACGAGCGCGAGGCCATCGCCGCCGAGCTCACGCGACTGGCCGACGACGTCCACGCCACGCTGGTGCTGACCACGGGCGGCACCGGGCTCACGAGTCGCGACGTCACGCCCGAGGCGACGCTCGCCGTGCTCGACCGTGAGGCGCCTGGTTTCGCCGAGGCGATGCGCGCCGGTTCCCTGGCCAAGACGCCGCACGCGATGCTCTCGCGGGCGGTCAGCGGGCTGCGCGGTCGCACGCTGATCGTCAACATGCCGGGCAGCCCGCGCGCCTGTCGCGAGCAGTTCGCGATGATCGCCCCGGCCCTGCCGCACGCGGTCGAGAAGCTCCTCGACCTCGGCGGTGACTGCGCCGCGCCGTCCGCCTCCGCGGAGTGAGCCCCGAGCCCGATCGCGAGCGGCAGCTCGCCGACGAGGCGGCCGCACGCGCGGGCATCGAGCGGCGGGCGGCCGTCTCCCACGAGTTGCCCGCCACGACCGAGACGGTCGGCGCCGTGGTCGTGACCTTCAATGACGAAGCCCACGTCGCCGGCATGCTGCGCGCCCTGCTCAAGGAGGTCGCCGAGATCGTCGTCTGCGACCTCGGCTCCAAGGACCGCACCCTGGCGCTCGTCGCCGAGCGCTGCCCCGGGGTGCGGCGGCGCGGACTCCCGCTCGAGGCCGGGTTCGCGGCCGCGATCAACGAGGGCGCGCGCGTGCTGACTCAGCCGTACCTGCTGGTCCTTCACGGTGACGCCCGGCTGCGGCCCGGCGCCCTGGAGCGGCTGCACGGTCAGCTGCACGCGGGCGGGCGACGGGCCGCCTGCTGCGGGCCGCGCATCACGGCGCCGGACGGTACTCTGGAGCTCTCCGCCGGCTTCAGGCCCACCCTGTGGCGCCGCTGGCGCGCGTGGTGGCGGACGGCCCTGCCCCGGTCGCGCCGCGGGCGCAAGCGCACGCCGCGCCTCGCCTACGGCGCGCCGCCGACCCTGGCCGCGGTCGACTGGGTCGGCTGCGCTGCGGCGCTGCTACGTCGCGAGGCCTTCGACGAAGTGGGGGGGATGGACGAGGGCTTCTTCCTCGCCTGGGCCGACGTCGACCTCGGGCTGCGGCTGCGGCGCGCCGGGTGGCGGACTTACTGCGAGCCGCGGGCGCGCGCGATCCACCTGGGGCGCGTCGAGGAGTCGGCCGAGTCGCGCCGCCGCGCCCGCCGCCGGTTCGCCCGCAAGCACGGGCTCGTCGCCCGGCTGCGCCGCGCGTCCTGAAGGCGACGCCAGGCGGAGGCGGGCCGCCACAGGCCGGCGGACGGTCGAGACCGCGCCTGCCGCGCCGGCCGCGCAGCCGGGCGCCGCTCGGCGACGGTCAGGGCGCGACGCGCTGGCGCTGCTGGTACGAGAGGAAGGCGGCCACCGCCGCGTCGGCGTCCTCGACGGCGCGGCGGTGGCCGGCCGCGAGCCGGTCCCCGACGCTCTGCCGGGTCACGCCGAGCCGCGCGGCGACGGCGCGCTGGTGGCCGAGCTCGCGGTAGGCGGCGATCGCCTCCCACTGCTTGGGCGTGCGCGCCTGCAGGAGAGGGTCGACCAGCCGGCACACCGCGGAGAGGAGCACGTCCCCCGCGTCGCCGGCGCCCACGTAGCGGGTCAGGCCGCGGTCGCGGGCGGCGAGGCCGAGCGCCTCGCGGGCGTTCGTGTAGGCGTCGCCGCCGTCGCGCATCGTCGCCGCGAGGCCGACGCCGATGCCCACGCGCACCACAGATGGGGCGACCGCCTCGCGCAGGACGCTGACGAGCAGCGGGGACTGCGCGGGGTCGTCGAGCACGCCGTCGATACGGCCCTCGGGCGCGACGGAGAAGGGTTCCGCGAGCGCGGGCTCGAAGAGGCGGTTGAGCCGGTCGAGGACGGGCCCGACGGCGGCGACATCGGGGCCTTCGGCCACGGGTTCCGCCGGGGTCAGGAGGTCGCCGAGGATCACGGCGATGACCTTGATGTCGCGACGCCTGGTGAGCGGCATGCTGCTAGCTACGCCGCGGTGAGGTGCGAATCCTGCCGGGGCCGCGGCCGGGAGGGGCATTGTGTGGGTCTGCACCATGAGGACGCTGAAAATGGCATCGCCCGCCGTCTGTCGCTACACTTGGGGGCCAACGGTCTCGAGCGCGGGGGTATCGGGGTGAACACGAAGGCGCGTACGCGACTCCTCATCGCCACGGGCGTGATCGTGGCGGTGTTCGCCGTCGGTGTGGTCTACGTGGTCAGCCGCGAAGGGGCCTACTACCGCCAGGTCGCGGAGCTGGCCGGCGGCGAGTACGTGGGCAAGAACGTCAAGGTCGGCGGCCGCGTACTCGGCGACAGCCTCACGCGCGACGAGGCCGGCTTCGTCTTCGACATTCAGGACCTGACCGGCCAGGCCGATACGGTCAAGGTGGAGTACGACGGCCAGGTGCCCGACACGTTCGGGCCGGGGGCCGATGTCGTCGTGCTGGGGACGTACTCGGAGTCCGCTGCGGGAGGGCTCATCACGGCCAGCCAGGTGCAGACCAAGTGCCCGTCCAAGTACGAGGGCGCGGGCACGACGCCGACCGCCACGCCGGCGCCCTGAGAGGGCGGGCCGGTGCTGCTCCTCGGACGTCTCGCCCTCTCCCTCGGCCTCGTGCTGGCGGTGGCCGCCGCCGTCTTCCTCGCCTACGGCATGAAGACGTCGCGGCGCGACTTCATCCGCAACGGGTACTACGCGACCTACGGCTTCGCCCTCGCTGCGGTGATCGCCTCGGTCGCCCTGCTGCAGGCGTTCCTGCGCGCCGACCTCGGCTTCGCCTACGTCTTCGAGAACTCCGACCCGAGCCTCTCGACCTTCTACCGCATCGCCGGCTTCTGGGCCGGCCAGGAGGGGTCGTTCCTGCTCTGGGTGCTGATGCTCGCCGTCGTCGCGGTGGGGATCGCGGCCGCCGACCTGGCGCGGTTGCGCCGCCTGGTGGCGGGGGCCGTGATGGTGCTGGCGGTCAATGTCGCCCTCTTCGCCGCCCTCATGGTGCTCGACGAGGGCTCGAACCCGTTCCTTGCGACGCCGGCCGGCGCCGGTTCGCCCATCGGGCTCAACCCGCTGCTCCTGCACCCGGCCATGGTGCTGCACCCGCCGGCGCTCTTCGCCGGCTACGTCGGCTTCGCCGTGCCCTTCGCCTTCGCCGTCTCGGCGCTGCTCCTCGGCCGCGCCGACCGCGACTGGGTCGTCGGCGCCCGCCGCTGGGCCGTCGGCGGCTGGCTCATGCTCTCGCTCGGCATCGGCCTCGGCGCCTGGTGGGCCTACGTCGTGCTCGCCTTCGGCGGCTACTGGGCCTGGGACCCGGTCGAGAACACCTCGCTCGTCCCCTGGCTCACCGGTACCGCGCTGCTGCACGCGATGACGATGTACGCGCGGCGCGGCATCTTCAAGCGCTGGGCGCTGGGGCTCGCGGCGGCGACGTTCTGGCTCACGTTGATCGCCACGTGGACGACGCGCACCGGGGTGATCCAGTCGGTGCACGCCTTCGGCCAGCGCCCCCTCCTCGTCTGGTTCCTCACCGGCGTGGTGGTCGGGGTCGCGGTCTTCAGCGCCGCCCTCATCGCCTGGCGCTGGCGGCGCTTCGAGAGCGAGCGCGAGTTCGAGTCGCTGGCCTCGCGTGAGTTCATCTATCACCTGATGAACCTGACCTTCACGATGTTCGCCCTGGCGATCGGGTTCTCGACCGTGCTGGTGCCGCTGCTCTTCGAGCGCACGGTCGGTCCGGCGACGTACGACCTCTTCGCCCAGCCGCTCGGCGTCGTGACCCTGGCGCTGATCGCCGTGTGCCCGCTCTTCGCCTGGCGGCGGACCGACGGCACCGCCTTGCGCCGCTCTCTCGTCCTGCCCCTCCTGGGCGCCGCCCTCTTCGTCCCCCTTTGGCTGTTCCTGGGCTTCCAGTCGAACGTCTGGGGCTTCGCCGGCTTCGTCGTCTGCGGCTTCTCCTTTGGCGCTGTGCTGCAGTTCGTGCTCGTGTCGGTGCGGCGTGGGGCCGGCGGCCGCCCCTGGACGGCCGGCCTGCGGCGCGCCCTCCTCGGGAGTCGCACGCGCACCGCCGGCTACATCGCCCACCTGGGCATGGTGCTCGTCGTCGCCGGTCTCCTCGGCTCGGCCGTGTACCAGGCCGAGACGAGCTCGACGATCCCCGCGACCGCGGGGACGCCCGTCGAGGCCGGCGACTACACGCTGGTGTTCACCGGCATGCGCAGCGAGTCGGGCGCACAGGGGTCGCTGCGCACGTACGCGGCCTTCGACGTGTTCTCCGCCGGCGGCGACCGGGTCGGGAGCGTCGAGCCGCACACCGACATCTACCCGACGGGCATGTCGGCGGTGCGCGCCGTGATCCTCGGTCGCCCGTTCGAGGACCTGTTCGTGGTCACCGATCAAGGCTTCGACCAGCAGTCCGAGGAGCTCGCCGTGCGCGTCGTCGTCTTCCCGCTGATCCGCTGGGTGTGGATCGGCTCCATCCTGTTGTGCGTCGGCGCCGCGGTCTCGCTCTGGCCGCGCGGTCAGCGCCAGGAGCAGGAGGCGCGCGACGTCGCGGCCGCCCGTGAGGACGGCCGCCTCGAGCGCGCCACGGCCTAGGGGGCAGCAGGTGGCGGACCCCGACCTGGGTCACAGCCGGCCGGAGATCGAGGTCGAAGGCCTGCGCAAGACCTTCGGCCGTCGCGAGGTGCTGCGCGGCGTTTCGTTCGCGCTCGAGCGCGGCGGGTTCCTCGCCGTCTTCGGCCCCAACGGCGCCGGCAAGACGACGATCCTGCGCGTGCTGGCGACGCTGCTCGCGCCCGGCTCGGGGAGCGTGCGCGTCGCCGGTCACGACGTGCGCGAGGACCCGATGCCGGTGCGCCGCGCCGTGGGCCTGATCTCGCACAGCCCGCTGCTCTACCCAGACCTCACCGCCTACGAGAACCTGCGCTTCTACGCCGACATGTACGGGGTCGAGGACCGCGAGGCACGCATCGACGAGCTGCTCGACCGCCTCGAGCTCTCGCACCGCCGCTACGACGTGGTGCGCGCCTTCTCGCGCGGCATGCGGCAGCGGCTGGCGATCGCCCGCGCCGTGCTGCACCGTCCCCGGGTCCTGCTGCTGGACGAGCCGCACGAGGGTCTCGACCCGCGCGCCGTCGACATCCTCGACGGCCTGCTCGCCGAGATCCGCGCCGACCACACCTTCGTCATGGTGACCCACCACATCGGCAAGGGGCTCGAGCTCGCCAGCCGGGTGATGATCGTCGACGCCGGCCGCGTGGCTTACGAGCACGCGGCCGGCGTCGACGCCGACGCCTTCGGCGCCGTCTACCGCGAGCACGTGCAGGAGGGCTCGGCGCTGTGAGGGCGGCCGCCGTCAGCGCCGCGACAGAGGCCGCCGCCGCCGGGAGGGCCGCGTCGTGAGCGCGGCCGCCCAGTTCTCCGCGATCCTGCGCAAGGACCTGACGCGTGAGTTGCGCACCCGCGAGGTGCTGGTCTCGGTCTTCCTCTTCGTCATGCTCTCGCTGGTCATCTTCCACTACGCCTTCGCGAGCGAGGGGAACGACCTCACGTTCTTCACCGGCGGCATGCTCTGGGTGACGTTCCTCTTCGGCGCTCTGCTCGGCCTCAACCGCAGCTTCGCCCAGGAGAAGGACGAGGGCTGCCTCGACGGCCTGCTGCTCTGCCCGGTCGACCGCGTGACCATCTTCCTCGCCAAGACCGCGGCCAATCTGGTGCTGCTGCTCGCCATCCAGGTGGTCGCGGTGCCCGTCTTCACCCTGTTCTTCGTCGAGCGCAGCTACCTCGGCGAGCTGCCGCAGCTCGTGCTCGTCGTGCTGCTCGCCGACCTCGGCATCTGCGCCCTCGGCACGCTGCTCGCGACCATCTCGATGAACAGCCGGGCGCGCGACCTGCTGCTGCCCGTGCTCTTCCTGCCGCTGATCGTGCCCGTGCTCATCGCCGCGACTTCGGCGACCACGGCGGTGTTCGCCGGCGACGCCGGCTTCGGCGACCTCGCCGTGCGCCTGGTCTTCCTCGCCGCCTTCGACGCGGTATTCTTGGTCGCGGCGTACGGCACCTACGACTTTGCGATAGGGGAGTGACAGTGGAGGCTTCACCGGCGCGGATCGAGAGCGCGGCGGGCGGCGCGGCCGCCGGGCGCCGGCTGCTCGGGGCGCCCGCCCTCTTCGTGTACGCCGGCGCCGCCCTGGCCGCCGGGTTGCTGCTCGCCTTCTGGTACGCCCCGGTCGACGCCTCGAGCATGGGCTTCAGCCAGAAGATCTTCTACTATCACGTGCCGATCGCCTGGGCGGCGCTCGTCGGCTTCAGCGTCGCGTTCGTGGCCGGCATCCTCTACCTGCGTTCGTCCGACCTGCGCTACGACCGCCTCGGGCTCGTCGGCGTCCGCCTCGGCCTGCTCTTCAGCCTCCTCGTGATGGGCACGGGGATGATCTGGGGGAAGGTCGCCTGGGGCGCCTGGTGGGCGTGGGAGCCCAGGCTCACCACCTTCCTCATCGCCTGCCTCCTCTACGCCGGCTACTTCGTGCTCCGCTCGATGGTCGACGAGGAGTCGCGGCGCGCGACGTACGCCGCCGTGTTCGCCATCATCGCGTTCGTCGACGTGCCGATAACCTTCTTCGCCACGCGCTTCCTGCCCGAAGGCCTGCATCCGGTGGTCCTCAGGGCCGGCGACGCTGGTATGGAGGGGAGCATGCTGCTGAGCCTTCTCGTCAGCGTGCTCGGCATGACCCTGCTGTTGGCCGGGCTGATCCGCCTCGAGTACGCCGCCGAGCGGCTTCGGGACGAGATCGCCGATCTGAAGGACCGTCTCGGGGAGGTCGGGCAATGACCATCGAGGAGGCCGCGCAGTACGTGGCCGCGGCCTACGCCGTGATCCTCGTCGTGCTGATCGTGTACTTCGCGGTCACCTCACGCAGGGTGAGCGGGCTGCGGCGCGATGTAGAGTTGCTGCGGCGCGAGGTCGAGAAGCGGGAGCGGCGGGGCGAGGGCGCCTGAGCGCCCTCGCCCCGCCGCTCCCGTCGCCCTGAGCGGCGCGGGCGTCGGAGGGCCAATGGAGCAGGTCTCCGTCATCTCCCTGTGGATCGCGCTGCTGCTCTTCGGCGCGGCCTTCGCCCTGTTCATCTTCCACTACCTGTCGCGCCGCGAGCAGATGAACCTCCGCGGCGTGGCCGTCGCGCTCGCCGGCTGGGTCGCCCTCGGGGTCGCCCTCGTTCTGCGCGCGGCCGTCGCCGAGCGCCTGCCGATCGTCGGCGCCTACGAGTCGCTCGCTCTGATCACCTGGTTCATCGTCGCCGTCTACCTCGTGCTCGAACTCTTCACCCAGGTGAAGAAGCTGGGCCTGTACGTCATGCCGGTGGCGATCGTCTTCCTCGGACTCGCCTGGAGCAGCTACAGCGCGCCCGCCGGCCTGATGCCGGAGCTGCAGAGCGATATCGTCGTCCTGCACGTGATCGTCATGTTCACCGCGGTCGGCGCCCTCTACCTGGCCGGCTGTGCGGCGCTCCTCTACCTCGTCGAGGAGCGGCTGCTCAAGCGGCACCGGACGGGCTCGGTGCTGGGTCGCCTGCCTTCGCTGGCGACGCTGGACAGGCTCGTCTACCGGGCCACCCTCATCGGGGTGCCGTTCCTCACCATGGGGATGGTCGCCGGCGGCATCCGCGCCATCGCCTTCGGCGTGGAGGACTGGCTGGTCGACCCGATGGTCCTGCTCTCGCTCGGGGCGTGGGCGATCTACCTGGCGCTGCTCTACGGGCACCTGCGCGGCGGCTGGGGCGGGCGTCGCGCCGCCTGGCTCGCCGTCGCAGGGCTGGCGGTCATGCTCGTGATCCGGTTCGCCGCCGTGCCGTACTGGTCCGGCTTCCACACCTACGGGGGCTGAGCGTGCTCGTCGTCGTCGTCGGGATCTCGCACGCCACCGCGCCGCTCGAGCTGCGCGAGCGTCTGGCCCTCGACGGGCCGGCGGCGCTCGGCGTCGCCCGGTCGCTGCAGGCCGCGGGCGGCGCCTGCGAGGCGGTCGCGCTCTCGACCTGCAACCGCACCGAGCTGTACATGTACGCGCGCGACTCGCTGGCCGCCGGCCAGACGGCGCTCGAGCTGCTCGCCGGCTGCGCCGGCTGCTCGCCGGCGGCGCTGGCGCCGAGCACCTACAGTCACTCCGGGGAGGCGGCGATCGCACACCTCTTCCGCGTCGTCGCCAGCCTCGACTCGATGGTGCTCGGGGAGTATCAGATCGTCGCCCAGATCCGTGAGGCCTACGACAGCGCCCGCGAAGGCGGTTGTACGAGCGTCGTCTTCAACCACCTCTTCCGCCACGCCCTCGAGGTGGGCAAGCGGGTGCGCAGCGAGACCGCCATCGGCGAGAAGCCGGTCTCGGTCAGCTCGGCCGCCGTCGAGCTTGCCGAGCAGGTATTCGGCAGGCTCGACGACACCACCGCGCTCATCATCGGCGCCGGCGAGACGGGAGAGCTGACCGCGACCCACCTGCGCGCCCACGGGGTGCGCGACATCCTGGTCACGAACAGGACCTTCGCGGCGGCGCGCGACATGGAGCGCCGCGTGGGCGGCCGCGCCGTGCCCTTCGAGGACCTCGAAGGGCACCTCGCCGCGGCCGACATCGTCATCTCCTCGACCTCGGCGCCGCACTTCGTCGTCACGCGCGAGCGCGTCCAGCGCGCGGCGCGCCGGCGCCGCGGCCGCCCGCTGTTCTTCATCGACATCGCCGTGCCGCGCGACCTCGACCCGGCGATCGCCGACCTCGACGGCGCCTTCCTCTACGACATCGACGACCTCGAGCACGTCGTGGCCCGTAACCGCGCCGAGCGCGAGAAGGAGGCGGTCAAGGCGGAGGCGATCGTCGCCGAGGAGCTCACCCAGGTGGACGCGTGGCTGCGCACCCTCGAGGTGGTGCCGACGATCGCCACGCTGCGCGAGGCGGTCGAGCAGATCCGGGAGAGCGAGCTGCGGCGGCTGGGCGGCCGCCTCGCCGCTCTCGACGACGACCAGCGCGCCCAGGTCGAGCTGCTGACGAGCTCGATCGTCAACAAGATCCTGCACCTGCCGACCGTGACCATGAAGGAGGTCGCCGGCCGCGACGAGTGCTACCTCTACGTCGACGCGGTGCGCACGCTTTTCGGGCTCAACGGCAACGGGAGCGGCGTGGGGGCGGGGCAGAGCGAGGCAGGACGCGGCGAGGCAGAGCGGATAGAGGCCGGGTGCGCCGAGGCAGAGCTGACAGGGGCCGCGCGCGACGAGGCCGAACAGACGAGAGCCGGGAGCGCTGAGGCGGAGCCGACCGGGGCAGCGGCGCCGGCCACTGCGCCCACGGACACCGATTCGGCCGTGGCAGTGCCCGGCGAGGGCGGCGCCGGCGAGCCGGGCGCTGCCGGCGAGCCGGGCGCTGCGACCAGGTGACCGACCGGCTCCGCATCGGTTCGCGCGGCAGCGCGCTGGCGCTCGTGCAGAGCCGCTGGGTGGGCGATCGCCTGGAGGAGCTCCACTCCGGGCTCGAGGTCGAGATCGACGTGATCCAGACCAAGGGCGACAAGCTCCTCGACGCGCCGCTCGCCAAGCTCGGCGACAAGGGCCTCTTCGTGAAGGAGATCGAGGAGGCCCTGCGCGACGGGCGCGTCGACCTCGCCGTCCACTCCGCCAAGGACATGCCGACCGAGACGCCTCGGGGGCTCGAGATCGCCGCCTTCACGGCGCGCGAGGACGTGCGCGACGTGTTCGTCGCGCACCCGCGCGCGCCGGTCCGGAGGCTCGAGGATCTCGCCCGGGGCGCGGTGGTCGGCACCTCGAGCCTGCGCCGCCGTTCACAGCTGCTCTGCCTGCGCCCCGACCTCGAGGTCGTCGACATCCGCGGCAACGTCGAGACGCGGATGCGCAAGGTCGAGGAGCAGGACATGGCTGGGACGATCCTCGCGGCCGCGGGGCTGGCGCGCCTGGCGCGCGCCGGCGCGGCCGCCTTCGCCTTCAGCTTCGACGAGCTGCTCCCCGCCGTCGGCCAGGGCTCGCTCGCGCTCGAGGCGCGCGCCGGTGACGAGCGGGTCGGCGCGCTGCTGGCGCCACTCGCCGACGAGGAGGCCACGCTCGCCGTGCGCGCCGAGCGCGCCCTGATGCGCGCCCTCCAGGGCGGCTGCCAGGTGCCGATCGCCGGGTATGGCGAGCTCGTCGCCGGCGAGCCCGCGGCGGGGGAGCTCCGCCTGAGGGCGTTCGTGGGTGCGCTCGACGGGCGCGAGGCGGTGCGGCTCGAGGCCGTCGGCCCGGCCGGCGTGCCCGAGGCGCTGGGCGATCGTCTGGCCGGCGAGCTGCTCGCCGCCGGGGCGGACCGGATCCTCGCCGCCGTGCGCGCTCAGGTGGCGGGATCATGAGCGCGGCGAGCGACCGGCGCGGCGCGGGCGGATCCAGTCGCGACGGGGGTCGTGAACGGCCGCCGGGCGGATCCGCCGCCGGGGCGGATCGCGACAGACCGGCGGCCGGGCCGGTGGCGCCGCTCGCCGGCCGGACCGTCGTCGTCACGCGCCCCCGCGAGCAGGCGGACGCCCTCGCTGCGCCGCTGCGGGAGCTCGGTGCCGAGGTGATCCTGGCGCCGGTGATCCGCATCGTCCCGCGGCCTCTCGACGAGGAGGCGCGGCGCGTGCTCGCCGACGTGGCCACGTACGACCTGCTCGTCTTCACGAGCGTGAACGGGGTGCGGATCTTCGCCGACGACCTCGACGAGGCCGGGCCGGGGCTCTCGGCCCTGAAGGCCCCGGGAGCGGCCCCGGGCCGGCGCCCGGCGCTCGCCGCCATCGGGCCGGCGACCGCGGCCGCTCTCGAGGACCGCGGCCTCGGCTGCGACGTCGTGCCCGAAGACTACGTGGCCGAGGGGCTGCTCGCCGCGCTCGAGCGGCGCGGGGTCGCCCCGGCCGGGGCGCGGGTGCTGATCCCGCGCGCCGCCGAGGCGCGCAGCGTGCTGCCCGACACCCTTCGCGGACGCGGCGCCTCCGTCGATCTGCTGCCGGTCTACGACACGCTGCCCGCCGACGGGCTCGAAGTGCCTCTAGAACGCCTCGAGCGCGCCGACTTCATCACCTTCACCTCGAGCAGCACGGTGCGCGCCTTCGTCGACCTGTTCGCCCGGGAGGCCCGGGCGGGCGACGCCTCCGCCGCGGCGGGCGATGTCGCCAGAACGGGTGACGCCTCCGCCGCGACGGGCGGCGTCTCCGCTACGGGCGACGTCCCCGGAGCGGGCGACGCTTCCAGCAGGGCGGGCGGCGTCGCCAGAGCGGGCGACGCTTCCGCCGGTGCGGGCGACGCCGCCGCCGGTGTCGCCGCCCGCCTCGCCGCCGTGAAGCTCTGCTCCATCGGGCCGGTCACCTCGGCGACGCTGCGCGAGTACGGACTGCCCGTGGCGGTCGAGGCCCGGGAGTACACGACCGCCGGGCTGGTCGCGGCGATCGTCGACCCCGCCGGCACCTGACGCCGGCACCTGACGCGGCCCCGCCGGCACCCGACGCCGGCGCCGGACGAGGACCCCGCCGGCACCTGACGCCGGCACCTGACGCGGCCCCGCCGGCACCCGACGCCGGCGCCGGACGAGGACCCCGCCGGCGCCTGACGCGGCTCCCGCCGGCGCCCGGGGCGGAGAGCGCTCCGACCCCGGAGACACGAAGGGCCGGCATCGCCGGCCCTTCGTGTCGTCGCTGCTGAAACGGTCGTCAGGCAGGCTTGACTTCGCTCGCCTGCGGCCCCTTCTGGCCTTCGCTCACCTCGAACTCGACCTCCTGGCCGTCAGCCAGGCTCTGGACGCCGGCCGCGAGGCCGGTGACGTGCACGAACACGTCCTTGCCCTCTTCCTGCTCGATGAAGCCGTAGCCCTTCTCCGTGCTGAACCACTTCACTTTGCCTTTCGCCACGCCTACTCCCTTGTTCGTGAGCGTGCTGTCGGCGAGTGAAGCCAGGGCGCGCGCTCGTCTTCCTTGGGCCCGCGGCGGCGGTGGCGCGGCGCCGCGGACCATGCAGTTGTACCCGGTTCGCGGCCGTTCGGACAACCGGGGTGACTGTTGCCCGCGCCGGGCGGGCGTCGTATCGTGCCGCTGATGCGTCCCATCTGCTTCTCCAGCGACTACGGCTACGCCGACGATTTCGCCGGCACCTGTCGCGCCGTGATCGCGCGCGTGGCCCCGGAGGTGCGGGTGATCGACGTCACCCACGGGCTGCCGCAGCGCGACGTGCTCGCCGGCGCTCTGGTCCTGCGCAACACCCTGCCCTACATGCCCGCGGAGGCCGTGGTGCTCGCCGTGGTCGACCCCGGGGTCGGCGGTCCGCGCCGCCCCGCCGGCCTGCGCAGCGGCGCGGACCGCCTCTTCGTCGGCCCCGACAACGGCCTGCTCTCGCTGGCGGCCGACGCCGACGGCGGGGTGCGCGAGGCGCACATCCTCACCAACGAGAGCCTCTGGCTGAGCCCGCTGTCGGCGACCTTCCACGGCCGCGACATCTTCGCCCCGGTCGCCGCCCGGCTCGCCGCCGGCCTCGCGCTCGACCAGGTCGGGGTCGAGATCGACCCCGCCGGCCTCGTGCGCCTCGACGTGCCCGAGCCGCGACGCCTGGCGGGCGGGCTCGCGGCCACGGCGGTGCTCGTCGACCGCTTCGGCAACGTCGCCCTCAACCTGCGCGCCGAGGAGCTCGCCGCCGCCGAGATCGGCGACGAGCTCGAGCTGGACTGCGCCGGGGAGCGCTACCACGCCCGCGTCGTGCGCACGTTCGGCGCCGTCCGCGCGAGCGACATCCTCGTGCTCGTCGACAGCTACGGCATGGTGTCGGTGGCCGTCAACGGCGGCTCCGCCGCCGAGGTGCTCTCGCTCGCGCCGGGCGACCGCGTCGTGCTGCGCCGCCAGACGTAGGCCCCGTGGGCGGCCCGGCCGCCGCGACGCGCGGTGCGTCGCCGGCCGGGCCGGCCCTCGCCACGGCGCCGGGCGGCCCGCCGGGGCTGCGTGTTGCAGCCCTCCGGCGATTCCGCTAGACTACCCGCTCGCGTGCCCGGGCCCGGGCACGCCGTCCGCAACGGCCAGAAGTGAGCGCATGAAGACCTACGTCGCGAAGCCATCCACCATCGAGAAGAAGTGGTACGTGGTCGACGCCAGCGGCAAGACCCTCGGCCGCTTGGCCACGGTCATCGCCGACGTCCTGCGCGGCAAGCGCAAGCCCACCTACACCCCGCACATCGACACCGGCGACTTCGTCGTCGTCGTCAACGCCGACAAGGTCGTCGTCACCGGCGACAAGGCGGCGCAGAAGATGTACTACCGGCACTCCGGCTACCCGGGAGGGATCAAGTCGGAGTCCTACCAGCACCTCATGGCGCGGCGGCCCGAGGAGATCCTGCGCCGCGCCGTCCGCGGCATGCTGCCGCACAACCGTCTGGGCAGGGCGCAGATCCGCAAGCTCAAGATCTACGCTGGGCCCGATCATCCGCATGAGGCGCAGCGGCCCGACGTGCTCGAGATCAAGGAGTAAGGCGTGGCAGAGGCAGTGACCTATCGCGCGACCGGCAAGCGTAAGACCAGCGTGGCCCGCGTCGTCCTCACCCCGGGGGTGGGCAGGGCGCTCGTCAACGGCCGCGAGATCGACGAGTACTTCGGTCGCGAGGTCCTGAAGACGATCGCGCTCATGCCGCTCGAGACCACCCACACGGCCGCCCGCTTCGACATCTCCGCCAACGTGTACGGCGGCGGCATCGCCGGCCAGGCCGGCGCCGTGCGTCACGGCATCGCGCGCGCTCTCTGCGAGGCCGACGAGAGCCTGCGCACGCCGCTCAAGCGGGCCGGCTTCCTCACCCGCGACGCGCGCCAGGTCGAGCGCAAGAAGGCCGGCTTCCACAAGGCGCGCAAGAAGCCGCAGTTCAGCAAGCGCTGACGCGCCGCGACACAGAGCACTCCCCGAAGGGCCGCCGAGAGGCGGCCCTTCGTGTCTCGGCCGTCGACTCGCGGCGCGGCGCGGCCAGAACGGGCGGCGCGCCGTTTGCCCTGGTGCGGTGCGGGACGTAGCATTCCCGAGGCTTCTGGGCGCGACCGGGAGGGAGCATGGGCGCCTACTTCGGCACCGACGGCATACGAGGAGTGGCCGGCGACCTGCTGACGGCGGAGTTCGCCGTGCAGGTCGGCCGCGCCGCGGCCGTGGTCGAGGCCCGCCGTCGCGGGCGGCCGCCGGTGTTCATCGTCGGCCGCGACACGCGGCTCTCCGGCCCCATGCTCGAGGCCGGCCTCGTCGCCGGCCTCACCAGCGGCGGTGCCCGTGTCGAGGTCGCCGGGGTGATACCGACGCCGGGGCTCGCCGCGCTCGTCGTCGAGCGCGGCGCCGACGCCGGCGTCGTGATCAGCGCCTCGCACAACCCGTACGGGGACAACGGCATCAAGCTCTTCTCCTCGGCCGGTCTCAAGCTCAGCGACGACGAAGAGGCCGAGATCGAGGCCCACATCGAGCACCGCGACCTGCGCTCGCTGGCAGGCGACCGCTTCGGCTCGGCGGCACCGCTCGAGGGCGCGGTCGTGGCGTACGTCGCCGGGCTCGGCCGGCGGCTGTCGCCCGACCTGACGGGCCTGCGCGTCGCGCTCGACTGCGCCCACGGCGCGATGTACCAGGCGGCGCCGCTCGCCCTCGAGGCCTCGGGCGCGGAGGTCGCCGTCCTCTGTGCCGAGCCTGACGGCGTCAACATCAACGACGGCTGCGGCTCGACCCACATCGACGCCCTGCAGGAGTTCGTGCGTGCCGACGGCTTCGACCTCGGCTTCGCCTTCGACGGCGACGGCGACCGCGTGCTCGCCGTCGACGCCGCCGGCGAGCTCGTCGACGGTGACTTCCTCATCGCGATCCTCGCCACCCACCTGCGCGACAAGCGTCTGCTGCGTCGCGACACCGTGGTCACCACCGTGATGACGAACCTCGGGTTCCACCAGGCCATGCGTCGCGAGGGCATCGAGGTGCTGACGACGGCGGTCGGCGACCGCTACGTGGTCGCCGAGATGCTGAAGGGCGACTACGTGCTCGGCGGCGAGCAGTCGGGTCACATCATCAACCGCGACGTCGCGACCACGGGGGACGGACTCGCGACGGCGCTGCTCCTGCTGCAGGCGTTGCGCGAGCGCGGCCAGACGCTGGCCGAGGCGGCGACCGTCATGCGGCGCCTGCCGCAGAAGCTCGTGAACGTTCCCGTCCGCGACCTCGAGGCGCTCGCCGGCGCCGCCGCCGTGTGGCGGGCGGTCGACGAGGAGATCGCGCGCCTCGGCGACGGCGGGCGCGTGCTCGTGCGCCCCTCCGGCACCGAACCGCTCGTGCGCGTCATGGCCGAGGCGCCGACGGCCGAGGAGTGCGACGGCGTCTGCGCGCGCATCGTCGACGTCGTGCGCGCGCAGCTCGGCGAAGGCGCCTGCTGATCGACGGCCCCGCCCGCCCTGAGTCTCGGCGACGGTCGTCCGACGGTCGCCGAGACTCGCCGCCTTCCTTCCATCCCCGCCCGATGATGGCGTCGCGACGTGAGCTCCGCTCCTGAGAACGCGGCGAACCGCCTCTACTACGGCGACAACCTCGACATCCCGAGGCGCCAGTGGTGGGCGCTGGAGCCGGTGAGCGCCCGTCCGACGGAGCAGAAGAAGGGCGCGACAAGGGCATCGGCTACGCCGCCGTTGAGGGCGTGAACCACATCTTCACAAGAGGGCGCCGAAGGCGGCCAGGCCGGACGAGGCGCATCCGGAGTCGCCGCTCGGGGAGTAGACGTGGCGCGTTGCCCCGGCGTCAGAGGGCGAAGTCCACGAGATCGAGGTCGGTTCGACCGAAGTCCTTGCCCAACGCAAGCAAGGGGAGCTCCACGTGCTTCGCCAGGGCGTACGCGCAGCAGTCCACGACGTTGAGCTTCGCCGCGTGGCGCCCCTTGCCGAAGCGTTCCCAGGCGTCGATCGCAAGGACGGCCTGGTCAGGGGTGAAGGGCCGCGTCTCGATGTCGAAGGCCTTGAGCAATCTCTCCAGCTCGGTCTGCCCCTCGCGGCCCAAGCGCGATTGGGCGACGATCGAAGCCTCCAGGAGGCAGCAGGCCGACATCAGGATCCGGTCCGACTCAGCCAGCGCGACGAGCACGGCGTCGCGGCTCGGCTCCGGTAACAGGGTCGCCACCAGCGCGGACGTGTCGACCACGAAGCCGGAGGTCAAGGAAGACCGTACTCGTCGTAGCCGAGGATCTCCTCGGCAGGTCGGTCGTCGAGCACGGGCAACGAATCGACGCGCCGGAGGATGGTGCGAGCCAGAGCGAGCTTCTCCGCGGGCGTGCGTCGCCGCTCGATGCGTTCGAGGCGCTCCTCGAGCGCTGCAGTGATGGCGCGCGTCATGGACTCGCCCGTCTCCTCTGCGAGCCGGCGGGCCAGCCGTTCTGTGCGTTCGTTCTTGATCGAGATGCCCACGGCATGATTCTACCATTCGCGCGGGATTCTAGAACGGCCGGCGCCGTTGACATCGGTGTGACGCGGTAAGATGGGCCCCACATACCAGACCGGCGGCGCGGACACCCGTCAGCTACCCAAGCGCCTGGCCCGCCCGAGAGCCCTCGCCGGGAGGCGCGCACCGTAGGGTGCGCCCCCCGACGATCGAGGGCCGCTCGTGCGGGTGACGAGGTGGAGGTTCATCGAAAGACTCGGCGGATGCCTCCCGGCCCGGCACGGTCGTGATCGAGCCGACAAAACCCGCCGGCGACGGCGGAACAAAGCGGCTCGAGGGTGCCGTCCGCAGCCTGCCCGTCTGCCCCTGACCAGCGAAGGGAGCACGCATGTGCGGCATCGTGGGCTACGTCGGGCGACGCCCCGGCAAGCCGATCATCCTCGACGGTCTCAGAGCGCCTGGAGTACCGCGGCTACGACTCGGCCGGCATCACCCTGCTCGAAGCGGACGGTCTCGAGACCGTCCGCGCGGTCGGCAACCTCGACGCGCTCTTCGCCGCGGTGGGGGACGGCGCCTCGCCGGCGACGGTCGGCCTCGGGCACACGCGCTGGGCGACGCACGGCAGCGTCAGCGAAGAGAACGCCCACCCGCACGACGACTGCACGGGTCGCGTCTCCGTCGTCCTCAACGGCATCATCGAGAACTACAAGGAGCTGCGCGCGGCGCTGACGGCGCGCGGCCACCGGCTCACCTCGGAGACCGACGCCGAGGTCGTCGTCCACCTGGTCGAGGAGCACGCCGGCGAGGGGCTCGCCGCGGCCGTGCGCGCCGCGATCCCGCGGCTCGAGGGCCACTTCGCCTTCTGCGCCGTGCTCGGCCGACGAGCCCGACCTCGTGGTCGGCACGCGCCGTGAGGCGCCGCTCGTCGTCGGCGTCGGCGACGGACGAGATGTTCTTCGCCTCGGCGATCCCCGCCTTCCTCTCGCACACGCGCGAGGTGATCGTGCTCGAGGACGGCGACGTCGTCACGCTCCGCGCCTCCGGCGCGGAGTGCACCGACGTCGCCGGCGCTGCCCGTCGAGCGCGCGATGAGCGCCGTCCCCTGGGACGAGGACGCGGCCGAGAAGGCCGGCTACGACACCTTCATGCTGAAGGAGATCAACGAGCAGCCGGCCGCGCTGCGCGACACCCTGGCCGGGCGCCTCTCCGAGGCCGGCGACGTCGACCTCGCCGAGACCGGGATGAGCGACGAGATGCTGCGCCGCCTGCGGCGCATCTTCATCGTCGCCTGCGGCACCTCCTACCACGCCGGCCTGATCGTCTCCTACGCGATCGAGCAGCTCGCTCGCGTGCCGGTGCAGATCGACGTCGCCAGCGAGTTCCGCTACCGCGAGCCGGTCTTCGACCCCGACACGCTGGTCATCGGCATCACCCAGTCGGGCGAGACCGCCGACACGCTGGCGGCGATGCGCCTCGCGCGCGCAGGCCGGCTCGCCGGTCCTCGCCCTCTGCAACATCATGGGCAGCCAGGCGACGCGCGAGGCCGACCACGTGCTCTTCACGCGCGCCGGGCTCGAGATCGGGGTGGCGGCGACCAAGACGCACACCGCCCAGGTCGCCGCCCTGCTCCTGCTCGCCCTGCGCCTCGCCTGGGCGCGCGGCGTGCAGCCCGAGGCCGAGCTGCGTCGCCTCGGGCACGAGCTGCGCGCCGTCCCCGAGAAGCTCGAGGAGCTGCTCGCCCGGCCGAGCGCCGTCGAGGAGATCGCCGCCGCGCTACCACGACGAGCGCTTCTTCCTCTACCTCGGCCGCGGCATGGGGTTCGCCGTCTGCCTCGAGGGCGCGCTCAAGCTCAAGGAGATCAGCTACATCCCGACCGAGGCCTACGCCGCCGGCGAGATGAAGCACGGGCCCATCGCCCTGCTCGACAAGGAGTCGCCGGTGGTCGTCGTCGCCGACGACAGCCCCGTCTTCCCCAAGCTGGTCAGCAACGTCGAGGAGGTGCGCGCCCGCGGCGCCGACGTGATCGCCGTGGCGACCGACGGCAACGAGACGATCGGCGAGCTCTCGCGCGACGTGCTCTGGGTGCCGCGCACCGACCACCACCTGGCGCCGATGCTCACCGTGGTGCCGCTGCAGCTGCTCGCCTACCACATCGCCACGCTCAAGGGCTACAACGTCGACCAGCCGCGCAACCTCGCCAAGACGGTGACGGTCGAATAGGTGAGCGCGCGGAGGGCGCCCGAGATCCCGCCCGCCGGGCGGCTCTTCGGCCTGGGCATCGACGTCATCGCCGCGGAGCGGATCGGCCGGCTGCTCGAGCGGCAGCCGGCCGCCTACGAGCGGCTCTTCAGCCCGCAGGAGCGCGCCTACTGCGACGGCTTCGCCGCCCCGTACCCGCACTACGCGGCGCGCTTCGCCGCCAAGGAGGCGGTGGGCAAGGCGCTGGGAATCGGTATCATCGGCTTCGTGTGGCGCGACATCGAGGTCCTCTCGGGCGGCAAGCCGCTGGTCGCGCTCCACGGCGGCGTCGCCGACGTCGCCCGGCGTCTCGGCGTCACGCGCGTCGAGCTGTCGCTGAGTCACACCGCCGGCATGGCCTACGCCGTGGCCGCCGCGCTGAAGGAGGACGCTGATGTATGAGTCCCTGCTGCTGCCCCTCTACACCGCCGAGGCGATGCAGCAGATCGACCTCGCGGCGATCCAGGGCGTGGGCATCCCCGGCTCCCACCTGATGGAGCGCGCCGGGGCCGCCGTGGCCGCCGAGATCCTCGAGCGCTACGAGCCCGAGGAGGCGGTCGTCTTCTGCGGCAAGGGCAACAACGGCGGCGACGGGTTCGTCGTCGCGCGCGAGCTCCTCGACGCCGGCGTCGAGGTGACGGTGGTGACGCTGGCCGAGCCCGACGAGTACAAGGGCGACGCCCGCCTGAACCTCGAGATCCTGCAGCGTCTGGGGATCGAGCCGCGGGTCGGGTTCAGCGCCGCGGGCGAGGCCGAGCCGGGCGTCGTGACGGTCACCGAGATGGCCGACGTCGTCGTCGACGCCATCTTCGGGACCGGCTTCACCGGCGCGGCCAAGGGCGCCGCGGCGGCCGCCATCGAGCTCATCAACGAGACCTCGGCCGAGGTCGTCAGCGTCGACATCGCGAGCGGCGTCGGCGCCGACGCCGGCGCCGTGCACGGTCCCGCCGTGGTCGCCGACCTCACCGTCGCCCTGCACGCCGCCAAGGTCGGGCACTTCGTGACCCCCGGCGGCGCGCTCTCCGGCGAGGTCGTCGTCGTGCCGATCGGTATCCCGGCGCTCTGCGAGCGCGAGGCCGACGTGTGGCTGCTCACGTCGACCGGTCTGCAGCCGCTGCTCGTCGAGAAAGGGCTCGCTCGACCACAAGCGCTCGGTCGGCACCGTACTCGTCGTCGGCGGCGCGGCCGGGATGACGGGCGCCGCCCACATGGCGGCCATGGCCGCCCTTCGCGGCGGCGCCGGCCTCGTGCACTGCACGGCTCCCGACGGCGCCGAGCAGGTCAAGCCGTACCCCGAGGTCATCACCGTGCGCGTGCCCGGCGAGGCCGGCGCCTACACGACGGCGAGCCGCGCGGCGGTCGCCGACGAGGTGGCCGCCTTCGGCGCCGTCGCCCTCGGCCCCGGCCTGGGGCGCGGCGACGAGACCCAGCTGCTGGTGCGCGAGCTGCTCGCCGCCGACACGCCGCTGCTCATCGACGCCGACGGGCTCTACGCCCTCGGCGGCCGCCCCGAGCTGGTCGCCGGGCGCGCGGCGCCGACCGTGCTGACGCCGCACGAGGGCGAGCTCGGCCGCCTGCTCGAGCGGCCGGCGGCCGAGATCGCCGCCCACCGGCTCGACAACGCCCGCGGCGCCGCGCAGCGGGCGAACGCGACCGTCGTCCTCAAGGGCGAGGCGACGATCGTCGCCGACCCGTCGGGTGTCGCCTACATCGTCCCGACCGGCAACCCCGGCCTCGCCACCCCGGGCACCGGCGACGTGCTCAGCGGCGCCATCGCCGCCCAGCTCGCCAAGGGCCTCGGGGCGACCGACGCCGCCTGCCTCGGCGCCTACCTGCACGGTCTCGCCGCCGACCTCGCGGCCGAGCTCGAAGTGGGTACAGAAGGCATGGTGGCCGGCGACCTGCTCCGCTACCTGCCCGTGGCCATCGAGCGCCTCAAGACCGACGGCGAGGACGACGAGGACGAGGAGGACCAGCATCATGGCTAAGCGCGACCCGGAGCCGAGCGACGAGCCGCTCGTCCGCGACATCATGCAGACCGAGGTCGTCACCATCTGCCCGGAGGCGACGGTCAAGGAGTTCGCCGAGCTCCTGCGACGCAAGAAGGTCGGCGGGGCGCCGGTGGTCGACGCCGAAGGCACCCTGCTCGGCATCGCCACCGACGGCGACCTGATGGCGCTCGACGCCGAGCTCCACTTCCCGCACTACATCCAGTTCCTCGACAGCCTGATCTACATCCAGAGCCAGAAGAAGTTCGAGGAGCGCCTGCGCAAGGCGGCGGCGGCGACCGTCTCGGACGTGATGACGAAGGACGTCTTCACGGTCACGCCCGACGACCCCGCGCGCAAGGCGGCGACGCTCATGTCCGACCACGGCATCGGGCGCATCCCGGTCGAGGTGGACGGCAAGGTGGTGGGCATCGTCACGCGGCACGACGTGCTGCGCCTGCTGGACCTCTGATGCTCGACGGCCGCGCGCGGGCGGTCGCCGAGGTCGACCTCGCGGCGATCCGCCACAACGTCCGCCGGCTGAGCCGCGACCTGCCGCCCGGCGGCGCGCACTGCGCCGTGGTCAAGGCCTTCGGCTACGGTCACGGCGCGGTGCCGGCGGCCCGGGCGGCCCTCGCCGCCGGCTCATCCTGGCTCGGCGTGGCGACCGCCACCGAGGCGGAGGAGCTGCGCGCGGCCGGCCTCGAGGCGCCGATCATGATCTTCGGCCCGATGACGGGCGCCGAGCTCGGGCGCGCCGTGGCGGCCGGCGCCGACGTCGTCGTCTGGTCGGCGCCGTTCGTCGAGGAGGCGCGCCGCCTCGGCGCCCGCGTCCACGTGAAGTTCGACTCGGGGATGGGGCGGCTCGGCGTCACCGAGGCCGAGGCGCGCGAGCTCTGCGCCGCGGTGGCCGCGGGCCCGTCGCGGCTGGTCGGGCTGATGAGCCACTTCGCCACCGCCGACGAGGCCGACACCGACGTTCTTCGAGTACCAGCTGGGGCGCTTCACGGCGCTCGCCGGCGAGCTGAAGCGCCTGTACCCGGACCTCCTGCGCCACACGGCCAACAGCGCCGCGACGCTGCGCAGCCCGGCCTCGCACTTCGACGTCGTGCGCACCGGCATCGCGCTCTACGGTCTCGCACCTTCGAACGACGACCCGTTCAAGGACGACCTGCGGCCGGCGATGCGGCTGACCTCGTACATCGCCGGCGTGCGTCACGTCCAGCCGGGCGACTCGGTCGGCTACGGCCGGCGCTTCATCGCCGAGGCGCCGGCGCGCATCGGCATCGTGCCGATCGGCTACGCCGACGGCATCGCCCGGGCGCTCACCAACCGCGGCGACGTGCTCGTCGCCGGCCGGCGCTGCCGCATCACCGGCACGATCAGCATGGACCAGCTCACCGTGCGTCTGCCCGAGGACTGGGGCGCGCCGGGCGACGAGGTCGTCTTCTTCGGCGCGGCGCGGACGGGAGCGGGCGGCGCAGTGGCCGGGTCGGGCGGCGGCGCGGGACTGGCCCGGCTCGGCGCACCGACGGGATCGCGCAGCGCGCAGCCGCAGCCGGGCGACGGCGAGCGCATCCTCTGCGAGGAGGTGGCCCAGCTGTTGGGGACGATCAACTACGAGATCGTCTGCGACGTGAGGCGCGCGTCGTGCGACGCTACGTCGACGAGGGTGAGCAGCGGACGTCGAGGCCGGCCGGGACGAGGCAGGATGGCACCGGCGCGCCCGGAGCGACCGGGGTCGCTCGGACGACGGGGGCCGGACTGGCTGAGTCACGCGAGCGGAGCGGGTCTGCCCGGGCGCCGGGGCCGGCGCCCGCGGAGGTGCGTGCGGCGCTCGCCGCCTCCCTCGAGGCCGGCGAGCGGGCGTGGGTCGTCGGCGGCGCCGTGCGCGACCGGCTGCTCGGGCGCGAGGTGCGCGACCTCGACGTGGCCGTGGACGGCGCCGCCGAGGCGGTGGGCCGCAGGCTCGCCGACCGCCTCGGCGGCGCCGTCTTCACCTACTCCGAGCGCTTCGCCGCCGTGCGCGTCGTCGCCGGCGGCGTGCACGTCGACCTGTCGCCGCTGCGGCGGCCGGTCCGGGCTCGTCTGCGCGGTGCGGGCGGCGTGCCGGACGCGGCGAGCCGGGGCCGACGCCCGCCTCGCCGTCGATCTCGCCGGGCGCGACTTCACCGTCGACGCGATGGCGGAGCCGGCCGCCGGCGGCGAGGTCGTCGACCCGCTCGGCGGCCGCGACGACCTCGCCGCCGGCCGCCTCCGTCTCTGCGCCCCGGGCGCCCTCGACGACGACGCGCTGCGCGTGCTGCGCCTCGCGCGCCTCGAGCTCGAGCTGGGCCTCGTGCCGGACGACGAGGCGCTCGCCGCCGCCCGCCGCGCCGTGGCGCGGCTGGCGGCGGTCAGCGGCGAGCGCCTGCGCGACGAGCTCACGGCGACGCTCGGTCTGCCGCGGCCCTCCGGTGCCCTCCGCCGTCTCGCCGACCTCGGCGCCCTCGCCGTCGTCCTGCCCGAGCTCGACCGCGTCCGCGGGGTGACGCAGAACCCCTATCACCACCACGACGTCTTCGACCACACGCTCGAGGGGCTCGACTACGTGCACGGCGTCGTCGCCCAGCTCGGCGGCGCGCGCTTCCTCGCCACGCCCGAGGAGGTCGGCCTCCCCGGCGCCGGGCCTCTGGCGCCGGTCGCCTGGGCTCTCCTGCTCCACGACGTCGGCAAGCCGGTCGTGAAGCGCGAGGAGGACGGCCGCATCATGTTCTGGCACCACGACGAGGTCGGCCGCGGCATGACGCTCGTGGTCGCCGACCGCCTGCGCATGAGCCGCCGCTTCGCCCACTTCCTCGGGCTCCTGGTCCGCCAGCACCTGCGCCTCGGGTTCCTCGTGCGCGAGCAGCCGCTGACGCGACGGGCGCTCGCCCGCTACCGCCGCGACGTGAGCCCGTACGTCTTCGAGTCGGTCGTCGTCTCGCTCTGCGACCGCCTCGCGACCCGCGGCGACAAGACGTCGCTCAAGTCCATCGCCCGCCACTACCGGCTGGCGCGCGACGTGTGGTCGGGGGTGACGAAGGCGCCGGTGCCGCGGCTCCTGAGCGGGGACGACGTGATCGAGCTGCTCGGCCTCGAGCCGGGGCCGGCCGTGGGGCAGGCGCTGGACGCCCTCGAGGAGGAGGTCGAGGCGGGTGAGGTCACCGACGTCGACGGGGCGCGGTCGTTCCTCAAGGCGTGGTGGTCGGCGCGGGACGCGGAGCGCGATGAGGAACACGATGAAGCGCCCACGCGCCCGGAGGCGCTGTAGTGCGCGGGCGCTCGCGCCGAGCAGGTGCACGAGCTTACCCGGCGGCCCGGTCCGTCGATCCCACGAGGTGTCGTAGTGCCCGAGCTCCCCGAAGTCGAGACCGTCCGCCGCCGTCTGCTGACCTGCCTGCCCGGCCTCGTGGTGCGCGACGTGCGGGTCGCCGACCCCTCCGTCTGCGACCTCACGGAGGACGAGCTGCGGGCGACGATCGCCGGCCGGCGGGTCCTCGGCCTGCGGCGGCGCGGCAAGTACCTGCTCGTCGACCTCGGCGCCGTCGAAGGGGCGTCCGGCGGCGGCGCCGCGCTGGGGTCGGGGTGAGGCGGCGTCGCGGACGAGGCGGCCGGGCGCGCCGCGCCCGGCCGCCTCGTCGTCATCCACCTGCGCATGACCGGCCAGCTGCTCTTCAGGCCCGAGCCCGGGGCGCCGCGGTCGCGCTTCGTCATCGCGCTCGAGCCGGCGACCGAGCTCCACTTCGCCGACGTGCGGCGCTTCGGCCGCATCTGGTCGCTCGACCCGGCCGAGGAGGCGGCGTTCTTCGCCGCCATGGGCCCGGAGCCGTTCTCGGAGGAGTTCAGCATCGCCTACCTGCGGGCGGCCCTCGCCGGGCGACGGGCGCCGCTGAAGGCCTTCCTCCTCGACCAGCGGCGCATCGCCGGCGTCGGCAACATCTACGCCGACGAAGCCCTCTTCCGCGCCCGCCTGCACCCGCTGCGCGCGGCGGGGAGCGTCGGGCCGCGTGAGGCGCGGCGCCTGCACGCGGCCCTGCTCGAGACCCTGCAGGCCGGCATCGACCACGAGGGCTCGTCGATCGAGAGCTTCATCGACCCGGCCGGCGAGCGCGGCAGCTTCCAGGAGATCCTCAACGTCTACCAGCGGACGGCGGAGCCCTGCCGGGTCTGCGCCACGCCGGTCGAGCGGCTGGTCGTCGGCGGGCGCGGGACGCACTACTGCCCCCGCTGCCAGCCGCGCCGCGGCGGCATCGCGCCGACGGCGCGGCGGCTGAAGCCGACGGGCCCGGTCGGCAAGCGCGACGCACGCGGCGCGCCGCCGACGACGTGAGCGATCAGAGGCATCGCCGACCGGCGGCGTCGGTGACCTGCGGCATGAGCGAGCGGCGGGGAGGTCTGGGCGACGTGAGCGTTCAGGGGCGTGAGCGCCCGTGAGCACCCTCACGGTCGCGCTGCTGCAGATCGAGGCCGCCGGCCGCGACCAGGCCGAGAACCTGGCGCGCGGCGAGGCCGCCTGTCGCCGCGCCGCCGCGATGGGCGCCGACATCGCCCTCTTCCCCGAGATGTGGAACATCGGCTACGCGCTCGACGGCCGGGCCGACCGGCGACCCCGAGCGCCGGCGCGCCGGCGCGGTCTCGCCGGACGGCCCCTTCGTCACCGCACTTCCGGCGCCTCGCCGCCGAGCTCGGCATGGCGATCGCCGTCACCTTCCTCGAGGAGTGGCCGGTGGCGCCGCGCAACAGCGTCACCCTGATCGACCGGCGCGGCGACACCGTCCTGACCTACGCCAAGGTCCACACCTGCGCCTTCGACGAGCCGGAAGGCTCGCTCACGCCGGGTGACGACTTCCCCGTGGCGGTGCTGGACACGGCGGCCGGCCCCGTCCGCGTCGGGGCGATGATCTGCTTCGACCGCGAGTTCCCCGAGACGGCGCGGATCCTCGCGCTGAACGGCGCCGAGCTCATCCTGGTGCCGAACGCCTGCCCGATGGAGGAGAACCGCACCGGCCAGCTCCGTGCCCGCGCCTTCGAGAACATGGTGGCCGTCGCCCTGGCCAACTACCCCTCGACCCACGACGACTGTGACGGGCACTCGGTCGCCTTCCACCCCTGCGTCTGCGGAGAGGACGAAGTCAGCCGGGACACGCTCGTCGTGCGCGCCGGTGAGGGTGAGGAGATCGTCCTCGCCCGCTTCGACCTGGACGAGCTGCGAGACTGGCGCCGTCGCGAGGTGTGGGGCGGCACGTACCGCCGGCCGTCGCTCTACGGGCGGCTGGTCGAGGACGCATGACGGATCGCGAGGGCGAGCAGAACGCCCTGTACGTCGTCGCCACGTGGGTGCCGCGGCGGCTCGAGGTCACCGTCGGGGCCTTGGGCCCGGTGACCTTCGAGCGCGGCTGGTACGCGTACGTGGGGAGCGCGCGACGCGGGCGCGACGCCCGCGTCGCGCGCCACTTCCGCCGCGAGAAGCCGCTGCGCTGGCACGCCGACTACCTGTTCACGGCGGTGCCCCCACGGCTCGCCTGGCTCGTCGACGGGCCGCTGACCGAGTGCGAGCTCGCCGGCGCGCTGGCGGCGCAGCCCGGCGCTTCGCGCCCCGTGCGCCGCTTCGGCGCCGGCGACTGTCGCTGCCCGGGGCACCTGATCCGGCTCGACGCACGTCCGACGACGCCGGCCTGCGAGCGCCGTCGTCGGCGAACGTCGGTGGAGAGCGGTCCGTGATTCGCCCAGTCGCAGTCGTAGCTGACGTAGGCGGTTGCTCAGGCCCGTGGTCCGAGGCTACTCTGCGGTGCGACGGTGAAGCATGTTCGCAGACGCATTCCTGCTGCGAAGTGCTCGTGCTGAAAGCCCGAACCCCGGTCGCGTCCGATATCCCCTGTCGAATCGTGCGGGCACACGCCCGATGCGCGGTGCAGCACACCGGTGACGAGAGACGCGGGTGTCTCCGGCCGGCCACGGTCTTTCGGATCAGGAGGAACAAGGATGGGCAAGAGGATGAAGGTGCTGGGTGCGCGTCGCACCACGGTCATCGTGACGCTGGCTGTGCTGCTGCTGGCTGTCGCCGTCGTCATCGGGTCGGGTGCGAACTTCACGTCGCCAGGCGACGAACCTGGGTAACACGTTCACCGCGGGGACGCTGACGCTCGTCAACGAATCGCCGGCCGCGTCAGTTCGCCGTCGACCGACTGGTTCCCGGCGAGACAGCGTGAGCGCCGCGTTCGAGAACTGACGCAACGCCGGAAGCGTTGCTCCGGACGCCCTCAGCATGACGCTCGGCAACTTCACCGGGACCGGGCCTCGAAGGCGCCCTCCGACGTACGATGTGTATGTCGACGGCACGCAGGTCGTGTTTGACGCCCCTCTCGCTGCGGCGGACTGCGGCTCTCGGCACGATGGCGCCGGCGCCTGCACACCTACCACATCGACGTGTCGGGTCTTCCCGGACGGCACTCCGGCGCACCGACAACCGTCTATCAGGGCCTGTCGACCACTTCGATCTCACCTGGGATCTCGTCAGCACCCCGATCTGATCCGCGCGCAGCATCAGACTGACCAGCGGGCGGGGCCCCGGGGCTGACCCGGCCCCGCCCGCTTCCCTCAAGGAGGTGCCGGCGGGCGCTGGCGCGAGATGCGGCGACTCGGGTAGAACACGACGAGACGGAGTGCCTGGCGTACAAGGCCCTCCTCACGCTGCTCGTCCTGGGGATGCTCGCGGTGACGCTGCAGTCGCTCGTCTTCTCGGATGCCAGCTTCACCGCGGTGGCGGCCACCACCCGTCCCACAGCGTGGCTGCCGGTAGCGTGGACCACGCCAACGACAGGGATGGTGTCGCGATCGTCACGGCGACGGGGCTCCGTCCCGGTGCGAGTGGCCAGGGTAGCGTGACGCTTACGGGGCGGGGGATGCGCCTGCTACGTATTCCGTCAAGCCGGCGAGCTCACCGACACGCCGGCGACGCCCGGCCTCTCGAGTGTCCTGCAGCTGCGCATCGAAGACGTCACCGGAGCGCCGCAGACGCTCTACGACGGTGCGCTGAGCGCCTTCTCGACGGTCGCCCTGTCGACCATCGCGCCGGGTGAGGTGCGCGTGCTACAGTTCACCCTCACGTACCGGCCTGCCGCCGCCACGCGACCAGCTTCAGGGGTCGAGCACGAGCGTCGACTGTGCAGTTCGTGGGGGTGTCGCTGTGATCCGCTGCCCTCGGGCGGTGCTCACGTCGGCCTGCGTCGGCGCCATGCTCTTCGCCATCGGTGCGCTGTTCGCCCCGCCGCGCTCGGCTACCAGCGCTACGTCATCACCGGCGGGTCGATGACCGGGTCGATCCCGAAGGGCTCGGTCGATCTACTCGCGACTCGTGCCGGTCGACGATCTCCGCGTGGGTGACGTCATCACCTTCGTCCCGCCGGAGCTCGAGCGACCGGTGACGCACCGCATCATCGCCGTTGGACGGCCGACGAGCGCGGCACCTCACCTTCCAGACCAAGGGCGACTTCAACGAGGCGGCAGACCCGTGGGAGGTCGCATCTCACCGACGCGGTGCAGGCGCGCTACTCCTTTCACCTGCCGTATCTCGGCTACGCCCTCGCAGCGCTGGCCATCCGGCAGTTCCGCATGCTCCTCATCGGTGTGCCCGCCGTGCTCATCGCGCTCTCGCTCCTGGTCTCGCTGTGGCGCGAAGCGGGCGAGGCGCTCGAGGACGCGGACATCGCCCTGGCGGTCGACCCGGCGACGCCGTTCGACGGGATGAGCGAAGCCGAGCAGCGTGAGTACCGAGGGTGGTGGTCCGGCCGATGAATCGTGTCTCGCCATGAGCGGCAGGGCTGCTCATGCTTCGCGCGTCGCTCGCGATCCTCCTGGTCCGGTGGCGGCCGACCAGCGCTTCTCCTCGGCCGCCTTCACCACGACCAGCGCGTCGACGCTGGACGCGTCCGCCGCCCACGTGCGCGACTGGTTGCACATCTACGCGCAGGACACCGACCCGGGTGGCCTGACAGGCTACGCGATCCGCCGCCTCTCCAGCCCGCCGGTGCCGGCGGCGTCGGGTCAGGACGACGCCGTCGTGGTCGACCTCGGCGGCTTTCCCGATGCGAACCAGACCTTCGACTTCCCGCGGACCATCACGATCATGACGCCGGCGGCGTTCCCCGAGGCCGGCGTCACGCAACGTGACGGTCGCCGCTACGATCGCACCCGATCCGGCGACCGGCGACCAGCCGCTGCGTCAGGTGAGGATCGGCACCATCGGCAACACGGGTGGTGCCGCGACCGTGACCATGGCCGCGGGAGAGCAGCGCCAGGTCAACGTCGCGTGCGCACGAGGAAGCAGTTCGTCCTCGGCGAGACTATGTATCCGCGTGGTCGTCCTGACGCTGTCGTACACGGGTGGCCCGACGGACTACTTCGTGTACGAGATCCCGATGGCGGTACACCAACGTCGGGCTGTGAGGCCGGCACCGTGATGTGCGGCGACACGATCGGTGAAGCGCGATGAGCGTGCGGGGCCGGTCGTGAGCGGGTCGACTGTCCGTCGGACGCTGGCCGCGCTCGTGGCCGCTGCCGTATTGGCCGGCGGCTTCGCGCTGACGAGCGTCGCCTTGGCCGACCTGACTGCGGCAGAGCAGGAACTGGCCGACCTCTTCGCGGGCCGGCCGAGCATCGTCAACAGCGAGGCGGGCGATTTCATCGTTCGCGGCAAGAACCTCGTACCCGGGCAGAAGGTGCGCGGCGAGGTACGGCAAGAACAAGGGCGTCGGCGTGCTCTACGTGCGCCCTCGTAACGCGGTCGACACCCCGGGGTTCTGGGGCGGCGAGCTCTCGCAGAAGCTCGTGTTGACCATACGCCGCATCGACCGCAGCGGCAGCCTGCACACGGTCTGGAAGGGGCACCTCTCGGCGATGGGCAAGGTACGCCTGGCCGTGCTCAGGCCGGGCGCGGTCCGTCGCTACCGTTTTGTGGTCCGCTTCCAGATGCGGCCGCCGGCGCGCGGCTACGTCGTCGCGAACCGTTTCCAGCGCAGCCGGTTCACCACCGACTTCGTCTGGCAGTTGGTGCCGTTGAGATAGACCGCTGAGCGCTCTCCCCGCCCCTCAGCGCTTCTCCCACTTCTGCAGGTAGGCGACCTCACTGAGGGTCTTGCCGGCGTCGATCTCGCCGCGCAGGCGGTTCTCCTTCTCGAGCACGTCCATGGCGCGGTTGGCGAGCTCGACGACCTGGGCCTTGGGGAGCACCATGACGCCGTCGTCGTCGCCGACGATCCAGTCGCCGGGGGCGACGCGCACGCCGGCGATGGTGATCGGCACCTGCGTCTCGCCGAAGCCCTTGGGCTCGCCGGCGTTGGCGCAGACGTGACTCGAGAAGGCGGGGAAGCCGAGGCGCGCGATCTCGGGGGTGTCGCGGATCGCGCCGAAGACGACGAGTCCGGCGAGCCCCTTGACCATCGCACTGTGTGTGGCGAGCTCGCCCCAGATC
>CAWFDC010000002.1:0-52344 GCA_963814545.1 uncultured Thermoleophilia bacterium | reverse complement strand
AGTCGCCCTTGTTGCCCCACCAGACGGTCGAGCCCTCGAGCCTCGGCCGACCAGCGCGAGGTGCTCGTGCCCACCACGGCCGCGGCCACCGTCTCAGCGGCCGCCGCGCTCGCCGCGCCCGCCTGCGTGCCGGCGAGCACCGGATCGGCGGCGAGGCGTTCGGCCAGGCCGATGAGGTCGTACTGCCTGGTCGACGACGGCCGCCAGACCTTCTTGAGCACCTCACGATAGACGGTCTGGTTCTCCGGCAGCCCCGCGGTGAGCGCCGTCGCCCAGTCGCGCAGCACCGGCGTGGCCGCGCCGACCAGGCGCACGTCGACCGCCGAGAGGCACACGTACTTCGCCCAGCTCAGTGGAGCGTAGTACGTGCCCCAGCCGGCCAGCATGTCCGCGAGGAGATCCTCAGGCGAACGCGACGGGTCGGCCGCCAGCGGCGCCAGCATGAGGTCGTAGGCGTAGCCGTCCAGCGGGACCATGGCCTCGGAGGCGAGCATGTAGTCGACCGTGCCCGCGAGCGCCACTTCGTAGGCGACGGCGATGTCGCCCATCGCGCAGGCGTCGAAGGCGAGGATGTCGACGGGCACGTCGGCGCCGTCGAGAGCCGCGCGCAGCTCCGTCATCGTGATGCGATCGCCGTCGGACGTATCGTCCTGGCAGACGTAGCGCCAGGCGTAGCCGTGGTCCCACATCGTGACCGCGAGGTGCGTGGACGGGTACTTGACGCCACCTGCTCGATGAACCACTCGAAGTTCGCGCCGTCACCGATGTTCATCTCCCCCGGGTCCGCGTCGAACTCCACGGTCGACACGTCCCGCCCTGAACTCGATGAGTTCGGTCCCCGCGGTGCTGAGACGGTCGACCAGGGCGACGATGTGCACGTCGGCGTCGTCGAGACGCCGCAGCAGCGCCGGCAGACTGACGTCGTCCCACGACGACTCGAGGTTGTTGTCGGCGGCGACGTAGACGGCGAAGGTCCACGGCGCCTCGGTCGCCGGTCTCGGCGCTCGCCGTCGCCGGGGCGACGAGGAGCGCGAGGAGCAGCAGGGCGAACAGCGCGACCGCGCGCGACCGCGCAGCAGGCGCCGACGTGCGCACCTGCGTGAACGGCGCCGTCGTGCCCGCCCGCGCGGACGCGGGCCGCAAAGCCTGTGACCTCATACCGGTACCCCCCTGGATCGCGGTGGCGGCGCGGGCGGCGGCCGTACGGCCGCCGCCCGCGCCGCCCCTCACTCAGTTCGCGTAGTAGGTCTGCAGCAGGTCGTACCAGCCCGCGCCGGTCGGCGCCGGCGCGGCGAAGGCCGTGTTGGCGCCGAAGAGCGCCTCGTACGACACCCAGTCGGCGGCGTTGGCCCACCAGACGGCGATGCCGGTGGCGCCGGCCGTCCAGCGCGTCGTGTGATTGGCGATGACCGCCCCCCGCATGGCGTCGGCGACGGCGACGGTCGCCGTCTTCAGCTTCATGCCGTCGGCCTTCTTGAGGTCGGGGCTGAGCGCCAGTTGGTCGCACAGGCTGATGAAGTCGTACTGCCAGCTGTTCAGCGCCGTCCACGTCTTGACCAGCGCCATCTTGTAGTCGTGCTTGAAGAGCGGCACCCCCGCCGTCATGCGCTGTACCCACGTCTGCAGGGCGGGGATCGCCGCGCGCACCTCGCGCACGTCGATCGCGGAGAGGCACACCATCGTGTAGCCGCCGACGCCGTCGTAGTAGGCGCCCCAGCCGTCGACCATGTCGGTGGCGACCTGCTCGGGCGTGCGGCCGGGCTCGACGGCCACCGGCGCCAGCATCAGATCGTAGGCGAAGCCGGCGAACGGGATCATCTCCTCGGAGGCGACCATGATGTCGACCAGCTCGCTGATGGCGAGCTCGTAGGCGACCGCCATGTCGGCCATGTTGCAGGCGTCGAAGGCGAGGATGTCGATCGGCACCCCGGCGGCGACGATGGAGCCCCGCAGCTCAGGCATGGTGATGCGGTCCTTGTCGGAGGAGTCGTCGTAGCAGATGCCGCGCCAGGCGCCGCCGTGGTCCCACAGGTCGACGGCGAGGTGCTCGGAGGGGTACCGAGCCGCCAGCTCCTCGATGAACCACTCCAGGTTCGCCGGGTCGCCGAAGTTCATCTCCTCGAACGTGGCCACAACGTTGGTCTCGTCGCCCTCGAACTCGACGAGCTCTCGTGGTCTTCGTGCTGAGTCGGTCGACCAGGGCGACGATGTGCACGTCCTCGCTCGCCGGGATGCCCAGGAGCGCGGGGACGTTGATGTCGTCCCAGGCGGACTCGAGGTTGTTGTCGGCGGCGATGTAGAGGCCGAACGTCCACGTCGACCTCGTCGACCTCGTCGACCGCGAACGCCGGCGCGGCGAAGACGGCGAGCAGCGCCACCACCGTCAGCGCCGTGAGGCAGAGCCGGGCGCAGAGCGACCCGCGTGCGTGGGATGTCATGACGGTCCCCCCATGTCTCGTGATCGTGCCGGACCGGTCGAGACGTGCACGGCGACCCCCCCAGGCCGCCGGCAGGGCCCCTCGCGCCGGCTCCTTCACCGGCTATCGTACGCCCTTCGCCGCAGGGGTCAACGGTGGGCGGCGGCCGGCGGCGCGGACGGCGTGCGTCAGACCCCGAGGCTGGCGCGCAGGAGCGCGACCACCGCGTCGGCCGGGAAGCGCGCGAGCAGGACGCCGCAGCAGGCGAGGATGTAGTCGCGGTCGACGACGCAGCGCGCGTCCTTCGGCGGCAGCAGGCGGTCGCCGCCGTTCTTGGCGCGCACGTCGAGCAGCAGGGCCTCGCCGCCGGGCAGGCGCGTGAAGGCGCCGCCGGTGCCGATCACCCAGCGGCAGGCCGTGAGGTCGCGGCCGCGAGCCACCGTCTGACGACCGGTCGGCGTGTAGAGGTGCGCCAGCTGGCCGGCGTGCCGCTGCACGCCGGTGACGGCGGCGTAGTGCGCCAGCGTCAGCGCGGCGTGGACCTCCTCCGGAGTCGTCGGGATCGCCGGCGGCAGCTTCGTCGGGCGCTCGCCCTGGGCGAGCATCTCGACGACGTGCGGGGCGCTCACGTACGTCCCCAGGTCGCCCTCGACGGTGCGCTTGCTGTGCGGCTGTGGCTCGACCTGCAGGGCGGCGTACTCGACGCTCCCGTCGGTCACCGAGTGGACGTCGGTCGTGGCGCCGCCGACGTCGATGACGACGAGGTCGCCGAGCGTCTCGGCCAGCGTCTCGGCGGCCACGAGCACGGCGCCTGGGGTGGGCAGGATCCTGCCGGTCACCAGGGCGCCGATGCGCTCCATGCCGGGCGCGTGGATGATGTGGTCCTCGAAGGCGTCGTGGATCACGGCCCGCGCCGGGACCACGTCGAGCTCGTCGATGCCCGGGTAGACGTTCGGCGGTGACGCGCACGTCGAAGCCGGCGGCGTGGAGGATCTGGCAGGCCTCGTCGCAGACCGCCGAGTTGCCGCCGTAGATGACCATCGGCTTCTTGCCGGCGGCGAGGACGCGGTCCTGGATCGGCGCCGCGTGGTCGCGGCCGGCGCCGGCGCCGGCCGCGCGGCATCCGCGCCGCCGCGGCCGCTCGGCGCCCGCCGCCGGCGGCGAAGTCGACCCGCACGAGCATCTCGGCGTTGTGCAGGACGGTCTCCACGTCGCCGCCCTCCACCCCACCGGCCAGCATGACGACGTTGGGGCGGGCGGCGGCGATCCTCTCGAGGTCGTGGCGGCGCAGCTTGCCGGCGGTCTGGTACTCGACGACGCCGCCGGCGCCCAGCGCCGCCTCGCGGGCCGCCATCGCCGTCATCTTCGCCGTCAGGCCGTGGACGGTCATGCGCAGGCCGCCGGCGGCGGAGCTCGTGGCCAGGAACTCGCGCGGCTCGAGCGGCCCGGTGGACGCTTCGATCTGTGCCCGGGCCGCGTTCACGCCGACGGTCACGTCGCCCTCGAGTACCGAGGTGGCGGCGACGCCCTGTCCGAGGAGACGGGGCGTCGCCCCGGCGGCGAGCCTCTCCGCCGAGAGACCGTCGAAGGCGCTGACCACGGTCGTCGTCGAGCCGATCTCGGCGACGAGCACGTCGACGGCGCGCGGGCGGCGCCGGCACCTCGTGCCGCCGTCGCGGGCGCCGGCGGCCTCGCCGCCGGCGCCCCTCGCTTCGCCCGCGCTCACGCGCCGGCCTCCGCTCCTGCCGCCGCGGTCACGCGCCGCCCTCCGGCTCCGCCCCGGCGGCGCGGTCGCGCAGCGCCTCGACCATGAAGCTGGCCACGTGGTGGCCCTTGGTCCCGCGGCCGAAGCCGGCGTCCATGCCCCAGCTGCGGGCCAGCTCGTCGGTGACCTGCGTGCCGCCGCTGATCAGCAGCAGCCTGTCGCGCACGCCCTTCTCCACCGCGAGGTCGGCGATCTTCTCCATGTTCTGCCGGTGGATGTCGCCGTGGGTGATGATCGTGCTGAGCAGCACCGCGTCGGCGGCGTGCTCGATGGCCGCGTCGAGCAGCTTGTCGACCGACACCGAGGTGCCGAGGTACACGCACTCGATGCCGTACTTCTCGATGCCGCCGTGCTTGATGTCGATGATCTCGCGCATCCCCACCGAGTGCTCGTCGTTGCCCACGGTCGCGGAGACGCACTTCAGGCCGTGGTCCTTGACGTAGGCGCGGATCTCGTCCTCGGGCACGAGCTGCACCTCGGCGGGGATCACCAGCTTGGCCGGGTCGACGCTCGCCTCGAGCCGTCCGCGCACCTCGACGAGGGTGCCCTCGGCCGGGTGCATCACCTGCTTGTGGATCACCTCCGGCTCGCGCAGGTTCATCGCCTTGGCCAGCTCGAGGGCGGCGAACTCGGCGACGCGTTCCGCCGCCGGCAGGAACATCGTCACGACGACGACGCCGTCCCCGGCCCATTGCACCTCGGGCTTGATGAGACCCTTCTCGCGCTGCTCGGCGGTGCGCTCGAGGCGGACGTTGACGTTGTCCTCGGGGTCGAGCTCGTCGATGAACGGGATGAGGCTCTCGTCGCAGAGCGTGCAGCCGCCGATGGGGTCGCACGGCTTCTTCAGGCCGTCGGGCAGGTGGTTGTCGCCGAAGTGATGGCACACGGGCGCCATGTAGTCGGCCGCGCGCTCCACCACGGTGCCCACGCCGACCCCGCCGTCGATCTTGCGCGCGATGCCGTCGTCGTTGGTCTCCGGGTACATGCCCGAGTCCACGAAGTAGCCCTCCTGGACGGCGCCGAAGTAGCCGCCGTCGCGGACCATGCCCTCGAGGAAGAGGACCGCGCGCTCCTTGAGCTCGCGCACCTTGCTCTTGAGCTCGGGCGCCTCGCGGTCCACCTTGACGACCTTGCGCAGCCCGTCGAGGCCGACGAGCGTCTGCCGCGCCGTGTTGCAGGCGTGGACGTTGTTGTAGTGCCAGGGCACGTTGCGGCCCTCGTCGGGCGTGATCGTGCTCTGGATGTCGGCCGACGTGAGCCGGCTGACCAGCATGTTGAGCACGTGGTTCACGGTCGCCTCGCGGCCGCAGGACTCGATGTAGCGCGTGTTCTGCTGGGCGCGCATCTTGTACTGCCCGAAGAGGTCGCGCAGGGCGACGGCGTACGGCAGGTCCATGCGCACGCAGGGCGCCGGCGCCGCGTCGGGCGGCACCGTGCTCAGGCAGATGTTCTCCGGCGGCATGCCGGCCTTGACCGAGTAGGCGCAGTTGATGGCGTGCTGCACGAGCAGCTCCGGCATGACCTTCCAGGCCTCGCGGGCGGTGGCGTTGGCGTTGTGGGCGCCGTCGATCTGGGCCATGTCCACGGCCGCCATGATGCGCTTGGCCACCGCCGCGTCGACGAAGCTGCGCACCATGTTGATGTTGCGGTAGAGCACGTTGTACTGCGGGTCCTGGTGGGCGCCGTTGACGCCCTCCTCGGCGAACATCACGGCCATCTCGGGGCCGGCGACGCCGCTCGACGTAGGAGTGGAAGTTGATCGGCCGCCCGACCTCGTCCTCGATCAGGTCGAGGGCCTTGCGCGTGGCGCGCACCTGCTTGCGCGTGACGGCGATGCCGCCGACGCCCTCGGGCGTGCCCTCGAGCAGGCTGTCCATGTGGCTCTGCCCGGCGGTGCGGATGACCATGATGTGGTCGGCGCCGTGCCAGGCCGTCATGCGCATGCGGCGGATGTCGTCCTCGAAGCGCCCGCTGGCGATCTCGGTCGTGACCACGCAGTCCGGCTGCGGGTCGATGTCGCCGAAGTACTTGGCGGCCGGCAGCGGCACGCTGCGCGCGAGGCTGCGCGACGTCTCGCGGTACGAGAACGGACCGATGCGCCTGGTCCTCGACCGGCGTGCGCCACGTCCAGCCGCGACGGCGCGGCCGGTAGTCCTCGATGCCGTCGAGGATCTCGTGCAGGTCGATCTTCTGCTCGGGGTCGAGCGGGTGACGGGAGGCCCAGTCGTCGGGGCCGGCGCCGGCGGGCTGTGTACGGCTCCGGCGCCTTCGCCGGCCGGTGGTGGCCCTTGGGTCCGCTCTCAGGCGCCATGGTGGCCACCCCACTTCCGCTCGACGTCCTTCCAGCCCTCGCCGGCGGCGAGCTTGGCCGCGGCCGCGCGCACGTCGACGTCCCACTGCTGCGCGCAGTGCAGCACGACGTGCCCGGCGCCGTGGCCGAGCAGGCCGCGCTTGTCGAGCTCGTTGACCACGCCGTTGCAGGTCGGCGAGTCGACGCCCATGCGCATCAGCACCGAGCGCTCGATGCTCGGCGAGGTGTGCGTGCGGGCCAGCTCGATGAGCGGTTCCGTGACCTCTTCGACGAGCTCCCAGAAGCGGGCCTCGAGCTGCTCGTCCGAGAGATCGGCCAGGTGGGTCCGCCAGGCGAGGTACTCGTCGGCGCGCGTCATGTCAGGCCTCCTTGAGCGACGCCAGGATCGCCTCGATCGTCGCCGCGTCCGCGTTCGTGTCGGCGGCGAGGAAGGCGATGTCGTCGGCCGTCGGCGCGTACCCGTCGGGGGCGTTCTTGAGCGCGTTGCGCACGTAGCTCGTGCGCATGCGGGCGACGTCGAAGTCGCGCGCCCGGATCTGCTCCAGGCGCTCGGGGATGACGATCATCTTGCCGGGCACGTTGTTCTTCGGGTTCGCCGGCGCAGACCGCGACGCCCATCTCCTTGGCGAAGTTGAGCTGCGACCAGTGGTGCTTGCCGGCCCCCGTGTACTCGGTCTCCTGCACGACGACCGTGGCCTCGCAGGGCAGGTCGCGGGCGAGGCTCACGGCGGCGGTCATGGCCGTGTTGCCGGCCGGGCCGCGCTCGAGGCCCTCGAGCTTGGCCATCGCCTCGGTGATGTAGAAGACCTCGCCCTGGGTGACGGTGAGGTAGCGGTCGAGGTAGCGCAGCGGCCGGGCCGCGTTGCGCGGCACGTCGGCGCGGTCGGGCCAGGTCGCGAACGGCACGCCGAAGCCCGTGTGCCCGGTGGTGAAGCTCTTGCGGTTGAAGTCGGTGTCGCTCGCCATGTGCAGCCCGCTGAGGTCGACCGAGGCGCTGACGATCTCGGTCTCGGTCGCCCCGGCGCGCTTGAGCCCGCGCGCCGTGCCCGTCGTGTTGCCGCCGCCGGCGTGGGTGACCACGACGTGCGTCGGCGGCGCCCCCGTGAGAGCCGTCATCTCGCGGGCGAGCTCGAGGCCGAGGGTCTCGATGCCGCTCACCCCGAACGAGCTGTAGAGCGAGGCCGCGAAGTAGCCGGTCTCGTCGAGCAGCTCGACCATGTGGAAGAAGAGCTCGGGGCCCACGGTCATCTGCACGACCTCGGCCCCGTACGACTCGCAGATACGGCCCTTCTCGACGATCTCCGGCTGGCCGACCTTGCGGCTGTCGTAGGTCTCCTGGCAGATGATGCACTTGAGGCCGTTGCGCGCCGCCTGGCTGGCGACGGCGGCGCCGTAGTTGCCCGACGTCGCCGCGATCACGCCCTCGTAGCCCTTCTCCTTGGCCACGTGGATGCTGACGCTGGCGCGGCGGTCCTTGAAGGCGCCGGCGAGGTTGGCGGCCTCGTCCTTGACGAAGATGCGCGCGCCCTTGCCCGGCGCGCTGATGCTGCGCACCAGGTCGGTGAGGTTCCTGAGCTCGAGCAGCGGCGTGCTGCCGACACCGGCGCGCGCCTGGATACCGGCGATGTCCTCGAGCGAGTAGCCGTGCGCCGTCATCATGCCTTCGTAGTCGAAGGCGACGGGGCTCTGCTCGAACACGCTGTAGTCCATGCCCAGCGCCTTGCGCATGATCTCGCCGCGGCGCGCCATGAGGGCGTCGAACCTGGTGGCCATCAGCCCTCACCGCCCGGGGCGGGCGTGCAGCCGCACCCGCAGCCGCAGCCGCCGGACGGGCCGGCGGCGCCCGACGGGCCGGCGGCGCTCGCGCCGCCGGCCTTCGCGCCGCCGGCCTCGCCCTGCGCGCGCCGCCACTCGGCGAGCTGCCGGCGCAGGTCGCGGCCGACGTGCGTGAGCTCGGGGATCGGCGGCCCGTAGGTGATGTAGTAGCCGGGGTTCACGGCCGAGAGCGCGCCGGTCACGCGGCGGCCGGTGATCGTCTCGACGGTCAGCTCTTCGCCCATGCCGGCTTCGCCCCGGGCGAAGCCCTTGACCCACATCATGAGTGGCTTCTCCGCCGTCTCCGGCGGCAGGTTCTTCGACCGGTCGGCCGGGTCGAGCAGCTTGCACTCGACCTCGACCCAGTCGCCCTCGCGGGCGCGGATCTCTTCGGTCACGCTCGTCACCCCTTTCAGGTGGTCGGAGCCCGCCCCGGCGCGACCGGCGCGGGCTCGCTCCTCGTCGTCGGGGTCAGGCGCTCGGCGTCCAGAAGCGCGGCAGCGGCATGTCGACCACGGTCAGCATGCCGGCCGGCGCGTCCTTCATCAGCGGGATGTAGTTGCCGGTGCTCGCGTACGTGCCCTTGCCGCCGGGGATCTCGGGCTTGTTGGCCATGTTCACGTCGGGGTCGCCGTGGATCTCGATGTAGTCGCCGGTGTCCACGCCCTCGAGCTCGGGGTGGATCTGCTGCGGGTGGATGAGCTCGATCTTGAGCTCGCCGCCGACGTAGCCGCGGCCGATGTGGCGGCAGCCGGCGACGTCGCCGGGCGCCACGTGCACGTGCGGCGTCGAGCGCTCGACCTTGGTGACGATGGGCTCGCGCGTCTCCTCGATGCGCTCGACCGTCCAGCCCAGCGCGCGGGCGATGAGGTTGATGCTCTCGGGGAACCCGATGTGACCGACGATGCTACCGTCGGCGACGCCCTTCTCGAACTCGTCGACCGTCGTGCCCACGCCCTGGCCCTTCATCACCGTCGGGCCGAACGGCGAGAGGTCGTTGACGCGCGTGGCGACGATCTTGTCGACGCGCAGGCAGACCGAGCTCCACATGACGATGAGGGCGTCGAGCATGAAGCCGGGGTTGATGCCGGTGCCGAGCACGGTGACGCCGTGCTCCTTCGCCAGAGCGTCGATGCGCTCGCCCCAGGCGGCGTCGCTCGCCCACGGGTAGCTGATCTTCTCGGCGATGCAGATCACGTTGCAGCCGGCTTCGACCGCGGGCACGACCTGGTCGGTCACCTCGTGCAGGTTGCTCTGCGTGTTGATGCAGACGACGTCCGGCTTCTGCGCCAGTACCGCGGCGAAGTCGGTGGTCATCTTCACGTCGCACGGCCGGCCGAGCAGGTCGCCGACCGTCTTCCCCTCCTTGGCGGGGTTGGTGACGATCACGCCTACGAGGTCGATGTCCTTCGGGCGGTCGAGGATGAACCCCAGCAGCCCCTGCCCCATCATGCCGGTGCCCCACTCAGCGACTCGTATCATCGTGCTCCTCCTCGCGATGCATGGCTGCATCAGTCGTATTCAGCGGTCGGCGCACCTCGACCGTCGGGTGGAACGAGGTGCGTGAGTCCGGCGGGACGCAGGGTCCCGGCCGGAACGGGAGAGCGGACGGAGGCGCCGTGGGCCACGGCCGCAGGCCGTGTCAGCGGCGCGTCGTCGAGGGGGCGGAGGCTGGTGGAGGCTGGTCGACCACGACCGGGTCGAGGATGGAGAGTTCTTTGCCCGTGGTCGCCTCCGTGCATCGAGGGTCTGGAGCGCCCTTGATGCTATGCGGTGGGCCGGGGGTGGTCAACCGTCGGGGGGGCCTTGGGGATGGCGAACAGAGCGGCCCTCGGCGACGGGCGACAGGCGCCGTTCGGCGCCTTGGGCGAGCGCTCCGGCCGGCGCCGGGGACGCCCCGCCGGCTGGCCTCAGGAGCGCGACGGCCGCGGCCACGACGACCCTGTCGCGGCCGCCGGCCTTGGCCCGGTAGAGGGCCTGGTCGGCGCGCTCCATGAGGTCGCCGAGCGGCTCGACCCCGGGCGCCCTCGTGGCCAGGCCGATGCTGACCGTCACGGCCGACGCCCGGCGGGCACGCCGGGTCCGGCGGCGATCGCCGCGGCACAGCCGCGGATGCGCTCGGCGACGGCGCGGGCGGCGCGCTCGCCGGTCGCCGTGAGCACGACGGCGAACTCGTCCCCGGCGTAGCGCGCGAGCACGTCCTGCTCGCGCACGCAGCCTCGAGCGCCCGCGCCATCTCGCGCAGCACGGCTGTCGCCGCGCAGGTGTCCGCAGGTGTCGTTGATGCCCTTGAAGTCGTCGAGGTCGATCATCAGCACGGCGACCTCCTGCCCTTCGCGGTCGGCGCGCGCGACCTCCTCTTCCAGCCGACGGTAGAACTCGCGGTGGTTGAGCAGCCCGGTGAGACTGTCGCGCACGGCGGCGCGCCACAGGGTCTCCTGGGCCTCCTCGACCCGCCGTGCCATGGCGTTGAACGCGTGGCCGAGGTCGGCGAACTCGTCGTCGCCGCGCGGTGTCACCCGGGTGGACAGGTCGCCGAAGGCCATGGCGTCGACCGCGCGTGTCAGCCCGCTGAGCGAGCGCCCGAACGGGATGCTCAGGAGCGTGGCGACGAGCGCGGCCAGCACGAGCCCCGGCCACAGCGAGATGAGGATCGAGCGGCGCATGGCCGCACTCGCCGTGGCGCATCGGCGCGCGGTCGTTGCTGACGACGAGGAAGGTCGTGCGCGCCCGCGGTCGGGAGCGCACGCGCCTTGCTCGCCGTGCTCGGCGCTCACCAGGGGCGACGCGCTGGCGCTCGAGCACGGCGAGCGCATCGCGGGCCACGCAGCCGCCGGGCGAGAACGCGGTCCGACGCCCCCATCACGACCCCGTCCGCGAGGAAGGTCACCTCCGTGCCGACGACGCTCTTCAGCGCGTCGGCGAAGCTGTCGCACACGAGCACGCCGAGGACGAGAGCACCGACGGACTCGTCGTCGTATCCGCGAGGCACGATCGGCGCCGCGGCAAGCACCCAGAGGCGCCCGTCGCGATACAGCATCGCTCGAGCTCACGACCTTGGCCGCCGTCATGCGCACCAGCGGCTCCTCACCGAGATCGGGCAGCGGCAGACCGGCGGAGCGCAGCAGATCGCCCTCCGCGGTGAGGACGACGGCGCTCTGCACCCTCTCGTTGAGGATGCACGTGCCCGAGCACGTTCGCGGCGATCCAGCGGCCGTCGCCGCGCACCACCGCGTCGGCCAGGGCACGATCGACGGAGGCGCCGGCGGCGGCCCGCTCGAGACGCGTGTTCATCTGCTCGAGCGCGTTGACCGCGACCGCGAGGTCCTCGTCCATCGCTGCCGCTCGAGCGCCGCGAGATCGTTGCCGACGCGGTCGCTGAGGATCACGAACTGGACCGCCATGGCGGCGCAGACGACTGCGAACACACCGAGCAGAAGCTTGCTGCGCAGCCGGAGCCGAAGCATCCCGCGCACCCCGGCACGTCGTGGGTCTCCGGTGGCGTCCATGGTGTCGGTATCGGCACGCTCGACGGTCCGATGCGAGGCCGTTTTGGTCCGGAATCGCCGCAAACTGGACGGATGTTCCCGGCGGTGGTGACAGTTTGAGCAGGTTCGCTCGAGAGACCAGCCGGTGCGCAAGTTCTGCGTCAGCCCGCGCAGGTTCTCCCGGAAGCGGCCCCGGAGGCCCGGCGAGGTGCGCTCGCGAAGCGCCGCCGCCCAAGGCCGTCCGAGCCCGCCTCGAACCGCACCCGGCCGCCCGGTCAACGGCCGCGGCCCCGCGGGCCCCGTCAGCCTTGCCGCGAGCCGCCCGCCGCGCCGAGCGCGTCGCCCCCGCCCTACGTGCCGGGCCCGGCGTCCCCTTCCGCCGCCCGCCCCGTCCAGCCCGTCGGCGCGGATCGCCCGGCCCTCTCGCAGCGCGGCCGAGACCTCGCCGGCGACGCAGCGCCCGCACGGCGTCGTCGACCGGCACGGTCACGACGAGGCCGCCGGCCGCGGCGGCGACGAACACGACCTCGCGCACGACCCCGCCGGTCGCCGCCTCGACGGCGACGCGCGTAGGCGGCGCCCTGCGGCGTGTAGCGCTCGAGCAGCGTGGCGGCGTCGGCGTCGCGGTCGGTCTTGTAGTCGACGACCACCCACTCCCCGCCGTCGCGGTACAGCAGGTCGACGGCGCCGCCGACCACGACGCCGTCGAGAAGGGCGCCGACGGGCAGCTCGCGATAGACCTCGGCGCTCGCGGCGGCGGCGCGTACGGGCGCGGCCGACCAGCAGACGTGCGCGAGCTCGGCGGCTCGTTCGGCAAGGTCGGGCCGGCCCAGGTCGGCGGCGACCGCCGCCGCGAGCGACGAGAGCGACGAGTCGTCGGCGAGGTCGCACAGCTCCATGACGCGGTGCACGGCGGCGCCGAGCGCGAGCGCCCGGGCACGGCCGGGAGGCGCGCCCGGTCCCCCGGCTCGCACCTCGTCGTCGACGTGCTCGAGCCCGCTCGGGCTGGTCGCCGGCGCGGGGCGGCGGGCGCGCTCGAGGAGTGCGGCGCGCTCGGCGCGCCAGCGCGTCGCGCGCGGCCGGCAGCTCGGTCGCGTCGAGCCTCACGTCGCGGCCGTCGCGCCGCGCGGCCTCGCCGGGAGGCAGCACGAGCAGGCCGTCGGTCTCGCGTCTCTTCGGTCGGCGGCTGCTCGCCCGGCCGGCGGCAGAGCGCCGGCGAGGCCGCCGAGCAGCACGCCGGCGGCCGGCTCGCCGTCCTGGTTCGTCAGCTTGCCGAAGCAGCTCACGACCAGGCGGTCGCGGGCCCGCGTCGCGGCGACGTAGAGCAGGCGGCGCAGCTCGCTCGCGGCCATCTCCTTCTCGCGCTCGTTGAGCGGCGTGTACGTCGGCGGGCTCCAGGTCGCATGCGGCGCCGCCGGGCAACTCGGCCTTGAACTTGACGGCCAGGCGACGGCCGGCGCGGTCGACGATGGGCTTGACCGTCTCCCGGCCCCCGCCGCCGCCCGCCCGCGAGCCGCCGACCAGCACCACGATCGGGTACTCGAGCCCCTTGGCCTTGTGGATCGTCGAGAGGTGGACGACATCGGCCTCGTCGTCGACCTGCGACTCCTGCTCGCCGCCCGAGTCGCCGGCCTCGGCGGCCCAGGGGAGAAACGCCCCGAGGCCGCCGCCGCCCGCGCTCGCGAACGCCCTCGCCTGCTCGGCGAGCTTCTCGAGGTTGGCGATCGCCTGCCCGCCGTCGAGGCCGCGTGGCGGCGAGGAACTCGGCGGCGTGCGTGCACCGCACGAGCTCGGCGACGAGCTCGTGCGGCTCGCACTCGCGGCTGCGACCGTGGAGCTCGCGCAGCGTGGCCATGGCGGCGACGATGGCCTCGTGGCCCCCGGGCTGGCGGGCGGCGAACACGTCGAAGACGCCGCCCGCCGCCCAGAAGAGGAAGAGCTCGTCGTCGCTGAAGCCGAAGAGCGACGAGTGCAGCGCGCCGTACAGGGCGGGCCCGTCGCCGGGGTCGTCGGCGGCGCGCAGGCAGAGCAGCGCGTCGGCGACCTCGCGCCGGGTGAAGTACGTCTTGCCGCCCTCGACCCGGTACGGCACGCCGGCCTCGCGCAGCGCCTGCTCGTAGGTCTCGAGGCCGGTGGTGGCCCTGAAGAGCAGGGCGACGTCGGACCATCGCGGCACGCGCGTGGGCTCGCCGCCGTCCTGCCGCGCCTGCGCGCTCGCGGTCCTGCACGCGCCAGCGTTCGGCATCGCCGTCGTGCATCGCGACGAGCAGCGCGGCCAGGGCCCTGCGCCTCGTCGCGCCGCGCCTGCTCGGCGCCGCCGCCCGCGCCCCGCCCGCGCGTACTCGCGACCGAGCAGCACGGCGACGCGCGGGCCAGCGGCGGGCGGCCTGTAGGGCTCGACCTCCTCGTAGCGGGGCTGGCGGCCCGGCTCGGCGTCGACGCCGAACACGCCCTCGAACACCGCGGTTGGCCCACTCGACGAGCGCCGGCGTGGTGCGGAAGTTCTGGCGGATGACCTCGACGACCCCCGCGCCCTCGGGCTGCGCCTCCACGAGCTCCTTGACCTCGTCGTAGAGCGCGATGTCGGCGCGGCGGAACCGGTAGATCGACTGCTTCGGGTCGCCGACCACGAACAGCTTGCCGGGCTCGAGCACGACGTCGCGCCAGTCGGCGGCGACCGGCTCGCGCTCGCAGAGGTAGAAGACGATCTCGGCCTGCAGAGGGTCGGTGTCCTGGAACTCGTCGACGAGGACGTAGTCGAAGCGCTGCTGCAGCGCGGCGCGCGCCGCGAGGTCGTGGGCGAGCAGATCGCGCAGGCAGCCGAGGAGGTCGGTGAAGTCGAGCCGGCCGAGCGCGAGCTGCGTGGCGCCGGCCCAGCGCGAGAAGGCGTCGGCGACCGCGACGGCGAGGCCGGTGACGAAGGCCGGCGTAGGCGTCGCGGAGCGCGGCGATCGTCGCGCCCGAGCGCCGAGTAGCGGTCCCACAGCTCGGCCTTGCCCTCGCCGCGCGCCGTCGCCAGTTGCCCTGCCGGCCGCCGAGAGCGCCGGCCGAGCTCTTCACCGGCAGGCGCAGGAGCCTCGCCGCGAGCTCGTCGGTGTCGGCGGGCGGTCTCGCCACGAGCCGCTCGCACGCGCTCGACGAGGTCCATGGCGCCGCCGAAGCCCTTGTCGCCGGTGGTCGGAGCAGGCGCTGAGGCAGAACTCACGCAGCCGCGTCGACCGGCGCCGCCAGCGCCGAGAGGCCCGCCGCCAGGTCGGGCTCGGGCGGCGGCGCCGGGACGGGCTCGAGGTCGTACCGCTCGCCGAACACCCCGTTGGACCCGAGGGCGAGCTCGCGGACGGTGTCGAGCGCGGACGCCGGCGCGCAGCAGGCGCGCCAGCCAGCGCGCGCACGCGTCGGCGCCGCCCGACGTCGCCGGCCGGCGAGCTCGGCGAGCCACGTCTCCCACAGCCGGCCCGCCTCGAGCTCGCCGGCGAGCGCGTCGAGCTGCTCGAAGGCGGGATCGACGCCGGCCTCGACGGGGAACTCGCGCAGGAGGCGCGCGGCGAACCCGTGGATCGTGTGGATGGGCGCGTCGTCGAGCGCGTCGAGGGCCTGCTGCGAGGAGCGCCGCCTCGCGGCGTGCCGCGCGGCGAGGCCTCGCCGGCGAGCTGCTCGAACCTCTCGCGCACGCGCTGGCGCAGCTCGCCGGCCGCCTTCTCGGTGAACGTGATCGCGGCGACCGTGCGCACGTCGCCGCTGCCGGCCTCGGGATCGAGGACGCAGCTGACGTAACGGTCGACGAGGACGTGTGTCTTGCCCGTGCCCGCGCTGGCCTCGAGAAGGAAGGTGGTGCCGAGCTCCCGCGTGACCCGGTCGCGGACCGCCTGGTCGAGCACGGCCGGCTCAGGCTCGCCGGCATCCGGGCGCTCACCTCCTCTCGGGCCTCCGGACCTGCTGCAGCCTGACGAGGCCGGCGAGCCGCTCGTGCTCGCGCTTGCGGGCACGCGCCCAGGACGAGACGCCGCAGGCGTACCTGATGTCGCAGTAGTCGCAGCCCTCCTGTGGCTGGTGCGCGGGAAGAGACCCCCGTCGACCGCCGTCATCACCTCGGCGACGAGCGCCGACAGGCGCGCCCGGGCGGTGGCCTCGTCGCCGGCGAGCGCGAGCTCCTCGAAGCCGCCCTTGCGCGTGATGAGGCGGTAGAGGCGAGGTCACTGCTCGTAGGCCTCGCCCGCGGTCTGGCGGACGGCGAGCTGGTAGACGGGGAGCTGCACGCTCAGGCCACGCTTGATGCGCTCGCGCTCGGTCGAGCCGCCGCCCGTCTTGTAGTCGACGACGCGAGCGCCCGTCGGCGTCTCGTCGACGCGGTCGAGGCGGCCGGCGAACCGGACCTCGCGTGCCGTCGCGGCAGCGCAGCGTCACGACCCTGCCGTGCCGCTCGCCGAAACGCAGCTCGACCGCGAGCGGCCGCTCGCCCCCGTCGCGAAAGACCGGGTCGAGGCGCACCGACCGGAGGAGGTCCTCGAGGAGCATGTCGCGGCGCACCTCCCAGCCAGCGCCGCACCCGTGACGCCGCGACGCTCGGCGTCGGCGCAGCGCTCCTCCCAGGCCGCGGCCACGGCGGCGAGCGCGCCGTCGCGGTCGAGCCGCGTCGTCGATCACCCGCGCGTAGGCACGCTCGAGGATGCCGTGCGCCAGGCTGCCGAACTCGAGCGGCTCGATCTCGAGGCTCTCGCCGGGCTCCTCGGGCGCCTCGAGCCCGAGCACGTCGCGCACGTAGAAGGCGAACGGGCAGCCGACGTAGCGCTCGAGGCGCGTGGGGTGCAGCTCGGCGGCGAACGGGTGCCGCTCGCCGAGCCCGGCGAGCGCGGCGCGGGCGTCGCCGCCGAGAAGCCCGTCCCACGCGCCCCAGGTCGGGGCTGCGGCCGGCGCGCCACTGCCCCAGACGACGCTCGGCCGCCGCGGCGTCGCCGAGCACGGCCGCCAGGTACTCGCGCCCCCGGCCGCGCCGGCTGCGCCGAGGGCGAGCAGTGCGGCCGTGTCGAACTCGCGCAGGTCCGTCCAGAGTGGACGATGGGCGCCCTCGTAGTCGGGAGTCGCGCCCGTGCGCCTCCACACGGGGCGCAGCGGAGCCCCGCTGAGGAACTCGTCGAGCTTCACGGGGTGGCCGGCGGCGAGGGAGGCGAGGCGCAGGAGCAGGCGCGACGGCAGCCGCGGCCGGCCGGTCGCCGCGTCGGTGCGCGGCACCAGGAGCGTGAGCCGCTCGCGCGCCGCCTCGCAGGCGAAGGCGAACAGCAGCGTCGACTCGGCGTCGCGCTGCTCGGCGAGCGGCAGGCGCGTGCCGAGCGCCTCGGCGAGACGCCGGCGCTCGGCGTCGCCGAGGACGGGGTCGGCCCGCCCGCGGCTCGGGAACCCGCCCTCGGCGAGACCGGCGAACACGACGTCGTGGAAGCGGTGGCCGCGCAGCTCGAGCGGCGTGACGATCGGCGACCCCGTCGCGCGTCGCCCTGCCCACGGGCACCTTGTGGCTCGCGAGCAGCTCGCGCACGACGGCCGCCACCTCGCCGGCGTCGACCTCCTCGCCGAGCACGTCGAGCGCCCGCGCACGGCCGGCGACGTCGCGCACGGCGGCGGCGACCGGGGCGGCGAAGAGCGTCTCGGCGACGGCGGCCAGGCCGTCGGCCCACTCCCCCCACGACGCCTCGCGCGGGAAGGGCTGCGCAGGCTCGCCTCAGGGTGGCGACGGCGGCCGCCAGACTGCCGGCCGCCGCCGACCTCAGCTGCAGGAGCGACGGGCTCTCGACCTCGTCGTCGCCGGTGAGCGCCTCTCCGGCCTGCTCCTCCCTCTCGCACCGGCGCCGCAGGTCGCCGAGGCGGAGTGCCAGGCGCTCGGCCCACTCATCGAGACCCGCGATGACCCCGGCCTGCCGCGCCTCGTCGAGCCAGAGGGCGGCCTCGCGCGGCGCCGCCGGCGTACGGAGCGGCGCCGCGACCAGCAGGTCGACGACGGCGCGGCGGGCGAAGGGCCGGCCGGCCTCGGGCGCGAGGCACTCGACGAGGCGCCGCAGCACGCGGGCGCCCTCGCTGCGGTCGGGGAGCCCGCAGGCGACGGGGATCCCGGCCGCCTGCGAACGCCGTCGCGAGGCGCTCGACGTCGTCGCCGTGCGGCACCACGACGGCGCAATCCCAGAAGGGGACGCCCCGGCCGGCCGCGTCGAGCAGCACTCGCGTCGCCTCGCGCGCCTCGCCGCGCTCGTCGGCGACGGAGACCACCGCGAGCGTGCCGTCGTCGATGAGCTCGAGACGCGACGGGGACGCGGCCCCGGTGCCGACTCCAGACCGCGGCCAGGCGGTCGAGAGTGCGCGCGTCGCGGGCGGCGGCTCGACGCGCCGCTCGTCGAGCCCCAGGGCCCGGGCCGCGGCGAGCGCCGTGGCGAGGCCCGTCGTCACCGCCACGCGGCAGCGGCACGAGCAGGTCGGCGCCCCGCTCCAGCAAGGCGGCGACGAGTGCCTCCTGCGCACGGTTGACGTCGTAGAGGCCGTAGAGGACGACGCGGCCGGGCAGCGGAGCGTCGCGGGTCGCCCGCGCGGCCTCGCGGCTGCACCTGCGCGGCGTCGAGGACGCCGCGGCTCGCGAGCTCGCCACAGTACGCGGCGTACAGGGCCTCGAGGTCGGCGGCCTTTGGCCCGGCGCGTGCGGCGGTCGGCGTCGGCCGGAGCGGCCGTCGGACCGTCGGGCGCCGCCGTCGGCTCGCTGGCGGCAGCCGCCGGGCCGCCGGCGGCCGTCCGGTCGGCGACACTGGAACCGGCGGCGATGGCAGTCGTCGCCCAGCCCGACCCCGGCTCGACGAGCGCTTGCCGCAGATCGTCGAACGTGGCGGCGAGCGCCTGGGCGAAGTGCGGTCGCGCCGAGACGGGGCCGTAGTATGCGAGACCCCGAGCGGCGCGCTCGGCGACGAGGCGCCGCAGCAGGCGCTCGCGGGCCAGGCCCCCGAGGACGACGGGCGGCGCGCCCCGTGCCCGCGTCACCAGGTCGCGCCCCAGTCTCTCGAGCGTCACCACGGAGACGTTGGCGACGGCCCCCAGCCGGCGTATCAGGAGGTCGCGGGTGCGCGTGCGCACCGCGGCCGACCCGACGACCACGGTGAGGGGCTCGAGAGGGCGGCCGCGCTTGAGCTCGAGGACGCGCTCGCAGAGCGCGTCCTCGAGCTCGGCGAAGCGGCCGACGACGACGGTCGCCCCTGCGCTGCCTGCTGTGGACTCGGGACCCACGATCGGCGGCAGCCTACCACGGGGCGCGGACGCCACCGGCTCCTCTCGCAGGAGGCCGGCCGCGGACACCACCGGCTCCTCTCGTGGAAGGCCGGCTGGCGGACGCCACCGGCTCCTCTCGCAGGAGGCCGGCCGGCGGACACCGCCGGCTCCTCTCGTGGAAGGCCGGCGGGGGGACGCCACCGGCTCCTCTTGCGCGAGGCCGACGCGCCGTCGCCGCCAGGGCCGACCGGCCGTCGCGCCGTCACCCCGGGTGCGACCCGCCGGCGCGCCGGCGCCGCCGGGGGCGACGCGCCGGCGCCCCGTGGTACCATCGCGGCGCGGTCGTGGGCAGGAGGTCCACGGCCCTTCGCGTAAGCCCACCCATCATGAGCCGTTCACCCAGCGCCCAGACGCCGGCGCCTCGCCCTCGTCGTCCTCGCCCTGGCGGGTGTCGTCGTCATCGGCTCGCCGTCGCCTGGCGGCCAGGCCGGCGACGACGGCGCAGCGGCGCGTGACCGCTCTCCGAGCCCGGCGCCGACCCGAGCCCTCGGCGACCGCGACCGCCCCGGCGGCCACGGAGACCACGCCGACGGGCGAGCTCATCGTCCCGAACGACCGCACCGTCAAGGCCGACCTGCTCGAGCAGCTCGAGCGGCCGCCGCAGGTGCTGATCTTCGGGGGCTCGAGGGCGACGCGCTTCGAACCGACCTACCTCGAGCGCCTGACGGGGCTGCGCGGCTTCAACGTGGCCCTGCAGAACGGCCGCCCCGAGGATGCCTGGGCCTTCGTCAACTGGATCCACCGGGATCGTCCCGAGACGCGCCTGCGCGTCCTCTGGTTCATCCACGTGGAGGCGTTCCGCGCCCAGGGGCTCTCCGTCGGCCTCATCCAGGACGAGCGCCTCTCGCCGTTCTTCCCCGAAGCCCTGATCGCCCGCGAGCGCAAGAAGCTCCCTCGCACCGAGGCCGAGATGCCCGCCGGTCGCGACCTCGCGCTGACCATCTACGGGCCCGACGGCGTCGTGCTGCGCAACCGCTACGACATCCGTGCTGACAAGGGCTACAAGCTCGAACGCGCGCTCGCATGGGCGGTCGACCGCGCCCTGGAGCGCTACGCGACCACGACGCCGGCCCTCGACCCGCGCTCGACCAGATACTTCGAGAAGACGGTCCGCCTGTTGAACGAGCAGGGGACGACGCCCGCGATCGTGTTGATGCCCCTGCACCCGACGCTGCTCGCCGCCGTCCGCGACGCGGGGTGGGAGACGCGGCACCGTGAGGTCCTCGACTACCTCCACGACTTGCAGGAGGAGTACGACCTCGTCGTGCTCGACCACAGCCGGCTCGGCAGCATCGACGGCGACCCCGACGGCTACTACGACGGCTTCCACGTGAAGCGCGCCAACGCGCGGCGCATCCTCGACATCGTCGTCGAGGAGGCGCCGGCCTGCTTCGAGTAGGGGCGGCGGTCGCGGCTGCCCCGCGGCGACCGAAGACCGGCGCTTCCACCCCCGCGAGCGCCGCCTCCCCTGGGTGAGCGCTTCCCCGCCCCTCTCAGGTCAGCGCTTCGACCAGCGCCCTCTGCTCCGGGAAGAGGCGCAGCGAGCTCGTCGCGGCGCCCGAGCTCGAAGTCCTTGCGGTCGAAGCCCGGGGTCACGATGCAGGAGACGAGCGACCAGGCGCGCTCGGCCGGCTGCCGCCGGCGGCCGGCGACGCGCGCCCCCTGCCACACGCCGGCGTGGACGAGGGCCTGCGGCTGCCGCCCTGCCCCGCCGGCGCCGCAGGGGTCGCCGAGCAGCACGCTGGCCTCGCCGAAGACGGAGAGTCGCACCAACTCGAGCGGCAGACCGCCCTGGAAGACCCAGAGCTCGTCGCTCGCCAGGCGGTGCAGGCGGCTCGGCGCATCCGCGGTGACGAGGAAGAGGATCGCCGTCGCCGCGGCGCGCTCACCGCGCGAGGTCTCGACGCCGGCCGCGGCGCGGTAGGTCTCCCTGAAGAACCCGCCCTCCGGGTGCGGCTCGAGGCCGAGGGTCGTCACCAGGTCCGCCGCCGTGGGTCGCATACGCCCAGCATAGCGGCGACGCGGCGGCGTGTCAGCGGGACGCGGCGGCGCTCACCGCGGGGGCGCGGTGGTGCGGCCGCGCTCACCGCCGGCGGTCGCAGTGCACGTCGGGCCCTGCGGCGTGCCCCCTCGTCCCTGGTGCGCGGTCACGGTCCGGTCACGGTCAGGTCGCGGTGGTCCGGGAACTGGTGAGGCCCCTCCACCAGCTGGCCGGAGGGGCCTCACAGTAGCAAGCCGTAAGCCGGATCCTGTCGTGGGTGACCATCCATCTCGGCCGCCCGTTGCCGGGCGGCTCTAGCGGCCGGAACCCGGGAGCTTCGGACGAGCAGCCCTCGAACGCTCCCCTATTTGGCCTTGCACCGGGCGGGGCTTGCCGAGCCGGCCTGTCACCAGGACCGCTGGTGGGCTCTTACCCCACCGTTTCACCCTTGCCCGCACCCCCGAAGGGGCCGCTGGCGGTCTGCTCTCTGTTGCGCTTTCCCTCGGCTTTCGCCGGCTGGACGTTATCCAGCGCCCTGCTCTGCGGTGTCCGGACTTTCCTCGACGGCTGCCTCGCCCGCTCCGTGGAGACGGGAGACGCGGGGCCGACGCGGCCACCTGGCTTGCCCCGTCAGTGTACCCGACGGGGAGCTGCGGGTCACCGGAAGCGGGAGCTTTGCAGGGACGACGCCAGGACTCGGGACTTGACCACGAGGACCCGCGGCGAGCGCGTCGTACCCTGAACCACTGCCCCTGAACCTGGGAGCCGCGCCGCGCGTCTCGGTGACACGACACCAGCGAGCCCGGCGAAGGAGACGACATGGACCTGCGGTGCGGAGTCAGCCTCACCAGCCCCCGTGGAGCGGCGGGTCACGCCCGGCGCAGCAGACGGATCCAAGTCGTGGGCGTCGCCGCGATCGTCCTCATCGCCGTGGCCGCCGCCGGCGCGATCGCCTGCGGCGGCGACGGCTCGGCGCCCGGCCGCGGGCCGGAGCCCCAGCCGTCGGCCCCGTCGCTCACCGCGGCGGGCGACGTCGACGGCGCCGACATCACGGGGCCGGTCGCCAGCGCCGCGGTCTACGACTCGTCACCGCAGGGCGGCGACGGACCGACCCTCGCCCTGCTCATCGAGGACGGGAGCGGCGAGTACGACAAGGCGAGCATCACGACCACCACCGAGACGACCTGGTACGAAGTGGTCGACGGCGCGCTCGCCGATCTCGACACGGTCCCCGACGCCGCCGCCCTCACCGGACGGACCGTGGCGGTCGCCTTCGTCGGCCCGGTCGCCGAGTCGTACCCCGTCCAGGCGACCGCGGGCTGGGTCGTGCTGCTCCCCGCCGCGGACTGACGCCCGATTCAGCCCTCTGGCCCGATGAGGGTCACGCCGGGCAGGCCGCGGAAGTCGGTGTCGGAGGTGACGAGCTCACAGCGGTTGAGCCGAGCCGTCGCGTAGACGAGCGCGTCGATCGCGGCCAGGCCGTGATCGCGGCTGTAGTCGACGGCGGCGATGGCGACGGCGGTGTCGACCGGCGCGAACCTCGTGTACTCGAGGTGACCGACGATCTCCATCGCATCAGCGTCAGTGCCGTGTCGTCGAGCCCAGCGATAGACCTCGTACAGGACGACTGTCGGCGTCACGAGCTGGTCGGGGTCGGCCAGATAGGGAGCGAACCGATCGGCCAGCGGGCCGTCGGCGAAATGCTCGACCCAGCCTGACGAGTCGACGACCTTCAAGCGTCGTTCGTCACTCACAGCCGGTCGGTCTCGTCGCGGTAGTCATCGAGCGGGGCTCCGCGGACGATCCCTCGAAGCTCCGACAACGGCCGCTTCGGCACCATGGTGATGATCTCACCCCGATCGATGAGGCTGACCGTCTGCCCGGGCTGCAGCCCCATGCGCTCGCGGATCTCCTTGGGGATGACGATCTGGAACTTGGGCGAGATGACGGCGAGTGCCATCGCTGACCTCCTTCGATACCGCCGTCATCTTACGCGTACGCCATCGATAGCGCAAGCGTATGCCGTCTTTGCCATCGACCATGCACGGCGTGACACGGGAGACCGGGGTCCCCGCTCGGAGAGGCGCCGAGAGACCGCGAGGGACGAGGCTGCCACCCAGCACGGCGCTCGACGCAGCGGCGCCGCCCCGCGGCCGCCGGGCGGTCACTCAGCCCTTTTCGCCGATGAGGATGACGCCAGGCAGGCCGCGGCGTCCGGCTCAGCCGCGCAACGCGGGGCTGAGCTCGGCCGCGGCCGCCTCGTCGAGCAGCCAGGTGAGCGAGCCCTTGACCGGGGCGACGGCCTGCGCAGGGACCGCCTTCGGCACGCGCAGGCCCTCGAGCACCTCGGCGACCATCCCGGCCTTGTCGGCGCCGCTCACGAGGAACCAGACGCGGCGCGCGGCGCCGATCACCGGGAAGGTCACGGTGACCCGTGGCGAGGCGTCGGGCGCCTCGGTCGCGACGGCCAAGCGCTCCACCTCCTCCAGCGCGGGGCTGTGCGGGAACAGCGAGGCCGTGTGCCCGTCGGCGCCGAGGCCGAGGAGCACGAGGTCGAAGACCGGCAGCTCGCTCGTCGGCCGCTCGCGCGCGGCGAGGGCGCGGAGCTCCGCCTCGTAGGCGTCGGCGGCGCGCTCGGCCCCCTCCTCCCCGCGTACCCGGTGCACGTTCTCGGCGAGGACCGGCACGTGCCGGATGAAGAGCCGCTCGGCGGCGCCGTAGTTGCTCGCGGGGTCGCCCGGGGGCACGCAGCGCTCGTCAGCCCCAGTAGAGGTGGACGCGGCGCCACGGCACCTTCTGCGTGAACTGCTGGCGCGCCAGCAGGCGGTACAGGGGCTGCGGCGAGGTGCCGCCGCTGAGCGCGACCGCGAAGCGGCCGCGGGCCGCGGCGGCCTCCTGGGCCGCCTGGGCGAAGAGGTCGGCGGCGCGCCCCGCGAGGGCGTCAGCGTCGTGAAGGATCTCGATGGTCACGGTGCACCTCCGTCACGGGACCCGCCTTCGAGCCCCCACTCGGGGCGCCGCCAGGCGTTGCCGTCGCGCGCTACGAGCGCGTCGGCGGCCTCCGGCCCCCACGTCCCGGCTTCGTAGATCGGCAACCTGCCGCGCGGCGCCGCCGACCACGCCTCGAGGACCGGCGCCATGATGCCCCACGCCTCCTCGACCTGGTCGCCGCGCTTGAACAGCGTCATGTCGCCCTGCATCACGTCGACCAGCACGGTCTCGTAGGCGCTGAAGGGCAGCTCGCGCAGGCTGCTGCCGTACGAGTAGTCCATGTACACGGGCTGCAGGGCGACCTCCTGCCCGGGCACCTTGGACTCGATGCGCAGCGAAAACGCCCTCGTCGGGCTGCACGCGGAGCACGAGCTGGTCGGGGACGAGCCCTCCCTGTCCGGCGACCGCGTCGCGGAAGAGGAGGACCGGCGGCTTGCGGAACTGGATGGCGATCTCGGTCACCCTGCGCGCCAGCCGCTTGCCGGTGCGCAGGTAGAAGGGGACGCCCTGCCAGCGCCAGTTGTCGACGAGCAGCTTGAGTGCGGCGTAGGTCTCGGTGATGGAGTCCGGCGCGACCTTGGGCTCCTCGCGGTACGCCGAGACGCCCCCGCCGTCGATGACGCCGCGCACGTACTGCCCGCGCACGGCGAACAGGTCGACCCTGTCGCGGGGGATCGGCCGCACCGCGCGCAGCAGCTTCAACTTCTCGTCGCGGATCGCCTCGGCGTCAAGGGTGACCGGCGGCTCCATCGCCACCAGGGCGAAGAGCTGGATGAGGTGCGGCTTGATCATGTCGCGCAGGGCGCCGGCCTCTTCGTAGTAGGTGCCGCGGTGCTCGACGCCCAGCGTCTCGGCGGCGGTGATCTGCACGTGGTCGACGTAGCGCCGGTTCCAGATCGGCTCGAAGAGCGTGTTGGCGAAGCGCAGGACGAGGAGGTTCTGGACCGTCTCCTTGGCGAGGTAGTGGTCGATGCGGTAGACCTGCCGCTCGTCGAAGACCTCGCGTACGATGGCGTTGAGCTCGGCGGCGCTCGCCAGGTCGCGGCCGAACGGCTTCTCGACGACGATCCGGGTCCAGCCGCGGACGGAGGCGGCGGCGGGCTCCCCGGGCGGCGGCGCGGGAGACGTGGGTAGCGGCCGTCTGCGGACCGGCCTGCCGGGCGCCGTGGCGGACCGCGCGCCGGGCCGCGGCGCGTCGGGCGGATCGGCGGGGGAGCCTGCGTGCGCGACCGCGGAAGCTCCACGGCCGGCGGCCGCCGCCCCGGGGGCGCTCGCACGCGGCGCTGCCGCCGGCCCGCCGGCCCACGCCCCCCGGCGCGCGAGGCCCCCGGCCGCGAGGCCGCGCACGATGACGGGGAACTGGCTGGGCGGGGTCGCCAGGTAGAAGACGCGGTTGCCGGCGGTGCCGCCGTGACGGTCGAGCTCGTCGAGCACGGCGGCCAGGCGCCTGTAGGTCTCGGGATCGTCGAACCCGCCCTGCACGTAGTGTGGCGCGCGAAGCACGCGCTCGCAGGCGCCGCCGTCGATCTGCTCCTCGCCGTAGTGGTCGTCGATGGCGCCGAGCATGCAGCTCCCGCGCAGCCGCGTCGTCGAGCGCCTGCCGCCCGACGCCGACGATGGTGAACGTCCTCGGCGAGGACGTCGTTGCACGCCAGGTCGTAGAGCGCCGGGATCAGCTTGCGGTGCGCGAGATCGCCGGTGACGCCGAAGATGACCAGCGCGCAGGGCTCGAGCGCGGAGCTCGAGGGGAAGGGCGACGGGGCGGCCGTGGCGCGTCGCGCCACGGCCGCCCCGTCGCCCTCGTCGTCGTACCCGACGTCGTCGACCGTGTCGTAGCCGATGCCGTCGAACGGGTCACGACCGTCGTCGAGCACCCGGTCGTCGTCACCGATCTGGCCGGCGTCACCGATCTGCCGGCGTCACCGTCTGGCCGGCGTCATCTCGACCGTCGGCCGGCTGCGGCCATCTAGCTCTCCTTCACCGCGTGGCCGCCGAACTCCTGACGCAGGGCGGCGAGCACGCGGGCGCTGAACGAGTCGTCCTGGCGCGAGCGGAAGCGCAGGTACAGCGACAGGGCGATGACCGGCAGCGGCACGCCGAGCTCGATCGACTGCTCGACCGTCCAGCGGCCCTCCCCGGTGTCCTCGACGTAGCCGCGGATGCCCTCGAGCTGCGGGTCCTTCGCGAACGCGTCGGCGGCCAGCTCGAGCAGCCAGGAGCGCACCACGCTGCCGTTGTTCCACAGCGCGGCGATCTGCCCCAGGTCGAGCTCCCAGGGCGCCGCCTCGAGGAGCTCGAAGCCCTCACCGTAGGCCTGCATCATGCCGTACTCGACGCCGTTGTGGACCATCTTCACGAAGTGACCGGCGCCGTGGCCGCCCATGTAGCCGTAGCCGTCGCCGGGCGGCGCCAGCGTGCGCAGCAGGGGCTCGACGTGCTCGAAGGCCGAGCGCTCACCGCCCACCATCATGCAGTAGCCGACCTCGAGGCCCCAGACGCCGCCCGAGGTGCCGACGTCGAGGTAACGCAAGCCGCGCTCGGCGAGCGCGGTGCCGCGGGCGATGTCCTCCTTGAAGAAGGCGTTGCCGCCGTCGATCAGGATGTCGCCCGGCTCGAGCCGCGGGGCGAGCTCGTCGATCGCCTGCTGCGTGGTCTCGCCGTGCGGCAGCATCAGCCAGAGGACGCGCGGCGGGGCGAGGGCGGCGACCACGTCGGCGAGCTCGCGGACTGGCTCGGCGCCCTCGGCAGCGAGCTCCTCGGCGCGGGCGAAGGTGCGGTTGTAGACGACCACGCGGTGGCCGCCGCGCAGCAGGCGGCGGGCCATGTTGGCGCCCATCCGGCCGAGACCGATCATGGCGACGTCCATGCTTCCTCCTCTGTCCGCAGCGCCTCCGCGCCCGGTCGCGTGTCTTCGGCCTTGTGGCCGTGCACCTGCGGCGCACGGCCGCCGGCGTGCGGCGTGACGACGCCGTGGACTCTCCGGCCCGCCCGCTCCTCAGACGCCGCAGCGGTGGCGCCGCTGCGGCGCGGCCTCACCGCGGCCTCACCGCGGCCTCACCGCGGCCTCAGCCCGCGAGTACCCGGCGCAGCAGTTCCCCGAACCCGCGCAGGCCGGCGCCGGCGTCCTCGCCGAGGTCGATGCGCAGCACCCGCCCCCCATGCGCCAGCAGGGCCTCGAGGTCGCCCAGCGCCTGGGCCTCCTTGAGCCCCCGGAAGGTGAAGTCGCGCCCCGGGACGGGGAGCTCGGGCCCGCCCTCAGAGACGAGCTGCACGAACACCCCGCGCGCCGGACCACCCTTGTGGTACTGGCCGGTCGAGTGCAGGAAGCGCGGGCCGAAGCCGGCGCTGGTCGCCACCCGCCGCTCGTCGCGCAGGAGCGCGCGCAGCGTCGCGAGCTCGCGCCGGGCTTCGTCACCCGGCGTGAGCCAGGCGTGCAGGGCGACGTACGCCGGCGGCGCGAGGTCGCGGGTCAGCGCCGCGAGCGCCGTCTCGAGGCCGTCGTCGCCGAGAGCGAAGGCGACGGCCTCGCCGACGGGCGCTGCCGTCGCGGCGAGCACGCGCTTCGTGTTGTCCTTGCTCTCCTGCACGTTCGGCTGGTCGAACGGGTCGATGCCCAGCGCGTGGCCGCAGACCGCGACGACGAGCTCCCAGAGAAGGAACTCCCCGCCGACGTCAAGAACGTCGCGCAACTCACGGCGGAGCACGGGCACGCCGGCCGCCTCGAGGGCGGCCACGCCGGCGTCCTGCGCGGGGTCGGCGCCGTCGGCCAGCCGCAGGTACACGACGGCGCGGTCGTCGCCATACGCCGCGGCGGGCCCCAGTGGCTCGCCGTCGACCGGGAACACCCCCGTGCCCTCCTTGCCGGTGCTCTCGGCGACGAGCTGCTCGGCCCAGGCGCCGAGGGCCGCGATGCCGGGCGAGGCGACCAGGGTCAGCTTGTCGCGTCCGGCGGCCACGGCTTCGGCGACCCACGCCCCCATGATGAGGGCCGGGTTCTCGTCGGCGGGTACGTCGGCCGCGCAGCGTGCGGCCATCGCGTCGGCGCGGTCGAGGAGCCCGACCAGATCGGCGCCGATGAGCGCCGCCGGGACGAGACCGAAGAACGACAGCGCCGAGAAACGGCCGCCGATGTCGTCGGGATTGACGAACACCGCCCTGAAGCCCTGCGCGATCGCCTCGCGCTGCAGCGCCGTCTCAGGGTCGGTGATGGCGATGAAGTGGTGGCCCGGGCCGTGGTCGCAGCACCCGCCGAGGCGCTCGTAGAAGTAGGCATGCAGGCTGGCGGTCTCGACCGTGCCGCCGGACTTGCTGGCGACGATGAACAGGGAGGACTCCAGGTCGAGCTTCTCCTCGGCGGCGGCGATGGCCCGCGGGTCGGTCGTGTCGAGAACGACGAGACCGAGGCCCATCGCGCCAGCGCCCCGGTGCCCGGCGCCTCCCGTGCCGCCGGGATCGGCGCCTGCCGTGCCTCCGGCGGAGGGGGCGCCGCCGGCAGCGAGGGCGGAGGCCAGCACTTCGGGCGCGAGGCTCGAGCCGCCCATTCCGAGGAGCACGGCGTGACGGAACCCATCGTCCCGCACCTCGGCGGCGAACGCCTCGAGCCCCCCGAGCTCGGGCCGCACATCGCGGAACACCGAGAGCCAGCCCAGGGAACGGGCGACGACGCGCTGGTGCGCGTCGTCGCCCGGCTTCCACAGGCTCGCGTCGGCGTCCCAGAGGCGTGCCATCACGCGGTCCTCGGCGAAGCGCGCCAGGCGACGCCGCACGGCGGCGTCGAGATCCCCGACAGCGGTCACCTCACGCACCTTCCCGCGCCCGCAGCTCGTCGATCCTGCGGGCCACGATGTCCACGACCCCGGCGTGCGCCGCGGCGAAGAGGTCGACGCCCTCGCGCTGCAGACGGCGCCCGACCTCCTCCATCTCGATGCCGAGCCCGCCCAGCTCGCGCAGCACCCGGTGGGCCTCCTCGATGTGACGGTCCACCGTGCGCGCCGGCGAGCCGTGCGACTTGAAAGCCGCCAGCGTCGCCTCCGGGAGCGTCGTGACCGTGTGCGGCCCGATCAGCTCGTCGACGTACAGGGTGTCGGGGTACGAAGCGTCCTTCGTCCCGGTGCTCGCCCACAGCACACGCTGGACCTTGCCGCCGGCCGGGGCGAGCATCTGCCAGCGTCGGCCTACGAGATGGGCAGCGAAGCGCTCGTAGACGGTCTTCGAGTTGGCGACCCCGGCGCGACCTTTGAGGCCGTCGATCCGGCGCCGTTCGGCCGGGTCGTCGACGGTCGCGAGGCGCGCCTCGAGCTCGCGGTCGACCAGCGTGTCGACGCGCGAGACGAAGAAGCTCGCCACCGACGAGGTGCCACGGATCGTCTCGTCGCGGGTGAGGCGCTCCTCGAGGGCGTCGAGGTAGGCCTCGGCGACGGCCTCGTACTGCGACAGCGAGAAGAGCAGCGTGATGTTGATGTTGAGGCCGTCGGCGAGGCAGCGGCGGACGGCGGGCGCACCCTCGCGCGTGCCCGGGATCTTGACCATCACGTTGGGTCGGTCGACGGCGGCGAAGAGCCGGTGGGCCTCGGCGACCGTGAGCTCGGTGTCGTACGCCGCCGCCGGAGTGACCTCGATGGAGACGAAGCCGTCCTCCCCGCCGCTGCCCAGGTACACGGGGGCCAGCACGTCGCAGGCGGCGCGCACGTCGTCGACGGCCAGACGGTCGTAGACTTCGGCAGCGGAGAGTCCCTGCCGCGCCAGGGCGAGGATCTCGTCGTCGTAGTCGCGCCCCTGGCCGATCGCCTTCTCGAAGATGGCCGGGTTGGAGGTCACACCGCCGATGCCTTCCTGATCGACGAGCCGCTGCAGGCGGCCGCCGCGCACCAGCCCCCGGCTTATGGAGTCGAGCCACGGGCTCTGACCGAGCCGCTTGAGCTGGAGTAGCCGGTTCTCGGCCTTCGCGGGCGTCGCCATCGTTCTCCTTTCGTGAGCAGGGACTTCACCTGCTCGTGGACGTTGTGAGAGATGTACCCGCATCGCGCCGCGAGCGCGCGCTTCGCCATGTCACCCTGCCTTCGCTCGCAGAGGCCGCGCCGGACGGCGCGGCCTGCGGCTACTCAACGCGATTCCGGCGCGCTTTTCAAGGACGATCCGCGCGCCGGCGTCTCACCCCGCGCCGCGCTGTGGCACGATGCACAGCAGCGCGAGCGGCTCGGCGCCGGTGTTGCTGTACTGGTGCACGACGCCGGCGGGCACGAATGCCGCCGAGCCCTTCTCGATCTCGAGGTCCTCGCCGTCCATGTGCAGCTCGCCCGCGCCCTCGGCGACGAAGTTGATGTGCGGCCAGTCGTGCGCGTGCCGCGGTGTGTGGCCGCCGGGCGCGATCTCGAACAGCCGTAGCACCCAGCCCTCCCAGCCCTCTTCGGGTGAGATGAGGACCCGGCGCATCACGTCCTTCACGCCCTCGCCGGTCATCGGCTCGGCCGCCACCGACCCGGGCCCGCGCACCACCTTCGCCTCGCTCATGCCGCCTCCGTCCGCTCGAGTCTTCGGCCGCGCCGCCGCGCGCTGAGCGCGGCGGCGCGGCCGTCATCGTCACATCTTCTTGACGCCCTGGACCAGCCGGTTGGCCACGTCCTGGGCGTCGCCGAACACCATCCGTGTCGCGTCGCTGAAGAAGAGCCGGTTCTCGATGCCGGCGAAGCCGGCCCCGCGACCGCGCTTGATGACGAGAGCCGTGCCCGCCTTGTCGACGTCGAGGATCGGCATGCCGTAGATCGGGCTCGCCTTGTCGTCGCGGGCGGCCGGGTTCACGACGTCGTTGGCGCCGATCACGAGAGCGACGTCGGTCTGTGGGAACTCGGCGTTGATCTCGTCGAGGTCGTGGATCAGGTCGTACGGCACCCCGGCCTCGGCGAGCAGCACGTTCATGTGGCCGGGCATGCGCCCGGCCACCGGATGGATCGCGAACTTCACCTCGACGCCCTTGTCGTCGAGCGCCTTGGCGAGCTCCCAGATCTTGTGCTGCGCCTGGGCGACGGCCATGCCGTAGCCCGGGCACGATGATGACCTTCTGCGCGTAGGCCATGGTGGCCGCCGCGTCGTCGGCGCTCATCTCCTTCATCGACCGCCTCGACCGCCGCCAGCTCGGCGCCGCCGTGGGCCCCGAAACCGGCGAAGAGCACGTTGGCCAGCGAGCGGTTCATCGCCTTGGCCATGAGCTGCGTGAGCAGGGTGCCGGCGGCGCCCACGACCGTACCGGCGATGATCAGCGCCGCGTTGCCCAGCACGTAGCCCTCGAGGGCCACGGCGAGGCCGGTCAGGGCGTTGAAGAGGCTGATGACGACCGGCATGTCGGCGCCGCCGATGGGGAGCGTCATGAGGACGCCGTAGGTCAGGGCAAGGGTGAAGAAGATGGTCAGCATCAGGTGCTCAGGCCCGCCCACGACGTCGAGGTGCTGCAGCACCGTGATCGCCCCGAAGGCGACGGTGGCGATGAGGACCGCCGCGTTGAAGATGTTCTGCCCCGGGAAGAGGAAGGACTTCTTGATGAACCCCTGCAGCTTGGAGAAGGCGATCATGCTGCCGCTGAAGGCGACGGCGCCGATGAGGGCGCCGGTGATGCCGAGCACGGCGAAGCTCGTCGGCATCTGCCCCACGCGGAGGAACTCGACGGCGGCGATGCCGGCGGCCGCGCCGCCGCCCATCCCGTTGTAGACCGCGACCATCTGCGGCATGTCGGTCATCTTCACCCGCCGGCCGGCGACCAGGGCGATCCCGCCGCCGAGCGCGATCGCGATGACCATCAGCAGGTAGTTGCCCATGCCGGGGGTGAGGAAGGTCGCCGCCGTGGCGACCACCATGCCGACGCCCGCCCAGACGATGCCGCGGCGCGCGGTGCGCGGCGAGCTCATGCCGCGCAGGCCGAGGATGAAGAGCACCGTGGCGGCGATGTAGCTCAGCTGGATGACGTCGTTACGCATCCGGGCCCGCCTTCTTCCCCTCGCCGGCGCCGGCACGCCGCTCGCCGCTGCTCTTGAACATCTCGAGCATGCGCTCGGTCACCACGTAGCCGCCGACCGCGTTGGCCGCCCCGAGGAGGACGGCGACGAAGCCGATGATGCGCTCGGGCGTCGTCTCCGCCAGGCCGAGCGCGACCATGGCGCCGACGACGACGATGCCGTGCACGAAGTTGGAGCCCGACATCAGCGGCGTGTGCAGGATCACCGGCACGCGGCTGATGACCTCGTAGCCGGTGAACGCGGCGAGCAGGAAGATGAAGATGGCGACGTAGCCGTCGATCACGAGAGGCCTCCCTCGGTCCGCTCGCGGACGGCGTCGTTGGCGATGCGTCCGTCGCGGGTGAGCACGCTGCCGGCGACGACCTCGTCGTCCCAGTCGAGCGCGAGCTCGCCCTCGGCGACGAGCGGGGTGACGAAGTTCAGCAGATTGCGCGCGTACTGCTCGCTGGCGTGCACGGGGAGCAGGGCCGGCACGTTGAACGGGCACTCGATGACGACGCCCTCGCGCTCGACGCGCTCGCCGGGGCGGCTCAGCTCGCAGTTGCCGCCGCCCTCGGCGGCGAGGTCGACGATGACCGCCCCGGGCTTCATGCGCGCGACCGTGGCGGCGTCGATGAGCCGCGGCGCCGCGCGCCCGGGGACCGCCGCCGTGGTGATCACGACGTCGGCGGCGGCGACGTGGTCGGCGACGATGGCCGCCGCCTTCGCCTTCTCCTCGGCGGTCAGTTCGCGCGCGTACCCGCCCTCGACCTCGGCGTCGATGCCGGTGTCGATGAAGCGTCGCGCCGAGCGACTGTACCTGCTCCTTGGTCGCCTGGCGGACGTCGTAGGCCTCGACGATGGCGCCGAGCCGCCGTGCCGTGGCGATCGCCTGCAGGCCGGCGACGCCGACGCCGAGCACGAGGACCTTGGCCGGGCGGATCGTGCCGGCCGGCGGTCGTCAGCATCGGGAAGTAGCGCGGGGCCAGGCCGGCGGCTATCGAGGACCGCCTTATAGCCGGCGACCGAGGCCTGCGAGGTCAGGGCGTCCATCGACTGGGCCCGCGAGATGCGCGGCAGCAGCTCGAGGGCGAAGCTGGTCACGCCGCGCTCGGCGAGGGCACGGACCGTGTCGGCCTCGCGGTACGGGTCGAGGAGGCCGACGAGCACCGCGCCTTCCCGCAGCAGCGCGACGCGCTCCGGCGCCGGCGGGCGCACGGTGAGGACGAGGTCGGCGGCGAAGGCGGCGGCCGCGTCCTCGACCAGCTCGGCCGCCACGTAATCGTCATCGGGGTAGTGGCTGGCAAGCCCGGCACCGCGCTCGAGGAGCACCTCGAGCCCGAGCGCCGCGTAGCGCTCGGCGACCGCCGGTACGAGCGCGACGCGGGTCTCCCCCGCCGTCACCTCGCGCGCGACCCCGAGCCGTGCCGCCATGCGTCCTCCTCACTCCGCCGTCGCCGCGTGGACTTCCCCCTACCCGCGCGGGAGAAACGCGGAGGCCGAACGAAAGACGGGCGGCAGGCGATCCGCGACTGACGGCCGGCCCGCGCCGGGAGGCGGCGGGCGCGGTCCGCGACGGCCCTCGTCAGACGAGCCGGGTACGCGACGGCCCTCGTCAGGCCGGCCGGCGACCGCGACCGGGACGGTCAGGCGGCGCGGCGCCTCGCGGGGTGAGACACGCGGCCGGTCAGTCCGGGAGCCGCCGGACGGCGACCGACACGGAGTCGAGGCCGACGTGCGTGGTCAGCACGGCGCCCGCCCTGACGATGGGCACCCGGTCGAGGCCGAGCCCGTTTGCAAGACGGTCGGCGCAGAGGGCGGCGCCGGCCTCGTCGCCACTGTGGACGACCATGGCCTGCGCCGGGTGGCCGCCGGCCCATCGCAAGGCGCGGCGCACGGCGGCCTGCATGGCGCGGTCGTAGCCGAGCGCGACCCCTCCCTTGCCGGCCTTGCCGGTCTCGTCGAAGACGATGATCGGGGCCAGCCCGAAGCGCTTCATGGTCTTGGCCAGACGGGGGCTGACGCGGCCGCCGCGCACCGCGAAGTCGAGCGAGGAGACACTCCCGAAGACCTTGACCTCGCGCTTGGCGCGCTCGGCGACGGCGACGGCCTCGTCGAGGTCGGCGCCGGCGGCGATGGCGTCGCCGACGGCCTGGACGACGAGGCCGGCGCCGACCGACACGGTGCAACTGTCGACGACGCGCACGCGCTTCGGGTCGACTTCGCGCGCCGCGGCGGTGGCGGACTGCACGGTACCGGACATGGCCCCCGCGATGTGGATCGAGACGATGCCCTCGCGGTACTCGAGCAGGCGCCGGTAGGTCTCGACGAAGTCGCCGACCGCGGGCTGCGACGAGCGCGGCACCGCGGTCGTCGCCTCGAGCCGGCGTACATAGGCGTCGAGCGTGATGTCGACCCCGTCGAGGTACTCCTCGTCGCCGATCGACAGGGTCAGCGGCACAGCGACCACGCCGAGGCGGAAGACATCCTCCTCGGGCAGGTCGGTCGTGGAGTCAGTGACGATGGCGAGGCTGGCCTCGCGCCCGGCGAGTTGCTGCAGCACCATGTCGTCGATCTTGCTCTGCTCGACGGCGCCGAGCTCGGCCAGCGCGGTGAGGAAGCGCTGGGGCTCGTTGGTGTGGATGTGCACGCGCAGGCGGTCGTCGCCGCCGGCGACGACCAGTGACTCACCGAACGCGCCGACCGCGGCGTTGACCGCTGCGCGGGCCAGTGCGGTCTCGTCGCGGGCCACGAGCAGCGCCTCGGTGCAGTAGCGGAAGCGCTCGTCGATCTCCTCGTGAGTCTCCGAGAAAGGCGGCACGCCGTGGGCCGGCGCGGCGACCGGGACCCAGGTGTGCTCGCGCCCCAGCAGGGCGTCGACGATGCCCTCGAGGAAGTACACGAACCCCTGGCCACCGGCGTCGACGACGTGGCTGCGGGCCAGGACCTCGAGCTGACGCGGGGTGTCGGCCAGGGCCTCGCGGGCCGCGGCGAGACCGGCGTGCATCATCTCGATGAAATCCTCGTCGGGGCGGCCGCGCCGGCCGAGCTCGTGGGCCCAGACGCGCAGGACCGAGAGGATCGTGCCCTCGCGTGGCTCGGCGAGCGCGCTGTAGGCCGAGTCGGCCCCCGAGCGCGCCGCGTCGGCGAACTCGTCGGGGCTCATGTCGTCGCGGCGGCCGATGCCGCCGGCCAGACCGTGCAGGAACTGAGCGAAGATCGCGCCCGAGTTGCCGCGAGCGCCGTCGAGGGCGCCGTCGGCGGCCGCCCTCGCGGCATCCCCGACGCCGAGCGGCGTGGCGACACTGCCCAGACGCGCCGCCGCGGCCTTGAGCGTCGCCGCCAGGTTCGCGCCCGTGTCGGCATCGCGCACGGGGAACACGTTGATGCGGTTGAGCTCCTCCTGCTCGCGCACTACGGCGAGCGCCCCGGCGCGGATCGCGCGGATGAAGACCTGCCCGTCGATCCTGCGCATGGCGACCTCTCGTCGTCGTGGTCCAGGCCGCCACCGCGGCCCGAGCGCCCAGAGTCTACCCGTTCGGACGCGCCGGCGACACGGCGGGCGGCGAGAGAGCCGCTGCGGCCGCGGACAGGACCGCCCGAGGGCGGCCGGAGAACCGCGGCGGCTGCGGACGGAAGCGCCCGAGGGCGCCGCTCAGCCGGCCGGCGTGCGCAGCTTCGAGAGTGCCTTGCGGCCCATCTTCGCCACCGCCGGGTTGGGCTCGAGCGCGACCATGCGCTTCAGCGCCTTCTCGGCGCGCGGGTCGCCGATGCGGCCGAGCGCCTCGGCGGCGAGACGGCGCAGGAGGGGGTCGGGGAACTTGAGCGCCGCGCACAGCGGCTCGACGGCGGCAGGGTCGCCCATCCTGCCGAGCACGAAGGCGGCGTCCTGGCGGCGATGCGCGTGGCCTTCGCCGAGGATGAAGACGAGCCGGTCGCGGGCCGGCGGTCCGATGGCCACCAGCGCGTCACGCGCCACCGCCACCAGGCTGAGGTTCTTGCTGTCGAGCTGCCGGATGTAGTGATCCATGCGCTCGGTCAGCAGGGCGCGCGCCTGCTCGGCGATCTCGGGGTCGCGATACCGCGAGGCACGGACCAGGCTCATGGTGTCACCGCGCGCCTTGAGGCGCTCGATGTTGGGAGGTCTCAGGTAGAAGGGCACACCGCTCCTCTCATCGCTGCGAGTCGACAGTCTAGCGCAGCACGCGATTGGCGACATCGAGCAGGCGCCGCGGCAGTTCGCGGTACGTGCGCACCGGGAAGACGTCTCCGTGGCCCGCGTCCGCCAGCCGGCGGCACAAAGCCGCGTCCATCTTGTAGTCCTCCGTCAGGAGCACGAAGAGCCGCGGGAACCGGTGCGCGGCCGGGACGGGGTCGCCCCCGACGGTGGCGACCCCGTCGGTGATGAGCAGGCCGGTGCGGCGCGGGTCGCGGCCGCGCTCGAGCTCGGCGGCGCCGAGCTCGAGCGCGGCCCGGATGTTGGTGTAGCCGCGTACCGGCTGGTCGAGCATGCGCCGCACGACCTCGACCGGCGGGTCCGCAGAGTGGAGCCGCGTCACCGCCCGCGCCGTGTCCTCGAAGACCACCACGGAGAGGTCTTCGGGGTGGAGCTTGAGCGCCAGCACGGCCGCGGCGACGGCGGCGATGGCCATGTTCTCGCCCGACATCGAGAGCGAGGTGTCGACCATCAGCACCACCTGCTGGCGGCGCTCCTCGCGGTGCACGCCGACCCAGTCGTCGGCCTCGGGGTACGGCTTGCCGGCGATGTTGGCCAGTGTGGTCTCCACGTCGAGCTCGCCGGCGTAGGGCTCGCGCAACGGCTCGCGGACCTGCACCGTCGCCGAGCGCAGCGGGCCGACGAGGCGCGTGGCGCGCTGCAGGACGGCGCGCGCCGCCAGGCGCTCGGCGTAGACGCGCAGGCCGACGTCGTTGATGCGGCAGCCGCTGCGCGTCAGGTTGACGGCGATCGTCCAGCCGTCGAGCGCCTCCAGCGGCAGCGCGTAGCGCTCGGCGATGGCCTCGAGGGGGGCGTCGCCCGGCGGCACCTCGGGGCCGCAGGCGGGACTCCTGACGTCGAGGCCCAAGCCGCGTGCCCGGGGCCGGGCCGCGGCGCTGTCGCTCAGGCTTTTTTTGCCTGCTCCCGGGCGGCTTCGGCGGCTGCGGCGGCGCCGGCGTCGGGGTCCTCGCCGCGCTCGACGACGGCTCTCGAAGAGGAGCTCGAGGGCGCTCTGCGAAGTCGGCGTCGATGTCGTCGCGCAGGTCGACGCGGGTGGCGAGCGCCGCGGCGGCGGCGCGCTTCAGGGCGTCCTCGCCCGCGAGGCGCTCGGCGAGGAGCACGGTGGCCACGGCGGCCCTGACCGAGGCGCCCTTGCTGAAGGCGGGGTGCGTGCGGGTCGCGCGCGCGAGGCGCACCGCGGTGCGCGACGAGCGCGGCGTCGGTGCTGCCGGTCTCGCGGCGCGACGATCTGCTCCTCCTCGGCCGCCGTCTGGTAGTCGAGGACGAGGTGCTCGAAGCGGTCGCGGAGGGCCTCGGAGAGGTGCCCGGTGGCGACGTACTCGACGGGGTTCTGGGTGGCGACGACCTGGAAGCCGGGGGCGGCGGTGACGGTGCCGATGTGGGGGACGGAGACGAGGCCCTCGTCCAGGGCCGGGAGGAGCACGTTCTGCACCGACTCGGGCATGCGGTTGAGCTCGTTGATGAAGAGCACGGCGCCGCTGCGCATGGCACCGACCAGGGGGCCGGCAAAGAACGAGGCCTCAGAGAAGCCCTGCGCCAGGACGAGCGGCGGGTCGAACCAGCCGGTGAGCTTACTCTCCGAGTAGCGGTCGTCGCCGTCGACCCTCACGGTGGGCTTCTCGAGGTGGGCGCAGACCGCGAGGGCGAGGGTGGTCTTGCCCACCCCGACCGGGCCCTCCAAGAGCAGGTGGCGGCCGGCGGCGAGCACGGCGAGGGCGAGGGCGAGCTCGCCCTCGCGGCCGACGATGCCGTGCTCGGCCTGGATCTTCGCGATCGGTGTCACGGGGTCCGTCCCTTTCCTGTCGTGCGGGTGGGATGCCGGTGCATCCTAGCGCACGACGCGGCGCGGCTCCTCCGGCCGGCGAACGGCCGCGACCGTCGCCCCCCGGGCTGGAGGCCGCGACCCGGGCCGCCGCCGGCCGCGACGCCGTGGCCCCGCACGCTGCGGTACACTCGGTGCCGTGCTGCTCCCTCCCGACATCGGCCTGCCCAGTGACGTCTGGGAGCACCTGCCGCTGGGCGCAGCGCTCGAGCGCGTCGCGGGGTACGCGGAGCTCTCCGAGATCTACTCCGGCGACGGCCACACGCTCCTCTCGGCCGAGAACCGCCGCGCCGCCCGCGAGAGCGGCCTGCGCCTCACCGTGCACGGCCCCTGGGAGGACCTGGAGCCGGCCACCACCAGCGAGCGCCGGCGGCGGCAGTCCGTCGCCACGCACCGCCGCCACCTCGAGGCGGCGGCCGAGATCGGCGCCGTTCGCTACGTCGCCCACCCGGACTACGACGAGCGGCGCCGCAAGCGCGACCCGCGCCGCCTCGCCGCCCTCGAGCGCACGCTCGAGGACCTCGCCGGGCTACAGGCCGAGCTGGGGGTCCCCGTGGTCGTCGAGAACATGCCCTGCAGCGGCACCTCGCACTTCAACGCCCCCGGCGACCTCGACCTCGGGGCGCTCGGCTTCGTGCTCGACACGGGTCACGCGGCGATCACCGGCGTGCTGCACGACTTCCTCTTCGCCCCGCGGGCCCGCCTGCAGCACGTCCACCTGCACGACAACCGCGGCCCGGCCGACGCCGATGACCCTCACGGGACTCTGGGGACGGGCGTCGTCGACGCCCGTCTCGTCCTCGCCGCGGCACGCGCCGCGCAGGCGACCGTCATCCTCGAGCTCCTCGACGAGCGCTCCGTGCGCGACTCCATCGCCCATCTGCAGGCGCGGGGGCTCATCCCGGAGGGCTGACGGGCCACCAGATCAGGCCGTGATGGGCGGGTGAGAGCCCCGCCGGTCTCGAGTCGCCGGCGGTCAGTCGCCGCCGGTGAGTCGCCGCCGGCCTCGAGTCGCGGCCCGTCCCGAGTCGCCGCCGGTCTCGAGTCGCCGGTCAGTCGCTGGCCATGCCGGCGAACGGCCCGGCGGCGTAGACCGGCCGCCCGCCGAAGAGCGTCAGCTCGACCGCGGCCGTCCGTGATCTCCTCGGGCGGGATCGAGAGCAGGTCGCGGCTGACGACGACGAGGTCCGCGACCTTGCCCGGCTCCAGCGAGCCGACCTCATCCTCGAGCCCCAGCGCACGCGCGCCGTTGCCGGTGTACGCGTCGAGCATCCACTCGACCGGCACGGCCTCCTCGGGCCACAGCGGCTCGGGCTCCGAGGCGTCCGCCGGATCCCTGCGCAGCACCCCGCGCTGGATCGCGACCAGCGGGTCGGGCGCCGGCGGCACCGGGTAGTCGCTCGCCCCCGCCACGAGGATGCCGTGCTCGAAGAGGCTGCGCATCGGGTACTCGCGCTCGGCGCGCTCCTCGCCCAGGTAGGGCACCTGGCGCGTGCGGTAGAGCTCCTCCTTGAGGAACCAGTTGGGCTGCACGGCGGCCACCGCGCCGAGGCTCGCGAAGCGCGGCAGGTCGTCGAGGTCGACGACCTGCAGGTGGGTGATGAGCGGGCGGTCGACGGCGCCGCCGGTCGCCGCCCGCGCGGCCTCGATCGCGTCGAGGCTGAGGGCCGTGGCGGCGTCGCCGATGGCGTGGTAGTGCAGCTTGAACCCCGCCCTCGGCGGCGGCGACGGAGGCCCTGAGCAGGCCGTCGCCGGCCCAGACCGGGTCGCCGTACATGTCGGGGGCGTCGGCGTACGGGCTCCTTGAGCACGGCGGTGTGCCCCTCGATCACGCCGTCGGCGAAGAGCTTCGCCCAGGCCGCGCGGACGAGCGGGCCCGTGTGGCGGGCCCGCTCGTCGACCGCGGCCGCGATCTGCTCGTCGAGCGGCTGGTCCTCCATGATCCACAGCGAGAGGCAGTAGCGCGCCGTCAGCTCGCCGGCCGCCTGCAGGACCTCGAAGGCCTCGAGGGCGGCGTCGCGGCCCGGCCGCGGGTTCGCGTCCTGCACCGTCGTCAGGCCGTACGGCGCCGCCACCGTGCGCTGGAAGTGCAGGATGCCCTGACGCGCCTGCTCGAGGGTGTACGGCGGGAAGGCGCGCTCGGCCAGGGCGCTCGGCCCCTCGCGCAAGGTGCCGGCGGGGCTCCCGTCGGGCAGGCGCTCGATGACCCCGTTGTCGGGGTCGGGCGTCGCCGCCGAGATGCCGGCGCAGTCGCAGGCCGGCCGAGTTCAGCCACGCCGAGTGATAGCTGTCGTCGAAGAGGATGACCGGCCGGTCGCCGACGGCCGCATCGAGGTCGGCGGCCGCCGGCCCGAGGCGCGGCATGTACGTGTCGCTCCAGCCGTAGCCGCGGAGCGCCTGCAGCTCGGGATGCTCGCCCGCGTACCGCGCGACGGCGGCGACGCACTCGGCCACCGAGCGGCACCCGGCGAGCGAGACGTCGTAGAGCTCCTCGACCGCCGCCGAGGCGTGCATGTGGGCGTCGATGAAGCCGGGCAGCACGAGGCGGCCGCCGAGGTCGAGGACCTCGGTGCCGGCGCCGGCGAGGGCCTCGACCTCGGCGGCCGAGCCCACGGCCACGACATGACCCCCGCCGACTGCCACGGCCTCGTGCCGCGAGCGCGCGGCGTCGGCGGCGTACACGACCGCGTTGGTGAGGATCAGGTCAGGGGCGAGAGCGCGGTCAGGCGGACATCGTGCCTCCGTGTGCGGTGAGGAGTCGGCAAGCGGTCTGCCCGCAGACCCTACAGCCTCAGCGGGTCGCCGCGGCCAGACGTCCGCCGCGCGGCAGCCCGCTCAGCGCGCGAAGGTGAACCCGAGACCCGAGGCCTGCTCGAGCGGCACGAGGGGGCTCCGCGGGGCGCCGGCACGCGCCTCGCCGTGGTAGTCGCGCGGGGCCACGTCGTTGGGCCCATCCGGGTAGAAGAGGCTGGCCAGGGCCTCGATCTGGTCGCGGCCGACGCCGAGCTCGAACTGGCCGCCGCCGTAGAGCTCGATACCCTCCGCCTGGGCGCGCTCGACGGTCTCGAGCAGGCGGGCCAGCGAGCCGAAGCGCGACGGCTTGACGTTCAGGTGCCGCGGCCGGACGGACAGCGCCTCGACGTCGGCCCAGCAGTGGACCGGGGCGTCGAAGCTGAAGCGGCCCTCCTCCCCGCGCAGAGCCGCGCGCGAGGCATCGTCGAGGGCAGGGTCCTCGAGCAGAGCGTCGGGGAAGGCGGCGGCGACCGCCCGATACAGCTCGGGGTCGGGCGCGTTGTCGACCGGCGTGCCCTCGTAGTACGCCTTGAAGTCGAGGGCGCGCACGCGGCCGGTGGCGGCGATGCGGGCCATCGTCTCCGGGTCCCACTCGGGCGTCGGGTCCAGCTTGAACTCGAGCCCGGGGTCGACCTCGAGCCAGGGCCGGATGTCGAGCCGCGTCGAGACGACGAAGCGCACCGGGCGGTACTCGCGGCCCAGGGCGTCGCCGAGGGAGACGCCCGGCCTGACGCAGCGCCAGGTCGAGGGCGGCGCTCTCGAAGGCCCAGCGCCGGTAAGTCTCCTGGCCCGCCATCGTCGGGCCGCCGGCCGGAAACAGGTCGAGCCGGCCGAGACGGCGCGAGTAGTCGTCGAAGCGTCGCCTGACCCGACAGCGGCAGGTCGAGTGGGAAGCCGTCGTGGTCCTCGGCGACGTAGGTGACGTCCTCCCCGCGCCCCTCGTACCCGCCGCCGCGCACCACGACCGTGGTCGTGACGCGGCGGAACCCGCTGGAGACGTCGAGCTCGTGACGCTCGGTCTCGTACCCGTCGATCACGAGACCGAGCCCCGCGAGCCGCCCGTACATCTCACCCTTCACAGCCGTGCCGCTCGTCATGTCGTCCTCCCGCAATCGTTGTACGCGCAACTAAAATCACTCTTCCCGGCGGCCGCGCGACTGAAGCACGCCGGCCTCGATGGACCTCGAGTGTGGCCACGGCCGGCCGCGCCCGCCCCCGACCGTTAGACCCTCCTCTGGTAGACTCCGGCGGGCGTCTCTCCGGCCGCCCTCACCGCCCACCGACGAGAGAAAGACGCGAGCCGTGACCGACCCGACCCCTCCCCGCCAGTCCCCACCCTCGTCAGCGCCCCCCGCCGGCAGCCCCTCCCGGCCCGCGTACGCCGGCACCCGCGACTACATCGCCGCCCCCGAACTGCTGCAGACCGTCGAGGTCGCGCGCCGGCTCGGCCGCCCCCTGCTCATCAAGGGCGAGCCCGGCACCGGCAAGACGATGCTCGCCGTGAGCATCGCCCAGGGTCTCGGCATGCCACTCATGACCTGGACGGTCAAGTCGACGACCAAGGCCCAGGACGGCCTGTACGTGTACGACACCGTGCAGCGCCTCTACGACGGCCAGTTCGGCGAGGGCGACGTGAGCGACGTCGCCCGCTACATCAAGCTCGGCAAGCTGGGCGAGGCCTTCACGTCGCCCGAGCAGGTCGTCCTCCTGATCGACGAGGTCGACAAGGCCGACCTCGAGTTCCCCAACGACCTGCTTTGGGAGCTCGACCAGATGGAGTTCTCGATCCCCGAGACGCACGCGACGGTCAAGGCCGTGCAGCGGCCGGTGGTCGTCATCACCTCGAACGCCGAGAAGGAGCTCCCCGACGCCTTCCTGCGGCGCTGCGTCTTCCACTACATCGAGTTCCCCGACGAGGCGATGATGGCGCGCATCGTGCAGGTGCACGCGCCCGACCTCGACCGCCGCCTGCTCGACCTGGCCATCGAGGCGTTCTACTGGCTGCGTGACGTCCCCGGCCTGCAGAAGAAGCCCTCGACGAGCGAGCTCATCGACTGGGTGCAGGCGCTGGCCCGCGGCGGCGCCGACCACGACGAGATCGCTCGGCGCCTGCCCTTCATGGGTGTGCTGCTCAAGAAGGACCACGACGTCGACGTCGCCCGCCGGGCGCTGGCCCGTGCCGGCCGCCGCTGACACGGGCCGGGTGAGCGGCGGTGGGTCGCGGCCGGGCGACGGCGCCGTGTCGCAGCCGGGTGGCGCGGGGTCGCGACCGCGCGGCCACGCCGCTTCGCAGCTGAGCGGCATCGCCGCGTCGCGCTCGCGCGGCGCCCTGTTCGGCGACTTCTTCTTCCTGCTCCGCGCCCACGGGGTGCCGGTCACGGTCACGGAGTGGCTCGCCCTCATGCGGGCGCTCGCCCTCGGCCTCGCCCCCTGCAGTCTGACGCAGTTCTACCACGTCGCCCGCGCGACGCTGGTGAAGTCGGAGGCCTGGTTCGACCACTTCGACCAGGCCTTCGCCGCCGCCTTCGACGGCATCGAGACGCCGGACGAGATCGCCGACGAGGTCTGGCGCTGGCTCGCCGAGGGACTCGAGGCGCCCGGCCTCTCGGAGGACGAGCACCGGGCGCTGGCAGCCGCCCTCGAGCTCGAGGGCGTCGACCTCGAGGAGCTCCGGCGCCGCTTCGAGGAGCGCCTCGCCGAGCAGACCGAGGCCCACCACGGCGGCTCGTACTGGGTCGGCGCCGGCGGCACCTCGGCCTTCGGACACTCCGGCGTGCACCCGGGCGGCATCCGGGTCGGCGGCGAGAGCCGCGGCCGCACGGCCGTGAAGGTCGCCGCCGAGCGCCGCTACCGAGCCCTGCGCACCGACGTGCGCGTCGAGGTGCGCCAGTTCGAGCTCGCCCTGCGGCGCCTGCGCCAGCTCTCCTCGCGCCACGAGGGCGTCGCCGACGAGCTCGATCTCGAGGCGACCGTCGACGAGACGGCCGACCACGCCGGTCGCCTCTCGCTCGTCTGGCGGCGCAGCCGCAAGAACGCCGTCAAGGTCCTCCTCCTCATGGACGTCGGCGGCTCGATGGACCCCTACGTCCACCTCTGCAGCCGCCTCTTCTCGGCGGTCAACAACCAGACGCACTTCAAGGACCTGCGCCACTTCTACTTCCACAACTGCGTCTACGACCACGTGTACACGGACCCCCTCATGTCGGATGCCTCCGCGGTCGCCACCCCGCACCTCTTGCAGGAGCTGAACGGCGACTACCGCCTGATCCTCGTCGGCGACGCCGCCATGGCGCCGAGCGAGCTCATGAGCCGCTACGGCATCATCTGGTGGGGGCACGCGAACCAGGAGCCCGGCATCGACTGGCTGTGGCGCCTGCGGCGCCACTTCGATCACTCCGTGTGGCTCAACACGATCCCCGCGACGCAGTGGGAGACCGCCTACGGCGCCACCACCATCCGCCGCGTCGGCGAGGTCTTCCCCATGTTCGAGCTCACCGTCGACGGCCTCAGCGCTGCGGTGAAGAAGCTCATGGTGCGCTACTGACAGGAGACCCGGTCCGGCCGGCGGCGAAGAACGCGCCGAGAGCACAGTCGTGCGACCGACCGTGGAGGGGTAGATGACCGTGGACGACGCCGCCGCTGCGTACCGCCGCGAAGCCGGTCGCGCCGAACGACGAGCACATCCACGTCGCCGACGACGAGCGCGGCCGGCGCGCCGGTCGCCTCGACGCTGGCGCAGCCTCGCCGAACGGCTCGCCGTCGCGCTCGACTGCTCGGAGTGCTGCTTCTACGAGTTCCTGCCCGACCGCGACACCGTCCTGCCGCAGGCGATCTGGAAGCTCGAGCTCACCGACGACGACCGCGCCTGGGTCGGCGTCGAGAACCACCTCAACCAGCAGCGGCGCGTCGCCCCCGTCTTCGACGAGCGACGCATCGTCGTCACGCAGGCCGACGAGGAGGAGCTAGACCCCGGCGAGCGCGAGAGCATGGCCTACTGGGGCGAGAAGACCGCCCTCTACGCGCCGATCCTCAGCGACGGCGAGCTGCTCGGCGTGGTCGAGCTCGTCGAGCACCGCCGGCGGCGCGACTTCGGCGAGGCCGACCTGCGCCTCGTCACCGCCCTCGCCGACGTGGCCGCGGTGGCCATCGCCAACGCCCGAACCTGGCGAGACGAGGAGCTCAAGAACCGGCGCCTGAACGCCCTTCTGCACTCAAGCCGCGCCTTGGGCTCGACGGTGATCCTCGAGGAGGTCCTGCAGCTCCTCGCCGAGCACGCGGCGCGCGCGGTCGACGCGCCGTCGGCCTACATCTACGAGTACGACCCGGCGGACGAGGCGGTCGTCTGGCGCTGCGAGTACCAGCGCGACCCGGTGCCCGACTTCGAAGACCCCATCGGGACCGTCTACCCGCTCGACTTCTTCCCCGCCGACCTGCGCGTGATGGGCGCGCGCGAGGTGGTCGAGGTCACGGTCGAAGACCCCGACCTCGACCCGGGCTCGCGCGCCCTCATGGAGGAGTGGGGCGAGCGGACTCTGCTCAACGTGCCGCTCGTCTTCGGTGATGAGGTCGTCGGCCTGATGGAACTCGCAGAGACGAGCCACGTGCGCCACTTCACCGCCGCCGAGATCGAGCTGGCCGTCGCCATCGGCGAGCAGGCTGCGGCAGCGATCCGCAACGCCCAGCTCTATCGCCGCGAGGCCTGGCGTAACGAGCGCCTCGTGCGACTGCTCGAGATCAGCCAGGTCATCGGCGCCTCGCTCGACCTGTCCGCGGTGGTCGACGTCGTGCCGCGAGCGCCTCGGCGGTCTCTTCGGCGAGCGCCCCACCCGGATCGACGTCGATCTGTGCGAGGGCGAGTCGCCGGTCGCGACGACGGCGGGAGCGGCCTTCGCGACGCAGCCGACGGCGGGGGTCGCCTGCTGCTCGTGCCCCTGCGCACCAAGAGTCGCTTCCACGGTGAGCTCGTCGTGACCAGCACGGACGCGCGGCCCTTCGACCGCGACGAGATGGAGCTCGTGCAGATCATCGCCAACCAGCTCGCCGTCGCGGTCGAGAACGCCCGCCTCTACGACAGGCTCGAGGAGCAGGCGATCACCGACGGCCTCACCGGCCTCTTCAATCATCGCTTCTTCTACGACCGCCTCGACGCCGAGGTGGCACGGGCCCGACGTTACGGCCTGCAACTCTCGCTGCTGATGCTCGACCTCGACGACTTCAAGCGCTTCAACGACACCTTTGGCCACCAAGCCGGCGACCGGGTCCTAGCTCGAGGTCGGCAGGATCATGCGCGCAGCAGCTGCGCAAGGACGTCGACATCCCGTGCCGCTACGGCGGCGAGGAGTTCGCCGTCATCCTCCCCCACACGCCGGCGATCGGCGCCGAGGTCGTGGGGCGACGGCTCACCGAGCGCGTCACGAGATCGCCGACGACAGCGGCACCGAGGACTCCGCGTGGCTGACGGGAGAGCGCCTGCGTCGTGACCATCGCGACCGCCTCCTTCACTGGGGGCGAGAGAGACGAGGATGCCCACGTCACCGTGAGTGTCGGGGTCAGCACTACCCGGACCAAGCGCGCGAGGCGACGACACTGGTCGCCAACGCCGACGCAGCGCTCTACCGAGCGAAGCGCGCAGGTAAGAACCGCGTCGTGATCTTCGAGTAGGCGCGGGGCGCCGGGGCGCGCGAGGCGCCGACCGCAGCGACACACCCTGGCCGCGGCGCGCCTCCTGTAGGATGACCCGGCACCGTCAAGGAGGAGAGATGGCACGCCGCGACCCCAAGACCAGCACGACCGACCTCGACCTGCTGCGCGAGCTCTGCGCTGCCCCGTCGCCGACAGGCTTCGAGGGCCCGGTGCAGGCCGTCGTGCGACGGCGTCTCTCCGCCACGGCCGAGACCGCCGGCGACCCCCTCGGCAACGTCTGGGCCGACGTCGTGCCCGACGGGCGCGCCGCACGTGCTGGTCACCGGCCACTGCGACCAGATCGGCCTGATCGTCACCTACGTCGACGACCACGGCTACGTGAGCTTCGACGCCGTCGGCGGCGTCGACCGGCAGCTGCTGCCCGGCCGGCACCTCGTGATCCACGGCCCCAAGGGGCCGGTCGACGGCGTGGTCGGCCGCAAGCCCACACACGTGATCCCCAAGGACGAGCGCGGCAAGGCGCCCGAGCTGCACGAGCAGTGGATCGACATAGGGGCGGGCAGCCGGGACGAGGCGCTCGCCGCCGTCGCGATCGGCGACCCCATCACCTTCCAGGCCGAGTTCCTCGCGCTCGCCAACGGGCGCTACGCCTCGCCGGCCTGCGACGACAGGGCCGGCGTGTACGTCGCCGTGCGCGCCCTCGAGCACTATGCGACGAAGCCGGCGGCCGCGCGTCTGACCGCGCTCTCCACGGTGCACGAGGAGACGACCTTCATGGGCGCCAAGGCCGCCGCCCTGCGCTGGCGGCCCGACGTCGCCATCGTCGTCGACGTCGACTTCGCGAGCGACGACCCGGGCGGCGACCCGAAGAAGCTCGGCGGCGAGGTCAAGCTCAGTGGCGGCCCGATCATCCACAGAGGCGCCGGCAGCAACCAGCGGCTCTTCGAGCTCGCCCTCGAAGTCGCCGGCGCCGAGGGCATCCCGTACCAGGTCAAGGCCATCCCCGGCGCGACGTCGACCGACGCCGAGGAGCTGATGGCGGCCGTGCACACGGCGACGCTCTCGTTCAGCCTCCCGGTCAGGTACATGCACTCGGCGCTCGAGGTCATGGACCCCGACGACGCCGAGGCCGGCGCGCTGCTCGCCGCGGCCCTGACGCGCCGCCTGGCGCAGGACTGGACGCCGCAGCGCTTCGTACTCGGGGGCTGAGCGAGACGTGGCCCGGGTCGCCTCGCCGCCGGGGCGAGGCGACCCGAAGACGGCCGGGGGCGGCCGCCGGCACAGCCGGCGGCCGCCCCCGGCCGTCACTGGCCCAGGCTCGCCCTGACTCCCGCGATCAACTCCTCCCGCTCCGCATCGGAGAGCCGGCCGCCAGAGTGTGCGACGCGGTACTGGAGCGGCGGCATCTCGCCGTCGCGCACGACCTCCTCGATTTCGGCGGCGATGGACGCCGCCACCTCGGGAGACGCGTCCCATTCGCTGAAGTTCAGCGCGGCGCGCGCCTCGTCGACGTCGTACGTGACCAGCCAAGATGCCGGAGCCACGTTCGAGTACCACGGCCAGACCACCTCATTGCTGTGACAGTCGTAACAGGCGCCGCGCACCAGTTCTTCGGTGCGCGGGCTGTCCCATGTCGGCTCGGCCGTGACCGGCGGGTTCTCGTGGGCCCGCCCGTACGGCACGAACTGGATGGCGACGAAGACGACGGCACCTGCCACGACCAGCCACAGCACCACCTTGAGAAGACGCCTCACGGCCCCACCTCCTCCCCGCCGGCCGCGACCGGCGATCGCTCACCTTGGACCGCACGCCAGGCGTTGAGCCCGCCGAGGATCACGGCGACGTCATCCCGGCCGCCGGCGCGCAGCAGACTGGCCGCCGTCATCGAGCGCAGGCCGCCGGGGCAGAGCGGGACGATCGCGCCGGTCGAACGGCACCTCCTCGAGTCTCGCCGGCAGCTCGCCGAGGGGGATGTGCAGGGTGCCGTCGACGGGCGCGCCGGCGGCCTCGGCGGTCGTGCGTATGTCGAGCACCACGCCGCCTTCGCCGCGAGCCGCTCGACGAACGTACTCCGCTGCGGTGAGGGTCGTGACCGCGGCGCTCTCGAGCCCGGCCATGTGCCACGCCGACATGCCGCCGGCGAGGAAGCCCTCGACGTGGTCGTAGCCCAGGCGCACCAAGCGGCGGACCGCCTCGGAAGGGTCGTCCCCGTCGACCACGAGCAGCAAGGGACGGTCGTACGGCAGGAGCCAGCCCGCGTAGAGCGGCAAGCCCTCGAGCCAGAGCGACAGGGCGCCGGGCACGTGGCCGGCGGCGAACGCGGTCTCCCAGCGCGTGTCGACGACCACCGCGTTCCGGGCCGCCGCGGCAAACTCGTGCGCGCCGAGCGGCGGCGGCGCCGGCAGCGCCCCGAGCAGCGGCGCACCCTCGACGTTCAGGACCTCCATGCGGCGGAAGTAGGGCGCCCTCTCGCGCACGCCCGCCGCCGCCTCAACGAAGGCGGCCAGGTCGGTCAAGCCCAGCAGCGGGTCGAGGCGCCGCTCCAAGCCGATCGTGGTCCAGGGGCGATTCGCGATCGCGGCGCCGCAGACCGACCCTGCCCCGTGCCCGGGAGCGACGATGACCTCGTCGCCCAGCGGCAGCAGGGTACCGAAGAGGCTCTCGTGCAGCAGGGCGGCCATCTCGCGGCTGCGCGCCGCGTCGACGAGGTCGGTGCGGCCGACGTCGCCGGCGAAGAGCGTGTCGCCGGTGAAGACGACCCACGGCGCCCCGTCGGCCTCGCGCAGCAGGTAGCTCAGGCCGCCGGGCGTGTGGCCTGGCGTCGCCAGGGCCTCGAGCGTGAGCCGGCCGACGGTCCACTTCTGGCCCGGCCGCGCCGGCGCGCCGTAGCGGTACGGCAGCTGCGCATCGGCGTGCCAGATCGAGGCGCCGGTGCGCTCGGCGAGCTCGACCGAGCCGATCACGTAGTCCTCGTTACGGTGCGTCTCGACGATGTCGGTGATGCGGCAGCCGGCGGCGGTCGCCCTCTCGACGTAGATCCCGACATCGCGACGCGGGTCGACGACGACTGCCGTGCCCTCATCGCCGAAGACGTAGGAGATCTGGGCGATGCCCGGCGCCTCGACGCGCTCGAGCAGCATCGTGCGGCTCCCTTCGATCGCCTGCGGTAAGTGCTTCTCGCCAGTGTTGCCGGGGCGGACCCGCCCCTAAACAGAGTCGCCGTGCGAGAGCACGGCGCTCAACCCCAGATCCCGAGCCACTCCAGGGGCCCCTTCACGCAGGCGTAGACGATCTTGGCGGCGTGACGGAAGCTGTGGGTCGAGACGAAGGCGTAGCCGAGCGCTACGTAGAGGAAGGTGACGACGTAGCCGGCCGGGGCGATGAAGCGCTCGTACCAGGCGGCGACCGGCTGGCCCGCCTTCCGCCGCCGCTTCTTGCGCGCCTTCTTGTACCGCTCCCAGCGGGCGACGATCACGAGCCCGGTGCCGTGGTAGAGGCCCCAGAAGGTCCAGTTGAGGTTCACGTAGTGCCAGAGCCCCATGGTCAGCATGCTCAGGTAGAGGCCGAGCCACGGTTTGCGGGTCAGCCCGTAGACCGGGAAGTAGACGTTGTTGCGCACCCAGCCCGAGAGCGAGATGTGCCAGCGGCGCCAGAAGTCGCCGAGGTTCTTGCTCAGGAAGGGCAGGTTGAAGTTCTCCATGATGCGGAAGCCGAACAGCGCCGAGAACCCGATCGCCAGGTCGGTGTAGGCCGAGAGGTCGAAGTAGGCGCGCACGAAGACCACGATGACGTACACCCAGCCGTCCCAGACGCCCAGGTCGGCGAGGTCGAACCGGGGGCGCGCCATCGTGCGCAGCAACTCGCCGAAGGCGATGGCGAAGAGGAAGTCGACGATGAAGACCTTCTTGAAGTAGCCCACGGCGATGCGGCGCAGACCCACGTAGAACAGCTGGCGGTCGAAGGTCACGCTGCGCTTGCCGTAGAAGCCCTGGTAGGTCTCGAGGGGGCCGGCCGGGAAGGTCGGGACGAACATCATGAACGCCGCCAGGCGCAGGAACGAGTTGTCGGTGATGACCCCGCGCAGGTGGTCGAAGACGTACTGCATGAGGCGGAAGACGAAGTAGCTGATGCCCAAAGGCATGAGCAGGCGCGCGGTGATCCACTCGTCGCCGCCCCACATCCTGAACGCCGCCGAACGACCGTACTTGCCGATCGCCAGCGTCATCGCGGCGATGAGCACGGCGATCAGCACCGCGCGACCGCCCGAGAGGCGGCCGGCGGCGTGCGCGGCGACGACCTGCTGGGTCACGACGAGCAGCGCCACGGCGACCACGGCGAAGACCGGGTGGAGCATGGCGAGGATCGCCAGCGAGAGCGCGACGACGAACCAGAGACGTCGGCGCTCGTCGCGCAGGACGAGCCAGAACAGCGCGAGGGCCACGACGACGACGGGGATCAGATAGGGCGAGAAGTAGATCCTCACGGCGTGTCCCCGCCGGCGTCGCCCTGCCGCTCGTAGAAGGCCGCAAGCTCCTCGGCCAGGCGCTGCTCCCAGACCTGGCGGCCCGGCTCGACGAGGTGGGAGAGATCGTGGAAGACCCCGTTGTCGAGCCCCAGATCCTGGGAGAAGTCCACGTAGGCGACGCCGTAGCGCTCGGCCAGCTCGCGCACCCGCGGCACGTACATCGCCAGCGCCCAATCGAAGCGCCCGTCGATGATCGCCTCGTTCCGTGGCATTTCGAGCAGGACCACGTCGACCCCGCGCTGCTGCGCGCGGACGAGCAGCTGATCGAGCATCGCGAGGTTGTACTCCAGGTTCTTCCTGAAGAACGGCGCGCGGCGCTTGTTCCACTTGCGCACCATCGCCTCCTTCTGGGCGACGGAGTGCCCCAAGCGCTGGTTGTAGCGGTGCTGGCCGTAGGTGCGCCCCGGGAGCCGGCCGGCGAAGAGCGCGCGGACGTGCCCTTCCACGTAGCTGGTGAGGTAGCTGAGGATGCCCGGCAGGATCGAGTAGTCGTCGCGGTACTGGGGCGCGATCCCCTTGACGTAGTCGCGCAGGTAGTCACTCTCGAGGAGGAGCTCCCGGCCCACCGCCTGCTGCTGGTTCGCCCCGGGCGACGCCGCGAAGCGGCCGGGGTTGATGCCCACGACGAGCAGGGCCGGCCGCGGCACGTTGTCGGCGATGGCGAGGCTCTGGGCGAAATTCTGGTTCATGGACCCGAGGTTGTAGCCGGCGATGCGTGGGCCACCGGCCGCCGCCACGCGACGGGCGAGCGAAGGGCCGCTGACGATGGACTCGCGCATCGTCGACCCGCCGAGGAGGTAGACGGCGGGGGCCTCGGGCGGGTCCTGGCGGTTGCGGGCGACGGTCCAGGACACGTACACGTAGTCGTCACTCGACTTGCGCAGCAGATACTCCAACGCCATGTCGGACCAGGCGCCGCTCGAGAACGCGGCCTCGAGCCCGAGGAGTGCCGGCACGAGCAACAGGGCGGCGGCGAGCATCGCCAAGGGGCTGGTGCTGCCGAGACCGCGCAGGAAGCCGGCGCGGCGCGGGCCGCGCGAGCGCGACCCGTCGACCTGGGGGAAGCGGCCGACGCCCATCAGCCCGCCGCCTCGAGCAGCGCCCGGAGCTCGGCGCGGATGGCCTTGCCGGAGCCGGTGCGCGGGATCGCGCGCACGGCCACGATACGGCTCGGCAGCGACGACGACGGCAGCAGGTCGCGCAGCTCACGGAGGACGCGCGTCGCCTTGAAGCCCTCAGGCTCGAACGGCACCACGAAGGCGACCGGCACGTGCC
>CAWFDC010000001.1:0-17128 GCA_963814545.1 uncultured Thermoleophilia bacterium | reverse complement strand
CGGCCCTGGTTCACGACGCTCGGCCCTCGGTGACGGCGCCGTGCCTCAGGCTCGCGTATCATCCGCGCCATGGATGCGAGAGGGACCGGCCGTTCGTCGCGCAGCCGCAGCTGGCGACGGCGACAGCTCACACGTGTGGTGGAGCTGCTCGACGACGCCTACGGGCGCCCGTTGCTCGCGCCTCGCCTGCCGCCGGTGGACGAGCTCGTCTACACCGTCCTCTCGCAGAACACCGCCGACGTCAACACCGACCGCACCTTCGCCGCGCTGCGACGGCGCTTCCCCACGTGGAGCGCGGTCCGCGACGCCCCGGTCGGCGAGGTCGAGGCGGCCATCAGCCTGGGCGGGCTGGCCGCAACCAAAGCGCCGCGGATCAAGGCCATCCTGGCCGCGCTGAGCGCGCCGGGCGGCGCCGCCGAGCCCGATCTGGGCGCTCTCGACGGCCTCGACGACGAGGCCGCAGCGGCCTGGCTCGAGGCCCTGCCCGGAGTGGGCCCGAAGACGGCCGCCTGCGTCCTGCTCTTCTCCCTCGGGCGGCCGGTCATGCCGGTCGACACGCACGTGCACCGTCTGGCGCGGCGCCTCGGGTTGATCGACGAGGGCGTCACCGCCGAGCAGGCGCACCCGCTGCTCACCGCGATGGCGGGGCCGGGGCCGGCGCAGATCTACGCCGCGCACGTCGACCTTGTGCGTCACGGACGCCGCGTCTGCCACGCCCGCCGGCCGCGCTGCGGCGAGTGCGTGCTCGCCGGCCTCTGCCCGAGCGTGGGCACCGGCTGAGAGGCCCGGGCCGGAGCTCACGAAGGCCGCGATGGCCACCGGTGAGCCGACGGCGGGCGGCACGCAGCGCCGCCCGCCCTGCAGCGCCGCCCGCTTCGGTCACAACGGTTTCGGGCGACCGGCGCTGGGTACGCGCCACTGACGCATCCTGACGGGACGCCGCAGGGGCCGGCACTGCGCGGTGTGGTCGGACGCCGCTGCCGACGTAGTCGTGTTCTCATCGGTCGCAGCGGTCCCTCGTGGGTGGTGGTGGGATGGGCACACCCGCTCGCGACATATGAGCGAGACCACGATCTGAGCGAGACCACGTTCTGTCACGCACTCATGGGAGGGACCCCATGAAGCGTTCCCTTGTGCTTGTCCTCGCCGTCGTCACCGTGCTGGCCGTCATGGCGCTGAGCCCGGCGGCGGCGAGCGGTGACGTACGGTACATCACCCGGGTGCTCGCCCGCGGGGCGAGCATCCACGGTGCGAACGGCATAACCATCGACGCCGCCGGACGCGCCTACATCGCCTCGGTGCTCGGCCGGGAGATCGTCGTGCTGGATACGCGGACCGGGCAGATCCTCGACCGCTACGGTGTCGACGATGGGACCAACGGGGGCGACGACGTCGCCCTCGGCCCCGACGGCTCGCTGTACTGGACCGACATCATGGAAGGATACGTCTGGCGCATGACGCCGGACGGCGCGATGGCATCTCAATGGGTGGCGCCGTGGGTCAACCCCATCACCTTCACCGACGACGGGCGTCTGTTCGTCGGTCAGGCGTTCTTCGGCGACGGTCTCTACGAGCTCGACCCCGACCTCGTCTCGCCGCCCGTGCTCGTCTGGAGCGGCTCCGGCGTGCCCGGCTTCCCGGAGCAGCTCAACGGGTTCGACTTCGGGCCCGACGGGTGGCTCTACGCGCCCCAGCCCTTCCTGGGCCGGATCGTCCGCATCGATGTCGCGACCCGCGACCTCGAGGTCATCGCAAGCGGCCTCGACTGGCCCTGCGCGGTCAAGTTCGACGCGCAGGGCACGCTGCACGCCGTGGTCCACGGTTCGGGTGAGGTGATCCGTGCTCACACGGCGACGGGGACGACCAGCCTGTGCGTGCGACTGGTCGAGGGGCTCGACAACCTCGCCTTCGACACGCGCGGCCGTCTCTACGTCACGCACGGCGGCAACGGCTCCGTCTGGCGCATCCTGCCGAGTGGGGTGGCGCGACGTCTGGTGCCGCTCCCGGGATCATCATTCCGGGCGGCATCGCCGCGATGCCGGCGCCGCGCTGCCGCGAGTCGCTGTACGTCGCCGACCTCTGGGAGATGAAGCAGTTCGACGCCCGGACGGGCCGCTGCCTGGGCGTCACGCGCCAGGCGTTCTCGCGCCCGAGCATCATCGAGCCCATCACCGTCGCGCCCTGCGGCGGTGACTTGGTGCTCACCTCGTGGTTCGGCAATGCCGTGCAGGTCTGGGACCCGGAGACCGCAAGCGAGGTGGCTCGCTGGGACGACTTCTCGGTACCCGTGAACGCGATCAGCGTCGGAGACGACCTGATCGTCGCCGACCTCGGCACGCACGGCTTGGTGCGGCAGCAGCCCGACGGGACCAGGAGCCACCTGGACGGCCTTCTGTACGTCCCCTCCGGCCTGGCGGCCGCAGGCGGCGAGCTCTGGGCCGCGGACTGGCTCACGGGAGTGGTCTACCAGTTCGTGGAAGACGGCGTGGACCTTGCGGCGCCGCTGGTGATCGCGAGCGGCCTCGTGCTGCCCGAGGGGATGGCGGTCGCGAAGGACGGCGCCCTGCTGGTGGTGGAATCCGGCGCCGGTCGCGTGACACGCATCGACCCCGCGAGCGGGACGACGAGCGAGGTCGCGTGCGGGCTCGCTCTGGGTGCGCCGGCCTCACAGAGCATGATGCCGACATGGGGCTTCAACGGCATCGCCGTGGGAGCTCGCGGCGACATGTACGTGACCGGAGACATCGGCAACGTGATCTACCGCATCAGGGTGGTGCCGGTCGAGTAGGGTCGACGGCCGGTACACCGGCGGACGGCGGCGGGCGGCGGGCGGCGCGCAGCGCCGCCCGCCGCCGTCTCAGAGCGGGAGCCGCTCCGGCCGCCGCCGGCCGACCCGGCCGTCGCCGTCGAGCGGCCCCAGCCAGCGGTCGAGCAGCCGGCTGCGCCAGATCCAACGCACGAGCATCAGCCAGCCGAGGGCCGCCGCGCCGAGGGCCGCGTACTGGTAGAGCGGCAGCGGCGTCAGCTCGAAGAGCGTCCGGCCGCCCGCGGTCGCGATGCTGACGACGAGCACGGCGAAGAGCAGCACCGTGAGGGCGGCGAAGCGCCAGTCGCGGCGCAGCGGGGCGCCGCCGACCCACCACTCGCTCGGCGGCGCCAGCAGCGGCACCACGAGGATCCCGCAGAGGGCGGCGAAGATCGTGGTCGCGGTCTGCACCGGCGGGAGCGCGTTGAGCAGGAGGTCGGCTTCGCTGGCGCCGGGGTGATCGGCGAGGTAGAGGCTCTCGTGCACCGCCGCCCAGATGTAGTAGACGGTCATGGTCATGAGCCACTGTGCGACCGCCGCCGGCAGCACGAAGCGCGCCAGCCGGCGGAAGAGGCTGGTCTTGGGCACGGGCCCGGGCTTGGCCCAGACGGCGAAGGCGACGGCGGGGATGCCGGCGCCGATGAAGCTCAGCATCGACGCCTGACGCGGCGCGAACGGGAAGCCGCCGGCGGCGGCGACCACGCCGACCACCCCGGCCTTGGCGAGGATGCGCACCATGAACATGCGCAGGATGTCGTTCATGCCGTTGAGGATGCGCTGGCCCTCGCGGAAGGCGTAGGGCAGCACGTCGAAGGAGTCGTTGAGCAGCACGAGGTCGGCGACGCCGCGCGCCGCCTGGGCGCCGCCGTTCATGGCGACGCTGACGTTCGCCTCCTTCAACGCAACGACGTCGTTGACGCCGTCGCCGATCATCGCCACGTGGCGCTTGCGCCGGCGCAGCGCCTGCACGAGGGACTGCTTCTGCTCGGGGGTGACGCGGCCGAAGATGCGCGCGCGCACGGCGGCCGCGTCGAACTCGTCGCCCGAGAGGGCGTCGAGGTCGGCGCCCGAGAGCGTCTCGAAGCCGGTCACGTCGGTCGTCTCGGCCGCACCCTCGGGGACGACGCGGATGCGCTCGTCGGCCGTGCCGGCTCCTGCCGTCGTGTCGCCGGGCCGAAGGCCCGCCTGCAGGGCGATGGCCGCCACGGTGCGCGAGTCGTCACCGGAGATGACCTTGACCTCGATGCCGGCCTGGCCGAACTCGTCGAGCGTCGACTGCACGTGCGGACGCAGCTCGTCGCGGAGGCTGACGACGGCGAGGGGGCGCAGACCCGGCGGCAGCTCGGGATCGTCGGCGAAGGCCGTCGGCTCGGGCGCGGCGGCGAAGAGGAGGACACGGTAGCCGGCGGCGGCGAGGCGCGCGGCGTGCTCGCGCCAGTGCGCGCCGCGCGCCTCGCCGCCCATCATGCCTGCCGTGGAGATCAGGGCGTCGTCGCCGAACAGCGCCGGCTGCAGGGGCTCCGAGGAGGGGGTCTCGGCGTGGCGGCGGAACTCGCCGGAGAAGCGTCGCCCCCGGTCTCGCCGCCGCCGGTCCCGCCGCGCTGCCACGACCACGGCCGCCACTCCCAGCGCGAAGGCTCCTGCCATACCGGCACCGCGGACGGGTCGTCGCCCTCGCCGCCGCGGGCGACCGCCTCGTGCTCCCCGTACTCCTCCCCGGGCGCGACGAAGCCGGCGCCGTCGGGAAGGGCCGCGCCGACGACCTCGGGCGCCCCGAGCACGTAGGTGCCGCGCAGGGCACCCTCGTCGAAGGCCAGCCCACTCCACTTGCGTCGCGAGGAGAAGAGGGCCTCGCTCGACGGCCGCCGCCGGATGCCGTGATAGGCCCTTGCGAGAGCCTCGACGGTGCGGTTCACGTCGGTCGTGGTGGCGGCGTAGTCGCCGAGAAGGGTCTCGAGGTCCTCCTCGGTGTCGTCGAGCGGCGTCGTCTCGTGCAGGCTGATCACGTTCGATGTCAGCGTCCCCGTCTTGTCGGTGCAGAGGACGTCGACGTTGGAGAGCGACTCCACGGCGTTGGCCTGCTGGATCAGCATCCCCTTGCCCAGCATGCGAACGGCGCCGAGCGCATAGGCGAGGGCGATCGAGAGCACGAGGCCGTTGGGGATGAGGGCGACGACGACGGTCGACATGCGCACGCCCTCGACGAACGGCAGGTGCTCGCTGATGCTGCGGCTCCAGACGAGGACGGTGAAGGCGAGCACGACGATGAGCAGCGTGCGGATGATCAGGTAGACCTCGCGCTGCAGGGGCGTCAGCTCGCGGCGGTAGCTGGTCGCCTTGGCGGTGAGCTTGTTGGCGAAGCTCTCGAGCCCGACCTTCTCGGCCTCGTAATGACCGCCGCCGGTGGCGCAGAAGCTGCCCGAGAGCAGGGCGTCGCCGTCGGTCTTGAGGACGAGGTCGGACTCACCGGTGAGGAGCGACTCGTCCACCTCGAGCCGGCCCTCGCCGCGCACGCGCCCGTCGACGACGATCTGGTCGCCCGGGTGCAGGCGGAGCAGGTCGCCGACCACGATCTCCGCGGGGTCGACCTCGCGCTCGGCGCCGTCGCGCACGACCGTCGCCTTGGGGCGCGTGAGGATCGCGATGCGGTCGATCGTGCGCTTGGCGCGGATCTCCTGGAAGAGGCTGACGAGCGTGTTGGCCATGATCACGCCGACGGCGACGACGGCGTCGAGGTAGCGGCCGAGGGCGACGAGGAGGACCCCGAGGCCGAAGTAGAGGTTGTTGATGAAGTTGAAGACGTTGGCGCGGACGATCTGCTTGTAGGTGCGACCGGCGTGCACCTGGACGTCGTTGCCCTGGCCGGCGGCGCGGCGGCGCGCGGCTTCGGCGTCGCTCAGGCCGCGCGCCGGCGGGCCGCCGGCCCCCGCTTCGGGGGTCGCTCCGACGGGCTGCTCTGTGCCGTTGGGGGACGGGCTCACGCGGTCGTTGCGCTCCTCACCGGGGACGGGACTCAGGATACCCGAGCGCGCCGCGGCGAGCAGCCGCCGGGCGGGGCGCCGCGCGCAGCGGCAGGACGGCGCCCGCAGCCGTCGCCGGCCGGCGTCGCCGGCAGCCGCCGCCGGCGTCGTCGGCAGCGGCACAGGCGGTGGCCGGGCTGCTCCGCGAGCAGCAGCGAGGCACCGCTGGACGGGGCGGCCCGCAGCGGCCGGTCGGGGTGGCCCGGCGTGAGATCGACATCGCCCGCCGGGGCCGGTTTACTGCAGGACGAGGCGGCGCGCGGCGCCGCCTTCGCCAGTCCAACGCAGACGATGAGGATGCCCACGGTGCGTTCGCCGACTGAGACACTTCCGCCATGCCGGCGGCGGGCATGACCGCCCCGGCCCGGCCCGCCTCCCCCGACACCAGAGGACCATCCACCGACGCCCGCCCCGCCTCGTCCCCCGGTAGCGCCGACGCCCGGCAGTCGTCATCCCCGAGCGGCACCGATCCCCACCGCTCGTCGTCCCCGGCAGCATCGATCCCCGGCCGCCGCGCCCGCCCCCCCCGCCGCTCGTCCTTCCCCAGCAGCACCGACTCCCGCCCGCGCCCGGCGATCGCCGACCTGCACGCCTACATCAACGGCGGTCTCTCCCCGGCCGCGCGCGACTGCCCGGCGGCCACGCGGGCGATGGCCGTAGCCCTCGAGGCCGCCGTGGCCGCACTCCACGACGAGGGTGCGCCGGCGCTCGCCTCGCTCCCCGACCGCCTGGTCACCGACGCGTCCCTGCGCCGCGAGGCCGAGCGCGACCAGAACGTGTACCTGGGGGCGCCGTTCACGGCGTGGCTGACCCGCGCCCGCCCCGACCTCGTCTTCCTGCCTCTCTCGGCGCCCGAGGTCGAGGTCGCGTTCGTCTGGGCGCGCGAGCACGGGGTGCCGGTCACGATCCGCGGCGCCGCCTCCGGCGCGCTCGGCGGCGCCGTCCCCAACGACGGGGGCCTCGTGCTCGACCTCTCGCGCCTCGACCACATCGACGTGAACCCCGACGACGACGTCTGCGTGATCGGCGGGGGCGCGCTTCCGCGAGATCCACCGCCGCCTCGCCGAGCACGGCCTCGCCCTGCCCGTCTACTCCTCCAACCTCGGCGGCACGTTCGCCGGCTGGCTCGTGAGCGGCGCCTCGGGGCTCAACGGCTTCGGGCCCGGCGACGCCATCGACGTCGTGCGCGCCGCCGACGTCGTGCTGCCCGGCGGCGACTTCGTGCGCTTCCACGCCGACGGCCGTCTCGACGTGCCGGCCGAGGCGCCCCGCCGCGGCCACCGCGAAGTGGGCGCCGATGCCGTCGAGGCCTGGTTCCGCGGCCGCGGCCTCGAGCCCTTCGGCCTCGCCGACCTCGTCGGCAGCGAGGGCACGCTGGGCGCCGTCGTGCAGCTCGTCGTCGCCGTCGGGCGGCGGCCGAAGATCGGCGCCCTGCTCCTGCCCTTCGACTCGCTGCGCGACGCCTTCGCCGCCGTCGAGTGGGTACGTCTCGGGGCCGGCCGCGGCCTGCCGCGGCCGGCCAACCTCAAGCTCGTCTTCCGCCCCTTCGTGCGCCACGTGCGCCGCGTCTGGGCCGACGAGGACGTGCGCGCCTGGCGCCGCCGCCCGTCGGCGCTCTCGGGCGGCGAGGGCATGCCGTGGGAGCGCCTCGCCGGCCCGCGCGAGCTGGGCGCCCCGCTCGCCGCCGGCGACGAGGGCGCCGTCGCCTACCTGTACATGGACTTCCTGAGCCTCGCCGCGGCGCGGGCCATGGCGCGCCGCCTCGGCGAGGCGCCGGGCGCCCCCGGCGCGCTCGCCGACGAGAGCCTGCGTTTCGCCGCCGAGCGTTTCCGCCCGCAGCAGACCAAGCGCCTCGGCCCCGGCATGCTGGCCGCCGAGGTGCGCCTGCCGGCGACGCGGGTCGGCGCCTACCTCAAGGAGGCCGTCGCCCTGGCGCGCGCCGCCGGCGTCGAGCTCGACCCCGAGGTCTACTACCTCTCCGGCGGCGAGGCGCTCGTGATCGCCGGCTACCTCACCGACCACCGTACGGCGGCGGCGACGCTGGATCTCGCCGTGTCCCCGGTGCTCGTCGACCTCGCCGTCGCGCGTCATCGCGGGCGGCCCTACGTCGTCGGGCGCTGGCAGGCGCCGTTCGCGGCCGCCAAGTTCGGCGACGCCGGCCTCGAGCGCCTGCGCGCCGTCAAGCGCGCCCTCGACCCGCAGGCGCTCGTCAACCGCGGCGTGGTCGTGGACCTCGCCCTGCGCGGGCGCGCGGGCGCGCTCGTGGGGCTCGTGTACGCGCCCGGCGTGCGGGTCGCGCGCCGGCTCTGGGAGCGGCCCGCCACGGCCGCCGCCGGCCGTGGCGTCCGGCGTGTGGCCGGCCTGCTTGCCGGGCCCGCGCGCGGGCACGGCGAGCCGCTCGGCCTGGCGCCGCCGTCGCCGCTCGACCGGCCGCTGCACTGCGTGAACTGCGGCGAGTGCAACGTCGTCTGCCCGGTCTACGACGCCGCCCGCGTGCGCCTGCCGCAGACCCTCGTCCACCGTGCCGAGCTCGCCCGCGCCGGGGCCGACGGCCGCGGCGCCACGCCGGCGCTGCTGCAGCTCTGCCTGCGCTGCGGCAACTGCGAGGAGGTCTGCCAGGCGGGGATCGCCCACCTCGACGTGTACGCCTGTCTCGACGAGCTCCTCGACGGGCGCCGCTCCGCCGGCAACGACGGCCACGCCGACCTGCTCGCCGCCGTCCGCGGCTCGTCGGGCTACCGCGAGCGCTTCCTCGACGTGCGGCCGGGGCTCTACCTGCGCCGCGCGCCGGCCGCCCTGCCCGGCGTGGTGCGCTTCCACGTGCTGCGTGCCGAGAACGAAGACGGGCCCGCCGCGACCTGCCTTCACTGCGGCGCCTGCATCCCGGTCTGCCCGACCGGCGCCAACCTTGAGTTCGAGCACGACGACGACCCGCGCCGCATCACGAGCGACGACGAGCGCTGCATCGGCTGCGGCGCCTGCGTCGAGGTCTGCCCGGCCAACCGCCGCAACGGGGGGCAGACGTTGCGCGTCGTCCAGGCCCCGGCCGACGACTGGCTGGCGGCGCTCGAGGAGTTCGAGGCGCTCGAGGGAGTGGACGGGCCGGGCGCCGCTGCGCCGGTGGAGGGCTGTGCCACGGCCGCGCGCGCCGGCGCGGCGCCGATCGACCATCGCTGGGGGGTGCCGTCGTGGCGCGGCTGAGCAACGAGCTGGTCGCGATGCTCGCCCGGGCGCGCCGCGCCCCCGCCGACGGGCGCGCCACGCGGGCGCGGGCGCGCCTCGACCAGTGGGAGGACCTCCTCGGCTTCGTCGCCGACCCCGCCGGCGAGGCCGTCCGCGACCCCGGGCGCGCCGGGCGGCTTGTGGCGCACCTGCTGCGCCGCGCCGGCGTCGACGAGGAGGGCTTCTGGGCGCTGCCCCGGGCTACGCGCGGGCAGCGCTTCCTCGCCCTCTACGCACGCGCCTCGCGCTCGCTGCCGCACCTCGAGATGACCTCCTTCGACGTCGACAAGCTGCTCAAGGAGCGGTACCGCCGCGAGCCGCTCACGGTGGGCGCGGCCTGGCACTACGGCTACTGGCGCTCGTACTTCTCGCACGCCGCGATCACGCACCCGGCCAACGACGGCCTGCGCGAGGAGTTCTCGACCACCTGGGACATCGTCCGCAAACGCCCCGCGGTGCTGCTGCGCGAGCCCGGAGGCCGCCGCCTCGAGGAGCTGCGCGCCTTGCGCCTCGATATGCCGATCGTCGTCGGCCCGCTGCCCCTGCACGAGGGCGTCACGCTCGAGCTCGCCTACCTGCAGGCGTCGGCCGACGCCGACGAGGCGCACGACGTGAAGACGCGTACCCTGGTGGTCGTCGAGGCATCCCGGGCTCGTCTGCACGCCGCCGAGTTGCTCCCCTTCGCCGCGGGGCTGATGGTGCGCGTCGCGCCGGCGGACGCGGCCGCGCTCGGCGACGACGGGCTCCGCGAGCTCGTCGCCGCGGCGCCGATCGTCGAGCTCGACCCGTGGGGAGGGGATGGCGGCGGCGAGGGCGGCGAGCCGTCCCGGCTCGCCGCCCTCGCCGCCGCCGTGCGCGCCGCGAACCCCGACTGCCTGCTCTCGGTCTTCGTGCGCCACGACGGCGACGCCTTCTGGGCGCGCCTCGAGGAGGCGGCGCGCCACGACGGCGTCGCCCTCGTCCACTACCACGCCGGTGCCCTCAAGTCGTATCGCCTCACGCCGGCCGTCGACCGCTTCCTCAAGGACCGCCTGCTCCGCGCCCGCGTCCAGCTGCTCGCGGCCGGGGGCGACGGCGACACGCAGGCGTCGGCGGCCACGGTCTACGAGTCGGTGCTGCTCGGGTCCAACGGCGGCGCGATGACGCACGCGGCGGCGATCGCGCTCGTCCCCGAGGCGGTCGACGCCTTCGCCGCCGCCGGGCGCGCGACCGCCTCCGTCGACGCCCTCGCCGGCGGCACCGCAGCGCGCGACGACGGCAGGGCCCAGGTCACCGCGGAGGCCCTCGCCGGCAGCGGTACCGCCGCGCGCGACGCACTCTCGTCGGCTCGCGACGCCTTCGCCGCCGCCGTCCGCGCCGTCCCCCCGGCCGATCTTCGCGAGATGGCGCGCTGCACCCTCACCTGCTGGCAGCACAGCATCCTCGACTTCCTCAGCTGCATGGGCATCGACGACGTGAAGAAGACGTCGGGCAACACGATGGCGATCACCGTCACCGAGGATTGGGTGCGCGAGGTCGACGCCCTGGCGACCGGCGAGTTCGGGGCCGAGAACGCGCGCGTCAACGCCGCCCGTGTCGAGGCCGAGCCCGTACCCCCGGACGTACGGGCCAGCTACGCCGTCTCGAGCCTGCTCGGCGAGCGGTCGCCCGACCTGCCGCTGGTGCGCGCCGCCCAGGTGCTGGCCCAGCGCACCGCCGGGCTTCACTTGAGCAACTCGAACGCCGCCCTCAACGCCGACTTCCTCGACGTCATCTACCGGATGGCCGCCGGCGAGCTGCCGCGGGAGGACGACTTCTTCCTCCAGGGCGACCCCGGGCGGTACGGTCTCGACCGCATCGGCCTGCGTGTCTCGCGCGCGAGCGTCGCCTGGTCGCTGGCCCGTCTGCGCCGCGACCCGTCCCTGCTCGACTACGTCTCGCTCGCCGTGCCGCGCGGCTTCGAGCGGCCGGGCGCCGCGGCGCCCGCGGCGACGGTCTCGATCCACGCGGCGCCCGACGCACGGCCCCTGCTTCGCTTCGACGCCGACGAGCGCGGCGGGTTCGAGCAGCGCGTCGGCGACGACCACCCGCTGGCGGCGGTGCTGGCGGCGGCCGACCTTAACGGCTCCGCGGCGGCTGAACGGACCGGCTCCGCCGCTCCCGGGGCCGCCGACTCCGGCGCCGCGCCCCTCTGGCTCCGCGCCTCAGAGCCGGACGGCGGTGGGCGCCTCATCGAGCTGAAGGCCGTCGGTCACGGCGCGCACGGGGCCTGCGTCGTGCGCGCCTCCGCCGACGGCGCCGTCACCCTGCGCCGCGACCCGCGCGGTGGGCTCGTCCTGTCGGGTGTGGGCATCCGCGAGCCGATCTGGCACGGCCCGGTCTGCCACGCCTCGACCTCGCTCGGCGCCGCCAGCGAGGACTTCCTCACCGCGCGCGTCGAGGGCAATGTGGGCCTCAGCATGACGTCCTCCGGCGAGGGCGGCCCCATCAAGCTGGCCCGGGACGGCGACATGCGCTGGGAGAGCCTCCAGGTCGCCTCCGGTCACTTCGGGGTCACCGGCCGCGACCTGCGCCGCGTGCGCGACGTCGAGATCAAGATCAACCAGGGCGCCAAGCCCGGCAAGGGCGGGCGCCTCTCGGGGGCCAAGGTGACGCCCACGGTGAGCAAGGCGCGCAACATCCCCGTCGGCACCGACGCGCTGAGCCCCGACCCCAAGCACGACATCTACTCGATCGAGGACATGCCGGCCGAGGTCTGGCTCTGGCTCCTCTACCACAACCACTGCGGCATCAAGATCACGGGCTCCAACTACACGCGCTACGTCGCCGCCGGCATGTGGAGCAACTTCGTCGTCGACTACCTGCTCGTCGACGCCGGCATGGGCGGCTCGGGCAACTACCACGCCGACTCGTCGCACGTGGGGTGGCCGGACGCCTTCAGGACGATGCTGCACACGCACCACGCGCTGCTCGGCGAGAAGGTCGACCTCGACGGCAGCGGCGAGCTGAAGCCGCTGCGGGACGGCAACGGCGCCCCCTTCGGCGCCAAGGGCGGCACGCGGCTCTTCGCCTCCGGCGGCCTGCGCGGCGAGCTCGATATGCTGAAGGTGCTGATCGCCGGCGCCGACGGCCTGCTCGAGGGCAGTATCGGCAAGGCCGTCGCCTTCGGCTGCAACCAGTGCGGCAACTGCCACCTCGACTGCCCGCGCGGCGGCATCACGACCAAGCCCGAGCTGATGGTGCAGAACGACCGCGAGCTCATGCGCCGCCGCTTCCGCAACTGGACGGTGCTCAACATGGTGAAGCTGGCCGTCCTCGTCGACGCCCTCAACCGCGAGAGCGGGGCGCTGGCCGAGGACGGCTCCGTGGCCGACGAGGATGCGCTGCTGGACGACATCCGCAAGCTGCGCGGGCGCACCGACCTGCTCGAGATGCCGCAGTGGCCGGCGGCCGAGGGCGACCTCGTGCCGCCGTCCGCCGACGCCGTCACGGGTCCGGCCGCGTACACCGCCGGGCCGTCCGCTCCAGTGCCGCCGGCCGCCGAGCACGACTCCTGCCGCGTCGGCTCGCTGACGGTGAGCGAGCCCGTCGACATCGCCGCGATCTGGGAGGCGGCGCGGCTCTCCTCCAACGGCGGCAACAACCGCGGCGGCGGCCTCGCCTGGGCGGGCTTCGCCCCGGCCCCCGTCCGCGGGCGCTGCTGTCTCGTCGTGAACACCCTGGGCCACGACCGCGCGGAGACGCTGCGCGCGATGCTCGAGCACCTCGGCGGCTGCGGCCTGTACGGCGCCGACGGCGCCGAGCTCGCCGCCGCCGAGGTCGCGGACCGGCTCGACGACTTCCGCCTGCCGGTCCGCGAGCGCTACGCCGGGCCCGAGGGCTGGCGCCTCGCCGACCTGCGCGAGGACCCCGGCGACTTCCACCTCTTCTTCGTCGAGCCGCGGCCCGACGTGCTCGCGCGCTACGGCCGCACGCTGCTCGCCGGCGACCGCTGGCTGCAGCGGCGCACGAAGTACGGCGAGCTCGGCGACGACGAGCTCGCCGGCGCCCTCGCCGGCCTCGAGGCCGGCGATCCGCCGGCCGGCGCGGCGGCGGACGGCCGGGGCGACACTGGCGCCCGCCTCTCCGCCTTCCTCGCCGACGTCCGCGAGGAGTACCTCTCCGTCCTCGGTCACCTCATCGACTCGCGCTACTACCGCACCCACACCGAGCCCGGGGCTCCCGAGGGCAAGTACGCCGCCAAGCGCCGCGGCTACCTCGTCTCGATGGGCGAGGACCTGGCCGCGGTCAAGATCTCGGGCTGGACGCACACGATCCCCGAGTACCTCGACTTCACGCGGCTCTGGGAGGGCTACCCGGGCGTCCCCGAGGACGGCCTCGAGATCGCGACGTGCGGGCGCGAGGTGAGGACTCACGCGCTCTTCGCTCACGTCTGGGCGCTGCACCACCGCTACCCGACGAACTCCCCGGCGATCGACGCCGAGGGGCGCGGCAACCCGGCCGGGGCGCACCCCTTCAAGGCTTACGACCTGCTCCTGATGCACAACGGCGAGCAGGTCGGCGTCGACTCCACCTCGCCCTTCCTGCGCGAGTTCGGCTACGTGCACGTCGACCCGTCGATGGGCCCGGGGTGGGAGGACTACGCCGGCGACTCGCTCTACGACCGCAAGGCGCTCACCGACACCGAGTACGCCGCCTACCTTGTCGACTTCACGCGCCGCGTACTCGGGCTGACGACGGAGGAGGCCTCGCAGGTCATCTCGCCGATCACGGGTCTCGACCTCGCGGCGATGCCCGAGGAGCGCCGGCGGCTCTTCGAGCTGCTCTCGCTCAACTACGTGCAGCTCACGCCGACCGGCCCGTACAAGTTCACCATCGTCGAGTCGCGGCCCGGGGGCGGGGCGGGGGGCGGCGGCGAGGCTGCCGGGCCCGCCGCCGATGCCGCGACCGCCGCCGGTGCTGCCGCACCGCGTGCCGAGGCGCCGGCCGCCGCGGCATCGGCGCCGCGCCGCGTCGGCTTCCGCGAGAACATGGACATCAAGTTCCTGCGCCCGCACGAGCTCGTGGTCAGCGTCGACACCGGTGAGGGCGGCGTCGAGGTCGTGGCCAACGGCAGCGAGGCGAAGATCGCCGACGCGATGCTGCGTGCGCTCCACCATCAGGGCGTGCTCAAGGACGCCGCCCACGACCTGCGCTTCAACATGCGCCCCGGCGGCACGCCGGGGCGGGGTGAGTTCGGCGGCGTCGTCGAGGCCTTCCTGACCCCGGGCGACGGGCGCCTCTCGCTCGTCAACCGCTTCGGCGAGCCGGTCGTCGTCCGGCGCGCCGGCGAGAAGGAGGACGTGGGGCGCCGGCCGACGCTGCGCCGTGTGCGTCGTGCCTGGCGCAGCGAGGTGGAGGCCGCGCTCGACGAGCTCGCCGCCGCGCTTCCCGGGGCGCCGGCCGGCGCGGAGGGCCGCTTCCTCGGGCCCGACGACGCCCTCCCCGAGCCGGCGGCCCGCCTCGTCGATACGACGCTGGCCCGGCTCAAGGACCTGCGCGTCGACGAGTACCGCCACCTCTGCGAGGTGGCGCTGCCGGGCTTCGCGGCGCGCGGCGACGCCGAGCGCGCCGCGGCCTTGCGCGTCCTGACGGAGTTGCGCAAGCGCGTGGTCTACGCCGACCTCGGCGGACGGGCGCTCTCGACGATCGAGTACGTGACCGACGGCGGGCGCGCCGCGGACGGCAGCCCCGAGGGCGGTGTCTACCGCCTGCTCGACGCGGTGCCGCCGCTGACCCAGGTGCTCGCCGAGCAGGCCGCCGCTGGGGCGGACGGCGCGCACGCGGCCGCCGACCCGACGGATGCGGCGGCCGGCCCGACGGATGCGGCCGCCGACCCGACGGATGCGGCGGCCGGCCCGACGGCCGAGCCGCCCGTCACCGACGCGCGCTCGGGCGGCGAGACGCAGCGACCCGCCGGCCGCTGGGCGCGCCTCACGCTCGAGTCCCGTGACGACCTGCTGCCGCCGACCGACGCCGCGCGCGACGTCCTCGTCGTCGACTTCGACGGCTTCGCCAGCGAGGCGTTCGGGCTCGACTGCGCCGCGCGCTTCCTCGGCGAGGCCGTGCGCCAGGGCTGGCGCCACTTCGTCGGCTACGGCTGCCTCGGCGGCCCGCGCTACGTGGGGGCCAACCTGGCCGACGCCGAAGGGGCTTCGGCCGAGGGCGTCGTCCTCGAGCTGTACGGTCGTGAGACCGGCGACTTCCTCGGGGCTCTCCTCGAGGGCGCCGAGCTCTGGCTCTACGGCCAGGGGCAGTGCCACGTCGGCATGAAGGCCGACTCGGGCTACCTCTTCGTCCTGCAGGACGCGCTCAACACCTGCTTCTACGCCGCCCACGGAGGTACTCTCGACCTGTGGGACAGCGGCTCGCGCTTCGCCGTCGCCGGCCAGAACAAGGTGACGCTGGACGACGGCGTCTCGCCCGCCCAGGGCCTGCGCTCGATCCACTTCGGGTCGCCGAACGAGTACGCGTTCGAGTACCTGATGTCGGGCGGCGACAACTCGCTGCACGTGGTGATGGGGCTGGAGAAGCCCGACGAGCACGGCGAGCTGCGCCTGCGGGCCAAGCCGTACTTCGGCAAGTTCTTCATGTCGGGCGCCGCCGCCGGGCGGGTCTTCGTCTTCGACCCGGAGCGCCGCCTCGACCCGGCGCAGTACCACGGCAACGTGGTCGAGGAGATCGAGCCCGAGGTCTGGGTCGACCAGCTGGCGCCGTTCATCGCCCTCGAGGCGGCGCGCCGCGGCGCGCCGCTGTGCGTCGAGGGCGACGAGATCGTCCTGCGCCTCGAGGGCGAGTGGCGCCGCTTCCGCTTCGACGAGGCGTTCATCCAGCTCGTGCCGCAGAAGGTGGCCCGCAGCCTGGCCAAGAAGGGCGTCACGCCGCCGCAGCTCACGCAGCTGGTGGACGAGCTGTGAGACGACGTCGCGGAGGACGGGGAGCTCTGGCGGCGGCGCTCGGTCTGGCTCTCGCCGCCCTCGTTGCCGCCCTCGCCGGCTGCGGCGGCGGTGATGCGGCGCCCGGGGCCGCCGCCTCTTCGCCTGCGGCGGAGGCGTCTGAGCCCGCCGCCTCGCCCGCTCCCGCGGCGACGAGCGACCCTCTCCCGCCGGGGACGCAGGCCGTCTACCTCCTCGGCGGATCGTCGGCACGCGAGTGCCTCGAGAGCAACGCGGCCTGGGCCGCGGCGATCCGCGCCGCCGGTGGGCCGGAGGTGCTTGCCGTCGACCTCGGGGCGACCAACCAGAGCTTCAGCGCCGACCGCCGCCTCGTCCGGGGTATGCCGAAGGATTCCGTCGTGCTGATCGGCGTGAGCCTCGGCCGGTACACCTCGCCGCCGCCGCGGGCGCTGGGCGACAAGCCCCTCGACGCCGAGGCCCGCGCGGCGCTGGCCGGCCAGGTCGAGGTCCGCCATCGCTACAGCGAGAAGCGGATCCAGACGGACGAGCGCAAGGGCGAGATCCTCGACCTCTGGCTGGCCGAACGCTACGAGCTCGACCCGCGCAACTACGAGGCCAACCACGAAGAGCTCGAGCGTCTCGTCCGCGCCTGCCGCGACCGCGGCCTGCGCGTCGCCCTGCTCGAGCTCCCGCTCAACCTCGAGTTCGTCGGCGACCGCCTCGACGACCCCCGCGACACGTATCGCGAGGACTGCCGCCGCCTGGCGGCGGTCAGCGGTGTGCCCTTCCTCGCCTTCGTCGAGGAGGTCGGACTGCGCAACACCGACTTCTACGACCTCATGCACCTTGTCGAGCCCGGCCGGGAGAAATGGCAGGCGCGGCTCGCGGAGGGGTCGTCGCGCTGCTCGGCACCGCCCGCGAGCCGCGGCTCTCGCCGCCGCCCGCCGCAGCGCCGGCCATCCGGCGTATCGCCGGCCGTCCTCCAGTGGCGCCGCCGCTCTGGGCTACACTGCGAGGCACGATGTGGAGAGGAAGCAGAGAGGTGACGATGCGACCGCAGGCACGACGCCCGCACCGCCCGTCGCGGGTGGGTGCGGCACCGGGTCGCGCACCCCGCGGGGCCGGCCCCCGCCGCTACCTGACGCCAGTCGTCGTGCTCGCCTCCG